>JAWKKP010000001.1:0-25975 GCA_041393215.1 Draconibacterium sp.
CTGGTACTGTTTATGGCTTCCTGTAACTTTTTTAGTTGCTCGGTTTTTTCACGCAGTTCGGCAGAGTCGGTGTTGATAACCAGTTCGAGTTTTGCCCCAACTTGTTCAATTAGTTTTCTTCGGGCTGTTTGTGCGAAGCGTTTAAGGTTGTTGGTATTCATATTGTAGTATCGAGATTTTTAGTTCTTAGTATTGAGATTCAGATTGCACCCTTCGACTGCGCTCAGGGTGACAGGTTGTTTGTCCTTCCAGAGTCTCTCTTATATTTTTAGTTTTATTTAAAGTATCAGTTATTGTATCGTTTATAGTATCAGTTCTGCTTTTTACAGTATCATTATTGCTTTATTTGCCAATGTCCTCCGAATGTTGAAGCTCCTGAACGTTCAATTATGTTATGGTCTTTCAATTTTTTAATGTATTTCTTCACCATTCGTTCACTTACTCCAATAACCTCACCTGCTTCTTTGGCTGTAATTTCCCTATTAAAAATCACCAACAATAAAAACATCAGGGTTTTGTTCCCTAAGAGTTCCCTAAGAGTTCCCAAACTGTTCCCAAAGAGTTCATGAACCCTTTCGGGTATGATTCTATTTTTGTCGATGATGTAATCTTTAAAGTTCTCATATTCGGTGTCTAACAAGGCAAAAATTAAATCTATATCGATTGATTTGTTCCCGAACTCCTTCCGTATTCGTTCCGTAATCGTTCCGTAATTGTTCCCTACTTCTTCCTTATTTTTTGGACTATCTGTTTTTTTAACTTCTTCCAATTCGAACTTTACAATTACTGAATCGAAATCGACATCGAAAACGGGTAGGGTATTATTGTAAGCCTTCCAGTTGTATTCGATATTGTCTAAACCAAAACCTGCATTTTCAGCCAACTTTACCACCCTGAATAATTTGGTAATTATTGGATTGCGGGGCAGGGAAATATCTTTTCCTTTTAGCTCTTCAATGGGTTTTGGCATTCCGCCCGGGTTGTAAAACTCAATGTGGTTGGTAAAAATCCGGATACGTGGACAAGCTGGCGAAAAGTGGTCGGAATGCATGAGCATGTTTACCAATGCTTCACGTAAGGCATCGAAACCAGGCGATACATCGGTGGCAAAACCTTCGCTACCCATTTTAAACTCCACATTAACTTTCGATTTTAAACGGGCAATACATTCAAAATAATATTCCCAAAGGTTATCGTACTCATCTAAACGGAAGGTGTAGCGAACTTTGGTGTCGGTGTACGATGTGCCAGGTATTTCCAGTAAATCGATTCTGAAATCGGGGAAATAGCGTTCAATGGTATCACGCTTCCCCAAAAACAATAAACCACCCAAAGTACATTGCTCGCCGTCCATTATGCGAAGCTTTTGCAGAAAATCGGTTTCGCCATAGCGGTTGTAACTTACCGTAGGATTAAATCGGCTCATATAGTCGCGGTAACGCGAAAGCGAGGTGTCGCTAATATCGGCACGACTTGTACCTGTTGCAATTTCCGAGGTTTTTGTGCCAAAAGTCTGGTCGCGGTACATCGAATCTATTTCCTCTTTGGTGGCGCGTTGGTCGGAACTACCCCTGCGAATAAATGTATTGGCAGGGCTGTTGTAATAAACAGGTTTGTTTTTGGAAGCAGGAATGTAAAATACCAGCACCGTATTTCCATCGATAGTGTGTTTTGCCTGACGGGTTGGAACAGGAACATTTAATTTACCACCTCGTATTGTATTCAGGAAGTCCTGTTCTATTTTTTCTGGATTTGTTACCCCTTGTATTTCGAACTTTTTGCCCGTTTGCTTTACCCCAAAAAGCAACCATCCACCCGTAGTATTGGAAAAAGCACTTACCGTTTCCCAGGCATCTTTGGGTATTTCCCCTTTTGCCGATTTTACCTCAAAATCTTCCCATTCGAGGTCGGATAGTTTTTGTATGAGTTCGTCTTTGGTCATTTTTGCCATTTTGTTTTAAACTAACCTAGTGCAATCGTTGATTGGCAAATGCCGATGTTACAACAAAGGAGTTCCGAAGTTTCGGAAAGACATTTGCTTGTACAATCGGTATTATAATTGAATCCTTCGGTTGTTTCTAATGTGTTCTTTCAAGGCCTTTTTTAATGCTTCAACATATTCATCTACTTCCTCTTCCGTTTTTAATTCTGACTTTGGGAAAACGGGTTTTACATTACCCCGTTTTATGTAGTGAATTTTTGGTTCTGCAGCTTCTTTACCACCCTCGCCAGGATCCTCTTTGGGAGGATTGGCCAATGCTACCATTGCATTTAATTGCCTGGTGAATATATCATCGGTTGCTCTTCGTTTTATGTCACGAATACGGGCAATGTATTTTGTCTTTTGCAATTTCTCCAATTCCTCTTCAATGGGTTTTACAATGGAGCTTTGCTGGTATTCATTTAGATTCGGGAAATCGTCTTTTGCTTTTAAACCGGCAATGGCATTTTCAATGGCCTGGATTGCCTCAGATTTTTCTGAAGTAATTTTATCCTGTACCTTTTTCGACAGGGCATCTTTGCTTGCTTTGGCATCTTTAATCTTGTTCCCTGTGTACGGTTTGTCATCGTCAATTAAACCCTGTAATTCCCAAAGCTCGTTGCCTTCAACATAATCAAGATTGGAGGTGTCGCCAGCCAGCAGGCTTTTAATATCGCTGTAAATTTTAACCTGGTCGCCATTCATAAACCGCTTTATGGGTCAAGCAGGTCTTCCTTGGTATCCAGCAGTTCATCTTCAAATTCATCCAGTTTACTCAGGAAATAACCATAATCTTGTTGCACCAACGATAAAGCTTATCACCAAAGTCGGTTAAACTATCCAGGAAGGGGAACTCACGTCTTTGCATCAAAAGCTTGTTTACTTCAATGTGCATTTCCTTTAGTTTATCTTTGAAAGCGTTGGCAATGTCTTTACCTTCTTTCAATGCACAGCTTTCGTCAAAAGCATCAGAATACGCCTGTTTTAATTGTTTTATGGCTTTAGGTGAAATCTCACCCGGAACTTCCAGTAGTGTGTTTGAATAACCGGCACTATTTAGCAAGGCATTTAATACACTTTCGTCTTCCAGCAGGTTCGAATCTCGTTTTATTTCGAGCTTCCCACGCTTGTATATTTTGGCAGTAATTGTCCAAATGGCATTGTTGTACCAACCATAGGGTTTCTTGCTAAAATGGGTGCGTAAATCAGCCAGAGAGGTTCTGTCAGACTGTCTTTTTCTACGGTTTACAAGATTAACAATTTCCGACTCGGCTTCGGATATGGAGCTGGTATCCAAACCAAACAATTCGTTTTGTTTGCTTCTTATTGTTTGTTTTATGGTGTCTTCGCTATACTGAACATTCCCAAGCATCCGTAGGCTCGGATACACCATTTTAATTAAATCCTGAAAAGCATTAACTATCCTTACTTTACCATCAGCAGTTGCCCCCATTTCGTGTTTGCTGCCATTCATATAAACCGTTGCATTTGACAGTGATTTATTGGCCATTAACACCAGGTTCCGTCTTCTCTCGGCATTTTGTTGGGCTTTGTCCTGAAGTATTCTTTTAAACTCAGACCTGTTTGTGGTTGATTGACTTTGACGCACATACTTGTTGGTGCGCAGGTACATCTTTAAATCCTTAATAAAAATGGCATTGGGAGCTAATACTACTTTCATTCCTGAACTACCCATTGTTTGCGATTTCAGGTAGGTTTCGTTGGAATATTCCGAATAGTTCTCGGTAATAATTTCTATTTCCAGTTCCTTTTCCCGCCCTAAAACAGTACCATCAATCTTGCTTGTAAAATCGTAATCCTGTTTGTTTTCGGTGTACTTTATTTTGTTGTCACGGATTATTTCATCGAACAGAATTTCTTTTAACTGTTGGGTGATTGCCTGGTCATCGATATCGGTGTTTTTAATTTCCTCTTCAACATCCTTTTCGTCATCGGTTAAGAATTCGTAGAGGTTTCCATTACGTTGGACGTAGCTTTGGTTCTCCAACGTGTTCAGAGCTTCTTCTATCTTGCGTTCATGCTCCTTTAAATCAACGTTTATATCATCGATAAGTAATACAGAAACGTTTCGTTTTGTGGTTTTAAAGTTGCCAAAATATTTAACCAGAAACAGGGCTTTTAACACCTTCACCGCAAAACGGTTATCCAACTGTTTTTCGGCAAGTATTACTGAGCTTTGAATTTCGCCACGCAATTCGTTTCTGATTCCTTCGAACATTAAATCGTAGCTAACCAGTGCATTGCTGTTGCGGTCTTCAATTTGTTTTACTACCTGTTGGAATACACCCAGCATGGAACGTTCACCAACCGATGCATGTTTCCCCTGAAATGCATTATGGGTTGACAATGCACGTCTGCAACTCTGAAACAAATCGAACTGATAGGGTACAAAGGGATATTTATTCCCAAAATCGGTATCACTCGTATACCCTTTGAACTGAACACCGGCTTCGGAAAATGACAATAACGATTCCAGGTGAACGCTTTCTTTTTTATAGGTTTCAATCAAATTTTTCTGTGGTGTTTCTTTCTTTTTCAGCAACCTTTTCTCAATTACTTCATCAACGTTGGCCGAGGTTAAAGGGATCTTGATTTTAAATCGTGCCTGGATGCGGGAAAAGTCGTTTTGTTGTTGTTTGTTCATATCACCCACAACCTTTTCCATGTCTTCCTGTGAGGTTACCAAAATCCATGAAGCCCCTTTGGTTCGGGTCGCTAAGGTTTCGGCAATGGTCTGTAGGTTTAGCATCAATTTGGTATTGTCGCTGATGTATTGGCCCACTTCATCAACAAAGAAATTTAGGCGAAATCCTGTTGGTTTGGATTGAATGTAGTAATGTACCCGTTCGCAAAAATCTTCAATAGATTGTTTGTGTTTGTCCTCCAGGTCATCAATTATGGTTTCGTATTTCGAGGCATCATGACCGTTCAGTTCGCTTAACACTTCTGCAACGTCATCGGTTACCAGCGGGTCGAAGTAGTCTTTTCTTGCCTCAGTCCACGCCTTGCCATGTTTGGCCTCAAACTTACTTTTAAATGCATCGAATTTGCCCTGCTTGTCAACCCATGCTTCAAACTCAGCCACATGTGGTTGAAATCCGTAAAAACCCAAATGGTCGAAGAATACCTTATAAAATACCGAAAGAATGGCTTTAGCATCCGTTTTGCTGGTTATCTGAGCCTGTTGGTCGATATTGAAAAGAATAGATTCAGATGGTATTTTTGCAGCCCTAAGGATATCGCCTTTGAGCATTTCATCATCTTCAATCTTTTCTGCAAACAGTTCTCCACACTTATAATCGTCATGCTCTTTGTTTGCCAGCACGTATGACAAAATTTTTAGCAGGTGTGATTTACCACTTCCGAAGAAGCCTGAAATCCAAACACCATTTGCTCCACCATAACTGTTATAGGCAGAAAAGAAATCACGTATCTTTTTAGCAATTTCGTTGGTGATAACATATTCCGTTACTTCTTCCGAAATGTTGTCTCTGTCGTCAGCTTTAATTACGGTCTCAATGTACCTGTCAATAGGCTTGTCGAAAAAGTTTTTGATTGTCATTTTGATTCAATTTGTTCTATGTTGAAGGCCCTGTAATAATTGTCGTCTTTTAGTTTACCAAATAGGTTAAGTGAATGGCCGTTGTATTCGCCAGGGAAGAAACAAACGGTTGGCGCTTCTTTGGCTACATTCTGAAGGTTATTCAGTACGTTATGCGACCTGATATATGGAAAAACCAAGCCAATACCAGTAAGAAAATAAACATCCGCATTGTTGGCATTAATTACCTCAGAAATTCGGGGCATTAGTACTTCGTGAATGTTTAGCGTTGATTGCAGGGCTTTTAAAAATTTTTCCTTGCCCCTGCGTTTCTCAACCCTGAACATTCTTTCCATGCCACCCTTTTCTTCCAGCAGTTCACATACCGTGTCGTACAAATTTATTTCCAACACCGTAACACCAGAAGTATCCAGTTTCTTTCTCAGCATTCGTATTGATTCGACCACCAGCAGTTCTTTTTCGGCATTGTATGCTGAAATAAAGAATGGGATTTCACCACCTAAGGCTTCTCTGCTTAGGAATCGTTTGGATGAAATTACCTTGTACAAGTGATTGAATTGTTTTGAAGTTTCTTCCATTATTTATTTAGGTTTTCAATATCAAGGTCACTCATTAGAAATATTTTTAACCACTCTTTGTCGTCCTCTGCAATTGCACGTATTACGTTTTGTTCGAGCAACTGGGGTTGAATGGTTTTGCTTTTTATGTCATCAATAATGCCAGCTTGTTCTAATATTTTAAAAGTTACCTGTCGGATTTTATTTTGCGTTATTTTGGTTAAGTTCTCCATTTCAGGGTGCATTTCTGCTTTTCTTCTGTAGAAGATGATATAATCCCCTTCCGTCAACTGATAGTCATACACCAATAGTTTTTCCCGAAGAATTTCTACGGTGAAATCCCGAATAAAAAGGTGTGTCTTACAAATCGACAAAAAAGCGATTTGACGTTGCGTTATCAGGTCTCCATCTATCAGTAAATCAAGCTGCCTAAAAGTAAGTTTTTTTATTCTCTTTTTTATATCGGAAAGCATTCGTTTGCCAGTTTGCGAATTACCACCTCCAATCTCCAATTTATCTACCTCCACATTTTCACGAAATGCACAGGCTACTTTAGCCATGAGATTTTCTCTTAGCGAGAATCCTGTAAAAGAAAAATCGTATTTAATTGTTTCAACCATTAATGCACTAAATCTTTTATTGGCACCTGTAGAAGTTCACTCAATTTTTTTAAATGCTTTTCGCTTGGACTGCTCTTCTCCTGCACCCAGTTACTCACGGTAACAACGCTTACCCCAATTTTTTGAGCAATAAATGTTTGCTTCATCCCTCTCGATTTTATAATCTCCTTCAGCATATCTTTAATAAAAATTAAAGTTTGTCTTCGTGTAAAAGTACTGTTTCTTGCTTGGAATAATGTCAAAATAGGAAATGATTTTTTGTTCACATGTTGATTTTTTTGAGTAATCCAACACGGTAACCTTTGCAACCAGGTTTTCAGGTTAGAATTGTAGCCATTTTTAGTACCTACATTCTGAAATTTGTTTTACTTTTATTTATTGTTCAGTAAATGAGACACTCTTTAATCGGGATTAATATAAAACGAATGAATTTCAAAAACACAGTACAATTAGTAAATAAGATGCTAACGGATAACAAAGAATGGATTAGCCGTTTTACTAATTACGCAGATGAAATCTTGATGAACTTACAGGCACACGTAGATGGAAGGTCAAGGTTTCAAGAACCAACACAGTTTACCTTCCACACCGCCATTTCCAATCTAAAAGAAACAGGAGTTCTTCGCTATGACATTAGATTCTTTGGTCAAAGCGTGGCAACCATTAAAATTAAAAAAGGTGATGTTGTTATTTCTACAAGTAAAAAAGATTCAAATAATCTTAAATATTTTGGTGTTGATATTCCGTTAAGGGATGATAAGTGGAGTGGAGGTAAAGCAAGAAGATTTAGGAAGGAATTTAAGAACTGCCGTGAAGAAAAAGGTCGAAGTCCAGAGCATAAGATGGAAGCAATGTTGCTTTCTGAGTTTAAAAGAACCGATAGAAGCACAAAGTCACTTTGTAATATCCAACCTGTTCTTTTGGCAAAGTGTTTTTTTCAGATGGCCACTCCATTAAAGGCAAGTTCAAAAGAAATTAGTTACTCCAATACCAAGGGCGGAATTGATATTTTATCAAGAGTAAGACACAAAGATAATAGCACAAGACTCTGCGTCATGGAATTAAAGGATGAATATACCAAATCAGAACCTCCAGAGAAAGTGATGCAACAGGCAGTCGCATATGCAACATTTATAGCTAATCTTTTGCGAAGTGATAGTGGTGATAAATGGTATCAGATTTTTGGATTTAAGGGAAGTACTCCTGAAAATTTAACCATAGACGTGGCAATTGTTATGCCTTCACCTGCCAATGGTATGTTTGAAGATTTTAACAAAGAGAGAATAGAAGTATTAGACAACACTTTTATCGAAATCTATGCACTCTATTTTAATGAAAAAGATAAATTCTTTGGTGGTGATTCTTTTGGTTTTATTGGCTCATTAAAAGATGCAATGATGAAATGAGCAATGCTCTAGTTTGTGAGCATCACTCCCCTCATTTATTCAGTGATAAAGAATCATAAAGATATACTTGGTCTTGAGTTACATATCCACACACCATTAGTTCGATAATTTGTATATAAAATTTGTAATGTTAGTTCATCAGCGAAGCATTTTGTTTGAAGGCTCTCTTTTCAATTCCTCCGATATTTTTTGTTTTTGCACAACATCACTAATCATTGTAGAAGCCTTATTTTCGTCAGACAAAACGGATAAAAAAAACTTCGGTTCCCTTTTTTAAGTGGAAATACCAGTCAAAGCCCAAACAACCCATTTAAATCTTTTGATTAGTTCAACCCGTCAATTACTTTCATCATATTTACCATCCAGCCTTCAGGAGATATGTCTCCTTCTGCAAAACTGCGCAATTCCCCTGTAAGCGATTCGGGAGTATAAACGGTTTTAATTTCTCCGTTGAAAGAGAATTCATCTTTCCCCTTCTGGTTGAAAAAGCTGGTAATTGTTTCTACAAATTTATCGGCAGTCTCCTGATTGTCAAAAATAAGGCTGGATAAACGTTGACGTTTATAAAAAATGGTTAGTTCTGCTACGGTTTTTTTTGTTGACATGTTCTAGAAATAATTAGTTTGTTGTTTTATTTTTAGTCTTGTTAATAAAGGCATTGACTTATAATTGTCATAATAAGTTACTGTTATTCTTGCATTTATTCCCATGGTTTAATGTTTTAGTTTAATTTCTTATCAATATTTGACTTAATGGCATAATAGTTCATCTCATAGCAAGCTCTACCAAGAATAATTGCAGGATTGATTCCATATTTGTTGGCAAATTCATAAATGCGAATATCACTAAGTGGAATATAGTTGTTTACCAGATCTACCCACTGATTTTCTGAGATTAGAGTTTTTTGGGCATAATTATCTGCTTGTTGCTCATATTTGTCAGCATTCTTTGCTCCAACGATATCTAAGAATCTTCGTTCTTTTTCTTCTCTTAAGTGCAAATCAATGTGTCCTAGTTCATGAAAAATATTAAATGCAAAGTTGTCTATTCGCTTATGTCTTAGAGTGAGAGCGATTACAGGATTGTCGCCACTCCAAAATGAAAAACCATCGACTGGAGCTTTCTCAAATCTAGGTATGTAAACTAGTTTAATGCCATATTCTTTAAGTTTTGATTGTGTTCTATTTCTCACATTTTTATTCTCAAAGAATATTATTTGTAATTCCTTCTTTAAAGTATCGATGGTATCAAAGTCAAATTCTGCCAATTCAATTTTTGATGCTTCATATTCAGCTAGTTTGCTCCATCCAAGCATATTGTTTTTTTCTATTTGCAATTTATCCGATTTACGATAAAAAGCAACTGCTTGATGCTGGGCAACCGTGTTTATAAGTCCATCTATCGAATTGACCTGGTAAATGTCCTTAATAGTCGATATGTCTTCCTCTAATGATGTGCCAATGTACCCGTGTTTTTTAAAACTTTTCACGGGTACGTATTCTTTTACAATGTTCCAGGTTTCCAGTAATTCAATTTTGCGAACATTCTTTTCTTTTAATCTGGCTTTATCGATATCATATTGGCTTTGAAATCGCATCCAGAATTCAGCCGGTATTTCTAATGCTTCTTCAAGTAATATTGCAAAATCTGCTGTAATTGGGCGTTTTCCCTTTATTATTTCATTTAAAAAAGTGGGTAAAACACCAAGTTCAATAGCAAGTTCTCTTTGTTTGATTCCTCTTGCTTTTATTTCTTCCAATAATAGTGTCCCTGGATGCGTTGCGTCAAATGGCAAAATAGCTTTTGTTGTCATCGGTAAGTTTTTTTACTTGTAGTGATTGCTTAGTTCAACTATGGAACAAATAGTTATAATATCGGGTTCTTCACCCTCTGTTCTAGTGCGGAATTCTATTCTGTATTGTTTATTTACACGAACCGACTCAAGTCCTTTTTTATCACCGGTTAGTTTCTCATAATTCAAACTTCTAAATAGAAATAGTTCTTCGATGCGTTTTGCAACCCTTAGTGTATCGACTGTGCTCTTATATCTCTTTACGATTGAAGATTGGAACCGGTGTTTTTTCCCTTTCGCCTTTCCTTCCTCGTAAAGTTCTCTTAGATAATCCTTTTCAAATTCGATTTCCATTATCTAAATTTTGTGCAAAAGTATTAAATTGTTGAAAAGTTCACTAAAAAAGTGAAGAAAAACAAATAAAATTAAAGATTTTTAAAATTTACCTCAGGTAATGTCCATTTGGGAATTTGCCATATCTTCAGCTTTACACCATGATAGCTATGTCAGAGTTTAAGATTTGGTTAGGTGCCGATATATCGGGATGCTTCTATATCGACAAATCTCAAATTTATTTTCAAGGGTAGTACGGCTCTAATGTTAATGCTACCAAAACCAAAACGATTTTCAATAGACATAGATATTATTGTACCCGATAAGTCACAAAATATAGCGTCCAATCTGGATCAGGTTATTGCAAACTCTGATTTTATCGAATACAAACTGAATGAGCGAAATACAAAATCTAATATTGAAAAAGCTCACTATAAATTCTACTACAAACCTATCACAAATACACATTCAATGATGCCACTTTTAAAGAATAATTGAATATGAAATCAAAACTTATTCTATTTACTTTGGTATAGGTGCTGGCTTGGTTAGTATTTTCTCCAATCTCCTCAATTCTATCAATCAGATGGAAAAAGCCGAAGCTGATTCCACTGATTATTTTAACAGCCATTGGCCCTTCTACTTTGGTAGTATGTTGTCAGGATTAACAATAATACATTCTTTTCCTCTAAAAGCAGTTTTTGGTGGGTGATAAATCAATTTTTAAAAATGTAAATTTGCAACTCCACTAATAGTTAAATAGATGTTCGTAACCAATTTTCAACATTACCTAGACGAAGATGGGAATATCCCAACCGATATACCCAAAGAAGCTAGAGAACTTGCCAATTTTCTAGCATTATTAATTGATGATGCAAGCACAGGTAATTATGATGCTGAACCAACCATCAGATGTATTGAAAAAGGATGCGAAGGATTGATTGTACCCACCTGGATTCAAGAAGATGATGAAATTTATTGGGTTTGCATTAAGTGTAAAACCAAAGGTGTTATTACAGATTGGAGAGGTACAAAATGGGATAACTATCCTGATTTTTAATACTTACTTAAATTCACAATTGTCATAACTGACTTAGCAAATAACTCCGCATTTCAGAATCTTCTTCATGCAACAGTTAATGAATAATTCTTTTATGTACTGGCTGATTAAGGAGAGAACAGGGGCTTCTTTTAATGCAAAAAGGAATACGATTCTGAATATAGTATAGTACTCATTCGAGTGCCTCAAACAGATACTACTTTTTCCATTACAACAACACTTGTTTTTAATAATGATGTTCACTATATCTGAGTGTTCATTGTCAATGAACAAAGAATATAGATGAACGAGCAGGTAGAGATATGTACAGAAATAACGATTATATATACGATGCTGTAGTCCAGTTACAGGAGTTAGCTGGTGTTACCGCTGAGGTTGAAAGTAGTAGGGCTGAATATGATGCTGTTGCAACAATTGATAATATTCAGTTTGTAGTTATTAGTAAGTCTGAAATAAGGACTTCTAATAAAGGTATGGTTCTTAATGAGATAAGCAATATAAGAACAAAAACAAAAAAACCTATTGTTGCCATAGCTAAATTTATAGCAAAAGATATAGCTCAGGAATTTAAAAATAATGGAATAAACTACATTGATAGGGCTGGGAACGCATATATAAAACAAGGGAAGCTGTTGGTTTATATAACAGGTCAGAAAGCAGAGAGACCAACCGTTTCGAATCAGTCAAGAGCTTTTCAGGAGAGTGGTATTAAGTTGATATTTCAATTACTTACACAACCTGATAATTTGCAGTTATCTTACCGTAGCATAGCCGAGAAAACAGGTATTGCGTTGGGTTCTGTGAGCATTATAATGAAAGAGCTTGATGATTTACGCTTTGTAGTAAAAACTAAAAACAAAAGATACCTGAGAAATAAGAAAGAATTACTGGAAAGGTGGATTCTTGCTTTTAATGATGTGCTACGCCCAAGGTTACTAAAAAAACGATTCCGTTTTTCAAATAATGAGGCATATAACAAATGGCAGCAGCTACCTTTAAATGAAATGCCTGGTAGAAATGTTTGGGGAGGAGCGCCAGGTGCATCTATTTTAACCAAACAGCTTCAACCTCAAGACTACACCATATATACCGATGGGGGGTGGCAAAATATTGCTGCCAAACTCAAACTAATTCCTGATAACGATGGAGATGTAGAGATACTTGCCATTTTTTGGAAAGAAGACGAAACAACAAATTATAAAAATATAGCTCCAATACTTATTATTCTTGCTGAATTAATGGGTAGTGGAAAAGAACGAAACATAGAAATCGCCAAAATCATAACCGAGAGTGAGTTACAACATATCAAGTGATAAGTTCCAACATCCACTGTTAAAACCCATACTCGAAAAGTTAACCGATTACTTTTCAAAAGAAGGAATACACTTCTATGTAATTGGTGCTACTGCCCGTGATATTATTATGCAGATACATGATGAAAAAGTAGGTAGAGCTACACATGATTTAGATATAGCCATTGCCATTTCGAATTGGGATGAATTTCAGAAAGTGGAAGAAGGAATTGTAAATATCGAAGGGTTTGAAAAGGACAAAACGCAAAAACAACGCTTTATCTATTTAAATGATTTCCAGTTAGACATTGTTCCTTTTGGTGAAGTGATGAAAGAAGATGATAAAATCTTCTGGCCCCCCGAGGAAGATATTGCAATGTCTATCCTTGGTTTTTCTGAAGTGAATTCTACGAGCAGAACAAATACAGTTTATTCGTACAATCGTAACTCACTTTAAGATTAACGGTATTCTTGAACTGCATCGGTTGGCACAACCACCATGTACAGAAATAAACGACAACGGAATTTTTGGCTTATTTGATGATGAAGACCAGGAAAGAATTATTCGTATCGTGGAAGATGTTAATGATAATGCAGTTGGGTGAGTGTCGAACATTGTTGTAGTGGCTAATTTTGGGGCGAAATTTTTTCAATCAATTCATTAATTGCCCATTTACTTGCTTCTTCCTGGTTGTACTTAATCCCTGTTCTCAATAACGCTTCCATATCACCTGTAAAATCAGGATCATTTTGTTTTGCCTCAAAATTCAATAAGAACTCCTTTTTGCTAGGAGGTCGTTTTCCCGTCGCAAATGATATATATTCTTTAAAACAATGAATAATCCTAGGGGTATCAATCTCTAAATGATGGCGAGCATAATCCAAGTCAAACAAATCTCTTCCTTTGCTCCGCTGGTATAATGCCCTGAGTTTCGTTCCTAAAAGTTCGTTTATATTGTAAGTTCTAATGTCTGCTTTACCGGAAAACCACTCGCTGTCAATTTCAAAAGGAAAATCAACCCAATCCAATACATTGAAATGTTCTTTACAATTGATTTCGAGCTTTAATCTCATTCGTATTTCTTCATATTCAGAAGTAAAACGATAAAAGGCTTTAGCTCCATGCCCGCCTACTTTTGTTGTTCTTTTCTCTTCGAAAAATGATACTACTTCCCCAATTTTTGCCATTATTGGTTTGATGGGGCCAGGTTTGATTTGTACTAAATCAATGTCTTCAGAATATCGTGGTGCCGGATTCAGAAATAGCTTGTGCAAAGCCGTCCCTCCTCTGAATGCAAGGTTTTCCCGCAAATACTCATCCGAGAATATTTCAACTAAAGTTCTTGAAATTATTAGATCCTGCTCCACCTGAGAAAATTCTTTCCAAGGTGCATATTTCTGCCATTTTGCGATATAGGGTTTTGGAATCATAAATCACTTTCTAATTCTACATTAATATCCACTTTCCATTTATTATCGACTGCACCCGGTTTTTCTTTTGATTTTGGGCTTAATAATACCGGGAAAAAGCTTTTAGCTTTTAATTCAGAAAAAATCATTTCTTGGAATTCTTCTTCAAAACCAAATTCTTCAAGCAAAAAACCAAATCTCTGTAAAGTACTTTTGTTTGGATACCAACTTAAAAGGTTTGCTAAATCTTTCTTTGTCAATTCCTCTGTCAACTCCTCAATAGTAGCAAGCATTCTGTTAATACCACCTAACTTTGACTGGTGCTGAATTAAATCAACTATTGTTAATGCAGGACTAGAAATTCTAAAAATACCCGCATCTGATTTTTTTAATTGAATGTTACTTTCTGACCAATTGCTTGTTGTGAAAAAACGAATATCAATCGTTCTTTTTGATATATCGTTAAATTTTGGCTTTTTAGTAATAAGGTATTCTCTGTGCGTTTGTTGATGACTAGCTCCGTGAAATCTTGCTGCAGAAAATAACCCGACATAGTAAGTTCTATTTAAAAATTTAAATAATTTCTCACAATAGAGTTGAATTGGCAACTTTTGAGCTGATGAGTATCGAGGAGTAATTATCAGATAAAATCCTTTTCTCAGGTTTAAGATTTCCCCTTTTTCGGATAGTCGGACAAGTTCTCTCTTTATAGAAGTATCCGTTTTTCCTGTCTCTCTTCGCAGTTCATCAACTGAGAATGAGTATTCTTCAACAGATAATAGTTGTTTTATATAATCTGAAATCGTCAAGCTTAGTAATATTTCGAGCAATATACCTTAATTAGGTGTAAATCTCAAAATATTACTAAGATTTATTCGTCTCGTGAGGCAATCCTTTTTCTTGATGCCACCTCTCGTTATAATGGTTGACTATACATGTTACAGGTTAAGATCTGCTTTTTCCAGAAATCATCCAGCCGCAAAGGCCGAATTCCATTAACGCTGCCTGATGAAAACGGGAAGCTTACAAAAAGAATATTGTTCATCGACTAAATTTGATAGAAAGTTCAGGACTAATTTCTTTAGAAACATCTTGTTTCAAAACAACATCACTAATCATTGTAGAAGCTTTATTTACATCAGACAAAACGGATAAAATAAACTTCGGTTCCTTTTTTAAAGCTCCAAGCCAGGACTTCAGATACTGCGCATTTTCTTCCTGAATTCCGGAAGTAATTCCCAGGCTTTTACAACACACTGCTGAAGTTAATTCTGCAATAAGTTCTTCCTTTCCATACATTGGGTCACCAAACGCATTTTTTATATTCCTGTTAAGTCGGGAAGAATGCCCGGTAGAATGCCCCATTTCATGTAGTAAAACGTTGTAATACGCTTCACCCGATACAAACTGTCCTTTCGCCGGTACCGTAATTCTATCATTCTTTGGAGCATAATAAGCCCTGTTTGAAATTTCAACATTAATTGGGCAAACCCAGTTTTGTTTTTCCAGCATTGTGTCAATAGCAGGGCAACAAAGCATTCCTTTTTCATCTTTTAGCTCTCTCGCATTGAATTTGTTCTTTAAAGATTCCCAACGTTCCGGGAATTTCTCAGGGAATGTAGTTTGCTCTACATTAAACACGTTGTATTTTTTAAGGAAGGGAATAAGCTTATATTTCTCTTTTTGCTCTTCAGAAAGCCGATTATACTGATTTAAGGAGATTTTTTCTCCCTTTACAGACTTGTCGTCGCCTGTGACCATAAAGTTCCAATAAACCACCGGAAATGATTTTTCACCTTTATTTACCAGAACTTCCTGTTCCCGGGCCTGGTTAAAGGTCAGATAAACCGGAACTGTATAGTCTTTCATTTCAGCTAAAAGAAAAAGCATCATCGTATTTACCCCATCGTAGGTACGCCCAGAAAGATTTTCCGGCATGCCAACACCTCGGCTCGTAAACCATGGTTGATTCCAATCGTTAGCAACTTCTTCAATCTTTTTTATCATTAGGTCGGCGAAAACCTCTAAGGCTTTATCACCACCGTTTTTATAATCAGCCATAGTGTTTAGGTGTAAAGGTTTTCGTTTTCATAATTGGAGAGCCATTCTCTGGCATTATCCGGGTTTGGATTTTTAACTTCAGCTAAAAAGCTATCTGCTAAGTCCTCTTGTGCTAAGAGGAACTGTAAATCATCGATCTGTCCATTTTGATTCATCTGAACCAGCTCGTCATAGGGAATTTGTTTTAACTCTTTCATTTTGAATTCATTTTGATTTTTTCTTTAGTCGTATGTCTTAATGGGCCAACTCTAAATTTTTATTTCAGGGTAGGTAAAAGGGACACTCTTTTTAAAAAGTAAGTGGAAAGTGGAGCCTGCAGAACTGTCCGCGCTTTTAAAAATGTGTGTCCGGTGTGTTCTGTCGGGCTTCTGAATGCAACGGGCTTTCCCTCCTGGTAACAGGGAAGGGAGAAGTAAAGTGGAATGAAGAGGCCTGGCAGAAAGGGATAAATAAAAATACCGCTAAAAGGGTGGGTGGGCTTTGTTAAAAAAGAAAAATTGATTTGAGGACCAAAAGATTCATGTTTTAAAATTCTTATACTTGCAGGGTAAACAAATACATAATTATGAATAAACAAGAATTAGTATCGGCAATGGCCGAAAAGTCAGGTTTAACAAAAGCTGACAGTGACAAGTTATTAAAAGCCTTTGAAGAAACTTTAAAAGAAACATTAGGCAAAGGTGAAAGCATCCAGTTAATCGGATTTGGCACCTTTTCAGTTTCTGAACGTTCAGCAAGAACAGGAAGAAACCCACAAACCGGGAAAGAGATTCAGATAGCGGCCAAAAAGGTTGTAAAATTCAAAGCAGGAAAAGCTTTGGATCAAACAATTGCATAAAAAAATACACTCTCAAATAGTTATGTTTGCAAAGCAAAAAAGTAATTACTACTTTTAGGATGTCGGGAGCTCTTCCCGACGTGTGTTTGGGGGTTAACATTAGTAAAAAGAGCCATTGTTGAATGGCTCTTTACTTTTTTATGTTTATCCTCAAAGCAACAAAGAATACGGAATATTAACTTTATCATGGAGATTCTTAACCATTCTCAAATTTAATGACCGTTCGCCATTAATTACTTTTGAGACCAATGATTTGTCCCCAATAATCCCTACCAGGTCTTTTTGTTTTAAACCTTTTAACTCAATGTAATATTTGATTACATCTATTGGACTAGGATCAGGGTGCGGGAAATTATTTTCCTCGTAGTTTTCTACCAATAATGAAAGTAAATCCAGTTCATCACCGTCAGGAGTATTTGGCTCTGCATCCATTAACTCCTCCATCCGGGACAATACTTTCAAGTATTGATCTTCACTTTTTATAATTGTCCAATTTTTCATTTTAAACTAGGAACAGATTGGTAAGTTGTTAATACTTAGTAATCCGAAAGATCAATGATTTTTTAAAAATGGTGAGATATTAATTACATTTGATTTTTAATAATTATCTTCAATATAAAACTACGAAAATTACTTTAGAAATATATGAAGGAGTAAACCGCGGTTCTATGATACTGCTAAAATTAATGAACTTGTAATTGATGATGTAAAAACCTATCAAATATACTCAAATAAAATCTGATGAGACCACATTTATACTTTAAGAACCCACAAGAAGGTTTAGAAGAATATGTGCCTAGACCTGGAGGAGGAGGTACGAATAAAGACGAAAATAAGGATGCGAACTATATTCCAATGGCCGATCGATTTGAACAATGCCAAAACGCGTTCTTCGCTAACAGAAATATTAGACATTCAAAAAGGACACTTGACGTTCCGTCACACTTTGACTTAATTGAAATTGAATTTCATGGTTGCTATTACCAACCTGGCTACGAGCAGTCTTACATCAATGATTTTGGATTATCACTTGTTCGTCTTTTCAAGTTTAACCATTGTGGACTCTTTATTATTGAAGATCAAGAAAGATTTAACGCATTTATCAATAATCTTAGCACCTTCATTTCTAATGTTAGGGATGACACAACTAATGAGTACGATAGCAAAATAAAGTTTATTCGTTCTTTTAAACTATATGATTCGGGAGAAATGATTCGAGACATTGATAACTTTAATGTTTTGCATCTATCTCTGTTACATCACTCCTTATTACAAGAACAATTAATCATACCACAAAAGGAGGCTCTAGATAATTATTTTAAAGAAAATGGTATTGATTTTAATGTAACTGAAAACTCCATCGAGATATTCAACACATCAGAAGAAATTCTAGCGGAGATCCTTGATAATTTTGATGTGATTTATGCGACATGCTCGGGATCGGGATCTATTATTAGGCCTGACGCATTTAATCTTCCCGAACGTCACTACGGATTTACTATTAATACCGAAAATATTAATGATTTACCTATTATAGGCGTTATTGATTCTGGGGTGTCTAATCAAACACCTCTTACCCCGTTAATTATAAATCCTGGCGATGAATATGATTTAACCAATACTGGTTTATTCTTTGACCATACTGACCATGGCACTGGCGTGGCTGCCTTTGCAGCTCTTGGCAATAGTCTCATTCCTGATAATGTTGGAGAATTAGAAGCAGACGCACGAATATTACCGATCAAGATACTTAATAATAACTCGGCTCCCATTTCACAAAGTAGAATCGTTAATCTTATTAGAAAGGCTAATGCGGATTATGGTGTCAAAATTTTTACCCTAACCATAGGCTACGGTCTATTCCCAATTGCTGACAACGATGAATTTTCATCTTATGCCATAGCTCTAGACAAGCTTACAAATGAGCTCGACATACTCATTTTTATTTCAACCACTAATAATTGCCACAACATAGACGATAGTACCGCATATCCTCAGAAATTCGCTGATTATGATGCAAACATTGCTCCTCCTGCAGATAGTCTAAACAATATAACAGTAGGTGCTGTTGCAGATAATTTTGAACAAGGTGATTTTATACGAAGAAGTGGACTCCCTGATTTCCCTAGTATCTATTCAAGAAAATCACACCTCAATTTTTTAGACGATACACTTTTTAATGCTAGTAACAGGAATAAACATTTACTTAAACCTGATATTATCATGCCTGGTGGTGACTATGAACAATATTTTGTTCTTGGAGGAGGATTTGAAGACAGGGGAAATGCCGCGTTAACAGTTCTATCATCAAACCTTAATGATCGGACAGTAAAACGGATAGGAACAAGTTATTCCGCACCACTAGCGGCTAACCTAGCTGCCAGATTATTAAAACTGTATCCTGACCTTGATATGCAAACGGTTAAAGCGTTAATCTTAAATTCTTCAAATCGCCCCGTCCTAGGGGATAACTTCAACGGTTTTCATGAAACTTTTAGAAATAGAATAATCGGACAGGGAATCCCAAAACAACAAGAGCTATTGTATTCAGACAATAATCAAGCAACTTTAATCCTTGAAGACACAATAGTTCCCGGTTTTATCCAATCGTATGCGCTCCATATTCCTGAATATTTAAATGAAAGTTCAAAGGACAGAACTCTCCTAACAATTACCTCAACACTATCTTTCAAATTCAAACCTAAGACTGACAACCAGCTATTATATAACCCAATACATATTGGATATGCTATTTGCAAAAACCTCCCTCTTGATACCGATGGAACCTGTATAAACGGAAGTGGTTCCAAGGATATTAAACTTAACAGTTCATGCCAATGGTCACAAGACTATTACTATAGAACTAAAATTGTAAGTAATGTTCAAAAAATGAGCTTCAACGTTTCACGAACTAATATTGTGGACGAAGAGAATACGTTTAAAGTTGCAATAAATAGTGCTTTTCATAAACTCCTCACCGAAGCCGACCAAGAAGAATATAATCACGAAATTCCCTTTAGTTTAGTCATTAACATCAAGCAGAATCCCAAAACAGGAGAAATACTAAATGATCTTTATGACGAATTAGAAGCAATAAATACACTTGAGGCAGTTAACGATATTGGGGATATAGAAGTGGAGCTTTAATATTACCCTCTTGTAGACTTTATCAGGTTCTCCCAAACATCGAGATCGACCTCGAATTCTATATTTGTTTTCTTTTCGAGGTTAAAAATAGTACGCTTAATAGCATTAATTAATGTTTTTTGAACAAAATAATACGATTGACCATCTAACAGTCCAATAATCTTGGTTAATTGTTTACGGTCGCTTATTTTGAAAGGAGTATCTTTTAATATGAGTTTAACAAGCTCTCTTATTTCCGTTTTATTTGGTAAATCTAACTGCAGTTTTAAATCAAATCTTCTTAACAACGCTTCATCGATCATCCCGAGTTGATTGGTTGCTGCAATAACAATAGTTTCCTGAGGAAGGTAATCGAAAAGTTGCAAGATTGTATTCACAACCCTTTTCATCTCCCCATGGTCTTGATTGTAATCTCTGATCTTTCCAAGTGAATCAAACTCGTCAAGGAAAATGATACTTTCCTCCGTTGCAGCTTTCTTGAATATTGTTGAGATATTCTTACTTGTTTCACCAAGTTTAGATGAAACTACTGCCCCCAAATTAATTACGTACATCATCTTTTCAAGTTCACCAGCCATCACATAGGAAGCAAGCGTTTTACCACAACCGGAAGGGCCATAAAACAATACTTTATTACTAACTGGTAACATAAACTCTTTCAAAACATTTATGCTATGATGTTCCTTTATAAAGAATTCAAGTTCGTCCTTGATGCTATTCTTGCAAATCAAGTTCTGAAGCGTATAATCAGAAGTGAGTTTATCGATAACTAACTCATCAATTATCTTTTCTTCTTGTTTGAGCAAGAACTTCCTCGAACCTACTCTTGCTAACCCTTTTGTTTCTTGATGCTTCAGCCCTTCTTTTAGAATTGACTGTAATTGAAGGGCAAAATTTATTCTTTTTGATTTTCTTGAATGCTCAATCAACTGATTAAGTACAGACAATAGTCTCTCCTGATCATTTTCAAGACCATACTTAACAATTTCCTTTATGTAAGCATTTTGAGACATTCTTTGTTGAATTCTTTTTGAAATTACGGATACAAAGCTAAAAAAACAAAAGAATAACATCGAGATTTCAACATTGTTTTGTCGATTTCTGATTTTGATAGCAAAGGCTTGGTAAGAACCATGCCTTTAATGGGTATACTTAAATTCTTATTTCAGGGTAGGCAAAAATGACACTCTTTTTTAAAAGTAAGTGGAACGTGGAGTTTGCGCAACATTCCGCGCTTTTAAAAATGTGTGTCTGGTGGGTTCTGTCGGGCTTCTGAATGCAACGGGCTTTCCCTCCTGGTAACAGGAATGGGAGAAGTTCAGAGGAATGAAGAGGCCTGGCAGAAAGGAATAAATAAAAATACCGCCAAAAGGGTGGGTGGGTTTCTGACAAGGATAGGAACGGCATTAAAAGAAAGAACCGACTATATTTTTATTAATTGCGTAGGCTGCCGAAGAAAGCCCAAGTATAATTTAGAAAAATAAGCCGGGTTTGATTTTGATATAGTAGATAGCCTGTCCGTCAGCCAAAGGAAAAACAGGTTAAAGCTCATTCCAACCTGCAATATCAGTATTAAACACATAAGCTTTACCTAATAGAGCATCGAGTTTATAATAAAAATAATTGGTATTATCACTGCCATTAAACACCTCAAAAGAAGTAATCGAGATCAGCTTATTATCAATAAAAAATGAAACGTCTGCAGACAATGAAGCAGGTTCAGATTCCGAAAGGCCATCCAGCACATCAACATAAAATGCAGCTGTAAAAGCTTCGGCTCCTTCAGTATAAAACTCTTGCGTATCGTTATCAATTGGGATATATCCTGTCGAATACACATTCTGATCACCATCTGTTAGAACCAAATTATCAGAGCCGGTAATATCAGCACCTCTATCAGCAGATAACACAATCATTCCCTCAAACATATCCAGATCGCCTGAATAATCAACTATAATTTTAAGGGTCTGTTCATTGGTATACTCATCGTCGTTAGAGCACGAGAAAAGGACCAACGCCAAAAGCAAAAAAGAAAATAGATATTTCATAATAAGGAATTTAAAGATTTACAAAAAGAGATTAAACAAGCTTTTTCAGAAAAATGGATTAATTCAGTTGATTTCAAAAATCCGGTTTTTAATACGCGCCTCCTGCACCAGATCACGAATCTGAGCCGTAATATCAGAAAGCGGAACACCCTTAATATCGAGCGTATCGGTAGTAAGATCGGTGGTATATAGCCGAACCGACATAATCCCAAACAAGCGCATAAAAAAGGATTGCTCAACATTATAATCTTTAACCCGGAATAACTCAAGGCTATCGTAAGAACGGGCAATTATCCCTTTTCTCACGATAATCAGCTCAGAGGTCAGAATGTAGTTTATAAAAATGATCGACAGGTATTTCCACCATGCCCAAATTGCGACCAGGTAAGCCAATCCGTAGAAGGCCGGTTGAAAGTAATGGGCCATAGCAATTGACACAACCATAAGCAGAAGAAAAGGCAGTATTCTGGAAATTGCATAAATATTTGTCGGATGCAATGAAGCCAAAACTTCAGCATCACCGGCACCATTACGAAATTTCCCCATGTTAGTACGATTTAAAAGTTTCATAAATGGTCTTGGGAAGCTCAGCTTTGAACGACATACGCAAAGAATAGAATTTGCCAGAATGATAATCATAAGAGTCTATTCGGCTTAAAATCCCCTCATAATCGATATCAAATTGTTTTGATAGCGAATAAGGCAAAACAGTATCGGTTTCATTAATGTAAAAAATGGAGTAATCCTCTTCAGTAATAATCCTGACCCGTTTATAAGAAAGACCATTAAACACGGTATCGGTCAGATCAATTCGATTTGTATAATTGGGAAAAATCGTATCAACAAATGCGGCACCAAACGATTTATTTATCAATGAGCCGTTAGAAACAACATCGTTTAAATTGGAAAGATCCCGGACAACGGAATAAGTTCCATTCGAGATAAGCACAAATCCTGGCATTTCGGGAACTTTTTCAACAAACCGGTCCCCGTAGAAATACAAATCAGAGACCGGGATTTCATAAGAATCATACAGATTGTCATTAGGATCATTGTAAACGTATAGCATTTGAGAAATCGTTCCGGCTTTCATGTAATGCTTGCTGTTACAGGAAAACATAACCAGAAACAGGAGAAGCAGAAGGCACCTCATGAGCGAATAGTTTTGTTTATTAACCGGCAATAAAGGGCCTCATTTTTAGGTTTAAACGTCCGGGTTTTGGAACGAAACCCGGAAAGTGTATAAAACCGGGAAAGTGATAATTTATCCAAAGGCATACTTGCCGTATACTTACCATGTTCCACATACAGGAATTCATCCTTAATAAGAATACGGGGCAATGAACCATCAATAAGGCAGGATATGCGAATATCGCTTACCCGGCCAAAAAAGGAATTCCCAAAAGCAAGGGAAAAACATGCAACCGGATTAGGAACCGGTATATTCTCGCATAAATATCCGGCAACCATTAACACGGAATTTTCAGCCTTTTTTTTCTGAACCTGGTAAAAAGAGAACATTTCAAGAAACGAATGAAACACAATGACGTTTTTGGTAATTGAAGGATTGACATGATCCATCAGAAAACTACCAAACGGAGAAAGATTTAGTTTCCCATCCGGGAATAAAACCTCTCCATTAGGAAAAACGATTTTGTCCGTATTTTCGGTAAAATAGCCACGAAAAAACGAAACCGTTTCGAAAGAAAAACCAAACTGTTCCAGTTTCATCGCTTCTGTTTTGTACCGGTGTTTTCCCTGTTTACAGCAGGTTCTTTACGAATACCGGCACCGGTGATTTGATTTTTTTGATTGCGTTCACGGGCATCTTTCACCAGTTCCGGATCGTTAACACCATTGCTTTCAATATTTCGTCCAATTGTGTTCGATGGAGCAATGCGTGTGCTTTCCTGTTTCACGATATTTATGTCCTGGGCAATCGTTTTGTCATTCGGAAATCTGGCCTGTTTACGCTCCAGTTCTGTTTGTACTTTTTTCAAAGCATCCTCATAACCTTTCGAGTACTCGTTCTCGCGCTGCTGTATTTGCTTGCCTTTGTTTTCAATGGCTTTTACACCCCGGTAAAGCATATATGACAAGCCACCATCGAGAACCATTGAAAGGATCAGTAAATTTTTATCAGAGCGTATTAAATCCTTTGAAGCAGGGGACGCCTGAACAGATGTTCCGTCAGGCAGCGTAAGCTCTTTCCCTTCCTTATATCTGCGTTTCTGCTCTTCGGTTAACGGCATTCCGTTTATTTCCTCAATATGTTTTACATACTCCTGTGGCAAGCTAACAAAGCTTTTTGTTTCAGGATCGTATTCGTAAATAACAGCATGTTCCTTTTTTTTTGACTGCTCAATCGGCTTTATATCCCATCCCAGGCGTTCGGCTTCTATCCAGTTGCCCTTTTTATCCTGGGTTTTAATCAGTTCTTTTCCGGTAACAGATAATTGCACCTGGTCACCGATTTCATGTCTGGAGCTTTCAAGAGCACTTTTTAAGCCTATTCCCCAGACAAATTTCTTTTCGCCATTTTGCTTTTCAAGCTCAACATAGTAGCTCTCTTTATTGCCTTCATCAAATTCAAAAGGAGCTTCACCATGCGAAACAATCTTACCGTAGGCCGCAGTAGTTTTGGAATATACACCGCCTTTCGCAAATGCCTGGTTTTCTTCCGGCGATAAATCCGCGTGTTGTTTCGAATCCTTATATATTGGATGGATAAACAAACCTGCAGAACCATCTGGTTTTCTTCTCAATGAAAGTTTTGCATCAAGAGAAACCGTATTATCATTTTCAATTTTGACATTGTTCAGCTGAACGAATTGGGTAATATTTCCTGAAAGCAAATTTTCCAGCTGGGTACTATCCAGTAATAAGTTTCTTCCATCGTGCAAACCCAGGGCTTGCATATCATCTAACGGTATTTCTTCTCGTTTAAATTTTGTCATAACATTAACGTTTAAGTGTTTTATTCGAAATCGATTCATTGATTTGCTCAAGCTTGGCATCCATCAGGGAATTATAAAGCAAATCGGAAGGGGAAAGTGTTGTCAGTCTCCCGGTGTCTGTATTGGTGACCTGCACTTCCCGGTTAGGTAAGAGCCCTGTAATTTCAAAGCTTTTACCGTTAAGTTCAATCTTGTCATTCATCATAAACGAATGACAGTTTTTCTTTTCCAGCATATTCAAGATGTTTATAATATTTTGTAAGCGTTGCAAGAAATTGGAGTGGGTTAACGGGCTTTCCGGCCTTTGTAACCTCAAAATGCAGATGCTCTCCCGTACTAAGTCCGCTGCTTCCTGTTATTCCAATTGCTTGTCCCGGTTCAACCCATTCGCCCTTGTGAACAAAGGTCTGAGACAGGTGGGCATATAAGCACTCATACTGCTTACCCAAAAAGATGTTAATACGCTTTCCGTAACCGGGCGACTCTGTTTTTTGAGTAATGATACCTGCAAGAACAGCAAACACCGTATCATTACGCGCCCTGAAGTCGATACCGGAATGAAACATTTGAGATTTCAAAATCGGATGAAAGCGGTATCCAAATCCGGAAGTAACAGCCAGGTGACGTAATGGAGGAGAAAACAATACAGACCCGGGAACATCATCCGTGGCAGCATAGGCCCCCAAAGTATCAGGACCCGGATGTAAAAGAGAAACAGTTTGCGTATCGGCCCCGGCCATTGGTATGTCAGTTTTAGAATCAACTAACTGAATTGTCTTGAACTGCTTTTCTTTCGAAACAGAGTTAAAATTCTGAGGCCTTGCAATCAATGGGCAACAAAGGGAAAAGGACAAAAACAGGAGTAGTTTCATGAGGTATACATTAACTCG
>JAWKKP010000002.1:0-11038 GCA_041393215.1 Draconibacterium sp.
AAAGAAAAGTTGAATACCCACATGGAGCACTTAGACCATGTGATTGTAACAGGTTCTTCAGCCGAACAAACCAAAGCATCAAAAGAAAAAGATAAGTTAAAGCTGGTATTAATGGAGCTTCAGGAATACGAAAGAGACGTGCTTTACCCATTGGCAACAGAACGTATTGCCATTGATTTGGATGATGGTGTTTTGGTGAACTACAACAAGTTTGGTTCAGCCATAAAACCAGTAGCAGGGTTGAACGACAAAAAGACAAAGGAAAAGGTGCGTAAGTTTGATTGGATTGATACAAGTAAAATAAGATAGTTATGCATATACCCATTAATATTGAAACACTACTTGATGGTAAAGTTGTAGAAACTGAACGAATTGAATATAAAAGAAGTTGGAACCCGGCCTCAATTATGCGAACGATTTCTGCCTTTGCCAACGATTTTGAGAATTTGGGTAGCGGATATATTGTTGTTGGCATTGAAGAAAAAGATGGGATGCCGCTTAGACCGGTATATGGGTTCCCTGAAAATAAATTCGATGCAGTTCAGAAAGAACTATTGGGCTATTGCAACCTTATCCGCCCGGCTTATTTTCCACGCGTATCTTTAGAGGAAATTGATGATAAGCATGTATTGTTAATTTGGGCTACCGCTGGCAGCAACAGACCATACGAATGTCCGCGAGAAGTTACGGCCAAGAATAAGGAATATCAGTATTACATCAGGCGTTTTTCTAATACTGTAAAAGTTAATACTGAACAACAACAGGAACTATTAAGCCTAACTGCTAATATTCCTTTTGACGATAGGTTAAATTCTCAAACCAGTATCAACGCTCTATCTCTCACCCTGGTGCAACAGCATTTAAAAGAAATTGGAAGCCGGTTATATGAGGAAAGTTCTGCCCTAAAACATAGAGAAGTTTGCGAACGCATGAATTTAACAGAAGGAGCTAAAGAACACACCTTCCCAAAAAACGTAGGTCTTTTAATGTTTAACGAACATCCTGAACGATTTTTCCCTTTTACAGAAATTCACCTGAATGAATTTCCTGAAGGCCTGGCAGGTAAAGAGATTATCGAAAAAACATTTACCGGCCCAATTCAAAAGCAGCTTAAGGACGCATTAGCTTATTTGAAGTCACAAGTTGTGAAGACAAAAACCATTAAAATTAAAGGGGAAGCAGAATCAAAAACCTTTGTTAACTACCCGTTTGAAGCACTTGAAGAGGCTCTTGCCAATGCCGTTTACCACAAGAATTATGAAATAAGAGAACCCATTGAAGTTCGAATTTTACCTGAATCAATAGAAATAATAAGTTTCGGAGGGCCAGACCCTTCAATTCGGCAAAACGATTTTGAAAGAGGAATTATAAGGGCAAGAAGATATAGAAACAGGCGTATCGGAGAATTCTTAAAAGAATTGAACCTTACAGAAGGAAAAGGAACGGGTATTCCTTCAATCAAAAAGGCTTTAGAATTAAATGGCTCTTCTCCTGCGAAATATGACACAGATGGAGATGACAGGCGTTTCTTTATTGTGGAGTTTCCGATTCATGAAGTATTTACAGTACAAGTCAGAGCACATGTTAAAGCACATGTTAAAGCACATGTTAAAGCACATGTTAGAGCACATGTTGAAAAAGATTTAAACGACTTTGTTTTAGATAGAATACTAAGTACGATAAAATATTGCGAGTCTCCAAAGTCGAGAGCAGAAATATTAGAAAATATTGGGCTAACAAACAGATATAACAATTTTAAATTTAACATATTACCAGCTATTGAATGTGGTTTGCTGGAGATGACAATTCCGGATAAACCTAAAAGTATTAACCAAAAATACAGAATAACCGAAGTTGGAAAAAATATTCTTGAAGCTAAAAATGAGTAAAATACAAGAGGCATTAATAAACCGTTTTGATAAACACCGTGTCATTTTTTGGTACGATGAAAAAAAGGAATTCACCGAGCAGTATGAGGAACTAGCCATTGCCGGGGTGGAAAAGATGCATGTTGAAGGGAACGAGTTTGAGGTAAAATACATCATCAACAAAGAAAAACCGGAATCAAAGTTCCTGTTGTATTTCACCACTCCAAAACCACTTAACGAAGATAACTGGTTGCTGGATATGGAATTGGCTCATCATGTGTTCCACACCAACAAAGAAGCTTTGCACCTTCAGGAAATTGGTTTGGGCTACCATTTAAAAGAACTGGTTACCGAACACCTGCAATTTTTTGAAGCCAAAGAGCGCCGTTTAAAACTAAAGGAACTATTGGGCGAAGGCGATGAACATGAAGACATCCGTGGAAAGATGTTGGCAGTTACCTTTAACACCGACTATGTAAACCTTATTACTTTTATTCACGCCCACGGTACGGCTTTTATCGATGGAAATGAACGTTTAGATAAAGAGCTTGACCGATACAACTTAACCAAATACTATTGGGGTAAAATAAAGTACCAATACAACTATCAAAACGATACACCAGGCATTTACGATTTCCTGTTAGAGGTGTTTAATACCAACTATGCATTGGGAGTGCATCAAAATTAAATAAGGAATCGAGGTTGCTTCTTTCGTTGTGGAAAGACACCATTCAATACCGTGAAAGTTTTGGTAAAATAACGGAAAAGATTGCCACCGACCTGGAAATTGAAGACAAACTGAATGAAGCAGCTTTGGATGACATCATTAACGATGACCTGTTTAAAGTGGTTGACCAGAAGATAGTTTATGATTTGGTGAGTTTAATTGCGGAAGAAGCTATTTCGTATGATAAATTGGTGCAGTTGGTTAAGTTAAGGGAGAACAAGTTTTGGTATTCCTATTCCGAGAACTTTTACCAAAGCCTTGAGCAAGGAGCTTTGTTGATTCAGTTGGTTCGCAAACATGCCAAAACGAAGTACACCAACTTTAACCAAGGGGTTGAAAGTTACACCTCCAAGCTATATGCAATTGACTATGCATACCGAAAATTCATATACTATTACCGACAATCGAACCAAAACCGAATTCTGGCACAGTTGGCCGATAAAATCCAGAAGGTTTATTCCAACGACTGGTTGCTGAACTACAACAATAACTGGCAAAAAAACATAAATGAATTGGAGTCGTGGCCAACCCATGGAGCTACCAGTCAGCAACGCTTTTTTAAACAACATGTTAAACCGTTTACTGATAAGAAGAACCGTTTATTTGTAATCATAAGCGATGCGTTCCGCTACGAATGTGGGGTTGAGTTAAGTCGGCGTTTGCAATCGGAAAACCGGTATGAATCTTCCATTGGTCATATGGTTGCCAGTCTTCCATCCTACACGCAATTGGGAATGGCTTCATTATTACCTCATAAAGAAATCACATTTCAGGAAGGTTCGGATTCCGTTTCCATCGATGGTATGTCAAGCGCTGGCACTTTAGGACGGGCAAAAATATTGGCTGCCAATTCGGGGTTCGGGCAACCGCAATTAAAGCCGAAGACTTTATGAAGATGAACTCCAATAAGGAGGGGCGTGAGTTTGCCAAACAACACGATTTAATCTACATCTACCACAATCGTATTGATAAAACCGGTGATGATAAAGCAACTGAAGAGAAAGTGTTTGAAGCGGTTGAAGATGAATTGGATTTCTTGTTGACTTTAATGAAAAAGATTGCCAATGTGAATGGCAACAATATGATGATAACATCCGACCATGGTTTTATCTACCAACACGAACCGTTGGCAGAAAGCGACTTCAGCGAGTCGAAACACAAAGGAGAACTGTGGAAGGATAACCGCAGGTTTGTAATTGGTAAAAATCTAACCAACGATGATGCCACCAGCTTGTTTAAAGCTTCTGAGCTAAACATAAAGACGGATGCCGATGTGCTGGTGCCAAAATCGATAAACCGGTTACGGGTAAAAGGTGCCGGTTCAAGGTTTATTCATGGTGGAGCTTCGCTACAGGAAATTATAATACCATTGGTAAAAGTCACCAAAAAACGACAAGATACAACCGCACAGGTTGAAATCGATATTATTAAATCAACCGATAAAATTACTACCAACATACTGGCGGTTTCGTTTATACAACAAGGTTTGGTAACCGAACAGATTCTACCGAGAACGCTACGTGCCACTATTTATGCCGAAGATGGTGAAATACTAAGCGACCAATTCAGGTACAACTTCGATATTGAAGAAGGAAGCGAAAGACAACGAGAAGTGAAACATCGTTTTCAACTGTTGAGTAAAGCCAGCGGAAAATATAAAAATCAACGTGTGAAACTGGTGTTGGAAGAACCGGTTGAAGGAACTACCAAATGGAGGGAGTACAAAGCGTACCTCTATACTTTGAATATTTCATTTACGAACGACTTTGACGAATTTTAGCCTATGAAGGAACTGGATAAAAAACTCAATGAATATTTTGGAGGGAAGGTTGTACGCAAAGACCTCACTAAACTGGTAAAGGGGAATGCCATTGTTCCAACTTACGTACTGGAATATTTGCTTGGTCAGTACTGTGCCACCGATGATGAAGAAACCATTGTTCAGGGCGTTGAGACGGTTAAAAGTATCATCTCCAAACACTTTGTCAACCGTGATGAAGCACAGATGATAAAATCAACAGTTCGGGAAAAGGGTTCGCATCGGATTATCGATAAAATTGCGGTTAAGCTAAACGATAAAAAAGATCAGTACGAAGCTTCATTTGCAAACCTGGGTTTAAACCGCATTCCCATTGCTGATATTGTGATTCGTGAACATCCAAAGCTATTATCCAGCGGCGTGTGGTGTATTCTTACATTGGCGTATGTTTCAACCGATGAAAAGGATTCAACTCCATGGATAATTGAAAGTATTAAGCCAATACAGGTTTCTAATATCGATTTGGAGGACTATAAATCAGCACGTGAATACTTTGGGAAAGATGAATGGATTGATGTTTTGATGCAGTCTATAGGATTGAATCCCGATGAGTTTACCTTACGTTCCAAACTGCTTCAACTGGCACGTTTAATACCCTTTGTGGAGAATAACTACAACTTAATTGAATTAGGGCCGAAAGGAACTGGAAAGTCGCATATATACAGCGAAATGTCCCCACACGGCATCCTTATCTCTGGAGGTGAGGTCTCGAAAGCCAAACTGTTTGTAAACAACAGTAATGGCGAAATTGGGTTGGTAGGTTATTGGGATATTGTGGCTTACGATGAGTTTGCCGGTAAGACCAAAAAATCGGACAGAGGTTTGGTTGACATCATGAAAAACTACATGGCCAACAAATCATTTTCAAGGGGAACAGAAGTCTATGGAGCTTCAGCCTCAATGGTATTTGTTGGGAACACCGACCACCCTGTACCGTACATGATTAAACACTCCAATTTATTTGAAGCTTTACCAAGAGATTATTATGATACAGCATTTTTAGACAGGATTCATGCTTACCTTCCGGGTTGGGAAGTACAGAAGCTCCGCAACGAAATGTTTACCGAAGATTATGGGTTCATTGTGGACTATTTAGCTGAAGTATTAAAAGAACTTCGGAAAGAGGACAGGACACATGAGTACACCAATTATTTCGATTTATCTGATTCAATCACCACCCGGGATAAAACATCCATAGCTAAAACATTTGCTGGTCTAGCTAAGGTAATCTACCCACATGGTAAAATGACCGAAGAAGATGCAAAAGAGCTACTCGATTTTGCCATTGAAAGCCGAAAAAGGGTAAAACAACAGCTTCAGAAAATGGATGAAACCTTTGAAGAAGTTGACTTTAGCTATACGGTGAATAACACGGGCAAACAGGTTTTCATCGAAACCCTGGAAATGATTGAGTATGGTCCTAAAAAAGAGAAGCAACCTGAAACAGAGCCTGAATCATCAAAACCAAAAGGCGATGAAGAAACAGTTCGGTTAGTTTTATCGGAAGGACAAAAAATTATCAGGGACAATCAGTCGGGTATCAGTTACGATAACCTATTTGGTGCTTACTTGTTGGATGCAACAGACATAAAGGTAATCGACCCTTATGTGCGTTTACCCTACCAGTTACGCAACTTCATGGAGCTTGCCAAACTAATTGCTGAGAAGAAAGAACCTGGGACTGAGGTGAAGCTACACTTGGTTACCGCCAATAACGAAGAGTACATTGAGAATGCCAAAGATGCTTTTGAGCAAATGGAATACTCTTTGGAATCGATTGGTATTTTATTCAGCTACGAATTTGACGAAAATGCCCATGACCGTTCCATCGTAATGGATAATGGATGGAAAATCGTGCTTGGTAGAGGTCTGGACATCTGGCAAAAAACAGGTGGCTGGTACGACATAAACGAATACATTCAGGAGAAGCGCTTGTGTAAGGGGTGTGAGGTTACGTTTGTGAAGAAATAATATTAATCCAAATAGATATAAAATTGTTTTATTGTGGCAAAAAGCGTAAAAAATAATTTTGAAAATAGTTTCGACTGGCGAGACTTTTTTAGTATCTCAGAAGATGATGTAATTCGCCAAAAAGAAAATTCCGAGATTGAGTTTAAGGAGAGCTTTCAAAGTCCTAAGCATAAGGATAAAAAGCTTCATAAATGGATTGCCAGCTTTGCCAATGCAAATGGTGGTCTGATTATCTATGGAGTGGAAAATAACGGGAAATTGGCAGGGCTAAAGAATAGGAAACTTCACGACTTTGACATGAAAGATTTGTCTCAAGAGCTATTGGATTATTTTGCTCCTGAGATTAGGTTTGAACTATTTATCAAGAAAGTTAAGGAGTTTGAGTTAGGTTTCCTTTACATATATAAATCTAGCGAAAAACCGGTTATTGCAATAAAAACTGCAAATAACAACATTCAAGAAAGTGATATTTTTTATCGGTATCCTGGTCAAAGTAGAAAAATATCCTATGCTGATTTACGCAATATTTTAGATGAAAAGTATAACCGTCTTAATGAGAAGTGGCTAAAACTTATGAATAATGTTGCCACAATTGGTGTGGAGAATGTTGGTTTATTGAATATTGAAAATGGCGAATTAGTAGGTTCACAAAGCAAATTATTAATTCCAGAAGAGTTATTGAAAAAAGTAAAATTTATAAACGAGGGGCATTTTGTTGAAAAAGAGGGTGCTCCTGCGTTGAAATTGATTGGTGATGTTCAACCATTAGATAGCAATAAGATTATCCAACTAGTTGAAAAGAAATACCAGATAATAACTCACTTTGAGCTTTATAATTCTTTTTTCGAACAAGAGCTGGACACGAATGCAGCAAAAGAATTCTTCAGGCAGGTTTTATATGAAAATACTCCCTATTATCCTATCTATTTTTATTTGGTGAGTTCTGAACTTTCAAAACCTGAAATAGACGTATTACTTGAGACAGAAAAAGGCAATAAAGTAGAGGATATTAGAAATCGGTTTGCTAAGGAGCAAAATAACTATGCAAAGTTTGAAACTGGTAACCTGGAAACGAATACAGATGCTGCTAAAAGTATCATGACAGCATATAAAGCATTGAAAAATAAGGAAGAAATCAATGTCAAAAAATTCAAGCCCCAGGAATTACGGCATTATATTCAAGCAATAACACATCTAAAGGAGAATGAAATCGATATCGATTTTATAAAGGTTGTACTGAAAGATATCTATGATAATTATTTTAATCAAACTGCTACAACAAAATCTTTTATACGAAAAGCAATTTGCCATATCGACCTAATGATGTTTGGAAAGAAATATTTCGAAAGTTAATGGAAAAGTTAGAGGTAACAACTTTTAGATCCTGCTAAAAGTTGTATGTAAATTAGATAAAATATAGTGTAATAAAAGAATCTAACATTTAAAAGAAAGAGGTGCCGCATCTGCAATTAGATATAATCTTTAATGCTACATAAAATTCATGGAAGCAAAAAAACAGCTTAGGAAACCTGAAAACTGGGAAGATTTTGAGAGGCTATGTAAAAAGCTTTGGGGTGAAGTTTGGGATTGTAAAGAAATAAAGATGAACGGCAGGAAAGGGCAATCTCAACATGGCATTGATGTTTATGGGATTCCAAAGGGAGAAAGTTCATATTTCGGAATACAATGTAAAGGCAAAGATGACTATACTCATAAGCAACTGAGTGAAAATGAAATTGATAAGGAAATTGAATTGGCAAAATCTTTTAAACCCAAACTGGCAAAGTTATATTTTGCGACAACGGCCAATAAAGATGCAAAAGTTGAAGAATACATTAGGATAAAAGATATTGAAAATAGAGAAAAGGGATTATTTCAAATTCATATATTCTCGTGGGAAGATATTGTAGATTTAATTGACGAAAATATTGAAACTCATGACTGGTATTTAAATCTCAATAAATTTAAAGTTAAAGCTGATGTGCATATTAGTTTTATGAATAATGAAAATAAATTGGAGGTTACTGTTCCTTATTGTCAGAAGTATACACATTATAAGCAAAGAATAATTCCTGCATCAAACCCATCCCTGTATTCTGGCAATCATGTGTTCTCAACCATAGGGGGTGGTATTTTTGAGAACAAAGGAGAAAATAAAAGCTGCTGTCGTTTTAAAATAAAAATCAAGAATATTGGTAATTCCCCCGTTACAAATCAAAACTTATTTTTCAGTTGAAAGGGAGCTATAAATCAGTTGAAGATGAAAATTTTGAAAATTTATTCATAACTCATGATGTCCAGACAGATATTGAAATAAATGAAGACCAAAAAACTATTACAGTAACACCAACAAGACAGGTACTTGCTTTGGATGAAGAATATGTTTCGAATTTAATATGTATTAAGCCAAACTATGAAGGTTCTAATATTGAAATAAAATGGAAACTAATATCAAATAACCTAAAAAAAGAAGGAATTTTACAGTTAAATATTGCGACAACTCTAATAAGACAAGATTGCGACAAATTTGTCGACTATAAAAACGAAGAAAGAGTCGAAGATTACATCGAAGATTATTTCGAAGAAAATGAATAAATGCACATCACCAATTTCCAACATTTCCTGGATGAAAACGGTAACATCCCTACCGATATGCCCAAAGAAGCACGGGAACTTGCCAATTTTCTGGCTTTATTAATCGATGATGCAACCAATGGTGATTACGATGCTGAACCAACAATCAGATGCATTGAAAAGAGCTGCGAGGGCCTGGTTGTGGCATTTGTTACCCATGACACAGATGACATCTATTGGGTATGTCCATTGTGCAAAACCAATGGCTATATAACCGATTGGCATGGCACTAAATGGGACAATTGTGATTAGTATTTTGTGCGAAAAAGAGCTACCATTAATGATAGTCTTTCCTTTTCGGAAATACGGATCTATACACCCAAAATACAAATAGCAAAGCAAGTGCGACTCCTCCAATGAGATCATCAGTTTTATTATAAACAAAACCATTCATCATTGAACTGTAAGAGGCAAATACGAGGATGGGCATGAATATTATTCTTACAAGTATTCTCATGGATCAAAATCATTAGTTTACAACTATACAAACAATTATTATACCATTAAAAACCAATTGTTTTACCTTTCATCGCAGAAGTATCTACAACCAGCTCACGTTTGTAGGCCATAAAACTTTTATAATCACGGTGTCCGGTCAAGCTCATTACTTCCTGGTCTGTATATCCGGCCATTAATAAGTTTACCACGCGCGTATGTTTCCACCCGTAAAGGGTATATTTATTATCGAGCCCCAATTTATCCTTAATTGGTTTGTATCGCTCTGAAAAATAATCTTTGTGTACCTTATTTGCTGATGGAACTCCTGATTTACCAAATACATAATAATCTTGTGGGAGCTTCATTATTCCCATTGACAAAATTAAATCTTTGAGTTCATCACATATCGGCACAAGCCTGTCACCGGTTTTTGCTGTTGGTCCTATTGCTTTAATTTGCCGGGCTTCGAGATCAATATGTTTTATTTGGAGCAATCTGATTTCCCTGGTTCGCATGCAGCTGTAATAAATCCAGTTTACATACCGGAAAAGTTCAGGCATGTGTTCAAGTTCTCGTTTAACCATATTGACGACAGTTGGAGAATAATAGCGGTTTTTTTCTGCCCTGTCCTTTTTAAATTCGATATCGCCTAATTCGAGATGATAGCTGACTTCTTTATTCTCCTTGCGTTCCAGCTTTAACATGCGCGAAAACAAGGTGTTGAAAAATCTTAAGTGGTTATTATACGTTCTTGGTGTCCAGCCCTCTTCATCGAATGATTCATCTAAAAATCCGAGAATTGTATTTTCTGTTATTTCTGAGGCCATTAATTCTTCCATTTCGTTTTCCTCTAACCAGGAAGAAAAATTTGTGATGAACGTATTGTATGTACGAACCGTATTGTTGGAGAGATTTTTCTTAATGCAGTATTCCTGAAAGTTTTTAATTCCTTCGGTAATTGTCCACATTGGAACAACTCCCTCTGTTCTTTCTATGCCCTCAATTTTCTTCGTAATTGATTTGGCGAACTGTTCTTCCATTCCGGCAAAGAAAGGGTCAAAACCAGCCTTTAAAGCCCTTTTTACTTCTTTTAGTAGTGACTGGGCTTCTTGTTCTCTTTCATCCAGATCCCGGATATAATTAATTCCGGCTGAAATCTCAAAACGCTTGTATTTACCCGGTGTGTCAGGATATTCATATGGAAGTGCAATAAACCAACCTCTTTTAGCCCGGACAATCTTTGGTTCCTTATATTTCTTTTTGATTGCCATTTCTTTGATGCTTGCTGCAAGACTTTGCGAAGGTAGTGGATTTGGTGGGACTTTTGGTGGGAGTTCTGATATTCTACTCATAATTTTTTGTAATTACTTGAATATCAGAACTTCCAAAAGTACCCGGGGCGGGAATCGAACCCGCACTCCGTTGCCAGAACTGGATTTTGAATCCAGCGCGTCTACCAATTCCGCCACCCGGGCTTTTTGTAAAATTGGTGTGCAAAACTAACTAATTCACACGAAATGCCAAAATATTAATTCGAAATTTGTTTTTTACTATCGATTCTTCTTACCACCATACCATAAA
>JAWKKP010000003.1:0-6627 GCA_041393215.1 Draconibacterium sp.
ACCTCGCCCCACAAACGAACTAATTGAAAATACGACCATGCTCTAAAAAAATATGCTTGTGCCAATATTTGGTTTCTTGTTTCTTCTTTTACATATGCTACCTGATCTATCTTCTCCATTATAACATTAGCTTGAGAAACAATATTATATAATGGAGTCCAATCCATTTGATTTAAATTTGGGGTAAGATTATTTTGAGTAAACGGCAATACATTGTTGGAAGTCATACCCCCTGCAATGTTTCCTGCTCTACATTCAAACCAGTATAAACAATCCCAACGGGAAACACCTCTCATTCTTACGTATAAACCATTGGCAGCAGCTTGGGCGTCATCTTCAACTTTCCAGTAGGATTCTGAACTCACAGAACTTTCTGGTTCCAGTTGCAAATCCAAACAACTCATTTGCGTCAACAATATGATTGCAAAGAAAACTACGATACGATATTTCATAACTTATTTTATTTTTTCGTTAGTAATTAATTAAAAGACAATTTGTGCACCAATGGAGTATATCTGGGGCAGAGGATAATTACTATCCGAGCTATTGCGAGAACTTCCGCTGTATTCTGTCGTATATCCAGGGTAGGCAGTGAAATAGTATAAATTTTTTCCCGCTAAATAAAGGTTCATTGACTTGATATTCAGTTTGTTTGAAATTGATGTCGGAATATTGTATGAAACTTTCACTTCTCTTAAAGCCAGATAGTCCCCTTTGAATACATTCATATTTGAAGTACGCATGTGATTCCATTGTCCTGTCGCAGCACCATCACTCATATCAACACGCGCATATCTTACCTTTTCTGCATCACCTGTTTCTCTCCATGTATCCAATATATCTGTTGTCGGAAGTAAAAATCCATCGTCGTTTAATCCCATTAAGTAACTTATCTGTCTATCGTAGATGACATGCCCCATGGCATAGTCAAATAATGCATAAAACTCGAAATTTTTGTAACGAGTATTTGTGTTGAACCCACCAGTTGTGGTTGGTACCAAGTAACCCAGAACTTCTTGGTCTATTTCTGTAACTTTATCATCATTGTTTCGGTCCATCCACTCATAATCACCGGCAATCTTTCTCCCTCTGATGTAAGTTTTCGTTTCGGGGTCCCATCCGGCAGCTCTCTCGTCATAACGCGCCGATTGTGCTTCTTCACCAGTGTCAAGGATTTTTTCAACGGTATAACCAATTACGCCATACATTCGTTCGCCTTCAGCAATCCCTCCAACTCCATATTCAGGAGTGTCAGAAAAAGAAAGGCCTCCAATTCTGTTCTTATCCTGCCCATTATCGGGGAGTTTAAGTACCTTGTTTAAATTATAACTGATATTTGCTCCGAGGTTCCATGCGAAATTTTTATTGTTTATTACTACACTACTAACACTACCTTCTAATCCCCAAAACAGAACCGTTCCTACATTCCGGGTTATTGAACCGAAACCAGAGGTGTTGGGAATAGGCACATTAAATAACAAATCTGATGTGATTTTACGATAAAATTCCAGTGAAATTGAGCCTGTTGTTAAAAAATGCCAAATCAACCCCAACATCAAATTGCATGATGATTCTACTTCAGATCTTTATTTGGTGCCAGTATATGGAATACCAGCGGCCTCTCCGTTGTAAAGCATATTTAAAGCCCATAATCCTTGATAGTCATATCGTCCCACCGAGTTATTTCCGGTCAGACCATAACTTGTTCGCAGTTTTATAATACTAATCCAATCTTTTCTTTGTAGCATTCTTCGCTTAAAACATATCCTGCCGAAATGCCTGGAAAATACCTCCATTTGTGTCCGAAGATAAAGCAGAAGAGCCGTCAGCTTCATACTAAGCGAAGTATTAAACCTGTTATTATATCCATAACTAACACGGCTAAAAACACTGTTCAAATGCTCTCTTGAACGTGAAGAGCTAGTCTCTAAATATTCTGCTGAAACATTTAAATGTAATAATGTCATCCCTGCTTCCGCCGCGTGCTTTTGCACTGTACGAATAATCGTTATATGACAAAGCTGATGTCCCAACGACAGCATTTTTAGCTTGTGCTTTTACTATCTCCTTATCGTAATTAACGGTAAATTCGAATTGTGAAGTTTGGTCTTGATCCCCAAAAAACTGAGCATCTCTCCTTCATTGTATATATTTTTCTTTTCGAAATATTCTCTATGCGAAAAGTAGGGAGAATAATAGGCACTGGCTTTTACGTGCAGAAGCTTTCAATTATGTCCCATTGCAAAACCGAAGTTTCAAAATTGAAAATTTTGTTCGTGTAAGTTAGATTATCAACAATAAGAAAGGGTTTCTCAAATTTGTATCTTTTCCTCCCGGCACATCTCCATTCTCCATTTGACTCCGAAATTGTAGGAGCTAAATGTATCCCCTTGCAAAAATTGCATTTTCATTATTAATTCCCATCCAGTTACGTGGAGGCCGACAGGTGAGATGTGAAAGTTAGCTTGTCAACTATTTTAATGGAAACGTTTGTTCTTGCCGTTAAACTATTCCAGTTACTATGGAACAAAGCCCCCATCGTCTACATAAGATAAACTTGTCATATGTTTTACCTTTTCTGTACCGCCAGTAACTGAGATATACGCATTTGCTATGTTTCCGCCCCGAAAAAATCTTTTGTAAATCATTATTTTGAAATATCAGTGTGCGATTTTTATTGGATTGATCCGCCATTGAGCTCCAACCTTCTGGCACTTGTTCTCCCTCATTCAAATATCGTGTACCCAAAACACTGACCAGTATTCCCTCCGCCTGCAGGATGCATCACAGCCTTATAAAAGGACTTCTCTGCTCATTGCCGTGCGAGCTAATCAAGGTATTGCTCGGCACTAACCCGCTCTAAAGAGTTGGCAGCATTTTGGTATCCATAAGAAACGTTGGTTTGCCAAGGAAGAACCTGATTTTGTGGTAACTAAGATGATTCCATTAGGAGGCTCTTGCTCCATAAATTGAAGTAGAAGCTGCGTCCTTCAATATTTCAATTGATTGAACGTCTCTTTGGAGCAATAGCAGATAGAGAACCAGGCATTCCATCAACAATAACTAATGCGGAATTACTTTTCTGAATTGAAGAACCTCCCCTTATAGTTATAGATGCTTGATACCTGGTGCTCCAGAAGAGTTGTATTACTTCTTATTCCAGAGGCTTTGCCTTTAAGAGCGGATGAGATATCAGTACTTATAACCTTATTTAATTCTTCTGATTTTATTTTAGCGCTGGAGAAGTGGTTAAATCTCTTTTCTTTACAACCCATAACCAATTGCACAACCTCATCAAGTCCAATTGTTTCCTCTCTAGCATTTCTATGTTTATTTTGAGTATTGCTTCCTTAACGTTACTTCTTGGGATTTCATCCCTATAAATGAAAACTGTAGTGTGCTGTTCTCCGTGATATCGGTAATAATATATTCTCCGTTTCCGTTTGTAATTGTTCCTTGCGTTGTTCCTTTTATCACTATAGTTACTCCGGGGAGGGGAATTCCTGATCTGTCAGTTACCTTTCCAAAAACGGTTCGGTGTTGTTGGGTCGCTATTGGTGCTAACTCTACTATATTGGGAGATGTGCTTATTAATATCAAATTATCTTGCATTACATTGTATTCAATATGCTGACCTGAAAAAATTTCATCTAAAATTTCATTAACGGTAGCATCTCTTGCTTTTAGAGAAACTTGCTTTTCCACATTTACCTGTTCTCTGATGTAGAAAAAACGAAAATTACTGGACTCTTCAATTTCTTTGAGTACGTCTATTATTTGTTTATTTTCGACCTCTATGGTAAATTTCGTAGTCTGTGAATAATCGGTCGCTGAAACCTGCATCAATCCGATGAGAAATAGTACGGTTGTTAGTTTCATCATAAGTAATAATTTTTTCACCCTTCTGCAATGCAGAAAAGTATTCATACATTTTTTTTTCATACATTTGAATGTTTTGATTAATAGTGTCATTGGTGATCGTCACCAAAAAATTCAAGACAAGCTAAGCTGGTTGGTGTTACAGCATCTTCCAGCTTATTTTTTATTTCAGTTTAAGTCATAAGGTTCCTCCTATTTAATTTTGTTATCAGTTATCTCTATTTTTTGTCCTACTATTTTGTAATTAATGGGGAGTGCTTTTTTCATGATTTCCAGAAACTCAACGATTGATTCATTCTTAATGGTTCCGTCAAAGTGAAGTTTTAGAATTTCCTTGTTTTTTATTTCAATGTCGACACCGTACTTGCGTTCGAGAAGAATCTCCAAATCTTTCATGTTCATATTTACAAACACCAGTTTATTATCTTTCCATGAGGTGTACCATTTGGTATTTACTTGTTTGATGGTTAGTTCTCTCGTGTTTTTATTGAGCAACACCTGCTCGCCTGGTTTCACGATAATGTCTTTTGCAAGTTTGAAGTTGCCGGTCGACTGAACAACGATTTGTCCTTCTTCAAGGGTTGTGGCTATTTCATTAGTCAGTCTCGTAAGTTTAACATTAAACTGTGTTCCGGTAACATTTACATCGTAATAAGGAGTGTGAACCACAAAAGGCCTGGTGTTATCTTTTTTACATCAAACCAGGCTTCTCCTTCAAGAAAACTTCCCGTTTCCTGTTTTCCTTCCACACTATATCTCACCCGTGAGTCGGCATTTAGGAAAATTATTGAACCATCGGGAAGAACTATCTCAGATACGGAGCCTTTGGGTGAATAAGAGGCATAATAAATCGGCTCTTTGGAGTCTGGAGTGATATACATTGCATATATTCCGGCTATTATGCCAATCAGCACAGCAGCAGCAATTTTGCCGATGTAGGTTAAATGCCGCACTTTTGCTTTTCGGGGGGACTGGTTTGTTCAATTTTTGTCCAGACCCTGGTGAAAATGGATTTAAAATCAGGCGATGCAGTATTGATGCTGTCTGTTAATGACAGGTCATCCAGTAGTTTTTCTTTTATTGTGAATTCGTTCTCGGGAGAATGAAACAGCGCAGCATCTCCTGACTCTCCTGACTCTCTGTGTTTTGCCCTTTCCCTTTTTCGAATATATAGTGAATTTGTTTTTTCATGCCTTTTCCAATTGATAGTAATACGTTTTAGCTTGCCGATTTACTCATCTCTATTACTCTTCTTTCTGTCGGAACAAAAAGGCTACCATCATCAGTGAGTACGACTTTCAGATTCAAAAACGACTAAAACTACTTTAGGTAATAGAAACACTTCTTTTTGATATTAAATACGTTTGAATAGTTAGATTTACTCATAGCAAATCGATGAAGAATAATGATTGTTAATAAAGTATGACTGTGTAGGTTCCTACCCGCAGATTATATGGAAGAAAAGTAGGGAAATAAAGGATTCGCTAGCAAAATGTTTTTTTAAAAAGGTGAGCGCCCTATATAAATGATTTTCAACAGTACGTTTGGAAAGGTTCATTTTTTTTGCGATTTCATCGTTACTGAAGCCTTCGAGTTTGCTTAAACGAAATATCTTTTGCTGTTGTTCTGGCATTTGTGCAAGCAGAGCATTCAGGTTCTGTTGCATTTCTTCAAAAATTACAGAATGCCAGGTGTAGTTTTCATTGGTTGTATAGTTCAGACGAGCATAATCCAGAAATGCGCTCTCAATGTTTTTTCGCCGGATGAAATCGTAAATGGTATTGACAGCAATCTTAAAAATAAAGGCTTTAATATTTTGAGAAGCATTTAATAAGTCTCTTTTTTCCCAAATCTTCAGAAAAACATTTTGCACCAGTTCTTCCGTATCATTCTTGTCTTTTAAGTAGGAAAGCGAAAAATTGTATATACGAGGAGCATATCTTTCAAAAAGTTCCTGAAAAGCTTTTTTGTCGTCTTTTTTTATTTGTGAAGCAAGGTTTTTGTCCTGTATTTCTTTCGATGGATTCAATGTTTAATTAATTTCAGGTAAATGTAGTTTAATTTTTGATGCGTTTTCTAAGCGACCTGTAATGTAGAACAAGCACTAAAATAAAAAAAAGATTTTAGGTGTGAAAATTAGTGGAAAAAATTGCAGCTTCCCCAGCCACGAAAATCATATCTTTTACCGGGATAATATTAAAGTTTAAATGTTTTATTATAATTGTCAAAACGACCTCCTCCGGGGGGTGGTTATGTTTAATTGGCTAAGCCTGAAATTTAATTAGCTTCGTTACATGAGTAATTTAAAGAAATTGAATCATGTAATTTACAGGTGTACGTATAATGTTGTATGGACGCCCAAGTATCGATTTCGCGTTCTTGAAGGTCTTGTCAAGGAATTATTACGGAATGACATTGTGATGTTATTGGAATGGAAATCATGTGAAATGATAGAAATGAATTTACAAAAAGATTATGTTCGCCTGATAGTCAGTGTTCCGCCCAAAATATCGATTTCTCAACTGATGGAAACCTTAAAAGCAAAACAGCAATCAAGATTTTCAAAAGTTATTCTCAACTGCGAACAAAGCAATATTGGGGCAATCACTTTTGGGCCAAAGGCTATTGTGTTGACCCAATTGGTCTTGATGAGGACAAGATCAAGAAATACGTGAAATATCAAGAAGATCAAGAATGTCTCGAAGAGCAACAGGGGCTCAACTTTGGCCCCTTATAGGGGCTTTCTAA
>JAWKKP010000004.1:0-3724 GCA_041393215.1 Draconibacterium sp.
GTGTTACCATTTCAAAGAACTTATTTTATCTTTGTATCCTGTGGTAACGCAGGACACACAACGGTTGGTAACAAACCGCTATGCCGAATGCTAAAAAAAGAGTACAATTCAAAAATACTTGTAGTATATACTTCTTTGATATATATTTGCAATATTAAAATCAAGTATTATGAAAAATGTATCATTAAAAATTGACGATTCAATTTTCGGCGAAACTGAAAAAATTCTTTCCAGAATTAAAAAGCCTCGAAACAGGTATATAAACGAGGCAATAGATTTTTATAATAAGTTGCAAAGACGATTGCTTCTTGAAAAAAAATTAAAAAAGGAATCGGACCTTGTTAAAAAAGAGTCAATGTCTGTACTTAAAGAATTTGAGGAGATTGATTATGTTGACTAAACAGTACGAAATTTGGATAGCAGATTTGAATCCTCAAATTGGAACGGAACCCGGAAAGACAAGGCCTGTTCTTATAGTGCAAACTAATTTATTAAACAAAATTCCGCATCCTTCTACTATTGTTTGTCCATTGACGACAAATGTGAAAAAAGATTCAGAAATTTTGAGAATAAATTTAAAGAAGGGAACAGCAAACATACAACAGACTTGTGATATAATGATTGACCAGGTTCGAGCCATTGACAATAAAAGACTTATTAATCGAATCGGGAAATTACCTGATGAATTAATTGGCCTTGTTAAAGAGAACTTGCAAATAATAATGGATATAGAATAAAGCACAACGGCATAACACTTAAGCATCGTTTTTCGGCCTTAGCCGAAATATGTGCTTTTTGTTGAACTAAACCGGTTTCATGGTTGAGTTACATTATTATATTGTGGAATCAATTTTTCAGAAATTGCCCAAAGTCATCAGGCATCCATTTTGGCAGGATAAAGTTACCCCAAGATTTCAAAGGGCAGATTGATATTTCACATTTTAAATTTAAAAAATGTATTGTTTTCATTGATTTGGGCTGGGTCCGGGCATAGTTGTCCCAGTACCCTTTTGGGCTAATTTTTTAACAAGCAGGTTTATATTGCGTTTGTGATAATATGTGTACTTGGGGCGGGGCCCTTGGAGAGCTGTGGAAACGGTCTGGGAAAGTATCGGTGACCACCATTTTTCCGCCACAACATTTACAAACCCCCGGTTTAATGCCCATCTTTTCAAAAGTAATCTCCTGCCATGTTTTAGTTGTTGGCCCAGGTGTGGAAACAACATTTAAGGACTTGCGGATAATGGCCAGGGATTTTGTTTTGGATGCACTCGAAAGAAAACCATAATGCCTGATGCGTGTAAAACCCGGTGGCAGGATATGCTGACAGAACAACCGCAGGAAGTCATTGCCCGGCAAAGTGGTTGATTGCATTGCATAGTTATTCCTGTAATCTTTCCATGTAAAGCTTACGTTTTTATCATCAACCTTTATTATCCTGTTGTTTGAAATGGCTGTCCGGTGGGTATACCTGCTTAGGTAATTGATTACCTGTTTGGGCCCGCCAAATGGCTGTTTGGCATACACTACCCAATCATTATCAAACAGCCCGTTGGGGATTTGCCCGGATATGGCCCCGGTTTTTTTCAATATCCTGGTTTGTTCTACAAAACGGGCACGGAAAACATTGCTGAGCAACTCAACCTTGAAAAGATATTTCCCCCTGCTGCGGGAATGTTTCCATTTTCCATTGGGCATCAATGCACCTGCCGGCACAACCAGGTGCAAATGTGGGTGATAATTGAGGTTCTGCCCACAAGTGTGCAATATTGTTGTGGCACCGATTTTCCCACCAATCCAGTTTTTTGTGTTCCCGAAGTCTTTCATCACATCCCACACAACGTTAAACAGCAGGTTGTACATCACAACCTGGTTGTTCATAAAAAGGCTGTTGAGTTTATCGGGCAGGGTAAAAACCACATGGAAATACTTCACAGGCAGCAGGTCGGCCTCACGGTTCATAACCCACTTCTCTTTTTCAATGGCCCCACATTTTGGACAGTGCCTATTGCGGCAGCTATTGAATGCTGTACGGACAACACCACAATCTTCACAAGCTTCAATATGCCCGCCCATATAATCGGTGCGGCAATTTTGAATTGCATTTAATGCCCGGAGTTTATGTGCCGGAAGTTTGTTTTCGGCATTAAAAGAGGCTAAGAAATTGTGAATGACAGTTGATAGTTCATGGGCCGGATGGCTACCCATTGGCTTTTTCATAAAGGGCTTCCATACAACCAAACTTTTTAACAGGGCCTATTTGGGCAATGTGCAAATAAATCAATGTCGTTCGTATGTCGGCATGGCCCAGGGATTCTTTCAATACCATAATGTTTTGTCCTGCTTCCAGTTGGTGTGTAGCGTAAGTATGCCTTAGGGTGTGCACGCATACATCTTTTTTTATCCCGGCTTTTTCAACGGCTTCTTTGAGCAATTGGCGTATGCGTGTTTTGCTGATGGGAATACCTTTGCGGACCGGGCTTTCGAATAAGTAATCTTTGGGCCCGTTTAGGGCAAGGTGTTTTTTAATGCCACGGATAGCATGTGGTGACATAGCCACGTAGCGGTCTTTTTTATTCTTTGACTGCTGCACATGTACTTGCCCACGGTCAAGGTCAACGTTACCAATTAGAAGGTTGGCCAGTTCATCAATGCGCAGCCCCGTATCGTAAGTTAACCCGAACATTACTTTTTCCAGCATCCGTTCCGGGGCTTGCAGCAATCTTTTTACTTCCTGTTTCGACAATACAACAGGCAATTTGTTGGGCCGCTTTATGGAAGGCAATGCTAAATGGAGTTCTTCCTTGCCAAATAAAAGGTATAGCTTTCGCAAACCATACACCAAATGCTTGTATGAACTTAAGGCATCGGTATCCTTCTGGATAAGATAATACAGGTACTCTTCCAATTCCCCAATTTCAAGTTCCAGGGGTGAACGCTTGTAATAAAGGGCCAGCTTGGAAATCTGACGAAGGTAATTTTCATGGGTAGACCTGGCTTTGTTGTTAATGACCAGTTTACGGGTAAACTCTTCGCCCATTTGCCTAAAACCTGCAACCTGGTTGCATGCTTCAGAATAAATTGTACTTTTACTCATGCTTATATATTTTTAGTTAAACATGAGGATAATATAAGCATCTTTACTGTTGAACTAAGGCTACCTCCCGTTAGGGAGGTTTAGTTCAACAGCACCTAATAGCATATGGCCACATTAGGGTCATTAAGACAAATGAATAGTAGATTGAACATAAAGGAAATCAACATAACCTTGAGTAGTGAACCTGCCGGCAGGCAGTCAGGCGGCCACGTGTCAGGCTAAAAGAGACCCTGGAAAAAAATGTAGACGTCAATGATTATTTTGTAAAATTGAAAAACAATTAAAAGCCTGAAAGTTGAAAACAGCATTGCAAATAGATATTACATATGAACTAATCCTTTCGATGGTGAGACAAACTTCCAGGACATCAAAAAATATAGTTGGCTTAAGATTGGAAAAAGAAGCCAATGAACAACAACGAATTAGCCTCGTGCAGTTATGAAAGTGGATGCTTTGAATTCCCGCACACACTTGCACCAACCGTTGTACCTCATTTTAAAAGGCCATTCGGCTCAACCGGCATTATTTTATGATGCTATATTCATTATCTTTATGAGCTTAAAATATTAAATTTGATTGGTAAGAGGGAATATGAAATAATTGAATTCATATAAAGGACAGAAGGGT
>JAWKKP010000005.1:0-1763 GCA_041393215.1 Draconibacterium sp.
GCTAAAAAGAAGACACCCACGATGGAAATACTCCCTGACAAAAAAGAATTGATTATGAAGGGTGGAACTTTTCAGGAACAACTTTCAGCATTTCAATAAAACATTCTTCCCATTGACTTGGAAATAGATTCACGATTTTTAAGTTCAAATTAATTCCAAATTTTTCGGAAATCTCATTAACCTGACTTTTTCTGAATATTAATTTTAAAGCCGTTCTGACAGATAAATTAGGTTTTTGTAACAGAAAGGATAGGAAATTTAAATATTTGACTTTCTGATTAAAATCAATATGTAAAGGTTTTCGTTCAATTTTAAGAAAAGCAGACTTAACAGTTGGAGGAGGTATAAAACTATTAGGATTTATTTCGTAAACTATCTTCAAACTATAAAATGTATGATATAGGATAGTGTAAGGATTGAAGATTTTGTCTGCAAATAACTTTTTAGCAGGTTCTAATTGCAGGAAAATTGAACCGCCCTGAAAATTTTCCATATTTTCAAACATCAATATTTTTAAAATTTCTGATGTTATACCAAATGGTATATTAGAAACAACCTTAAACGAAAAATTAGGAATTTTATAATTTCTGAAATCACATCCAAAAACTTGAATGTTTTGAGTTTGTTTAAACTTGTGTTTTAGATATGTTATTAACTCAAAATCATTCTCAATCGCAATGACTAATTTTGCCTTTTGTAGTAGATGTACAGTTAGAAATCCTTTTCCTGCACCAATATCTAAGACCGTATCGTTTTGATTAATTCTTGATTGTTTTATTGCATCTTCAATTAGCACTTTGTCAATTGTAAAGTGCTGACCCGTAAATCTTACAGGTAATTTATTTTTATTCATTATGACTTCTTACAGGTGAATACTTGAATTCAAATCACAGCGAAGTGAAAGACAGTATTACCTGACAGCGCAACTATGACAAAGCAATGCATTCATTAAAAATGACGACACACTAAGGCATAGACTGTTTGTCTTACCAAAAAGATTATAGGAATTTTATTTGGGACTGTCTATCACTTAGATAGTCGTCCAAGGTCTGCTGTAATACATAATGAAAAAAAAATTAAATAATTGAATGCAAAATTAGTAACTTTGTTTTAATTTGCAAAAAAAAATGAAAAAAATAAAAGCCGTACGCACAACAGGCGGTATATTTTATTGCCGAGATAGTGCGGGTTTCAGCGTTTCTACATCTAATAAACTTTCGTGTAACTTGACAGGACAGTGCTTCGAAATCGGCAACAAAAACATACCGCCAATCCGTTATTATTCATGGTCTTGTAATGATCCTTTAAGAGTTCTTTGAATATTGAAAAAGCATAGTGGTCATCAAAGGCCGGCGCAGGAAAGGTTTTGCCCCAACGAAGCACAGCCGGCCCTGTCTGATGCACGGCTCACCCTGCTGAAACACGGCCTGCGCACGATCCATCAAAGCACATCCGGCGCGACAGGCTAACGCACATCCAAACGCCACCACCGAAACGCATCCACCCACAGGGTCAAAACCTTTTCCATCCGCACGGGCTGAGTGATGATACCACGAAATAATAACAGCCCATCATAGCCCATAGCCGGCTTTTGGGTTATCAAGAAAAAGATTTGTAAATTTGAACATTATTAAAATCAATGAACATCAGCATAAATAAACGGCTACGGGCTATATGGGCCAAACGTTAGCAACAAGGCGAAAAAAGACATGCAATTATAAAAGTTCGGTGCAAACTTGGAGGAATTTATTTTGTTTTTTTCT
>JAWKKP010000006.1:0-443163 GCA_041393215.1 Draconibacterium sp.
TTGCTCTAATAAGGTTTTCGCTTCAAACAAACGGTACTCGTTAATGTAGTTATTGATTCCGACACCCACTATGGATTTAAACTTAGCGTAAAGCGAGGCCCGGCTAATTGCCATTTTATCGACTAAAAAATCAACATTTAACTCGGGATTACTAATCTCCTCTTTAATAATCCGGTTTATTTTTTGCAGAAATTTCTCATCGGCATTGCTGGTGGTAACTTTTGCAACCGTGCTCTCTTTAAACATCGATTCTTTATAACTCTCTTTTAGCTTTAAGCGACCCGATAAAATATTGTAAAGGGCATCTATCAGCACTTCGTTGCTAAACGGTTTTGTAAGGTAGGCATCAGCCCCCATTTTATACCCCTGTTTTACAGATGAATCATCTTTACGGGCAGTTAGCAATACAACAGGAATATGGCTGATCTCGACATTCGATTTTACATTCCGGCAAAATTCGTGTCCATCCATAACCGGCATCATTACATCCGATAAAATAATGTCGGGAAGCTCTGCTGTCGCCTTTTCCAGTCCTTCTTTGCCATTATGCGCTACAATTACCTTTCGAAACAGTTCCTTAAAAAGCTGTTTGGTATAGTTCAGTAATTCAAGATTATCTTCAACGATAAGTAAGGTTAATTCGCCCAAAAGTTCCTGCTTTTGAATGTTCTGTTCGCTTACATTAACGATATCCAGAGTTAAATCAGAACGATAGACATCATTAACCGCCGGTGCCTCTTGGCTCAGCGGTAAATCGAAATAAAACTGAGCTCCGTGAGGCTCCATATTCTTCACCGCAATTTCTCCACCGTGTTTCCCGATTAACAATTTTGCATATGCCAGACCAATCCCGTATCCTTCGTGATTCGCTTGCCTTTGATAAAAGCGATCAAAAATTTTTCCTTTAATATCTTCAGGTATTCCGGGGCCTTCATCGGTAAATGAAACTCTAAAGAAATCATTATCAATTTGCTGGGTTGACACCGTTAAAATATTTGTTCCGGAGGCGTATTTCGTCACATTTATCACGATATTGTAGATCACTTTTGTAATCGCCTTTTTATCTATCACAACATCCTCCACCAAATCATCCAGCTTTAATTCAACCCGAATATCGTGCTTTTCCAACTCGAACATAAAGCTATCCAAAACCTCCTGCAGCCATTCTTTTAAATTGACTTTACTAAATTCAAGCTCTTCTGTAACTCCATCTATTTTTTCCAAATCCAACACCTGTTCTACCAAAAAATTCAGGTAATTGGCCTGCTTGTAAACCAGTTCCAACAAATCGAAACGTTGTATCCTGTCTTTGTTTTCTTTTAGCAAGAGTTCGAGTGGCCCGTATATCAACGAAAGCGGGGTACGTATCTCGTGGGAAATGTTCGTCATAAAAGTTATTTTCTGATCGTTTAACTTTTTTTCGCGTTGCTGCATTTCCAACTGCATTTTCACGATATGACGATTATATAAAATGTACCACACAATAAAGATCAAGGACACGACAACAACAAAACCTATGATTTTAAACCACCAGCTTAGCCACCAGGGTGGGCGAACATTTAATTTCATCACCGTGCGTGCAGGCATCCATAAACCATCATCCCCGATAACTCTTATCTGCACCTTGTATTCTCCGGGACTAAGACCGACGACACTGATACGCTGATCATTCGTTTCGACGAATTGATCAGAAAATCCTTCAAACCGATAACGTATGGTTTTATCCTTAAATAAGTCCTTTTCCTTAATTACTAAATTAAACTGCAGCAATCCATAATTATACGGCAGAATAATCGTCGAGTCTTTTTTAAAACCCGCAGATAATTTTTCATCAAGCGGCTTATCTTTTATCGTCAAATTATTAACAAACAATTCAATAGGTAATTTTTCGGCTTGTTCGAACCCTTTTCGGATATGCACCAGTCCCGTTGCCCCTCCCATTAATACCTGTCCGTTGGTATATCCTGTTGCTTTACTGTAAAACTCGTTGGGTGTTATTCCCTCCGATTTCCCAACACGATGTATTTCACCGGTTTCTTTATCCAGCATCAAAAGGTTTCTGCCGTCTCCCAACCAGAGCTGCTTTCCAGGCCCGTTAACAATACTGGTTACTGCACCTAACGATCCCAATTCGATGGGTTGCACCCTGGTATAATCTTCGGAAAGATGATAAAACGAATTGGTTGTGGAGACCCACAAAGATTGGTCGCTATCAATGCAAGCTGTTCTGATTATTACATCAGCTGTAGTTTTGTGAATCAAAACGAGCTCTCTTTTTTGCAGATTAAATTTATAAATGCCGTGCTGTCCGTATAGGTACAATTCATTTTGAATTTTGCCTGCTATTTTCAATTCTCCGTCAAGTTCCTGTATCTGATCGGTGGATACCAAGGTAATCGTTTGGGATGACAAATCAATAATATGCAAATAATTGTCCATCACCAATATTTCCGTCGCACTGATTTTCAACAAACTCAGTCCAAAATAGCCACGCCCCGGGAGATGGTGAGCTACTCCCCTAACTTTCAACGGAAAATCGGATAACCGCCCCGTTTGCTTATTAAATACTTTGAGTCCTTCGGCAAAACAATTGATCAACAACTCTTGCTTGGACAACTCGGTAATGGCATTTACTTTTTTATCTCTGGTATCGGGATAATGTTGAAACTGCCCGTCTTTTAACGAGTATTTGTTAACGCCTCCTCCATCGGTACCAATCCAGGCCTCATTCTCATTTTCGATAAAAATGCTTAATACCGTTTGACTGCTTAACCCATTTGGATTGTTCCAACTGACATCGGAATACGATGTTGCGATCACTTCTTTCAGTAAAAAAGCCCCTCCGTTTATTGTTCCCAGCCAAATATTTGAAAATTCGTCGGAATAAAGAACAGAAACAGAATTAAGTTCGGGGTATTCTGCCGAACGAATGGGCAAATCAAAAAATGACGAACCATCAATCCGAATTCCCTGCATTCCGCCGCCATCGGTGCCAATCCAGATCACTCCATTTTCGAACTCACTGATGGACAACACAATGTTATTTTTAAGGGCCGAATTCAACGCAGTATAATTAACAATAATTTCACCGGTAGGTGCAATCATGAACAATCCTTTTTTATAAACGCTGAGCCATAAATTCCCCTGATGATCTGCTAAAGCGGTAACAATCTCTTTTTCATTGAAAAAGGGAACATCATTCAATTCCCCAGTTTGGATATCACAATATAACAGTCCCTGCCATCGCGACGCAATCAGCATTTGATTATTCCATTCCACTATTTTATACTTTAACGGAATGTTTTGCATGCCTTGGAAAAAAAGTTTTGAAATTTTATCGGTAGAAGTTTCGTAAATGCATAAATGGTCAGTTGTACCAAACAGCAGGGTATCTCCCTTTGAGTAGAAATTACTATACAAGACTACCCCCGCAGTATCGTTGGAAATGGCTTGAAATCCGCCTTTGCCTTCTTCATGCCTAACCAGCCCCTTACCCGTTCCGACCCAAAACGTATTATTTCTGTCCTGTGTAACAAAATAGATATAATTATCGGGCAAGCTATTCGTTTCATTCGGATCATGGAAGTATGTGCTCATTTGAACTCCGTCGTAACAGTTTAACCCGTTCTTTGTCCCCAACCATAACCGGCCTAAATTATCGCGACACAGGCTATGGATGGTGCTTTGGGACAAACCCTGCTCTAACGATATTTGCTGCAAAGAATAATGTACCTCCTGAGAAAATGCAGAATAACCAACGCTTGTCAGTAAAAACAAACTAAATATAAACCTAATTAAATAACAACGCATTGTACTCATAATCTATTTGTTAGCACACCCCTCCCATGACAACTGGCTAGCAAGTCTATTACCTAGAAATATAAGAAATAGATATATTTATTCAAATAGCCGGTTAAAATGATTACTAAAGTGCTTCCGCATACCTTACTTAAATCTTTTAGTAGTACCAATTTTTAGTATTTCAACCAATTCTTTATGCGAGACGTGTTTTTTCCTTTTTACAGGCCTGTTTATCAACCCACTATCATAAACAAAATTAAATACTGGCAACAAAATAGTTTGAAAACTCATTAATGGATAATTATTTTTTATTTCATAGAGCTTACCATGAAATTTAACTTCATGCCAATAAATAATACGTCTCCTCTCGCTATAGCGATTCGCGAATTACCTTACAGCATACTCCCATGGCACTTGCCAGTTCTTTTTCGTTGGGAATTCGGTTGCCTGTTTTTTATCCACGTTTGACAAAAGTTTCCAGTAATTGCATTTCTGCCTTATCGACAAAACTACTGGTATCAACCGCCGATAACTGGTTTATCAAAGTGGGTGCTGTCATAATATGCTTGTGCTAAGCATTGTAAAATCTACTAAAAATAAAAACGTTTTTAATTCAAAAACAAATTTACATATTCAATTGAATTATGTCACACATAAAACAACACAAATATAACTTATGAAAAAAACTCTTCGAAATTTATTCTGATTAAATGCTGCCGTACCGGCCTAGTTTTGGGGCATAAACATGTTTAACTCAAACTGTAAAACAATTATTTATTGAAATACAACAACGAGAAATCTAAAGTTGAAGATGGGTCTCTTATTTTAGGAAAGTGAACTTGGCTATCCTGTATTTAATATTTATTCATGCAAAGTTTTGCCCGATCAAAAAACTTCAGGTAAGTATCGAAATCTACAATAAATGAATAATCAACATTCAGGATATTGACATCTTCTTTTTTATATTTCTTTTTTACAAATTCCTTCAGTCTGTTTTTGGAAGTTTTGTAGTGCTTTAATGTTCCGGCAGAAAATCCGGTGCCCAGCTGTTCTGAAATGGTTTTAATGTAATAATCGAAGAGTTCAAAAAGGGTATGAACGTCAGATACTCCTGTTAACTCCGATTTTAGGTCGTCAACACTAAAATCTTCATTGATAGTTTCAAGGCGATAGTAAGCATCTAACACATTACTATATATCTTACGTATCCGGTTATTAATACTAATCACGTCAGCAGATTTCCCTTCAACCTGCTGATTGGCAGTATTCCAGGCATCTTCCTTTGCAAATAATCCAGTAGCCAACTCAATTCTTTTTCTCCTATGCGTCACTCTTACATAAATAGGGCAATTTCCATTTTGTCTTTTCTTTGATGTTCTTAACAGAAATAAGATTGTAACTCTCATCATAATTAATTTAAAATAAACAGGTACAAATCCGCTGTCTATCATACCTTAAAATTACATTATGAGAGGGCATAAAGCAACAGCAAATAAGACCAAATTAGACTATTTAACACTAACGATTTCAAAGAGTTATGAAGTTTTGGTGACCTTATTTATCCTTTTTAACTCATAGGTCACCAAATAGTCCCTTCAAAGTTGACTAAAAGTGACCTTTTTTTGTTTTTTGCCAAAATAAAAAAGCACTTAAAACATTGATTTTAAGTGCTTTTAACTAAATTTAGTTTATCTGCTAGTACCCCGGACGGGATTCGAACCCATGACCTACTGCTTAGAAGGCAGTTGCTCTATCCAACTGAGCTACCGAGGCATCCTTATTTATTTTGCGCTGCAAAAGTAAAAATCAATTTTCAAACTCCAAATAAATTAAAAACTAAATTGGAATTTCTGCTTAATGAATTATTACTCTTCACCATTAATTTCAATTACAGCAAATGAATTCCGTTGACTTTGCATTTCTGAATCATCTCATCAGGCCAAATGCTCGACTGAATTTCACCAATGTGTGCTTTTCGCAGAAAATACATGCATAACCGAGACTGTCCTATTCCACCTCCAACGGTTAATGGTAATTCGTCATTCAAAAGCATTTTATGCCACATCAGTTTTTTTCGCTCCTCCAGCCCTCTTAATTTAAGTTGTTCTAACAATACTTTTTTATCGACCCTTACTCCCATTGAAGAAATTTCAAATGAGCGTTGCAGAACTTTGTTCCAAAGAATGATATCACCATTTAAACCCTTGTACCCATTTATTGTAGGTGTAGTCCAGTCATCGTAATCGGGTGCACGCCCATCGTGAATTTCGCCATTGGGCATCTCACCACCAATTCCAATAACGAAAACTGCTCCGTACTTTTTGGCTTCTTCGTTTTCTCGTTCGCGAGGTGTTAAATTCGGATATTTTTTTGCTAGTTCTTCAGCATGCACAAAGGTTATTTCTTCAGGAAGTTGTGGTTCGATATCAAAGTAATTTTCTGAAATAAAATATTCCGTTCGAATCAATACTGCATAGATTTTACGAACAATGTATTTCAGAAAATCGAGATTACGGTCACCATTGTTAATTACTCTCTCCCAATCCCACTGGTCAACATAAAGCGAATGAATGTTGGTTAATTCTTCATCCGGACGAATCGCATTCATATCGGTGTAAATACCAAAGCCATCCTGTAACTGCAAATCGGCTAAAGCAAAACGTTTCCATTTTGCCAGAGATTGCACTATTTCTGCGACTTCATCATTCAACTCTTTAATGGGAAACGAAACCGGCCGTTCTGTTCCATTCAAATCATCATTAATTCCGGTACCTTTTTTCACAAATAGTGGCGCCGTTACCCTTCTGAGCCTTAATTCGGAAGAAAGATTAAGCTGAAAGAAATCTTTTAACTGTTTAATTGCCTGTTCGGTTTGATTTACATCTAAAACCGATTGGTAATTTTTGGGAATAAATAAATTCATAGTCTGTCTTTTTAACTGTTACGGCAAAAATATAATTCTGCTTTCATTTTTTAAGCAAAAAATTGAAATACGTTACAAATCGTATTCAGAATAATCTTGTATGAAAACGAAACGAAAAAAAATGTCTTCAAATAGATAGAGTAAAACAACAGTTATTTGCAAATGCTTTAGGCAGTTATAAAATTCAGCCACGAACTGTTTTCCTCGTAATCATCAATCAGTTGTTCGTTATTCTTAAAAGAAAAAACGGCCAGTAGTCCAGATATTTCCTGTTGAAGCATGGCTATTCCACCTTCAGCCAAATCTTTTCTGAAACCGTTATTAGTAATATCCAAAACCTGATTTAGTGAAATAACTCTTCCAATTACTTTTCCCAAACCTACTAGGTTGCGCTGTGGCATCTGAAAGTTGATATTAAAATTGATATGTTCTTTGACAAAATCTGCTGCCTGACTTGTTAAATCAAAATCTTTTAAAAACTGAAACAGGTTATTTTCTTTAGCCCGTTTCATTAGTTTAACAAGCGCTTCTGAAATCTGCGAATAAAGAATATCATTAGATCCTTCAAAAATTTGAAAAGGACGGCTATCGACAGTTCCTCGTCCGGCAATATGATTTAATTTATAAGCTTTAGCTCCAACTAATTGTAACAACGACTGAGCAGCGTCCTGCATTAAATCGGTAACCACACTTTTTACTGCATTAGCCTCCATTCCATGAGGTACCAAATCAATTTCAATCCCTGCTTTTCTACTACTGTTGGCACACATGGCTGAACAAATCGTATAAGATGCCTGCAATTTCGACAAACGCTCCTGTACCTGGTCGTAACTAAACAAACTCCTTCCTCCTACAAAACGTTGTTTGCAGTGTGCAATCGCTTCGTCGAGCATTCGTTTAATAAAGCCCATTGCCATTCCCGGAAATTGCATTCTGCTTCGGTGCAACAAATCCAGCATCATTTTAACACCTGTGGTATGAGGCTCTAATTTTTGTACTGCCGGTATTTTAACATTAATATGATTGCGGCCATAAGGAATCATGTATAATCCCAGGTTTTCAAATACTTCTTCCACTTCTATTTCCTGCCCCGGAACACTCACATCGCAAATAAAAAAATCAATGTCTCGTTGCAGGTTTCCTGAAGGCGACTGTTGCCGGGCTGTTAATAACCAGAAATCGGCCCACCCCGTTAAACCAGCCCAGTGCTTTTTCCCTTTAAGATGATATTTGCCCTTTTCTTCTGTGTAAGAGGTTTGCATATTTAAAGCATCGCTGCCATAATCCGGTTCAGTAATCATCAATCCACCCATATTTTGGTCTTCAAGAAAACGCCTAAAGATCGAAGCTTTTACCTCTTCCTGCGCATATTTTGCAACAGGTTGTAAAAATAAGGCTGAATTAATTCCGAAAGTTAACGAAAGAGCCAGCGACTCGTAAGAAGCAGCTGATAGTAATGCAATATTTTCGTGAATAAGCCCGCCACGTCCGCCATATTCCTTTGGAATTCCAACTGAGAGTGGATTTGCTGACATGATTTCCTGGAAAGCATGGGAAGGAAGGCCACGTTTAATACTTAGATTATCAATATCATTCTTTTCGTGAAAAACACTCTTCATTTTAGATTTTAATGTATCGAGGAATTCGGATAAGGGTGCAATTTTAAACTCTGTCTCTGTTGGGTCGGTATCTAATTCAAAATTCATTTGAGCCATAAATGGTTTGATTATTTTTAAATTTTATTTATTACAGATAAGACAAACATATAATTATGATTAAAGTTTGGTAAATACTTTAGCCTTGCCAAAATATACTACATTATAGCCTAATTATTAAGTGTTTAAAACAGTCGCTTCTTTTCAAAAATAATTTTCGAAATTATTTGTTTCCTTAATGAAACCATTTAAAAAGTTATTTTTGCGCAAAATTTGAATTTGGCCGGTTTTAGCAAAAACATACCGAAATTATACCTTATTAAAATTTCGAAATGGTTTAATATGGTAATGCCTGTTGTTGTTCTGTTTTACCAGGACAACGGCATGGGGATGCATGATATTTTTATTCTTAAAGCCATTTATTCGGTTGCCATAGTAGCCATGGAAATTCCGTCAGGGTGGATGGCTGACGTTTGGGGAAGAAAAAAAACGCTTATACTTGGAAGTATTCTTGGAAGCGCCGGGTTTCTTATTTATAGCTTTTCGTTTGGTTTCTGGGCTTTTGCAATAGCAGAAATTGTTTTAGGCGTGGGGCATTCCTTTGTTTCCGGGGCTGACTCTGCACTGTTGTACGATGGTTTAAAGGCTGATAACAAATCTGAAAGTTATATCAAACAGGAAGGCAGAATTACATCGGCCGGTAACTTTGCTGAAGCCATTGCCGGAGTGGCCGGGGGGTTTCTGGCTGCCATTAGTTTGCGCACCCCTTTCTACTTTCAGTTTGCAGTAGCTGCCATTGCAATCCCGGCCTCACTTACACTTGTTGAGCCGAAATTCCATTCTGCTGTGCAAGCGTTGTCGTTAAGAAAACTAACAAACAGTATAAAAAACACATTTATTTCGAACCGGAATTTGAGGATTGCAATTGTTTTATCGGCCATAACCGGAGCATCTACATTAACTTTTGCCTGGCTGGTACAACCTTTTTTTAAGGAAGTAAACTTGCCCGTTGAATATTTTGGTATTCTTTGGACTGCGTTAAATCTAACTGTTGGAGTTTCGTCGGTGTTTGCTCATAACGTAGAAAAAGTTGCAGGAAAATCCAGATCGGTACTTTTTGTTATTGTATTACTTGCCGCAGGCTACTTTTTATCGGGGCTGGTAATTACTTTGTGGGGAATTGCTTTCCTCTTTCTTTTCTATCTTGTTCGGGGTATTGCAACACCTATTTTGAAGAACTATATTAACGAATATGTGGAAAGCAGTGTTCGTGCAACCATGCTTTCTGTTCGCAATTTTATTATCCGAATTGCCTTTGCAGGTATCGGTCCGCTTTTAGGCTGGATGACCGACCATGTTGGGCTAAAATCGGCATTTTTACTGGCAGGTGGAATTTACTTTGCTGCGTCTTTAATTGTTGTTTTTCCGTGGTTGAAGAAAAAGCAAGCTTAAATTTGCATTTTCAGTCCATCATACGCCACAAATACATTCTCAGGAAGCTCGCTCTGAATATCTTCATGTTTCCCAAAGGCATGACTCAGGTGTGTTAAATACGCCTTTTCCGGTTTTATCTTTTCAATAACTTCCAAAGCCTCTTCAAGATTAAAATGTGAAATATGTTTCTCTTTCCGAAGCGCATTAAGAACCAAAATTTCCGTCCCTTTTATTTTTTCCAGTTCTTCATCCGGAATAAAATTGGTATCGGTAATATAAGTAAGATTACCAACTCTGAAACCGTAAACCGGCAGTTTATGATGAAAACAGCGAATTGGCGTAAACTTTATTCCTTCAATTTTAAAATGCTTATTTTCAATTTTGTGCAATTTCATTTTTGGCACACCGGGATATTTAAAATTGGCAAAAACATAACTAAAAATTCTTCGGATTGCCTCTTGCACGCGTTCTTCAGCGTAAATATCGGTTGCATGGTTTTGCACCCAGTTAAAAGAGCGAATATCGTCAAGACCGAAAATATGATCGACGTGTTCGTGTGTAAGAAGTATGGCCCGCAGTGAATTTACTTTTTCCCGAAGCATCTGTTGCCGGAAATCGGGGCCGGCATCAATGGTAAAGTTCTGCCTGTTAATTGTCAGAAGAAGAGATGAACGCAGCCGTTTGTCTTTTCTGTCTTCTGATTGACAAACCTCACAATCGCACGCAATTACGGGAACTCCCTGAGATGTCCCTGTTCCCAGAAAGGTAGCTTCAATGGATAATTTATCAAATTCGGGCATACTACAAAGTTAACAAAAGCTGCGGCGAAATGGTGAATATCTGTATTTTTGCAAAAAAATTTACAATGGCGAAACTTTACCTCGTACCGAATATTTTAAGTGAAAATGACTGGCAAAATGTTTTACCAGCTCAAGTGGCAGTTGTTTTAACAAACACAAAACATTTTATTGTTGAAAATATAAGGACTACACGCCGGTTTATGAAACAGGTGAACCATGAAATCAATATTGACGACTGCACATTTTATGAATTGAATAAGTACACCAATCTTTCCGAGATTCCTTCATACCTAAAACCGATTGAAAACGGCTTTGATGTTGCTGTTGTTTCCGAGGCTGGCTGCCCTGGAGTTGCCGATCCGGGAGCCGAAGTTGTAAAAATAGCACACCAAAAAGGAATTACTGTTGTTCCTTTGGTAGGCCCCTCCTCCATTTTGCTGGCGTTAATGGCCTCGGGTTTAAACGGACAGAACTTTACATTCAACGGTTATTTACCGGTAAGACCAAACGAACGTACTAAGGCAATCGCAGCTCTTGAGAAAAAGGCAAGAAACGAACAGCAGACCCAGATTTTTATTGAAACCCCCTATCGGAATAACCAATTAATTGAAGATGTTTTGAAGACTTGTTCCGGAAATACACTGTTTTGTATTGCTTCGAATATTACTGCCGATAACGAGTTTATTCAAACGAAAACAATTCAGGCATGGAAAAACAAGACACCCGATTTGCATAAAATTCCTGCAATTTTCCTAATCGGATAGCCAATTAAATAAGTTTCATTTCTTTAAGGAGTCCAAATTCGTATTCAAAATTAGGAGTGAATACACTTTTCCCGATGCTGGATTCCACCTGTTTTTTTGTCCAGTATTTTGCTTCATCCACTTCATCAGAACGAATTTGAAAGTTCTTTGAATCGGAAGTAGTAAACAGGTAAACCAGTTCTGCTTCAATTTCCGACTCCCACTTATAAACCGTCTTTAATTTCGCCGAAAAATTCTGCAAACTTAATTCTTTGAATGCTTCTTTTTTTAATGCCTGTTCCAGTGTTTCTCCGGCCGAAATATGTCCGCCAACCGCAGTGTCCCATTTGCCGGGCTGAATAAGTTTTGACTCCGGGCGTTTCTGCAACAATATGGCTTTATTGGGGCTAATTACATGTAAATGTACAACCGGGTGTAACAATTTACTTCCGTTGTGAACCTGGCTTCGCGGTGCCTGTCCTGTAACTTCCCCTTTCTCATTTACCAACGGAACCCACTCTTCAGTACTTACCAATGTTTTCTGTTTTCTTCGTACCCTGTACATTTCTATTAGAAAATAAACACCGAACAATATGTAAAAAAGCCCTCCGCTAATAAAAGCCCAGGCTTCTTTGCTCATATAAAATGCAGAATAAAAAACCAAAGCTGTATGAACCGTAAAAATATAGAAAAGATATTTCAGGCTTCTTCGCATTTGTGCAATCTGGTCATCATTAAAAGAGGCGCCTTTTAAATACCGCTGCCCCATTAAACCAATAATATTTACCGGCGAGAAAGCAGAAATAGCAAGAATTGCAACGAGAATCAACTCAATTAATCCGGGTTTTAACTTGAAAAATATATCGTTATCAAGAATAATGGAAACAGCTCCCAGAACAATTAACAGTACGGTATCAAAAAGAATGAATTTATCAAAACGCTTTTCTTTGAAACCAACCCATGCCAGTTCCAATACCCCGACTGCAACAGCAACGTACAAACCAATTTTTGTCCCCCAAATTTCGTCGGCAGCAATAAAAACAAAAAGCGGAATAAAACCGGGAAGTAATTTCTTGATAAGTTCTGTCTTGTTCATTTCCCGAGCTTAAAAGACCTTAGGTACTATTCCGGCCTGAAAATTTTATATACCTCAATCTGCATTAACAATGTAGTGAAGCCCGGAATATAAAGATTTCCTGTAGAACCATTTTGTCCGTAAGCCAATTCTGACGGAATTACCAAATTTGCGATAGTCCCTGGTCTCATATAAGTGGCGGCTTCGTCTAAACCCGTTATAACCTGTCCTGCACCAACCGTAAATTCTAATGGTTCAAAACGATATCCCTTTGTATAACCGGTTGGATAATCCGATTCGTCGATTAAAACACTATCGACTGTCCAGGTAGCATAAAAAATTTGCACCCTGTCACCCGGCTGAATCAAGGAATCACCATAGCCCTGAAATTCTTCGAAATAATATAAACCTGAAGGTTTTGGTTCCTTTCCGGCATAGTTTTCCGAAATAAATTCATCGAGCAATGCCAATTCATTTTTCCTGAGTTTTTCCAAACTATTATCATCTTTACACGAAAAAATTAAAACTGCAACCGCAGTAATAATTAATCCTCCCAAAATCTTTTTCATTAATATATTTTTATTTATTGTTTCATTTTAATTAGAAGGCTTTATATCTACCATTTTTATCACAAAGACTAATGTGGTATATGGTGGTATCGTTCCTTGCCCTCTGCTTCCATATGCCAAATCAGACGGAATTACGAACTGCATCTTTGATCCCTTGTTCATTATGCGTAACGCATCATTCCAACCGGAAATAAAATTCGGCACTCCGAGTATAAACTCATAGGTTCCCTCATTATTAATGTTTTTAGATGAATCAAACAAAGTTCCATCAACAAAATACCCTGAATATCCGACAGTTAATGTATCGCCGGTTTTTGCAGTTTCACCAACACCTTCTTCCAGAACAACGTAATAAACTCCCAGATCCGTAGTATCAACATCCCGATCATTTGCAATTAATGTATCAATGTATGATTTCAAAATTGCTTGCTCTTGCTCATAAGTTGGATCGGGCGCATCGTAATTACTCGTTAAACATGAACTTAAAAAAGTAATTAAAAATAGAACTGCTGCTATTGCAAATAAAACCTTTTTCATTTTACATTTAAATTATTGTTTCCAATAACTGATGTTCATATTCAGGAAGAAGTTGCGTAAACTTTTCAATTGTTTCATCCAAATTTTGAAACGACTCACCGCCAGCAGCATTCAAATGTCCGCCTCCATTGAAATGATTACTTGAAAACACATTGGACGGAAAACTTCCTTTTGAACGAAACGACGCCTTTACATATCCTTCCTTCTCAATAAACAACGCACTAAATACAATATTATTTATCGACAAGGGATAATTAACAAATCCTTCGGTATCACCAGGCTTGAAATTAAATTCTTCAAGTTCCTCCTTTGTTATACTTATAAAAGCTGTCCGCAATTCCGGAAAAACCTCCATTTTTTTATTCAGGCAATAGCCCAGCAACTTCATACGGTCTGCAGAAAAATTATGAAATACATTCGATTGTATTTTTTCAGTATCAATCTTGTATTTCATTAACTCCGAAACCACTTTAAAAGTATTCGGATTTGAAGTATTGTGACTAAAAGAACCGGTATCGGTTAAAATTCCGGTATATAAAGCTTGTGCAGCGCTAACGGTTATGTATTTTTTCATTCCGATTGCGTTTACAACATCAAATACAAGTTCGGCTGTTGAGCTGTAATGTGTTTCGGAAATGGTATAGTCGCAAAAAAAGGATGGATTGGGATGATGATCAATTAAAATCTTTTTTTTGCCAAACTCCACAATCTGTTTTTCAAGCTTTTCGGCTCTTTTAGGTTCGTTGAAATCAACACAAATTAAAATATCAGCGTTTTCAATGGCTTTTTTTGATGGCTTCTTATTATCTCTATAAATAAGTATGGAGGCTCCCGAAGAAAACCATTTTAAAAAATCGGGGTAGTTATTCGGCGAAATTATGGTAACACCATGCCCGAAGTTGATTAAAACTTCCGCCAGTCCAATTGCTGAACCTATTGCATCGCCATCCGGATTTTCATGCGGAACAATTACAATATTCTTAGTTTCTTTGGTAAGAATTTCTTTTACCGATGTAATAGTCTGTTTGTCAGTGTTTTTCAAAACGAATAAAATTTGAATGGGCAAATATACGAAATCTGCTAACGGTGCAATGGTTAAATAATTCAATTTTTTATATAATTGTGCAATTATAACATTTATTAAAATTTTAAAAATGGCAGGAAAAATTACGTTTACAATGATAAAGCCAACGGCTTTCAAAAACAACCATGCAGGTGCCATCCTGAAAATGATTAATGAAGCCGGTTTTGTAATTAAAGCAATGAAATTAACCCGCTTAAGTGCTGAACAGGCAGGCGCTTTTTATGAAGTACACAAGGAAAGACCATTCTACGGATCGCTGGTTGAATTTATGAGTTCGGGCCCCATTATTGCTGCAATTCTTGAAAAAGAAAATGCAGTGGAAGATTACCGGACATTGATTGGTGCCACTAATCCTGAAAACGCTGCGGAAGGAACCATCAGAAAACTGTATGCAACCAGTTTGCAACAAAATGCTGTTCATGGTTCTGACAGTGATGAAAATGCTGCAATTGAAGCTGATTTTTTCTTTTCGAAAACCGAACGATATTAATGTTGAAACATATCAGAATTATAAAGCAGCCATATAAAAAGGCTGCTTTTTTATTTAAAAATTATTTGCGAAACCATCTCCTCTCCTGCCTTCTCGTTGAGTTTCCGGCGGATTTCTTCGCGCATCATAAACAATTCATTTTTTACAACCGACGAAGAAATTTTCACAAACAGCACTTTATTTTTTAATGAAACATCCTGTGTGTAGTTTGCAATAGTTTTCCCAAGCAACTCTTCCCACGATTGCACAACATCCACCTCTTTTAACTTATGTTCCAATTTCGACTCCTTAATATATTCCCGGAGTACATCTCCTATAGACTGAATATTACTTCTTCTCATTTTACCAGCTCTACTTTTCCAGAATCAACATTAAAAATACGAAAATCGGTATCCATTTTCTTGATTATCGAGTCCAGATGTTCGCGATTAGTATCTGTTATAAAAATCTGACCAAATTGTTCGCCTGCGACAACCTTGACAATTTGCTCTACTCTGAACTGATCCAGTTTATCAAAAATATCATCAAGCAAAAGTATGGGTTTTAATCCCGAAATTTCCTTTACAAAATCAAACTGAGCCAGTTTTAACGAAACAAGGTACGTTTTCATTTGCCCTTGAGAACCTAATTTTTTTATTGGGTAGTCGCCGATATAAAAAACCAAATCATCTTTATGAATCCCTTCTGAAGTATATTGCAAAGCCCTATCTTTTACAACAGAATTATTCAACAGTGTTTCCATGTTGTTTTCGTACAAACCAGATTGGTGCCGGAGACTTACTTTTTCATTTCCCTGCGAAATAAAAGAATAATATCGTTGAAAAACCGGAATAAGCTTTTCTACAAATTCTTTTCGCTGTTCATGAATTTTTTCTCCGTATTCAACCAATTGTAAATCCCAAATTTCAAGTAATTCCCTATCAAAGGTTCGATCTGTTGCAAATTGTTTCAACAAATTATTTCGTTGAAGCAAAATGCGGTTATATTTCATCAAATCGTGCAGATATTGCTGGTTGTACTGCGAAATTACACCATCCATAAATTTACGTCGTTCCTCACTCCCACCCAGTATTAAATCAACATCCGACGGTGTAATCATCACCAGTGGCAAAAGTCCGATATGTTCAAGTAACTTTTTATATACCTTCGAATTACGTTTAAATTGCTTCTTAATACCTTTCTTTAAACCACACGAAATATTTTCGGGAGAATCGAGCCTTTGGTAATTCCCGTTCAGCATAAAAAAACTTTCATCGTGATTTATATTCAGTGAATCGATTGAATTCGAAAAGCTTTTACAAAACGACAGATAATAAACAGCATCCAGCATATTGGTTTTACCCGAACCGTTTTTTCCAATAAGACAGTTCAACTTGGGAGAAAAATCAACCTGAACTTCCTTTAAATTTTTAAAATTTACAATTGAAATTTCTTCAATATGCATAAAACTACGATTTGCATGATTTATGCAAAACTAATTAAAAACTGATTATTACACGGGTTAAGGTTTAAATTCCGATAATAACAGGTTTATGTTGATTAAAATTCAAATTTATAATACTATTACCCATACGGTTTTGAAAAAAAAACTATTTTTGCGGCACAATTTTGAATACGATTTAAAATGGCAAAAAAGAACACTCAGCAAGAAGATAATTTGCAAGAACTTGAAAGTGCGTTAACCAAAACGGAACAATTTATTGAAGACAACCAGAAAATTATTATTTACGCTGTTGGCGGAATTATTCTGGCAGTAGTGGCATACCTCGGGTTTAGCAAGTTCTATTTGCACCCAAAAGAAAAAGAAGCATTATCGCAAATGTATATGGCCGAAAACTATTTTGATAAAGATTCTTTTAACCTTGCAATAAACGGCGATGGTAACTATTTAGGTTTCCTTGATATTATTGATGATTATGGAATTACCAAATCGGCAAATCTTTCAAAATATTATACCGGTATTGCTTACCTGCATTTAGGACAATATGAAGAAGCAATTGATTATTTGAAAGGCTTCAAAACCGATGATTTGCTGCTCGGCCCTATAAAAGAAGGTGCTATGGGCGATGCATATCTTGAACTGGGTGAAACAGACAATGCATTGAAACACTATCAGAAAGCTTATTCTTTAACCGAGAATGAACTGACAACTCCGGTTTATAAGATGAAAGCTGCTGGTATTCTTGAATCTCAGAATAAATATGATAAAGCATTGGCTTTATACCAGGAAATTAAAAAAGATTATCCGAATTCGACCGAAGGAAGCAGCATTGACAAGTATATAGCACGTGTAAAATTAAAAATGAGCTAATCGAAGCTTTATTATAATTCGACCCCTCCGCGCGAGGGGTTTTTTATTTAAAAGAAAATGGCAACAAAAGATCTTTCTCAATACGATATAAACTCGGTTCCTTCTGCTGAAAGCATGAGATTTGGAATTGTAGTAGCTGAATGGAATTTTGAAATTACCGGAGCCCTGGCCAAAGGTGCTGTTGATACTTTAACCAAACACGGAGCAACCGAAGACAACATTTTGGTGAAATATGTTCCCGGAAGTTTTGAACTTCCCCTGGGTGGGCAATATTTTGCAGAAATGGAAAATGTAGATGCTGTTATTCTGCTGGGATGTGTTATCCAAGGTGAAACACGCCACTTCGATTATATTTGCGAAGGTGTTACCCAGGGAACTGTTGATTTAAACCTAAAATATAACAAGCCTTTTATTTTTGGTGTTTTAACAACTGAAAATGAACAGCAGGCTTTGGATCGTGCAGGTGGCAAACATGGTAACAAAGGAGATGAAGCAGCCATTACTGCAATAAAAATGGTTCAACTCAAAAATTCATTTTTGCAATAATATACTTTTCATTTTAAGGAATAAAAAAAGGCCTGCAGTTATCTGCAAGCCTTCAGCACTAACTACAAAACTAACTATCGATTGGGTCCACCTTGACCCCTTCTTGCTCTTCTTTCTTCTAAATATTTTTCGTATTTCTTATATTGTTCGTCTGTCAAAATCTTCTTCATCTCTTTGTTTGTTTCTTCCCGCATAGCCTGCATTTTTTCGCGCATTTCATCGCTAAATCCCTGGCCACCCATTTCTTCACGCATTTTTTGCATTTTTTTACCGGTTTCAAGATTCAGGTCATAAACCTTTTTCTCCTGGGTTTTATCCAGTCCAAGTGCCTCCTTTAACTCAGCAGTTTGCTGTTTTGCCCTTTCTTCCGGAGCCATTCTTTGTCCACCGGGTTGAGCCATACTAATGGTTGTTCCCATAAGTATTGCAATAAGCAGAAATCCTATTTTTCTCATGTTTACAAGTTTTTAGTTAAACGTATCGAATTTCAACAATACCCTTTCGACACTCTGATTATCAAAAGGTTTAATTCAGTAGAAATTAAAATGAATATTTATAAAATGAAACTCAGGTTTAGTCCCATAATATCACGGCTGTTCCAGTTTTCAATCAACTTATATTTTTCGAATGCGTAATATAATTTTAATTGAAAATGTTTACTGTGCACCCCCGAAATACCTCCATACAAGCGGGCCAAATGGGTGCCCACTCCATTTAATTTTGTAAATGATTCTTCGGAAGTATAAAACTGCATTCCCCAGGAAGCTAAAGACGGAAAAGTAACCGTAAACTGTTGTTTATAGCGAAAATGATCTAAATCTGCCTTATAATCCCGGTATTCGAAACGGTTGGAAAACTTAAACCAGAAGTTGTGATATTGTTGCTTGAACTCGGCAACCAGCATTGCTCTGTTTTCCTGCACCCAATCAATCTCCACATTTGAATAGGAAACGCGATATCCCAGTCCATAGTCAAACCAAGTAAGTGGTTTATGGATAACAAATAATTCGCCATATTTTTGTTCAACAGCATTATTCTGCGGAGAATATTGAATCTTTTCTGCAACATTAAGATCAAAATATTTCCAGGGATGAATAAGAATATCATTTTTATTCCAAATCTGGCTTCTTCTTTCTGCATAAACCGATGAAGAAAACAGCAACAACAATAATATTAGAATTACCTGCCTCATTGTTATAAAAAAAGGATTACAAATAAATGTAATCCTTATATATTTTCCTTTGTTTAACTCTTATTTTTTTCGTGGAGTTTGAGCTCCTCTTTGTTTTGCCATTTCTTCCAGCCTCTTCTGGAAATTCGACTTTTTAACCGGCTTACTTTTATTTACCTGTAATTGTGCCCTTATTTTATCTTCGTCAACAAACAAACGAATTAAATAGGTTTGACCAATTGTAATCAGGTTGGCAAGAAAATAATAGTAACTTAAACCAGCCGGATAACTATTTAAAATAAACAAGAACATTACCGGCATTAAATACATCATCGTTTTCATTCCAGGCATTCCTTGTGTAGAAGTTGTCTGTTGGTTCAAATAGGTATAAAACACAGTTGTAACGGTCATTAATAAACAGAACAAGCTTACATGGCTTCCATAAGCCGGAATTTCAAATGGCAATTTTAATATCGAATCGTAAGTTGATAAATCAGATGCCCACAAGAAACTTTCCCCTCTGAGTTCAATTGAAGTAGGAAAGAAAAAGAACATGGCAATTAATATCGGGAATTGTAAAATCATTGGCAAACAACCTCCCATAGGATTGACGCCTGCTTTTTTGTAAAGTGCCATGGTTGCCTGTTGTTTTTCCATAGCCTTTTCTGTTCCTTTTCCGTATTTCTCATTTATTTCATCTACCTCAGGCTTTAACGCTTTCATCTTGGCCTGAGACATGTATGATTTATAGGTAAACGGGAACAAAATCATTTTAATAAAAATAGTTAGCAACAGAATGATTATCCCAAAATTGTCGATGTATTTCCGCAAGAAATTAAATACGGGAATTATTAAATATTTGTTTACCGGACGAACAATGGCATAGCCAAGATAAATTTGACGTTCCATATCCAAACCATATTGCTTAAGCGTTTGGTAATGATTCGGACCAAAATAAAACTGCATTCCTGCTGATTCCTGCGAATTTCCTGTATAAGGAATCGCAATGTCTGCCGAAAAATTAGCCAGATATTTTGGGTCATCCTTGTAATTCTCCTGACGTATTTGTGCATTTGGAAAAGCATCGTTGGCAATAATAGTTGAACTGAAAAATAATTGTTTAAATCCAATCCATTTAACACGAGTGCTTAAATCTTCCTGATCGCTTTTACTTTGCGAAAGATTGTCAACGTCTTCGCCGAAGAACTTATATGTGATATATGTATTCCTGTCTTCGCCAAATCTGGAAGGTCTTTCCTGACGGGGAACATCAAAAGCCCAAGAGAAATTCAAATACGATTGATTTGATGCAATGTATTGCTCCATTCCCTGCATTTTTACATTAAAATCAACCATAAAAGAATTGTACTTCAGAAGATATACATATTCCATAAATTTCCCGGGTGCAACTTCAAGGCGAAAAGAAATTGATTCCTGCCCTCCGGGGTTTTCTTCATTAAATTTTATACGTCCTTCACTTCCTCTTTTAACCGCCGGCCCGGTTACAACCGTATTTTGCTTCGCTGTTACCGGAGTAAAGTATAACTGTTCAGTTTGAATGCTCCTGTTTTGCGCAAAGAAGTTTAATCCGAAAATTGTTTCTGGTCCATCAAAAAGTATTAATGAATCTCCGTCAAAGGTTTTGTACCCTTTCAGTTGAACTGAATAAATCCGTCCCCCTTTGTTTGAAAAGGTAATTTTCATCAGGTTATTCTCCAGTGTATAAAATTCTTCAGAGCCAAGTGCGAATGCACCAAAAACTCCAAACTGATCTGTTTTCTCCTGTAATTGGTTTCCGGTTAAGGTGGAGTCGGCTGAAACGGTTTCAACCTGCCTGCTTTCTAATTCGGCTTGTTGTTGAATTGCTTTTTCCAGCTCAACCTGAGCAATTGAATCTTTTCTGTTTTTTGCCGCTTCTAGTTCTTCTTTTGAAGGCTGATTAATAAGAGAAAAAACAACCAGTATGGCGAAGATCAGGACAATTCCAATAATCGACTTTTTATCCATTTTTATTTTTCTACAATAACGAATTTTTTATAAAATCAACAAACAGAGGATGGGGATTTAAAACCGTACTACGATATTCCGGGTGGAACTGAACACCAACAAACCATTTATGTTTTGGAATTTCCATGATTTCAACTAAATCGGTTTCCGGATTAACACCAACAGGAACCATTCCTGCTTCTTTAAATCTATCACGATAGGCATCATTAAACTCATACCGATGACGATGCCGTTCAAAAATGGTGAGTTTATTATATGCTTTACAAGCATTTGAATCTTTTTCAATTATCCGGCACTCAAATGCCCCCAAACGCATTGTGCCCCCATAATTTGTAATTCCTTTTTGCTGCTCCATCAAATCAATAACCGGATCGGATGTTTTCGGCATCATTTCAGTTGAATCAGCCTCTTCCAGATTAAGTACGTTGCGGGCAAACTCAATAACAGCAACCTGCATTCCCAAACAAATTCCCAGATATGGGACATTATTTTCACGAGCATATTTTGCTGTTAGAATTTTTCCCTTCATTCCACGGTGCCCAAATCCGGGAGCAACAATAAGACCATTCAGTTTTGAAAGTTTCTGAACGTAGTTCCCGGTATTCAAATTTTCGGAATGAATCCAGTTAATATTTACTTTGCATTTATTAACTGCTCCGGCATGCACCAGCGCTTCTGCAATTGATTTATAAGCATCGTGCAGTTCAACATATTTTCCAATTAATCCAATTTCGATGGTTTTTACAGGATTTTTAAGCAACGTAAGGAAATTATTCCAGGCTGAAAGATCTATTTTTTCATTAATTGGTAACCCCAGTTTTTTAAGAACTGTTAAATCAAGCTTTTCTTCCAGCATTTTCAGTGGTACCTCATAAATTGTTGGTACATTAACCGACTGAACCACTGCATCCAGTTCAACATTACAAAATAGCGCAACCTTTTTACGAACAGACAAATCAATATCGTGCTCTGTTCTCAAAACCAAAATATCGGGCTGAACTCCCTCTTCTAAAAGTTGCTTAACCGAGTGCTGGGTAGGCTTTGTTTTTAATTCTCCGGTAGCCGCTAAATACGGAACTAAAGTAAGATGGATTACCAAAGCTTTTGAGCCCAGTTCCCATTTTAACTGCCTTACAGTTTCAATATAAGGTAATGATTCAATATCACCAACCGTTCCACCAATTTCAGTAATTACAATATCATATTTCCCTTTTGAACCAAGAATTTTTATTCTTCTCTTGATTTCATCGGTAATGTGCGGAATAATTTGAACCGTCTTTCCTAAATAATCTCCTTTTCTCTCTTTATTAATTACTGACTGATAAATTCTGCCGGTAGTAACGTTATTTGCCTGCGAAGTAGCTTCATTCAGAAACCTTTCATAGTGCCCCAAGTCTAAATCAGTTTCGGCTCCGTCTTCGGTTACAAAACACTCTCCATGTTCATATGGATTTAAAGTTCCCGGATCGATATTTATATATGGGTCAAGTTTTTGGATAGTAACTTTGTATCCTCTTGATTGCAATAGCTTCGCCAACGATGAAGCCAAAATGCCTTTCCCTAATGATGAAGTAACTCCTCCGGTAACGAATATGTATCTTGTTTCAGGCAATTTTTTCAATTTTTTTGATTTTTAAAAGGTACAAAATTAATGAATAAAAGTTATCTGAAAACTAAACCATAGGTAAATTGAGATTTTAAAGGGATAAAATAACAACAATTGGCTGTTAATTTATTTTCAGGAAACTTGCATAAAATATTTTATGAATTTTAGCCATGTTTAATTAAGTTATCATGTTCACTTTAATAACTTTTACTTTAGTTATTTTCATTTTACACAGAAATGAAAAACATTTGTAATTTAAAAAATTACATAATTAAAAACATTGACTACGAGCAAATTAAGACTAATTATTTTTACAAATAAAATTTTAAAGATACAAAAACAAACATTGTATTTATCTGAATTGAATAGTAATCTAGTAGATTATTTACAAAATAATTTACAAATGAATACAAATAGTTTATACCTATCAACCCAAATTTTAATTGTACCGACCGGACTTTGCCCAATAAAAAGAGGCACCTTTTACCGGTGCCTCTAACTAAAATATCTAGCCGTATGAAATAATTACTTCATTTCTTTTTTTAGCTGAGCTACCCATTTTTCAACCCGCCCCTGAGTTAAACGCCCCTGATTTTCCTGATCAAGTGGTAATCCAACGAACTTGTCTTCTCTTTGAGCTCTTGATGATTCAAAAGTATAACCTTCCGCAGGCGTAAAACCTACAATTTTTGCTCCGCAACTCTCAAGAATTTCCACCAGAATCCCGATTGCATCACAAAAATTCTCGGGATAACCTTTTTGATCGCCTAGTCCAAAAACTGCAAACGTTTTATTTTTTAAGTCCATTTCTTCCAGATCAGGAATAAACTCATCCCAGTAGTTAGGAAGTTCGCCATCGAACCATGTAGGTGCACTCAAAATAAAGTGGTTGTTTTTTTCGAAAACTTCGGTTGTTAATTCTTCGGCATTAACCGCAACGATATTCTTTTCCCCGAAAGCTTCAATAATCTTTTCAGCTACTTTCTTCGATTTTTGGGTATGGTAACTATATATAATAACTGTTTTACTCATTTCTGCTTTGTTTTTTAATATTCCAATAGTTCCTTTGCTGCATTATAAATTCGGTCAGCATTTGGCAAAATTGCCTTTTCCAGAATACGATTAAATCCGACCGGAGTAAAAGTTGAACCTACTCTTTTAACAGGAGCATCTAAATATTCAAATACTTTTTCAGTAATAATTGCCGATAATTCTCCGCCAAAACCTCCGAAAACTTTATCCTCATGAGCAATTAATACCTTATTCGTTTTTTTCACCGAATCAATAATTGCTTCTTCATCCAACGGGCTCAAACTTCTTAAATCAATAACTTCAACATTAAAGCCATCTTCTTCTAATTTTTTTGCTGCATCAAGACTTAAATGCGTTGCATTTCCGTATGTAAGAATCGTTAAATCCTCTCCTTCTCTTCTCACCCTTGCTTTTCCAAACGGAACTTCGAAATCGTCAGGAATTACAGTTGCAGCTTTTGGATCCTGGTACAGTGCTTTTGGTTCCATAAACATAGTTAATCCTTTTGAACGAATTGCTGTACGTAATAACCCTGCAGCGTCATCCGCAAAAGAAGGATAAACAATACGAACACCAGGAATTGCAACTAAAGAACCTTCAATTGTCTGCGAATGATACATTCCTCCGCCAATGTAACCGCCAGACGCAAGCCTCACGACTATATTCGGTGAAAATTTACCGTTTGAGCGCCAGTATTCATGACTTGTTTCAACGTACTGTTCCATTGCCGGCCAAAAATAATCGGCAAATTCAGCACCTTCAACTACAATCCTGATTTTGTCATTGTATCGAGACATTCCGTTGGCAGTTCCCATAATAAAGTCTTCAGCAATTGGTGCATTAAAAACACGTTTCTCACCAAATTCCTGCTGCATTCCTTTCGAAACATTAAAAATACCGCCTTTATCTTTGTTAGCCATGTCCTGGCCCCAGATAAATGTATCCGGATTATGCCTGAATTCAGCTTTCAATGTTTCATTCAAGCCTGTAATCAGCTTTTTCTTTTCTCCTTCTTCATTATGAATTCCATCGGGGTATTTTTCTGAAACAATTGGCTCGGCCAAAACAAAATCATAAATTGATTTCGGATCCGGATCTGGCGCTGCCATAGCAGCTTTGTGGGCAGCTTTTACTTCAGCTTTTACTTCGGTTTCGATTTCAACAATCTCTTCTTCGGTAAAGCGATTATAACGAATTAACATCCTTCTAAACTTTGCCAGCGGATCGTACTCCTGAACATAATTTCGCTCTGCCTGATTCCGATATAAAAGATGATCATCGGAATTTGAGTGAGAATGCATCCTCACACAGTTTGCCTGCAAGAGAACAGGTTTTGATTCTTCTATTGCAAAACGCTTTGCCTCGGCCATAGCGTTCATCGAATCAAATACATCTTTACCATTACAATGTATAATCCTCGTATTTTTTAGTCCAATGAAGTTATTAGCAACTTTTCGGTTGGCCGTTTGATCTTTCTTCGGAACAGAAATTCCATAGCCGTTATCCTGAATTACAAAAATAACCGGCAATTGCTCTTTATCTGCGCCATTAAAAGCTTCATAAACATAACCTTCACTAACCGATGATTCACCTTGTCCGCTAATAGCAACTGCTTTCTCTCCATAATATTTTATTGCCCGTGCAACACCTACTGCATGCAATGCATGGTTACCGGTTGATGATGAAACACTGTGAATATTCCATTCAGGCTTTGCAAAATGATTTGACATGTGCCGTCCGCCACTTGAAGGATCAGTTGCCTTTGAAATTCCGTTGAGAATAATTTCTTCCGCAGAAACACCACAAGACATTGCAGTTAACATCTCACGATAATACAAGAAAATATGATCTTTGTTTTTTTCAAAAAACTGACCAACTGCAAGCTGAATTCCATCGTGCCCTGCATATGGTGCATGATACGACCAACCAATGGCCTGCTTTAAATAATTAGGAGCTTTATCGTCAATTGCCCGACCAATAGTCATTAAATAAAACCATTTTCTCAAGGTCTCTTTATCAGTCTTTTTTATGGAATAAATTTTAGGTATTTCCAAATCTTTCATTATTTACAACTTAATTGTTTTTTAAATCGAACGGTTAATATCAAATTGTTCAAGGTTATCGGCAATTCTACGTAAAAATGCACCTCCAAGCGCACCATCAATAATACGGTGATCATACGAAAGCGATAAAAACATTTTATGCCGAATAACAATTGCATCGCCAGTAGGTGTCTCCATCACAGCCGGTTTCTTTTCAATACTTCCGGTAGCAAGAATAGCAACCTGTGGCTGATTAATAATTGGAGTTCCTATTAGGTTTCGGAACGAACCAAAATTGGTAATCGTAAATGTTCCACCTTGAATTTCTTCGATAGCCAGTTTATTGCTGCGTGCTGCATTTGCCAGGCGGTTAAGCTCCTTGGTAAGACCAACCAGGTTTTTCTGTTCTGCGCCTTTAATTACAGGTACAATTAAATTTCCATCGGGTTTTGCAACTGCAATACCGAGGTTGATATCTTTTTTCAGAATAATTTTGTCGCCATCCACCGAAGAGTTTACTAACGGAAACTCAGTTAACGCCATCGCAACCGCTTCAGCAAAAATTGGCATGTAAGTAATTTTCTCTCCATATTTTTCCTGGAAAGCATCCTTGTTCTTATTTCTCCAGAAAACAATTTCAGTAACATCGGCCTCCACAACTGAAGTTACGTGTGGCGAAACTTGTTTCGACATTACCATATGTTCGGCAATAAGTTTACGAACCCGATCCATTTCAATAATCTGGTCGCCGGCACCGATAGAAACCGGTGGCGGAGTTTTTCTTTCAACAACCGGAGCCGCTGAAGTTACTGTTTTAGCCGCTTCTTTCTTATCTTCTGGTTTTTTAGCTTTTGATTCGATGTAATCAAGAATATCTTTCTTTTGAACTCTTCCGCCAGCTCCGGAACCTTTTATTGTTTCAAGTTCTTTGAATGATACATTTTCCTCTTTTGCAATTGTTTTAACCAATGGTGAATAAAAACGGTTTGAAAGTTCCCTTAAATTCTCGGAGGAGATATCAGATTCAGTACTTTCATCTGCTTTTTCTTCTGATTTACTTATGTTTTCTGAAACTTCCTCGGTTTTATCAGTTACTTCAGTTGTTGATTCTCCTCCCATATTAATTATAGCGAGAACCTCTCCAACCGGAACTAAACTCTCTTCGGGAAATAAAATTTTGGTTACAACACCGTCAACCGGGGAAGGAATCTCTGAATCAACTTTATCCGTCGCCACTTCAAAAAGAATATCGTCTTCTTCAACTGTATCTCCTTCTTTTACAAACCATTTGGTAATTGTGCCTTCCTGAATGCTTTCACCCAATTTAGGCATTACAATTTTGAAATCTGACATAACTATGCTACTAAGGTTTTTTTATTTATTGTAATTTACGCATTAAACAACAAGGTAAAAATTGAAATGTTCACATTACAATTTCTTTTTTCATCTTGTTTTCATTTAAGAAACTCTTGTTTATTTCTTAAACTATTCACCATCAAAATACAAAAAGTAAATGAGCTTTAAAAAGTATATAATAAATTGATTTTTTATTATTACCTGAAAATTAAAAGAAACTAAAAATCCTTAATCAAATTAACCGATTAACTATTTAATGCTCCTACCAAATCGTTAACCGATTCTAAGTGATGTCTTCTCAGATAGTCCTCAATTCCTTCAATAATTTTAATTGGAATAAATGGATCTTTAAAAATTGCGGTTCCAACTTGAACAGCAGAAGCCCCCGCTAGCATAAATTCAATTGCATCAGCAGCATTCATTATACCTCCCATTCCTATTACGGGTATTTTTACTGCATTGTAAACCTGCCAAACCATACGAAGAGCGATTGGCTTAATTGCCGGCCCTGACAAACCACCGGTAATTGTTGAAAGTAACGGAATCCTTTTTTCCGCATCAATTGCCATACCCAGGAAAGTATTGACTAAAGATACACTGTCGGCTCCCTGCCCCTCCACTGCTTTTGCTATCTCAGTAATATCGGTAACATTGGGAGAAAGTTTTACAATGAGTGTCTTGTCATACGCTTTTCTTACTTCCCGTGTAACTGCTTCTGCACTCGGACAACTAATTCCGAACGACATGCCTCCCTCTTTTACATTCGGGCACGAAATATTAAGTTCAATTGCAGTTATTTTATCCAGCTCATTAACCTTTTCTGTAACTTCAATATATTCTTCAACCGTAGAACCATTAACATTTGCAATTAATGTGGTTCCATAATCTTTTATTCTTGGGTAAATGTGTTCAATAAAGTAATCAATTCCTTTGTTTTGTAAACCTACTGCATTAAGCATTCCAGAAGCAGTTTCAGCCATTCGTGGATAAGCATTTCCATCGCGGTTATGCAATGTTGTTCCTTTTAATAAAACGGCTCCCAGTTTCGAAACGTCATAAAAATCAGTTAATTCCTCTGCAAAACCAGATGTTCCGGATGCAGTCATCACCGGATTTTTTAGCTCAATATCATGAATCTTAACCTTTAAATCTACCATTTTAAATCGTTTATATTGAATACAGGACCATCCTTACAAACACATAAATTACCATTAACCGTTGGTTCTATGCAACAAAGACATACTCCAAAACCACAAGCCATTAAATTCTCAAGAGACACTTCACAAAAAACATTTTTAATTTTAGCTTCATTTGCTACCGCTTTCATCATTCCAACTGGTCCACAAGCATAAATCTTATCATATTTGTTTAGATTTCTAAAAGCAGAATGATGAGTAACAAATCCTTTTTCACCTAAAGTTCCATCTTCTGTAGCAAAATGCAGATTACCAAATTTGTTGTAATAATCTACATTAATATGCTCCTCCCGTGATTTCGCACCAAGAAGTATTTCAACATTTTCTTTATTTAAGCCTGATTCTTTTGCCAAAAACAACATGGGAGCAACTCCACTTCCACCACCAATTAATAATATTTTATCGCTAGAGTTTGGCGAAGTGAAGCTCTTTCCAAGAGGATAAATAATGTTTAGCTTATCATTTACGTTTATTTCTGTTAACTTTTTTGATCCCCTTCCTAATATCTTTACAATTATTGAAATTGTACTATTAACGTAATCCACTTCAAAAATAGAGAACGGTCTTCTTAAAAATATTTCATCGGAATTTTTAATGTCAATATTTACAAATTGTCCTGGCGATAATTCAGGTAGGTGTTGATTTAGCTTCAATTTTAGAAGGTAATTTGTGCTATTAAGAGCCGTATTTTCTAAAACAATAAAGTCATGAACAAACTTTGTATTCATTTTTCAAAATTTGAATGCAAAGATAATTAATAATAAACTTTGGGATTTATAAGCATCAAAGATATTTAAGTTTAAATAACAAAAAGACCGCTATCTCTAACGATCTTTTTGATTCTGTACTTTTTCGAACTAACTAAACTAGGGTTTGTAAATCACCATATCTTTAAAACATATGTGAAATAAATTACACTTCAAATAACAATACAATTGTAATAATAATTATTTGATATTGCAAACATTTGTTAAAATATATTTTACATTTCACTACTACACAAATGTACAAAACAAAAAGAATACAGTAATTAACTAAATAACAGCAATTTATAAATAAACGCATCATTTGCTGAAGTTAAATAGTACTATATAATTTGAATATCGAGATAAGAAATAAGAGGTTGCTATTATCTCGTCCAAGAAATACAGCTTAGCAACAACAAACTGATTATAAATCAAAAAGGCCACCAATCGGCGACCTTTTTGCTCTGTACTTACCTTGAACTAACTTAAATTGGGTTTGCAAATCTTTTCAGGTATCAGCTTACATATCTTGTTGTTTTCACATTCATTATTGTGACACAAATGTAAATACTATATTTTACATTTGCAAACAAAAAATTTTATATTTTTGTAATACGGAATTGGAATTTTGTAAACAAATACATGTTAATCCTACTAACAAACTGATAAAGAAATACTTGAAATATGAAATCATGTTCTATTTGTCATGTAATTTATTCTGTTTCTAAATACAATAGAAGAATTGTGATAGATAATCATGATATTTTCTTTATTGTACAAAAAAAACCATCACTGAATAGTAATGGTTTTTGCTTCAATTTTACAGAAGTTTATAAGTCATCAATCATTATATATTTTTGTCATAATCAATAAAGGTACCATCTGAAAGAAGTAATAAAACTTTTTCTACATTCTTATTCTGTATCAATCTCGAATTACTAATTTTTGATGACAGATCCGGCATTATAACTTTACTTGATTTTGCTTCCGGAATATCCTCTTTTATTGTTGTGGCGTGGCCAGCACCTTCTATCATGTTACCTTCACCAGTTAACAGCCATCTGGCATTCAAATCAGGATACATAATAAGAAGTTTTTCAATGAATGCTGCACCAGGTTTATTTCTACCATTTAATACATGAGAAATGTTAGAACGTTGTACTTCAAGTGTCCCCGCCAGTTCACCAGCCGAAATATTCTTGTAGTCCATATATTGCTTAATTCGCTCTTTCATTAATCTTTTGCTATAGGTAAGTGTAAATGGTATCTTCAAAAACGTTTACGAATGTAATACATTTCTAACAAAATACAATAGCAATTGAAAACAAAATTTCCCTGAAAAATCAGTATTAAGACAAATATGCATTATATTTAGCTTCAATTAATTGCAGTAATTATACTGAATATCAATTAATTAAAATAAAATATTATTAATAATTGAATTAATTTTTTATAAATTTAATTCTAATGATAATTATTACTTTAGGTAATTGTGCGTAATTATCTCATTTGATGAATATTAAAATTATTTTTAAATAAGATGAATAATTCACTATTTATAATTAAACATAATAGAAATAAGTTTAGTAATGTAATTGTGCATTAGGTATATACAAATTTCATATCTGTAAATAATAATAAAATGCAAATAATAGCTTTACATTTGTTTTACTTTTTTTGCAATTATCGTCTTTTACATATGTACTCATTTTATTTTAATCGGATTTACATTGTTGTAAATATTCGGATTTACATTTTAGATTGCTGTTTATTCAATTTGTTTATTTATGTAAATAATATACGATTATTTTCTGCTGAATACTTTTCATTCATTGCGATGTTACTCTCAAAACTTTTACTGCTAAATTCCCGTCTATTTGAGTATATTTAGTCGTCATTTTCTAAATATGAAAATCTGGAGAAGTTATTTTTGGCTAAAAAGGCAACTAACTCACTGAAAAACAAATTACTAATATCTTTGCAGGCACTATTAGTTAAATATTAATTACAGACAAATCTGATATAAATATTATGAGATCATTCCCACTTATGTTTTTATTAATTTTTTTAGGCTTTTATCTACTCATTACTATCGGAAGCATAGTTAGCCTTTCAAAAATTGTTTCTAAAAAAAAGAGAACACAAACAAGAAATATTATAATTGGCTACTCCCTATTTATTTTATTGAGTTTTGTTTATTTATTTGTTTGGCCCCAAAATGCGAGAAGCACTGAAAACTATAAATGGTATTTAATTTATAATGTAATTCTTTCTATCGATTTTATTTTTAAGATTCCTCTCGCATTTTCATTTATTCTTGGATTAGTTCTTTTTCGAATAAAAAATACAGTCTCCTATTTTATCGCTTTTATTATTTCAATATGCCTGGGAACTTCTGTTCTTTTTGGTTCGCTATTTGGCAAAAACGAAATTGTTATTAATCGCATTGAATTGGAATTTGCTAACCTTCCAAAAAATTTTAACGGGTACAAAATAGTTCAATTTTCTGATACACATCTGGGAAGCTTTTTGCACTCAAAAAAATTGATGAACAAGGCAGTTAAAAGTATTAATGAACTTAATCCTTCCTTGATATTATTTACAGGTGACTTAGTAAACAACTTTGCAAGCGAAGTAAATGGTTGGAGAGAAACTTTTCAGAAGATAAATCAAAAGCAAAATAGTTTTGCCATTCTTGGTAATCATGATTACGGTAATTACAGCAATTGGACAGACGAAACCGCAAAGACAGCAAATTTTGACAGAATTGTTGATTCGCATAGGGAACTTGGCCTTACATTATTACGAAATGAAAATGCAGTTATTAAGGAAGGTACAGATTCTATTTATATTATAGGAGTTGAAAACTGGGGGCATCCGCCGTTTCCTCAGTATGCAGATTTGGATAAAGCAATGAAAAATGTTCCGGAAAACACATTTCAAATTTTATTAACTCATGATCCTGCTCACTGGGACTCAGTTGTAAAAGAGAGACAGGATATTGAACTTAGCTTAGCCGGACATACTCACGGGTTACAATGGGGAATTAAGAAGGCTGGTATCAACTTCAGTTTTAGTTATTTTATCAGAAAAAACTGGGGAGGGCTCTATAGTTATGGAAACTCCAAATTATATGTAAATACAGGCCTTGGCATGGTTGGAATTCCATGGAGAATAAATATGCCTGGCGAAATTACCTTAATAACACTAAAACGAGTTGAAATCAACTGAAATAAGAAAGTCAAAATATACATCCTTCTTCTCCGGTAAATATGAAGCTCTAAATCCAATTTCTACGGGTGAATAAAAACGAAGAAAATTAGAATCTCCGGTCAATTCCATTCCTAAAGATGAAATCCCTTCGTTAAATGTTCCTACTATTTCACCATTTTTATACAAATTACCTTGTAACTTAGCATAATCAGTGAAAAGTGAAGCTTTTACACGCTGCAAATATATCAGACCACCAACATTCCACTCCGGATAAAATAATGGTAATTTGTAGTCGAAAGCAAAACTATAAGCACGGGTTGTATTCGCTTTCCCCCAGCCTCTGGGATACCTGATAGCTTCCGAGAAAGTATGTCCTGTTGAACTGTTCTTATCCTGAACACCGGAGTAAATACGAATTCCATGATTAGCCAGAATTCCAGGTAGATAAAGATAGAGCTGTTCTAACGTCAGATTTCCAATATCGGTGTCTCCGGTAGGAGAATGTCTGTACATAAAATCGTTTACGAATCCGAAATTGGGATACACATCCTGATAACTACGTTTTAAAATCTGCTGAAAATACAACCGGTATGTAAATGATTGGTAGTTTCCATTATAAAGAATATCCGGCTCCGAAGAGTTTGAATACAATTTGTAATCATATCTAATTTCAGGCTGCAGGTAGCGAGTAAACTTTCCTCGTGTCAGATTGAACGGGATTCGCACATCGGCACCCAAATCGGTTTCGTTCCAGGTAATTCGTTTTTGAGTGGTATCACTACTGATAATGTGCCCGTTACGGTCCTGAATATTATCAATTATTGTGTAATTGTTATAAGCTCTCTTTCCGGTATTTACTTCTAAATCTATTATCGGATACCAGCCTTTAAAAGAATATTTTGCGAAAAAGTCACCTGCCTTTTCATCTGTTTTCCACTCATAACCAACATTCAAAGAAGCCGTTCCCAGTTTATTTTGCGATAGAAAACTAACTCCGGGACTAAACTCATAATTATCGGCATCAATAGACAAAGGAGCCCAACTGTGAAAATTGAAAATGTGGGCATACTTGTTGTATTTCTTTGATTGATATGATGACGAATCGATGACAGAGAAATCAAATATGCCGGGCTCTTGCTCTGTTAATTTATCAGCCAGTGAATATTCTTTTTTTGAAATATTTTCAATCTCTTTTGTTTTAAAATTTTTCAAATCTAACTCAATTAACCGCAATCCATCCGAAGTTAAGTCGCTTACAATAAATTTATCACTTCCTTTGTAAAATGCCGGCGATTCCAAACCAAATCGTGGCTCATAAATTTGCAATATCGTTTTATCAATAAGATTGAAAACATAAAGCGCATCCTTTCCTGTGTAGCTACTTACAAAATAAATCTCATCATTTATTACTTTCAAATTTTTTATTTCGCCTAAATCATCCTCATTAAGAATTTCAATTTTACTCGTTTTCAAATTTACCTTGCAAAAGTGTTTGCCCGATTTGGTAAGGATAACAGCAACTATTTCGTTATTATTTAGCCACTCGGGAGAAAAGAAATAATTATCAGCATCTGTTTTAAATCGGGAAGTTAGCTTGCCTGTTGAAATTTCGTAAACTGAAAGAAAAAAGTTGCTTGAGAAGTCAGATTCAACAACAACAATTTTTGTTTTATCAGCCGAGATAGAAGGTGTAAGAGCAGTAAATTCTGTATTTAAACTATAAACTTTATTATCGGTTAAATTTAATAACCGGATTATCGATTGCCCACTGTGCTCCCAGCGAAGATCGGGAACTTGCTCCGACCAAGCCACCCAATCGTCTCTATAGTTTACTGACTCATCGAAAATTGTTCCCGGTTGATGAATCTTTTGTTCATCCCCTTTCAGGTTAATTCTAACAAATGATGGAATTCTGTTTAATGCTGTTTTATACGAAATAATTGTGCTATCATTCAACCAATGATTATACCGATAATTGGTATAAACCTTCTTTTTAGGCGAAATAATTTTTAGTTTTTCCTGTTTATAATTCTTGTCTTCCTTTTCCCAAGCCGTTTTTAGGCTGTCAAAAACAGAGTTATATAATTGAACTTTGGTTAATCCGATATTTTCTTTCAACGCTTTATTAAACGGAGCCAAAGAAAAAGGTCTGCTCCCTACATTGTTTAAAACAGAATTCCACAAATCTGGGCCATATCTTTCTCTTGACGAACCAACCAAATAGTATCCAAGCTGATAATGGTTGGGAACGTAATTTTTATACGATGAGTTATAAGCTTTGTCGTACTTGTAATTTCCTTTTTCAACTGCCAGTGCTCTGTGTTCAACTAAAAACGACGGAAATCTCCCCCTGCCGGAGTTACTAAAAGCAGTTTCGGTAACCACTGCATCACCTTCAATAAACCACCACGGAAGATAGGCACCAAACACAAGAGCTGTTCCCTGTTCTCCAAGAATTGCTTTTACAATTTTGGGGAGTTCGCTGTTTACCTTATCAATTTGCACAACATGCCGCGATTCATGAATGGCCAGTTGTTCGATCCATTCCTGGGCATAAATTCCCTGGTTTGGTATGGTATAAAACTCCATCCGTTTTGGAGCCCAGGCAACCAATCCATTTGATTTAACAGTTTGTGTATGAAGAATAATAGAAATCTTTTTAGGTTTATGGTGCAAAGTAGTGCCTATTTTCGGATAAACCGCCTCCATAATCGCAGCCAGTTTTTGTGCTTTATCTTCGTAATAATCAGGATAAATTAACTGAAAGTTGGCAGTATTAATCTGCCTCCATTTTATCGATGCCGGATCCTGCCCTGTTTGAAAATATTGAGCTTTTGAGAAAGTAACCAAAAACACGGGTAAAAGAAACAGAAGCAACTTCTTCATGTAAAAAATTTTGATTAGCCAAAATACTGAAAGTAGCCAAGATAAAAACAAAAAGCCCGAAAAAATTTCCGGGCTTTCATATTCTGAATCGGGTTATTAAACTTCGTTTACACCAAGTATGGGTATTGGGTTGTTATCATCATCCTTGTTGTTAACAGCCTGGTATAATGAGGCAAATGCTGCATGCATCCACATTAAAGATATTAGAATTCCAACACCAAAAACAATTAAACCGGCAATACAAATAAAGAATGTTAAAATTGCCATTCCAAAAATTGTCCATCCATAACCTTTTGTCATTTGCCAACTTTTTTCTACTGCTTTCATAGCTTCCATATTTCTGTCCATTACCAAATAGGGTACAAATGCAAGGCGACACGCAATAATAATTCCTGGAATAATTAGCATAACAACACCAATTATCGTTAACGCTATTACGATAAGATTGGCTAACACAATATTAAGATATTGATTTTTAAATCCTTCAAACAATGTTTTTAAATCAGCTTCTTCATCTCTTATTGCTTTTAGGAAAAGATATTTTTCGCCATACTGAATAACCGGAACAAATAAAAAACCATAGGCTAACCCAACCAAAACAAGAGGAAAAATAAACATAAACGGAAATCCAAAATGATGGCTGTCCATTTTCCAGTTAATTCCGAAATTTGGCCCCTGCAATAAACCCGTAATAATTACTGCAAGCAACAATGGCAAAAAGGCCTTTTCGAACATTTTCCGCCAGGCAAAACTAAAACTTCCACCTGCTGTCGGAGTTAAATTGAAGTACTTGTTATTTTCCATTTCTTTAAATTTAAAATCTGTTTTTACTGAACTTTGTTAATCAAAATTACAGCAACTCGAAAAAAAATCCTTCCTACTTTGGTAGGATTTTTAATAATTACTACTTTGGTAGTTTCCAGTAAATCAATGCTATTTGTATTATTACGACCAATACTAAAGTTGGATTACAATGTCTTACGAAATTATTTCTTATGTCGCTACTTTTATAATTTCAGCCGGGTTGGCTGTAATTGGAATATTAATTTCGTTTCAACTTTACCAGGTTCATCAAAAGCCTGTTTTTCAGATCTTATTATATCAACAAATTTTTCTTCTATCGTTTACGATATACGGAATATGGGGAAACATGGCACTTCAGGAAATAATTGCCGACCTCGAATTAAGCTCCGAATTAACTGCCAAATTAACCATATTTATTCCTATGCTTGGAATACCATTTCTTGTTTTTAGCTGGTTTATGCTCATCCGGTTTGCTTTTCAGCTAAATGGATACAGGGTATCGAATGTTGCAGCTATGATTTATTTTCCTGCTTTTATTATTGTAATTTTTATTTATTCGGCTTTAATTCAAAAAGGAATAATTAATGTTAACCAGGATCCCGATTTATTTGTAATACGAACTTTGGTAGTGTTAAACCTGGGAGTACATTTATTTTTTATTGCTCCGTTTATTGCAAAAAAGAAATATACTCCTGTTATTAAAGAAACAGGTTTTTCAATTAAACTTGCCGGGATTTATTTTGCAGGAATCATTATATACTCAACAGTACTCTGCTTTTACAATATTTTTGGATTTATCTCTGTTTGTATTTCAATTATTCTACTGTTTGGAGTTAGCATTTTTATCCCGGTTGCCATTCAACTTAGCGGAAAGGCACAAATAAAAGAGGTACAAAATAATAATATTGATTTTGCAGGCTTTTGTAAAATGTATGAAATATCGAAACGGGAAGCCGAAATTATTATTGAAATTTGTGGAGGAAAAACCAACAAAGCTATTTCCGAAAAGTTATTCATTACCTTACAAACGGTTAAAGATCATAACCACCGGATATTTACGAAAACGGGAGTAAAATCAAGAGTTCAGCTTGCAAATCTGGTAAGGGAAAAAACCGGTGTTTAAAAGAACTACTACTCTTCAAAAAACAAATCTTCTTTAATTTTTGAAATTCGGTCGAGCGCGTAGTTTACGTTCTTTCCGCTTTCGCCCGCTTCTTTTAAATAAATCTGATAATAATTTAAAGCAAGCGTTTTATTCGAATTAAACTCTTCCATTGTTGTTGCAATCTCAAACAAAATCTCCGAATTTTCCGGATTCATGTGATACGATTTTTCCAAAGCTTCCACCGATTCTTTAAATTTTCTTTGCTGTCCATAAATCTGCCCCAAATGATGATACATATCGGCAACATATTCAGGCGTTGAACCTTCTATTGCCCACTGCATCAATTTCTCCGACTCTTCAAAATCTTTGAGCTTTTTATAACATAAACTTTGGTAGTACATTACTATTGCATCATTTGGGTTCGCCCTGTTCAAGTCGTTGAAAGTACTTAAAGCATCTTCAACAAAATTGGAAAAATAAGTGCTTATTCCATAATCCATAATAGTCTCATAAATTGAATCGCCACCGTATTCAAAATACAAATGAAAGTCCCTCATTGCCACTTCATACATTTTCACCCGAAAAAAATAGTTGGCCCGCTCTAATGTTAATTCAGGATCATGCTCAAATTCTCCAAGTCCTTTATTGATTAGATCGAGTATTTTGCCACCTTCTTTTTTCCAGCTATATGTATGTATTAAATTTAAATATGTATTGTAATCGCGTGGATTATCCTGAATAACTTTTTCATACAAATGAACAGCTTGCAATCTTCTCCCGATTTGAAAAGAGCAATATGCAAGTTGCTTATTCCAATAAACATTTGAAGAGTCGTTTGCATAAATTTCGGCAAATAAGTCGTATGCTGCTCTGTTCCTTTTCTGGTTAATGTAAACTCTTCCCAATTTAGCTTTCATCGTTAAATTATCCGGTTGCAATTGAATAGCATTTTTAAAGAATCTTTCCGCATCTTGCTGATTTCCCAGAATCGATAAATTTTCAGCCATTTCTGCCATTACATCTCCATTATCCGGCTGCAATTGTAACGATTCGGAATAAGCGTTTAATGCCTCCTGATAATTTTGCAAGCTACTGAAAACCATCCCTTTCTTAAAATAAAGATCTGCTGTTGGTTGCACCTCAATTTGCCGGTCTATTTCCTGAAGTGCCCCTTTATAGTTTTTATTTAATATCAACAAATCAATATTATTTTGTGCGAAAACCTGCAAAGAAATGACAACAACAAAAGCAAGCGACAGGTATGATTTTAGTTTCATTTTGTGTGGTTGTTAATTGTTTGAATTTATTAAAAAAATATCTACCGAACTAACAAAAATGGTTAATCGGCAGTTTCAAGTGCAAAGTTTATCGGAACGGTATAGTTAACATTCACAACCTGCCCCTTTTGTTTTCCGGGTAACCATTTTGGCAAACCATTAACTACTCGTAAAGCTTCTTTATCCAGGGCAGGATCAACACCCCGGGCAATAGTTGAATTGGCAACCTCACCCGTTTTGGTAACAACAAAACTTACAAAAACTTTTCCCTGAACTCCTCTTTTTACTGCTTCTTCCGGATAAACTATCGAACTTGAAATGTATTTCCTCATCGCACTTTCACCCCCCGGAAATTCGGGCATGTTTTCGACCAGATAAAATACCTCTTCATTGGAATTCAGCCTGGTGTTTTCCACTTTTTCCTTTTTCGCAACCATAATTGTGTTGCCAATACTATCATACTGTACTTCAAAATCGGAGCTTGACGACAATAAGTTCTTGATTCTTTCAAGTCCTTCAACGGCTCCTTCTATTTTCAATTTCTGATCAAGAACAGTTACCGTAAGCGGATCATTCCCCTGTTTATCAACTACTTTATATGATTCTTTTTCATCGCATGCAAATATCACAATTAGTGCGACCGCTGCAATAAAACCCAATATTATTTTACCGTTCGCCAGCTTAGGCGATCTGATTTTCGACATCATTTTTATGCGCCGCTTTATGAGAGAATAGTTGAAATTATTGGCGATCTCAATGTTATAACCAAGATATTGTTCCAACAAAAGCTTTTTGTAAAATCCCCTTTTTACACCTGAATTTAGAACAGCCTGATCGGCAAGATATTCATGATTTTCACGAATTGATCTTCGAAGCATCCACATAAACGGATTAAACCATTGAAATGCAGTAAGTATTTCTATTATAATAATATCGAATGAATGTCCTTGTTTTACATGTTCCAATTCATGTACAATCATTTTATTATAACTCTCGCTTTTTTGAGATTCCCTGCTAACGAATACATAATTCAAAAAAGAGAATGGAGTTGTTTTATTATTAAGCTGCACCAGTTTAAAACCGTTGCTTTTTTGAACCGGATTCTTAACAATTAGAAAGACCAAATTTCCGGCCTGAAACAGAAAACGGAAAAGAAAGGCCACTGCTCCCAACCAATAAACCATTATTACAAAACTGGTTGAAAGAATTGCACGCTCAATACTCCCTGATAAATCTTTTCCATAAATGGTTACTGCCTCAATAAGGTTCCGGTAAGGTGTTACCGTAATTTCCTCCAGCAAAACCGGATTCGCATTGTAAATTTGAAACCTCATAAACGGAAGAATCAGCGAAAACGTGACAGAGCTAAGGAGAAAAACACGATTCAGACGAAAGAATGTCTCCCTCTGCAAAAACAGGATATAAATAATAGCCAATAAAGAAAGACTAATGCCCGATTCTAATATAAAATTAATTGCGTGGTTCATCTTCCGACGAGTTTTCGTTTTCCAGGTCGCGTTTTACATCTTCCATTAATTCATCCAGATCCGAAACACTCATGTTATCTTCACGCGCAAAAAACGAAACCATTTCCTGGAAAGATCCGCTAAAATAATTCCGCATAAAGTTTTTCATAAACGAGCGTGTGTAATCTTTTCTCGATATTAACGGGAAGTACTCGTGAGTTTTTCCATAAGCATTGTGCCCTACAAAACCTTTCTTTTCCAATATTCTGATGATTGTTGAAACCGTATTGTAGGCAGGTTTGGGTTCCGGCATTTCGTCAATAATATCTTTAACAAATGCCTTTTCCTGGTTCCAAAGAAGTTGCATAATTTGTTCTTCGGCTTTAGTAAGTTCCTTCATTTAAATTAAGTTTAATTTTAAGCAACAGATTATTAAAAACAAAAACTGTGCCCTAAACTAATAATTTAGTTTATAAACTACTGTATTAGTTTTTATTTTTTCTGAAAGTCATAAAAAGACCTCCGGAAATACCGGAGGCCAAATGCACAAGTACTTTTTACCTGCGAATAACTTAAAAACAGTTCTTTACTGAAGTTGATAATTTATAATGGCAGTATAATAAACCTTAACAGCTTTTCCTCTTTGTTTGCCGGGTTTAAATTTAGGAAGGCTGTTAACAACACGCAGCGCTTCTTTATCGAGCGATGCGTCAACGCCCCTCATAATTTCAGAACTGCCCACAGCGCCTTTTTCGTCAACAACAAATTTCACGTAAACTTTTCCCTGAATACCGTTCTCCTGGGCAATTACCGGATAATTTACATGATCCATCAAATATTTATACAATGCCCTGTCGCCACCCGGAAATTCTGCCGGTTCCTCAATAATATTAAAAAAAATCTCTTCTTTTTCCTCTACTTCTTCTTTCATTGTGGTAACCACAGGCTGAATATCGATGATTGTTCCATCATCTGCCCCGCTATCTTCAATGATAAGCTCTTCATCAATGTCCACTTTATTATCTACAATGTTTAGAACTTCAATAACCTGAGGTAGTGGCGGAGGTGGTGGCGGTTTTATTTCCTGTTCCCTTGTAATTGGGATAAACTCATCTTCAATGGCTTGCGATTGGGCAATTCCTAACGACTGTGCTTTACCTGGTTGGGTTGTCCATTCAAAAGCCAGCAGTGTACCTCCCAATGCAACAACCAATCCCACCAAGAAAAATGTATTCTTCTTGTTTTCAAGGTCTGCTCTCGACGTTTTCTTTTTTTCCATGATTAAAAAAATTACGGTTAAACAATTATTATTTTCCCGTTCAGACTGCACTATCAGCTTTTATTCTACAAGTAAAGTATTCCGTTTAAATCCTTAAACAAACATATAACTAAATTATTAGTTTTCAAACTAAATAATTAGTTATTTTAAATTTCATAACACAATGAAATGAAATACAATAATATACACAACTAAAAAATTAGTTATAATGATACTAAAATGAGATAATCTGAATGATTTTAGAGATAACTATTCAATTAAAAACGGATTAAAAACTCGTCTTTATCATCAAGTACAGGAAAATTCTTACGGAAATTTTGAAGTTCATGGTATGAAACCTGAAATGTTTTTATTTCCTCCGTTTCACCTAAAAAACTGCCTTCGCCTTTTGCATTGAGCATTACCGAACCTCCATGGTAAGATAGTCCAACCCCATCGGTTCCTACACGGTTTACACCAACACAATATGCCTGATTCTCGATAGCCCGGGCTATCAGTAAGTTTTGCCAAACGAAATGTCGCGAAGCCGGCCAGTTTGCCACATAAATAAGTACATCATAATTTTCAGTATTCCTGCTCCACACCGGAAAACGCAAATCGTAACAAATTAACGGACAAAACTTCCAGCCACGAAACTCGACAATTGTTTTCTGTTGCCCTTTGGAATAATGATAGGGTTCCTGGCCCATAGTAAACAAATGGCGTTTATCGTAATATTCCGTTTTTCCATCGGGGAAAGCCCACACCGCCCGGTTGAACACATCTCCGTTTTCTTCAATTATCAAGCTTCCAACAACCGATGCATTTTTCGAAGCAGCTGTCTCCTTCATCCACTTCACTCCTGCTCCGTCCATGGTTTCTTTCATCTTTTCCGACTGCATTGAAAAGCCTGTTGTAAACATTTCAGGTAAAACAATTACATCTGTTTCATCGACCTTTGAAATCATTTCTGAATATTTCTGAAGATTATCAGAAACATTTTCCCAGATAATATCGGGTTGTATTAGCGTAATTTTCAGGTTTTCCATCGGGTTATTTACATTTTTGTTGTTCCAAAAATTTATAAAGTCATTTTTGAACATTCAATAAAAAGACAATACAAAACATATAATTGTTTCAAATGTTGGAATTTTAGTTTTTAATTAGAACTTATTAATTACTGTAACCCCCACATTTTCAAATTTATTCATATTCGTTAATGCTTCCGGTACATCTTCCAACGAAATCGTTTTTCCTATCATTTTTACAGGTTGAACTTTTCCATTTTTAATCATTTCAAAAACAGCATCATACCGGAAGGCCTGCATCCCGTGACTGCCCAAAATTTCAAGCTCATTTGCCACAACCTTTTCCATTGGAATTTTCGGATGTTTATGATTCCCAGTCATTAATCCCACCTGAATATGTTTACCTCGTTTCCGCAAACAGGAAATGGAACTAAAGCAAGTCTCCTGGCTCCCCAAAGCATCAATGGAAACATGTACTCCCCGGCCTGAAATTGCTTTCACCGATTCCGAAACATGATTGACTTTTAAGGCATTAATGGTGAATTTAGCTCCCACGCTTTTTGCCAGCTCTAATTTTTCATCATCAATATCAACGGCAATAACAACCGCACCGGCACCTGAAGCTATATTAATTGCCGAAAGCCCAACTCCCCCACAACCATGAACTGCAACCCATTGACCTGCTGAAACTTTACCCTGATCAATTACAGCACGAAAAGAAGTGATAAACCGGCACCCCAAACTTGCTGCAGTGACAAAATCAATTTCATCGGGCAATTGAACCAGGTTGATATCGGCATATTTAATTTCGACAAATTCGGCAAATGAGCCCCAGGCAGTAAACCCCGGTTGAAACTGATTATCGCAAACCTGGTGGTTTCCTGAAACACACTCCGGGCAATGACCACAACCACTTACAAACGGAACTGTAACCCGATCGCCTGTTTTCCAGTTTTTAATTTCCGAACCAGTTTCTGTGATAACTCCGGCTAATTCATGACCTGGAACATGTGGCAAAACAATATCCGGATCATGCCCCATCCAGCCATGCCAGTCACTTCTGCACAAACCCGTAGCTTCAACTTTTACAATTACACTGTCAGCCGAAACTTTAGGATTTTCTACCTCCTTGATTTCAACAGGTCCCTGAAATTTTTCGTAATAAACCGCTTTCATTCTTGGTATCTTTAAAAGATGGAAGTGAAATGTAAAAGTAATTATAAAAAAGATTGGCAGACCTTATTATTTTAACAGCAAACCTAGCGAATAGCCATGTTTTTCAAAATAAAAAAAGAGCCATTCTTTCAATAAAAACAGCTCTTTTCATTATTATGTGGAACTTTTTATAATGCTTTAAAAAAGTCGTTTCCTTTATCATCAACAATAATAAAAGCAGGGAAATTCTCCACTTTTATTTTCCGAACAGCTTCCATTCCCAACTCTTCAAAATCGACAACTTCAACTGACTTAATACTATTTTTAGCAAGTATTGCTGCAGGCCCTCCAATGGAACCTAAATAAAAACCTCCGTGTTTTTTACAGGCATCCGTAACCTGTTGTGTACGGTTTCCTTTCGCTAACATAATCATTGAACCACCGAGGCTTTGAAATAAATCTACATACGGATCCATTCTTCCGGCAGTAGTAGGGCCAAAACTTCCGGAAGCCATTCCTTTTGGCGTTTTTGCAGGCCCTGCGTAATATACCGGATGATTTTTAAAATAATCGGGCATTGGTTTGCCTTCGTCAATCATTTTTTTGATTTGGGCATGAGCGATATCACGGGCTACAATTAAAGTTCCATTCAGATTCAAACGGGTTTTTATCGGATATTTCGATAATTCTTTCAAAATATCTTCCATGGGTTGATCCAGATTGATATCTACGGCAACTTCCATATGTGGCGCTTCTTTTGGAAGGAATCGTCCTGGATTTTTTTCCAGTTCCTCCAGGAAAATACCGTCTTCAGTAATTTTTGCTTTTATGTTACGATCGGCACTACAACTTACCCCTAATCCAACCGGACAAGATGCAGCATGACGCGGCAAACGAATTACCCGAACGTCGTGCACAAAATATTTACCACCAAACTGCGCTCCTACGCCACTTTCCTGGCATATTTTTTCAACTTTGGCTTCCCATTCCAAATCGCGGAATGCCTGGCCGCCTTCATTTCCTTCGGTTGGTAAATTATCGTAATAACCAGCTGAAGCTTTTTTGACCGCTGCCAACGTTGCTTCTGCAGAAGTACCTCCAACAACCAGTGCTAAATGGTAAGGAGGACAAGCAGATGTTCCTAAATCCATAATTTTTTCACGAACAAACTTGGTCAGGTTTTCTTCAGTTAAAAGAGACTTGGTTTGCTGATACAAATACGTTTTGTTCCCGGAACCACCACCTTTTGTGATGAATAAGAACTCGTACTTATTTCCTTCTTCTGAATAAATATCAATTTGTGCAGGCAAGTTTGTACCTGTATTTTTTTCCTCCATCATCGAAAACGGAACCACTTGAGAATAGCGTAAATTTTTCTCGTGGTAAGTATCGTAAATTCCTTTCGACAAATATTCTGCATCATTAGCTCCGGTATATACATTTTCCCCTTTTTTGCCAATAACAATTGCAGTACCTGTATCCTGACAAGTAGGAAGCTCACCTTCTGCAGCCACCATTTGGTTTAGTAACATGGTGTGCGCAACAAACCGGTCGTTATCTGTTGCTTCCGGATCCTGCAATATTTTTGCAAGTTTCTCAAGGTGTTGCGGACGGAGAAAAAAAGAAACATCGGTAAAAGCTTCTTTCGCCAGATATTCAAGGCCTTCAGGAGCAACCTTCAAAATTTTCCGGCCATCTAATTCAACAGTTGAAACATAATCTTTGGTTAATAACTTATACGGTGTTTCGTCTTTCAAAATTGGAAATGGTTTTTGGTATTTAAAAGTCATAGCGGTTGTTTTTACTATATTTATTACTCAAACAAAGATAAAATTATATGTTTGTTTCTACCAGCCTTTTTATCTTCAATGTTATCTTGCCTGATGTTAAATTAAACTTTAAAAGGTTCTTGAAAATTGTTTTTATTTTTGGCCTGGCTTTAAAATTAAAGAATATGAAAACGATTCTTACTTTCCTTTTTGCACTAATTATTGTATCAAACAATCTTTCAGCAAAAACCTACTCTCTAAATATTTCAACCAAAGTATCCAATACTATAAAAGCTGGTTTTAAAGAAGACGGACGGATTTTTCTTTTTGTTAGCACAAGTCAGCACAGTGAGCCCAGATTTAATACATGGCCAAACAAATCGAATATGATATTTGCCACCAACATTAAAAATTGGAACGGAGAAAAATTCGTATTCAACAACCAAATTTCACTCACAAAATCAGTAGAAGTTTCACTGGATGAAATTCCGGAAGGGAATTACAAAATTCAGGTTCTATGGGATCAGGACGTTTCGGAGTCAGGAATTAATGCACCGGGAAACTTTTACAGCGAAGTTATTTCTGTTAAGTTAAATGAAAATAAATCGGTTGAACTTCCGCTAACCCAAATTGCAGAACCTCAGAAACTGGTTGAGAATGAGTTTCTAATGGAAATTGACTATAAGAGTGATATTCTTACCCGGTGGTGGGGAAAAGAAATGCGAATAAAAGCTGCGGTTTTGCTTCCCGGGGGTTATTTCAAAAATCCGAATAAAAAATATCCGGTTCGTTACAATGTAGCTGGTTATGGGGGAAGATACACACGTGCAAACCGGTATGCTGGTAATGAAAATTTTATGGAATGGTGGGAAAAAGATGATTCGCCGCAGATTTTAACTGTTTTTCTGGATGGAGAAGGCCCTTTTGGCGATTGCTACCAGCTTAATTCGGAAAACAGTGGCCCTTATGGAACTGCACTCACGGAAGAATTAATTCCATACATCGAAAAAAAATTCAGAGGAATTGGAACTCCTGAGAACCGTTTTATTGAAGGATGCAGCACGGGAGGTTGGGTTTCGTTGGCAATGCAGTTGTTTTATCCCGATTTCTTTAATGGTTGCTTCTCTTACAGCCCCGATCAGGTTGATTTCGAAAATTGTCAGCTCATCAATATTTATAAAGACGAAAATGCATTTTACAACGAATATGACTATCTGCGTCCGATTGTGCGCGAAGTGAGCGGTGAACCAATTATTTCGCAAAAAGATTTTATTCAGTTTGAAAATGTTTTGGGAAGATCGGATACATACGTTACTTCCGGTGGGCAGTTTAGCGCCTTTACTGCTTTGTTTAGCCCCAAAGGTGATGACGGACTGCCAAAACCAATGTTTGATCCGCAAACAGGAAAAATCGATCGGGAAGTTGCCGAGTATTGGAGAAAACACGATTTAAAAGATTATGTGGAAAAAAACTGGGAGACTCTCGGGCCAAAAATACAAGGTAAATTGTGGATTTGGGGTGCCGATATGGATAACTTCTATCTGAATTATGCCCTTCGTAAGTTCGATGAAATGTTGCAAACTGTCGAAAATCCAGAATCGGACGCAATAATTACATTTTCTCCAATGAAAGGCCATTGTGCCGAATATGATTTCAAAAAGGTACATCTTCAAATTGAAGAAAAACTTGAAGCGGCTAACTGAAATTATTAAAAATGCTGCAACCTCCAGCGTTTTGAAGCATCAAAAATTGAAAATAACTGCATCATAAATTTACGTCAGCCCAATTCTTCAACTTCGATTGCCAAACAGAAACGACTGTAAAAAGAAATTATAAAAACCAGATACAGAATTATCAATAAATCAACGTGCAAAAAATCTGCAAAACAAGGTTTACTGATTCATATAGGAAGTTTACGGCAAATTGGATAGAAGTGGCGCAGACGAGACAATTGCAGTCAGCAGTTTTATTTACCGTTTTTTATTTTAAGATAGGCAATTTATAAAAATCGGATTAGCCCCTCAATTTCATTTTTAAGATGCGGATATTCTTTCAGTAAATTATTTGTTGCCAGTTCAAAATCATCAAAATGAAAACCGGGAGAAACTGTACAACCAACTAAAGCGAATCCTTTTCTGTCTGTTAAACGGGCGGCAAACCATGTGTTTTTCGGTACAATTAATTGAAAATGTTGTTCCTGTTCCGGTTTATTTCCACAAACCTTTTTTATCAATTTCCCATTTTGAATAAAGAGAATCTCGATTGATGAAACTCCTACATAATAATGCCAGATTTCATCCGATTTTATCCGGTGAAACGAGGAAAAATCATTTCCTTCCAACAAATAATAAATCGATGTTGAAATGTTTCTGGCTCCTGAGAAACCTTTGGGAAGTCCTTCTTTTCCAACAATTTCTTCCGAGCGGTAAATTTCTCTAAACCAACCACCTTCGGGATGTTTTTCCAGTTTTAATTCTTTTATCCAGTATTTTGCAGTTTTAATCATATCTATTAATTCAATTATCTGCCTTTCCTACGAATTTTTGATAAGAAATCGGTTTCAAGCTCAGAGATTTCTCCTATGCCATAAGACGAATTCAAAATTACAATCTTTATTCTTAGTTCAAACTATACCTTAACCTTTACAGTTTTTGAATTACTCTCTGGGTTAGTATCAAAAATACTAACAACCGTATCTGCTACCTAATTTGTTAATGCTCCCGGATAATGCAGTCTTACCTGCTTTCATTCGAAAAGTTCTTATCAGGTCATTTGTTGATGTTTTTCTGACTTCAATAACCATATGTGCTTCATTAACATCTATTGTTAACAGATAATTATCAGCACCATCTTCAAACTATGAATACTACCTATTATTCACCGTCGAGTGAAAACGATATTCATGCAGTTTCGTGCAATGACTGCCACGATTGGAAGGATTTGTTTGAGGTGCGGAAAGAGTAAACTTACCTGGATTTTATTTTGAATTAATTTTCTGTTTAAACCACTCTCCGGTCAATCCAATATTTCACTTAAAAGTGAAGCAAATTTAAATCCTATAGTGAATTCCGTTGGATAAATTCAAACGGACTTTTAATTCGCTCAAATTCTTTCGAAAGAATCATTTGGGCTGCTGTTCTGCCAATTTCATCGTGATTGGTAGAAATGGTGGTAATACCATCTTCCAGTAATTCCTTTACAGGGTTTTCGTTATATGCCACTACCCCAACATCCTTACCAAGTTTCCAGTTTTTTATCCGGCAGATTTTGATAAAACGGTACAAATCATCATCCGAAATCATAACAAATGCCTCACCCTGAATTACATCTTTTTCATCCAGTTGATCAATAACAGAAAATGCAAGATTATTTATCTGGCAGAAAATCTGAAATCCGCGGACAATATATTTGGAATAGTTCTGACTTAATGGAAAAACGAGATTGATTTTTTTGTACTTCAGAATCAGTTTTAAGGCTTTACCCAGTGCCGATTGAATATCCTTTTCGTATTCCTGGTAAACAAGCGGGTAATTTTTTAACGATTCCATGTTCCGATCCACAAGCAACACCTTTTCTTTTGGTATTTTTTTTATTACACGGACGACTTCTGCGTCATTGTCATTAAAATGCGGAAGAATAACAAAAAAATCGTAATTAGTTAATTGGTTGTTGATTATTTCTTCAAACTGCTCCAGACTATAATTATAAATAAATACATCAACACCCGCTTTTGCCCCCAGGGTTTCAGCTAATGAATAATAAATGCTCCGCTTATAATTGCTTAATTTATTCAGAATTAGAGCAACTTTTATTTTCTTTTGAACATTAATCAGGTTTACATAATAACCTTTTCCCCGTACCGATGAAAGAATCCCTTTTTTCCGAAGATAAACATAGGCTTTCTCCACAGTATCGCGCGAAAGAAGCAACTCTTCACTGGTTTCGTTTATGGACGGAATGCGTTGCCCTTTTTTGAAAATTCCAGTTTCAATATCCGAAATAATAAGGCTTACTACCTGTTTGTATTTAGGAATCTCTGAATCATGATTTATGCGCAAGTCGTAGTTCATTCCATTGGTTTAAACGGACAAAAATATAAAACGCTTGCTTCTTCTGAGATCATTTTCGCGTTAAATAATTCAAAAGAAAGTTTTACTGAACCTTTACCCTTAATATTACGTTAAATGGGTGACTAAAAATATAACCAAGATGAAAAATCTAACTTCAATAATCCTGATTTCTGTAATTGCTTTTTCGTGCACGAACTCTCATGAACATAAAGCAAAACTAATACCAGCACCAGAAAATGGAGGAATTACACTTCCCGAAGGTTTTTCAGCGCTTGTGGTTGCCGACGAAATTGGTAAAGGACGCCATATCGATGTAAATTCCAATGGCGACATTTATGTTTCGTTAAGCCAACAAAAAGAGAATAAAGGCATTGTTTGTTTGCGCGATACAAGCGGCGACGGGGTGGCCGATATTATTGAATATACAGGCCAACACACCGGTACGGGAATAAAACTTCACAAAGGGTACCTTTATTTTGGATCGGATACAGCAGTTGTAAGATATCCGTTGATGAATGGTGAATTGGTCCCGGGAAATGATTGGCAAATGATTGCACGAGGTTTCCCTAATGAACGCCAGCATGAAGCGAAACCCATGGAATTTGATGGAAAAGGAAATATGTATGTAAACGTGGGGGCTCCCTCAAATGCGTGTATGGAACAAATGCGCACGAAAGGCTCTCCCGGAATGGATCCATGTCCGTTGTTAGACTATTCAGGCGGCACATGGAAATTTAAGGATGATGTGTTAAACCAGGATCAAATTGCAGATGGAGTTAGATATGTTACGGGAATTAGAAACGGAATGGCGAATTGCTGGAATACTGCCGTAAACGAATTATATATTGCTCAACACGGGCGCGACCAGTTAAGCCAGTTTTTTCCTGACTTATTTGATGATAAAGACAATGCTGAATTACCGGCTGAAGAACTCTTTTTGGCAACAGAAGGCGCTGATTTTGGCTGGCCATATTGCTATTACGATGAGTTTCAGAATAAAAAAGTGTTGGCTCCTGAATATGGTGGCGATGGCGAAATTCAGGAAAGATGTGAAAACAAAACGGATCCGATTATGGCATTTCCGGGACACATGGCACCCAACGATTTACTTTTTTATACCGGCAATATGTTTCCTGAAAAATATAAAAACGGGGCTTTTATCGCATTTCACGGTTCATGGAACAGAGCGCCCGAACCACAAAAAGGTTTCTTTGTAGTCTTTGTTCCTTTCGAAGGAAAATATCCTTCAGGCAACTGGGAGATTTTTGCCGATGGATTTGCGATGACCGACAACATTGAAAGTACTGCCGATGCTAAATACCGTCCATGCGGTTTGGCTCAGGGGCCGGATGGTTCATTATATGTTGTTGATGATAATCACGGAAAAATCTGGAGAATTTTTTACCAATCATAAGTTTTTTGATTAAACGCGAAGTTTTATAACCGCTTAAATGCAAGAATAAGTAAATTTCTGTTTTAACTTAAAATATCAAAACATGTCGATTAAGAATACGGTGTTCATTTTACTGGCAATCCTCATTTTGGCTTCTTGCGGAAATAATAAGAAACCACAAAAATCTGTCATTGTACAACCTGAAACAAAAAAGGAAGAGGTAAATCCGATGGCAGGGCATCCCGGGAAAAAAGTTTATGATTCGGTTTGTTTGGCCTGCCACATGAGAAACGGAACAGGAGTTCCCGGCATGCATCCACCCATCACCGAATCTGATTTTGTTAATGGAGATACCGAACAACTGATAAAAATTGTTTTGCAAGGCCTTTCCGGAAAAATGGAAATTAAAGGCGAAGTTTACAATAGTATTATGCCGGCACAAGCACATTTATCCGATCAGGAGATTGCAGATGTTTTGACTTTTGTTCGCGGAAGTTTTGGGAATAATTCAGGACCAATCACACCCGCTGAAGTCAAAAAAGTAAGAGACAGTTTATAATCTTTACATTTATTTCCCTGAAATAAGTACAGTGGTTCTACGGTTGAGGGTTCTCCCCTGCTCTGTATCGTTGTTGGCTACAGGAACGTTTTCGCCGTAACCTTTAAAATGTAAGCGGGTAGCCTGAATCCCTTTGTTAACCAAATAATCAACCACTGATTTTGCACGTTGTTCGGAAAGTAGCTGGTTTCTTTCAGTAGTACCGGTATTATCTGTGTGTCCCTGTATCTCCACTTTCAAATTTGGATTGGTTTTTAAGAAAGACATTAATCTTTCCAATTCGGGTTCCGACGCAGGCAAAATCCGGAAAGAATCGGTTTCAAAGTAGATATTATACAAGTTCATTTGAGCCCCTACCTCGATCGGGTCTAGCTTAATATCAAGCACTAAAGGATCAACCAGGGTTTTTGCATCTTTCAACAGAATTGACCTCGAATAAAATAAATAACCGGGTTCCGAAACTGTAAACGAATAATTTCTTGAAAGCGGCAGGCAAAGCATAATTTCGCCATCACGATCAGCCGTTTCAACACGATTTTTGGGAACCGAGTAAGACAAATCTGCAAAATCGACGTCTGCTTGAACAGGCCCACCTGTCTGTTTATCGGTAATTTTAGCTTTAATATAAGAAACCGGCGTTGGTCTCAACCCCCGATCAAGATTAAACGAAAAAATATCAAGACCTGTCTCTGAATTCCTTGCTGACGAAAAATAAGCAGTTTCACCAATTGAACTTATAGTAAGGCCAAGTTCATCCTGGTGAGTATTAATTGGGTACCCCATATTTTTCACACTATCAATCTTTCCGTTTTCATCAATCTCCGCTGTAAACAAATCGAGTCCCCCCATGCCAGTCAATCCGTCGGAAGCAAAATAGAAATTGTGATTATTAGCATGAATAAAAGGTGAGATTTCATCCCCTGCGGTATTGATAGCACTACCCATATTTTCGGGTTCTTTCCATCTTGGTTTTCCTGTTTCAGAAAATCCCATAAACTCAGCTCTCCAAATATCTTTTTTTCCCTTGCCTCCTTTTCTGTTACTTGAAAAATAGAGGTATTTATTATCAGATGAAAATGATGGTTGTGCTTCCCAGTAATTCGTATTTAATGGGCTTCCCGCGTTTTCAGGATTACTCCATTTTCCATTTTGAAAACGAGAAAAGTAAATATCACAACTTCCAAATCCTTCCGGACGATTACATGCCGTAAAAAACAATATTTTCGAATCGGCCGATAAAGTTTGAGCTCCTTCATTTTCGCCTGTATTTATCTCGTAAAGCGGCTTTGCACTTGACCAGTTTTCAGAGTCCTTTTCCGAAACAAAGAAATCTTCCTGCGGATAACCCGAACCTTTCAACAACCTGGTAAAAACCAGCTTCTTTCCATCCAGTGAAGGTGTAGGCCAGTATTCATCGTTAACAGAATTGACCCCTTCGCCTACATCTGTTGGATCGAATTCAACCGGGTTTTTAATCGAATTAATCGCAAATTTGCAACTGGCTATTTTACATGCCAGCACAAACTGTCTTTTTTCAGGAATAAGCTTATAATTACTGTACTTATTGTAATATCTTAATGCTTCCGAATAGTCTCCCATTTCATAATATGCCTCTCCTAAACGAAAAAAAACGAGCGTATCATTCGATAATTCTTCAGCTTTAGAAAGGTGAAGAATTTCAAGATTCAATGAATCGATTTTATTATATAAGTCGGCAAGTAGCAAATGTGCGTTAACATATCCGGGAGCTTCAGCTAGAATACGATTACAGGTGGCAATTGTTGCTTCCAGGTTTTGTGACGAATAGTAACTTTTTGCATCTGCAAATAGCTTATCCAGCTTCTTTTCTGATTGAGCAACAGAAGTAAAACCGAATGTGATAAATAAAACCAATATGATTAATTTAAAGAGAATTTCCCTAAAGAATTGACAGAAGACGCAAAGAGCAGCCATAAAAATATCTGATTACTAATTTATAAAGAATGTAAAAATACTTGTTTTTTACTGATAATTTATTCTGTTTTCCGTAACTTACTGAACACAAAACATTAAACCTGCCTAAAAAATTTGATCAATATTAATAACATTCTTTTTAAGAAATTAGTATAAATAAGCAACATTTTAATATAAGAATCTAATTACTAGAAGATAAGAAAAACAAAAAAAAATTATTGGAAGAGTATCAGGAATTTAAAAATTATTTATTTTTCCGCTGGATGAATGAATAATTAATTTTTTTTAAAGCATTAATTTTATTTTTTATCGATTCTCAAAGAAAATGAAGAAGAAAAATTTGAAAGGAAAACCATCTGGGTTTGACAGTGATTATGGAGTAGGTATGGGTAAAAAAGTGGCAGGAAAAGATAAAAGTTCCAAGAAAAGACTTTCCATTTACGACGATTACGAAGAAGACGATGATGAACTCATGCAGCGAGAAAAATTTAAAAACCGTCACAAGTAAACAGGTCGGATAAGTTTTTAAAATCCAAAGTTTTTGTTCGATGACCTGATTTTAATCCATATAAATTTACCCCAAGCAAAAATTTGCTGAAAGAAAGTATTCTTAATTTACTTTTCGTAGAATGCATCGTGTCCGGGATAGTGATACTTCTCCCGAGCAATATTTTCAGGAAAACAGAAATACTTTATTTCAGCAACTGCACACTCTTGCCCTTCGCCGTCCAACAACCGGGCTGTAATAGTTGCGAATTTGCGGTTAGATGAAGCTACTTTTCCAATGACTGTAATTTCACCCTTAGAAACAAGTATAGGTTTTAAATAACGAACATTTAATTCCGATGTCACACCGGCTGTTTTCATTTTTATAAGCACAATCCAGCCTGCAAGTTCATCAAGAAGCGAAGCCTGAATTCCGCCATGAACAACATTCATCCAGCCTTCCAGCGATTTTTTTGGTTTCCATTTTGCCAACACTTCCTCGCCGTCTTCCCAAAAATCAAGTTGTAACCCAATCTCGTTAAACGGAGAACATCCAAAACAATTATAATCAGGACGTACACCGTCTTTTGCAAAAGGGTTTCTTATTTTAATCATTTCATCAAATTGATATTATAAAAAAAGGCCGGAAAAATCCAGCCTTGATAAAGTATTTTACTTTTAATTATTTCCAAGAATCAATGGTAATCCATCTTTTCCACTACCAATAACCACTACCTTTGAATTTGATGATTTTGCTAAATCTATGGTAGCTTCAATTCCCCGCTGCTGAAGAATTTTATCGGTTAAACTTGCATTGATAATCCGGTTGTAATTGGCAATACCTTCTGCTTCAATCCTGCGGCGTTCAGCCTCAGATTCTTCCCTTTTTAACTTAAATTCATAGGCGAGCGCCTCTTGTTCCTGTTGCAACTTGCTCTCAATCGCACCCTTTATTTGAGCCGGAAGATTTATTGAGCGAATTAACATTGCCTTCATTCCAATATAATTTTCTTCCAAAACTTCTCTTGTTTCTGTTATAATAGAATTTTCAACTTCTGCCCTTTTGGTTGAATAAATTTCTTCGGCAGAATACCGACCTGCAACCTGACGCACCGATGAACGAACTTCTGGGATCACTAAAACATTGATGTAATTTATACCAAACTGTTCATGCAAAAACCCTATTTTGTTGAAAGTAGGATTAAAACGAACAGTAATATCCATTGTAATCGATAAACCATTTTTATCAAGAACATCCATTGTTTCTTCACGTTGCTGTTCCCGTACATTGTAAACATACATATCGTTCCAGGGAGCGATAATATGAAAACCCTCCGAATAAATATTTTCTTTATCCAAACCGGAAGTGTAAGGCCGGAAAATCACTCCTCTTTCTCCTGCTTCAATAATCAGAAACATGCGGCCTCCAAAAATTAGCAAAACAATCAGGATAACAACTGCAATAATAATATACGAGGACTTAAAGTTAAATTTCATGATATGCCATTTTATAAATTTCCGACAAATGTACAAATTTTACAGGTGCTTGAGCTATCATTCATTAACTGTTTCCCTCATATTGATTTTTACTTTTTTGAAAAAACAGATTATGTTATATTTGAATCAACTAATTTATCTGCTATGAAACGATTTTTCCTCCTTTTAAGTACAATTGTCTTTCTTACAAATGCTTACTCACAGGACTTTTTCAATACCGATTTCAAAAAAAGTAAAAAGTACATTATACTAACCAATCCAACAGTAAATAATCTAAAAACGATTCAATACCTTGTAAACACTCATTTACTGGACATTAAGAAGGGGAAAATGAAATTTGTAGGCGTTTATTTCGAAGGTCAGAATTATGATTTCTCCAAAACAAAAAATTATATCGAGGAAAATTCACTCCATGATTTTCATTTACAAGCAATAAAAGGTGAACTCAATGAAAATAACCTCTTTGAAGAAAATGCCTGCACTGCTCAATTGCTCCAGATTTTTGAAAATTCAATAGGGACCTTCTTTTTTGGTGGCCCCGACATACCGCCCGGGGTTTACAGCGAAGAAAATACACTGTCTGTGGTAACCGATCCGGGCAGGCATTATTTCGAAACTACTTTTTTGTTTCATCTTTTGGGTGGTTACCAGAATACCGATATTAATCCGTTTTTAAATGACAGGCCAACATATATGGTTACGGGGTTTTGCCTTGGCATGCAAACCATGAATGTTGCTACCGGCGGAACTCTAATTCAGGATATCCCGGCAGAAGTGTACGGAACCGAAACACCGGAAGCAACACTTCAAATCGGTCGGGCCAATTTACACCGCAATTACTGGCAGGAAATTACCGAAGACACTCTGTTGATGGGAATAAATCTGCATACGATAAAATTCACTGACAATCCGTTTTTTGGAAATGTAGTAAAAGTTTCGAAACGATGGGAGCCACGAGTTTACAGTAGCCACCACCAGGCAGCAGATAAACTCGGAATGGGTATGGAAATAATAGCTGTTTCTCCTGATGGAAAAATAATTGAAGGATTGGCGCACAATCGGTATCCCAATGTTTTTGCGGTTCAGTTTCATCCCGAAGTTCCCGGGCTATACGAAGATTTGTTTGAGCGAAAATTTCATCCGGATGATACGCCAATGAGTTACAACGATATAATTGGGAAACAAAGCGTTAAATTTCATCAGAAATACTGGGCACACATTTCGGAAGTATTAAGACATGTAAAGAAAAGATAAAGCTTTTCAATATCAGTTAAATGCCTTTTAAAAGAATTGGAAACGACTTAAAAACCATTCAATCTTTTCTTTTCCAAACCAAAACACCGGCTGTAGGAATGTTTTTTCCGCCAATCAGAATTTTGCTTCCGGCAGGTAAATCGAAATCATAATTTTTATCCGAATAATTCAGCGCTATACCAAAACCATCACGATATTCAACAATAATCCCTTTGGGATAATTCTCGACTTTGATTCCTTGCTGAGTATATAATTTTTTCAGAATTGCATATTCCAAATCACCTTCATTGCTATCTACTCCAACATAAGTTACCGTTCCTTTTCCATTTTTTGCGAAGGTCACCGCGGTTTTTCCGGCATAAAAATCACCGGCATAAATTCCCCAGCTTTGGGTATCGTCTTTCGGGTTTAAAATATCACCCCATGTTGTCCAGGTAAATTTCTGCATATCAGACACAACAGTATCCGGTGCATATTCACGAAGCAAGTCATATGATTCGATTTCGGCACCGATTAGTTGATAAATCGGTTCTGCATACTTTGTTTCCCATAAATGTCCTTTTTCATCCTGATGACCTGAACGACACGACATTACAAGATTTCCACCATTTTTCACATAATCAGTTAATTTCTGAATTAATTTTAAACTCATTTGCTGGTATGCCGGAGCCACAATTACCGGATATATTGAAAAATCCATGGTATCGCGAATAAAATCGACAGGCGCTCCAAATGATTTCAATGCTTTGTAATATTTAAGCACATGCTGTTCCGTGTTCCACAGCACGGTTTGTTTATTCTGGTTTATGGCTACGGTATTATCAGGATTGTACAAAATGGCAGTTTTTCTTTTCATGTAATCCTCCGGAACTTTTCCTGATGAATAATTATTACGCAAAGTATTTATTTCATTAATAAACTGCTGAAATTCAAGTCCGCCGGGCGTTGGAGTTACACCATCAGTTCCAACAATACCGTAATGATACTGCTCGTAACCATAAATAGGCGCCCGAAAACGATAGGTGCAGGTAAATTTACTACCACCGGCAAAAACATGCCACAACCACAGGCGAACTGCTCCCGGCAAGGGTTGCGAATTAATTGTTCCCCAATTAACCTGACCAGGTTGTAATTCCATAACACCATATATTGGTGATAAAGGCCTGAAATAATCATTTGCCATGGCAATTCTAGAGTATTCTCCAACACGGTACCCTTTTAAACCGATACCTTCCGATTCTCCATAAACCATGTAACGGGTATAAGTGATAAAATCGAGTTCTTTGCTGGCACCAATAAGACGGGCATCATACATCGGAATATAATTGGAGGTTATCCATTGTTCAGAACCGGCATATTCCCGGATTGTTTTTGCCTGTTCATCCAAAAACGAAGAAGTCTCATAATCGCAAAACCTGCTGTGGTCCAATCGCTGATACAAATTCATTCCCCACTGTTTATGCTGTGGAATATTTATTTCTGAGAAATCGCTGTAGGTTCCACTCCAAAAGTTGGTTCCCCAGGATAAATTTAAAGCATCAATTGTTTTATACTTTTCTTTGAGCCACCTGCGAAAGCGTTGCTGTGCATTTTCTCCGAAATCCACATTTGAGAATGGTTCATTATCTAATTGCCAGCCTATTATCCGGCTGTCGTTTCCGTAATGTTTTGCCAGTTCTGTAATCATTTTTAACGAATATTCCCGGTAATAGTCATTTGAAAATGAAGCATGTTGCCGGGAACCATGATCATATTTTGTTCCATCCTCTCTTGTTTTTAAAACATCAGGATGTTTGCGTACCAACCAAACCGGCGGAGTTGCCGTTGAAGTACACATCACAACTTTCAGATTATATTTCGCAGCAAGCTCTACTGCTTTATCCAGCCAACTAAAATCATAAACTCCTTCTTCCGGTTCCAGTTGAGCCCAGGCAAATTCGGCAAAATGGGTAAACTCAAACCCCATTTCAGCCATTTTTTTCAAATCTCTCTCCCACTGCGACTCATCCCAGTGCTCGGGATAATAATAAGCCCCAACCGATGTTAACTCTTTATCAGGAAAAAAGGGCGACTGCTTTTGCGAATACCCGTTGAACAGAAAAACAGACAAAAACAGGTAAGTGATTATTTTCTTCATTTCAAATTTGGTTAGTTATTGGAATAAAGAACAATATTAAGAATTTCGCTTAAAAAAAATCAGATTGAAATAGCAGTTTTCCAAGAATCGTTAATAATCTTACCAGCTAAAAACCAGGAAAGAGGTTAAAACTTGATTTTCAATTGAAAAAATAAATGTTTTAACAGCATGTTTGAGTGGAATATGCAATATATTATGCTAAAAATTAAAGCTAAAAAGTTTATCAGGATGGTTTTTATCGATAGCATTATTTATTAATTCAGGACTGATTTCACCTTTTACATAAACCATCGCGTTTTCGTCGCCTCCAACCAGAATAATCATTTCTTTAATCACATCATCATCCATTTTTCCGAAAATAGTAACACTTTCATCATCTCCATTCACGGTCATCAGCTCTTCATATTCCCCATTTTTATTAATCTTAAGCTGAAACTCTTTATGGAAATTAATTTCTGCATTTAAATCATCATCTTCAACAGACAGCACTTTTACCTTATCTACACTCTCCAGCAGTTCCTTCTCTTCATCCGAAAGATCACCCAACTTTGCCCCCAAGGCAATTAACCATCCCGGAACTGTAACCGATGTTACTCCTTTTTGATGAGAATACTTTAAAAATGCTTCAGAAACACCCGAATTGGTATCACAAGAAGTAAAAACAAAGAGTGCTGCAATAACAAATGGTATAATCTTTTTCATCTCACTAGTATTTATTTTTTTGCGGTATTCCATGTTTAAAGAAACTCACTTGTAATTATCTTTTTGCGTACAGATTTTTCACATGTTCGTTTTATATTCTTTTAAATTCGTTGTTGGTATGACGAAATACCTCAATTTTCGTTACATCAGAATTGCAGCTTTTCTATATTTATGATTATCTTTTTTGAAAAACCTTTTAAAGCTACCGCCAAACAGATTTCTATTCATGAAGAATTAGGCAGATCGTCAAATCAAGAAAAATAGTGTTAAGTTATTTACCTTTGCAAATATAAATTGTGTAGCATCAAAAATGAAAAAGAAGATTTTCCTGATACCTGTTTTTATAATAATGTGCTGTTTTCACCAATGCCATAAACCACTAGAAACCAATAAAGAGATCAAAAATCTCTACACAAAAGGCGAATTTAATGCAGCACATAATCTGATTCAGAAATCACTTTCATCGGCCACGCCTGAACAAACTGCCAAATGGAATATTCTTGATGATAATATGAATCGGATTCAACTCGATTTCAGCAAAAATGAAGAACAGATAAAAGCTGAATTGAGTAAGGATTTCCCCGATTTAACCCAGGAACAATTGGAGAGATGGGAAAAAGATAAAAAACTTGAGATGCGGCGAATAAACGGAGAAAAACGATATTTTAAAAATGCAGTCCCCAATCTCTACCGTTTGGATTCTACAGCAAGGGAAAGAAAAGAATCGATTTCTGGAAAAGCAACTAATCCGTTAAAGGAGTTTTGCCTGTTAAACACAACTAGCTTAATTGAAAAAGCAAAAAATAGGATTAATTTACTTTCGGAACCGCAAAAATATAAAATCAGATTTACCATAAAGGTTAAGCCCGATGTTGTACCTGCGGGAGAAAATATAAAATGCTGGATGCCCTTTCCACGAGAATCGCAACCCCGGCAAAAAAATGTAAAACTAATCTCCGTAAATTCAGAAAACTACCTTTTGGCCGATAACAGCAAAATGCAACGCAGCTTATTTATGGAGAAAAAAGCAGAATCGGGCCAACCTGTAATTTTTCAATACGAGGCTGAATTTGAAACGTCACCTCAGTGGATGAAGATAGAACAAAATCAGGTAAAAGATTATAATACGAGTTCAAAGCTATATCAGGATTTTACTGCCGAAAGAGAACCACATATTGTATTCAGTTCAGAAATAAAACAATTAACCGATGAAATTACTAAGGGAATTTTAAATCCGGTGGAAAAAACAAAGGCGATTTATTATTGGATTGATTCCAACATTCCCTGGGCTTCTGCCCTTGAATATTCCACTTTCGAATGTATTCCGCATTATGTATTAGACAATAAACATGGCGATTGTGGCATGAAAACATTACTATTTATGACGATGGCCCGTTATTCCGGAATTCCGTGCAAATGGCAAAGCGGATGGATGTTGCACCCGGGAGAAATTAACCTGCACGACTGGTGCGAAGTCTATTTTGAAGGAATCGGGTGGATACCGGTTGACCAATCATTTGGGCTTCAGAATACAGATAACATTGAAATCAAGGAATTTTACATATCCGGAATTGATGCATACCGAATGATTATTAACGATGATTTTAGCGCTCCACTATTCCCCGAAAAAGAATATTACAGAAGTGAACCTGTGGATTTTCAGCGAGGTGAGTTGGAATGGAAAGGGGGAAACCTTTATTTTGACAAATGGAATTATGATTTGGATGTAACTTATTTGAATGATTAAAATGATTAGCAAAACTTTTAGTGCTCTAATTATTGTATTTACAGCAATATCCTGCAATGTTTCCAAACAGGATGAAGTGAACAGTAAACTGAACAATTTCACGGAAACCTTAAATCCTGAACTTAGGGAAAATGTATGGAAGATTAAAGTTGTTGAAAAAAACGGAAATTTGGTTTTACAAGGTGAAACCGATCACCCGGAATGGAAAAAAGAACTTTTAGAACAGCTTCAACCTGAAAATATAACCGATGAAATCATCCTGCTTCCCGACTCCACTGTTGGCGAGAAAACCATGGGATTGATAAATCTTTCGGTAGCCAATTTACGATATAAACCCAATCATTCAGCAGAAATGGCGACACAGGCCTGGCTTGGAACCCCCGTAAAAATTCTGAAGAAGCAAGATGATTGGTTTTTAGTTCAAACTCCCGATAAATATATTTCATGGGTCGATGGCGATGGAATAGAACTAATCTCAGAAATACAGTTTACACACTGGAAAAATGCCGACAAAATTATTTTCACTGGAGAAGATCAAAGTGTTTATAACACTGAAAATTCTGAAATTCCTGTATCGGATATAACAATGGGAAATATTCTGGAAAAGGTGGATGAGTCTCAAAGCTTCTTCAACGTAAAATTCCCTGACGGAAGGTCTGGTTTTGTCAGTAAAAAAAACTGGGTCGACTTCAACCGGTTCAAAAACGAGATTATTCCGGATACTTTAACCATACACAATATGGCAATTAAATTAACCGGTCGTCCATACTTTTGGGGAGGCACTTCAAATCGGGCAATGGATTGCAGCGGGTTTATAAAAGTAATTTACTTTATGAACGGACTGATTCTGGCCCGTGATGCTTCATTGCAAACCAAGTACGGAGAATTAATTGACATTGAGCCTCAATACTCTCCTATTCAAACCGGAGATTTGCTGTTTTTCGGCCGGAAGGAAACAGAGAACCAACCGGAAAAAGTTACTCATGTTGCACTTTCACTTGGTGGAACTGAATACATTCATGCCTCGGGAAGAATAAAACAAAACAGTTTCAATCCAGAAAGCTATATTTATTCAGAATACAGGAAAAATAGTTTTGTTAGAGCCCGAAGAATAATTGGAAATAACACCCGGGAAGGAATTGTTGCGATAAAAGAACATCCCTGGTATTAAATAATTACAGGCCTTTAATTTACGATGATGCTTAACCGCAAAAAATTTATAATAAATACTTCCCTGGCTACTCTTGGAAGTTTAATTGTACCACAAAAAAGTTTTTCTATTATGAAAAAAGGAATACTTCCTAAAGAAGGATTAAAATTAAGTTTCGAACCTTATAATTTACAGCTAAAACATGTTTTTACGCTTGCAAACAGTTCAAGAAGTACAACACCTGTTATGCTCACAAAGATTGAATTCGGGGGTTTTACCGGATATGGAGAGGCTTCAATGCCTCCTTATCTTGGAGAATCGCATGAAACAGCCGGTAAGTTTTTAGCGGGATTACACCTGGAGCAATTTCCAGATCCTTTTCGTATGGATGAAATTCTGGAATATGTGGACAAATCGGCATCCGGAAATCCGGCTGCAAAGGCTTCCATCGACATTGCCCTTCACGATTTAACGGGTAAGATTTTAGGTCAGCCATGGTATAAAATCTGGGGATTTTCAAATGAAAATACACCGGCAACTTCGTTTACCATCGGCATCGATACGGCAGAAGTAGTGAAACAAAAAGTTAAGGAAGCTTCCAATTTTAAAATTCTGAAGGTTAAACTGGGACGCGAAAATGATAAAGAGATGATAGAAACTATCCGCTCCGTTTCCAATGTTCCGCTGTGTGTAGATGTTAACCAGGGATGGACCGATAGAAAAATGGCGCTCGATATGATTTTCTGGCTAAAAGAAAAGGGAATTGAATTTGTTGAACAGCCCATGCCTAAGGAAAAATACGACGATATAAGTTGGCTTACACAAAACTCGCCATTACCAATTATTGCCGACGAAGCCGTTCAACGCCTTACCGATGTAACGAAAACTGTTGGCGCTTATTCCGGAATTAATATAAAATTGATGAAATGTACTGGTCTGCGTGAAGCACATAAAATGATAACGCTTGCCAGGGCCAATAATATGAAAGTGATGATTGGCTGTATGACGGAAACTTCCTGTGCTGTTTCTGCGGCAGCACAACTTTCGCCAAAAGTTGACTGGGCCGATTTGGATGGCAATCTGCTAATCAGTAATGATCCTTACCATGGAGTTGAAGTTATAAATGGGAAAATCACATTAAACGACTCTCCGGGAATCGGAATTCACAAACGGTAAGTATCGGTTAAACTATTCCGATTTTGTATTTGTTTGAATTACATGAAAATAATTTTGACCATAGTATTAACAGGAATAGTTTTAACAATGAGCGCACAGGAGAATAAAAAAGAAGTAGAAAAGAAAATCGAATACAGAAAACTCACCGATTTTGAGGAATATGTAATATTACACAAAGGAACGGAACGCCCCTTCTCTGGTGAGTATGAGATGAATTTCAAAGAAGGTACTTACGTTTGCAAACGTTGTGGCGCCGAACTTTATAAATCAACGGATAAATTCAATGCTCACTGCGGATGGCCCAGTTTTGACGATGAAATTCAGGGCGCTGTTCATAAATTGCTTGATGCAGATGGAAGAAGGACTGAAATTACATGTGCAAAATGCGGAGGGCATTTAGGTCATGTTTTTTATGGTGAAGGTTTTACTGCAAAAGACACACGACATTGCGTAAATTCGGTTTCTCTTTTATTTATTCCGGAGGAAGAAAACAAAAAAGGAGAGCAATAAACTCTCCTTAAAATATTTTTTTTCGATTGATACTTCTACAACTCCTTTACTTTAAGGCCTTCAATAAAATACACCACTTCCGAAGCTTCTTGAGAAGCAGCCATCATTTTATGGGCGTGTTCAGCTTGTGCATCCTCATTATTGGCTTCTTCGCCTTCACCTTGCATGTGTCCGGGGTTATGCGCATCAGCTTCTGTTTTTACCATTTTAAAAATTCCTACAATCTCCAACTCATTCCCTATTTGTTCCTGATTAAAAGACCCAATTTTTTCACCTGCCTCAACTCTAATCAAAACATCTTCAGATGATCCCATCAGAAAACAACGGGCTCCACCTTCTTTACAAACATGTGTAACAGTTCCTTTTACAACAACTTCTTTATCTTCCAAATTGGTGGCATTTTTGTAAAGATCATCCACAGAAATAGCTACAACCGGGGTATCCGAAACCGCTGACTGTTGCTTGTTTGAATTTCCGCAGCCAAAAAGAATCATGGTAAAAAGACCAATAAAAATTATTTTTTTCATCATACAAGATTTTTGGTTTTTAAATAAATAGTAAAGCAAAAATCAAAGGTACAACTATTCCTGCAATTGTCCACCACCAGCCCCATTTGCCAAATCCCTTTTTCCCTTTTAAAAGAAACAATCCCGAAATAGCAACAAAAATGAGAATTAAAGCCATAATATCGCTCACCCATTTCCATAAAGTACCAATTGAAGCGCGGTGTAGTTTATTTATACTAAAAATTAAAGGTCGTCTTTTAAGATATTGAACAGTGCCTTTTCCAGTTTCCGGATTTATTACAGCTTCACCATTCTCGATAAAAATCTTAATTAATCCTTCCTTATTTACATAATGCTTTTTATATACAATATCTTCATTTACATTTTCGATGATCTTTTTCATTCCTTCATCGTTTACTTCCTTACGAATAGAATACGGAATTTGAAAATCGGTTACATAAATTTTATAATCAGGATTAAAGTCATGGCGGTGATTTAAATAGATTCCGGAAACCGCATATACCAGGGTCATTGCAACAATATAATATCCAAGATCCCGATGTAGGGTTCGAAGTAATTTACGAATATTCATGTATTAAAAATAAAGCGTAAATATAAAAACATTAAGTTTATTCTTTTTACAGTCGGATAACAATTGTGATTGAATCTAAAATTCCCTCAATATATTAAACATAAGATTGATAAAACCAAAGACGATAATTAATAAGGTAATCAGTTTCACACTGCCAAACAATATGTAAAATACTGATTAATAAACACCTAACTATTGACTTGTATTTATATATTCCTTAAATTGCTACTTCCTAGTGTACTAGGGCTCTGGTTTTATCACAACTTAATTGGGTTAGGGGTTACATACTGATGTAACCCCTTATTTTTTTGACAATTGTTTAATACCAAACGTTATTTTATAGTAATCAACTGCGAATATTCATTTTAGTATCTAATAATCTAAAGAAATATAAGTATTTGTTTATGAAGTAATCAAAATCTAAATTTGATTAGGCATCCGATAATGAAAGGAAGCCCCTTTTTATGGAAAATAAATTTTAATCAGAATAATATTCATTTAAAGAAACAAGATCGCTGGAATTGCACACGGGGCATGCAACGTCCTTTTCGGCATAATTGCTGAAACTTGCCTGACAGGAATTACACTTAAACCAATTTTTATCAAAATAAATATCACCGCCCCTGAAAAGTAAATCCCGGCCTTCCACAAAAGCAGTTGCCACTTTATTTCTCGCTTCTTCGTAAATCCGGGTTAATGTAGGCCTTGAAACATCCATATATACAGCTGCTTCTTCCTGCGTTAAATTCTGATAATCGAGCAAACGAATTGCCTCATACTCTTCGATATGCAAAACTACCTCATTCGACTTTCTTCCCCTCACCCCGTAAACCGACATCCCTTTAATTACCGGGGGTACCTGAATCCTTCTGTTGCGTTTTTTCCTTGGCATCTTATATTGAATTTAATTTACTTAATAAATAGTGATCGACAAGAACAAGGGCAGCCATGGCTTCTACAATAGGCACAGCGCGAGGTAAAACACACGGATCGTGCCTTCCTTTTGGATTTATTGTAATTTCATTTTTATCCTTGTCTACCGTCTGTTGTTCTTTTAACAATGTTGCTATTGGCTTGAAAGCAACATTGAAATAAATATCTTCTCCGTTTGAAATTCCACCCTGAATTCCACCTGAGTTATTTGTTTTGGTCCGAATCCCACTTTCAGTTTTTATAAAAACGTCGTTATGTAACGAACCACTTAGTTTTGTACCTTCAAAACCAGAACCATACTCAAACCCTTTTACTGCATTGATTCCGAGCATGGCAAAGCCCAAATCGGCATGCAATTTATTAAAAACCGGTTCACCCCAGCCTGCAGGAACACCTTTTGCAACTCCAGTTATAACTCCACCTACCGTATCTCTGTCTTTGGAAGCAGCTTCAATCCGGGAAATCATTCTTTCAGCAGTTTCAGCATCCGGACAACGAACAATATTATCTTCTGTTTTCGATAAATCCAGTTCAGTATAACTCTTTTCAAGTTGTATCTCCCCAACCCTGGAAACAAATGCCTGAACAGTTACACCGGCTTTTGCAAGTACTTGTTTGGCAATTGCACCGGCAACAACTCTTGCAATGGTTTCGCGGGCAGAAGAACGACCTCCTCCCCGATGATCGCGGGTACCATATTTTTGAATATAGGTATAATCGGCATGTGAAGGACGGAAAATATCTTTCAGATCGTTATAATCATTTGAATGCTGATCTTTATTCCAAACAGCAAAAGCGATTGGAGTTCCCTGAGTTCTTCCTTCAAAAACACCCGATAAAAATTCAACCTGATCGGGTTCTTTTCTTTGAGTTGTAATTTTCGATTGTCCTGGTTTTCTTCTGGCCAAATCGTTTTGAATGAGTTCGATATCCAACTGAAGTCCAGCGGGACATCCGTCAATTATCCCCCCAATTCCACGACCATGGGATTCTCCAAAAGAAGTTAGTCTAAATATTTTTCCAAAAGTATTCATTCTAAATATAATCCTGTAATGGATATTAAGTTACACTTTTCAGTGATATCGGGGATTATTATAAGTATCAGAAAAGCGTATTATCCTGGTAAAAACATATAAAAACCTCGTCCTCTAATAAAAAAATAGAAAACGAGGTTAAAGTAATTAAATTGAACTAATAATCAAAACGCCCAATTAACAACCGCATCCACAACCGCCACTTCCGCAGCTACCGCCGCCATGTGCATGTTCATGCTCTTCATCGCCACAACCACAACCGCCGCTTCCGCAACCGCAGCCACCACTGCCTCCTGAAAGTATTTGTGCTACTTCTTCATCAGAAGCTTCACGTACCTCAAGAACCTTTCCTGCAAAGAAAAGATCTTCTCCGGCAAGTGGATGATTAAAGTCCATCTTCACAATATCATCATCAACTTCCAAAACCAACCCATTTAATCTTTGGCCATTACTACTCATCATTGGCACAGTATTTCCTACTTTTACCAATTCTTCGTCAAACGTACCATTGACTAAAAAGACGTGTTTCGGCAGTTCAACTACTGCGTCCTCGTTTACTTCGCCGTAGGCATCGTTTTTATTCAATCGGATTGTAAATGGTTCACCTTCACGTAAACCTGAAAGCTGACTTTCGAATTTAGGAAGCATAACTCCTGCGCCATACAAAAACTGCAGAGGTTTTTCTTCTGTAGCTTGTTCAATTACTTCTCCGTGCTCGTCGTCAACCCTTAAATCGTAGGTCAACGTAACCATTGAATATTTTCCAATTTCTAACATATCCTTAAAAAGTATTTAATTTCTTTCCTTCAAAAATAAATTACAAATTAAATCATTTTACCATATCGAACAAAATACCACAAAGTCTTTTTTCATGATATTAACAAAAAAATATTGCCCGCAACTTTAACATTCAAACAACATGCTTTCAATAAGCATATTACACTATACAAAAAAGAATACTATTATTTTTTTTCTTTTCTATTCTTGGGAATTTTACACTACACTCTTTTCCGAAAATCGAAAAATGGCAAATTTTTCATTTTTCGCTAATTAAGACTATCTAAATTACGATACTTTAATCGTTGCATCCATTCGGTTTCTATACTAAAAAATCCATATTCTTCAACTACTTTCCCCTTAATATGATAATAACCGGGCCCGGAAAAAGGATTTCTTCCACCTGTAAAATGCACCGTATCAAGCCACTGCCCATCTAAATCGAGCCAGGTACCAAAATACATATAGTTGCCTTTTTTTGTTGATGTTGTCTTTCGATGCACAAAATAGCCGGTAATTTCAACGGTTTTGCCCACTAATTGGGGTAATTCCAAAGCCCTTACATTTGACAACACCGGAGACTCTAACAAATCAACAGGAGAGTGTAGAGGGAAACCTAATAATTCAATTTCATCAAACGTATCTTCCAGCTTGTGTTTCCACAATTCAGGGAGCTTAAATTCCTTTGGATTTGTATTGAAAAGTGTCCGCTCCGAATGTGTTTTTTGGGAGTGTCCCAGCAAATAATGAGCATCCCAAAGCAGTTCCTTTTTACTTTTACCCGTAAAACGAAAAGCGCCAGCGCGAATAAGAATAATGATTTGTTCCAACGAAATTTTCACACGGCTTACAAAATCGGCCAGATTTCTAAATTTCCCGTTTGCAAGGCGTTCCTGTAAAAAACGTTCGGCGACACCGTCTTCCAGTTCCCGCAAAATGTAAAACCCGACATAAATAGTTTCGCCATAGATGGTATTCAGCAAGTTGCCGGTATTTATGCACGGCATTTCAATTTTTGCGCCATGCAACCTGGCCTCGTGAAAATACAGTTCGGAAGAATAAAAACCACCACCATTATTGAGCGTAGCCACCATGTATTCACACGGATAATAAGCTTTTAAATACAGAGCTTGAAAACTTTCGACGGCATAACTGGCTGAGTGCCCTTTTGAGAATGCATAGTTGGCAAAACTTTCAATTTGGAACCAAATGTCGGAAATGGTTTTTTCGGCATATCCTTTTTCGCGACAGTTACTGAAAAATGTATCTTTTATCTTCCAGAATTCGTTTCGTTCCCTGAATTTCCACGACATCCCCCTACGCAAAACATCGGCTTCGGCCAGTGTAAGCCCGGCAAAATAATGAGCAACTTTTATTACATCTTCCTGGTAAACCATTACACCGTAAGTTTCTTTCAGAATTTCGTACAACTCTGGCAATTCTTTCTGTGCTTTTTCGCGCCGTTCCTTATCGCGAAACCGGAGAATGTATTCCCGCATCATTCCGCTTTGCGCCACGCCCGGGCGAATAATAGAGCTGGCTGCCACCAATCCCTTATAATCGTCGGCGCCCAGCTTGGTGAGCAGCATTCGCATAGCCGGCGATTCCACATAAAAACAGGCAATGGCTTTTCCGGTTTTTAAAAGATATTTCACTTTGGGATCGTTTTTAAACTGGTCAACTTTGTTGATGTCTATTTTCTTATTCCGGTTCTTTTTAATGATATCGAGCGCATCTTTTATTTTTCCCAAACCACGCTGGCTGAGAATATCGAATTTGTACAACCCCACATCCGCAGCAATCTGCATATCGAAATGGGTAGTTGGATATCCTTTGGGTAAAATATGTGTAGCGGTATAACAGCTAATTGGCTTTTCCGAGATCAAAATTCCGCTGGCGTGAATGCTTAAATGGCTTGGCATTCCGTCAATAAGCTTACTGTATTGCAGCACCCATCTTCCATATTGGTCGTTCTCCTGCGGCACAGGATTTTTCTGTAACCGGGTAATTTCGTCGGCAGGCAAACCGAAAACCTTGCCCATTTCCCGCAAAGCCGATTTCTTTTCAAAAGTGATATAAGAGCCTAACAAAGCTGTGTTTTTCCACCCATATTTCCGGAAAATGTAATTGGTAATATCATCGCGGTCGGTCCACGAAAAGTCGACATCAAAATCGGGAGGATTACTTCGTGCGGGGTTGATAAAACGTTCGAAATACAAGTCTAACTCAATAGGATCAACATTGGTAATTTGCAGTAAATAGGCCACCATACTGTTGGCGCCACTCCCCCGCCCCACATAATAATATCCCTTGCTCCGGGCATAGCGTACAATATCCCAGTTAATCAAAAAATAAGAACTATAGCCGAAGTCATCAATCAATTTTAGTTCTTTTTCCATTCGTTCAAACACCTGCTGCGACGGCTTTTTCCCAAACCGGTATTGCAGCCCTTTTTTACATTCCGAGCGTAAAAGTTCAATATCTTCTGCATGTGAATTCGTGAAAAATTGTTTGTTCTTATTTGTTTTAAATTTGAATTCAACAGAACATTCATTCAGCAATCGTTCTGTATTCTTTATAATTTCCGGGTATTCCTGAAATGCTTTGAGTAATTCCTCTTTTTCAATCAGCATTTCATCGGGCGAAGTTTGTTCCGAAAGCGAAAGCCGGCTCAAAAGCGTATTGTTTTCGATGGCACGCAACAACCGGTGGACGTTATAATCGCGCTTGTTCCTGAAAGTTGCAGGCTGAAGGATAACCAGCTTATCCAAATGATTTCGCCATTCAGAAAACGGAAGTTTTATTAGTTCCTGTGATTTTATTCCAATAAATTCATTGTCATTTAACATGCTGAATTTCCTGTTTTTAAACGGATAAATAATAAATGTGTCCGTCATTTCCGGAGCCTGATTTTCAAACGCTGTTTTATTCTGAAGGAATTGTGTGAGATGTTCATTTAAAGCTTGAAAACCTTTGTTATTTCTGGCTAAGCCAATATATTTCTGCTCCAGTCCGTTTCTGAAATCGATACCTAAAACAGGCCTAATATTGTGCACTTCGGCTAACCGCACAAATTCAATACTTGCGGATGTGTTATTTATGTCCGTTAAGGCAACACTGGAATACCCCTTTGCAGACAGTTCCACTAATAATGTTTCCGGTTTTATTGCCCCATACCGTAAACTAAACCACGAATGACAATTTAACAACATTTAGATAGGTTTAAGGATGAATGATAAAGAATAATGGAAATGAGTGTGAATGGGAAATTTTAATATGGCTACTTTTTTCATCTTTCATACCGTTTACCTTACACTAAATACTGCGACTGATTACTACTAACTCTTATTTGTAAGCCCATTAAACGGATTAAAATTGCTGCTTAAACTACCTACTCCCATAGTTACCGCACGCTGTATTGCCTTGTTCCCATACCGGTTACGAACTTTATCCATCGACTGGTAAAGCCGTATCAGTTTCTCCGAATCTTCAAATAAGCGCATTTGGTAACTACCACCAATTAAATGGCTAAACCGCACTCCTATTAAACGGATTAAAACCCGCCGCTGATAAAGTGATTCAAACAAATCGAGCGTGGTTTGAATTAAAGTATTATCCAGCGAAGTGTAACTTATTTTCCGTTGTTTACTGTAGGTTTGAAAATCGGAGTACCTGATTTTTATGGAAACACAGGCCGTAAGTTTATTTTCGGCACGTAACTGGTAAGCCAGCTTTTCAGCCATTGAGATAAGAATACTTTTCATTTGGTGAACATCGGTAGAATCCTGCTCAAAAGTGCGTTCCATGGAAATTGATTTTCGCTCCTGCCACGGCACTACCGGCGAATTATCGATGCCCTGTGCTTTTTTCCATAAAACAATCCCGTTTTTGCCCAACACTCTCTCCATCAATTCTATCGGCATTTCCTGAACCGTTTTCACCTTTTCCACGCCCATACTGCGCAGCAAATGATAGGTTTGGTCGCCAACCATCGGAATTTTCTTTACCGAAAGCGGGGCTAAAAATCCTTTCTCCTGACCATCAGGAATATTCATGTAATTATTGGGCTTAGCCTCGCTGGTACCTACTTTCGAAACAGTTTTATTGATGGAAAGCCCAAGTGAAATAGGAAGGTGTGTTTCATGAATAATTTTTTCACGTAGCTCTGTCGCCCATTTTAAACATCCGTAAAATTTATCCATTCCTGAAACATCCACATAAAACTCATCAATGGATGATTTTTCAAAAAGCGGCGCCTGTTCCTTTATAATTTCGGTTATCATGTCGGAGAACTTGGAATAGACTAAACTATTTCCCCTGATAGTAATTGCATCGGGGCATAAAAGCCGGGCTGTTCTCATAGGCATGCCAGAATGAACTCCATACTGCCGGGTTTCGTAGCTGCACGATGCTACCACTCCCCTGTCGCTTGTTCCTCCAATCAATACAGGACGTCCATTTAACTTCCTATCCATCAAACGTTCACACGACACAAAAAAGGTGTCCAAATCCATGTGTACAATATGCCTACCCATAAATGATAATATTACTATCAATATACAGATAATAATATAATCATTTTTTCTGTTTTGGGGTAATAAGTAGTAAAAATTAGTTGCCTGTTTCTACGAACAGAACTATACCGGATTTAAATACATTATATCAAATTAAACTTTCAAAAACTCATTTCAGCCCTGAAGAAGATTCCGTTTTTATCGGTAAAGTTTGAGTTGGCGTATGTTCCTCCCAACTGACGAACATATTCCATCCTCAATACTTTAAAGATGTTGGTCAATCCAAAACCAATTTCAGCATAAGGTTTATTCATTTCGGTGGTATAATACTCGGGCAAATCAAATACCGGTTTATAGCTGTCAGTCAGTTTTCCATAGTGACATTTCAGCGAAACCATTTCGCGTAATTTTAATTTTCGTACCAGCGGAATACGGTTCAAAACAATTCCACCTCCGTTAAAATCCCAGTGAAAGTTTGTATACAGGTTATGTGCAAAAGCGGCATGGTGCAAAAGGTTAAACCGGTATTTTGCATATCCCAGCGACATGGAGCCTACAGGTTGATCTAATAAATCGTATGGGGCGTCGCCCAACAGGTAACCTCCGTTCAGCATGTACCGCATAAAGGTAAGGCCCATGTTTACTCTCCCCACCACAGAGCCGTGAAACTGTGCATATAATCCCTGGCCATCGGAAACGCCAGGCAGTTTTACTTGTCCCAAATCCAGGCTCAGGTTAATTACCGGGGTTTCGTCGATGTAATAAACACGGGTAAAATAATATTTGTCGTAATACTGTCCGAAGGCCAGACGGGTATTCAACAAAATCCCGTAGTTATTATAGGTATGGTAATCTGTATTATTACGGGTAAAATGCACATCCGGGGTTTCTATGTTATGAAGGAAATAGGGAGATATTTCTACGTTGATATCTTCGTTGGCATTATATTCAAAAATAAAATTAAAGCTTTTTTCCTCCTTCAAATAAGGATTCTTCTCCCGGCTGGTAAGGGCCGCAATGAAATTCCCGTTCCCCCTGGTGTTTGGGTTCTTTTTAATAAAACGAAGGTATTTATCCTGTGAAACCAGGTTGTAGTCGTTGGAATAGTTCATTCTGAAAATAAATTTATCGTTGTCTAATGGCTGGTAAGCCATATTTGCCCCGAATTTTAGTTCATTGCTTTTGGTTCCGTATCCCAGGAAACCGCCAACGGTAAATCGTTCAAACATTTTCTCGCCGGTGCGCAGGGGAAGCGAAAATCGCTGGCCTTCGATAGCGTTGGTACTGTAAATATCGAAAACCGGGCCGATTTCAATTTTCCCTACATCAACATAACTGGTTAAAACCGCTCCCCCAATGGCATCAATCCCTTGTACCACCGAATTCTCCTTTAACTTTTCAACCCGTTGGTAAGTTCCTTCTTCCAACGAGTTAGATGCACTAAATTCTGGCTGGCTTTTCCAATTGCGGGGCTTTACTTTATCCAGTTTTGAAGAAGTAGAATAATGCGTTGTTTTTGTTACCAGCCAGTTGCCTGCAGAGATATCATCGATACGCTGAGAGCCATACCTTGCTGCAGTATCCTTGTTCATTGTAAGGGCAAGATTTAAACTTATTTTCTGGTCATTGTAAAACCAGTTGCCATTGTCATCTTTTATGTAACTTACATTCGATTTAAAACCATTTACAAAATTAACATTGGCTTCTTTTTGTACATAAGCAAGTATGTCGGTTAAGGCAAAAGTACTGTCTTCCACAGTAAAGCGCCCGGTAAACAATGGGTTATATTTATTTTTTGGGGTAAATGAAAAATTAAAATATTTAGTATCGCCAATGTAAGTACTGTCATTCAGGTAAAAATCGTAATGCAGCGATGCAGCGTTGCTTAATGGCGAAGCAATACCTCGTCCGAGAATGTAAATCTGGTCTCTGTAAAAATCCAAATCTACAACTACATTCAGCAATATCAGGCTTTCTATGGTTTGGTTCAATTTTGGGAAAATACCATCTTTCCGGCTATAAACCACACTGTCTTTCCCTTGAGTTGTAAGTTTTGCCTGTTCAGCCAGGTAAATGGGGGAAAAACGTAAAGCCTGTCCGTCGAGTTTCATGGTTACCTCGTCAAGATTATGAAAGATTTTAGTGGCATTTGATGTTGAATCAATAGCCAGGTAAACGGTGGTTTGTGCCAGGCTTTTGTAATTCTCTGTTTTCTCGATATTCGCCCGGTTCTCCTTTTTTCGTTCCTGAATCATTTTTAACAGCACCTTGGCCCTCGAAACCTCAGGTTTAACAGTTACTTCACCCAGTTGTGTTACATCTTCTCCCAAATAAACTATTAACGGACTTTCAGTAATATTTTTAACCGGTATTTCCTGTCGCCGGTAACCTACTGATGAAACACAAAGAGTATCTTTTCGCGACAATTTAAGTTTAAACTGTCCGTTCATATCAGCCATTGTACCAATGGTCGTTCCTTTAATCCAAATATTTGAATACGGAATTACTTCCTGTGTTTTTCCGTCTTTTACAATTCCTGCAATTTCCTGGGCAAAAACACCAAGCCCGGCAAAAGTCATTAAAATGACCAAACTAATCTTATGTAACATAATTCAGTTGGCTTGCTCCTTCTCCTTTTTCATCAACCAATACAATCCTTTTACCCCTATTTTAATGTCGTCGAGTTTAAAAAGAATAATGATTTTTTCGATATAAGCGATTATGCCCCATGTAGCTACCAGATACAACATCCAAGGGAAAAAGCCAAAAACAAACAATACAAAAAAGAAGATACTCTGGGCATAACCTGCAGAAACTGCCGAATACAAATGCAGTCCCGGAATTTTTCCGAAACGTGCAAAAGCAACAATATAACTCAGAATAAATATCGCAAGGAAGAGAAATAAAATCCATGAATGAGGTTCTATTTCTGCCCATTTAAAAACAAACAAACCCAAGATTGCCATGGCATAGGTGCAAATGTCGGCAAGGTTATCGAGTGCTGCGCCAAAATTGGTTTGCAGTTTGAATATACGTGCAATATTTCCATCCAGCACATCGCTGACCAAACTAATACACAAGAGGATTACAAAACCGTTTTCGCGTCCGGTGAGCGCCATAAAAAGAATGACCGGAAATGCCAAAAGGCGATATAAACTAATAAAATTAGGAACGTTAATAATGTTTTCGCCCTTTACTGTTATCTGTTTCATTTTATCAATGTTTAACTTTTTAACTCTTTCAAATTCTTAATCTTACTTTACTCTATTTTATTAATCATGCTGCCACTGATTCTTGTTTCTTTCTTTTCTCAGAAAGAGTCCCAATAAAATATTCCAGCATTCTCGCCACAGAATAAGCACTTGGCCCGGTTTCCTGGTTGTCCACAAATTTATCGCGTTGTTGTGTATCAAAAGAAAGACTGGTTTCTGTATAGCTCTCGGTAAACGACATACCTACCGACATCAGCCGTTCGATTGAACTCATTTCTTTTCGTTCAATCGCTTGAACTGGCAGAAGATTTATTGGAGTTAACTGGTTCAGGATTTCGATAATATGCTCATTCTTAATTGAATTTTTCGATACAAAATTCATAATTACCGGAACCTCTTTTTCGATCACAACTTTATGTAAGTGTGCCGTAACCGTATCAATAGGAATTAAATTTTGTGTTGAATCCGGGTCAACATGTACACGCACTACCTCGCCTGGATAACGATTGGCCAGCTTGTAAACCCTTTTCGCAAAATCAAAAATACCGTAATCGGTTTTAGTTATTCCTGTTTCGTTGTTGCCAACTACCTGCGACAACCTTATTATATGCCCGTTTAAACCCTTTTCGAGAATATTCTTTTTTACAATATTTTCAGCAAATCGCTTCGATTGCTCGTAGTAATTTCTGAAAGATGCGATCTCTGAATTTTCGTAAAACTTCTCTTCGAACACCCCTTTGAATTTGCCGCACGAATACGCTGTTCCGACGTAAAAAAAGCGGGATTTTTTTGTTGCATGTTTCAAAAATACTTCGATCGAATTTTCAACGCCTTGCACATTGGTTGGGAAGATTTCACCAACTGATTTTTCGTCATATTTCAAACTGGCTGCAAAATGAAAATAATCTACATTACCGCTAAAGATTTGTTTCAGGGTATCATTGTCCATCGCAAAATCGTTTTCAAGTAACGAATAATCGTATACGCTCAGGTTGTTCTCATTTATTTCTTTATTATCATTTAAATCAGCAAGTACATTTTTCATTCGTTCTTCGGCCGATCGCTTTTTGCTTCCTCTAACCAATGCAATTACATTGTATTTTTCGTTTAGCAAACTATTAATGAAATTTGATGCCACATAACCGTTTGCACCATTAACTATTATTGTTTTCATTTTTCTGTGTTTTTTCGTTTCTATTAATTTCTATTTATATTGCTTTGTTTTCATTCTTTTATAAAAAAACCACTAAAACAACTACCGCACTTAACGGTATGCTTAAATTATCGAAACCACGCCAGCTAATTAATTCGCTTAACGTTGTGACGATGGATAGCAACATCGCCAGCCAAAAGGTTTCTAAATCGAAAACCCCGCGATGGAAGTATAACGCTATGATGCTGATTACAAAACTAGATGCAAGGAAAGCACCGGAACCGAGCCAGGTTTTGTTTAATTTCCGTCCAAAAATTTTAATTCTACCGTTATAGTTTTTTATATTAATTCCCAATATTGCTGCCATTGGATCGCTAATGGCCAGTATTAACATTGGAAGGATATAAATAAATTTATTTTCGGTTAGGTTTGAAATTAAAAAGGTAATGTAAATTGAAAGTGGAAGTAAATAGCTCCCAACTGATTTTCGTTCTACCCCGTGTATTGATTTTAACTGTTTTCCATTTCGGGTAATAAATAGCACTGCAGCAAACAAAAGCGCCAGAACCAAAATATACCAGTGCGAAGGGAAAATATAAGGAAATGGCACAGTGGCAAGCACAGAAGTAAAATGCGCAAATTTACGTGTTATTTCTCCCGTTGGATTAAGCCTCCGATAAACCAATTCATTAAAAATCAACAATATGCCAATACCAACTAAATATACAAACGACAATACTACAATATTTCCCATAACAGATTTCCTTTTTTAAATTCCTAAAATTGAAATAGCCAGTGCAGCCCAAGAGCCACCGGCAATCAAACTATCAAACCTGTCGAGAAAACCACCGTGTCCGGGTATCCAGTTACTGTAATCCTTAACCTGAAATTTCCTTTTGAATAGCGATGCAAGAATATCTCCAATAAATGCAAAAAACACGGTTCCAAAAGCAAGCAGAAATAATTCTGAATTTGTTCCCCGAAAAAGATTTTTCAGTAAGAATGCGCTTATCAAGGCGATAATAGTTCCCCCAACAACACCGCCCCATGTTTTATTCGGGCTGATGGCCGGCATTATTTTAGTTTTCCCAAAAAGCTGGCCTGTGATTTGGCTAAAGCTGTCGAAAATGGAAAGAACCAGAAATGTCAGCAGAATCAGATTGCGGTCGGCCCGACTAAAAACAATAAATCCGGCTGAAAGAATAAAATAAACCAGCAAAGACAATACAAAAAATAACTTTTGTTTAAATTTTGCAGCAACGAAAAGCCGGCTCAGCTCAAAACTTCCAACCGCAACAATTAAAATTGCCAGGTAAGAAAAGACAACGGTCTGAATAGTAATACTAAAAAATAAGATATTTATAATTATAAAATAAACGCCAAACTTTGTATAGCTTTTGAGGGCCACATCGCGTTCTTTTTTTCTGTTAATCAGGTAGAAGCCAATTCCACCTAAAATAAAATAACCCAATATAATACTGTAAATCAATTGTTCCATAAAACTAATTCCTTCCTAAAATCATTAAAACCCCGATAGCAGCCATAATAAGAGCATACGCATATTTTGCTTTGTTCTCTGATTTACCAACTTGAATTTTTGCGAGTAACCGTGGGCCAATTAGCGCCCCGATTGTTGATCCTGCGGTAAGAAAAGCAACCAGGGTTATATCTATTTTTCCCACAATAAAATGGGCGCCTACGGCAAAAATTGTATTCACCAATACCACAAGAAGTGATGTACCAACAACCATTTTAAATGGTATTTTTGTTGAAAACAAACCTGCCAGAACAGGCGCACTGCCGCTTGTACCAAATGTTCCGGTAATTAAACCGGCTACCATACCAAAAAACGAACCTGCAAGTGTTTTTAATTTTTTTTGCGATAATTTTGTCTTAGTCCAGGCCCCTTCCATTTTATTTTTCCTTGTAGCATTAAAAAACATGTGAAGCGCAATCAGGATTGAATAAGCCCCAAAAGCTACTTTTAATTCGGAACCACTAATGCTGTTAGCTATTCCAGCGCCGATAAATGCCCCGATGATTCCTGTTATCATAAAAAGCGCAGCTACCCGAAAATGGATATGATTTTTGCGGTAATGCCCCCATGAACCAACGATACAAATAGGCAAAGTTGCTACCAGCGAAGTTATAACTGCGGTTTGGGCCGGCACGTTTAAAAGAAGTGTAAGCACGGGTAAAAAGAAGAATCCGCCACCACCTCCAACCATGGTGCCAAACAGGCCAACAATAAACCCTACCAGCGGTAAAATGAAGTAAATATCCTGTATTTCTGAAAAATTAATCATTGTGGCTATTTTCTATAACTCTTTCTAGTTCCATCGCTCCTATGGGATGTTGCATTTTTGCGTATTCCAGAATACCATCTTTATAAATATACCTGTTTAGCTCGCGTTTGTTCTCGTCGGTCACTACATAAGTATGGTCGCTTAACAGTGTTATCGGCCTCATTTCAGCAGTTCTTTCCTTGTATAATTGTTTTACCCCCACGGGTTCGTTAAAATAAAGCAGGCTTCCGCTATAGGTAATCGGATAGTTTACAACGGCAGTATCTCCGTCGACAATTCGCAGGTAAACATCATTTTCCAGTTTTAGCATTGTATCAGAATTCAGTTTCCCGTTTTTATAGGTTTTTACATTTGAGCTTTTCAAAACACCCTGCTCGTAAACCGTGTTCTGAATATATTTAATACGGTACGTAAACAGCAGCTTTACTTCTACATCGGTTATTGCTTCTATATTTACATTTCCGTTTTCACTTTTTTGCACGATGGAAAATTTGCCAATTTTTGTCCCTAACAGGTTTATACTGTACATGGTTTCCATTTCGTTTGACCCGGCTGAAACAAAAGTGGAGATAAAAAGGGCCAGCATTAGCACTAAATAAGACTTCTTATTCCTGTAACTTTTATTATTGAGATCAGCCTTACGGTATTTAATTGTTTTGTTGCTCATAAAATTTTCCGAATTATACAAACATCCGGTTATCATTTACGCAGAATAATGGTTAATAAATTATCATTATTTTACAGTCATTTTTATCACCCAAAAAATAGACTTTGTTTTGGTGGGCCAGCCACCCGAGTGCTATAAGAACATCCTGTTTTTGCATTAACAAAATTTCCTCTATCTCGAAAACAGAAGTCACCTGGGTTTCGTCCAGAAACTCCCATATCCGACTGGCATTATCTTTAATTTGTTGTTTTATCATTTCTGTATTTGTACTATTTATTAAAACCAATATCCTAAATTTGCAGAGAACGTAGGTTTTTCATGATACCCGGAATAGCCTAATCCCAAATCAATTGGGCCAAAAACTGTATTCATGGAATATTTAAATCCACCCCCGCCTATAAAATTGAATTTGTTCAATTTCCCTAAGTCATTTCCCTGAGCCATAAGGTTATATAAAATAGACAGATAGTGCATTTTGCCCATTTTTATTCGAAGCCCGACAAGTCCTACTCCTGTATTGCGATCGCCAATAATTGCCGGAGGCAACCCTACAAAGGGCAAGTGGTGATTAAAATATTGTGAATATGGTTCACCTCCCACCAAAGTTGTTTTAATTAGAGGATAATCGTTATTGAAAAAAATGCGGGAATAGATGTTGAATAACAAAGTTGTTTTCGGAGTTACCGGAATAACCCTATCCATTTTAAACAAAATTTCAGGGCTTAATTTATAGTCAGCAAAATCGGTGTACAATGAGAATTCAAAGTTTATTCTCGTTCCTTTTGTTGGAAAGTAGAAGTCGTCCATATCGTCGAAATGAATGTATCCGTAAGCGCTCGTAAGTAGTTGATTAATTTTTTCAGCAAAAACCTGTTCACCGGTATTTCTCGTAAAAACATCACCATCAAAATACTCCTCTTTTACACCACCCCCAAAAATTAATTTGTTCCAGAATGTTTTATAGAAGTAAAGGCTGGCTGATGTATAAAATAAATCGGCATTATACAGCTTTTCTCCTTTTTCAAAAATATTATAGTTCTGGTACTTTGTTTTTATTTCTGTCCCTAATGTTGGGATATTGCCTTTATTGGTTTCTGCTACAAAACTGGCTCCCGGGTTTGCTGACAATTCAGTACTAACGGATAAAAAGCCAAAAGTTTTTTCGTAATTTCTACGAGTTATGTTCAGCAAAACGGCAGCAGCATCGTTGGTATTTGCCTTGAATCCAATATGCTGGGAATACTTTTCCTGGGGAAGTGTTTTCAGGTTGAGCGTTTTTCCGGTTGGGTTATCGGTAAGATAATAATAGACAAGGGCAAAACTGCCAAAACCATATAATCTGTTGATTGCATTTTTGATATTGTCTGTTGAATAATTTCCGGGCAACTCTAAGTTGAGTTTATCTTTAAGAAAATCGTCATTCAGAAGATGATTATCAGGAAAGTTGATTTCGGTAATCAGCCAGTTGGTTTGGCTTACAAGGCCGCGGGAGTAATGACGCGGCTGAAGATTGTATTTCCCTTTTAGTTGAAGAATTTGGTCTTTCATCTGCAGGGCTGCTTTTTCTCCTCTCCGAATGAGTGTGTCAGCTGCTTCGTTCGAGAAACTCCCTACCGAAAAACCGGTTATGTCGGGGCGGATAAGAATATCGCAATTACTATTATTAATCGAATCTTTCCCCTGCCCTAAAAAATTTACCATCTGGCTGATAACTCCGTCCATGGTGGCAAGTCTATTTCGTGGAAGAAGACTTCCCCTGATATCTACACCAATAATAATATCGGCCCCCATTTGTTTTGCCACATCGGTAGGGAAATTGTTAACCGCCCCGCCATCAACCAGGAGCTTGTTATCGTGGCTGGCAGCCTGAAAAACACCCGGAATGGCCATACTTGCAAACATGGCAGTTGGCAGAAATCCATCGCGTATAACTACCTCTTTCCCAGTTTCCAAATCGGTGGCAACACAGGCAAAAGATATAGGAAATTTGTTGAAATCAGCATTTTTAGGTACATTTTCTGCCAGTCCGCAAAGAATATTTAAAACATTCTGGCCTTTAATAATACCTTGTGGAAGTCCAATCGATTTAACATCGGAAAACGGCAGGGAAAGTTGGTACCGTTGTTTTATCACCTGGTCGTTAATAAAAAGATCTTTTCTCGGCACATTGTCTGAAAGCACCTGTTCCCAATTTTGGTTTGTAACTAACCTCTCTATTTCATCGGTGTTGTATCCGAGCGAGTAAATGCCCCCAATTAAATTACCCATGCTGGTTCCCACAATAATATCAATTGGGATACCCTCTTCTTCCAACACTTTCAATACGCCAATATGGGCAAATCCTTTGGCTCCTCCACCACTTAAAACCACAGCTACCCGAGGACGTTTTTCTTCTGTGCTGTTCATTTGAGCCTGAGCCACAAACGAGTTTAGAAAAAGAATTTGAAGCAGGAATAAACTAATCCTGTTTTTCCATTTTTTATAAACAAAATCGACATACATTGGGATTGTTGTTTTCAATACTACCTATTTGCCTGTAAAAAGTTGTGGCATTTTCATAATCAACTGAAGTCATCCAGCCTCTCCGTTAAATTTCTTTAAACGTGAGTAGGCTGGATATGTTTCTATTCTCTTTAAGGTGATAGATAGAACCTAATTTACAGCTTCAATTACTTCTTCTATATTATATTCTATCTTTAGCTTTTGTATTTCATTCTTTTTATCCCGTTTTAGTAATTTGGAAACCATTACATAAATAACAGGAATAATAATTAGTGAAAGGAACATGGAACTGGTAAGCCCTCCAATCAGTACCCAGCCGATTCCACTTTTCCACTCAGCACCTGCGCCAGACGAAAGCGCCAGAGGGAGCAGTCCGAAAATAAGCGCCAGGTTGGTCATTAAAATCGGGCGGAAACGCAAGCTGGTTGCTTCAACAATGGCATCGTACACTTTCACGCCTTTGTTTACCATTTCATTGGCAAAGTCAACTACCAGGATGGCATTCTTCGCCACAAGTCCCATCAACATAATGATGCCCATAATGGAAAAAAGGCTAAGACTTTTCCCTGCCAGTGCCAGTGCCAGTAAGGCACCGATAATGGACAACGGCATGGAGAACATCACCACAAACGGATAGGCGTAGCTGTCGTAAAGTGCTACCATGGTTAAATAAACCAGCAGTATCGAGGCAATTAAGGCAACAAGCAAGCTACCGAAGGATTCAGTCTGGTTTTCCAAATCACCTGCATAAACCACTTCAACACCAATTGGTTTTTCAATCTGAGCGAGTTTCGTCTGAATTTCTTCGCCAATCGTCCCGATGGTGTTTCCGGCGACCTGCCCGGTTATGGAAATTGAAGACAATTTATTATAACGGGTCAACATTGCCGGTCCTCTTTTTTCTGATACACTGGCGATCTGTTTCAGTTGAATAATACTTCCGGAGCGGGTAATCAGCGACATATTTTCAACATCCTCTTTACTCTTTTTATTAAACTCATCTAACATGATATTAATATCGTACTCTTCGCCTGATTCTTTGTATTTCAGGTTATTGTCTCCGGCAAAGGCAATACGCAACTCTGCACCAACTTCACCCAGAGTCAAACCCACTTTAGCCATTTTATCACGGTCGATTTCAATGTTCAGTTCCGGATTTCCTTCTTCGTCCGAAGTTTCGACATCGGTAGTCCCCCGGGCATCTTTGGCAATCTCGAATACCTTGGCTGCATACTGTCTTACTTCCTCGTAATTGTTGCCACGCACTATTAATTCAAGCGGACGGGTAGTTGTTCCCATAATACTAACTTCATTTACCGTAAATTTGGGCCCCGCAAACATCTCCGATATGGCATTTTTTATCTGAATACTGAATACTTTAGACGAAACATTCCGTTTCTTTTTGTCAACAAGTTTAACATTGATTTCTGCTGTATTCGGGGTTTCATTAAACGACATACTTCCACCTTCAGAACCTACCTTGGTGAAAAGCAACTCTACTTCAGGATACTTCATTAGTTGCTCTTCAACTTTTGCGCACATTTTGTTGGTCTCGTCAAGTGTTGCATTTTTTTCAAGCTCCACTTTCAGAATGAATTCACCGCGGTCGCCGGCATCCATAAATTCAGTTTGAATATATCCTTTTGACGCCAGTAAAAAAGAACCGAATAAAAGCAGCACCGCCGAAACCAGCGTTAGTGTTTTGTGGTTTAATGCCCAGTGCAGCACCGACATGATATAACTTTTTATGGCATTGATTACCGATTCAAATCCCATCAGGACACGGTCGAGCAAACTACTTTTTTTCAGTATTTTAATTTTCCCGAAACGTGAAGTCAGTAACGGAACCAGGGTGAAAGAAACCAGCAAACTGATTAAAATAGAGAACACAATGACCAATGAAAACGAACGAAGCAATTCGCCGGTTATTCCACTGGTTATACCAATTGGTAAAAATACCGCTATAAGTACAATGGTTATTGAAACAACAGTGACTCCCAACTCTTTGGTAGCATCCAACGAAGCCTTCCAGCGTTTTTTGCCCAGTTCCATATGGCGGTAGATGTTTTCCAGAACCACAATCGCATCATCCACAATTACCCCGACCACAATTGACATGGCCAACAAAGTGAGCAGGTTAAGCGAGAATCCAAAAATTTTGAAGATGACAAAAGTTGAAATAATAGAGGTTGGGATGGAAACAACCACAAAGAGCAGGTTCCGGAAACTGTGCAAAAACAACAACATGGTTACAGACACCAAAATGATGGCAAAAATAAGATCGACCATTACGCTGTTAACGGCATCTTTTGTAAACTCTGAAGAGTCGCTGGCAATGGTAAATTTCAGGTTTTGGGCACTGTACTTGGTTTCAAAATCTTTGAAAAGATTTTGAACCTCATCACTAATTTCAACTGCGTTGGCACCGCTCTGTTTTGTAACCGATAAACCAATAGCAGGAGTTCCATTGATACGCGCCAGTTTCGTACTTTCCTTATTCCCGTCAACGACAGTGGCAACATCTTTAACTTTGATAGTTGATCCATCGGGCAATGTACGCAGGATAAGCTCACCAATTTCATCAACCGAAGCAAATTTTCCGCTTAAACGAATCAGCGAGCGGGTTTGGTCATCTTTAATATTTCCAACTGGAAAATCAAGATTCGATGCAGTTATCATTTGCTTCAGCAACGACAAGGAAATGCCGTATTGCTGCAACTTCTGAGCATCAGCTTTAATTTGAATTTCGCGTTGATTACCACCAACAATTTCAACCTGGGCAACACCTTTGATCTGAGAAATGTAAGGGACAATATCTAAATCGATCAAATCGTAGAACTGTTGCTCGGGCATATTCGAGGAAGCTGCGATGCTCATGATAGGCATCATATTCATATCCATTTTCATAAATCGGGGTAGTTCGGCATCTTCCGGCAAATCACTTTGAATCATGTTTACCTTGCGTTCACAGTCCTGAAGAGAAATGTCAGCGTCCATATCGTCTTTCAACTGAACAACCACGATTGACAGGTTCTCGAATGAATAGGAATTGAGCTTATCAATTCCCTCCATACCCGAAACGGCATCTTCAATCGGTTTGGTTACGGAGCTTTCCACCTCGCTGGGTGCGGCTCCCGGATAAATAGTCATCACCACATTAACGGGAATGTCAATGTTCGGGATTAATTCAACATTCAGGCGAGTATAGCTGTAAATACCGGCCAGTGCCAAAATCGTAAAGATGACGACCGGAATGGTCGTTCTTTTAATAGATATACCTGTAATATTCATGATAATCGTTTATTGAATAATTTTTACACGGTCGCCATCGTTCAGGTTTAACTGTCCGCTTACAACCACACGGTCCTCTTTTTTCAAACCATTTACCACTTCAACGAATTTGTCGTCACTCTCGTTAATAATGATTTGTTTCATCACCGCTTTGTCGCCTTCAATCACAAAAACTGAAGGGTTTTTCATACTTCCTGTAATTGCAGTCTTTTCAATCAGGATAGTTTCCGTGGCTTCAACCGGAATCAGTACTTCGCTGAAAAGCCCGGCTTTCAGGCGTTGTTCGCCGTTCTGGTTATCCATTACTACTTCTGCATCAAACTTCATGGCATTGTCGGCTTTTTCGCCAATCGAATTGATTTTTCCGTTGAAAGTTTTTCCGGGCAAGGAAGGAATGGCTACGTTAACGATTTGTCCCTTTGCCAGTTTAAAAATGTCTTTTTCCGGAACTTTAACCCATATTTTCAGTTTCGATGTGTTAACAATCTCACAAACGGGCATACCTCCGGCAACAAATTGTCCGTTTTCAACCAATCGTTTGTTGATAATACCCGAGATTGGCGCTTTTATTTTGGTGTCGTTCAGAGCTTTGCGGGCAGTAATTAAATCGGCTTCAGCTTTTTTCAAACCAATGCGTGCCTGTTCCAGATCGTGTTTAGGAATGGCGTTTCCTTGTTCAAGGCGCTGCAAACGTTCAATGTCTTTGGTCTGCTGTTCAAAGTTGGCTTCGGCAACCAGCACATTGGCGGCAATAGTTTCGTCGTCAACCTCAATAATCACTTCGTCTTTCTGAACGCGGTCGCCAACGTTTTTGTGTATCTTTTTCACTTTTCCCTGGGTTTCCGATAAAACCATCAGTTCTTCCGTGGCACTCACCGTTCCGGTAGTTGAAATTTGTTTGTTGATGGTGCCAAGCTGCGGTAAAACTATTTTTACAGGAATTTCGGAGATGGTTTGTGAAGCCAACTCAGTCGTTTCCCTAATTTTTTCTTTGTTCGAATTTAATTTATACGCTGCCAAACCTACTAATACAAGAATAATCAGCGTAACAGAAATTTGTTTTACAGTTTTCATTTTAATTTTAATTGATTAATGTTTCTAATTTTCCAGTGGCTTTGAGGAGTTCTATTTCTGCGAGGTTGTATTTTAAAAGTTGCTGGTTGAATAAGTTCTCAGCTTCTAAGAGCGAGGTTTCAACATTTAGCAGATCCGTTAACGAAGCCATTCCCTCGTTAAACTGAATTTTTACTTGTTCATACACCTGGTTTGCAAGCTCTTTATTTTCTTTTTGTACCTGCAGGTTTGACCATGCCGACAATAACGAATTGGAAGCGTTTTTATAATTCGTACCCAAATATTTACTGTTCAACTTTAAATCTTCCATATTCTGGTCTAATTTTAGCTGAGACTGAAAAACCTTCTGTTTTCGTTTTCCTGAACTAAAAATGGGAATGGTTGCCTGTAGCCCAACGGTATTCATATTGTTGAAATTCTTAAACTGAAATTCCGTGGCATAACTTGAATACGAGAATTGCCCGAATGCAGCCAAATTGGGGTAATAGGCTGCTTTATTCGATTCTATTTCAAGTTCAGCAAGTTCATTTTGTTTTTGAAGCAACTGATAAGCTGAAAGATGATCAAGCGAAAAGAAACCTGGCGAAGGACGCCCCTCGGTCACCTTTTCGGCTGAAATGGTATCCAGAGTTATATCCTCTTCAACAGGAAAACCTGCCATTATTTTTAAAAAGCGTTTTTGAATAAGGATTCCATTTTGTAGTGTTTCCCGTTGAGTTTTTAGATTGGTAAGAGTTACTTTCAGCCTGTTAACGTCGGTAAGCTTTACAAAATCATTGTCATACTGTAATTTTAAGATTGCATAAAGCTTTTCCAGTGCATCAATATTTTCATCCAGGATTTTTAAGGATGCATTGCTTGCCTGCACTTGATAATACATCGTCGATACATCATTTATCACTTCTTCTTCGGTTTTCTGAAGCATTACTTTGTAGAGTTCCTCTGCTTTTTTAGCTTGTTTTACACCGGTTAAATAAGCTTTACTGTAGAGCAACTGACTTACCGTTACTCCAGCAGAAGATGTGTGTAAAGCTTTTATATCAGAAAGCCCGTTAAGTAAAGGAGCAATGTCTTCCGGTAAACTCTCTGCCATTTCCTGCGAAATTTCAATATCAGGAATGCCCATTCTGGAATAACTTAAGTCACCGTCAACCTGTGGAAGCCCGTTGGCTACAACTTCTTTTCTTTTTGCACTACTTTCCCGCTCTTGTAATGTTGCCTTTTTAATGGTATGACTGTTCTCAACAGCATATTTTAATAACTTATTGAGAGTAAAATGTTCCTGGCTTTTTCCTATTACAGGGAAAAATAATAAGCCCATTAGAATTAAAATTGTTAATTGTTTCATTTGTTCTGTTTTGTTTCTTGATTTCTAATTAGTTCTGAATAAATCGAACTTAATTGACAAAAAAAATTAATGCTTGCTTTTATATTCTGCTTTTAGTTTTTCAAGATGTTCAATAAAGAAATTCATTCCCTCTAAAACATTTTTTAAGAACTTGGCATTTCTGGAATCCGGATTCTTTTTTAATTCTATGATTTGCTTTATTATGTCTAATTTCTGTAGCATACTTTTCTCGACTTCAACAATCATTTCATCAATGTCACCGGAAACAAAACGAAAATAACGCTTCCGGTCTCCAGGATATGTAACATATTCAAGAACACCTCGAAGCTCAAGATTTCTTAAAGCATTGCTAACTGTACTTTTGCTGATTTGCATTTCCTCAACAATCTCGTCAAACGTGTATTCTTCTTTATCCATCACCATTAACAAGCCCATAATACGTGCCGTTACGGGTTGAAATCCATCCTTTTCATTATGCCTTCCGATGAATTCAATCAGTTCCTTTTGTTTTTGTATTCTTTCTGACTCTTCCATTTTTTTTTTGCACAAATATACTTTAGTTTTTTTAGTTCGCAATACATCGAACTAAAAAAGCAATTAATTTTTTGTTTCTTAACAAAAGATTATAAAAAAAATAATTATGAAAAAAACATTATCAATAAAGTCATTATTTTTTCATTCTAATTAATATAAAAAAAGCCGGCTAAACCGGCTTTTTTTATATTATTCGTTATCCATTTCGTCGATAACCCTTATTTTTTCTTTTAACATTTCAATCTTTTGCTTCGTATCTTCTATTTTCTTTTTCACGTCTTTTATCAACGATTCAGCATTTTTTGATTTGGCAAAAAATCCGATGTTATTGTCGAGTAAAACCAGGTCGTTTTCAAGTTGCTTCAACTTATTCATATATTTATCACGTTCAAACCGCATTTTATTCTGCCCGCGATTCGATTCGGAATAAGATGACATTTTACTTTTGAATTTCAACATATTGCGCTGTTCATTGTCAATATTCAATTCATCGTACAATTTATTGATTGCTTCGCGAAACTGGTTCTGAAGCTTATCTTTCTTTTTAAACGGAACATGCCCGATTTCTGTCCAACGGCGTTGAAATTCTTTCAGTGCTTTTAAATTTTCGTCAACGTTTCCTTTTGACTTAAACTTCTCGACCTCAGCTATTAATTCTTCTTTCAGTTTTAAATTGTCAATTTGCTCTGAGTCAACATCAGAAAAATGTTCCGATTTTTTATCGAAAAAATAGTCACATGCTGCTCTAAATCTTTTCCAAACGATATCGGACTGTTTCCTTGGAATTGGGCCAATTTCTTTCCACTGTTTTTGAATATTAATAAACTCCTGTGTCGTCTTTTTCCAATCCATACTGTCTTTCAGCGATTCAGCTAAAACACATAAATCAATCTTCATTTGAAGATTATTTTGCTGCAACTCTTTGTTTTTTGAGTAGAACTCGCGTTTTTGATTGAAGAAATTGTCACAGGCTGTTCTAAAACGCTCGTAAATTTTGTTGTTATCTTTTTTGGGAGCAAAGCCAATGGTTCTCCAAACCTTTTGAAGTTCTACCAACTCTTTTGATTTTTCGTCCCAGTCTTTATAGCTGTCAAATTCTGATTCGCAGATCTCTTCAACTTTTTCGCAAAGCGCTGTTTTTGCTTCCAGATTTTTCTTTTGTTCAGTCTTACGGCTTTCAAAAAACTCCTGATGCTTCTTGTTAATCTTCGCCGTTACCGATTTAAATCTTTCCCAAATATCATCTTTATTTTCACGAGGAACGGGACCAATCTCACGCCATTGCTCATGATATTTTTGAAGTGTATTAAATGCTTTTATAATTGATGGTTCAAGCAACAACTCCTCGGCATTTTCACACAAAGCAATCTTCATTTCCAGATTTTTTTTCAAATCCAAATCGCGAAGTTCCCGGTTTATTTTAATGTAATCGTAAAAGTTCTCAACATGAAAATGATAAAGATCCCAAAGGTTCTTCATTTTTGATTGCGGAACCAGTCCTATTTCATGCCATTCCCTTTGTAAATCCCTGAACTCATTGAAGGTTTTATTTATTGATTCTTCATTGTTAATCAGGTTTTTAATATTCTCGATAACTTCATATTTCCTTTTCAGGTTTTCCTCTTTTTCAACATCAAGTTTTTTGCTTAGCTCAATCCTAATTTGCCGGAATTTTTTCAACAAATCCTTAATGTCATTTTCATACGGATCTTCTTCGGCAACAAACTCCTCTTCCATCCCGCCTTCATCGATGAATACTTTTTTTGCCGCTTCTATGTTTTCGTTTCTCAATTTGTAAAAAGTAGATTTTATTATGTCCACCTCTGCTTTTACATCATAGAAATCATCCGGATTATCAAGCACACCACGCAGTGCATTAACCAGTTCAATTTGAGTGTATTTAGTATAATCTGTTTCTTCTTTCTTTTTAACTTTTTCAGCAGGCTTTGTTTCGGGCAAAGAGCTTTCTACGTTATTTTCACTTTCTGTTTTTCCCTGCTCCGACGCTTCATCTGAAGCTTTTTCCTCACTGCTTTCAACTATTTCAGCCTGCTGTTCCTCAACTTCTTCTGCTTTTTTCTCCTCATCCTTAGCAACAGGCTCTTCTGTTTTTTCCGTTGCTTCCTCTTGTTTAACCGGTTCCTCAACCTCTTCCTTTAACTCGGGTTCAGTTGTATTAACTTCTTGTTCTGTTTCGGGCTCTTTTGTCTCCTCTACAGAATTTGTTTCAGTTGCGTTTTCTCCCTCTTCTGAAGCCAACTCTTTTTCCGGTTTTGTTTTTTCCTTCTTCTTTGTTTCAGGTTTACTAACAACAGTTTCCTTTTCCGCTGCCAAGTCTTTCAAATCAGCAGGATTCTCTTTTTTTGCATCGTCTTTTTTATCCGAATTATTCAAATCAGATTTTGCAGTGCTTTCTAACTCTTCCGAGTTCTTTAGATCTTTAGGTTCCATTTCAAGTTATAATTTTATACCATTACCTAATGGTGTGCGTAAATAATAGATCTACGAAAATATACATTACAACCCTAATACTCAAAGTTTTTATGAAATATATTGTGAACGTAATTATCTTACAATTTAGAGTTTGGGTTTTGATTAATTCTTCTAAACCTGAAAATCCGGGAAAAAATTAAAAAATTAAAAAATCAAATTGGCGATGCACACATGTTGAACAACACATGTAAATCACTCATATTCAACAGAAAATAGAACAAATACTCTTTTAAATGCTTTTTGTTTTCATTACATTTATCAAGTTTGAAAACAGAATATTAACTGCTAAACCGAAAAACAGACTAATGGGGTAAAAATCTTTTTTATTAGCAATCAGAATTCATGCAGAAGTCAAATGGCGGAAGCAATTCTTCGAAATTTTGATTCAAAACTTGAAATTTATTCTGCCGGAATTCAACCGGTTGATCATGTTAGTCCGGTTGCAATTGAAGTTCTTGCTGAAATTGGCATTGAACTTAAACCAACAGTGCCGCAACACTATTCTGATTTTCAAGATATTGATTTTGATTATTTAATTACCGTTGGTGATGGAACCACTGAAAAATTAAAGGTACCTCCTTTGAAATTCAAACGAAAAATGCACCTGGGTTTTCACAATCCATACCGAAATTTCAGAGACCGGGAAGAATTGAAGCAAAAATGCAGAATTATCCGCGACGAGATTTTACAGGAAATGGATTACTTCTACCACAAAATAATTGCATCAAATGCATAACAAGTTACATTTTGAGGGGCAAAAATTACGTGATTCTTTTACTTACTACCTACGAGCTCTTCCACCTCATCAGGAAGAATTGGCACACGTTCGCCTAAAATTTCGCTACCGTTTTCAGTAACCAAAATATCGTCTTCCAGTCGGATTCCCCCAAAATCGCGATACTCATTTACCTTATCAAAGTTGATGAAATCAGTATTTATTTTTTCGCCCTGCCATTTATCAATTAATGCAGGAATAAAGTAAACACCTGGTTCATTGGTTATTACAAACCCCGTTTGCAATCGTCTTCCCAACCTCAAATAAGTAGTTCCAAACTGGTCAACCGGACGAATTTCATCGTCGTAACCAACATAAATTTGCCCAAGGTCTTCCATGTCATGAACATCAAGTCCCATCATGTGACCAAGACCGTGAGGGAGAAACAATGCATGAGCACCATTTTTCACTGCCTCTTTTACATCGCCTTTCATTAACCCCAGTTCTTTTAAACCGGATGCAATAACTTCGGCAACCGCCAAATGAACAGATAAATAGGTAACTCCGGGTTTAACTAAGGAAGTAGCTTTATTATTAGCAGCTAAAACTATTTCATAAATTTCCCGCTGTTTTTGTGTGAATTTTCCACCTACCGGTGTAGTTCTAGTAAAATCGGAAGCGTAATGTAAGAGCGATTCCGCACCGGCATCGACCAACATTAATTTTCCTTCCTTTAATATTTTTGAATGATCATGATTATGAAGAGTTTCCCCGTTTTGCGAAAGAATTATCGGGAACGATGGCATTCCTCCCCCGGCCAAAGCAACACCTTCAATAGTTCCTGCAATTTTTTGCTCCCAGGTTCCTGGTATTGCCATTTTCATAGCGGTAACGTGCATTTGGTAACCGGTTGCACATGCTTTTTTTATCTCTTCAATTTCAACGGATTCTTTAATTGAACGTAAAGAAACTACTGCTTTTATTAATTCAAGAGAAGCATTTTCTTTGGTTTCAAATACTGAAATTCCGAGTAATTTTTCGAGTAATATTTTGTTTTCGCCCCGGTAAGGTGGCAAATAATGAATTTGTCTTTTCTGTTCCTTAGCGTTGGAAACAAATTCGAACAATTTTGAAAAAGGAGCTGTTTTTTCAATTCCTACTTTCAATGCATTTTCTTTTAGCGCCACCTGTGGCCCCATCCAAATGATATCGGCAATATCAACATCGTCGCCGAAAATAAATTCTTCTCCACTGTCAAAATCAACAACCCCGGCTAATCCCTGAAAATCCAATCCAAAAAAGTAAAGAAAAGAACTATCCTGCCGAAAATGAAATGTATTATCGGTATAATTCATCGGAGAATCAATGTTTCCCGGAAAAATCCCTATTCCTTTTAATCCCTTATTTTTTAATGCTTTCCTTCGGTTGACATAAATATTCTTTTCAAACATAATTTCCAGTTTTTAGCCATTATAAAATTCAATTCTGCTAATATATTATTAATCCTCGTTTTAAGGAAGTATAAACAACAAGCGTTCAAAAATAAGCGGAAATGTTTTCAATTCCGATGATTCTTATCACGCAATGCCAGTATTCCTGTCAATAACAAAATAATACTAATGAATCGTTGTTTTCCAGTGAATAATTAAAGCTTTTAAAACAGAACAAACTATTCTATTTAACGTAAATTCAAAAAAAACTATAATCATGGGCAATTCATTATTGATTTATTTAAACAAGAGACTCAGCGAAGAGAGGCAGGTTAAAAAAAATCTTTTAGTGGCAGGCCCCGTTATTACCATTTCGAGAGAAGTTGGTTGTAACGGACTAAAACTTGCCCGGCTTATTGCAGCGCGTCTGAATACTTACAAGTCAGATGCAGAATGGCGGGTTTTAAGCAAAGAAGTATTTTACGAAAGCGCCAGGGAATTAAATATGGAACCCGAGAAATTAAAAAAAACCTTCAAACAATCGGATAAATATACATTTGAAGAAATTCTAAAAGCATTTAACGACAAGGAATATAAAAGCGAACGCAAGATTGTTCATACTGTTTATGATGTTATTCATAGTTTTGCAGTTGACGGTTATTGTATTATAGTTGGAAGAGCCGGGCATATTATTGCAAAGGATATAAAAAATGCACTTCATATTCGTTTAGTTGCCCCGATGGAATACCGTCTTACCAATATCATGCAAAACAATCATCTAAACCGCGAGGAAGCCATTAAATTCATTAACAAAATTGAAAATGAAAGAATGGCATTCAGAAAGATGATAAGTAACGATGACGTGAAATCGGAACTGTTTGACATATGCGTTAACAGAGCTATGTTCGATGATAATGAGATTGTTGATTTAATTGAATATGCAGTAAACAAAAAGAAAATAATACAACCTCATAAACCACAAGTCGATTTCTTTTGATATTGAATAAAATCTAAAAGTTTGTATTGACTTTATCCGGTAATCTTATCCGGAAGTCCTTTTACAATTACAGGTTTCAGACTATCAGGTTTAATTTCAAACATATCACCGGGTGTAAGTTCACACTCCTCAATCATTTGAATACAATATTCCAGGTGCTCCAAATCGCGGCCAGTATTATTGGTACCAAAGGAAAATTTCACTCCTGCCGCTTTTGCCATTTTAATCATTTTAGCCCCCGGAACTTTATATCGAGCATTAATTTCCAACGCAACATTGTTATCGGCAAGAACCTTTATTACCCGTTCCATTCGTTCGGTAGTCCATAAATCATCGTATTCATCCATAATTTGTGCCGGAAGAACCGTTGGGTTTACATAAATATCAACCGGTTCCTGCGAGAAAATAGCTTCGATTTTCCCAACCATTTGGTCCATAAACTGCTGTTTATCGTCCACCCACACTTCTTCAGGAATCCAAATCCGGTTTCTTCTTCCCTTGTAATCGGTAAAAGTCATGGCATCGGTAAATACATAATCAAATTTAGCAATAGCTTCCGGGGAGAAAAGGGTAATCCACTCTCTACCTTCAGCCTGCATACCTTTAAAAGTCGGGCTTCCTGCAACTTCAGCAATATAAGCATATAAAGAAGAATCATTGGTGACCGGAAAATGCAATCCACAATTCGGTGCAACGCCATAATTAATTCCCAGCTTTTGTGAATTGGCAACAACTTCATCAATGGTTAAACCACCTTTAAGATGAACATGATAATCAACCAAAGGAAAGCCTGGTTTCATTAATTTGGTAACCAACGTATCCCAATCTTTGTCTTCAACTGTTTTTACTTCACCATCCGGCAATGCCTTAATTCTGAGATTTCTGTAAAAAGTTGTACTGCCGCCGTCATGTGCCTGCAACGCAATTGTCCCCTCTCCCAGTTTGACTTTTTCGCCGCCTTCCCATCTCCAGGGATTTTCGGGCTCGGTATATTCGTTTACTTTTACATCGTTTACAAAAACTTCTACAAAATTCTCAACTACTTTAATTCGCATTTTAAACCACTCATTATCTTTTGCTACCGGGAAGTATATATTTCGAACATTATAAACACTCCCTGTTTTCCGGCGTTCCGGAAACTTTGGAGAACCAACGTAGGAATTGTTTACCTGAATTTCATAACCTGCTTCCGGCCATCCTTCAGCCTGATATTTTGTAGAAATAAAGATCCCGGAATTAGAATGTTCGAGTGTTTTTACTTCGGTTTCAAACTCAAAATTCTTAAAATTTCCCTTGTAAAAAAGATGACTGCGCTCACCTGCACATTTTATTGTGCCATCCTCAACAGAAATGCTTTCCGGATTTTCTTTCGTAGCTTTCCATCCGTTTAAAGATTTACCATCGAACATGGCTTGCCACTCACCTACTTTAGGTTGAGGCTGGCATCCAATTAACAAAACAACAGATAGCACTAAAAAGGAAATTAAAGATGTCTTCATTTTTTGTTGGTTTAGAAAATTTAAGAGATCAAAGCTAACTAAATTTATTGAGAAGTTTCCAGTTTATCCTGTGGGTTATCCGCTTTTTTACTGAAAAGTGCAAAAATAGCAACGATTCCTGCAAGCCCGAAAATTGAATAATTATAGCTTCCCAACTGCGATAGGGAGAAACTAAATAAAACAGGCCCAAGCGCACTTGCAAACACGATAATAGACATTACAAAACCGGTAATTCTCCCAAGGTTTTGGCGACCATAAAAGCGTGGCCAGGTTACTGCCATTAAAACATTGTATATTCCTGCCACAATCCCGTTTCCAACAATGTAACCATAATAAAAGACCTCATGCTCCAGGTTTCCCATGCTGAAAAGCGCTAAAATTTGCGCACCTAAACAGATGTATAACAAATATTTTAATTTAATTCTATCGCTAATATAACCGCCAATTAAAGAAATGGTAACAGAAATTACCGACGAAGGAATAAAAATAGCCAGCGCTTTTTCCTTTGTTAGCCCGGCATGCTCAAAAAGTGATACAAGATGAAAAGTAAATCCGGTAATATAAAGTGCATATAAAGCCAGCGGAATCGAAAACAGCCAGAAACCGGGCGTTTTTCTGGCTTCGGCCAGAGTAAACTGTTTAAATGGTTTAATAACAACATTGTGTTCTTTGTTTCCATGAACTTCCCCATCCGGAATCATCCCCAAGTCTTCAGGATTATCACGAAAAAAAACAAATACAAACAATGTAAAAAATACGCCAATAAACAATGCCATCAATAACCATGCATTACGCCAGGATGTACCCTCGATTAACATGTCAAACGTTAACGGCGCAATCGAGAATCCTAATGCCACAAAAATCGATGAAATTCCGTTAACCAAACCTCTTCGGGCTACAAACCATTTCATCATCATATTTCGCGAAATCATGGTTAAAACTCCCTGCCCGGAGAAACGTAACGCGAAAAACAGAAGAACCAATACTGCAATGGCAAATCCTAAATGCGCGCTGCTTTCTATGTTAGGCGAAAGAAAAAGGATAATTCTGTCAGACTGACTTAATAAAACCAATACAATTGCAAGCATGAGCGAAATCACCATTCCTACCCAGCGAGCGCCAAATTTATCGTACATTTTACCGGCAAAAGTAAGAATCAGCGAACTCCCGATTGTTCCAATCATGTAGGCAAGACTGATTTGATTTCTGTTGATATGAATGTTCTCCAGCAGATAATCAGTAAACGTTGAAACTCCCATTGTTTGTCCGGGAGCGCTCACCAGCAGCCCTATTGTTGCTGCAAAAACGATTACCCACCCATAAAAAAACGGGGTTTTTTCCGCCCGAAAAGGAACTGAATTCCATCTCTGCTTCACATTCATAATTCAAATTTTCAGCAAAACTACCTGATATTGAATTAGTACAAGAATATTTCAATAATTATTTTGAAATAGTAAGAATGGATTAACATGTTCAGTATTACTGCACAGAAAATTACGATTTAAGCAATGTATACAACTCTTCGCCACCCATTTCCTGTTTCTCCATCAAAACCGCTGAAATAGCTTTTAATTTTGATTCATTCCTTTTTACAGTTTCCAAAGCAGTATTGTAACAATATTTTAATAAGCTTTTGGCTTCCTCATTATTCACAACATTATCTTTTCCATAAAATAAATCAAAATTTTTCCCCATTCCCAACAAGTAAATCATACGTTCTGCTAATTGAGTAGCCTGGGCCAAATCACTTTTTTCATCACCTCCAGCACCATTACTAATATTCTCCTTTCCATAAACCAATTCCTCCGCAGCTCTCCCTGCAAGCATTATTTCAATTATTTGCAACAATTCTTTTCGACTATAAAGTGATTTTAGTGAAGGCAAATGCGCCACAAACCCCAGGCTTCCGTTACTTCTTGGAATAATTGATATATAAGTTACAGGCTCTAAATCGCGATATAAATAACGCATAAGGGCATGGCCTGCTTCATGAATTGATACACGTTCCATTTCTTCTTTGCCTATTCTTCTCGAATCTTCATTACTTCTGGGCTTTCCTGTGATTTCATCAACAATATGCTGCTGACAGAGAATTGTTCCTTCTTTCCTCGCACGCCTCAGTCCACCCCGTACAATTTGTTCCACATCGGCACCCGTTAGCCCAAATGACAAACCGCCCAGTTGTTTCGTATTTATATTGGAAGAGTTCATTTCGGAATGAAGTTTCAGATAATAGTCGTAAATTTTCTCTAACGCATCAACATTGGGATATGGAACATGAACCACTCGTTCCAGTCGCCCTGCCCGTTTTAAAGCAGGCTCAACCAATTCTTCCCGGTTAGTTGCACCAATAATTATAACGTTTTCTTTTTCAGCAAATCCCTGTATTTCCTGAAGAACAGTGTTTACCACGGCATTTACATAGTAGCCATTCTTGTCGTCATTCGTCCTGGCTCCGATTGAATCAATTTCATCGATAAACAAAATACATGGTGCGCTGCGTTTTGCGAATGCGAAATCATTCAAAATAGATTCAATGTGGTATCCCAAATGTTCAGTAGATTGCCATTTGGAAGCGTTAATATTAATAAATTTCACGCTACATTCCTTCGCGATTGCTTTTGCCAGGGTTGTTTTTCCTGTTCCGGGAGGACCTGCAAGCAACAATCCTTTATCAACCTGATCCCAGTCAATTTTACCCTCCAAGGCAAGGTTGATTTCTTCAATAATATCTTTTACAATTGTTTTTGCTTCACCAAGTCCGTGCAAATCGTTTAATGACGGGGATAAAGACGGATTTACTGATTTCAAACGCTCGCCCAGCCGCATTTCAAGGTAAGCCAAAGTATCAGAAATGTTCAGGTTTAAAGCATATGCCTGAACAACATCATTGGGGACCAATGTACTTATCCATCCGGCATTTCCAATTTCAGGAATAGGCTCATTGCCATATAATTTTGTTAAAATTTTCTGTAATGTACCTGACGTTATATCGGGCAAAGTGAGTACAACATCAGTTAATGACTTTATCGTCTCCGACAAACTGTTAAACGAGCTGCACCCGATGAAAACCGAAGCTTTGGTCATGGTTATTTCGTGGGTTACCAAATTCTCGTTGGCAATACCGCTAAAAGAATGCATGGGCAAAACCATTAACATGTTGTCGCTTAACGATGGTACCTCCAGTTTTGTACTTGCCGTTTCCCTCAATTTGGGGAGCTGCTTGTATAATACTGATTCTTTGCTTTTTAAAACAATGTCGGCAATAACTTCCTCCAGAAAAGGAATTTTTGACTCAAACACAACCACCGGCCGGGTTTTGAGTACCATTTCGATAAATAACTGAACTTTGTGCTGCTTTTCCTTGGGCTTTAAAGAAAAGCTTAAAAAGGCATCTTCGCTTCTTCGCAATATTGCTTCTTCCAGCAACACTTCGGCAATTACCTGCATTACATTATAACTTTGCCGGGCCATTTTGGGGCGTTCCTTTGCGATGAGATCTTCAAGCAGCGCTTCCCGTTTAGGCTCCTCAATTTTCCCTGGAATTGAAAAAAACTCAGATTGTAATTTAACAAGTGGGATATCTGCCATCAGGAGTTCTTCATCCGACAGCTCTATTAAACCATTTTTACGAACATTTGCAACTGCACCAAATAACGAATCTTTAAATAAAATATTAAAACTAACTTTAAAATCGCCGGATTCAGTTTGCTCCCGTGCAAAGCGGTGCCTTTATAAATTTTTGAATTTCTTCCTTTCTTTTTCTTCAGGAATATTCGTGTAGCTGATTGCCCTTGGTTCAGTTTTGGAATCTTTCTTCTTGATATCTTTACATTCTTTTTTGCAAAATCAATATTTAAGATCAGGCGAATGAAAAACAGGTTCGAGAAAAAAACCGTGGCTGCTGCCCGCACAAACGAGAAGAAAAAAAACACATAATCAACAACTGTTTTTTCAGTCAGGTAAATGCCATTTTTATCGTTAAAACCATAAATCGCTCATATACATTTTTAAATCCAGTATGAAAATCGTCTTTATGATATAATCCATAAAGATACTTTCGTTGTCTTTCGCCTCCTTTATTTTGCAGCGTATCAGCAATGCATCCAGATAAGAAGGTTTGCATTCAGTGTACTTCAGCAATTCAGCATCGGTTTTACAATACATGACGCAACTACATCTTTAAAGAATTGGTTGTCTTTAGATTTTATGGGATTCAGGTGGTTTGAACATATTTTTGCTTAATACTAATGTTATCCGTTCTATTTTAAATTTTCTTTAACCTATCAACATATTTTTCATACAATATCGCATTTTCTTTATATTCTTCATTATTGGTTAGTTTGAACAACTGCTCGTAACCTTTACTTGATTTATTTAAATAATTTATCGCATCTTTCATGTTTCCAAGCTTATAATTCATTGAACCTAACTTGAAATAACGCAAAGCAAGACCATCCAGATGATCAATATTCTTAAGGTTGCTTTTTTAACAAAGAATTTAAAATATTCAAGTAATGAGCATACATATCTAATGCCTCAACATTTTTCCGCCATTCTCATATTTTCCCTAATAAAAGATGGGATGTTCCCATTCCTCTCTCATATGCAATACTTGTGGGTTGAGTTTGTGGTAATTCCCTATCATTTTGTTTCTATAATTCTCAAGATAGAATTCTGCTTTTCCAAATCACCTAAACATTGAGTTGTTGTTGCTAAGTCCTGCTGGAAATTGCAAAACTGGATTAGTATTCCAAATTCATTGGATCATATCTACTGCTATTTCCGAAAATTCATAGCTCTTCAAAAAATATTCATGTGCTTCTTTGATTGATTTGATTCTGCAAATAATAAATCCCAATTAATTGAGACGAAACAGCTAACCCATGAGTAAATTCAATTTGTTCTGGATTTTGCGAATGTAACTCATTAAATAAATTATATTCTAATAAATGAAAATTAATTTGCTCTTCAGATTTCGAGAATCCCATTTATCTGGCCAAGTTTTTCGTATGCTATTGCTAACAAACCATAACCTCCCAGTCATTAGGATATTTTTCGTACAAACTTTTTATTCTTTTATAACCCGAAGTATAGGCTTTCAAAGCTTCTTTATAATTTTCCTAATTCGGTAAACATTTCCCAGCCATTGCAATGAGGTTACATAATTCTGCTCATCCAAAAGAGTGCTATTCTTTTAGAAATCAAATCATGATAAACTGCATAATTCTTCTTAAAATATTTCAAAGCAGTATCATAATCTCCTTTTCAATATTTATAACACTTAAGCGGTTATAACTCATTGCTATATAATTCTTTGACTCTGAGATATTTAATAATTTATTATAACATTCAATTGCGGCTTCTCCTTTACCTCCTAATTCTAAGAAAATCTGCGTATCTCATGCCATTTTCAGTATTCGTAATCTCAAGCTGCCAGAGCTTTAGATACATTTCTTCTACTTTATCAGGATTAAACTGTAAATAATATAAGTCAGCAGCAAGTTCTAATGCTCTAATATCCCTTTTTTATTCCTTGGTCATTTTTTTCCTCTAGAATACTTAAATCTTCTTTTGTTTTTTATTTTTTTCTCTTTCCGTCAATCTCTTATCAATTCGATTTATTATATCAGTTTTCTCAAGTACTTCAATTGCATAGTTAATCTCACCTATTTTAAACAACTCAAATGCACGATTGTATTCTTCTGTTACATCATCAAAATCAATCCTCGCAAATTTCTCCGAAAGTATCTGTATGAGACTTAATTAATTTATTTTTCTGCAAGTTGTTCAAGTCTTTCATTATATTCCTTTTCTTTAATGTCTTTACTTTGCAGTAGTTTCTTCAGATTTAAGATTTCATTTTTATAATTTCTATTTGCAATTGCAATAGAAAGACTATAGTATTCAGCCCTGGCTAACTCTAATACACCTTCTTTGCACAGTATTATTCTCAAATTTGTCTTACTTAATACCGCAGCATCTAATTCTCTTTGATTGACAATTTCATATCCGGTTCCCAATAACTCTAGCGAAAAGATTATTGGCTCCCAAATCTTTTCTTCGAGAAATAAATAGAAAACTTTCCGTTTCCATCTGAGTCCGTCGGTGGCGCATCCTCAAATATTAGCTGCACTCCCGACAAAGGTTTGTTTTCCGCTATTCTGCTCTTTAACAAATCCGTGCTGGACAAGCTGAGAATATGAATCATTCGTTGCAAAAAACAGGAAAATAAAGTACAGAAATGAAGTTTTGAAATTGACGTTCATCTTACAAATCTTATTTAATTAAAATAATTTTGATTTCTTGATCTGCTATAATTGGGGAACGTGTAGTCCCAAAGCTTATATCCATCTTTGGCTAGCATTCTTTGCTCAGTATCTTGTTTTTCAAACGGGATATCTATCCTGAATTTTCCCAAATTGTCAGTTTTACTTTAATATCTCGAACAGAAACTTCAACATCCCAGGAACAGGAAGGTTATTTTCGTCTTTTACCATTCCGAAGATTTCTCTAAGCTATTGTCCCGTTTAATATTTAATACTATCCATCATCTTTCAGCCTTATCATTGTATCTATAGGTATATAGCCCTTTGATTCAAAAAGTAAATTGGCCGTCTCACCCCCCTGAAGGGGCAATTCTTTAAAGTAGGCTTCATCTTTTATTTGCTTTACCTCTTTCTTTTCGCCATAGGTTAGTGGTATTATTCCTTCCTCAAATGGCAAACCGGAAATAACTGTTTTTCTTTGATTATAACAGTTAAATCAAATGGTTTTCGAAGTTGATGATAATGAAAAGCTAAGAATGCAATAGAAAATATAGATACTACAGGAATTATTCCTTTAAAAGAAGGAACCTAAGTTTAAGTCTCCATGATATTGGATCAATTTAACAATTTTTATTGTCGACAAGAGCATTGAGTTGTTTATTTACTATATATTTTTCGAGCTGCTCAATATTTTCGTATTCCGAGTAATAATCTAATTTTTCGAATTTAGACCTATATTTCTCTATGTTAGGATGAAAGCCTTTTTGTGTCTTTTTAAAACAAACTAAAATCTTCGGTGTTGCCTTTTTGTTCCAAAAATTCATTTTCTTAAATTTCTGATAAGCTACTTCAAATTCCTTTTCTGTGAACTCACCTATTCTGGAATAGTAAAAAACAAAGGCTAGCTCCTGGCCTTCAATGTACTCATTATAAATTTTTTGTTTTCCTCAATTTCAAAAGCTTCGGGAAAATCTCATGACCTTACTTCGATATCTACTCCCCGCTCTCTCCACTTATTCTTTTCGATATAAATCCCTCAAATAACTTGACATCGCTTAGCCAAATCATTGGCAGAGGCAACAAATATTTTTACATTTTCTATTTTTTAACATAATCTATTTTTTAACAATTCAGACATCAAATCAATGTTCTCGGTAGTCACAATATCCTTTTCAGTTTTCTTCCATCCTTGGGAAAACAAAGTTTTTCAAATAGTCACGCTCCGCCTGCATATCAGCCAGCAAAAGTGCTGGAGATAAATATGGAAAAAGTACGCCAGGTATTGGCTTCCGTTTTTTGCTGGGATATCATTTCATTTTTTTGAAGATTAATTTCTATTTGCAAAAGTATAACCCTGTTAATTGTCTTTTACATACTCCGCATAAAATGCCGCGCACTTTTATAAACCTGTTTATTGGAACCTAACTTAGGTTGATAGCTTAGAAATTTGTCTTTGGCTTCTTTAAATATTTGTTTTGCTTCATCCGTAGAAAGAAAACGGGCAATCATATTCTCTTTTTCGCTTTGGTAGAAATGGAGATAGGCTGCATTTAACTTATCAGCAATTTCGGTGTGCAACGCTACCGGAGTTAATGCCCTGGAATATGGTGGATATCCCCACATTCTTTTGTGTCTATCGCCAATCGCTCAAAAGCTTTACTATAATCAATATCGTTTTGCATATACACCACTCTTTGTGTTGAGCTCATAATAATCAAACCGGCACACATTACACAGGGTTCAAGAGTAGTATAAATGGTGTGCCCTTTTAAATTATACATGCTACTGTCGTTCAAATAACCTGTTATTGCTCTCACTTCGCCATGTTGTGTAGTATTATTTGTGCTGTTAATTGAGTTTAAACTACTGTAAACCGGTTCGTTGTTTTCGTTAACAATAAGGCTGCCAATATTATAACCTCTACGTTTATCCCGTGGCCTATCAGCTCCCTGCCAATCATCATAAACAATGGAGCAAATTAGCAAAGAATAAATCTCATCGATTTCCTTTTGCTCTTTATTAACTGAATCCTGCTCGGGTAAAACAATGCGGATCTTCTCTTGTTCTTTATTGCTGCACGCAAAGAACATTACACAGAAAAGTAAAATGACAGTTGTGCTCAATAATCTCATTTGCTAACTTTATAGGGATCCCAATTCGTGATTATCTCCACTCTATTTTTATATCTAATCGCTAAATTTTCCTTATATCTTAAACACTTACCAGCAAATCGTTCCAATTCCTTTTTCTTTAATTCTTCCCAATCTCTTTTAGATATTTGCTGCAATTCCCTTATGTTCCGACGATTTTTAATCGATTCTTCTAATGTTGACAAAACTGAAGGAATATCTATAATTACAGGACAATAATCATCTTCAAAGATCATAGAAATTCCAAAAGGCCTGGTTTTGCGATTAATTACCCAGTTATTTGATTTAATTACTCCATCTTCCTTAAAGTGCGTAATATTCTCGTGGGTCGCATATTCAAGTTCAGAGGGAATTAGTATTCTTACTTTCAAAATATTCCGTTCTTTATCCGATAAGACTCTTCCTATTTTTTGTTCTTCCACATCCTCCTTAATTTCTACCATAAAATTCTCATCTCTTTCATTCTTTTTAAAAACCAAAGGAATGATTTGATTAAGAAAGTTTTTTTCATAATTTTTTGCTAATCCCACTGCAGTAGGAATTTCGGTCACAGGTGATTGATAGAAATCGGTTACAGGATTATTGAAGTAATCTTCGAAGTCAATGCGTTTAACCAAATTCAAAATCTTCGGTTTTAAAATCGTTATGGAATTGGAAACATCATTAAGATTAATATTCTGAAAACGATATGATTGAATATCGAAAGGAGTCTTTTCTTTGTCAGAAGTCAGATTATCATCTTTTAACGCTAAATATGCTTTACCAAACGAATGATATATACCCAATTCATACATTACATTTGGATTGTTCCCTGACAGATCTGCAATTAGAAGATCCGCTCGTTCCAATTCCAAAAGTACATGGTGCATAATATGTCCATCAACCCCTTCCAACGGCGTTATAACATCGAAGCCGTATGGTTCAACAATTGGTTTTATTACCTCATAGGCGAGTTTATCCAATCTGTCCATATCAGTCATTGGACCAATAACAAAACAACGCTTTTTTAACTCGTTCATATCAAGATTTTTTACTCGTTTTAGATTAATTTTTCACGAAGAAGCTCAAACATCAAATCAATATTCTCGGCAATTATAATATCCTTTTTCAATTCTCCCAGTTCAAGTTCTGTAAAAGGAATTAAGTCTTTGTGTAGCTTTTGGGGCTCATAATATTTTATTTTGTTATCATCCCAATTCTTTTTATTTAAATGTTCTTTTGTAGCAGGTTTCCAACCATAAAACAATCTTTCGGCGCACCACCGGCGGTGTTCCATTTCACTTAACTCATAACGTTCCCCTGTATGATTCTGAAAATCATCAAGTGTTTCCTTAATTTTTGCATAATAGTCTGCGACATCAAGCTTATCTTGATCTAGAGCACAGCGGAGTTTAAGATACATATGATCAGCTGCCAGTCGATTTGACTCTCTTTTTAGTTCATCTATTAAGTTCCAGGAAGGTATTTTTAAAATAATTTTATCCTTAATAACGTTCAACTCCTCCGTGCCACGGCTTTTACCTATTTGTTCATTATCAGGCGCAGTCTCATAAAAAGCATTTATTAGTTTTGCCAACAAATCAAGTTGCTGTTCTTTAATTGTAAGCTCTGTAAGTTCTTCGGTAAAATTGCCAAAGAAGAACACCGGAATATGTTTGGCTATGTTGTTGATGCTTTCTTCAATAAAGGTATTTTCTTTTTCCTCCGGAAAGTTGAAATAGCAGAATGCCTGTAAATCGGCTTTTAGCTCTGCCTTTTTTACTTCCAGTAGTGGTAAAATTGCCGATAAGTAGGCTGATGATTTTAAGCCATCGTCGATACAGGTAAAAATGGAGGCAATTTCACTGGTTTTCAAACTTGTGAGATAATCGGGCTCATTTAAAACGCTATACTCGGACTGAGGCAAGTGATTTATCTTTACAATAAAATTTTTATACGTATAATGCCCGATTGACGAAACATCTCCATTTACCCTAAACGTAGTTTCCGGGAAAGCCCCCCCTTGAAAAGCATTTCTCTTTTCTTCAAATACATAAGGAATGTCTTTTCTGATTGTATTGATATCTTCTTCTTTATCAAGATAAACATCAATACACACTTTTATATTAATAGGATAAATACAATGCGTAAAACAATAACGAAAGAGTGCTTGTGCCGCTTCATTAAAACCCAGAATAACGACTTTAACTGAATCAGGAAAACCGATTTTTTCATTTTTCCTGATTTCATTAAAATAGAAGCGGTCCAACGGGTGATTTAACAGAATTCTTCGTATCGAATTTTCGTAAACATTAAAACTGTTTAGTTTTAACTTTTTATTGTTTTGTAAAGCCTTATTTATAAAAAATTTATTTCTGAAATCATCTAAATGCACATAAATATTGAGTGGGTAAGTTTCATACTTAATATTTAATGAATTACTCATTGTATCAATCAATTGCACTGTTCTTATATTGGTTTCGTCATCCTTAGCCAACACATAGATATCATTAAACTGCTTCCAGTTTATCTTTTTTAAAATATTCTCATCATTGAAATTTCCATGAATTACCCGTATTCCAGCCCGTAAACATGTTTTAATATTTGCATTTTCAGGATCTTTCTCAATTACAACTATTTTGCGAAATCTACTTTTCTCATTCAAATTCATAGCCAGTTCAGTTCCTTTCCAGCCTAATCCCAAAATCAGGACCTTTTTTGAGAAAGGAAACCTAGTAGCCAATATTCGCCGGTCATTCGAGATAGCATAAAAAATGGCAATTATTATGGTATAAGGAATGATAAAGACACTGGTAATCAACGTAAGGCTTTTTAGTGTTAACATTGAATCAGCAAAGTCATGAACGCCATTAAAATCGCTATTGGGCAATGTTACTAATTCCAGAAATCCCCATATACCTTTACTAAAACCATTATGGCAAATCCATGTACTCCAAAATCCCAAAAAAAACATCAGTAGAACAAGAAAAACAGGCACACCGTAAAGCCAGAAAAAACGGTTTCGTATAAAATTCGAAAATAAATTCTTTTTATTTTTATTCCTGTATTTTTTTATTGGATGAAGAACTTTCTGTTCGTGCCACAGATAGGGATAAACTTTTGTGTAGTCAGCGAGATTAACTTCTTTGTTTTTTTCATTTTGATAACGTTTTCCTGCCGGAAAAGGATTTGAAGTCCGCGGTACACTTAAATGATGGGTATTAATGTGCTTGTTTTTTTTATTAAATCTGTGTCTTTTTTGTAGATTATCATCATAGGTAAAGCCATTTAATGCCTGGTGATAACTTACCGATGTTCCTCCTTTACTTCCTGTAAATACGCCATCCCATAAGAAAATTAATGAATCACAGTTGATAAGTAAAAAACGACTGCCCAGATCATATAAATCTTCATCCGATTTTTTTAAGGTATCGATATTCAATTGTTTTGATAAAGATTCACAGTTTGAAAAATTATACTCCAGATAATCAAGCCATTTTTGTGTGCTTTCAGTATCTTCCGAAGAAAAGTATTCTTTTAGGTCACTTAACTGTTTTGGAGGAATTCCTACAACTTGAATTTCTAAATCCAGAGCAGCTTGCGCAACCAAAAGATCGGCTCCTTTAGCCAATGGGCTTAAAAGAACACAGTTATTTTTATCATCCAAAATATTGGACAATTTATCCTTTACTGCTTTAGATAATTTCGACGATCTATCTATTGAACCATCGTCCAGATATCGGCAGTCTTCGTTCAACAAATCCCGATGGCCAATAACGCCAATTACATGCGTATTTTCAAAACAGTTTTTTAGCTGCGAAATGGTTTGGATCGCTTCATATTTGTTTTCATTAGTTAACATAGAAGTACATTTTGGAAATTATATATGCCTGGTTCCCATTAAAAAATCATATCACTTCATTTTAACTCATAAATACAGTTACCTTGCAGTTGAGTTTGATTTCTTAGTCTTTCTAACTTCACATAATTTCATTTGGGTAAAATATTTTTTTGATTGTAAAAGTTTAACGCACAATTTCACCAAACGGCTTTTTAAACCTGATATACGAGCTACAATTACTTCTTCTTTACCAAAAAAAAGTAAAAAAGGTAGTTTGCAATATATTAAATATTGCATAATAATCCCCTTTTTTAGTCTTGAAATGTATATTTCTTAAAAAAGGGAAATATGAAGTTATTTATTGAAATTGGATTACTCCACCTGAAAAGTACAAATCATAATCCCAATACTTCCGGCCCCTGTTCAAAGACAATGTCACGCGGGATTCCGGCTTTTCCGATTCTGTCCAGGTCATGTTGCAATTCTTCGCGAATGAAACCCGAATCCTCAATTATCTTTTTCGCGGCTTCATAATCACCATCCCCCTGAATTTTTAAAATATCAGCAGAAAGTGAAAACATGGCATCTTTCATTTTTTCATAATTCACACGATAAGTACCAGTGGCCTCGTCGCGTTCAAAAGCTCCCTTTTCCTGGAAATAATAAAATCGGATCATATTCGCTTTTCCGTGAGCGCTTGCTGCGCCAAACCTGACTGAACGGAAAATACCTGCCATAAATGTAACAAAGTTATCCATCATGTCTTTCTCGCCAAGCTCTCCCATTTGGTTTAGCTGATAAACAGCCCACAAGCCAAGAATATCAGCTTTTCCTTCTTCCATCGACGTATAAACATCTTTCAATGCCTCGCGAACTGTTGAGGTTTTATCTACAGTACTGCCAAGACCTAATCCGTGCGCAACTTCATGAAACATGGTGTTTTCAAAAAAGGCATCAAACTTTACATGTTGCCGTTGATCTTCCGCGATTAACAAATCGGAAATCGGCACCAGTATTTTATCGAACTTGGCCTGCATCGAATTCTTTAACTGAAGTTTCCGGCTTCCTTTGGTCTCCCTGACCACTTCATCATTAGGAAGATTTATGGCAATGGTTTTGCTTCCGGCATTGCAATCTCCGGCATAATAGATTACATCATAAGCGTTCAAATCGGAATCTGATCCGGGCGTTTCGTTTTTGTATTTTTGTTCGCAGGGAAGCGCTTTCTGCAAATCGGGTAACAATGCTGCATATTTCACCAGCTTATCGCTCCAGTTTTTATCTTTTACCAGAATATATGCTTCATGCGATGCCTTGTAACCGTATAACTGATCTTCATAACTTTCAATGGGGCCAATTACAAAATCGATGGTGTTGTTTTTCATTTCCATCCAGGCAACATCACTTTCGAAATATTCATCGGTTAACAGCGCCTGAGCTCGTTTTTCAAGGTAATTTTTCAAACCGGGATCTTCGGCCAGTTCTGCAGCATTTTGTAAAAGTTCTGCAGCACGTTTTACCTGGCTTTCAAAAGCGACGTGATACGGAATTGATTTCAACCGGCCATCTTCGTCTCTTTTAACAACCGTATATAAACTGGTTTTAGTATCATTATTCCATTCTTCAAACTCCTTTTTCGTTATATCTGCCGGATAAAAATTTGCACCCGCTGGTTTTGATCCAAATCCGTCCAAAAAAGGTTTATTATCGTTTAACCTTTCCCATGGCCCGTAGTTAATCTTAATAAATTTCTTCGTAGCATCATCCCAGGCATTTCCGAGCAATTCTTCCTTATTTCCGTAAGCTTCCATCCAAAATATATCGTCCATCAGTTGAGCCGCTTCAAATAATAACGGAAGCATCTGCTTTTCTTTTTCGGTTAAAACACTTAAATCGGTAGTTAACTTGAAAGGTACAAATTCATCTGCCTTTTGCTGAATCGTATTTTCTGCCTGCATATTTTCTGTTTTGTTTGACTTTGATGCGCATCCGAAGAACAAGAATGCCACCAATAAAGTTGCAAGTATTTTATTCATTTTGTGGTGAATTATTTTTTATTCAAAGCTATAAAAGATGTTTTGAAACAGGGTTAAAAAAATCAAATTTGAGCTCGTTCTATCGGATATTTTTTTTGCTATAGCCAAATTCAGCATTCAGGAGTAACTCCTGAAAAGCCATTTCACTCTTTCTTGTTTTGCAACAAATTCCATTTTTCAAGAATGTTTTCCTCTCCTTCAAAATAGTTGAGTGTGGTGTCTTTTCCAAAAATTTCGAACGATGGCGCCAGCAAAACTTTATCCGAATCGGGATACTCACAAACATCGTAACCAATAAATGTACGCACGTCGAGATAAATGCAAGGTTCTTCGGTATGATTAAAAAACTGATGGGCCCCGGTTTCCCCTTTTTCAAAAAATATAAGGTCGCCTGCATTTACAATTTCGAAACCGGCCGGGGTCCTTAAGGTCATTGAACCGGCAACGAGCATAAACAGTTCTTCAGCGTACCGGTGAAAATGATATGGCGCCGAAAACTGCCCGGGATTTAATTGTCTCATATCGAAAACCAGATTCTCGGCCTGAATTCCTTTCTTCATTTTAGAAACATCCGAAAACAACCTGTAATTGTCTATTTTGTTGGGGTTCGCTTTGAATTCGCGCTCTTCCTTCCTTAGTATTGTTGCCATCGCTTTTAGTTTAAAAATTACGTTTCTGTTTATTTATCTCACAAAATTCAGCTTTTGCTTACCCATATAAAATTAGCTGTTTTACGTTAAGGTTGAATGGAACCGGGAATGGATTTAATGTTGACATAAAAAATGAAATCAGATGAAACGGATAAACGTTATGAAATTTTATCGCTTTCACCTGCCATTACTAAAAAAAATGGTAGCGGTACGGGCTTTTTTTCTAATTCCAGATTTCGTTGGAAGCTGTCAGAATAACAGGATGGCTATCGGTTATAAGTATGGTTTGTTCATGTTGCGCCACATACCCTCCTTTGTTTCCAACAAGTGTCCAACCATCGTTTAATTCAACTGCGAAAGTCGATTGGGTTGAAATAAAAGTTTCGATAGCTACTGTCGTGTTTTTCTTAAACCTTTCGCGATTGGTAATTACCCGGTAATTCAAAATATTTTCAGGTTCTTCATGTAAGCTTCTGCCTACGCCATGGCCAGCTAAATTTTTAATGACCTTAAATCCTGATTTTTTTGCTTCAGTTTCTATCAGATATCCAATTTCGGAAATCTTTACACCTCCTTTGATGCAATGAATAGCTTTATGCAGAATTTGTTTTGACGCATCAACAAGCGGTTGATAATTGTACAGGTCTTTCCCCAGTATAAAAGAACCTCCATTGTCTGACCAAAAGCCATCCAATTCTGCTGAAACATCAATATTAATCAAATCGCCCTCTTTTAATATCTTTTTCTCAGAGGGTATTCCATGAGCTGCTTCTTTATTTATACTAATGCAAGTATAACCGGGGAACCCATAGGTTTTGTAAGGCGCTGAACCGGCTCCATAGCTTTTTAGAATATGACCTCCAAATTCATCTAATTCTTTCGTTGACATACCTACTCTGGCATATTCTCTCATTTGTTTCAGGGTAGTTCCAACAATTTCGCTAATTCTTTTCATTCCTATCAGTTCAGCCTCTTTTGTAATCGTCATCTCTATGTGTTTTTATTTGAATTTATCTGTTTTCTGTCATCGTGTTTTTGTCGGGTGCCAACGCATGTGGAACGCACAATGTTAGGTTATACCCTTAACCGGGATGGCAAACCCACTTTTTGTTTTTTGTACTGAATTTGTTATTTGTAACCATTTGTGCATTTGTTTCTGTTCCATCGGGTTCAGCGGTTTTAAATATAGTTATTTATTGTTTGAAGCGTTTTACCTGTGGCATAAAAACAAGTGAAAACCGGCAAAAGTTAAAATCACACGTGGTTTGGATAAAAACCACACGTGGTTTTGCTGAAGATCACACGTGGTTTTAAGTAAAACCTAACGTGGTTTTCGACAAGATCACACGTGGTTTTGAAATAACCGTTTGCAGCGAAGCCGAAAGGCCTGTTAATGCGGAACACCGGCAACAAGTTTACCTGTTAAATCATTACAATAACATTCTTGTTCCTTAGCGTTTCGATTTGTGATTTGGGTACTTTATTGCCGACAAGATTGAGGTATTCCAGGTTTTCGAGTTCAAACAGCGGGGAAATATCGTTAATCTGGTTACCCGATAAATCGAGAACACGAAGCTTTAACAGGTTGCCCAAAGTATCGATAAGGCCAATTTCATTGTTAGCCAGGTACAGTTCTTCCAGGTGCTGTAAATTCCAAAGGTTTGAAATATCCGAAATCCGGTTGTCGGAAACATCGAGCGTAACCAGTTGTTTGCAGTATTCAATTCCATCCAGGGAATCGAGCCCTTGCTGAGTCATTTCATATTCCTCGAAATCTTCGAGATACCAGGTAGGAAATTCGATGGTTAAGCGCCCGTATTCGCGCAGTTTCACCGCATTATAAAATGATTTTTCAACTTCGCCGGGTTCAAAATAATCGTCATATTGGTTTTCATCCGAATCGAAATAGTCGCTTTCTTCCTCCGGCAAATCATCCCACACATACTCCGGACAGTAATCGATGTCGTCATCTATTACCACCACCTTTACAGCATCGATATCGTCCATTAAAAGAATATGTTTATACTTTTCGAGGCCTTCCAGGTTTTTGGCAAAATAGAGGGCTGCAATATTGTTTTTGAAAAAAGCTCCGCGGTCGGGGTGATAAAGCATAATCAGCCGGGAAAAACACCGGGCATCATTTTCTTCATCGATAACTACATATTTCGAAATCCGATTGGCAAGATTACGGATAGTGCTGTGGTTTTTGTTTTGGTACAGTTCGATAAGTTTACCGGTAATGCGGTTCAGGTTTTGGTCGGAATAGGCATCTAACAATTCGTCATACAGTTTTTTCATGGCTTACATCGAGTTATGAGTACTAAAAAGAAAACGCAAAACTAATGGAAAAGAATGTGCCGGTTCAATATTTTTTGCTAAAAGGCGAATTAAAGAGTATCAATTGCGAAAAAACAGACTTTCAAGCCACAAATAAAACAAAAAAGCCCACCTTCGTTTATCAAGTGAGCTTTCAACTTAAAACCGGTAAACTATTTACATAAACATTTTTGCTACTTTGTATTTTGTTTTAAATAAAAAGACCTTCTCTCAAACAATGAGCGCAAAACCTTAATTCGTTTGTGAACGCTTTTCAGAAGTTAGTTTCACAACCGATTCTGTTAATCCTTCCGATCGCGCGACAAGGGTTATCTCCCCGGCTTTTCTTTCCGTTTTCACAATTACCATGCACCTCCCTTTATAGGCTTTCCTTTGTGGTTTTTGAAAACTTGCCACACTCATTGGGTTTGAACTTGCCACAGCAACAATTTTACCGGGGCCATTAATTTCAAACTGGACTAAATTTTCAGCGGAAGGATGAACAACACCATCTTTATCTTTTAATTCTACGGTAATAAAACTCAAGTCCTGTCCGTTGGCATTTAATTCAGTACGGTCTGCCTTTAATTCGATTTTTGATGGAACCTGAGCTGTTTTTAAAACGGCGGTGGCAACAACAGTATCTGAATTATATGCCACAGCTTTTAACTCACCAGATTGATAATTTACCGGCCAGGTTTCTACAAAATAATTTTCTTTATGAATTGATTTGGCTCCAAGCGACTCTCCATTTAAAAACAGTTCAACACTTTCGTAACCGGAACAAACCACTGCATAAATTTTCTGATTCTCGTAACCCGCCCAGTTCCAATTGGCAACCCAGTCGTGCCAATGCCATTTACTCCAGTCTGCACGATTTTCTTTTAAAGGGAATGAAGGTTTTGGAGGATAAACGAACAGAGAAAGCTGTTCTTCCGAGTTCCATAAAATATTGCGATAATAAGACTGAGGGCGCTTAAAACCACAAATATCAATATCACCACAAAAAGCGTGGTTCCAGGGATAAAAGTTTTCATCATGCGGATATCCACGCCAACCAATACTTGCCTCGCCAAGATAATCAAAAGCAGTCCACACAAAATCGCCAATTACATACGAATGAGTTAAAACATCCTGCCACGCACCAAAAGCTTCCAGTGGATAAGATTCTGCGCAATACATAATTCGCTCCGGCACCCTGTTATGATCAAAGTAAAAAATATCTTTCATCCCGTGGTCTCCTCCATGAGAATAGTTGTAACCTGCAACATCCAGTTGTGCAAAGTATGGGTCCTTGTTAGGGTTCAGTCCATTAACAGCAGCGGTTACCGGTCGGGTTGAATCCATTGTTTTTATAAAGTCGGAAAGCTTTTTTGCCGTTTTAACACCTTGTGGCTTTCCCCGCTCAGGAATTTCGTTTCCAATGCTCCACATGATTATTGATGGATGGTTTCGATCCCGTAAAACCATTGCCTCAATATCTTTCTGCCACCAATCGTTAAAATAGTTACTGTAATCTTCAGGCCGTTTCGATATCTGCCACATATCAAAAGACTCGTCAATTACCAGCATACCTAACTTGTCGCAGGCGTCAAGAAATGCTTCTGAAGGCGGATTATGCGAACAACGGATCGCATTAAATCCATTGGCCTTTAATATTTCAACTCTTCTTTCTTCGGCTCTGTTATAAGCAGCGGCACCAAGCGGGCCATTATCATGATGAACACATCCTCCTTTCAGAAGCGTTGGTTCCCCATTCAGCAAAAATCCTTTATCCACCGAAAACTCAATAGAACGAATACCAAACAGGTTCTCGGTTCTGTCAAGAACTTTTCCTTTTTCATCTTTCAATTCGACAACAGCTGTATATAAGACCGGGTTTTCAGGTGACCACAAGTCTGGTTCAATCAACTTTAATTCTTGCTCAACCAACTTTTTTGAAAGCGAATCAATATTCTCCACACTTGTTAGCTTGTGTGTCTTCTCAATTCCATTTAACAAGATTTTAGTGTTAATACGAAGTTTTCTGTTGTTATTCGTTTCGTTTTGAATTTGAGTTTGAATTTTAACCGTTGCCAAATCTTTGTTTACCTCAGGAGTTGTAATAAAAACACCCCAGGTTTTGATGTGGATTGGGTCGGTTATTTTTAACCAAACATGGCGATAGATTCCTGAACCTGAGTACCAGCGACTGTTTTGACCTTCGTTTTTTACCTGAACCGCCAACACATTCTTTGCATCCTGCAACAGGAGGTCGGTAATATCGTATTCAAAAGCTGTGTACCCATAAGGATGATTTCCAAGATGAACACCATTTAGCCAAACATCGGAATTCATATACACGCCTTCAAAATAAATGGAAACCTTTTTTTTATATGCATTTTGGGGTGTTTCAAAAGTTTTTCGGTACCACGCTGTGCCGCCTTGCATGTACCCTCCGCTGATTCCCCAAATTGCTGTTGAATCAAAAGGTGAATCGGAGCCGGGAAGGTCTTCAATGCTCCAATCGTGCGGTAAATCAATGTTTCTCCATGTTGAATCGTTAAAAAATATCTGGCGGGCATCTTCAACATCGCCGGAATGGAACTTCCAGTCAAAGTCTAAAAGTAATTCCGTGCGTGGATTCTCATGTATAGGCATCAAATTACATCCCGTTATCAGAAAGATAATTATTAACAAAACTGTCCCTGTCATTTTCTCCTGCATAAATAAGTTATTATCGGGCCTCCATTCGTTTGATTGCCTTAACCAATTCTTCGTTGTAATTTATATCTGATTCAGTAAAAACATGATTGTCAACTTTTTGAATATCTTCTTCTTTTGTTGTATTGTATCGAATTGGAGGATTTTCATTTTGGCAGAACAGGTAATTATCTTTTACAAGATTAGTTGTTGCCCGGTGAAAACGTAAAGGAGATTTAGCGATATTGTATATCAAATTATTTGCAATAACTACATCGGTAGTACCTTCATCCAGAAACATTCCGTTACTTTCGGCGCGTCCGGCATTAATTTTAACATCGTGAATATGATTATTTAAAATTTTGCTTCCGGGTTGTAATCCAAGCATGTAAATTCCGCCACCATCGCTTAAAATTTGCATAATATGATGAATATGATTTCCATCTATTGTATTGTTTCTGCAAGGAGTTGGCACCGGGCTCCACATCCAGCCAACAGAAATCCCGGTGTATGGCAAATCAAAAATTTGATTGTCTTTAATAGTTGTTTCAGCAGTTAAACCACACCATATTCCAACCGCACCGTAAAATTGTTTTCCACAATCCGAAACCGAGCAATTTTCGATTCGATTTCCAAGAGCAACTTCATGGGGCGATGATTTCCACCAGTTTTCGCCATTTACAATCCGATCCTGCCCTTCTCCAATCATAATCCCATTTCCTGAAATATCAGTCAACACAGAATTTTTGATGATACAATTTTTGCATCCGGTTCCGAACCAAACACCCGAACCTCCAAGACTTTCAAACGTGCAATTCACAAATGAACAGTTTTCGGCCCAACGTGCTTCAACTGCTGCAGGTACAACATTCCATCCGCGGTTGGAAGGACGCGGATCAAAGTGACAGGCCTGAACACCGCAATACCCGTTAGCAGGTATTCCCCAAAAGGAATTTTGAAAAGTAATTCCTTCAAAATGAATATTCTTCACCGGTGAATTTTCATTTCCCTGCAACTTTATCAGCCCCTCTGAAATTGGCAAAACAACTTGAAGTTGGTCCGGATTTTCATCACCCGGTAATTTTAAGAGAATCTTATTTTCATCAGGAAGAAAAACCCACTCGTATTCCAAATCGATAAACTCGGCAGCATTTTCCAAAAAATACCGCGGATTGGATTCCCAGCCGTCCATTTTAAAAAAATCTAATGAAGTTGTGCCGACCGTATCAACCGTCGATAATTTACTTTCTTCAAAATCAATCTCTTTAACACCGATACGGGTAATTGACCAGTCGTGTAAAAAAACAAGTTCAACACCGGCCAATTGATTTAGAACAGGAAAATCTCCTTTCTCAAAAAAGAAGTTTGTTCTTTTATCATCCCCAACCTTCTTCACTTTCAAAAAATCTTCATTAGGAAATCGTGCCCTTGTCGCCCGTTTATTATTTATGAAAATCTCTCTTATTTGTTTATGCCTACCAAGAAACTGCCCATCTAATGTTGTCTCCCATAAACCTTTTGAATTTTTTTTCCACCCCTTTAGTTCAACACCACCTGAAATAACAGGTTTTGTATTTTTCATTGCCTTAATTGTAAGTGAGGCTTTTGTATTTCCTGTTTTCACAGGTTCAAAAGTTTGGGGATTTTCAATACGAAAAATTCCGTCATTCAGCCAAATGGTAACTTCAGAATCCTCATTCTGATGCAAAACATGAATTGCAATCTCCCTGGCCTTTTGTAAAGATTTTAAAGGATATTTTACGGTACCGGAATTCAAATCATTCCCAGCAATTGAAACATAAATATCCTTACTTTTGCCGGGCAAAAAAGAGAATATAAAAATGCTAAGTAGCAAAAATCTCTGAAACGGTTCTATCAATTTAAACATGGTATTTAATATTATTTAAGCTTTTTTAAAATTAACTCAATTTATTGAATTTAAAAACCATTCAGAGCGTTTGACAAATGCATTTCAGTAAGTGAATTTCTGCTGATAAACATTTCCAAATTATTATACGTTACTTATGCAAAGAAAAAGACTTCAGAGACTTAAATCAAAAGAAGTATGTATTTGGAGAAGACAAAATTGACCGGGAAAAATAAAATTACAGCACAGGAAGCACTTGAGGATTATTACATTGTATGTTTAAGCAGGCAACTTAGCCTTCTGGGACGACGGGAAGTTCATAACGGACGTGCTCATTTTGGCATTTTTGGCGATGGCAAAGAGGTTGTTCAGGTTGCACTGGCCAAAGCTTTTAGACAAGGAGACTGGCGCTCAGGTTACTATCGCGACCAAACCTTTATGCTGGCTTTAGGGTTACTTCAACCGGAAGAGTTTTTCTCTATGATTTATGGCGACATCGATGAAGAAAAAAACCCTTCAACCGTTGGAAGAAATTTCAACAACCATTTCTCGACCAGAAATATTGATGAAAATGGTGAAATAAAAAATTTGCTGGAACAGTATAATTCGGCTTCCGATATTTCCTCAACTGCCGGACAAATGCCACGATTAATAGGCCTTGCACAGGCATCGAAAATTGTACGGCAGAAACCTGAATTTCAAAAATTCTTAAAAAATAATATAAAAGGTGATGAAGTTGCATTTGGTACCATTGGCGATGCGAGTACATCTGAAGGTATATTTTGGGAAACCATAAATGCAGCTGGTGTTTTGCAGGTTCCTGTAGCCATAACAGTTTATGACGACGGTTACGGAATTAGTGTTCCGGTGGAATTGCAAACAACGAAATCGAGCATTTCTAAAGCTTTGCAAGGATTTCAGAAAAAAGAAAAGACAAATGGAATTGATATTTATACCGGAAAAGGATGGGATTATCCGGGGCTCATTGAAATGTACAAATCAGGAATTGAGCACACACGTAAAACCCATATTCCTTCTGTTTTCCACGTTCAGGAACTTACTCAACCTCTAGGGCACTCAACATCGGGTTCGCACGAAAGATATAAATCGGAAGAAAGACTTGCCTGGGAAAAAGAATTTGATGGCAACGCGCAAATGAGAAAATGGCTGATTGAAGCCGAGATTGCTGACGCTGAAATGTTGGATGAAATTGAAAAAAATGCAGCAAAAAGGGCAAAAGATGCACGGGAAAATGCATGGAATTATTTTGTGGCTGGCTATAAAAGTGAGCAGGAAGAATTGAAAGAGATAATTAAAGAGATTGAGAAAAAAGTTCAACTACCCACTTACCGTTACGATGATTTTTTAAAAATTACACAACGAACATTCCTTACCCGGCGACATCACCTGAGTTTTGCAAAAGGACTTTCACTCCGAATACACGAAAATAAAAAAGTAGTTGACGAGCGTAATTTATTAAAAGGCTGGATAAAAAAATTTGAAGAAAAAAGCAAAGACGCGTACAGTAAAGGACTCTACCGCACAGGACCTGATTCAACATTAAATGTACAGGGCGTCGCTGTTCAGTATGATGATAATTCAATTGATGTAAACGGTTCTGAAATTATTAGTAAAAATTTTCACGTTCTTTTTGAGAAATACCCGAATCTGGTAACCTTTGGGCAAGATACCGGCAAAATGGGAGATGTTAACCAGGGAATGAAGGGAATGCAGGAAAAATTCGGAATTGAACGGGTATCGGATGCAGGAATCAGGGAAGCGACAATAATAGGTCAGGGAGTTGGATTGGCATTACGTGGTTTTCGTCCGATAGCTGAAATTCAGTATCTGGATTACCTTATTTACGCACAGTCACAACTTAGCGACGATATTTCAACACTTCAATACCGTACAAAGGGAAAACAAGCTGCACCTGTTATTGTACGTACGCGAGGACACCAATTACAGGGAATATGGCATGCCGGTTCGCCTATGCAATTACTACTTGGGTCACTGCGTGGAATGTATTTATGTGTTCCAAGAAATATGACACAAGCTGCAGGCTTTTATAATACACTATTAGAAGGTAACGACCCTGCAATTGTAATAGAACCGTTAAAAGGCTATAATGTAAAAGAAAAAATGCCGGCCAATATTGGCGAGTTTAAGGTCCCACTTGGAGTTCCGGAGGTACTACGACAGGGAACCGATGTTACCATTGTTACTTATGGATGGAATTCGCATCACGCGATTAAAGCCGCTCGCTTACTTGCAATGTCTAAAGGTATTCTCGCTGAAGTAATTGATGTGCAAACACTAATGCCTTTCGATGTTAATCATATTATTCTTGAATCGGTAAAAAAAACGAACAAAGTAATTTTTGTTGATGAAGATGTGCCAGGAGGAGCAACTGCATATATGATGCAAAAGGTGCTGGAGGAACAAAAAGCATTCAACTATCTGGATGCGGCGCCAAAAACACTTTCAGGAATGGAACATCGCCCGGCCTATGGAATAGATGGTGAATATTTCTCAAAACCAAACGTGGAAAAAATATTTAGAAGTGTATATGAAATTATGCGGGAAACCAATGAAAAAAAGTATCCGCCTCTTTAATCAAAATTATTTGGTCAAAGCAAATTCATCAGCCAGTTTATTTATCTTGTCTTTCGTTAATAATTCTCCTGAATTTATTATCACCCTGTACCTGAACGTGGCTGATTTTCCCGCCGGAATAGAAAAGTTGAATGTTTCAGCATCTTTAGTAAAATCTTTAACGCCTAAAGGATTGGCAGCAAATAATCCGTAACCCCGGGCATGCCAGTAAGTCGGATAGTTCGGATTTGACGGGTGATCACAAATAATAATTGAAATATTTTCATCACCAATTTTGCCATGCAAATCCATCCATCGTGCGCGTGTTCCCCATACATCAAGACCAGTAATTCCTTCGCTGCTGATATAATCTCCGGTAATACCAATATTCAGAGTATCGCGTGTCCGGGTTATTGTACCATCGTTATTATAGAGAACCAGGTTTCCATTATCGGGTAATTCAAGCTGACGTGCAACTCGAAGTCCAAACATCCCTTCCTTGGTATCGGACATTAAAATATCGGTTTCGCCGGCTGTAAATGTTGTGGTTCGGTCAATTATACGCATTTTTCCATCTGCAATAAATCTAAACGCTGTTTTTTCGTGCATCAATTCGGTACCGGTTGAATCCTGCCAGCTTTCCTCCGAGGTAAAAGAACCTTCACCCGCCCCTTCCTTTACATCTTCAATTTTCTGATGTTTAATAAATCCACCATTCCGGTTTTTAGTTCCGAGCCCCTGCGAACCATTTCCCCAGAAATCAAGACCGTTTACATTTCCGTAAGTAAACCACATACCAATTTGGTGGGGATGATCTGCCCTTTCGCCGGCTTTTGGATCAATTGGAAAACCTCTGGTAATTGAGGTACCTTCCGAAGTAATAATAGGATAAAAAACAGGTTTTGTCATATTATCGGTCCATCGAAAAGATGTAAAAAGATTGTCACCGGCAAGAACATCTATCTTTTCTTCGGTATCGTTTTCATTAAATGTTATTTTTGGTTTTCCGCTTTCCTTTTTGGATGTACAGGAAACAATTACGAAAATCACAAGAAGAAAATACAGGACAGACTTTTTCATTTTACAGGTTTTAGATGATTAATAGGATCCAAATTTATGCAAAGCTTCCCACATTGCCATTATATTTTGTGGAGGAACTTCAGCCTGAATATTGTGCACAGTATTAAAAACAAATCCACCACCGGGAGCCAGTGCCTCAATGTTTCTGCGAACATCATCCTGCACCTCCTGAATTGTTCCGGTTGGTAATACTTTTTGCGTATCGATTCTCCCACCCCAAAAAACAATGTCCTTCCCGAAATCTTTCTTTAGCTGAACAGGCTCCATTCCCGTTGCATTGATATGAACCGGGTTTAAAATATCTACACCCAATTCAATCAAATCGGGAATAATCGGCCTTACATTTCCGCATGAATGAAAGATGATTTTGATATGTGGCGCCTTTTCTCTCATAAATTCCAAAACACGTTTAAAATGAGGCTTATAATATTCCCTGAATTGGTCGGGTGAAATCAGTTGTGACTGTTGTGTCCCATAATCATCACCCTCTCCGGCAATATCAACCAAATCACCGATTTCATTAAAAAGTGCGTCCCAGAATTCGATTTTTAAATCGGCCAGCTTTCCGATCAATTTGTCGGAGTTTACCGGAAACAGAAATGGATCCAGCATCGAATTTTCCATTCCGCGAATTCGTTGGTGCATTTCAAAAAGGCCGGCACAAAAACCTTTGGCAAATACAATTTTATCATTATTTCTGATTTGTAGCGCTTTCTCGCGCAATCCCTTGAAACGAGACTTCTTTCCTGCGTCCGGCCATTGAAAGTTCTGCACAATTCCGTTGTTTTCAAAATCTACATTTTCCATTGGGTGTTTCACAATGCTGAACCAGTAACCATTTTTTGGAAAACAATGTGTCAACTGCCATTCATCGAAATATTCAAAATACAATTCTTTATCCTGAAGTTTTTCATAAACATCCCAATTGTGGCTGGTCAGTGGAAAAACTCCCCTCACATCAACTTTCAATTGTTCAAGAATTTCTTCCGATGGAATCACAATTTGCTGAATAACATCCGACCAAACCGGTTCTTCATATCGATATCCCAGATACTTTCGCAAATTCTGATATGCAGTATTTGTAATCCCTGTCCAGGTAGTTCCTGCCAAATCAAACGGAATACGGTCAGGCTCTTCAAAATTGAGTGTTTTAAGTATTCTTTCCCTCGAGTTCATGAAGTTTTAGTCGATATTATTGGTTGCATGAAAATACGTTTTTCCGGGTTAATTTGGAACAGGAGATGAAAAGATAAATTCGCGTAAAAATCTTTTAATCGGTACAAATCGACTATTTAAAGAGATTTCGATGTTTGTCAGCGATTCAATTCACCTGTTTCGGGTTTTGTTTTGTAATTTTATTCCGCTCGAAAACAAGCTAAAAATTTGAAAAATGGAAAAGAAAAAAGAAGATTTTTACGACAAGATGAAACGTTTTGCTGAAAAAACAGAAGACTTCATTGATAACCAGGTTGAAAAGTTAAAGAAAAACGGCACGATTGACAAAATAAATGAATACGCTGACAAAACAGAGGAGTACATCGAAAAAAAGGTTGATGAATTCAAAAAGAGCGATATTCCTGATAAAGTAGATGACTGGGTTGAAAAAACGGAGGAAAAAGCATCCGAAGTCATAAAAAAAGCCGGAGTAGTTGGAGATAAAGTTTCAGAAAAAATTGAAGAAGTTGCCGATGATTTAAAAGCCCGAATTAAAAAGAAAGGAAATAAATCACCGGAACCGGAAAATTCAGATAAACCGGCCCCGATTAAATAATTTCATGTTATACAGGCTTATTTTGAATACAAGCCGGTATTTCCTCTTTCCAGCAAAGGCAACAGCGAATCTACAATTTCAGGTTGTTCGGCAGCAATATTCTTTGTTTCATTTGGGTCATTCTGGTGATCGTACAATTCAATGGTTGGTTCGGCGTTCCTGAAATATTTGGTAAGACGATATTGTTCAGTTCGCATCGAAATGCCATTTTTGAAATATCCGTATGAAATATTCTCCCAATTTGTTTTAGGATTATTTAAAATAGGCACAAGGCTTTTTCCATCGGTTTCATGAGGCATTTCAACGCCTGTCAGTTCCATTAATGTTGGATAAATATCAACTGAACTTACTACTTTATCGATTTTTCGTCCATTAGTTGTCCCGGGAATTTTCACAATAAATGCACTTTTTAAAGCCCGTTCAAAAATGGTGTGTTTTCCCCAAACCAGTTGGTCGCCCAAATGCCAGCCATGATCGCCCCACAAAACAACAATGGTATTCTTTGTCAAACCAAGCTTATCCAATTCATCCAGTAATTTTCCAATTTGGGCATCGGTATAACTTACACAGGCAAAATAAGCATGCCGGAGTTTTCTGGCATATTCATCCGAAACCGGCCCTTCCAGCGATGCCTCTTCATCTCCAAGTTGATAACCATTAAACTCACCGCTTTCATGTAAGCTGGCTTTATTTACATTTTCGGGTATATACGGATTGGGTGACAATGGAAGTTGGCTCTCATCATACATATCCCAGTATTTTTTTGGTGAATTAAATGGAAGGTGTGGTTTAAAAAAGCCAACAGTCAAAAAGAATGGCTGTTCCTTTTTTGATAACTCATTTAGTTTTTTCAATGCAAGATTTGCAGTCAAACCATCCGGATATCCGTCATCATCAACATTTCCCATTTCATAAGGTTTTACCTGCCGGTTCATTCCCTGACGATTCGTTCCATCGGCGTAACCAAAAAAAGCGTTCCAGCCTGTCCCCCATTTTCCTGCATCAAATAACATTTCATTCCAGCTATTTGGAAGTTCATAATCAGTTCCAACCGAATCAGTATATCCATACAACAGCCCATCTACATAATGACTGATTTTCCCTATTCCAACTGTGTAATAGCCGTTTCTTTTTAACTGATGAATAAAAGTCTCCGGCTCATTGGTTTCGTGCTTTCCTGAAATATAATTACGACACGCTTCATTACTTAAATAACCTATCGATTTAGGAAGCATTCCGGTTAGCATACTGTAACGCGAAGCGCCACAAGTTGGTATTTGTGTAAAATGATTGGTGAATACTGCTCCTGATTCAGCCAGCTTATCAATGTTAGGCGAATGGATATAATCAGCTCCGTAACAACCAAGTTCGGGTCGAAGGTCATCGACACAAATGAAAAGAATATTTGGTTTTTGGATGTTTGGTTTTTCGCAACCACTTAGTAATGTAAAAATAAAAACAATCGGTAGTAATTTGATCAATTGAATTTTCATCCCAGGTTTTTGACGTTGAATAGAGTTCAATAAAAAAGGTTCCGGTTACGAAAATAAAAAAACTGATCTAATTGTAATCTATTAATTTCAAATTTATTAAACAGAAAAATGGAGGAATAACAGAACAATTCAAGGATATGTAATAAAAAAGTAAGCACACGAAAAGCTAAGACTTTCTTTGTTGCTTTTCCTGATACAAAAACAATCATAAAACCCTTGCAATTAATTTATACATGCAACTTAAGTGCAAGGGTTTTAATTCTTAGCAAATTATAATTCTAACATTGAATATCTTAATTCAGCGCCTGGTTTATCACCTTTGCATAAATATTTGGCACAGTTCTTCCTTTTGGAAGAAAACGGTTTGATTTGACCTCCAAAGGATCGCCCGATGCATTCTTCGTGGCAAAGTCTGACATTACAATTATAGTAGCATCAATATCATTTTCTTTAATATACTGGATAACTTCTGCACCATTTTCCTCTCCTTCCAAATAGTAGTCTGAAAAAACAAGAAGCTTCGAATTATAAAAGCTTTTCGTTTTTAAATAATCCAATAAGTCCGTGCCTTTTCGAAAACTTGAGAATTTCACGGGAACTTTTTTTAAATTTCTTATTCTGTTAATCGTTGAATCTAAAGTTTTACTTAAAATCATATTTATCAATTTATTGTCTTCTATTACTATGATTTCAAACGATTGAACAGAATCGTAATTGGAATTATTTTGAATGCTCATTCTTTAATTTTGAATATATTTTCACTAAAACTGTCGTGGCATAACTAACAATGCACATACCAATCGTTATTTCAACTAAAATATATTTGCAAGCCGCTGAAAACCTGAATATTCGTATTGACAAAAACAATAGCAGCACAGAAGCTGATTATCAAAATGATAATAATATTATTAATTTGATAACTGAGGAAGTATTCCAAAAAGAATAATAACCTTTGTAAAAACAGACAAGTTTATTCCTTTAGAATAATATCGTCGCCAGAAAATTAAACCTTCCTCCAATTATTGATTGAAAAGTGTATTTTTGATTTTTCAACCTGAATTAGTGATTAAAATTGAAATGAATAAAAATCTGTTGGCATTATTCTGAGTTATGTTAACATCATCTGATTTAAATACCGAGTGGCGAAAAGTTGCGTCAACTATTTATAAAAAACCCGTCGATTCCAAAATTTTCGGATCTGTGGAAGTTGATATTACGGAACTGGAAAAATTCATTACCCAAAAGCGTAAAGAAGGGTTAAAAATTACACTCACGCATATTATAACCTTAATTGTTGGCAGAGCATTTAAATACGAGATTCCAGAAATGAATTCGTTTATGAGGAGAGGAAAAGTTGTGCCAAGGAATCAAATTGATGCCATGGTCAGTGTCTTACAGTCAAACGGTGAAATGGGATCGGTAAAAATTGAAAACACTGACAAACTAACGTTACTGGAAATTTCTGACATGTTGAATGAGAGAGTGAAACAATCGCGCAAAGGCGATGAAAATAAAGCCATGCAGAAAAAAAGCTTTTTAGCCAAACTCCCATGGCCCTTTCGCGCGTGGTTCTTTCAAATATATAAAACCATTACTATAAATTGGGGGATGTCAATTCCTTTTACCGGTCTTAACTCAAACAGTTTTGGTTCGTATGTTATCTCGAATATCGGAAGTATTGGTCTCGATCAGGGTTACGGCGCGCTGTTGCCATCCGGAAATGTATCGTTAGTGCTAATATTGGGAGGCGACAAAAAAAAGCCGGTTGTTGTTGATGATGAAATCGTTATCCGAAAAATTTTATCACTTTCCGTAACATTAGATCATCGCGTTATCGATGCCTCACACGGAGCCCGATTATTCCGACACATAAAATACATGATAAAAAATCCTCAACTTCTGGAAAATCCACCAGAAAATTAAATTCCTCTATTTCCCTCTAAATACGGAAGAAAATGTTGCTAAACATGTTACAAAAAATATTTCCGTGTACGAACACGAAAATTTTAAAAATTTCGTAGTTTTGCTCTGTCTAAAATTATAATATTTTAATAAAAAACTACAAAACAATAAGTTATCGAATCGGAGAAACAAATACGGATTAAAGATATAGCAGAAAAAGCGAAGGTTTCTATCGGCACCGTCGACAGGGTTTTACATAACCGTGGCGAAGTGGCAGAATCAACCAAAAAAAAGATTCTGAAAATAATTGAAGAGTTGAATTACGAACCCAATATTTTGGCCAGTACACTTGCTTCAAAAAAATCGGCATTGTTTGCAACGCTGTTTCCACAACCGCCTTCTCCCGAAGGATACTGGAACAAGCCTTTGGTGGGTGTAAAAAAGAGAATTTCAGAACTTCGGCAGTACAGTGTACAAATCGAAACGTTTACATTCAGTCAAACGAATGCAAAAAGCTTTAGTGAAGAGGCAGAGAAAGTACTTAAACTAAAACCGGACGGTGTTGTATTCGCCCCCTTCTTTAAAAAGGAATCCATCAAATTCATCGAAAATCTTAAAAGAGAAAATATTCCGTTTGTATTTATTGACTCCGAAATAAAGAATGCAGGGCAGGAAAGTTATATCGGGCAAAATTCGTATCAAAGCGGTCTTGTGTCAGGAAAGCTTCTCGACTTGATTTTGCCGGACGGAAATATTCTCATTATTCATTTTGCAAAAGAAATGGATAATCAGAATCATCTTGTTCAGCGCGAAAAAGGTTTTTACGACTGGTATCTGAATAACAAAAAAAACAAACATCAACTTGTTACGAAAGAAGTTAGTGACACCGAAAATGAAGACTGGATGGAAAGAATACACCAGGTAATTCAAAACAATAACATAAAAGGAATATTTGTAACAAACTCAAAGGTTTTTTTTGTAGGAAGAATGGTCGAAAAGCTAGGATTGGATGATTTAAAAATTATTGGCCACGACCTTTTAACTGAAAATGTAGAATATCTGAATAAAGACATTGTTCATTTTCTGATTTGTCAACGTCCGGAAGAACAAGGCTATAGTGCTATTAACAAATTATTCAGGTATGTAGTACAGAAAAGAAATATTGAAAAGGAAAACTATACCTCCATTGACATCGTAACCAAAGAGAACATAATTTATTACAAAGAATTTTAACAATAAACTAATTGAAATATGTATCCAATATCATTTAACGATCTACAAGGAAAAGTATGCGTAATTACCGGGGGAGCCGGTGTTTTAGGCAGTGCAATGGTAAAAGCAATTGCTTCGGTTGGGACAAAAATTGCAATAGCCGATATTAATAAAGAAGTAGCTGATAAAGTAGCCGCTGAAATAGCTGCGGAAATGAATGCAACAGTAATTGGTATCGAAGCCAATGTACTCGACAAAGCTTCTTTGGAAAAAGCAAAAGCTGAAATTAATGAGAAACTCGGAGACATTGATATACTTATCAATGGCGCAGGGGGTAACAGCCCGCAGGCAACCACTAAAGTAGAGCAAATGCTGGAAGAAAATCTGGATCATCTGGAAGACACTTTTTACGGGTTGGAAATGGAAGGATTCGACAAGGTTTTTGCATTGAATTTCAAAGGAACACTCCTCCCAACTATGGTTTTCACAAAAGATATGTTGAAAAACCGGAAAGGTGTGGTTCTAAATATTTCTTCGATGAACTCCTATAAACCACTTACAAAAATTCCGGCATATTCTGCTGCCAAAGCATCGATAAACAATTTTACAGAATGGCTTTCTGTTCACCTGGCAAAAGTTGGCATTCGGGTCAATGCAATCGCTCCAGGCTTTTTCATCACTAATCAGAACCGTTTTCTGGTTACGGATGAAAAAACAGGCGACTACTCACCTCGCGGACAAAAAATTGTAAACAACACCCCCATGGGAAAATTTGGTGAACCAGAAGATTTGCAAGGCGCAACACTGTTCCTCATTTCGGATATTTCAAATTTTATTACGGGAATTGTTATTCCGGTTGATGGAGGTTACAGTGCGTTTGGAGGAGTATAAAAGTTCAGATTTTCAAAGATATTCACGAATTAAAAATAAAAATATATGGCTGTTGAATTAAAGCAAAACTGTAAATATGCTATGCTCGTTCCTACGAGTATGGGAATCAGGATTACCCCAGAAAACGGGCAACCCGTTCATGTGAGTGACAAATTCACCATGTATGCAACAAGTGCCGAATCAAATGTTGCAAGTATTTCCTCTTATCTGGGTTTACCCGTGAAAATTTTAACTGCATTTGTCAAGGGCAGTCCAATTGCACAGTTTATTAAAAGTAACCTGAAAAGCAGGTTCATGGATTTTGAAGGTCCTGAAGTTGAGCAAGGCGACCCATGGGGATACCGGCACCAAATTAATATTGCAGACAGCGGTTACGGTTCACGTGGGCCGCGGGTTTGGAACGATCGTGCAGGAGAAGTGGGCAGAAAATTAAATGTGAAGGATTTTGATCTGGAACGGATTTTCGGTGAAGAAGGAGTTCAGATTGTTCATCTTTCAGGATTAATCGCTGCACTTTCGCCCGAAACAAGTCAATTCTGTCTCGAAGTTGCCAGAGCTGCAAAAAAACACGGAACTAAAATTTCATTCGATTTGAATTTTCGTGCCTCATTTTGGAAAGGCCGCGAAAAAGAACTGCGCGAGAACTTTACCGAAATTGCTTCTGCATCTGATATCTTAATTGGGAATGAAGAAGATTTCCAGCTCTGTTTTGGTATTGAAGGACCAGCCGCAGGTGGCGAAGGATTAAACGCAAAAATCGATGGATTTAAAGGATTAATCATGCGCGTGAAAGAATCCTTCCCGAATGCAAATGTTTTTGCTACCACTCTTCGTGAAGTAAAAAGTGTAAACGAACATCTTTGGGGTGCAATTATGCTTGAAGGTGAAAACTGGCACATTGTTGAGCCTCGCGAAATTCATGTTTTGGACAGAATTGGTGGTGGTGACGGTTTTGTTGGCGGTATGTTATACGGAATCTTGAAAAACTGGGAGCCGGAAAAATGGCCGCAGTTCGGATGGGCAACCGGAGCTATGGCAACAACTTTCCTTACCGATTATGCTCAACCAGCCGACGAAGAGATGGTTTGGAGCATATGGAAAGGAAATGCAAGAGTGAAACGATAAAAGCCTCAGTTATTTCTCTAAAAAAGAGAGAAACATAAAGCTAAAAGATACTTTAATAACTCCGGGCTAAAGCCCGGAGGCTTACCTGATAGTAATAGAAACGGGCTTCAGCCCTTAACAATAATGAGATGATTTATTTCGAAAAAGGCTCAACCGATACTTCATTTACTTCTGAAGATCTAAAAAAAGGATTATTTGAAGCGCTGGATAAAATGGGAGTAAAAAATAAAGTTCTGGCAATTCCCCCGGATTATACCCGTCTTCCTTCGCAGGCTGGCGTGTTGACTGAATTTGCCTGGCAATATTTTGGCGATAAACTTACCGATGTTTTACCGGCGCTGGGCACACATACACCCATGACACCCGGGCAAATCAGTCATATGTTTGGAAGTCTTCCTCCTGAACTAATTCGCGACCACGACTGGAGAAACGATGTATTGACCATCGGAGAAGTTCCTGCTGAATATGTAAAAGAAGTTTCTGAAGGTGCAGTAGAATATCCATGGCCGGTACAAGTAAACAAGTTGCTGGAAGAAGGTGGTTTTGACCTTATTCTTTCCATCGGGCAGGTAGTTCCACACGAAGTGGTGGGAATGGCCAACTACAACAAAAATATCTTCGTTGGAACCGGTGGTTCCGAAGGTATTAACAAAAGCCATTTTATCGGAGCAGCCTACGGAATGGAAAAAATGATGGGGCGTGCCGACACACCTGTCAGAAGAATTTTCAACTATGCTTCAGAACATTTTGCAAAACACCTTCCTATTGTTTATGTGCAAACCGTAGTCGGGCTAAACAAACAAGGTAAACTGCAAACTTATGGTTTGTTTATTGGCGACGATTTCAGCGTATTCGACAAAGCAGCCAAACTCTCGCTTCAGGTTAATTTCGAAATGGTTGACAAGCCACTGAAAAAAGTGGTGGTTTGGCTCGATCCTTCAGAATTTAAAAGTACCTGGCTGGGGAATAAAAGTATTTATCGTACGCGAATGGCCTTAGCCGATAAAGGTGAACTTGTCGTCCTCGCTCCTGCCCTCATTGAATTTGGGGAAGATAAGCAGATTGACAAACTCATCCGAAAATACGGTTATTTTGGAACACCACATACATTAAAACTGGTAGAAGAAAACGAAGATTTAAGAAATAGTCTTGGTGCTGCTGCCCATTTAATTCACGGTTCTTCCGAAGGTCGTTTTAGCATTACCTACTGCCCTGGAAAAGGGGAAAACAACGTTACTAAAGAGGAAATTGAAAGTGTTGGTTTCAAGTGGGCCGATTATGATGAAATGACTGCAAGATATAATCCTGAAAAATTAAAAGATGGATTTAATACCATGCCTGACGGCGAAGAGATTTTCTATATTTCTAATCCGGCAATTGGATTGTGGGCATATAAAGATAGGTTTGAGTACTAACTTAGTTTCAAAATTAAAGTTCGAAATAGTTGGATTCAGGGAAAAAATATAATACAGTTCGTTGGGGAATAATCGGAGTTGGAAATGTAACCGAGGTAAAAAGCGGTCCTGCATTTTATAAATCGGAGCATTCTGAGCTCGTTGCAGTAATGCGTCGCGATGCTGAAAAAGCAGTCGATTATGCGCGAAGGCATAATATTCCCAAATGGTATTCCAATGCTTCTGAATTAATTTACGACGATGATGTGGATGCAGTTTACATTGCTACCCCACCCGACTCTCATGCCAATTATGCCATTGAAGCAATGAATGCAGGTAAACCGGTTTATGTTGAAAAACCAATGGCCAGGCATTATTCCGAATGCGTCGAAATGCTTAAAGTTTCTGAAGTAACAGGCATTCCAATCTGGGTAGCTTATTATCGAAGAACCCTGCCTGCTTTTTTGAAGGTCAAGGAACTGGTTGAAAATGGCACAATCGGAAATCCACTTTTGATTAATATAAAACTTTACAAAACTGCTGACGAACGTGGAAAATCTTTGGATGAAATGCACTGGCATGTTTTTCCTGAAATTGCAGGTGCCGGTCATTTTTTCGATTTGGCTTCACACCAGTTCGATTATCTCGATTTTGTTTTTGGCCCGGTTACCGATGTAAATGGAACCGCTTCAAATAAAGCCGGACTTTATCCTGCTGAAGACACAGTGGCTGGAACATGGAAACATGAATCGGGAGTGACGGGAATCGGAAGCTGGTGTTTTGTGGTTGATGAGTCATCTGTGCACGACGAAATTCAAATTATTGGAGATAAAGGGGAAATTTCGTTGCCCTGCTTTTCTCCCGGAAATTTAAAACTGAAAACAGCGAAAGGAGTAGAAGAAATGACCTTCTCAAATCCACAGCACATTTCGCAAAACCTGGTTCAGCAGGTGGTGAATGAGCTTTGTGGAATCGGGAAATGTGTTAGCACAGGAAAATCAGCCTCACGAACCAGCTGGGTATTGGATGAAATGGTAAAAAACTACTATTCAAAGGAATAACAAATAGAAACAAAAATTTTAAAGAACATCGTTTCTGATTTATAAAAACCTTTGACAATTAACTTGAGATGAAAATTATTATTGACGACAAAATTCCATATATAAAGGGTGCGCTTGAACCGTACGCTGAAGTGGTATATCTCCCCGGAAGTAAAACAACTCCCGAGGTTGTAAAAGATGCTGATGCCATAATCACAAGAACACGTACTATTTGCAACGAAAAGCTGCTAAAAGGTTCAACGGTTAAATTTATTGCAACAGCAACCATTGGGTTCGATCATATAGACACCCAATATTGCCATAAAGCAGGCATTGAATGGACAAACGCTCCCGGATGTAATGCAGAAAGTGTAAATCAATATATTTCTTCTGCACTTTTTTCGTGGTCAATGCGAAAAAGGATAGATCTGGCGGGATTAACGATTGGTATTGTTGGAGTTGGTCAGGTTGGCTCCCGTGTAGCAAAAACCTGCGAAATACTTGGAATGAAAGTTTTGTTGAATGACCCGCCCCGTGAACGAATTGAAGGCTCGGAAAATTTTGTTTCTCTTAAAACGATTCAGAATGAAGCTGACATCATTACTTTCCACGTTCCCTTAAACATGAAAGGGACTGATGCAACTTTTCATCTGGTTAATGAAAAATTTCTTCAAAATTTAGGGAAAGAACCATTAATTATTAATTCGTGCCGCGGTGAAGTTTTTGATTCGGAAGCAGTAATTGACGCACTGGAAGCCAATGATATTTCAGGAGCCATAATTGATTGCTGGGAAAACGAACCCGATTTGGATTTGGAATTGCTAAATCTGGCGGAGTTTGGAACGCCACACATTGCCGGATATTCTAAAGACGGGAAAGCAAATGGAACCAAAATGAGTGTTCAGGCAATAAGTCGTTTTTTTAATCTGGGTATCGATAACTGGCAACCACAAAAAGTTGAACTCCCGGAGAATACCATAATTGAGATTGATGGAAACCAACGTCGCGAATATTCCATTCTGGCAGAAGCAATTCTTTCTACTTACGATATTGAAAGCGATGATGAAGCGTTGAGGGAAGCGCCTCACACTTTTGAAAAACTAAGAGGTGATTATCCGGTACGACGGGAGTTTGACGCTTACACCATAAAAGCAAAAAACATTGAAAAGAAAACATTGGAAAAACTGAAAAAACTAGGATTCCGTATTTTGGAATAACAATCAGAAATTCAAAATTAAATTAATAAAAACAACATGAAGAAATTAGCAGACATCGGACTTATCGGTTTAGCAGTGATGGGTGAAAACCTGGTGCTCAACATGGAAAGTAAAGGTTTTACGGTTGCCGTATTTAACCGTACAGTAGAAAAAGTGGATCATTTTATGAATGGTCGGGGCGCCGGGAAAAACTTTATCGGTGCTCATTCAATTGAAGAATTATGTGCTTCGTTGGAAAAGCCCCGTAAAGTAATGATGTTGGTGAAAGCAGGGAAACCTGTCGATGATTTTATTGAGTTGATTATCCCGCATCTTGAAGCGGGTGATATTATCATAGACGGTGGCAACTCTCATTTTCCTGATACAATCCGTCGCACAAAATACGTTGAAAGCAAAGGTCTTTTGTATATCGGAACCGGTGTTTCAGGCGGTGAAGAAGGTGCATTATTAGGCCCATCAATTATGCCTGGAGGGTCACCTGCCGCATGGCCTGCAGTAAAAGATATTTTTCAGTCAATCTCAGCAAAAGTTGAAAATGGCGACGCATGTTGTGACTGGGTTGGCGAAGGTGGTGCCGGACACTTTGTAAAAATGGTTCACAACGGAATCGAGTACGGCGATATGCAAATCATTAACGAAGCGTACCAGATTATGAAAGATCTGTTGGGAATGAGTAACCAGGAAATGTATGAAGTCTTCAAAAAATGGAATACCGAAGAACTGGATAGTTACCTGATTGAGATCACCCGCGACATTTTAGGTTACAAAGATGAAAATGGTGAAGAAACACTGGATTTTATTTTGGATACAGCAGGACAAAAAGGTACAGGAAAATGGACCGGCGTTGCTGCTCTCGACCTTGGTATTCCGTTGACTTTGATTGGCGAATCGGTTTTCTCGCGTTGCCTTTCAGCACAAAAAGATTTAAGGGTTCAGGCCTCAAAAGTAATTAACGGACCAAAAGCTAATTTTGACGGAGATAAACAACAGCTTATAGACGATTTGAAAATGGCATTGTATGGTGCTAAAATCATTTCGTATGCACAAGGTTATAACCTGATGATGGAAGCGGCCAGCGAATATGGCTGGAACCTGAATTATGGCGGAATTGCATTGATGTGGCGTGGTGGTTGCATTATTCGCTCGGCATTCCTCGGTGATATCAAAAAAGCTTTCGACAATAATCCTGAATTACCAAACTTGTTGCTTGATCCATTCTTCAAAGAAAAAGTGGAAGCGGCACAGGCAGGTTGGCGCCGCGTTTGTGCCACTGCACTTTCTAACGGAATTCCAGCTCCTGCATTAACTTCTGCATTGTGCTATTTCGATGGTTTCCGCACCGAGCGCTTGCCAGCCAACCTTTTACAGGCTCAGCGCGACTATTTTGGTGCTCATACCTACGAAAGAACAGACAAACCACGTGGCGAATTCTTCCATACCAACTGGACAGGCCGCGGCGGGGACACAGCTTCTTCGACTTACAATGCATAATTTGTAAAACAAATGATAATAAAAAATCCGGTGCATTTGCATCGGATTTTTATTTATGTGAAAATCAAAATCAATTTTGTTTAGAAAGCGGTAAAAGCGGTTCACATTGATCAAAAGAAACTATTCTCTTCCTCATTTCACCTTTCATCGAAGCTCTAAAATGTCTTGAAATTTCCTGAGTCTTCTCAAAAAAGTCATTTTCTTTTTCACTCTTCTGGTAATAAAATATTTTAATGGCCCTGCATTTTGGATGTTCAAAAATTGTATTTAAAAGAATTCGATCCGATAGCCCACAAGAATGCCCTAATACTTTGACTGTAAATTCATTTTCCAAGAACCGGATCACTTTCTGATAATTACCAGTTTTCAGATAGTTAAATGATTTAATATTTTGTAAAAAATCATTTGAATTCAAATTTTCTAATTTCTCATAATGAGGATCCATTTCGTCACCATAACCAAAAATTATTGGTGAAGATTGATTATTTAATCTTCCATGAATATAAATCAAGTTGTTTGGTAAAAAATGATCAGAATATAATTCCATTGTTGTTGTGTAGTTAAAATTAACAAATAGCTTTTCACCACTATAATTTCTTCTCGCCCCCGTATTTTCCATTAAAATACCTTCAATATGCCGATTACTTTTTTCTGGCGTTATTTCAATTGTGTGGAGATATTCTAATAACTTAATCAATATTGAATTGAAACATGAATTTAAAGGTTTTACTAAATTAATATAGAAGTCACTTCTTAATACATTATTTCTTTCTGATCCTTTAAATGTATCTATTAAAGCCACATAATATTCATACTCAATGTCTACCCACCTATTATTACTGTAATTTTTGATTATTTTTTCAAAAAAATCATGCTTACCCTTCCATTTATAATTACATATTTCCAACCATCCAATGACATTAGGTAAAGACTTAAAATCACCTGAAAGCGATACCGATGCCTTTTCTTAACCTTTTACAGGCCCAGCGCGACTATTTTGGTGCTCATACCTACGAAAGAACAGACAAACCACGTGGTCAATTCTTCCATACCAACTGGACCGGCCGTGGTGGCGATACTGCTTCTTCAACTTACAATGTATAATTTGTAAAATAACTGATAATAAAAAATCCGGTGCATTTGCATCGGATTTTTTATTATAAAACAGAGCAACATTTAAAAACTTATCATCGCTTTTATTGCCCCATCCTTATAACCTTCAACAATATCAAAAGCTTCAGGAGTTTCTTCCAGTGTAAAATGATGTGTAACCATCTGTTCAACATCTATTTTGCCTGAAATTACCAAATCGATGGCCTCTTCAACGCAATGGTTTTGTCTTCTGATATTAATAACAGAAAGTTCTTTACGGCGCATTAAATCCATGTTAAATACATACTGAGCATCCGGTGGAATTCCGACCAAAACCAATTTTCCTCCCGGTTTAAGAATCTTTACTGCATTGGTTACCGCTTCCTGGTCACCGCTGGCATCAAAAACCAAATCAAGCAACAATTCTTCCGTTTGTTGAACTTTTGTTTCCACATCTTCCAAATCCGGGTTTATCAAATGCCTGGCTCCAATTTCTCCGGCCTTTTTCAAACGATATTCACGAGGTTCAATCATTGTTACATTGGTAATTTCATCGGCCAGTAATTTAAATAAAATGCTAAGGCCAATTGGTCCGGCTCCGAAAATTCCAACAGAAAACGATTTATCCGTAATTTGAGCCTGCTTTACGGAATAAACCCCAATGGAAAGCGGTTCAATTAAAGCAGCCTGATCCGGATTCATCTTTCCGGTGACAGGAAAACAGGTAAAATCGGGCATAACAATAAAGTCGGAAAGACAACCATCCAACTGCCCCGGGCATCCTAAAAACTTATTATTCCTGCATGTGTGAGGTCTTCCTGATAAACACTGATCGCATTTTCCACAATGAACGGAAGGATCAACAACCACTAAGTCCCCCACTTTTACATTCGAAACACTTTCTCCTATTTCAGTTATTATTCCTGAACACTCATGACCAACCGGAAAAGGATATTCTACAACCTGGCTTCCAATTTTCCCTTCGGAATAATAATGAATATCCGAACCACAAACTCCAATACTGGCAAGTTTAATTTTTACCTCATTATTGTTTAATATTTTTGGAATAACAGCGTCAACCAGTTTCATTTCTTTTATTCCAGTAAGCACCACCTGTCTCATTCTATTTTCCAGAATTATAGTTTATTTTTTAATAAAGAATTTCGATCATCCAAATATACGTTTCAATTCAATTTTAATAATCCTGCACTGTCAGGCAAACACTTGAAGCAAAAACATGATTTTTATCATATTTAAAAATTCTATTGTTTTTTGAATGATATTTAAAAGAATTCGAAAAAGCAATAAAATATTTTAAAACATATTGTCCTTTTTTTCTTTCTATAAATCAAATACTTAAAGTGATAACACCTACAACTTTTAACAAATATTAATATTTTTTTAAGAATGATTGCCCAGAGAATAGATTTTATACTATATTCGTAGAGTTAAAATTTAAAAAGTAAAATTTAAACATTATTTATAATTACCTTTTCTCTATTAGACCAATAAATTTTCAGTTCTAACTAAACTAAACTATGAACAATCGGGTTATCGGGAAAAATGATAACCCGTTTTTTATATCACTTTTTCAAGATTATTTTTAAAACGACGATAGAACAGAATGCCAGCAGTTCCAAGTCCAATCAAATATCCAAACCAAATTCCGGATGGCCCCATATGGAACTGAAATGCCAGCAGATAACTTGTAGGAATCCCTAAAATCACATAGGCAAAAAAAGCGATAATCATCGGTATTTTCACATCGGCCATTCCACGCAATGTACTTAACATTACAACCTGGAGGCCATCAAAGACCTGGAAGATTGCAGCAATAATTAATAACCTGGCAGCAATTGTAATAACATCAACATCAGTTGTAAACATAAATGGAAGTATATTTCGGGCAATAACAAAAACAATTCCCATAAGCATCATAAATGAAAGCACCAAATGAGTTGATGCAAATGCTGCCATTTTTAGCGAATGAAAATCTCTGTTTCCCATTTGATGACTTACTCTGATTGTATTTGCCTGCGAAATACCAAGCGAAATCATGTAGGAAAAAGAAGCCATGCCGATGGCTATTTGGTGTGCAGCAAGAGAAGTTTCATTTATCCAGCCCATCATAATTGCTCCCAATGCAAAAGCTATTACCTCAACAATTATCTGAAATCCGATTGGAACTCCGATTTTTAACAATGAAACAATTTTTTCTTTATTAAATAACTGTTTCTGTGCCAATATAAAATAGCGTTTGAAGCGCGGTTTCCGAACAATATAGTATGCAAATAAAAGCGGCATCGATATCCGGGATACCAGGGTGCCAATTCCGGCGCCATTTAATCCCATCTCCGGAAAACCAAACTTTCCAAAAATCAATAAGTAGTTTACAATAATATTTATAGCATTCGCAGTCAATGTTATCTGCATGGCAATTTTGGTATTGCCAATTCCTTCAAAAAACTGTTTAAAGGAAAAGAACATCATAAATGGAATCTGGGATAAACAAATTATTAAATAATATGAACCCGCTAGTTCCAAAACATCATCAGGCTGCCCCATTAACGGCAAAAAGAAATAGACAGAGAACATGAACAGCGATAATACAAAGGTAACTACCAAATGAGTAAATACACCATTTTTAAGCCATTTCGAGACTTCCCGCAATTTTCCTTTTCCATATTCACTTCCGGCGAGTGGTGTAATACCAATTGTAATTCCCATCCCGAAAAACATCCCGATAATGAAAATACTGTTGGCAAAAGAAGCCGCTGCCAGCTCAGTTGTTCCAACATGACCCACCATCATATTATCAGCAAGAGAAACAGTTACCTGTCCGATTTGTGACAATACAACAGGAAATGCAAGATGAAGATTTCGACGATAAAAAGGTAAATAATTTGCCAAATTCATGGCCGCAAAGATAAAGCTTTCGTTTACAAAGAAAACCAATAGCTCAGTTTAATCATAAATGCATTCTGAGCTTCGGTTTTTGTAATATTTTTGAAGCTGTTCCAAATGGAAGGATTGTATTTATCTACATATCCATAACTTGTATTTGTCCAAACGAAATAAAGGGTTGAACCTGTTTTATATTCCCATCTTAACACAAAATTCGATCTGAATTCCTGAAAGTCAAAATCCGGATTCTCGTAAGAAAAATCAAGAAACTCATTATTATTTTCATCCACTAAAATTTGGTTTTCTCTTAAATCGGCAATGTACAAAAGAGAGTATCTGTTAATTAGGCTTTTTGCTCTAGCCTGGTTAACTTTTCTATAGTTCGTAAATTTCCCAATTGATGCATAAGGGCTTCCGTAATATTGTAACGAAAGCTCAGGAGTTATAAAATATTCAACCCTGAATGTAGCAAATAAAGTTTTTCTGTCGATTTGCCCAACAACGTACTCTCTTTTATTCTCCACAGTAGTTTGCTTCACATACTGGCTATTATCCGTTTCATTTGCATATCCGGTACTGGCTGAAACAGATAAATTATTGCTGATTAACCAGGTTAATGTAACATCGTAAGTATTTTCCCAGGTTATTTTATCGTCGAATCTTGTAAAATCAAGTCGGGTTGCGAGCATAAGTGGTTTGCTGTTATTGGTTTGAAGAATAATCCCTGCACTTGTATTCCCATCGATTCGCAAGGCAGGACCTCCTCTCAACTGACGTGTATCAAGTACATTATACAAACGGGTTAAGTTTAGAGATAAATTCCAATAGTTTTTAAACCGAAGCTGAGTTTGTCCAATTAATTTGTCCTCCAGGTCTTCCCCTCCAAAACTCCACTGATGCCTTTGTTTCAAAAGAAAATAGTATCTCAGTAAAGCTCCCTTGGGTTTATTCACATTATATACTAAACTCAATTCCTGCTTAATATAGTCGGCCTGACGCATATATCCGATATCATTAAAATCGACTCCTGGGGAGCGCCAGTTTAAATCTCCCGTCAAACGGAATTTACCACTTCGTTTGCCACCGGAAAGTTCGCCTCCCCAACCTTGCAAATCGGTTAAATCGCCGCTATATTGCAAATGATTGGCATCCTCTCGCTGATACAAATGTTGCGATGCTCTTTGTAACCTTGAAATAGCCGTTTCGCTTCCATTTACACGTGAAAAGAAACTCTTTGCATTCACAAAATATTTTCGGTTTAACCAGTTATGCTCAAAATCCAATCCGCCAACAATCGAATTATCAGCCAGAAAATCCAACTGTTCATCTTTAATGTTGCGAACAGTAGAATTTACCATTCCTCCAATTGTAGTACTTCCGTGATTATAGTCTTGTTTTACCCTACCTGTAAAATAATTGGTAAATGGCTCAACCGCTTCCTTACGTTCATAATCTTCTGACGAGATTATTGCATTTTCTTTGGCAGTCATACTATTGACAATACCAATCGACAGTCCCTTTTTGTTTTTACCAGTAAGTTTCAATGCGCTCAAAATTGCCGTATTCTCAGGAGCGATGCATGTCTCATCATCGGAAACGTAAGGTGTGTAACTTGGCGCATGACCAATTCTTCTGGAATAATACAACATATCGTTATCCGTATTATATTCCAGAATACTGTTCCCTTCCAGAAAAAAAGGTCTTTTTTCATCATAAAAAACTTCGTATGATGTAAGATTTAAAACGGAAGGATCTGCTTCTACCTGACCAAAATCAGGATTAATAGTATAATCTAACGTAAAGTCTGAAGTAATTCCGATTTTACCGTCAACTCCTCCTCCAAAATGTTCCTTACTATCGGAGTTAGTTATATATTTTCCTCTAACATAAGGCATTACTTCAAAATTTCTTTTGTAGGGAATATTTTCAATTCCCCTTAGTTCCCCAAAAATATAAACCATTGCAGGGGCATCAATTGGAATAAGTTTCCATTGCGATTCTTCCTGGAAACGGTAAATCCAACGCCATATATGCATTCCCCAAACATGTTCTTTTTCATTTGAAAAACGGATTTGAGTAAACGGAATACGCATTTCTGCATACCATGCCGAATCGCCAACATATGATTTTCCATCCCAAACAGCATTCCAGTTAAAATCCCAACCATATTCACCCATATGCATTAAATCCACCTTCTGCCCGGCTGCAGTTACGTTAAATTCAAAAGCAGTTTGTTTATCGTTGTAAGAATCGATTGCAATGCCTGCCACATCTCCGTTATTTTCATCCCTTCTCCCCAGAATAGGACTCATTTTTTCAGGCTCATTATCATAACATTTTAATGCAAAATAGAGGTATTTATCATCATACAAAATCTTAATCTCAGTAGGCTGAGATGGTTCTGCCGCCTGATGCGGAGCCTGCTGTATAAAATCACCATCCCACGCGCCTATAGTCTTCCAGCATTCATCATCCAGTTTACCATCAATTTTGGGTTTAAGTAATGTACGGGTAGCATAATAGACTCTTTTTATACTGGCATAATGATTTACAAGAGAATCATCCGAAAGGGTGTAATTCAAATTTTGCGCTTTTGAGGATAATACCAACAACACCCATATAACCATGAAAAGGAGTCGATAGATCATAGGTTGAATTAAACAGCAGTACCAAAAATAATTTCTTTAAATGAATAAAAAAAATTTTGTTAAAAACCCATGGAAGATTTTGACTGAATGTTCTATTTTTTAAAATTACAATGACCAAATTACGGGCACTTACAAACATTTTAAAATTATTAACATATTTAAATTTGTTGCCTCAACATCTACATGTAATTTCAACATGCCATTTAAGCTGAATTAAACAATTTAGTGGGAACTTAGTTATTTAATGTTGGATTTTAAATCTGTACTAATTTTTTATCAGTTATATGGGGAAAATAAACAAAATCTTAATCGCTAACCGGGGAGAAATTGCCATTCGAATTATGCGAACCTGCAGGGAGCTTAACATTGAAACGGTGGCAGTTTATTCGGAAGCAGACAGAACTTCGTTACATGTAAGATACGCCCACGAGGCTTATTACATTGGGAAATCACCTTCAAGCGAAAGTTATTTAAACATTGACAATATTATTGCGGTTGCCAAAAAATGTGGGGCTGATGCTATTCATCCCGGCTACGGATTTCTTTCTGAAAATGCAGAATTTTCGAGAAGATGCACTAAAGAAGGAATCAAATTTATTGGCCCAACTCCTGAAGTCATCATCCAGATGGGAGATAAAATTCAGGCACGCGATGCAATGAAAAAAGCAGGAATACCAGTAGTTCCTGGTACCGAAGGAGCCATCTCAGACGAAAATGAAGTACTGGAAGTTATAAAAGAAATTGAACTACCGGTTATGATTAAAGCTTCTGCCGGTGGCGGAGGAAAAGGAATGCGGCTGGTTCAAAAAGAATCGGAAGTAGTTTCTGCAGTGCGTGCTGCCAAATCGGAAGCAATGTCTGCTTTTGGCGATGATTCAGTATATATTGAAAAATATATTTCTTCTCCGCACCATATTGAATTTCAGATTTTGGCCGATGAGCACGGAAATGTGGTTCACCTGTTCGAACGGGAATGTTCAATTCAACGTCGTCACCAAAAAATGATTGAGGAAACGCCATCTCCATTAATGACACCCGAATTACGGGAAAAAATGGGGCAATCGGCGGTAGAAGCGGCAAAAGCTGTAAACTACACTGGTGCAGGAACCATTGAATTTTTGGTCGATAATAACCTGAATTATTATTTCCTGGAAATGAATACCAGGTTACAGGTTGAGCATCCGATAACCGAGCGTGTAACAGGCATCGATCTGGTAAAGCAACAAATTAAAATTGCAGAAGGAAATAAACTCGAATTTTCGCAAAAAGACCTTTACCAAAGAGGACATTCCATTGAATGTAGAATTTATGCCGAAGACCCGGATAATAACTTTATGCCAAGTCCGGGAAAAATTTACAAGATTTCAGAGCCACTTGGATTTGGTGTTCGTACCGATGGGTACGTTTACGAAGGATATGAGATTCCGATTTATTACGACCCAATGATTTCCAAATTGGTTATCTGGGGAAAAACCAGGGAAGAGTCCATCAATCGTATGCGAAGGGCCTTGTATGAATATAAAATTACAGGCGTTAAAACATCGATAAAATATTTGGAGCGTATTATGAGCAATAAAAATTTTATTGAAGGAAAATATGACACCCACTTTATTGCCAATAATCAGGACGACTTAATGGAAACTTCAAGTTGTGAAGACTGTAGCGACATGGTTATAATTGCAGCATTTATTGATTATTTGCAAAAAATTAGCGTTACCCAGGAAAACAAAAAAGAGTTTACCCCGGCTCAAAGCCGCTGGAAAAAGATTCCTTACAATCAATTTTAAAAATTTATTTTATGGCAGTTGAAATAAAAGTCGGAAATCGTGTTGCCTGGGTTGATTTAATCAATCAGGATGGAAATCTCCTTGAAATCGACATCGACGGGAAAAATTATAAAGTCGATTTAATGCACACCGCCGATGGTACTTTTTCTATTTTAGAAGGCGGACATTCTTATAATATTGAACTTGTACCGCACAATCATCCGAAAAAATACATCGCTTATACACTGTATGAAGAATACGAGGTAGAAATAATTGATGCAGAAGCCCGGTACTTGCTCAACCGGGGTGGAAACGGATTTGCATCGGCCGATAAGAAGATATCTTCGCCAATGCCGGGAAAAGTTGTAAAAGTACTTGTTTCGGAAGGAGAAGAAGTTACCGAAGGACAAACCGCTGTTATCATTTCTGCAATGAAAATGGAAAGCGAATACAAAGTCCCGATGGATGGCAAAGTAAAAAAAGTGAGTGTAAAAGATGGTGATACCGTTGAAGGAAACCAGATTTTAATCGAATTGGAATAAACATAAACAGAATTTATGAATTTAAAAGAGAAATATGACCAGCTGGCGGAATTAAACAAAAAAGCTGAGCTGGGTGGAGGTATTGAACGCATTGAAAAACAACACGCTGCTGGAAAAAAATCAGCACGCGAGCGGGTTTTACAATTATTAGATCCCGGCACTTTTACGGAGATTGACAAACTGGTTACACACCGAAGTTATGATTTTGGCATGGAAGCCAATAAAATACTGGGCGATGGACTTATTTCAGGATACGGGAAAGTGAACGGTCGCCTCGTTTATGTTTTTGCGCAGGACTTTACAGTTTTTGGTGGTTCTTTAAGCCGCGCCAATGCTGATAAAATTGTAAAGATTCAAAACCTTGCACTTAAAATGGGCGCACCTTTGGTGGGACTAAACGATTCAGGTGGTGCTCGTATCCAGGAAGGAGTTGAAAGCCTTGCAGGATATGCAGACATTTTCTACAACAACGTAATTTCCTCCGGAGTTATTCCGCAAATTTCAGCTATTCTGGGACCGTGCGCAGGAGGCGCTGTTTATTCCCCTGCCCTTACCGATTTTATTTTTATGGTGAATGAAAAAAGCCACATGTTTGTTACCGGTCCCGATGTAATCAAAACCGTAACCCACGAAGAAGTTTCGAAAGAAGAATTAGGAGGCGCAAATACGCACAATACAAAAAGTGGTGTCGCCCATTTTAACGGACCTGATGAAGATACCACCATAATGATGATTAGGGAGTTGTTAAGTTTCCTTCCTTCAAATAACCTGGAAGATCCACCCGTAAAAACTACGATTGACCCGTCTGACCGAATAGAAGAGAGTCTGCAGGAAATTGTTCCGGCAGATCCAAACCGGCCTTATGATATGCATGAAATAATCCAGAAAGTAATCGACAATAATCATTTTCTGGAAGTTCAGGCACAGTATGCGCAAAACATTATTGTTGGTTTTGCGCGGTTTGCAGGCCGACCGGTAGGAATTGTAGCAAATCAACCCGCTCATCTTGCAGGGGTACTCGACATTAATTCATCGACAAAAGCGGCACGTTTTGTCCGTTTCTGCGACGCCTTTAATATTCCGCTGGTAACCTTTGTTGATGTTCCCGGATTTTTGCCCGGAACCAGCCAGGAATTTGGTGGGATTATTAAACATGGAGCAAAGCTGTTGTATGCTTTTTCGGAAGCCACCGTTCCGAAAATTACTATTATTACGAGAAAAGCTTACGGAGGTGCATACGATGTAATGTCGAGCAAACACATTGGAGCCGACGTTAATTTCGCTTACCCAACTGCAGAAATTGCTGTTATGGGGCCTGAAGGAGCAATAAATATTATTCATCGCAATAAAATAACCGAAGAAGAAAAAGCCGGAGCAGTGCAGGAATATCGTGAAAAATTTGCAAATCCTTATAAAGCAGCATCATTAGGCTATATCGATGAAGTTATTCATCCGAAAAATACCCGTAAGAAAATTATTGACGCGCTGGAAATGACACAAAATAAGCGGAAATCGAATCCGCCAAAAAAACACGGGAACATCCCACTCTAGTTTAAATAATAGGTTGAAAAAAGATCCTTGCCGTTGGTTCGGCAGGGATTTTTTACTTTATAAAAGGATCAAGATTATTCGACTTTGGATTAAATCGTGGATTAACTGCATTGATTCTCTCCCCATTTAAAATCCGCTCATACAATTTCAAATAATTTTCGGCCATCACTTTTGAATTGAATTTGGTTTCTGCATAATCATGGCAAAACTGCGGATTAAACGAATCAAGATTAACAAAACTATTTACCAATTCATTTAATGAATTCGATAGAAAACCTGTTTCAGAAGTGCTCAATTCAGGTAACGCACCGTATTTAGTTCCCATTACCGGGCAACCAAAGTAGAGACTTTCGATAATTGCCAATCCAAAAGGTTCGTGCCACAAAACAGGGAAAATCAATCCTTTTGAATACTTCAGAATCTCATTCTTTGTTTTACCTCCAACCATCCCATAAAAAGTAGCATATTTTGTTGCTGTAAATCTTAACCCCATTTTCAGGTTAAACCGATGACCACCCAAAATTTTAATTTCGGTTTTATTTCGTTTAGCAATTTCAATGGCACCTTTTACATTTTTTACCCGCCATGCAGCTTTACCAAGAAAATGTACATATTTCCTTTCGCTTTTAAAATCAGGTTTTTCGTAATCGTCCCAATTTAACCCGTTATAAACAAAAGCATCGGCAGTATATCTTTTGGCATGATTTTGAGACACAAAGTTTGTGTTTGGGAAAAAACGGGTTTCTTCCGGCAAATTTCCATGAATAGTAATTAAATGAGGAATTTCTATTTCTTTATCGGGTTGAAAATGGAAATGTACAATATCAACTGACTTGGGAATTTGTTGTTGAATTGGTTTTCCTGTATCATAAACTTTTACATCGGCAAACGGGCAAAACGAATCTTTTTCAACGATGAAAGTAATTTTATGGCCCATTTTCACAAGTTGCTCTGCAAGATACCAGATTACCCGCTCAATTCCCCCATAAGCCACTACAGGAATTTTACTGTTATGTACAATTGCGATATGCACTAAAATTATTTTGATACAAAAGAAAATCTGAATTTTTAATTTTACAAATCATTCATTCTTTATTAAATGTTTGAAAAATAACATTTTATTTCTATTTTTGCGCGTCCAAAAAACTTGGAATTAATATTAATAATTTAAAAATTAGATGATTATGTTGAATCAGTACGAAACCGTCTTCATTTGTACTCCCGTTTTATCTGAGCCACAGGTAAAGGAGGCGGTAAAAAAATTCAGGGACATCATCACATCCAACGGAGGTGAAATGCTCCACGAAGAGAATTGGGGAATGAAAAAACTGGCTTACCCAATCCAAAAGAAATCTTCTGGCTTCTATCAATTATTTGAATTCAAAGCCGACCCTTTGTTTATTACAAAACTGGAAACTGAATTCCGCCGCGATGAAAAAATTATTCGGTTTATGACCGTTAAACTTGACAAATACGCAGTTGAATACAGTAACAAGAGAAAAAGACTTCAAAAAGAAAAAACAGAAAAGGAGGGATAAAAAATGGCACAAAGTTCAAGTGAAATCAGATACCTGACTCCACCGTCAGTAGAGATTAAAAAGAAAAAATATTGCCGTTTCAAGAAAAACGGAATCAAATATGTGGATTACAAAGACCCGGAATTCCTGAAAAAATTCCTAAATGAACAAGGTAAAATTTTACCCCGCCGTATCACCGGTACTTCATTAAAATATCAGCGTAAAGTTGGCCAGGCTATTAAACGTGCCCGCCAAATTGCTTTATTGCCATTTGTAACCGACATGATGAAATAAGGAGGACTTGAGATGGAAATTATTTTGACACAAGACGTAGAAAGACTGGGAAGCAAGGACGATATCGTAACGGTTAAAGACGGCTACGCACAAAACTTTCTTATTCCCAATAAAAAGGCAATCGCTGCCACTGAAACTGCGAAAAAGATTTTGGCAGAAAACATCAAACAGCGTGCGCATAAAGAAGCAAAACTAAAAGAAGAAGCTTTAAAAATTGCTGAAAAACTGGAAAACAAGCAAATCAAAATTGGCGCAAAAACCAGTTCATTAGGTAAGATTTTTGGTTCGGTAAACACCATTCAGTTAGCCGAGGCTATCAACAAAAAAGGGTTCGAACTGGATCGCAAGCAAATTATTTTACCAGAAGACAGTATCAAAGAAGTGGGCACTTACAAGGCAAAAATTAAACTTCATAAAGAAGTTGTAATTGAATTGGAATTTGAGGTTGTTGCAGAATAATCAATAAAACCAGATATATATTGAAAGGGTTTCCGTTTTTTGGAGACCCTTTTTTTGTTCCCAATGTTCAACCATAATACTATTAAAACCGGATATACCACAACCCAAACACGTTTTTGTCGTGTTTCACCTTTTTCTTTGTCGTGAACTCACAGGAACAAAGTAATGTTATTGATATAAGTTTGTGCTTACAATTATTATAATTCATTTTCTAAATAACTAAATACTTCAGATATGAATTCGCAGATATTTATAAATTTAGCGGTAAAAGACGTTTACAAATCGATGGACTTTTACACCCGGATGGGATTTACCAACAACCCGCAATTTTCCGACGAAAACGGTAAATGTATGGTTTGGAACGATCATATTTTTGTGATGCTACTGACGCATGATAAATTCAATTCATTTGCCAATAAACCAATTGCAGATACAAAAAATCACATTGCAGCTTTATTCTCACTTTCCGTTGAAAATCTTGATAAAGTAAATGAAATAGTTGAAAACGGACTGGCCGCTGGTGGTTCAGAACCGGTGCCTTTCGAAGATTACGGCTTTATGCAAAAACGAAACATTGAAGATTTTGATGGCCATACGTGGGAAATCTTTTGCATGGACATGGGTAAATTTCCCACCGATTAATTTCATTCAATAAACTGAAAAAGGAAAAAATTTGAATAATTGATTTTTGCACAGATTTAACCATTTAGCAAACGGACAAGAGTATTGATGTTGAATAAAAAATTCCGGTAATTTCAACTAAGCATTTAACAAAGCACCAATATCGAATTTTTTCATTTTCATAAAAGCATCAATTACTCGTGGCGAGCGTTCAGGATCGTTCATCAGCGTCTCAAGCACAGCAGGTACAATCTGCCACGATACTCCAAACTGATCTTTCAACCAGCCACACTGCTCAGCTTCAGGCACTGCGGAAAGTTTTTCCCAGTAGTAGTCGATTTCATCCTGTGTATCGCACGGGACAACCAGTGAAACTGCTTCGTTAAAGCCAAACGCATGAGCCAGAGAACTATCCATAACCATAAATACGTGGCCCTGTAACTTAAATTGAGCATGTTTTATGGTTCCTTCTACATCCGGTTCTTCTGCTGTATATCGCAAAATTCCGGTAATTGAAGAAGGGTTGAAAACAGAGGTATAAAATTCAATGGCTTTTTCTGCATTTCCTGCTTGCTTCCCGGTAAACATAAGCGAAGGCGTAAACTTTTGTCCTACATCTTCCATTTTCCCTAACGACAGCTGCCAGCTAACACCGAACTTATCCTGTATCCAACCGTACTTGTTGCTCCACGGATATTTGTCTAACTCCATTAAAACCATTCCTCCATCTGCAAACTTTGCCCACGCATCATCAACTTCCTTTTCCGAAGTACAAACCACATAAAAAGAGATGGAAGGATTGATAGAAAAATGTGGTCCCCCATTTAGACACATAAACTTTTGCCCCTCTGATTCAAAAGTCACAACAATTGGATTTTCTGAGGTTATACCAGAATTATCAAATATTGAGCAGTAAAATTCTGCTGCTTCCTTTGCATTCCCGTCAAACCAAAGACAAGTATAAATCTGATTTTTCATGGTAATTTTCTTATCGCTGAATAACGTAAACAGGGCGTTTTCTGCATTTTATGTAACACGACCCTGTTTTACTTTGTTAGAATTGTTTTCCGACTATTCTTTCTTTTCTGCACAATTAAACATCCAGCGAACACCAAACTTATCTTCACAACTCCCGTAATAATCGCCCCAAAACATTTCCTGAAGCTCCTGTTCGATCTTCCCTCCTTCAGAAAGTGCTTTAAAGAGTTTCCTTGTTTCTTCGCGTGTATCGGGTTGCAGGTTTATGTAAATGTTATTACCCATTGTTACATTAAACCCCATTTCCTTTGGAGCATCGGACCCCATAAGCATAAAACCATTTAATAAAGGTAATCCAACATGCATTACATTGTTCATAACGGCGTCGGGCATGGAATGCGAGTCACCAGATGGCGGAACATCTTTAAAACGCATAATTCCCTGTCCATAAAATTCACCACCGAATACTGATTTATAAAAAAGAAATGCTTCTTCTGTGTTTCCCGGAAAATTCAGATATACATTCACTGTTCCCATAGCATTAAAATTTTAAATAAATAATTAGTTATTGTTCACAAATTAATTTTAACCTTTCCAATGCCTTTGGATAGGTTTCTTTGAAATATGTTTTTAACATTTGGTTCGTATCAAAATCTACTTTTAACAAGGTTGTTTTGCCCTTACTTTCAAAAGTGTAATTTTCATGTGCTCCTGCCCACTCATCAACCTCAGGTCCTTCCATTATTTCAACTCCGCCTAATATAATGCCGAGATGGTGTATGCTTACAAATTTATTGGCCACATTTTCTTCAATCCGGCTAATCATTCCCCCTTTACTGCCGTCTTTGTCAATACCAATAAAACGAATTTCAGCCCCTTTTTCCCATGATCCTTCGAAACTTGAGGATGGATTAAACACTGAAGTCCATTCATTATAAAACTTTTTATCTAACATCGTTGAATATACTTTTTCCGGTGTAGCATTTATTAAAATCTCAAAGCTGATAGTTTCAAGCCGGGAAGATGTTTCAACATATTTTTTGAAATTGTTCAGTATGGCCTGCCAACCATTTTTCTGCATTTCAATTGGATTTTGTTCTTCGGCTTCAAAGGTTTCTACCACCGACGTTTTTTTGTCGTCCCCGTTAAAACTGATTTTAACCACGCGACCGTCACCGAGCACTTCTTCAATATATTGAAATAGTTTAATAACGATGAACTCTCCACCAAAATCGAAACCAAAGCTTCCGTCTTTGGCTTCCATTCTCCAAGAAAATTTTCCTCCTTCCCGTAAATCGGTTTTTGCCCAGGGTGCATGCCAGTCGTCTGATGCAAAATTCCAATGAATAATATGTTCTGGTTTTGTCCAGTATTCCCAAACTGTTTCAACCGGCGCCTTTATCTCCGCCTGAACCGTAATTGTTGTTTTTTTGTCTGTTTTCATTATTAAACGTTTTAAATCTTTTGTCGTTTTTATTTCGACAGCATAAAATTATAGCTGCGATAAGAAAATTTTAGTGTGCAATAACGACAAACGAAAGGTAATTTACGACAAATTTGTCTTAATATGTAACCCATGAAACGAATTTCGATTTTAGTTGCCAGGAACTCAGTTATCCAATCAATTGCAGATCCTCAGTATTGTTTTGACACGGTAAATCAGTTTCTCAATTTTAATGGTAAGCCTTCAATGTTTAAGGTAGAGTTAGTTGGCTTGGAGAAAGATGTAAAACTCAACAATGGTCGATATACGATTCATGTAGAAAAATTGGTAAGAGAGGTTGAAAATACAGATTTGATTATTATTCCGGCACTTTTTGGTGATATGAACCAGGCTTTGGAATCCAATAAAGAATTAATTCCCTGGATTATCAAACAATATCAGTCAGGCGCTGAAATTGCATCGCTTTGTGTAGGTGCATTTTTACTTGCGTCAACCGGCCTTTTAAACGGAAAAAAATGTTCAACACACTGGGGATTTATCGATGATTTTTCCAAAATGTTTCCAGGGGTGGAAGTACAACACGGCACCATTGTAACAGAAGAAAACGGGATTTATTCCAGCGGAGGGGCAAACTCATACTGGAATTTGTTGCTCCATTTGGTTGAAAAATATACAAATCGGGAAACAGCGATTTTAACTTCAAAATACTTCGCTATTGATTTTGGCAGAAACAATCAGTCATTCTTTGCCATGTTTAAAGCTCAAAAACAACATAATGATGAAGAAGTTAAAAAGGCCCAGAAATTTATTGAGAAAAACATTGAAGAAAAAATTACAGTTGAGGAACTAGCCGAGAAGACCGCTGTTGGACGAAGAAGTTTTGAGAGAAGATTTAAGCGAGCTACCAATAATTCTGTACTGGAGTATATTCAAAGGGTAAAAATTGAAGCCGCCAAACGGAGTTTTGAAACCAGCCGGAAAAATATTACCGAAATAATGTTTGACGTTGGATACACCGACACTAAAGCTTTTCGTACAACATTTAAAAAAATAACCGGAGTAACACCGCAAGAATATAAAAACAGGTACAATAAAATAACTGTAGAATAATACAATAATTCTGACAAAATGGATATTCATTTCAAACAATAGACAAATTCGTATATCATTTTATTTACTGACCCCATTGCATAAGTTGAGTCGCCATAATTGCACCATAGGTGCCCAATGCATAACCTAAAACAGCAAGCAAAACGCCAACAGGTGCCAACGCATTGCTAAAAGCCGATGCAACAATGGGCGCAGATGCAGCACCACCTACATTTGCCTGACTTCCAACAGCAATAAAAAAGAATGGCGCTTTAACTAATCTTGCAACAATCAACAAAAGCGATACATGAACCGCCATCCATATTAACCCTACAATAAAAAAATGTAGGTTTTGAATGGCTTCCAGAATGTTCATTTTCATTCCAATAGTGGCAACAAGTATATAGATAAAAACACTGCCAAACCGGGATGCACCCGCTCCCTCATAACTCTTTAACCGGGTAAACGAAAGCAGCAACCCTAAAGTAGTAGCAATTACAATCATCCAGAAAAAATCGGAAGCCAGTGAACTTAAGTTGAATTTATTTAGAAAAGCCATGTGATTCTGCGTATAAGCCGAAATTTCATCTGCTCCCCAATGAGCAAGTGCAGTCACACCAAAACCAATCCCAAGAATAATAAAGATATCGGTGGTTGACGGAACCCGTTCTATTTTTGCCCTGTGATTTTCAACCCGTAATTTTAACTCCTCAATAGCAGAATTGTCGGCTTTCAGCTTTTTATCAATTTTATTACTAATACCGGCACCATAAAGTAAAAAGCCCATCCAGATATTAGCCACAACCACATCAATAATAATAAAAGTTGAAAACAGGGCATCACTGCATTCATAAATTTCCTTCATCGCTGTCTGATTTGCCCCACCTCCAATCCAGCTTCCGGCAACCGTTGAAAGTCCACGCCAGATTTCTTCGCCTGAGGCAGCCATTTTAATATCAGGAAAAATCATACTCCCAATCCATAATGCAACAGGTGCCCCTATTACAATTCCAACTGTTGCCGTTAGAAACATTACCAATGCTTTGGGGCCAAGCTTCAAAATCCCCTTAAAATCAATACCGAGGCAAAATAGTACGAGGCTTACCGGCAGAAAATACCGCGATGCCACAAAATAGAGTTGTGAATGTTCCCCGGAAATTAATCCGAGCGGCCAGTTAAACAAACCCGGAATAAAATAGCACAATAATAAGGCAGGCACGTAGGTATAAAATTTTTTGAAAAACTTTCGTTCGCTATTCGAAGTAACAAAAATAACGACGAGAATCGTCATCAAAATACCAATTACAATGGCATCATTCGTAAAAAATGGTTTTGTCATAATAACTATAACACACAACAACATTTGTTTGGTTTACGAAACCCGAAAAAAGAATGAATTTATTTTCGAAAAAGGGGCTGGATTCAAGGAAATATAAACCATACCGGAGTTAACTTCTATTTGGAAGGATAAAAATTGGAAGAACAGTTAGTACTAATTTCTTGAAATTAAAAAAGAGACAAACACTCTTTTATTCAAGCCTCATTTTACGGCAATTGTCTCAATTTCAATTAAAACCCCCAGAGGCAAATCTTTAACTGCAAACGCTGCACGCGCCGGTTGGTCTTTGGTATAAAACGTTCCATAAATCTCATTCATGGCTGCAAAGTTACCCATATCGCTAAGCAAACATGTCGATTTAACAACATCGGCATAGGCATAACCTGCGGCTTCCAGAATAGCTCCAATATTTTTCAGAACCTGTTCGGTTTGCTCCTTAATTCCGCCATCAACTACTTTCATTGTTTCAGGATTTAACGGTATTTGTCCGGAAATATATAATGTGCCATTAACTTCTACTGCCTGACTATACGGACCAATTGCCGTGGGAGCATTTGACGTTTCAATAATTCGTTTCATTTTTAACCTCCATTTAAAAATTATCGTAAAAACTCTGGTTTTTTTGAACCTTTAAATCTTTTAGCATTGATGCTTTCGCATTAATTATAAAACTGTAACTTTTTGCATATCCAAAAGGAACAAAGCTAAAAGCCATTTGCCAACAATGTAAATCGCGGTTCACATTGAAAGTTGTATACGAAAATTGCCCAGCGTTAATATCGAAGTTGGTATTCATACTTACTTTCCATTTTGCCGTAAGACTAAGGTCTCCCCTTATTCCAATCGTTTGAGTAACCCTTCCTTTGGGAGCACTGCCATTGGGGCCAGAATAACTAAAGCTATAGTCAAATCCAAAATTCCAGGGAATATTAAAATCAACATAATTTGAATAAATTTCCGGTAATATTTTCGTTTCTTCCTCTTCGTCTTCCATTCCGGCTTCTCCCTGCTCTGGTTTATTTTGCTGACCTTTCTTATTTTCCTTAGAATTGAAGTTCATTCCAAAAGACAAATTGGCGCGAGTTAAACGCCCCAACTTTTGAATACCATTTCGGGTATTCCAAACATATTGATGTATTTTTTGGTAATTATCATTTATCTCGTAGGGATCGAGAACCGCTCCCATATTAATACTAACACCCGCTACTGTAGTTCTGGCTCTAACGTTAACAGGAGCCATATTTAGTGAATCAGCAATTAAATTATATGAAGATGAAAAACTCAAATTATCGATAAGTTTTACTTTTTTAAACTTCTGTTCTGTATCGGTTTTTGTTGTATCTTTTGTATCCAGCACTTTCATTTCGAGATTATTATTTATTGCCATACTAATTGAACCTGAAGCCCCTCTGGAAGGCGAACCTCCATAAACACCTCCATCATTTATGTCATAATAACCAAAGTTACCTTCAGGATCAACCTGTACTTTTTGCCAGTAACCAAAACGGGGATCACCAAAATCCGGAGTATAACTAAAACTTGCTGATGGCGTTATTTTATGCCGAATTCCTTTAATCTTCGAATTTGGATTTTTAGGTATAAACATTCCGTAAATATTAGTAGAAGTACTTATACTATATCCATAATCGTAAACTCTGCTCAAACCAGTTATGGTATCCTTTTTAACGTGAGATTCTCTTCCGCTTTCATTAACAAATGTTTGATCTTCATAATATGTATAATCGTATTTCTTAAAATACCACTTTTCATTATAACTTATACTGGGACTAAAATTGACATACTTAAACAAGTTAAAACTTGGAAAAGAAATTGGAATATTATGTTTTATACCGTTTTTCCATTCATCAGGAAATTTCTTTTTCAAAATTTCATATTCTTTAGCCGAAATTGTATTTCTTATATTTCCGGTATAATTAATCCCGAATTTCTCATAAAACTTAAGTGGCCCTACCCTGTTTTTCTTTCGCAGCGGATAAATCTTGGCCATACTAAACGTCATTTCAGGCAACGACAAGGTCAGTGTTGTATCAATAGAATTCTGCGAGTGCCGTAGGTTTACAGACATATTAAAGGGAGTATTCTCAAATTTTCGGGTATACGAAATACTAGATGATTTTTGTGTCGTCAAATAGTTATTTCCGCCCATTTGCCCTACATATGAGTTTTGCTTATCGTAACCACTGGTCGAAAAATTTACACTTGCCGAAAACGTACGATTGGGATTGGCTTTGGGATCCTGGCTGTGCGTCCATGCAATCTGGAATTGAGGTGAACGTTTATAAGTATCCTGCCCCTGTTCTCCGAATTTATTAAGTATATATTTAAAATCGAAACTTCCGCCAAAGCGGTAACGAACCTTATAATTTGTGTGCAGGTTTGCTCCCCATGAACCTTTGGAATAAATATCACCCTTAACCGCTAAATCAAAATACTCACCCGCAGCCCAATAATAACCACCTTCGCGTAAAAAGAATCCACGGTTTTGCTCTTCCCCATAAGTTGGGATTAAGATTCCTGAGGAATACGTTGGCGAATTGGGGAAATATCCAAACGGTAAAATCGGAAAATAGATAGGAAAATCTTCCAGAACCATGTATGCCGGTCCTGTAACAATTTTCTTGTTTGAAATCACCTTAGCTTTCGAAAGGTGCATATAAAAATGCGGATGCTCGGCATCACATGTTGTATATTTTGCCTTTTCGGTTATAAATGTCTCTTTCCCTATCTTTTTTGTGCGGTCGCTAAGAATAAAGCCTTCTCCCTGCTCAGTAACCACTTTAGTAATAAAGGCCTTCTCTGTATCAAAATTATAGCGCATGGTTTCCGATTCATACTCCTCAACTCCCTGCTTAAAAATTGGTTTTTGAGTCAGTGTTCCGGTGCTATCAGTAGTTCCTTCAGCATAAATTTCCTTGGTTTCGAGGTTGAGTTCAATATAATATGCAGTTAACTCTATTTGTTGATAAGTTACTTTCGCATTATTGTACAAATAAACTTTTTGTCCGTCAAGCGATACAATTATTGAGTCGGACGCGTTATAAATAATAGGTGCTTCTATCATGGGACGCTCAGCTGAATCTACCACTGTGGTATCAACTAACAGAGAATCTGCCACAAATGCAGCAGACAAAACCGAGTCGGTGGTAACTGTATCGCTAGAGTTTAATTCGGGTTGAATGCCTTTGGTAGCCAGTTCCTTTATCGTTTCAGTTGTAAGAGTTTGTGTTTCCTGACTGAAAATAAAAAAAGGAAGATATGCGAACAAATATGTAATTAATATTTTATACAAAATGTTTTCTGAATTACGGCCCCTTTAATTCGGCTCGACAAAAATAAAAATAAGGGCTATACTATAAAGCTAATAAATGCAAAATATTTTTAATATTTCTAATTTTGCAGAAGAACTGAAATCGACATGATGAGGAAATTATTATACATTATTTTAAGTCACCTGATGTTTTTGTCGTTTAGTTTTCATGTTTTAGGCAAAACTGTGGCAAATTACGAAAATGAAGGCGAACGAATTTCAGTTGTTGTTATTGATGCCGGACATGGAGGAAAGGACCTTGGTGCTTCCGTTGGAAACATACATGAAAAAGACATAGCTCTAACATTGGCCCTTCAGTTGGGTGAATTGATAAAAACCAGTTATCCGGAAATTAAAATTGTTTACACACGTAACAAAGACGTATTTATTCCGCTTTACGAAAGAGCAAGAATTGCAAACAGAAACAAAGCCAACCTTTTTATTTCGATACATGTAAATTCGGCCGAACAAACCAACGCACAAGGAACAGAAACTTTTGTATTGGGTCAACACCGAACAAAAGAAAACCTGGAAGTTGCAAAGAAAGAGAATTCTGTAATTCTGCTGGAAGACGATTACAATACAACGTACGAAGGTTTCGACCCGAATTCACCCGAATCTTACATCATGTTTGAACTTATTCAAAACGAATACCTCGAACAAAGTGTAATGTTTGCATCCTCAATCCAGAACCAGTTCAGGGAAAAAGCAAAAAGAATCGACCGAAGTGTAAAACAATCAGGGTTTCTTGTCCTTCGCCAAATTGCAATGCCAGGAGTGCTAATTGAAGTTGGTTTTATAAGCAACCCAAAAGAAAGAGGTTTTATGGTTAGCAAAGAAGGTAAAGCAGAACTTGCTACATCTATTTTCAATGCATTTAAAGACTATAAAAAAGAGATTGAAAACAAAAGCAGTTTTTCCATTCGGTCTGAATCGCCAAATCAAACAACGTTGAAAAAAGATAGTGACAACCTTGTGAATAACGATGTAAAAAAGCAGGAAAAAGCAAATACAAGCAATATTCTTTTTTCTGTACAGATTGCATCATCAAGAAAAAAACAGGAAACAACACCATCAAATTTCAAAGGCGAGAAAAATATTTTCAGAAGAGATGACGGAAAAATCAGCAGGTACTTTTCCGGTGAATTTGTAAACTACAATGATGCTGAAAAAGAGAAGAAAAGAATAAGCAAGAAATTCCCTGAAGCTTTTGTGGTAGCCTTTGAAAACGGAAAACTAATTTCTGTTAAAAAAGCCCTTGAAATCGTAAATTAACTTTGAAATCCCTAATTTTACATAACTGAAAATCATAGCTTGGCATGAACAGTTAGCGTAAAAGGGGGTTTATACAATACCTTTTTCTTGCAGAAAACTTAATTTTGAGGAAATGAAAATATCAAAATATACAAAACTCGGAATCCTTATCGTAGTATCCCTTACAATTCTTATTTGGGGTATAAGCTACTTAAAAGGGAACGATATTTTTAAAAGAGACAGTGAGTATTTTGTGGTTTACGACCGAATTGACGGTTTGCTGGAAGCTAATAAAGTAACCATGAACGGTTACCAAATTGGCCAGGTGAAAGATATTCAGTTTGCAGACGACCGCAGCGGAAGACTTATCGTAACAATTATGCTCGATGCTTCATTTGAAGTTCCCCTTAACTCTGTCGCTCAAATTGTTAGCAGCGATATTATGGGGACCCGCTCTATCCGCATGGTTTTAAGCAACGATCCGGAAATTTATCAACCCAACGATACCATCCCCGGAGCAATAGAAGCAGATTTAAAAGAACAGGTAAGCTTGCAAGTGCTCCCCATAAAAAACAAGGCAGAACAGCTACTAAGTACGCTCGATTCGGCCATAACAGTTTTAACTGTAATTTTTAATGAAGATGCACGCAAGAATCTTTCTGAAAGTTTTGAGAATATAAATCAAACCATTGAAAATATAGAAAAAACAACGGCCGATCTGCAACAAATTGTTTCAACAGAAAAGGGAAGCATAGAACGGATTGTTAATAACATTGATGAAATTACCACAACCTTTAAAAACAATACAAAAGAACTGGAAACAATTATTAAAAACTTCTCCAATTTTAGTGACACGATTTCGAGCCTGTCAATTTCGCCCGTTGTTACCAACATTGCAGATGCATCTGACCAGATACTTGATATTCTTGAAAAATTGAATAGCACTGACAATACAGCCGGACTTTTATTAAATGACCCGGAGTTATACAAATCAATAACCGCCCTTTCCGGAAATCTCAGTTACTTGATTACCGATATTCAGGCAAACCCAAAACGATATGTTCAATTTTCTGCCCTCGACTTTGGGAAAGAATACTATATTAACACTTCCGGCGACATGACAGCCAAAAATATTATGTTTAAAGTTCACCTTATTTCAACAGAGAACAAAATCCCTTTGGATTCTAAAATTTTTGAGGGGCTTGGTGAAGTTGAAGAATATGAAGCCAGTGGAGCTTATTCCTATCTTTTGGGGGCAACTTCATCCTACTCTGAAATAGTAGAGGCTCAGAAAAAGGCGAAAGAAAAATTTCCCGATGCAACAATCATTGCATTTAAAAACGGTCGGTTAATAAAACTTGAAAAAGCACTAAAATCGATGAGATAATCAACCTGCTTTTGTTAATATTAAATATTATACCCGAAAGGCTCCCACCACTACCAACCAGCTATTTTTCTACTATTCAATAATTTAAAAACAAAAGGCTGACTATCAACAACTTAGCAAAATAGAAAAAATATTTTTTTTTAATTGCCTGAAACTTAAACCGATATAAAAAATACCACTAAATCAATAGTTTTTTAATTTTTTTTTTAACTTTTTTTTCGCAACTTTTGTCTTCGGGAATAGCGTTAGGAAATATTATTGTAGAACCTCAAAAATCATTGCTTGTAAATGAATGAAGATTATAAATCTGCATGGGATAGATGTCTTAGTGTGATAAAAGACAATGTTCCGGGCAGCAGTTTTAAAACATGGTTTGAACCGATTCAGCCTGTAAAATTACAGGACAAGGTTTTAACGATTCAGGTCCCAAGTGCATTTTTTTATGAATATCTTGAAGAACAATACATTGATATTCTTCGCCGGACTTTGAGAATGGTACTCGGAAACGGTGCGAAACTTGAATATAACGTCGTTATGGGTAATAAAAACGGTAACGAACCTTACACGGTTAGCTATCCTACTAATTATAATACTAAAATTCAAAATAAACCTTTGACTATTCCCTTAAAATCAGAGGACAAAACGGCCATTAAAAATCCTTTTATAATTCCGGGAATCCAGAAATTACAAATCGATCCGCAATTAAAGCCCGATAATACTTTTGAAAACTTTATTGAAGGTGATTGTAATCGGTTGGCACGTAGTGCGGGTTATGCGGTTGCTCAAAATCCTGGCGGAACTGCATTTAATCCATTGATGATTTATGGAAATTCGGGGTTGGGTAAAACTCATCTTGCTCAGGCAATTGGAATTGAAGTTAAAGAACGTTTTCCTGACAAGATTGTTTTGTATGTAAATGCAAATAAATTCCAAATTCAATATACCGAAGCTACACGCAACAACAACCGGAATGACTTTCTTCATTTTTATCAAATGATTGATGTTCTTATCCTGGATGATGTGCATGAGTTTGCGGGAAAAGAAAAAACGCAGGAAACTTTCTTCCATATTTTCAACCATCTTCATCAGATGGGGAAACAATTAATTTTGACTTCAGACAAACCTCCGATCGAACTGAAAGGAATGGAGCAACGTTTGTTGTCGAGATTTAAATGGGGATTAACTGCGGATTTACAGGTTCCCGATTTTGAAACACGGATGGAAATTCTTCGCCGGAAAGTTTACAAAGACGGAATTTCACTTTCCGACGAAGTACTAGAATACATTGCCTCGCATGTTTCAAATAATGTGCGCGAATTGGAAGGAGCTTTAGTTTCGTTATTGGCACAGTCGATGTTGAACAAACGTGAGATTACATTGGAGCTGGCAGCAAAATTAATTAACAAGCTGGTTAAAAACTCAAAACGAGAACTTTCAATCGAATACATTTCAAAAGTTGTTTGCGATTATTTTAATATGAATGTAGATGTATTGCAGGCAAGAACAAGGAAACGTGAAATAGTTCAGGCAAGACAAATTGCTATGTACTTTTCAAAAAGCCTGACAAAATATTCGCTGGCTAGCATAGGAGCACAAATTGGAAGTAAGGACCATGCCACCGTTCTTCATGCCTGTAAAACGGTGAATAACTTAAAAGATACCGATAAGAATTTCCGACAGTATGTCGAAGAAATAGAAAAGAAACTAAAAATGTAAATAAAAGCATCCGTCAAATGGCGGATGTTTTTTTATACAGCCATGATATACATCTTACTAACCGCATTATCATCAACCTCCATCTTTGTTATATTTCGTTTTGCAAAAAATTATTCTATCAATATAAGCAGCCTGATTACCATGAATTATTTGGTAGCTTCACTCTTTGGTTTTGCTTTTTTAATGAAATTTAAACTGAATCTAATTTCTGTTCATAAACCGTGGATTTTCATCGGAATTTTGTTGGGTACACTTTTCATCATCATGTTTTATTTAATCGGACTTTCATCTCAAAAAGCAGGAATAACGCTTACAACGCTAGCCAACAAAATCTCCCTTGTAATTCCTGTGTTTTTTTCTATTTATTGGTTTCACGAGAAAATATCTCTTATAAAATACGTTGGACTTGTTTTAGCAATCGTTTCAATTTCGTTAACGCTTTATAAAAGTGATCTCGGTAAAACAAAATTTTCTTTTCTCTTTCTACCTATAATCATTTTTTTCGGGAGTGGATTTACAGACTCGGTTGTTAAATATGCACAGGCAGTTTCCATTTCTTCCAACGAATCAGCAATGTTTTCAGCTTTTGTATTTTTCGTTGCATTTTTATTCGCAACTATTTTTACGCTTGTAAAAAACAAAACTGTATTGATTCACTTTTACTCCCCTACTTTCTTTTTTGGAATACTTTTGGGACTTGTTAATTTCGGTTCACTTTATTTTATCATAAACGCCTTAAACAAAAGCAAACTCGATAGTTCACTTGTGTTTGCCCTTATAAACATCTCCATTGTTTGTTTGTCGGCTATAATAGGAATTCTGTATTTTAAAGAAAAACTAAACAAATTAAACATAACAGGAATAATTTTGGCAATTTTGAGTCTCTTTTTGCTAGTATGACAGACAGTTACAAAACCATAAAAAAAGAAAGCCTGGGATATTTTAAAGATAAAGGCAGTAAGTTTCTGGCATTTGCATTTCCGGTAAAAAGTGAAGAAGAAATCAAAGAAATTTTAACCCGGCTGAGAAAGGAACATCACAGCGCCCGGCATCATTGTTATGCATGGCGCTTGGGAAGCGAAGAAATTACGTTTAGGGCCAATGACGATGGAGAGCCTTCTTCAACCGCAGGAAAACCTATTTTAGGGCAATTACTAAGTTTCGAAGTTACCAACATTTTAATAATTGTTGTACGCTACTTTGGAGGAACATTGCTGGGTGTAAGCGGGCTAATTAACGCTTATAAAAACGCTGCTGCCGATGCCCTGAACAACGCCGAAATAATTGAAAAAATAATAGAAAAAACTTTTCAGCTCGATTTCACCTATAACGAACTAAACGATGTAATGCAAATTATAAAAAATGAAAATCTGAACATTTTAAAAACCCAGTTTGAAGAAAAATGCAGACTCTGGTTTTCTGTAAGAAAATCGGATGCTGAAAGAATAAACCAGATATTCAGTAACTTTTATGGAGTCTCTATTCAAACGAAGAGTGAATAAAACATCTGTTAATAAATTGGTAATAAATACGTGGTGTTATTTTTAGTCAAAAATTTTATAGCCATTAACTTTGAACTATGATGAAACACAAAAAAATTGATTTTCCGTTTAAAGAAGATACATGCTTCCACAATAATTACATTCCTAATTTCCGGTGTTTCATCTATAATTCATTAAATTTTAAAAGCGCCTTACGAGATGAAAGGGTTAAAAAGCTTTTTCATCTTTTTGAAAACCAACATTTATATTTTCTAAATGTTGGTTTTTTTTTGCATGAAAACAGATTTCAACCAATAAAAACATGAAGAAGGACTTAATTTCAATTACGGATTACACAAAACAAGAGTACCTGAGAATAATGGAACTCGCAGCCGACTTCGAAGCAAATCCTAACCAGGAATTGTTAAAAGGGAAAGTTGTTGCTTCCCTTTTTTTTGAGCCGTCAACACGAACACGTTTAAGTTTTGAAACCGCTATAAACCGACTGGGAGGACGGATAATCGGCTTTGCCGATCCGGATAGTTCCAGTGCTACAAAAGGTGAAACTCTGCACGATACCATTAAAATGGTAAGTAACTATGCCGATTTAATTGTGATGCGACACCCACTGGAAGGAGCAGCGCGTTACGCCGCCGAAGTTTCGCCGGTTCCGGTAATTAACGCAGGCGACGGGGCAAATCAACACCCGACACAAACACTCCTCGACATGTATTCTATCCTGAAAACCCAGGGTACGCTCGACAACATGAATATTTTTATGGTTGGCGATTTAAAATATGGAAGAACTGTACATTCACTGCTCCAAGCCATGTCTGAATTTGAAAATCCGATTTTCAACTTTATTGCACCAGAAGTTCTTCAAATGCCTCGCACGTATAAATTGCACCTGGAAGAAAAAGGCATCCGTTATTTCGAACACACCGAATTTACCGATATCATTAGCGCTGCCGACATTATTTATATGACCCGTGTTCAAAAGGAAAGATTTTCAGATCCGATTGAATATGAAAAAGTTAAAAATGTATATATTTTGCGAAACTCAATGTTGAAGAATACCAAACCAAACGTAAAAATTCTTCATCCGCTGCCACGCGTAAACGAAATTCATCCTGATGTTGACAGCAATGAAAAGGCTTATTATTTTGAACAGGCCCGGAACGGAGTATTCACCCGAGAAGCCATTATTGCGCACACCATGAACCTTAAATAACAATACCATGAGCGACGATAAAAAGAAAAAACTAAAACTAAAAGTAAGTGCCATTAACGAAGGTACAGTAATCGACCATATCCCTGCAAAAAATCTTTTTAAAGTTATTTCCATTCTGGGACTAGACACCATTGAAAACCAGATTACTTTCGGCACTAATCTCGACAGCGAAAAACTTGGAGCAAAAGCAATTATTAAAGTAGCCGACAAATTCTTCGAAGACCATGAGATTAATAAAATTGCACTAATAGCACCTCACGCAAAACTAAATATCATCCGCGACTACGAAGTAGTTGAGAAAAAAATAGTTGAAATCCCTTCAACAATAAAGGGAATTGTGAAATGTTTTAATCCGAAATGCATTACAAACAACGAGTGCATCACAACTTGTTTTAAAGTAATTGCAAAAGAGCCACTTGCCTTAAAATGCAAGTATTGCGAAAAAATAACTTCAGAAGAACAAATCAGCATTTACAAGTAAATATTTCCTTATACATTAAAAACCGTTTTGGATATATTTTTTCGAAACGGTTTTTTTATATATTTGCACACGCAAAAAGCCCGGATGGCGGAATTGGTAGACGCGCTAGTTTCAGGGACTAGTATTCGCAAGGATGTGCAGGTTCGAGTCCTGTTCCGGGCACAAAATAAAATTTAATTCACTGTATATAAATAACTTACAGCGAATTTGTTTTTCATCCCACATTTTCACACACATTTATCCATCGAACTTTATATAAGAAGATGAGGATTTTCTTAATATTTCGAACTCTTACTGACCTTGTTAAAACACATAAATCTTTCGACATCATTGATATCATTTGAATTGGTTCTGAATGATCCCCGAACCCTATCTAAATTTTATATTCTTGTAAATGCGGTTTCTGTATCGCCTTCTCTTTGGGAAGCCACGCGCAATACTGGAAAGTGAGTTCCCACTTCAGAAAATTTATGTTTTTGTGAAAGCTCAATGCGAGAGCCTTCATTCGAAACTTTAACTTTAGTTAGATCAACCACATCCTTGTATTCTTCTGAACCGTCGAAATCCTAATGCCTTGTCCAAATAAATAATGTGACTTAATTAAAACAAAACTGGCAATCAACATTAAAATCAATGTTCGTTTTTTCATAGTTGTTATTAGCTAATTGTCCCTTTGTTATTTGGCATGATAATTTAGAAAAATACTAAACTCAAAAAATGGCATCTGATATTTTGATTAATTCAAAGATCTATATTCATTTGGCGACATTCCAACTTTCTTCTTAAACATCCGGGTAAAATGCTGTGGATGCTTAAATCCGACTTCGTACGCTATTTCGCTGATTGATTTCTCGGAATCAAATAACTTCTCTTTAGCTACATCAATCATCTTAAGTTGAATATGCTCCTGCGCTGACTTTCCGGTTTCCTTTTTCAAAAGGTCACCCAAATAGTTTGGCGAAATAAATAACTTGTCGGCGCAATACCGAACGGAAGGCAATCCTAAAATTAATGGTTGTTCAGAAGAAAAGTAATCTTTTAATATGCCCTCAAAACGAACCAAAATATCCTTGTTTACATGGTTTCGGGTAACAAACTGACGTTCGTAAAAACGTTTACTGTAGTTTAAAAAAAGTTCAATGTACGAAACGATCAATGTTTTGCTATGCGTATCAATTGCATGCTCTAATTCGTAATTAATATTTCTAATACATTCGTTAATAACCTCACGTTCCCTAGCCGACAAGTGAAGTGCTTCACTTACTTCGTACGAAAAAAACGTATAATCATCAATATTTTTCCCTAACGAAGTGCCATGAATCAAATCAGGATGAAAAATAATAGCAGTACCCGAAGCCTGTTGCTTTTCACCGGTACCTTCTACCCCATATACTTGTCCTGGCGCGATAAAGATTAAAGTACCTTCTTCATAATCGTAATCCTTAATCCCGTAAGTAATATTTCCACATTTAATATCTTTCAGAAAAATAGCATAAACTTCCATCTGTCCCCTGAAATAGTGGAACGGTTCTGTTTTTGAAAAGTCAATCACACTTACCAGCGGATGCAGAGTCTCCTGCCCAACCAAATTGTTGTATTCGGTCACCGATTTTATTCTGTTAAATTTATTCACGACTGATTGTTTTATTATTATTCATGGCAAAAGTAAGGAACTCGTTATAAATATTTTACTCCGAGTATTCGAATCCGTAATAATGGTAAGCTATACCGTAATTAAGGTATTTTTTCACTTCAATTTCTACGGAACTTTGCAACGAAATCATATGTTTCAATTTCAGAAGTCATTAAGAACAAAAAAACTATGAAATATATAACATTAAAAAATTTACTTATCGCAATGGGTTTACTTACTTATAGCGTTTCGGCACAGGAAACAAAAATAAAATTAACTGTTAACGGACAAACAACGCTTACAGCTGCAATGGTGGATAATTCATCTGCCGCAGCCTTTATTGAGTTGCTGAAAAAAAATTCATTGACAATAGAAATGCGTGACTATGGAAACATGGAAAAAGTAGGCTCCATCGGAACAACATTACCCAGAAATGACGAACAGATTACAACCAGTCCCGGCGACATTATTTTGTACCAGGGAAATGCTTTGGTCATTTATTACGCTCCCAATTCATGGAATTTTACCCGACTTGGTAAAATAGACAATATTACCCAGGATGAATTAAAGGCAGTATTGGGCGACGGCAATGTGACTGTTACTTTGACACTAGCAGGTACAACAGGTATTGAAAATGCTGAAACGGGTGAAAACCGGTACGAGGTATTTCCGAATCCGGCGATTGATTATTTGAAGGTAAAAGGTCAGTTTGCAAATTTGTCTCTGACAGATTTGCAAGGAAATGAATTGCTTAAAACAACTGAGAATAACCTAAACGTAAACAACTTCGATTCCGGGTTGTATTTATTAAAAATAGAATCTGATTATGACAAAACAGTTACGAAGAAGATTCTGATTAAAAAGTAAATTATTATGAAACAAATTAACACAAAGGTTTTTGCAGTTGTTTTTGCTGCATTAATTATCGGAAGTTTAAACATCGAGAGTTTAGCACAGGAAGCGGAACATGTATTTGAGAAAGGTAGCCCTGCGCCAAAGCAATTCTTTACAGGGAACGCTTATGTAACAGGACTAATCAGTAACGATTCAATTTTTACCACTGTCGGAGGAGAAGTATTTTTTGAAGCAGGCGCACGCAGCAACTGGCATTCACATCCTGCCGGCCAAATTTTAATAGTGACTGCCGGAATTGGGTACCATCAAATAAAAGGGCAACCTATTGAAATCATTCATAAAGGCGATGTTGTAAAATGTCCTCCGGATGTGGATCACTGGCATGGAGCATCGAAAGATGCAAGCATGAGCCATATTTACATCTTACCCAATACCGAAAAGGGCATCGTCGATTGGAAAGAACCGGTTACTGATGAAGAATATTCCAAAGTAAATTAAGGCAGAAATGAATGTTTTTGAACGAATGCAATCGGGAGAAGTGGTTCCGTTTAACGACCCTCAATTTTATCAGGTTGGAGAATCGGGAATACGTACCACAAAGTTATTAACGCAGTATAATACGACATACGAACCTGAAAAACTGCGTCAACTCTGGGGCGAACTGACAGGTAAACCTCTTGATGCTTCTTCGTACATTCAAATTCCGGTTTTTGTAAACCATGCAGAGTTTGTCAGCATTGGAAAAAATATTTACATCAATCATGCCTGCACAATGCTTGCTTTAGGGAAGATTGTTATTGAAGATGACGTATTGATTGGACCAAAAGTCAATTTGTTATCAGAAGGTCACCCAATAAACCCGAATAATCGAAAAGCGATGATTGTCAAGCCCATTTTAATTAAGCGCAATGCCTGGATTGGTGCCGGGGCTACAATTTTACCCGGCGTTACAGTTGGCGAAAATTCAATTGTTGCAGCCGGTGCAGTGGTCAATAAAGACGTACCCGATAATACAATCGTAGGCGGAATTCCCGCAAAAGCCATTAAAAAGATTGATTCATGGTTTGGAAAATAAATTACAGAATAAGTATTAACTAAATAGAAAATTGAAAAATGAACAAAGAGCAAATAAGCAGGAAACAATCGAGAAGAGATTTTCTTCAGAAATCGGCTATCGCGGGTGTTGGGGCCAGTGTTTTACTCAATAGTCCCATGAATGTTTTTGGGCAAAACAGTGCCGAAGATTATAGCAACGTAACGCAAAACATTAAATCGAAAGGTTATGCTGCTGTTGATACATCCGGCAAACTTCAGCCCTTAGAATTCGAGCGTCGCCCGGTTGGAGATAACGACATCCTCATCGATGTGAAATATGCCAGTATTTGCCACTCCGATATTCACCAAATGAAAGGACATTGGGGACCGCAGAAATATCCGCAGGTTCCGGGTCACGAAATTGTTGGAATTGTGGCTGCCGTTGGTAAAAATGTAACAAAATTCAAGGTTGGCGACCGTGCCGGTGTGGGTTGTATGGTTGACAGTTGCATGGAATGCGACAGTTGCAAACATGGCGAAGAGCATTATTGCGAAAACGGCAAAACACTTTTCACCTACGGGTACCCCGATAAAACATCACCTACAGGAATTACACAGGGTGGATATTCTAATAACATTGTTGTACGCGACCACTTTGCAGTTCATATTCCCAACCATATCAGCCTTCAGGAAGCTGCTCCGCTTTTATGTGCCGGGATAACAACTTATTCTCCATTGATGAAAGAGGATTTCAAAATTGGAGATAAAGTAGGCGTTGCCGGAATTGGCGGACTGGGACACATGGCTGTTAAACTTGCTGTTTCAAAAGGTGCTGAAGTGTATGCTTTTACTACTTCACCTGATAAAGTAAACGATATAAAATCGTGGGGTGCAAAAGAAGTAATCGTCGTTGACAAGACTTTCAGTAGCATGCAAGCCTACAATAAACAACTGGATTACATGATTTGTACCATACCTTACCAGTTTAATGCAGCCCCCTATGTAGCATGTGTAAAACCATACGGTAATTTCACCTATGTTGGTATGCCCGAAGGATTCCAGATTAACCTCAGTAACATCGCCCTGGCAGCAACCCGGGTAAACTTCAACGCTTCTTTAATTGGCGGAATTCCTGAAACCCAGGAAGTAGTTCACTATTGTGCTGACAACGGTGTTAAACCTCAAATTCAAATGATTACTGCTGAACAGATAAATGATGCATGGGAAAAAGTGGTAAATAAAGAAGCACGCTACCGCTATGTGATTGATGCAGCAACATTTTAAACAGATAATTATTAACAATTAAAACAAATTCAAAATGATATTAAAAGAAAATTACACGCTTTCAAATGGTGTTAAAATCCCAAAATTAGGATTGGGAACATGGTTTATAAGTGATGCAGATTCAGTACAGGCAGTAAAAGATGCTGTTAATCTTGGTTATCGCCATATTGATACCGCACAAGCCTATATGAATGAACGCGGTGTTGGCGAAGGCATCAGAACCAGTGGTGTGAAACGGGAAGAGTTGTTTGTAACCACAAAACTTGCTGCCGAAGTGAAATCGTATGATGAAGCAGTTGCATCCATTGACGGTTCGCTAAAAAGACTGGGACTGGATTACATTGATTTAATGATTATTCATAGTCCAAAGCCCTGGATGGAATTTCACGAAGAAAATGCTCATGCAGACGGGAATCGCGAAGCATGGAAAGCTTTGGAAGAAGCCTACAAAGCTGGTAAACTAAAAGCTATTGGCGTTTCAAACTTCCAAAAAGCAGATATCGAAAACATTCTTGGAACTTGTACGGTAAAACCAATGGTCAACCAGATTCTGGCGCACATCAGCAACACACCTAAAGAGCTGATTGAATATTGCGAGGCAAATTGCATTCTCGTTGAGGCTTATTCGCCGGTTGCTCATGGTGAATTAATGAAAAACGAGGCGGTAACAAACATGGCTAAAAAATATGAAGTTTCTGTTCCGCAGTTATCCATTCGCTACTGTCTTGAACTTGGTTTGCTTCCATTACCAAAAACAGCAAATCCGGCACACATGAAAAACAATGCTGAAGTGGATTTTGAAATTTCGGCAGAAGATATGGAAACACTGAAAAATCTGGAACAAATTAAGGATTACGGCACAGCCAGCATGTTTCCTGTTTATGGTGGCAAACTGAAATAAAGCATAAAATTGTAATGAAAACACTAATGATTGTAACAATTTCAATTTTAAGTTTATATCTATCTGTAAATGCAAAAAGTAATGACATGGAAGAAAACGGATTAAATCAAAAAGAAAAAAGTTTGGTAAGCATATCAAGTTTTACAGCACAAGGTAAAATTGAAGAATTAAAATCAGCCCTGAATGAAGGACTTGATGCCGGATTAACGCTCAATGAAATAAATGAAGAGCTTGTGCAGCTTTATGCCTATTGTGGTTTTCCTAAAAGTCTGAACGGAATCGGAGCCTTTATGGAAGTTGCAAAAGAAAGAAAGGAGAAAGGAATTACCGATGAACAAGGCAGGGAAATCGTTATGAACAACGACGTTAAAGATAAGTACGAGCAAGGCCGAAAAGTTCTGGAGGAATTAACTAAAATGCCGCAAAGTAAACCGGCGCCCGGCTTTGGCGAATTTTCTCCACGTATCGATGCTTTTTTAAAGGAGCATTTGTTTGCCGATATCTTTGCAAGCGATGTACTGACTTATCGTCAAAGGGAATTGATTACAATTGCAGCTTTGGCTTCAACGCCGGGTGCTGAATCTCAGTTGGGCGCACATATTTTCATGGGAATGAATGTGGGAGTGACAGATAATCAGCTGGATGATTTATTCACCATTATTGAAAATACCGTTGGAAAAAATGAAGCTGAAAATGGTCGAAATATGTTGAAAGGAATTAAAGCCAGAAGAGGCAATTAACTAAATTTAATAAACAATATGCCACATTTTCAAATTAAATTATTGGAAGGTAAAACCGAAGAGCAAAAGCAGGAGTTAGTCAAAGAAGTTGTTAAAGCTGCTCAAAAGGTCATCGGATATGGCGACGAATCTTTCTCTGTAACCATTGAAGATTTTACCTGGGAAGAATGGAAAAATAACGTTTACCCGAAAGATATTATAGGAAGCAAGGACCTGCTATACAAGAAGCCGGGGTATAAAATGTAAACGAACAAAATTATGACAGCAAATACAAATGGTTTAACAAAAAAGGAAATAGAACAAATTGCTCAAAAGGATGATTTCCACATTGCACCGTTTCGGGAAGATGGCCATACGTACGGAACACCAACCTGGATTTGGTCGGTCAGAGTCGAAGGAAATCTCTATGTGAGGGCTTACTACGGAGCAAAATCCAGATGGTATCAGGCTGCGTTAAAACAAAAAGCAGGAAAAATTGAAGCGGCTGGAATAGTGAAAGACGTGCATTTCGAGCCAATAAGCGGCAACATTAACGAGAAAATAGATGAGGCTTATCGAAAGAAGTACAGCTCCAGTCCGTACCTGAAATCCATGATTAGCGAAAGGGCAAAAGCTGCAACAGTGAGGGTATTTTAGGAAAGAATGTAGAATGAATAAGGAGCACCGGCAAGGATTAGTAGCTATATTTTTCGCCAACACTTTTTTTGGATTGAATATTCCCGTAACAAAAGCGTTAATGGCTGACTGGATGACTCCAATGGGTTATACAGCCACACGGATGCTTTTCGGGACCCTTGTTTTTTGGGGCATTGCAGCCTTTTTAAAGCGCGACAAAGTTAAATCTAAAGATTTGATTGTTATGCTGCTAGGTGGTCTCATCGGCTATGTTGGAACACAGTTCCTGTTTGCACAGTCGCTCGAATATACTTCACCTGTGATATTTGCTTTGCTAATGGCCTTAACTCCTGTTGTTGTATTGCTGATTTCTTCCATTTTTTTGAAAGAGCTGATTCCTTTTCGAAAAGTCATTGGCATTGCAATGAGCATTTCGGGAGCCGCTTTAATTATTTTACTTGGAGCAAAAGGAAACTCATCTGGCACCAACAATTTATTGGGGATATTTTTCGCCCTGTTATGTGTTTTGGCCTACTCTGTTTACCTGGTAATCACCCGAACTATTTCAATAAAATACCAACCCGTTACTGTGGCAAAGTGGATGTTCCTGATTTCTGCTGTGGTATCAATGCCTTTCGGTATTTCGGAGTTTGAAAGTCAAAAAATATATACTTCCGAAATTACAGGTCTGGCCATTTCTTTACTCGTTTTTGCATTGCTGTTTTCATCCGTTCTGGCATTTTCTCTAATGCCTTATGCCTTAAAACGACTGGAAGCCAGCACCGTAAGTATATTTATGAACTGGCAACCCATTGTAGCTTCAATCCTCGCCATTATTGTTGGACAGGACACGCTTACCTGGGATAAACCAATTGCTATAATTCTGGTTTTAAGCGGTGTTTACCTTGTAACAAAACAGGAATCAAGGTATGCAAAAGAAAAAAAAAGAAAATTTCAACGTCCCCCCATTAGAATAATGTAAATGGAAAGAAAAATTATGAATTCTAACAGGAATTATCGTTCTAAAATTTGAGTAAATATTATCCGATCTTTGACAGACTCGAAACGGTAAAGATATGATGGAAAGGAATAAAAGTAATATTGCAGAGGCTATTAAGTTAAAGACTCATCCGGTTGCTATTTTTCGTTCAACCTTAAAACCTGAAAAGGCCACCCAGTTTAAAGAGGGAAAGTGGGGCTGTGTGGTTTCGTTATTAAATGCTGCCTCCAAAGGACGAACAGTGGTATTTGATAAAAAAACCACACCTTGTATGGGTGGTCAGGTTGGACTGGGGGTAGGATGTTACAATGTAAATTTTATCAAACAGCTATTGTCAACAGGCTTCTCCAATGGGCGAGAAGGTGAGTTTTACATAAAAACACAATACCTTGCTGAAAAATTTGCAACTGGATTGCCTCAAATTGTCACCGAGAATTACATGATATTTAAACCCCTGGTAGAACTGGAGGAAGATGAAACCCCCGAAATTATTGTGCTTTTGGCCAATGCAGATCAGATTTCAGCGCTGGTATTACTTGCCAATTACGACAAAGAAACCCAGGACAATGTTAAAATCGACTTCGCAGCCGGATGCCAGCAAACCATTTTATATCCCATGCATGAGGCAGAAATGGGAGGCACAAATTGTTATGTTGGACTAACCGATCTTTCCGTGCGAAAGCTAATAGATAAAGAGCTTCTTTCCTTTAGCTTGCCCTATAAACGATTTCTGGAATTGGAAGATCAGGTGGATGAGAGTTTTCTTACCAAAGAAACATGGCTCAATTTAATATCAAGAATTGACTAAACGAGGAAATCCTTCAGACTCTTTGAATGCAAAAACCAATGTGTAAACTATCCAAGCCAATCTTTGTTTTAAACGTAGTAAATCATAATTGAGCTGCAAATGAAAATATTTTTGTTGGGAGCCACCGGAAGTACCGGTTACGAAATTTTAAAAAGATTAGTTCGGGATAATCATTCTGTAAAAGTGCTTGTTCGCAACAAAGTAAAGCTCAATCTTCCGGAGATCAAGCAGTTGGAAAAAGAAGAGGTTGAAGTGATTGAGGGTAGTGTGTTCGAACCGGACAAACTCAGCCAGCATTTCAAAGATAGCGACATAATCATTTCAGCTTTGGGAACTGGGACCAACAACAATTATACTGAAATCTATTCGGAAGGAGGCAGAAATATCCTGGCAGCAATGCGGGCTAATGGAATTAAAAAGCTGATTACCATCACTGCGGGGCTGATTGATATGAGTGATCCTTCTACAGATAATTTTTTCCTGAACCGTATTATTCGCCCTAACTATAACAAGGTGTATTACGATCAAACCCAATGGGAAACTATATTAGACGACACAAAAGATATTGATTGGATTTGTGTCAGGCCAACTTATCTCACAAATAAAGCTTTCACGGGTAAGTACAGGGTTCAACACAAACATTGTCCGAAAGGTGGTAGAAAAATTAGCCGTGCCGACCTCGCCGATTTTATTATAAAGCAAATTGATTCAGGCGAATACATACATAAAAAGCCTGTTCTGGCGTACTAATATTTTAAATGACAGAAATTTTCGGTCAAAAAAATGCCGGCATTTGTTACAAAAAAGCAATAAATACCGGCATTTAAAATTTCAATTCCGTAAAATTATTATCCAATTTTTTTACCTGCCATTGGCCCCGGTTTCAGGGTATGAATTTCATCAATATGCAAAAGAATTACAGCTTTGGGTTTTGGCATTCCTGCCTGAAGCGACATTTCCGCAGATTTTTCATAAATCTCACCTTCGGTCAAAACTTCAGGAGTTCCGATAAATCTGTATCCATCAATAATTTCCCGGTTTACAACTGCCGTGGCGACTTTTGAACCGTCCAGAATATTCTGATAAGTTCTTCCGCCTACTCCCTCTGTGAAAATTAAAGTTTCATCATTAAAAACACGGGTAGAGCGCTTTGGCGCATTATTGGGTATCCCATCTTTGCTAATTGTTGCATGGAAACATTGCTGAGATGCAATCATTTCTTTCATTTCTTTTGTTAACTGTGACATAACTCTATCCTCTCTTTTAAAAATTAGCTTAAAAATATCGTACTAAATTAATGGAATTGTGACTTGATCTTTTTTACAAATGTTAAAATATGGTTGGAATGGCTAATAAAAAACGATTGCAATAAAAACTGCAACTGATCAGCCAGATTTTTTGATTTTGTACACACAGCGATTGCCATTTTCAATAATATATTCCACACGTTCCAAATCGTATTCCTTGCCAATTAACTCCTTGAAATTGTTTAACTCCGAACGACAAAATCCCTGACATTCGGTAGCCGCAGCACAAATCGGGCAATGGTTTTCAATCAAATAATAAGTATCGTCTTCCTTTTTCCATTCGGCAATATAGCCTTCTTCTGAACGTCTTTTACTTAATACATCCAGCTTTTGCTCAATTGTTTCGGAGCCTTCCATTTGCTTTTCGTAACGCTCGTAAATCGTTTTTTCCCTGTCGGTGATCAGAAGATCGAGTGCATTTTCGCCTAAAAGTTTCTTCACCGATCGGAGCAACTGAACTGTGATATCGGCATGTGTGTCAGGAAAATGTGACAATCCTTTATCAGTCAACGAATAATAAGTTGACGGTCGCCCCACTCCTTCACTTTTAACTATCGCTTGTACAAGACCGGATTCCGAAAGGTTTAGCAAATGTTTCCGCGCTCCTTCCTTCGTAATTTCCAGCTCTTCTGAAATTAAAAGCGCTGTGGCCTCCCCTCTCATTTTGAGCAGCATCAATATACGTTCTGACGAATTCTTCTTCATATTATTTTGACAACATTTAGTTGTTTTATTAATATAAGACAAAAATAGCAAAATAGTTCACAAAACTCAATATACAAAGCCAACAACTATATTATCAATGATACATAGATAAAAACAATTTATTTTTTAGCAACTTAATGGTTGTTTTATTATTCAAATATATAATTTTGCTATCAGTTAATAACAACAAAAAAAATATATAATGAGCAAATTCAATTTACCGGCTCTTCCATATGCAACAGATGCTTTAGAGCCACATTTCGACAACGAAACAATGACAATTCACCATCAACGTCACCATCAGGCATATGTAACAAACCTGAATAATGCGCTGGAAGGAAGTGAAGGAGAAAACAAAAGCCTTGAAGAAATAATCAGGGAAGTAAGTAAATACAGTAAAGCTGTTCGCAACAATGGCGGCGGTCATTACAATCACTCACTGTTCTGGGAAATTTTGTCGCCAACTCCACAGGGAAATCCTACCGGAAAACTGGCAGAACAAATTACTGCAGTGTTTGGCGATGTGGAAACTTTGAAAGCAGAAATCAAAAAAGCAGGTTTAGGACAGTTTGGTTCGGGTTGGGCATGGCTTTATGTAAAAGCTGATGGTTCGGTTGCTGTTACAGCATCACCAAACCAGGACAACCCGCTGATGGATCTTGAATCGGTAGAAAAAGGATATCCAATTTTGGGAGTTGATGTGTGGGAACACGCTTACTACCTGAAATACCAAAACAAAAGAGCCGATTATCTTGACGCATTTTGGTCTGTTCTTGATTGGGCTTCAGTAGAGAAAAAATACGAAGAAGCTTTGTCAAAACTTTAATAACCGGATTATTGGTCAACCATGAAAGGATAAAACCAATATCAACATTGTATTTAATACAGAGTCGGCCCTGCACAATTTGGTAGGGCCTGATTTTTTCCGGTTGCCGATAAACAGAAAACAACACCAGTAAGCCAGAAACTAAACATTAATCAATTTTAGAATTTGTAAAAATGAAAGTCCTAATATTTAACGGAGCATTGGAAAGAAGGACGCAAGCAACGCCGGCTTTACTTTCCAACTACCTTTCAGAAAAACTGGATGAGATGGGGATTGAAAACCACATTTTCAATCTGGCCGATGCGGGGATTCCACTTTTCGACACAGCAATGACTGAAATTCCACATTCAGTAGAAATCATGAACCAGCAGTTTTTGGAAGCTGACGTACATTTTTGGCTGGCTCCCTTGTATCATGGAAGTATTCCCGGTGCGATGAAAAACTGTCTCGACTGGCTTGAGGTTAGTTCAAAAGCACAACAACCCTATCTCACCAATAAAAATATTGGCATGATTTGCTGGGCCGACGGGATTCAGGCCATGCAGGGCATTAATACTATGGATGCGATTGCAAAAGCACTCCGGGCCTGGCCGGTTCCTTTCAGCGCACCACTGATTAGAAGTACACTTTTTGAATCTGAAAATCCGACAGAAATTACAGCTGCCAATAAAGAGAAACTAAATCTTTTGGTAAATCTGGCTACCAGCCGAAAAGTAGAGATGAGAGAAACTTTTGTTCCGATTGCAGGATAAGTTTTTCAAGCAAACAGCACCTTTCGATTCATCCCCCCTGACATTTTTATTAAAGTGATTTCTACCAAAAGAAGAAATCATCATGCCTAACTCTGCACTTTCTGCAACAAAACATCAAGCTAATTTCTATCAACTTAGCGTCATTTTCGATTTTACATACCCCAATTCCTTGCTTTTATATAACATTCCGTAATCGGGGTAATTCTATCCGTTATTTTGGTAATTCTATTAGATAACGAATAGAGATATTTGTATTGTCAAAATCTTAATAAGATTGGAGATTAATAAATTAAAGTTAAGGAGAATTAATCATGAGTGAATTTAAACAACCATTTCCGTTAGGACAGAAAAACGATGCTTACGCACAGTACTTCATCGGCCAAAGTTATATTTCGGTATTAACATTGGAAGGCGTTCCTTCATTCAACGTTACATTCGAACCGGGATGCCGCAATAACTGGCACGTACACAATGGTGGCGGACAAATTTTGTTTTGCACTGCCGGAACAGGATGGTACCAGGAAGAAGGCAAACCAGCCCAAAAATTGAATCCGGGCGACACCGTAAATATTCCTGCCGGAGTAAATCACTGGCACGGAGCAGCAAAAGACAGCTGGTTTGCACACATCGCATTGTCAGTCCCGGTTCAAGGATCTACCACACAATGGAACGGCCCGGTTACCGACGAAGAATACAACAAGTTAGGATAAACAACAAACAGAAAACAATTTAGAAAACAGAAACAATCTAGTAATTAGTCATGAAAAAGTTATTTGCAATGGCACTGCTGTCAGTCGTTGTACTGTCACAGGCTTATTCAAAAGACAAAGAAACAAACAACAAAACAGAGATGAAACAGACAGAAGAACATTACACATTTGAATTAAGTGATAAAGTTACCCGCGAAAAAGTAACTTTCACAAACCGTTACGGAATCACCCTGATCGGTGACCTGTATTTACCAAAAGACAGAGGAACAGAACCAATACCTGCATTGGCAATCAGTGGTCCTTACGGAGCAGTTAAAGAACAATCATCGGGTCTTTACGCTAACCAGTTTGCACAGCGCGGTTTTGCTGTTGTAGCATTCGATCCTTCTTTTACGGGAGAGAGCGGTGGCGAGCCCAGAAACGTGGCATCACCGGATATTAACACTGAAGACTTTAGTGCAGCTATTGACTTTCTTGGAATTCAACCATTTGTTGACCGTGAAAAAGTTGGTATTATGGGAATTTGTGGTTTCGGCGGAATGGGCTTAAATGCGGCTGCAGTTGACAAACGTGTAAAAGCTGTGGCAGTTGCCAGTATGTACGACATGTCGCGCGTTACTGCACGTGGTTATTTTGATAGTATGACACTGGAACAACGTTCACAAATGTTGGAACAACTGGGCGAACAACGTTGGAAAGACGCAGAAAACGGAGCCTCGGCTTATGGGGTTGCCGGATTGCCTGAGGCAGATCAATTAACCGGTAACGAACCAGAATTTGTACAGGGTTACGTTAACTATTACAAAACAGAGCGCGGTTTTCACCCACGTTCGATCAACTCAAACGGATCGTGGACTGCAACCAATGCCGTATCATTCATGAATATGCCATTGTTGACATACATCGGTGAGATTTCGCCTCGCCCGGTATTGATTATTGCCGGCGAAAATGCACACTCGCGTTACTTTAGCGAAGATGCGTACAAAGCAGCCAACAAGCCCAAGGAACTGATGATTATTCCGGGTGCCGTTCACACCGATTTGTATGATAAAGTTGACGTTATTCCGTTCGATAAACTGGAATCGTTTTTTAAAGAAAATCTGAAATAAAACTTTACGAAGGATTATAGAATTAAAGCGCCTCGCCTTTGCGTGGCGCTTTTGTTTTGAATGCTTTCCTTTGATTAAACAAAATACTGGTAAATTTTAACAAGAAGCATAAAAACATACTCGATCAATTTTGTCATTTGACGGATTTAAGCAAAGAAAACTTCGACATATTTTAAACAAAATCCTTTAAAGAGTCTTGATATTATATATTTTAGTCGAACTGACTTTTATTGAACAAAAATTAAAATGAGTGAAATACTAAAATTTGCCAATTCTTTGTCGCCGCTGTCAGATGAGGCAGCCACGGAATTTTTGCAATGTATTCACACTACAACCTACAATAAAGGCGAAATCATTCATTCTGAAGGTAAGATTTGCAAACACCTCTTTTTTATTGAGTCCGGATTGACCAAACATTTTTATCATCACGACGGGAATCCATTCGTGCTACGCTTCTTTGAAGAAAACAACTTCTTTATAGCTACCGACAGTTTTTTTGATAATCTGCCGGCAGGATATTCTACAATGGCACTTGAAGATTCGGTCATCAGCCATCTTGAATACGATGATTTTGAGAACCTTTGCAAAAAATATCATTCCTTCGAAAGTTTTGCCCGAAAGTTTGTCTCCATAGTTGCATACACAGCCATTTCGAATTTGAAAGGCCTGCTCTACCTCGATGCAACAGAGCGTTATGCCAAGTTCATACGAGAGTACGGGCATCTTCAGCAACGAATTAGTCTGGGCGATACAGCCGGATATTTGGGCATTTCTCAGGTACAGCTTAGCCGCATCCGGTCGAAAAAATGACTTTTTAACATTTGTAAAAAGATTTCTCCTCCCTCAAAAATACATTTGCATCACCGTCTTCTTAAAATTTGTTGTCGGATGATATGACAGGGTCACGACAAAATCAACAACAAAAGCCATTAGAACATTGGTTTACAAGGAGAAATATGTCCTAAAGGCATTTTTGAGTCGATGGTTTTAAACAGATAAAGAATTGCGTAAAACAAACTAAAAAGAAATAGATATGAAGAGAATTGGCGTTGGATTATTGGTTTTGGTTATTGCACTTTTTTCCTCAATCCGTGTTAATGCACAGGAAGCTGAAGCTCTTGCACATCAGTCGACTCCTATTCCATTGGAAATTTTCCTGGGAACTGATGGTTGGACTTCGCAGGTAATTATTGATAAAAAACTTGCTCCAGACTGCAAGTTTGGATTTTTTGGCTTGTCGTATTTAAAGGCTGACTACAACAACGCTGAATTTTTAAGGGAATCGATCAACCTGGCTTTTTTAAAATATGATGTTTTGAAAGGAGTGAATCTGCTTTCGGGAGCAGTTTTTAACTCACACTGGGGATTCAGGCCGTATGCAGGCGCCCAGTATGGTTACTATAGCAGGAATTTTATGGGTGTTATAAATTCAGGTTTTCACCTCACCGAAACTCAAAATTTTGAAACCTTAGCTATTGTTGAATACCGCCCGCAAATTAAAGGTGCATGGTCATTGTATACACATGTTCAGGGAATTTACAGTCAGAATACTGAGATTGGGAAACACGACCGCAGTTTTGTTTACGGTCGCCTGGGGCTCAGCTATAAAACGTTTTCATTCGGGGCAGCTTATAACTACGATTGCTACAGCCCTGAGAAAATTAAAGATCACCAGTTTGGTATTTTTATTAGCACTTTATTGTTTTAGCTTTCTGAAAATATTATTTCATAACACAACAATCAACAACAATGAAAAACTTTTTGAAACAAGGACTTATTGGCGGAATCATGGGATTTATAATGAGTTTTATAATGGTTTACCTGCTGTCACCGGTACCGGAAACCTTATTCCAGCATGCATTTGGGAATGGCATAAGCGGTGCCATTAGTGGATTTATGGGAGGCTTCATGGGAATCATGGGTTATATGGCAATTAAAAGAAAAGCTCAGAAGCAAAATGCAGAGTAAGCTCCTGAATATTATTTCGATTCAAGGCTAAAGACCGATACATCTACAGGTATCTTTTACTCCCAACAACACTCTCGATCAGTTAAAAAATTCGATTTAGCCATTAAGTTTCATGCTATGTTCAACCGTTTCATTTTCTGGCTGTTGTAAAGGCAATTTACATTCATAAATTTGAATACGATCAGTAATTATGGTAGGTAAATCCGTAACCCGGATAGGTTAAGAACAAAAAATTCAGACCATATTTGCATCCATATTTATCAGCTGACAGGCTGTAATTTTGAAAACATGAAAACAATGGGAATACTAATGGCAATAGTCTTAATTATAACCACAACTACTGTGGTTATATTAAACCAGCCCAGGTTTGGGCAACTCCCGAAAGGAGAACGATTGGAACGAATAAAAAAATCGCCAAATTACAGAGACGGTGAGTTTAAAAACCTTAGCGAAACACCAACAATTACTGCCGATAAAAGCCGGTTTAAGGTGATGATGGGTTTTATGTTCCGCGAAAAAATCCGACTTTCGCCAACGAAAGAACTTCCGGTGGTAAAAACCGATCTCAAAGCTTTAAATCCTGAAAAAGATGTTTTGGTTTGGTTCGGTCATTCGTCGTATTTTATCCGGTTGAAAGGAAAAACATTCCTGATAGATCCGGTATTTAGTCCTTACGCATCGCCCTTTTCATTCATAAACAAAGCGTTTAACAGCACAAGCGTATTTCATACTGAAGACTTCCCTCCCATCGATTATTTAATTATTACGCACGACCACTGGGATCATCTGGATTATAAAACCGTGATGGACTTGAAACCCAAAACAGCACGAGTAATCAGCACTTTGGGAGTTGGACAGCATTTTGAATACTGGGGATTCGATCCTTCGAAGATTACAGAACTGGATTGGTATGAAGGAACAGAATTAGAAAGCGGATGGCAGTTGACTGCAACTCCTGCCCGCCATTTTTCGGGAAGAGGAATGAAAGCAAATCAAACTTTATGGGTTTCCTTTGTTTTGCAAACACCCGGTTACAAACTGTTTTTGGGTGGTGACGGCGGATACGACAAGCACTTCGCTGAAATTGGCGAAAAATTCGGGCCGTTTGATTTGGTCATCCTTGAACAGGGACAATATGATAACAACTGGAACCTGATTCATATGATGCCCGATCAGGTATTTAAAGTGGCCGATGAACTTCAGGCAAAGCAGATTTTACCGGTTCATAATTCGAAGTTTGCGTTGGCCAATCACCCCTGGGATGAGCCACTGAATAAGATCACTGAAAACCAGGCTAATTCAGATATTTTTGTTTTGACGCCACAAATTGGTGAGCCGGTGCTGCTGAATGCCAGCACCCAAACCTTCAAAAAGTGGTGGGTAGGGATAGATTAATTAATGCTCGCAACCACCCCGTTTGGTTGCGGCGAAATCCATCCTTCCTGCAAGTCAAAATGATGGCACTGATTGCATGAAAAAAAACCGATTGACCATGCATGAAATGGCAGGTATAACATTGCTGCTTTCCGTGTCGCGGGTCGTGCTGACTAAAAGCAAATGACATATTATGCTTTCCGGTTGTAGCTTCAATTATTTTAGCTTCCACATGACAACCTTCAGTCAGACAAAAACTACGGGTGCCAATCTGCCGCTTTTCCAAAGGAAATGTATAGTTTCCGGTAAGCCAGAGAACTCCCTCAGTAAGCTGCTCACTTAGTTTCTGACTGTGGCAATCAACACACATAAATATGCTGCCTCTGGTGGTATGCGGGTGATCATCAACTTTGTATCGCCATAATCTGTAGACTGTTTTTTTGACTAATTATTGAGTTTACCTTATAAAATAGTAAAAGTATCCTGTTCAAATATTCAAATTTTATTAAAGACGTTCTGCCCATGGAAGACTACGTATTCTTTTCCCGTTAGCGGCATAAATGGCATGGTCCAAGGCAGCTGCCACCGGCGGAAGCGCTGGTTCACCAAGCGCCATCGTTGCTTTATTCGATTCAACAAATTTCACTTCAATATCTAAAGGAGTATCCTTCATCTTCAGGAAATTATATGTATCAAAATTAGCTTGCTGCACAGCACCATCCACAAACGTTATTTTTGGAAACATGGCATGGGTAATACCATCGACAATAGCTCACTGAATCTGTTTTTCTGCTCCACTGCGGTTTATGACCATTCCACAATTTATTGAGCAATTTACTTTCGTCACCCGGGATTTTTCATTTTCCATCTTCACTTCAACCACTGCGCAACATATGAATCAAAGGAAAACCAGGTTGCGAAGTCGCGATAAACTCCAGAAGGTGTGTTTCCCTAATTGGCCATTTCAGCCACCTGTTTCACCACGCTTATATTTTTGTCTGGCTCGTATCCGAAATTACCTACCGGACTGGACTTTGCTTTTTCAAACAGTTCCAGTCTAAACTCAACAGGCTCCTTCTTTAACTCCAGACATATTTTATCCATGAAACTTTCAGCGGGGTAAGCAAGAGAGTTCGCTCCCGGTGCACGCCACCATCCAGTGGGAGTATTGCTTTCAAATCCCTGACTTTCTGAACGGCAATTCGCCAGGACACCAGCAACATAGCAGTTGCCGCCTGCGCCGCGACCAATTCCTACCCGATTGAAGCCAGACCAGTAATTCCTTGTCGCTCAACGCACCCTGTAACGATACATGGCCAAAGGCTTGTAAAAGTCGTTTTGCATATCGTCCTATCGCGTCCATTGAACCTGAACATGACACTTAGCCGCAGCAGAAATAATAGCTGCTTCTACACCATTATCATTCATTAGTTTGCGACCAAAGCCGCCGTCCTGCCGGGGTGTGCCGACAGTAATATTTTCTTCAGAAATACCTAATTCTATGCCTCAGTGCCTCTCACACTTCCCGGCACCTGTTTCAGCCATAATCGAGGGGATTTTATCAATTTTGATAGAATCCTTTTTTTCTTGGCTTACCAGAAACCTTTGCCAATTCAGGATCTAATTATAATTTACAATATAATTCTGCTTGGTTTGGAAAGAAACATAAATAGCCAGTGATGAAAACTGATAGAATAAAACTACTATAATTAATATTGTTGATGTTAGAACTTTCAAGTTGGTTTTATCAGCATAATCAAAAGCATTAAACAACAACAAATATTTACCACTATCTACAATTTCTAGACATTACAAACAAATAACAAATTCAATTTGAAATACTTTTAGTAACTAATTATATACCTAAAAAAAACACTTTTCTGTTATAGAAAAATAGTTTTACAACAGAAAAGTGTTTAAATACTTATTTGAAATTATTTACAAGCAAAATCTAATTTAAAATGGGCGTTAGTACCAGGTTTCGGTACGATACCTTTCCGTGGTCACCTTGCAAATAAATTGGGCCGGCTTTAAAAACATCGGCTTGCATGGCGCCACCGGTTGGTCCGTAAACCGGTTGATTATCGATTATTTTCTTCCCATTCAAAATAACAGTTACGTGCCTTTTGTAAAGTGTTATATCCATCGTTTGCCATTCACCACCTTTTTTCTCTGCTGAAACCGATGGAGTTACCCTGCTGTAAAGCCCACCCATATTATGAGAATCAAGATCTTTTCCATACGAATCAACCACCTGAATTTCGTACATTCCGCGAAGATAAACACCACTATTACTGTGTTCCGGGACATTTACTTCCAGTTTCAGATTAAAATCTTCAAACTCTTTATCTGTCCGCAGGTTTCCAAAATTAACGCGCTTTCCTTCTTCGTTTACAGGATCATTAACAAGGTTTCCATCAATTACTTTAAAACCATTAACCTGTTCCGGCCTAATTAATCTCCAACCTGTTAAATCTTTTCCATTAAAAAGAGTAATAGGTTCACCGTATTTTGCTTTTGAAAGATCGGGTGCCGGCCCCGGATCAGGCAATCTCCAACCTGTAAATTTTGTTTCAACAACATTCATTGCATCTTTGGCCGGCTGACTCAAAAAGCCTTTCAGCTTGTCGCCGTTTCGTTCAAAAGTATAAGTTTGGGTAATGGTATGTTTTCTTTCCACATCACCAGTAATGCCCACAGTAACCTCACGAACACGTGTCACCACAAGAGTTTTACTATCAACAAAATAAACATCGGCAACCGGTACAACACTTCCTCCCTGCCAAAGTAGTTCCGCATCCAGAAATCCCTTGTCTTCATTTACATTTAACCAACCGACGGAACCGCCTTCGATATCGAGGGTCCACATTCCATAAAATTCTTTTTCCTTTGTTTGTGCTGATGAATTAACTGCAATTAAAGCTAAAATTGCAACGAGAAGAACAGATATTTTTTTCATTTTAAAAAAGGTTTATTTGGAATTAAATACTGAAAGCAAACTTACGAAAAAAGCGCACAATCAAATTATAATTTGACTTAATAAAACCTGCTGGTATAATTAAATTATAACTTATTGGTTCACATTTCGGCTTCACTCGTGGCAGATGTCAGACTGAGCGGAGGCGAAGTTTGCTTATTTGCTATTCATAAAATAACTCTGTCATCGGGTTTAATAAGATTCTCCTCTCTCTTAAAAAAGAGAAAACTTTTTTGAATTGGCTCTTGAATACGGAACTCTTATCACCAAACTAAATCGCAGGCATCTGCAGGCATCCAGTGCGCATCTTTTCCTTCCCATTTTACATTACAGCCAATTGGATTAGTAACCGGAACAGAAATCGGTTTCCCTGATGTAAGTTCTTCCAATGTGCGATCCAAATCATTAACCGTCATTTTTGAGGTGTCGCGTGGATTATCCACTCCTCTTCCGGTATAGACCAGTTTACGGTTTTCGTCGAAAACATAAAAATGCGGAGTTCGTAAAGCACCATAAGCCAATGCTATTTCCTGCGATTCGTCGTATAAATACTTCCAGGGAAATTTGTGTTTTTTCATTCGTTCCACCATGTGCGGAAAATCATCCGACTCATACATATGTTTGCTGTTTGAATTGATCCCAACAAATTCAACTCCTTTTGTTCTGAATTTCTCCGCTGTTTTTCGCGTTACTTCATCACTTCCTGTTACATACGGACAATGGTTGCAGCTAAAAAACACAACCAGGTATTTCGAATCTTTGAAACTGTCCAGAGAATATATATTTCCATCGGTTGCGGGGAGATTAAAATCAATAGCTTTTGAGCCAGGCTGTAAAGTAAAACTCATAATATTCCTTTTTAAATGGAAAAAAATATGGAGCCCTTTTGTTCATTTTAATCGAAATCTACCTGAAAATTCTTCATCAACCAATAGTAAAAATTAATCATGGCTTTGTAATTTTCAATGGTAATCCGCTCATTATTACCATGCACGCGAGACAAATCTTCGGATGTTACCATATAAGGTGCAAAGCGGTAAATATTGGGCGATACTTCCGAATAATAATAACTGTCGGAACTACCGGTCATAAGTGTTGGGGAAACATACGTATTATCAAAACTCTCCCTAATTGTTTTATTCAAGAGATTGAAAGCTTCGCAATCGATTGGTGAAACTTCAGCTGGTTCTTTTGAATTGTTATACGCCGTTACCGAAACCACATCATCATTTATTTCCTTGTTCAATCTTGCAATTACTTTTTCAGATGTATCACCGGGTAATAGCCTAAAATTTACCGTTGCCATAGCCTCGGTTGGTAAAACATTGTCCTTGATGCCTGCCTTTAGAATCGTTGGCGCAGTTGTTGTCCGAACCAGTGCATTCCCCGGGCCCGAACTTGTGTAAATACTTTTTAGAACGCCGCCAAGCAACCACTGATTGGCAAAAACAATACGTGCCGGCCATGAAATTTCCGGCCCTATGTAACTTAAAAATCCTCTTACAGGAGGAGTAAATTCAGGTGCAGGCTGGTTATCAGTAATTTTTACCAGCGCTTTTGATAAAATGGAAATAGCAGTTTCCGACTCCGGCATAGAGGAGTGGCCACCTTCGCTTTTACTGGTTAACTCAACTGAAAGATACCCTTTTTCAGATGTTCCGATTAACGCTACTGGTTGTGAAATCATAGGAACAATCCCGGAAGCAATTACCATACCTTCATCAAGCACCATTTCAGCTTCCACACCACGACTTTTTAATACAGCCGCCAGTACCATGGCACCTTTCCCAAGAATTTCCTCATCGTCGCCAGACGCCAGGTAAATGGTACGTTCAGGAACAAATCCTTCTTTAAGCAATCTTTCAACGGCTTCAAGTATCGAAATCAGGCTTCCTTTGTCATCAAGGGTACCACGGCCCCAGATAAATTCATTATCAATTTCACCAGAAAACGGGCCTTTTTCCCAGTTTTCCTCTACTGCTGGAACGACATCCTGGTGGGCTAATAAAATTAAAGGATTCAGATTTGAATTTTGTCCCTGCCATTTGTATAGAAGCGCATGATTCCCATGAACTTCCTTTTCAAGATGTTCAAAAATCAACGGATAAGTTGAATCCAAAAAAGCGTGAAACTGGGTGAATTGCAAAGTATCAATTAAACAATAATTTTCATGAGAAACAGTTTTGAAAGTAATTGCCTTTGCCAGATTACAAATACTTTCATTATTGACTTCAATAGCTTCGGCTGGTTTCACATCAAGCTGTTTTGAGAAATAAAAAAAAGTTTTCAACAACAAAACAATCGCCAATACCAATACTATAAATCCTAAAAATTTTAGTGCTTTTTTCATTTCGGTTGATTTTCGATTTTATATATAAATTTATATCAATATAGAACATAGATCAATGTTTTAGTGTGCAAATTGATTTCCATAATTATGAAAACGGATTGTTGAAAACAAAATCAGTGGACTATCAATAAAAACTGCTTTTTGTATATTTGCTCCAAAGCAAAAAACATGGATGAAAAGGAAGGATTAATTAAAATAGAACATCTGCGAAAAGAGCTGGAAGAACACAATTATAATTACTATGTGCTAAACCTGCCAACCATTAGCGATTTTGATTTCGATATGAAATTAAAGGAACTGGAAAAACTGGAGAAAGAGTTTCCTGCTTTTGCTGACCCCAATTCTCCTACCCAACGTGTTGGCAGCGATTTAAGCAGCGATTTCGAGCAGGTTGAACATAAATATTTCATGCTTTCGCTGAGTAATGCTTATTCCGAAGATGAACTCCGTGATTTTGATACACGAATTAAAAAGATTATTGAAACAGAACAGTTCGAATATGTTTGTGAACTAAAATTTGACGGTTCATCAATTAGTTTAACCTACGAAAATGGGAAACTGGTTCGGGCAGTAACACGTGGCGACGGCGTTCGTGGCGACGATGTAACAAAAAACGTTCGCACCATAAGATCGATTCCACTACAGTTACGGGGAAACGATTATCCTTCCGAATTTGAAATCAGAGGAGAAATTCTGATGCCATTCAAAGTTTTTGATGAGTTGAATGCCGAACTCGAAAAGGCAGGAGAACCATTACTGGCAAATCCAAGAAATACAGCCGCCGGAACATTGAAAATGAAAAATTCAAAAATTGTCGCTTCAAGAAAATTAGATGCTTACTTCTACTATATTCTGGGTGAGAATATAACCGAAGACGGACATTACGAGAAACTACAAAAAGCAAAAGAATGGGGATTTAAAATTTCGGATGCAACAAAACGGTGTAAGAATCTGACTGAAGTTTTCGCCTACATCCATAAGTGGGACGAAGCTAGACATAAACTACCAGTTGCCACCGATGGCGTGGTAATAAAAGTAAACTCAAAGAAACTTCAGGACAATCTTGGATTTACCGCTAAATCGCCACGCTGGGCCATTGCCTATAAATTTAAGGCAGAAAGTGCCACTACCATATTAAAATCGATTTCGTACCAGGTTGGCCGCACAGGCGCAGTTACTCCGGTTGCCAACCTCGAACCTGTTCAAATTGCAGGAACCATGGTAAAACGGGCGTCACTTCATAATGCCGATATTATTCAAAATCTAGATTTGCATATTGGCGATTCTGTTTTTGTAGAAAAAGGCGGCGAGATAATTCCGAAAATTACAGGCGTTGATGTTTCAAAAAGACATCCCATGTTTCAACCGGTTCAGTTTATTGAAAACTGCCCCGAATGTAAAACGTCATTAATCCGAAAAGAAGGTGAAGCGGCACATTATTGTCCGAATGAAGATGGTTGTCCACCTCAAATTAAAGGAAAAATGGAACATTTCGTCAGCCGGAAAGCCATGGACATTGACGGGTTGGGACAGGAAACCATCGAATTGCTTTACAATGAAGGTTTGGCTAAAAATATTACCGATTTATATTTACTAACAAAAAGCCAGTTAGAGAACCTGGAACGAATGGGTGAAAAATCGGCACAACGAATTTTAGACGGACTGGAAGCTTCAAAAAATGTACCTTTTGAACGGGTGTTATTTGCATTGGGAATCCGTTTTGTAGGTGAAACCGTGGCAAAAACACTGGTTAAAAAATTACACACCATCGAAAATATTCAAACCCAAACGAAAGAGCAGTTAGTAGAAATCGGTGAAATTGGTGACAGAATCGCGGAAAGTGTCGTTGACTGGTTCTCTAAACCGGAACATATTGAATTAATCAGTCGCCTGAAAGAAAATGGCTTACAATTCTCTTTAAGCGATGAACAATTAAGTAACCGGACGAACAAATTGGAAGGCTTGAGTATTATTATTTCCGGAACATTTGAAAAATATTCCCGCGACGAACTAAAGAACATGATCGAACAGAACGGAGGAAAAAATGTTGGCTCCATTTCAAATAAAACCAGTTACATGCTTGCAGGTAGCAATATTGGGCCAAGCAAGTTGGAAAAAGCAACCAAATTGGGAATCCCGATTATTTCTGAAGATGATTTTCTAAAAATGCTGGAATAAAAATAATGGTGGAGGGAACATAACATTTCATTACTTTTGTATTCAATGAAATTTAAAGAAAGATTTGCACGGAAAAAATTAAAAAAGTTAGCTTCAAAAGTTAACCATCAACCGGTTTTTCCCGATGTGAACGAAATTAAGGTTATCGGTGTTTTGTGGCAACCCACCCAAAAAGAAGCTTACACTTTTCTAAAAGATTATTTTAACCGCGATAAAGTAATTTTCCGTGGTTTTTGTGTTTTTGAAGATGGAGTAAATCCTCCCCCATACACCAACACAATAACAGTCAACGATTTAACCTGGTGGGGATTACCAAAACCTGGTCCGGTAGATGAATTTATCAGTTTAAATTTCGATGTTTTACTAAATGTTGCTGTTAACCAAAACCTTGTACTCGATTATATTACAGCGCTTTCGCAGGCAAAATTTAAAGTGGGCTGGTCACCCGATGAAAACAATTTCTTTGACCTGAATATTAAAATTGGAGAAAACAAGGATTCAATGTATCTTGCCAAACAGCAAATTTTCTATCTTGCGCAGCTAAACAATAAACAGACAGTATGAGTCAGCTTTTTACAGGAGCAGGTGTAGCACTGGTTACTCCTTTTACAAAAAACGGTGATGTAGATTTCGATGGCCTTGACCAGATCATAGAAAATCAGGTTCAAGGGGGGATGGACTATTTGGTGGCTTTGGGAACTACAGCCGAAACACCAACATTAACACACGAAGAAAAGCTTGAAATTGTAAACCGTTCAAAAAATAATTCAGGGAAATTACCGGTAGTTGTTGGAATGGGCGGAAATGACACCCGAACTGTTATAAAGCAAATTGAAAATTTTAATCTCGATGGTGTTAGCGGACTCCTGGTTGTTACTCCATATTACAACAAACCTTCGCAGGAGGGAATGTACAGACATTATCTGGAAATTGCCAAAAACAGTCCACTACCGATTATTCTTTATAATGTTCCTTCGAGAACAGGTATAAACCTTGAAGCTGAAACGGTAGCCCGGTTAGCCGAAGCATCAGACAAAATTATTGCTGTAAAAGAAGCCTCGGGAACACATTCTCAGATTACAAAAATTGCAAAATATACACCTGACAATTTCACCGTTATATCGGGCGACGATGTATTGGCCATAACCATTGCGTCTATTGGTGGAAAGGGTGTTATATCGGTAATAGCCAATGCACTTCCCGGAAAAGTAAGCAAATTGATTCACGCTGCCGTTGAAGGAAACTTTAACGATGCAAGAACCATTCATTACGAGTTAATTGAACTATTCCAGTTAATGTTTAAAGAAGGAAATCCTGGTGGAATTAAAGCTTTGCTAAACATTCAGGGAATTATTGAGAATGAATTACGTTTGCCGCTTTACAAGATTGGAGACGCAACTTATAACGAAATTAAAGAAGCATATTTGAAGTTAAAATAACAAGCTAAATACGGAAAACAAAGGGAGAAACTCAAAAGGTTTTTCCCTTTGTTGTTTTATTCATCTAACGCTGATAAATAAAATTTAACTGATTATTGTTATCGTTTTATTTTAATATTAAAAAGAATAACTTCGGAAAAACTATCAAAACCGAGTTATGAACCTAAAATATTTATCGATTCTGGTTACATTGATTCATGTTTTTTTATCTGGATTTACTTCAGCAAAAAACAGTGAACATCCCAATGTCATTCTCATTATCACCGACGATCAGGGTTACGGCGATTTTGGATTCACCGGAAACCCGCATGCAAAAACACCGGTACTGGACAAATTTGCAAGTAAAAGTATCCGTTTCAATAATTACTATGTTTCACCGGTTTGTGCCCCTACCCGGTCCAGTTTAATGACCGGAAGATTTTCGCTCCGAACCGGAGTTCGCGACACCTACAACGGCGGAGCACTAATGGCCCCCGATGAAGTTACCATTGCTGAAATGTTAAAAGATGCCGGGTACAAAACCGGAATGTTTGGTAAATGGCATTTGGGCGATAATTATCCCAGCCGGCCAATCGATCAGGGTTTTGACGAATCGTTGATGCATCTTTCCGGCGGAATGGGTCAAGTTGGCGACTTTACCACCTGGTTTCAGGGCGATAGCAGCTATTTTAATCCGGTACTTTGGCACAACGGGAAAATGGAAAAATACGATGGTTACTGTACCGATATTTATGCCAGCGAGGCTACAAAATTTATCGAAGAAAACAGAAATAAGCCATTCTTCTGCTATCTCGCTTTTAATGCTCCACACACGCCTTTACAGGTTCCCGATAAATATTATCAACGGTTTAAAGACATAGATCCGACTACGGGATTTGAAAACGATAAACGGCCTTTCCCTGAAATGACGGGAAAAGACAAGGAAGATGCCCGAAGAGTTTATGCAATGGTTGCCTGCATTGATGACAATTTAGGAAGGTTATTTCAAAAATTGGAAGATTTAAAAATTGCAGAAAATACGGTAGTAATTTTCATGACCGACAATGGGCCTCAGCAGTTTAGGTACGTGGCAGGAATGCGAGGGAGGAAAGGAAGCGTTTATCGCGGTGGCATTCGGGTTCCGCTTTGGATTCAATATCCCGAAAAATACAAAGGAAACATTGACATTGAAACAAACACGGCCCACATTGATATTTTGCCGACACTGGCCGAAATTTGCCAAGCCAAACTTCCAACCGATCGCATTATCGACGGGAAAAGTCTTGTTCCTTTAATCGAAGGAAATTCGGTAGATTGGGCCGATCGTAATTTATTTTTTTACTGGACCCGGCGATATCCTGAATTATATAACAACATTTCGATACAAAAAGGAAATTACAAACTTGCCGGGCATACCGGTTATGATGCCGAGATTGCTGATTTTGAGCTTTTCAATATTGAAAACGATCCATACGAGCAATACAATTTGGTTAAGGAAAATTCCAAAATTGCCGAATCTTTAAAAACAGATTTAGATAAAATGTATAACGAATTTATTTCATCAAAAAATATGGTAAATCCTCCTTTTATTGAGATTGGAAACCCTCAGGAGAATCCGGTTTATCTGAATAGAAACGATGCAGATGGAGAACGTGGAATCTGGGCTCAGGAAGAAGCTTATGGAAAATGGAATGTACATCTTCAAAAAGGAAATTACAATATTTCATTCAAATTTGTAAAAGAAGTGGATGGTGGCGGAATAATTAATCTGGAAACCGGCCCCATCATTCATCAAACAAAAACAAGCTCAGAGAGTGCAGATATTATTGAAATGAAAAATGTTTCTCTACCAGAACTAAGCGGAGATTTAATTCCCTTTTATATGATCGATAATAAAAGAATCTTCCCGTTCTGGGTGAAGTTGGAAAGAACCGATTTGTAAAATTAAACTGTAATGGGCGTTCGGATACTTCTATGAAATCTATTTCGGTTCATCGTCATTAATTGCTAACTTTGGAAAAACAAATTTGAATGCAAATAAAATTGTTTCAAAATATTTTAGTTGTCTTTTTTTTAGTCATTTCATCACTGGCTTTTTCCCAGCAGGGTGCAATATTAAAACCAATGGAAACTGACTCAGCTCAACTGGAAATTGAAAGGCAAAACGATTACAGACAACTCATTTATGGATCACCCGGCAGTTATTTAATTTCAGAACCTATTAAGTTGCAGAATTTCGATTCCGGTTATGAATTTAACAAACGATACACAGCTAATCTTGTTATTCTCCCACTTGGTCAGGCACCTATGATCGGGCTTTCATCAGCTTCCGGTACACCTTTCTTTTCTCCTTTTTTTCATAGTGGAACTGTATTAAGTGAAGCGGCTTATAAAATGGGAGATAAATTTGTACTGGGCGGATATAGTTACGGAGTTAATTCCATGTTTTCTGCACCTTTTCCCAACCAGGGTGGAAAACAATTTGATTCCTACGGTTCAACACTGTTTATGCAATACAATGTTTCCAAAAAGGTTAAAATTGAAACCCGGATAAATGTAATACAGGGAAACTACCCCAACTTTTAAACAAGAAGAATTTGCAAAAACAAAAAACTTATCAATTTTCACTTTTATCTTTTGACTTTAAACTTTAAACTTTGGTATGTTAACGGTTTACAAAGCTTCCGCAGGTTCAGGAAAAACATTTCAACTGGTAGTTGAATACATCACACTTTTACTGGAAAATCCGCAAAAATACAGGCATATTCTGGCAGTGACTTTTACCAACAAGGCCACCAATGAAATGAAAACCCGGATTCTGGAGCAGCTAAATAAACTAGCCACAAATCAACCTTCAGATTATATTCAGCACCTTCAAAAAGATAAAAATTACACGGAAGGTTTTATCAGGGAAAGAGCCAGGCAGGTTTTAAAAAACATACTTCACGATTACAATCGTTTTTCCATCAGTACGATCGATTCGTTTACACAGCGTACAATTAAGGCATTCAACCGCGAAATGGGTATTTCTCCGAATTTTATGCTTGAGCTCGACAACGAAATGATTCTGGCAGAAGCAACCGATCGCCTACTGGCTAAAATCGATAAGGATAAAAAACTACTGAAATGGCTCAAATCATTTAGTATTGAAAAAATTGAAGACAACCGGAGTCAGCGAATCGATGATAACATTAAATTACTTGGAAAAGAACTGTTTAAAGAAAAATTCCAGGTTTTCTTTCCGGAAAACGGAGAATCGGTTTACAGTCGAAAAAACCTGAAAGAATTCGGAAGGGAACTAAATGCGATTATTTCAACTTTTGAAAATTCACTTAAAGCGTTGGCCAAAAAGGCTCTTAACATTATTGAAAACAATGGTTTTACAATCGAAGATTTTTCATACGGGAAATCAGGTGTCGCCGGATTTTTTGTAACATTATCCAACGATCCGACAAAAGAACCGGGGAAACGGGTTACCGAAGCTGCCACGGAAACAGAAAAGTGGTATGCCAAAAAAAGTACGAAAGCTATAGAAATTCACGGTTTGGCGGACTCTCAACTTCAGCCGCTTTTAAACGAAATCCTTCATTATATTAGCACAAACGAAGAAAATTATTACACCGCCGTTGCCATTCAGAAACAATTCCGCACACTCGGTATTTTAACCGATTTAAAGGAAGAAATAAAATTACTGCTTCAGGAAAAAGGGCTTTTGCAACTTTCGGATGCCAACCTTTTGCTAAATAAAATTATTGGGAAAAGCGATTCCCCATTTATCTACGAAAAAACCGGAAGCTATTATCATCATTTTATGTTGGATGAATTTCAGGATACTTCGGGTTTGCAATGGCAAAACTTTAAACCGCTAATTATAAACTCGCTTGCCGAAGGAAACAAAAACCTGTTGGTTGGCGACGTAAAACAATCGATTTACCGTTGGAGAAACAGCGACTGGAATATTTTGGCGGAACAAATCAACCAGGACTTCCGGGAAAATCAACGCGAAGAAAAACCTCTGACAAACAACTGGCGAAGCGATCGCAATATTATTGACTTTAACAATGCTGTTTTTGAAAGTCTGAAAACGATTTTTGAGGAAATTCAGTTTCGGGCCATTGATGACCCTGACAATAACTTTCTTCAAAAGTTTGACAAAATTTACAGTTCCATTTTGCAAATTCCCGGAAAAGAGAATATTGAAAAAACCGGATTTGTAAATATTCAATTTTTACCTCAGGAAAATTTCTATGATTTATCGGCGGAACAACTGGTGGAACAGGTAAAAGAATTGCAGGACAAAGGAATTACCGCCTCCGAAATTGCAGTTTTAATCCGGGCAAACCGCGAAGGCGCAATAATTATTGAAAAGTTTCTGGCCGCAGCCAAACTACCTGAAAATGCAAATTATAATCTTTCGGTTCTTTCCAATGAATCGCTTTTTCTATTTGCCTCCCAAGGCGTTTTAATGATAGTAAATACAGTTCAACTTTTAATTGATGCTGAAAATAAAATAGCCCGGGTTTCGCTTCTTAATCATTGGTTGTACTGGCTAAAACCCGAATTGGAAAAACAACCGGCTGCAATTTCCAAAAACGAAAATTTTCAGTTCGATTTTAACGATGTACAAACAAACAGCTGGGATGACAGTTTCAATCTGATTTTTGAAAAAGAACTTGCAACAAAACTTGATGAAATAAAAAACAAAGTACTTATTTCATCACTTGATGAAACGGTGATGCAAATTGCTTCAGTATTTCAACTGTTTTCAATTGAAACCGAACTTCCGTTTATTCAAACATTAATAGACAAAGCCGCGGAACTAAAAACTTCACTTTCAAACGATCTTTCTAACTTTCTTTTTTGGTGGAATGAAGAAGGTTTTAAAACATCGGTAAGTGTAAATGAAGAAGTTGATTCCATCCGGTTATTAACGGTACACAAATCAAAAGGGCTTGAATACAAAGCAGTGTTGATTCCCTTCTTCAACTGGAAAACCACAATCAACGGACAAAACGCGCCCATTCATTGGGTAATTCCGCAAACCGAACCTTTTAACCAGTTTCCGTTACTTCCGGTACAGCATGGTGGAAGCATGAAAAAATCGAAGTTTAAATTCGAATACAACGAAGAAATTGTGAGTACCTTTATCGATACATTTAACCTGGTTTATGTTGCATTTACAAGGGCAAAATCGGTACTTATCATTAATTCACCTGAAGTTGAAGAGCCCAAAAAGGAATCTGATTCGGGAAAACCAATTCAATATCTGCTAAAAAAAGCGCTGGAACGAATGGCAGAAAAAGAGCTTTTTGCCCATTCTTTTAATAAAGAAAATACCCAATTTCAGCTTGGTGAAATCCCTCCATCGGCAGAGAAGACAAGCGTTTCCAATTCGTTAAACATCAACCATTACACTTTTAAAGATTTTAGCAATCGAATAAAGCTGCATTTGTCCGGCGAAGATTTCCTTGTCAACGACGAACATCATCAGTCGGTAAGAAATACAGGAAAAATTATTCATGAAATACTGGCAGAAATAAAAACTGCTGCTGACATTGAGAAGGCCTGCACAAAAGCGCTTTTCGACGGAAAAATTAATGAAGATGAGCTTGCCACTGTAAAAGAGAAATTGCTAAAAGATTTTGAAAATCCGAAGATAAAATCCTGGTTCGATGGAACCTATAAAGTTCTGAACGAGCGAAGCCTGCTAAAAACAAATAAACTTTTGCGCCCCGACAGAATTATGATATCAGGCAAAACTGCAATAGTTGTCGATTATAAAACCGGGGAAAAACAACCCGAAAGTTACAACCGCCAGATAGAAAATTACGCTAAAACCCTCAAAGAAACCGGTCTTGATAAAGTTGAAGGTTTTTTGTGGTACACACAACTCAACGAAATTGAAAAAGTTTGTGAATACGAATAGTTAAATAATAAAAAGGTATAAACAGGAATTTATGCCTTTTGCAAATAAAAACTATTTTTGCTCAAAATTGAAAAACATGATTCAAAGAATACAAACAGTTTACGTTTTTATAGCAGCGCTTTTGGTTGGAGCACTTTACAAATTGAAATTTGCCGATCTTGCTGTCAATGACGACTTGTTTACTTTTACGGCAAAAGGTATTTCCAACGGTACGGAATTGATTTTTAACGGAATTCCGATTTTAATTTTTATCGGAATAATTGCTCTGCTTCATTTCGTGGTTATTTTTTTATATAAAAAGCGTATCCTGCAAATGCGAATCCTGGTTTTTACCATCATTCTGCTTTTAGGATTATTTGGGATTTTCTTTTACTTTACCTACGCCGGATTTGAAGAAGTAAAAGCTGCCTTTAAAATTCCCGTAGCGTTCCCGCTTGTCGCTGTAATCCTCGACTATCTTGCAATTCGTTCCATCGGAAAAGATGAAGCGCTGGTTAGAAGTCTGAACAGAATAAGATAAACCGATTTTTCCCAAAAGAGAAGTTACTTCTGAGCTATTTTTTAACGATATGAAAGCAATGATATTTGCCGCCGGCCTTGGCACCCGTTTAAAGGGTGAAACCCGGGAAAGACCAAAAGCATTGGTTGAAGTCGGAGGCAAACCTTTATTGCAACATGCCATTGAAAAGCTAAAAAATTCGGGTTTTGCTGAAATAGTGGTAAATGTGCATCACTTTTCAGATTTGGTTATCCAATTTCTGAATAAGAATGATTTTGGTCTTCCAATTCACATTTCCGATGAATCGGAGAAACTTTTGGAAACCGGTGGCGGACTAAAAAAAGCCCAGCCATTTTTAACCGGCTCCTCTCCCATTCTGTTGTACAATGTTGATATTCTGAACAATATTGATATACAAAAAGCTATTCGTGAACACCGGAAATCAACAGCACTGGCAACCCTGATTGTTATGCAACGGGAAACCCAGCGTTACCTGAAATTTAACGAAGAAAATGAACTGGTAGGTTGGATAAATAAAAAAACAGGAGAAACCATTGTTTGTCGTGAGCAAGACTTCGTTTCAGCAAAAGAACTGGCATTTAGCGGAATTCATATTATCGAACCCGAAATCTTTGATTTTATGCCGCAAGAAGACTGCTTTCCAATTATGGATTTATATCTGAAACTGGCAAAAACCAAAACCATTAAAGGTTATTTTGACGATTCGGATTTGTGGATGGATGTTGGAAAACCGGAACATTTGGAGCAAGCACGAAAATTATTTTCTTAACCATAAAAGCATAACTCCGTAAAGGAAAGTTGAAAAATTTATCTCAAAATTTTATAATTCCTGTACTCAAATAACCGCACTCCAAACCATTTTTCAATGCGATATAATATCCGGTATTTTAATTTCATGTTTATTGTTTGTAAATCAACTTCGAATGACCAGTTTAAGCGATTAATTCTTTCCTTCATTATTTCAGGATGAGTCCCGTTAAATCTGGCCAGCGCATCATATTTTTTACTGTAATTAAATTCTTTTTCACCGGCCAATTCTGCCGCTGCTTCTTCGGTAATTCCGTCGTAAAATTGTTTTACCGCATTAATTTTAGCCAGCATAAATTCGGGCGAACGCACCCAACCGTAATGATAAATTTCAGCGTCAACCGGAACCACATTTAATTTCTTTCCCTCTTTGCGAAATCCTTGTGCATCACGGTAAGAACTGATTCTTTTATTGTTTCGGATGATCCGGATTTCATTCCTGTACCACTTTCTAGAATCTGCAACATAATCGAAAGTTCCGTAGAAATGTTTATAACGAAATAGCAAACCTTCAACTTTTGGATTGTCTAAGTTCTCCTGCATCGATTTTTTAATTTCCTGCAGATATTTTTCATGAACAACTTCATCTCCCTGAATATAAAAACACCAGTCATATTCATCAGGAACCGCCTGAAAAGCTTTATCAGTTTCAGCGGCATAAACTGCACCGCCTTTTTTTAATGTTTCGTCCCAAACAGTATCGACGATCGTAATTTTTTCCGGAGAAATATCCTGCACTATCTTACACGTATTATCTTCGGAGTTGCCTACTGCCACAACAAAATGGTCACAAACAGGCAAAACAGATTTAATGGCTTCAACAATCGGGAAGTCATATTTTTCAGCATTCCGGATAAAAGTAAAACCGCAAACTTTCATTCCTCTTTCTTCTGGTACACATAAAAAAGCACAAACTCAACAGCGGCAAATAACATAATCGTATTTCCTGCCAATTCAAGACCTTCCTCTGTGGCAGCCTTTGCGAGGCGGTAACTTTCCCCTTCGTACATTAAACGCCAGAATTTAGAGCGGCCCATTAAACGGCTAAAAATATAGGTAAGCAAAAAACCGGAAAGCAACCAGGCAGATGCAGGAACGCTAAAAAATGCAATGGTGGCACCCTTTATTTTCCTAAAGTTTTTAACAGAAAACCAGATTAAAACAGCAAGAACTGTTAAAACGGGGTAAATCCATTTATCGATTATAAAATTGAATTCACGGATAAACGACATTAAAAAGAAAAGCGAAAAAGCAACAGAAACAACTTGTATTTTCGGCCATTTAAACCCAAATACCAAAAAGAAAACAAACAGGATGAAAAGAATAATTTCCTGCGTTATTTCAGTAAACGTAATCTCGCCAAAATAGCTGTCTCCAAGCGGGTGTGCGGCATCGTAAAAAATACCTTCGGCCATACCAAACAAAACCAGTGCATAAACTACGATTCTGGCTATCAGAAAAAGTGGAGAATAAATCTTCATAAAATAAATTTAGCGGATGCTAAAATAACCTTTTTAAAGCAAAAAAAAGCCGGAATTAAAATTAACTCCGGCCTTCAAAAGCTTTTTATTTTTCGGCGGGCTCCAGCGCCACACTAATATAATTTTTAAAATTGAATAAATCTTTAAATGCCTTTTGGGTAGAATCTATCGTCACGTTTTTCACCAAATCATCATAACTGCCAAATTCAGAGAAATCGCCGTTTTTAAGATAATATGTATTGCTTAAAATGCTTAACCAGAAATTATTTTCGCGTAATGCAGTTTCACGTTCGCGCATCATTTTTTCATGTGCTTTTTCCAATTCTTCTGCTGTAGGCCCCTTTTCTGCATATTCAGAAATAATATCAAATACCGATTTTTTCAATTCATCCAGTTTTTCTGGAGAAGTACCGTAAGCAATCATTATTGAATATTCTTCTTCGGGATATTTCGATGATGACGGATTTGCCGATATTGAATAAACACTGCTTTTATCTTCACGAATAACTTCGAGTAGCCGTGTTGTCAGAATTTTTGCAACAGCATCCAACTGAACCTGGTTTTGCGCATTGTAATCAAAATCGCCATGAAAGTAAATGTATTGCGTACTTTTTGGTTCCTGCCCGCGATTTACAACCTTTTCAACAATTCCTTTCGGCGGCTCTATTCCAAGATTTACCCAATTTTCCCTTTCGGATGTGGAAGGAATTCCCCCAATGTATTTTTCAACCAAAGGTTTTAACTTATCAGGATCAATATTTCCTACAAAAAAGAATTTAAAATCGGCTGCATTACGGAAACGTTCTTTCCCAATTTTGCTAATTCGGTTAAAATCAGCTTCCGAAAGCAATTCTTTCGTTAACGGACGCGCACGTTCGCTATAATTATTCACAGTTACACTAAATGTATCGCGAAAAGCAGCCTCAGGCGATGCAGATTTGTTTTCCAGAATCCCGGCATAACGGGTCATCAGCGATTTAAAACTGTTTTCGTCGTAACGCTGGTTGGTAAAATCGAGATACAGCACTTGCAGCAATGTTTCTACATCTTTTACCGAAGAACTTCCGTTAAAACCCTCACGTAACTGGCTAATGTATGGCGAAAGGTTAAATACTTTGTCAGAAAGCATTTTATCGAGGGTAATCTTATCAAAATCAGCAATTCCGCTCATTTCCATAACATCCGTAGTAAAATCAACCGAAATGTCATCATCTGCTTTATACAACGAACTTCCACCCAAACTCCAGGCATTAAAAAGAATTTCATCGTCTTTAAAATCGGTGGTTTTAATAACTACGGTAGCGCCGTTTTCCAATTTCCACTCAATAGCGTCAACATTTTCCAGTTTTTTCTCAGCAACCACTTTGCTTCCTGCCGGTTCATATTCAATTAACGGAACATCGGAAACCGCGTCTTCATAAGGGTCAATTTCGGCAGTTTCCACCTCTGCAAGTAAATTCCGAATCTCATCTTCGGTCGGAACTTTCATTCCTTCAATTTCGGGTGCAGTAACAATAACAACCCTGTTTTCATCGGTTACCCACTCTTTTGCCAGCGCATTAATTTCGTCAACTGTAATTCCCGGCATAAACATTTTAAAATATTCGAATTCATTCTCAATTCCGGGGAAAGGTTCCTGAGTCATCAAAAAATTACGTTTATACTCCTGGGCATAACTTATCGACTTTTGTTTTTCGCGCTCATTGTAAGATTTTTCCATGGAATTCAACAACGCTGTTTTCTGACGTTCCAACTCCGTTTCGGTAAAACCATACTTTTTTACCCGTTCGTTTTCAATCAGTACAGCTTTTAGCCCTTCATCAATTTTTCCGTTTTGGGCCACTGCAACAGATTGATAAACACTTTTTGGCCCGAATAACTCTTCATAAGACGACTGAGCCATTAAAAACGGAGGATCGGCTTGCTGGGTTTTTTCCACTAAACGATTATTGATCATACTGTTATAAAGACTTTCCAAAATTCCCTGGCGATAATCACCTACAGTTTTTGAAATCTCTAACGGATGTTTGTAAAACGCGAAAGTAATCGGATACTGAGCTTCTTTGTCGGTTACCACTTTAACCAATGTTTCTTTATGATCAGGTATTTCGTAGAATTTTTTCTCGCGAGGATTTTTTGCAGCCGGAATGGCAGAAAATTTCTCTTTCACTTTTTTCACCATTTCAGCCTGATCGAAGTCGCCAACAACAACTACAGCTTGTAGATCGGGACGGTACCAGTCGTTACGAAACCGGCGAAGGGCATCCGGCGGACAGTGGTCAACAATATCCATTTTCCCGATAGGCAGTCTTTCTCCATATTTCGAATCATGCAGAAACACGGGTAACCACTGCTGTTGCATTCGGTTATTTGCCCCCTGCCCCATTCTCCATTCTTCGTGAATAACGCCCCGTTCGTTTTCAATTTCATCGTCGGCATCGGTAACCTGACAAGCCCAGTCGTACAATACCTGTAACCCTTTATCCATAAATTCGGCGGTATCAAGCGGAACTTTTAACATATAAACCGTTTCATCAAAACTGGTGTACGCATTAATTTCCGGGCCGAATTCCATTCCAATCGACTCAAAATAATTAATCAATTCGTGTTTCGGAAAATTCTTTGTTCCGTTAAACGACATGTGTTCGCAAAAATGAGCCAGCCCTTGTTGGTCATCATCTTCATCAACCGAACCTGCCCGGACTACAAGAAACAATTCAGCCCTGTTATCCGGAGTTTCATTGGAACGAACATAATACGTCATTCCGTTCTCCAAAATACCCTTTTCAACTTTGGGATCCTGGGGTAACAAACTATTTAAATCAACATTGGGTTGTGCCGAAAGCAAAACCGCAAAAAGCAGAAATAGTGAACTAACTATAAATTTCATTCGTTTTAATTTTTAATTTTCAACAGTAAGTCAAGAACTTATCCCGATTGATTCGAAACTTGTTTTATGCAAGAATATAATATTTTATGTGTTAATTGGTATTTTTTTAAAGTTGAACATTACAACAAATTACTGCAAGATTAGTTGAGCGGCAAAAGCAAAAGCATCTTCCTCATTAGAAGGAAGATTCGGATATATATTTTTAATAACATCCGGTGCATTTTCGGTCAAAAATGAATGAGCTGTATATTCCAACAAATCAAAGTCATTATAATCATTGCCAATGCCAACGGTATTCTCCCGATCAATCTGTAGCATTTCGCAAATATGTTTTATACCATTTCCTTTTGAAACCGACTGTTGAAAAACTTCCATCCAAATATAACCTTTGGTAATTGGTGATGAAGCCCTGATCACACGAATATCGTTACATTGTTTCTCGATATCGGCTTTTAAATGAATAAATCGCTCCTCGTCTTCGGGAATAATCACTAAAAACTGGCACAATTGAGTTTCGGGAAGATTTTCGATATTCAGTTGATAAGCAAAAGCATTGTTATAACTAAAATAACGCTCAAATTCCTCGCAATTCTTACTACCGCGAAAATACCAGTGTTTATGGTTCTCAGGTGCAGGAAAAAATGCATGAAAATTTACATCTTCTGAAATAAAATAACGAAACAGTTTTTTAACCGATTCGCTACCTAAATTGCAATTGTAAATTTCCTTTTGAGCTTTCCAGTCGTAAACTCCTGCACCGGAAGAATAAACAATATAATCAAAAGGCGTATAATCATTTAATACTTCTTTTACTTTTCGCAGATTTCGTCCGGTAGCTACTGCCCTAACAATTTTATTCTCTCCCAGAACATGAAGTGCCTCAAGATTTTTTTCACTGATAGATCTGTCATTTTTCAAAAATGTGCCATCCAAATCCGTCGCCACCAGTTTTATGTTTTTCATTTCAATCATTGAAGCATCAAAATTACAGAAATGTTTTAAGGTTATCGAATATGAAATAATATTACAGAAGCTTATTCTGGTAGTGTTTTTATGATTTCGCTTAAAAAGTTGTTTACGTTAAAATGTTTTAAACTATATCCAAATCTCACTGCCACCAACTTTTTCGAAGGAATAATATACACGCGCTGCCCCAAAAAACCGTCGGCAAAAAATACATCGTCAGGAACATCAACCAAAGCCTGTTCCGGATCTGATTCTTTCAACCAGAAAGTACCTGCATAATTTCCATTTGAAGCTTCTGCAGGTGTCTTCATAAAGTTTACCCAGTTTTCCGACAGAATTGTATCGTCTGCAAAAACACCATTATTCAAAAACAATAATCCAAATCTTGCCCAATCGCGGGCAGAACCATAACTGTAGGATGACGCAACAAACAGACCGTTTGCATCGCTCTCTACTTTGGTATGGAACATGCCAAGCGGATAAAGTAATTTTGTATAAATAAATGTATGGTATTCCTGTTCGCTGTTCATTCTGTTCCTGATAATTCCTGAAAGCAGGTTTGCATCGCCGGAAGAATAATTCCAGTGTTCACCGGGAGAATATTTTAACTGGTTATCCAAAACCGACGAAAGCATATCATCGTTTTGCATCAGCATAACCGTGGCATCCGAAATGGTAAAATAGTTTTCGTACCAATCGAGTCCGGAAGACATTTGTATGATGTTCTTTACGGTTATGTTTTTGCGATCATCGTTTTGCCATTCTTTAAATCCTGCAGGTTCATCCACATTGAGTTTTCCTTCATCATGTATTATTCCCGCAAGGGCGCCGGTAATGCTTTTGGTCATCGACCAGCCATGAAACATAGACTCTGAATTGTACCCGTCCAGGTATTTTTCAGCAATAATCTGATTATCGTAAACCACCACAATTCCTAACGTCTTTTTTAAAGGTTCGGTACCGGAAGCGTCAAAACAAGTATCGATTAACTCTTCTAATCTACTGTAATTTATTCCGTCAGGCATATCCGGGGTAAGAACATCGCCTTTGGGCCAGGAAACAGTGTCCGGCGAATAGCCGGGTTCAGGAAGTTCAAATCCAGACTTCTTTAGCTCCTGTTCCGGTGTTTCTAAAACCAGAACAGCTCCCAAACCATCTCTGAAAATTGCTTTACGTTTTGCCAATCCGAAAACCGTGGAAGTCACTGATTTTTCATTATAATCGATTTTTGATTTTGCCAGACTAATCGGGAAGAAAGAAAGATCTTCCGCCTGCACCCGTTCCGGATTTTTGTTGGCCAGAAATACACTTGAGCACATCCCTTTTGCAGCAAAAGCTGTAATTATTGGAAGCCGCGGCCAAACAAACCACGTTCCTGCCGCCAGCAAAATAACAATTACAAAAACTATAATTTTTTTGATTCGATTCTTTTTCATTGTTAACAATGATTGGTTAGATGATTAAAAGTAAAAATTATTTACAGAATCTATTTTGCTATTTTAATAATTCCAATTGAGATTATTCCGATTACATGATGTATTTCCTTCAGCCATTCTGTTTTGTCGTATCAAATAGAATGTTTACCGAAATAATTTCAGCATCAAAAAACAGCAACCTACTTTAGCAGTAATATTTTATATTTGTGCCTTGTTTTAAAATCAAGAATAAAATTCAAATGAATATTGCACTTATCGGCTATGGGAAAATGGGAAAAGAAATCGAGAAGATTGCAACTTCCCGGGGCCACAAAATAAAACTGATAATCGACATTAGCAACCAGCATGATTTAACCGTAGAAAACCTTAAAGAATGTGATGTTGCAATTGAGTTTACCATTCCCAAATCTGCCGTTCAAAATTATTTTACCTGCTTTGAGGCCGGAGTTCCGGTGGTGAGCGGAACAACAGGCTGGCTGGAGAAAAAGGATGAAGTTTACGCAAAATGTAAAGAAAAAAACGGCACCTTTTTTTATGCAAGTAACTTTGCAATTGGCGTAAACCTGTTTTTCGAGCTCAATAAAAAGTTAGCCGAATTAATGGCAAAATGGCCCGATTTTGAAGTTGAAATGACAGAAGTTCACCACATTCATAAACTGGATGCGCCGAGTGGAACTGCAATTAGCCTTGCAGATGATATTTTGCAGATTCTTCCCGGAAAAGAAAGTTGGGTTAACGATAAAACACCCGAAAAAAACCAGATTAATATTAAGTCGGAAAGAAGAGGCGAAGTACCTGGTATCCATTCAATAAAATATGAATCGGAGGTCGATTTCATAGAAATAACACACGAAACAAAAAACAGGAAAGGTTTGGCCACCGGTGCTGTTCTTGCAGCAGAGTATTGCAAGGAACATAGCGGAATACTTACCATGAAAGATTTACTGAACATCTAAAAAAATTATAAAATGAGAGAATTGCTTTCGAATAAATGGGCAAAGTTTATCGTAGTAGGTGTGTTGTACACACTTTGGGTAATCTGGCTGGGTAGCTACCTTTGGTTACTCGGACTTGCCGTTATTTTCGACATTTACGTTACGCAAAAAGTACATTGGGCATTCTGGAAAAAGAAAAATCCGCCTGATGGGAAACAGACAAAAGTTGTTGAGTGGATTGATGCCATTATTTTTGCAGTAATTGCAGCTTCTTTTATCCGTATGTTTTTTATCGAAGCTTACACCATTCCCACTTCATCAATGGAGAAATCGTTACTGGTTGGCGATTATCTTTTTGTAAGCAAAACAGCATACGGGCCAAAAACGCCGAATACGCCGCTTTCGTTTCCTTTTGTGCATAATACAATGCCATTAACAAAAACGAAGAAATCGTATGTGGAATGGATTAAAGTGCCTTACAAACGGTTAAAAGGTTTTACCCAGGTTAAAAACGATGATGTTGTGGTTTTCCATTTTCCCGAAGGCGATACAGTCGCACTAAATATGAGTACCCAAAGCTATTACCAGCTAACCCGAATGTACGGAAGAGACAGGGTTTGGAGCGACAAAAGAAACTTTGGCGAAATTATTTCCCGTCCGGTCGACAAGCGTGAAAATTATATTAAACGTTGCTGTGCAATTGCAGGCGACGAAATAAGAATGGAAAAAGGACAGTTATTTGTAAATGGAAATGCACAGCAAAAGTTCCCGGGAATGCAACATGAATATACCATTAAAACCAACGGAACATCTTTAAATCCGAAAGCGCTAGAACGATTGCACATTGCAGAAGCCGACCGGGGAATTATTTCAAGTTCACAGTATATTTTTCCGTTAACAGATGAAAGTGCACAAAATCTGAAAGAATTTTCAAATGTTACCGCTATCGAAAAAATTGTTCAGAATCCCGGAAACTGGGATCCTCAAATCTTTCCGCATAGTAAAGATTACCCTTGGAATGTTGACAATTTCGGGCCGATTACAATTCCTAAAAAAGGAGTAACTGTGCAGCTGAACACCACAAACCTGCCCATTTATGAAAGAATTATTGATGTTTACGAAAACAATGATTTGGAAGTAAATGGCGACCAGATAAAAATTAACGGAGAAGTTACTACCAGTTACACCTTTAAAATGGATTATTACTGGATGATGGGTGATAACCGCAATAACTCGGCAGACTCGCGTTACTGGGGTTTTGTTCCGGAAGATCACGTAGTAGGAAAAGCTAAATTTATCTGGCTTTCGCTTGACAAGGACAAAGGTTTTCCAGCCAATATCCGGTTCGGCAGAATGTTTAGGTCAATACATTAATAATAATTACCTTAAAATATTCGTTATAAGGATAATAGGCAACTGTTATCCTTTTTTGTTTAAATATTAACACTACAAGTTATGCAGGCTATAATCATAATCCTTCTCATCCTTGCCGTTCTGTTGGTTATTTTCACGTTGCAAAATTCTACCGAAATCACCATTCACATTTTCTTCTGGGAATTATCCAATGTTCCTTTGGTTTTAGTATTGCTTGGGTGCATTGTTTTGGGTTATTTTGTCGCCGTCATCTATTTTAGTCCCCGTATCTGGAAACTAAAAAAGGACTACAGGCAACTGATTAAATTTAACAAAGAGTTGGAGGAACTGCATCAGTTAAACCATCCCCAAAAAGTAAAAGATACGAAGGACAATGATCCGGAAGGTATAGCAATGGAAGATGACGATGAGGATAATTCATTTTTTAAAGACTAAATAACTGAAATGAAATCTGTTTTATTAAGCACTGCCTATTTTGCTCCCATTCAGTATTACACAAAACTTCTTTCAGCCAACGAAGTTTATATTGAAAAATTTGAGCATTTTCATAAACAAACTTACCGAAACCGTTGTGTTATTTTGGGTGGAAACGGACCAATCGCTTTAGTTGTGCCGGTTGTAAAAGGACGAGGCCCCAAAACTTTAATAAAGGATCTAGAATTATCGTATGACACTCCCTGGCAGAGAAATCATTGGCGGACCATTTTTTCGGCATACAACTCCTCTCCTTTTTTTGAATATTATCAGGATGAGGTTTATCCCTTCTTTGAAGAAAAGCCCCGGTTTCTTCTCGACTTTAATCTTCAAATTCATGAAACAATTTGTGATTTACTGGAAATAGAGAACAATGCTGTTTTTACTGAAGACTTTGAAAAAATTCCAGAGGGAACGATCAATCTTCGCGAATTAATTTCGCCTAAAAACAAAACAATCGCAGATAATTCTTTTCAACCCGAAAAATATACACAGGTTTTCATAGAAAAGTTCGGATTTGTGCCCAATCTCAGCATCCTCGACCTGCTTTTTAATGAGGGCCCAAATAGTTATTCACTTTTGGAAGCTAGCATTTTACATCGATAAACAAGCCAAAGTAGGTGAACCAATAAAATTCAAATATGTTTATAAAAAAGTAACTATAATTTGTAAACCTATTGGTTTTCCTGCATTTAGCGAATTTATTTACTTAAAGTAGCGTTTACCGGATAATCAAAATTCAATTGCTAACTTCTATTTTAACTTGATAATCAAAAAATCGAGTATGAAGAAAATTGCTCTGTTAGTCTTACTTGGCTTATCAACTATCGGCTTTGTTTCCACTCAAAACTTAACGTCAAAACAAAATGCCGAAAAAGAAATTTATAAGCTGATTGAAAATTACACCAAATCGAGAGAGTTGGGAGACACAACTTTGCTTAACAGTATTTTATCTTCTGATATCGACCAGCTGGTTTCATCAGGCGAGTGGAGATACGGAAAAGAAGGGGCAATGAAAGGAATGATGCAAAGTTCGGAAAGCAATCCGGGAAAACGAACTATTACGGTCGAAAGAATCCGGTTTCTGAACCCGGAATGTGCCATTGCCGATGCCCGTTATGAAATTCAGAATGCCGATAATACAAGCCGAAAAATGTGGAGCACTTTTATTGTAGTTCTACAAGATAAAAAGTGGAAAATTGCAGCAATAAGAAATATGAAACCTGCAGGCTAAATCAACTTATAAGTTCTAAAAACCAACAAACTAACCTTATAATTCCTTCAAAAAAGTTTGTTGTTACTTCATTTTTATTTCAGTAACTTTCTGGTTGTTTAAATAAACCTGGGAAATTAAATCGAACATTATGAAAAGCCGTAAAATTACCCGTCGTCAGGCAATTGCAACAGCATCTGTTGGTGCAGTTGGTGCGCTAACTAATTTTTCTGTTCCGTCGCTTGCCTTTTTCAAAACCGAAAAATTAGCGCTTTTGGGTGGTGAAAAAGTTCGTAAATCGGAATGGCCACAGTGGCCGGTTTGGAATGAATCGGCAGAAAACGACATGTTAAAAATGCTGCGCAGTGGCCGCTGGTGGCGGGGAAACGGTGAAGCAGTTTCTGAATTCGAAATAAAATATGCAGAGTTAATGGGGGCAAAAAGGTGTCTGGCAACAGCAAGTGGAACAACAGCCTTGTTAATTGCACTTCATGTTTTAGGTGTAGATGCAGGTGATGAAGTGTTGGTTTCACCATACACATTTATTGCCACTTATAATTCCATCTTTATCAATAAAGCATTACCGGTTTTTGTGGACACCAACCCGGATACTTTTTTAATTGACCCGGATAAGATTGAAGAAAAAATAACCGACCGTACATCGGCGATTTTACCCGTTCACATTTACGGGTTACCTGTTGACATGGACAAAGTAAATGCCATTGCAAAAAAGCATAATTTAAAAGTAGTTGAAGATGCCTGCCAGGCCTGGCTGGGGGAATACAAAGGGAAAAAACTGGGAACACTCGGAGATTTGGGCTGTTTTAGCTTTCAGAATTCAAAAAACCTGCCAAGCGGAGAAGGTGGTGCAGTGCTCGGAAATGACGATGAAATTATGGATCGCTGTTATTCGTTTCACAATTGCGGCAGACCCTATGGCAGTGTTCAACGCACATCGGATTACCCCACCCGGGGAAGTAACCGCAGAATGCAACAGGTTCAGGCTATTACACTATTGTCGCAAATGCCAAGAATTGAAAAAGACGCCGACATACGCTTGGAAAATGCCAAATATCTTGACAAAAGATTAAACGAAATTCCGGGAATAAAAACTTATAAACTGGTAGAAGGCAATAATCGGTCGGCCTATCATATGTATCCTTTTCGCTATGTTGCTGAGGAATTTGGCAATGTTTCAAGAGAAAAATTTATTGAAGCACTGCGTGCCGAAGGTATTCCATGTTCATCCGGTTATGGACAGCAAAATAAGGATGGTTTAATTGAGGAAGCCTTAAATTCAAGAGGATACAAACGCCTGTTCTCTGAAAAAAGATTAAACCAATGGCGCGAAGAAAATGTACTTCCAGGAAATGACCAACTGGCCAAAGAGGCTGTTACTTTTTATCAGAGTCTTTTACTGGGCACAAAATCCGACATGGACGATATTGTAAACGCAATCACCAAAATATATGAAAACAGGAAACAACTTTCATAATTGTACCTCTAAAAGATTATTCAATAAAGTTAAATCCAGAGATACATCAAAATTATAGCCCTCTAAATTTCACCTATTACAATTACATTGCTTTTCTTTTCCGCAGAAGAATTTTCACAGCTGCAACTCCTTATTTAAATTCACTCTAAATTATAAAACATATAATTTTTAAAAGAGTATTGGTATTTTCGCAGGTGATAAAAACCTTTTTTAATGTACAAATCCATCTTAACATTAACCGCATTTTTAACCCTGTTCTATTTATCCGCACAAGAGAAAAACACATCTATTAAATCATTTAAAGATGTTGGTGCTCCAATTTATGTTCAGCTTAACTCTTTTAATGATGCTTCGGTTTATCAAAAACTGGATAGCATTATAAATTATACGGTAAACGACATCGGTGATACCATCAAGTCTCTAAAAGAGTCATTTTTTTACGACGAAGCAGGAAATTTGATTACCGATATTGATTATGTATGGGATTCGAATCAACTTCAATGGATAACAGATTTTAAATGGGAATTATCATATGACAATTCCAACCGGTGGACAACAGTTGTCATTTCCAAATGGAGCAAAGAGGAAAACCGCTGGAAAAATAATTATAAAAAAGAATTTGATTATGATGAATTTGGCAACGCGACACAAATTACTTTTTTCAAACCCGATTCAAGTTTCAATTCCTGGATAAATGATTACAAGGAGGAATTCGCTTTTAATTCAAATAATAAGCCTGTTCAACAATTATATTTCAATTGGAACTCGAATTCTGCAGCATGGGTAGACGAATATAAAACTGAAATGCAGTATAATAACGAATTTCTTTCAAATAAAGTCTATTACAAACCCGACTCGGCAGGTAAATGGTTATTCGATTACCAGGCGGAATATTTATACAACAATAATAACCTTTTGAGCCAAATAAAGTATTTCGATTGGGATTCAGTTACAAATAGCTGGATTAACGATTATCTGAATCAGTATAACTACGATATTGAAGAAAATCTTGTTGAAAAGATTTATTTAGGAGCAGATAAATCCGGTAACTGGCTGGAAGAATATAAAGAGGAATTTGAATACAACAGCAGCAATCATCTAAATCAGTACACTCTATTTCAGATAGATACAATTTCAAATCTTTGGACTAACGAAAAGAAAAGGGAATTCTCATATCCATATTCAGTTGATCATCATCACCTTATATTACCTCAATTTTTCTTTGAAAATGAAGATAAGTTTGATGTTAACGCTATTGCATCTGACCTAGTTTATGCCTGGAATGATGAAGATCAAATTTGGACAGCCACTAGTAAGCGAGAATTGTTTTTTTCCGATTTCGAAGGTTTGGTAAACTCTGATACGCGCGAAAATCTTGTAGAATTTAAGATCTTTCCAAATCCAGTTTCCGATATACTTTATTTTCAAACTCCATTCGGACAAAATAATTACACGTTGGAATTGGTTAATTTGGATGGAAAACTGGTTTACCAAAACTCGGGGATTAACGAAATTCAGGTAAATCAATTTTCGCCAGGAATTTATCTTCTGAAGATTTCAGAAAACAACAAAACTCTCGCTACAAAAAAAATTGTAGTCAACTAAAAATAACCGGATTAAAGAAACATCAGTTGTAAATGAATTCCGTATTAACTTGCCATTTTCCCTTTCATTAGCATATCAACAGCATCGTTTAAGGAGCCAGCGCGGGTAACTTTTCCGGAGTTGACAAAATAAATTACATCGGCATTTGCAATGGTATTCAACCGGTGAGCAATAATTACTTTTGTAGTTGAAGACGGTAATTTCTGTAAAATTTCGTCGAGTAATTTTTCAGTTACCGTATCAATATTGGCAGTTGCCTCATCCAGAATGAGCAAATCGGGTTTCCGCAAAACTGCTCTCATAAAGGCAATCAACTGCTTTTGTCCCAAAGAAATTCCATCGCCGGAAACATCTACTTTTGTATCGAGGCCACTTTCAAATCGCATTAACAACGATTCCAGTCCTGAATCTTTAAAAATCTTCTTCAGCTCGCCATTTTGCAAATCGTTGTATTCTTCGTTTCCGTATAAAATATTTTCCCTTACCGTTCCACTAAACAAAAACGGATCCTGCAAAATAAAACCTATTTTTTTTGTACGTTCTTCCGGCGAAAAAGAACGAATATCATGTCCGTTCAGCAAAACTTTCCCAACCGTTGGATCATATAAACGGGCAATTAACGAAGCTGTAGTTGTTTTCCCTCCTCCGGTTGGACCAACAAAAGCGTAAGTTTTTCCAACCTTCAGGTTAAATGTAATATTATGCAGTACCTCGTTGCCATTCGGATAAGCAAACGAAACATTGCGGAAAGATACCAGTGTTGCGGTTTCATCAATTTCATCAGGAGCTGTTATTGGGAGGTTATTTTCCATTTCCAGTATCTTCCTAATCCGGTCCCAGGCAGCCAGTGCAACCTGAAAACTCGCCCACAACGAGGCAAGCTGTCGAAGCGGGTTATAAAAACTATTTACGTAAGCAATAAAACTGATTAACAAACCAACCGTAAACTGACCGATAGAAATAAAGTAAATACCAAACGTAAGTACAATCAACAACCCAATGTTCGAGAACAAAGTATATACCGGTAAAAATGAATTATTGGCAATTCCAGCTTTTATTGAGGTTGAATAGTTTTCACGATTAACCATATTAAACCTTTTCCTAAAATAATCGCGTCGGTTAAAAGCAACCACCACTTTAAAATTATTAAGGCTTTCCTGAACTTCAGAACTTAAACTCCCGGTACTTTTCATATTAACCGAGTTTGATTTTTTCACCCAGGGCGAAACAATTTTTGTAAAAACCCAAATAACAACTGCGGGCAAAAGTGCAGCTGCCCCCAATTCAACCTGAATAGACAAAAGAAATATACCGGAACCAATCATAATCAGTATCACCCGTAAAAACTGCATTAACGATTGCGAGAAAAACTGGTTAATCTTGTCGGTATCATTATTAATCCTTGAAATCAGATCGCCCGCTTTGTTCTGATTAAAAAAATCGTAGGGTAATTCCTGCAACTTATTAAAAACTGAATTTCGAAGTGTATATAACATTCGTTGCCCAACCGACCCCATCAATTTTGTTTGTATATAACCTGCAAACAAGGCTACAATATACATTACAAGTAAAACGCCCCCAAAAAACAGGATTCCGTTATATTGCCGGGTTTGAATATAATTATCGACGGTGTGCCCGATGATTATTGGCCCTGCAAGGTTTAACACAGCGGTAATAATCATGGCAATAAATGCAACCAGCAAAATTCTCTTTTCCTCCACCATGTGGGCCACCAGGCTTTTCACCGATTTAAAGCCCAGCTTTTTTTTCTTTTTAGGCTCTTCCGATTCGATGTTAAGATTGTAACTCATAGTGGCTTGTACTTTTTTGAGATTCATAAATCTGAACATATTCAGGGCTGGTAGCGCGCAAAGTTTCATGCTTGCCCAATGCAACCAATTCTCCTTCCATCAGCAAAATTATCTGGTCGAAATCTTTTACCGGGCTAATTTTCTGAGTTACTGAAACCAATGTCAAACCGGGGTAATTGTTTCGAACATTTTGTAATATTTTCTTTTCGGTTTGTGGATCAACGCGTGCAGTAAAATCGTCGAGGAGCAATATTTTCGGGTTTAATGCCAGCGCCCTGGCCAGCATTATCCGTTGTTTCTGGCCTCCCGAAAGACTTGTTCCCCTCTCGGAAACCTCTGTATCCAATCCCTGGGGCAGTGCACTTATAAACTCTTTCAGCCCGGCAGTTTCTATTGCCTTTGCCAAAGATTCGTCGGTAACTTTATCATTAAAAGCAATGTTTTCCCGAAGACTCATATTAAACATCACACTATCCTGGAATACAAATCCGATTTGGTTATGAAAGAACTCCTTTTTGTAATCATCCAGTTTTACCCCGTCGAATTCAACGCTTCCTTCACCCGGCTTTATGAGTCCGGTTAACAAATACAAAAATTGTGTTTTCCCGGCAGCTGTCGGGCCAATAATTGCAGTTCGCGTACCTGCCTCTATTTTTAACGAGATGTCTTTTAAAGCAGGTTTGTCATCGTATAAAACAGAAACATTTTTTAATTCGATATTCCCTTTTAATGGTTCTGCTATGGTTCCTGTATCTGCCGTTTCTTCAGCATTTAAAACCGTTACAATTCTATCGTACGATGCCGTTGCCTGGGCAATCAGGTTGCTCATAAAACCAATTACAATAATCGGAAAAATCAAAAGGGTAACATAACTGTTAAATGCGGCGAAATCTCCCAGCGTCATCCGATCGGTAATAACCAAATGTCCACCAAGAACCAGAATGGTTAAAGTGGCGAGATTGGCAACAAAAGTGATAATCGGAATTAAGGTGGCAAATAAAGTTACAATTCCAATTCCGATGTCTCTTGCTTCAGCGCTTGCCGATAAAAACTTCCGGTATTCCTGTTGTTGCGAATTAATTACACGAATAATTGCAGCTCCAAGAATGCTTTCGTTGATAACCTTATTAAGCCAGTCAACAACATCGCGCGAACGCTTAAACAGCACTCTTACTTTCTTTAAAATGAGAAAAAAAGTTACCCCTATTAATGGTATTATCATGATAACCGGAACCGCCAGGCGCCAGTTAATAATTACCAAAAGAACACAGGTGCCAATAATCATAAAAACCGACGAAACAATGGAAGTTACGGCCTGCGAAACGAACATCTTTACCGAATCCATGTCGGACGTTAAATTGGTAAGTAACTTCGACGGGTTAGCTTTTTGTATAAATGAAAAACTTTGCCGTGATATTTTATCGGATAGCTTTTTCCTAAGATCAAATCCTACCTTTTCCGATGCATAAGTCTGAACAATCATTTGCAAATAGGAAAAAACAAAAATGGCAATTGTTGCTATCAGAAATTCCCAAAGAATAGTTTTGAATATATAATTTCCTTCGGTGTAGGTATCAATTCCGTGCGAAATAATTTTCGGGATTATCAGGTTTGCGGCATTTCCCAGAAGAGCAAAAACAATGAGCAAAGCAACCATTCCTTTGTATGGTTTTAATAGCCTGAATATGCTGGTCTTTTCTTTTCCTTCAGCATTATTATTTCTTCTCTTTTTTTCCATTCAGTTTAAAATAAAGACCGTGCGGTTTGCAAAGAAAACCAAAATCAGACTAAATCTTCTTCTGAAAAAGAATTTGTTTGATTTCACTTTTGAAGTGACGGTTTTCTTAAAAATTTGTGAAATCAGCTTGAATACCAAAATCCAGATAGTAAAACTAAACTTGTGCTGAAAGGTTCAGCCAAAAGCCAATTATTATTGAAATAAAAATGTGTATTCGGGAATTTTACAAAACTACCGTCTTACTCCTTTTCGTTTGCTTTTGTATTTTTTTCGCCACAATATTCGTGGTGCCAGGCCTGCCGGTTATAGTGCATTTTCCTGAAGAATTCCTTTTTCTCTTCGGGTGTCATCGCCTTAATTTTATCCCGTAAATCATGACTTACATACGGACTGTTCCGGTAGCCCCAACTCCGATGGTGCCCAAATCCAAATATCAGCCTGGCAAGAATTATCAATCCGGCTGCCTGCCAAAAAGTAATAGCAGTAATACCAAAAATTACCGGCATAAGTACATTCCACAGCAACATGGTTATCCAGCTAAAAAGTGCAAATGCAATAATTGCGAGAGGTATAAAAAAGATTTTTTTCTTATGATACGACATTGTTTTCATGACATTTCTATTTAAAAGTTTATTAATTCATCATAAATCAAACTGAGGCGTTCGCGCAAATAAACTACCGCATAACGTTTTCTCGAAATCAGGGTATTTACAGGTTCTCCGGTTATTTCGGCTATCTCGCTGTAACGCAACCCTTCAAATTCAGTCAACTCAAAAGCTTCACGTTGTTCAGGGGGCAAATCGTTTAACGCCGCAGCCAGCTCCTCCCAAACCACCGATTTTATAAATTCCCTTTCCGGTGTGTTTACATCGGCTTCCAGTAAATCGCTCAAAACTGAAATTCCGTCTTCATCATCTTCTCCATCGTAAAATTCGGAGAGAAGCTCCGGTTTCTTTTTCCGGTATAAATCGGTAATCCGGTTTCGCGCAACAGTGAACAACCAGGCCGTAATTTCATCAATAGGTTTCATTAAACGGTCTGCTTCCGTTAACTGATAAAAAACTTCCTGGAGAATGTCTTCAGCATCTTCAAGCCGCTTCACACGTTTCCGGATAAACCCGGAAAGTCTGTCACTGTATTCCTTTACGATTTCGGATATATTTGCCCGTTGTGCCACTTCTATTTCCATTGCTTTGTTTTCATCAGCCTTTGATTGGGTTGACGAACGAGTGAAAAGAATATTTTAAATGTAGTGGATTATTTTTGGAATTTTTCAAAAGCATTCAGCTATCTACGCATAAATAACTGATAATAAACAAATTTCACAAAACACAACTATTTTCTTATTTTACTAACTTTGTTTTTTACAGCAACCAATTCTATTTTTATAACTAAATCGATTAAAAACAGATATGAAACAGATAATTTTCGCCCTGCTTTTTTTTCTCCCAGTATTTCTAACTGCCCAAAGTAATACAGTAAAAACACCTGAAGAAGTTGTAAATCTGATAAAGAAGAACATTACCTGCAACTGGGCCAACGAAACGGTTGATACCTACAAGGCCGGAAACCCGAATACCCAACTTAAAGGAATTGCCGTTTGCATGTTTGCCGATATGACAACATTAAAGCAGGCAGTAAATAAGAATTGCAATTTTATTATTACCCACGAACCGATTTTCTATAACCATTTAGACGAAACTACTGCTTATAAAAACGACCCGGTTTTTCAGGAGAAGATGAAATATATACAGGATCATAACCTGGTAATCTTCCGGTTTCATGATCATATTCACAGAACCAGTCCCGATGGAATTTCGGTTGGAATGATTAATAAACTCGAATTGAATAAGTATGCCGTTAACAACTCGCTTACTTATTTTAAAATTCCGGAAACCACTGTCGAAACATATGCGAAGAAACTAAAAGATAAGTTTGACATGAATTCAATTCGCATTGCAGGAAACCCGGATATGAAATTCACCAGCCTTGCATTTATGGCCGGTGCACCAGGCGGACAACGTCATATAAAAATGCTCGAAAACCCCGATGTGGAAGTAATACTTGCAGGAGAAGCCCAGGAATGGGAAACCTATTCGTACGCCAACGATGCCGCTGAACTTGGGAAAAACAAGGCAGTTATTTTTCTGGGCCATGTTAAATCGGAAGAAGCCGGTATGGAATATTGTGCACAATGGCTGCAATCATTTATTTCGGGAGTTCCTATTTATTTTATTGAAAACAAACCGAATTTCGTAACCTTCTAAATACCTTAAAATGCCGGATACAATTTGGTTACTTGTTGTATTGGTTGTTTCTGTTTTGTTTATTATTCTCGGTACTACAAAACTGAAACTCCACCCATTTATTGTTTTGCTTTTTGCATCGTATTTAGCTGGTGCCATGGCAGGATTACCATTAGAAAAAATTGCTACTACCATTGCCACCGGCTTTGGAAACATTATGGCTTACATTGGCATTGTAATAATCCTGGGTACCATTATCGGAGTAATTCTTGAAAAATCGAATGCCGCCATCAAACTGGCAGATTTAGTGCTGAAACTGGTGGGAAAACGTTTTCCGGCGCTGGCCATGTCAATTATCGGATATATAGTTTCGATTCCTGTTTTCTGCGATTCGGCATTTGTTATTCTTTCATCGTTAAGAAAATCACTGGCGCAAAAAACCGGGAAATCGTCAGTAACCTTATCAATTGCACTGGCAACAGGTTTGTATGCAACTCACACCTTTGTCCCCCCCACTCCCGGCCCAATTGCAGCAGCCGGAAACCTCGGACTGGAAAACCAGCTTGGACTGGTGATTTTAACGGGCTTAGTTGTAGCAGTTTTTGCCATGATTACCGGATATTTATGGGCATCGTTTATCGGTGATAAATATACTTCGACAGAAGACATTCGTTCTGAAATCGGCAAAACACACGATATGCAATTACCATCTGCATCAAAGTCACTAATGCCGATATTTGTTCCGGTTTTGCTAATTGCATTGCGTTCGGTAGCCACTTACCCCACTTTTCCGATGGGGAAAGGGTTTTTGTTTGCCTTTTTTGGGTTTTGCGGACAGCCTGTAAACGCATTGCTAATTGGCTTTCTTCTTTCGTTGTTATTGCTACCTGAATTTACTAAGAAAACACTAACCGGATGGATTGGTGAAGGAATTACTGCCGCTGCACCCATACTTTTAATTACGGGCGCCGGAGGTGCTTTCGGCACTATTTTAAAAGAAACTCAAATTGGAGAAACTTTAGGCAATATTCTGGCAGGTTATCATTTAGGAATATTTTTGCCGTTTATAATTGCTGCTGCTTTCAAGACTGCGCAGGGCTCTTCAACGGTTGCACTGGTGGCCACTTCGGCACTAATTGCACCGCTGCTCTCCTCCATCGGGCTCGATTCACTTTATGGAAAAGTACTGGCGGTTATGGCTACCGGCGCCGGAGCAATGACCATTTCGCACGCCAACGACAGTTATTTCTGGGTAGTAACACAATTTTCAGGAATCGATGTAAAAACCGGGTATAAAACGCATACACTGGCAACACTCATTCAGGGGATGGTTTCCATGATTGTGGTGTACATCATTTCTCTGCTCTTGATATGATTTTTGCCGATATTCTCAATGCTAAAAAAATCAGTGTTTTGTTTTCAGAAAATAACAGACAAACCTCGTTTTGAAAAGATTTTCTTTCGGCTGAAAAGAAAGACTTTTGTTATCAGGTAAGAAAAAGCGAAAATAGCCGGGCTTTTAAATTGAATAAAATTACCAAAGGACAGTTTATAACTTACCGAGGTCAAATTTTCATGTACTAAAAAACAGAAAGAAGAATCATTGTACATTGAACCAAAGATCCATTTATCCTGTTAAAACATAATCATTTAAATGAACCGAAACTATGAATCCCGATATCCTGAACTACAATAATAAACAAGTAGGAGAAGACAAAGAAATCAGCAGCATTTTGGCTGAAGAAATTTGTCGTTCTCTGCCCGAAGCCGAAAATAAAATCTGGCATGCTCATCCCGTTTGGTTTCTCGATGGAAATCCAATTGTCGGTTACCACAAACTGAAGAACTGTGTTCGTTTATTGTTTTGGAGCGGTCAGTCGTTTGATGAAGAAAAATTGAAAAAAGAAGGAAGTTTTAAGGCTGCGGAATTCCGCTATACTTCAGCAGAACAGATAAACAAAACCGATTTAAAGCGCTGGCTGGAAAAATCGCGCGAAATACAGTGGGACTATAAAAACATTGTAAAACGAAGGGGTGTATTGGAACGGTTAAAATAAAAACGATGGATATCATCATAAAAATATTGATTGGCCTGGTTGCGCTTATTCATTGCTATATCCTGTGGTTTGAAATGTTTGCATGGGAAACTCGTGGCAGGAAGATTTTCAAAAACTTCCCCGGCAATCTGTTTGCTTCCACGAAAACACTGGCTGCCAACCAGGGACTTTATAACGGTTTTCTCGCTGCCGGCTTAATCTGGACCTTTTTCATCACCAATCAGGAATGGAAAAATAATGTCGCGATTTTCTTTCTGGCCTGTGTCTCTGTTGCCGGAATTTACGGAGCGCTAACTGCTTCGAAGAAAATCTTTTTTGTTCAGGCTCTCCCGGCGTTAATAGCTCTTTTACTTGTACTTTTAAGTTACTAAAAGATAAATTTAGAATTTCAGCATGAATTTTAGCATCGAATTAGAAACACCAAATGTCAAACTCCGACCAATTCAGGAGGACGATTTCGAACATCTTCTAAGCCTGACAAAAGATGAATCGTTATGGATTTATTTCACGAGCGACTTGTCGGTACCCGAAATCTTAAAAGAATGGGTGAATGAAGCGGTTGCGCAAACATTGGCAAAAACGAGACTTGCTTTTACTATTCTCGATAAAAAGAACAACCGGGTTATCGGATCCACCAGTTTTGGAAATATTTCGTTTCACGATAAACGCATTGAAATTGGCTGGACGTGGATTGGAAGAGATTTTCAGGGAAAAGGATTTAACGGCCAAATAAAATATCTGATGATAAAATATTGTTTTGAAGAACTGGAATTTGAGCGGGTGGAGTTGAAAACCGATGTTTTAAATTTACCGGCCAGAAAGGCAATGATACGGTTAGGATTGAAAGAGGAAGGTATTTTGAGAAGTCATACTTTAATGACTCATAACCGAAGGCGAGACACCATCTATTACAGCGTTTTAAAATCGGAATGGGCCGAATTGAAAGCAAAGAATAATTGGCTTTAAAACAACTAAATATTCATATTTTTAAACGCTATTCCACGTCAACAGAAATATTTAACCTCAAAATAAAATCAGAAAATTTTGCGAACTTGTCCTATTCGTACAAATCCATTTGTCATTAGAGTACAAATAACATTTAAAAACAAATTAAAATGGAAGAATATGCTTTAATAATGAGACATGAAGACGGTGCCAAAGTTGCATCGCCGGAACAAATTCAACAATGGATGAAACAAACCATGGACTGGATTGGCGAAATTGCAGCACAAAATAAGTTTGTAAGCGGCACTGGATTATTGTTCGACTCGGCAAAAGTTGTGACCACAAAAAAAGGGAAACCGGTAATCACCAACGGCCCGTTTGGCGACATCAAGGAAACAATTGGCGGACTGATTATAATTAAGGCCGAATCGGTTGAAGAGGCCATCGAGTTTGCAAAAGGATGCCCGGTTTTACAGGGCGAGGGAAATAGTCTGGAGGTCAGAAAAATTGCTAAAAATGATGGCGTTCATTAATGGCTGAAAATGAATTAATACCGCATTTATTTCGAACAGAGTTTAGTAAAATATGCTCTGTTCTTGTTAAAAGTTTTGGTATTGAAAATTTTGAACTGGCAGAAGATATTGCAGGTGAAACATTTTTGGCTGCATTGGAAAGCTGGCCCTACAACGGAGTTCCTGCAAATCCGGTTGCCTGGTTATATACCGTTGCAAGAAACAAAACAAAGAATTATCTCATTCGAAAACAACTATTTTCTGAAAAAATAATTCCGGCAATCAAACCGGATTTGAATCGCAATTTAGAAATCGATCTGTCTGAAAAAAATATCTCAGATAGTTTACTACAAATGCTTTTTGCGATTTGTCATCCGATTATTTCTGCCGATGCTCAGATTGGACTTGCCCTTCGTATTTTGTGCGGTTTTGGAATTGATGAAATAGCAACTGCATTTTTAATGTCAAAACAGACCATTAACAAACGACTTCAGCGAGCAAAAGAAAAATTACGCGAAAAAAAAATTATAGTAGAATTTCCGACAAGTTCAGAAATTGATTCACGCCTGGATAACGTATTAACAACTTTGTACCTGCTTTTTAGCGAAGGTTATTATTCGGAAGACAAGGAGGAGGTCATCAGGGAAGAACTTTGCAAAGAAGCCATGCGGTTAACTTTTCTGCTTCTGGAAAACAAAACAACCAACCAGCCAAAAGTCAATGCGTTGTATGCGTTAATGTGTTTTCAGGTTTCAAGATTTCCATCGAGAAAAACATCTGCTGGCGAAATTATTTTGTATGACGACCAGGATGAAACTTTATGGGACAGGGAATTAATTGCTAAAGGCGCCTGGTATTTGAATAAGGCTTCATCAGGTCACCAAATTTCGAAATATCATTTGGAAGCCGCTATCGCTTTCCAGTTTACTTCAAAACCAGATTCATATGAAAAATGGGAAAATATTGTGCAGCTTTACGATCTTCTTTTAAATTTAGAGTATTCTCCGGTTGCAGCGTTAAACCGAATTTACGCACTTTCGAAAACCAAAGGTGTTCAGGAAGCCATTCACGAAGCTGAAAAACTCGATATGAAAGAAAATCATTTTTATTTTGCCTTGTTGGGCGAGCTTTATAAAAGCATACATCCGGCAAAGGCGAAGAAGCATTTTATAAAAGCCCGGGAGCTGGCTAAAACTGAACCGGAAAAAAGAGTCCTTCAAAAAAAATCAAACAACATTTTTTAGCCGATGAATTAAATTGCCTCAACTTCATTTTTGAAAAATCGATGCAATGTTTTAGTTTTTTTCTTCTCATTTAATCATCATGCAATTATACATGATACGAAGATTACAGGATCAAAATCGACTGAAACTATTGAAATTTTTGGATTTCTAAAATCAAACACAGCCAATAACTAAATCGCCTTTTGATTTCCCAAACAAACGATGCTCTGAAATATTTTGCTCAATTATTTTTGTGCAAGAAACAAAACAAAACCTTTTTCATCAGACTTTTTTAAGTGCTTCCAGTATTCTTTCCGGCGTCATCGGCATTTGAAATAACCGGGCGCCGGTGGCGTCATGAATAGCATTGGCAATCACCGCACCCATGCAAATAATTGCAGGTTCGCCCCCACCCTGCGGCGGTTCTTCATTACGTTCAAGAATTGCAGTTTCAATTTTGGGCAACCATGAAAATCTTGGTATTTCGTAAGTATCAAAATTTGCTGTTTTTATATTTCCTCCTGTATATTCAATATCTTCCGTTAAAGCATAGCCCATTCCCATGGTTATACAACCTTCCATTTGAATAGTAGTTCCCTGTGGATTTACACATAATCCCATTTCCTGTGCACAAACCACCCGAATCACCTGAACATGACCTGTTTCTTTATCAACGTTAACTTCAGCAAAATGTGCTACATACGATCCAGCATCGAAGCCACAGGCAATTCCGTAGCCTTTGCCACTGGGCGATTTTATCGGCTGCCAGTTGGCTTTCTTTTTCAGTTCTTCCAAAACCGCGATCATCCGGGGATCCTTCAGATTTTTCAACCTGAATTCAATCGGATCGATTCCCGCTTTTGAAGCCATCATATCAATTTGCGATTCACGGGCAAAAACATTGGTATTATTCGCAGGCGCTCTCCATGCACCGGTTCCGAACGGATGTACATCGGGTGCTGAATAACTCGTTGTTTTTTGATGGGGAACATCGTAAATCGTATCAGAACCACGACTTCCGGCAAAATACTGGTGATAATCCCAAAAAGTAATTTTACCGTTTTTGTCAATACCTGAATTAACTTTCACCACCGCCGCCGGACGGTAGGTATCGTAAAAGAATTCCTCTTTTCGATCCCAGGCAACCATAACAGGCTTTTTAGTAATTTGTGCCAGCCGGGCAGCTTCCACTGCCTGCCTATGTGGTGATTTTCCTCCAAAACCACCACCTACATAAGGAGTTATTACTCTCACTTGTTCCAGCGGAAAACCAAGCTCTCTTGCCAAAGATTCCTGTGCCTGAAACGGAGCTTGTGTTGAAATCCACGCTGTAGCTTTATCGTTCTCAATCTTCACAACCGCAGCATGTGGTTCCATAGGAGAATGAGCTACATACCCGTCATAAAACTCACTTTCAAAAATTTCAGTTGAAAACTCCTTCCCTTTTGACAAATCTCCTGCACTATTATTTTCTTTTCCTTCAGGTTTTGAATCCAGCAAATACTGAAATATCGATTTCTCATCAACTTTCTTTTCACTAAAGGAATAGGTTGCTTTCACTTTTTGAATTGCCCAATCCGCTTTTTCAGGATCTTCGTGCAAAACGGCAATAAAATCTCTGTCCTTTACCACCTGAATACCCTCAATTTCTTCGGCAGCTAACGTATCGACCGACGTTAACGTTGCTCCGTGAGAAGGCGGCCTTAAAATACGGGCATACAACATTCCCGGCAAACGGACATCCGCAGCATACTGTGCTTTCCCCGTTACTTTTTCAACCGAATCTCTCCTGAAAAATGGCTTTCCTATTAACTTAAACTCGGAATAATCCTTAAACTCAGGCTTTTTATCCATGTAGCGGACAATCTTCTCTCCTTTGGCTAATTCTCCGTAACTTGTTTTCTTTGAAGAATTTCCTTTTACTGAAATAACTCCGTCGTTCACTTGCAACCGGCTGACATCTGCCCCCAATTTTTCTGCCGCCATTTGAAGAAGGACAGCTCGTGCCTCGGCTGCTGCACGTCGCATAAATGGAGAAAAAGCCCTTGTAGACAAAGAACCATGAGTACCGCCGTCCCACGGACAAAGGTCGGTGTCTCCCATTATCATTTTTACTTTATCCAAAGAAACGTCAAGTTCATCGGCCATCATTTGTGCCAGTGAAGTATTGATTCCCTGTCCCATTTCAATTTTACCTACCGCACAGGAAACTTCGCCATCTTCAGCAATCCGCAAAAACGCATTGTAATCATCGGGAAGACTTCTTCGTTGTTCACCTTCAGCACCAACAACCTCAAAAGGATTACTAATCTGAAAGAAAACATACACCCCCCCACCAATAAGCCGAAAAAAATCTCTCCGATGAAGCGGAATCCTTATCCCACCTTGTGGTTTGTATTCTTCATAAAAATGTTCTTCCATGTTGTTTATTTTAACTTTTTAATTTTCCTGCTTTCTTACCAACTTCAAAAGGTTTAAAATTACGAAGCATCCAAAAAGAAAATTTCTACATTCATCACCTTCACGGTTGTGAAACTCCTTTCATGCTTTTCGATGCATTGGTAATGGCGTCAATTATCCGGGTATGTGCACCGCAACGACAAAGGTTATCTTCCATTCCCATGATTATGTCTTCGCGTGTTGGTTCCGAATTGTTATTTAGGAACCCGATAGCATTCATAATCATTCCTGGAGTGCAGTATCCGCATTGCAAGGCATCGTGGTCGACAAAAGCCTGCTGAACCGGATGCAGCACACCTCCTTTTTCCAGTCCTTCAATTGTGATGATTTTTTTTCCCTCAACTTCTCCCATTTTTATTCCACAAGAGCGGACAGCTTGGTCATTTATTAATACGGTACACGCTCCGCAATATCCTTCGCCACAGCCATATTTTGTACCCGTAAGGTTAAAGTGTGTGCGTAAAACCCAAAGCAGCGTCTGGCTTTTGTCAAGCGTAACATCCACTTTTTTGTCGTTAAGTTCAAATTGAATTCTCTCTTCCATAGCTATCGATTTAGATTAATTTGGTACTCTATTCTCCCAGTAAATTCATACCATCAAGAATTTCCGGAAGTTGCATAGCACTTCTAAGATATCACTTGTAAACAATTGATACAAGCTTATTAAGCCTTTTTTTTGAGATTAAAACCTGCAAATTGCCAGGTCCTCTTCTTTTCATTCGAGCATAATTTAGAGGTAATTTACTGAAACCCGGTAACCGCGGTGTTTCTGCTGCAGACGAATAGGAAAAAGCTAGGTTAGAACCCAGAAAACATTGTGGCGTTTGATGGCATTGAATATGAACTCTCAAAAATTTTACGAAACAATGCAAGACGTTGAGAACTTGATTGACTTTTTTTCGCCCGCACAAATTCAAATCGCAAAGGAGAAAACTGGTTCAACTGTTCCAAATATTCATTTGTGTACCAGCGTTCATTTAAGCCAACCGACTCAATAATCATTGTTTCAATACTGCGGTTCATTAAACTAAGAAAAGTACCGGTTAATGGCATTTCAAAACACTTCATTTCGTCCAGGGCAACTCTTCCAAAATGAATTGTTTTGTTCACAAATTCTCCTAAATTTTCACCATTAAGACAAGAAAATATAGTTCTTGTGTTTGCCCCAAAATCTTCTTTTACATCTTGAATATCATCGAGTAATTGCAAATAAATACCATATCCAAACAACGCCTGCTCCTGTTCGCGTGTCAATTCTCCAGCAACCAGATATCCATCAGCCAAAACCGATGCTCCTCCCTTTTCAAAGCATATTTCCGTTATTTCCTGCCCGGAAAGCACATTCGATTTCAATAGGTTTAAACTGTTGGTTTGTCCTTGCTGAATGGCATAAAGACTTTCATAAAGCTCGGGGAACTGTAACCTTTCATATTGCATTTCGAACAAAGAAACCAGTTTAAAAAGCTGTGATTCGGTATCACTTTCAGGCAAAACAGGTTCTCCATGCAACCTGTGGTTAAAACGCACACTGAATTCACTTTTTTCTTTTGAGCTTATCGAAGGATTATCCAAAAGATTGTCGCTGTATGGGTAAATCATACTATAAGCAAAAACTGAAGGTGTGATCTGAACGGGTAATTTCATCATCAATTGAATGCCATTCATAATCCATACATTCCGCAAACCCTGATAAATATTTTCAGGTGTCAGTTCAGGGCCAAACTCACGTGCCTTATAAAAGAAATCTTTTGAAACATCTTTAAACTCATTGGAAAGTATAATATTCAGATGTTCGGGTTCAAAATCGAAAACCGTTTCCAGAAAAGACTTAAACACCGGGAAAAACGATTTTTCGGGTGAATTACGCAACTGCCGAACGTTGTTTTTTGATTGTAACTCACTAACCTTCTTTTGAAATTTTTCAAAGTTAGTTTCTCTTTGCGACTGCTCATTGGGTGAATAGAAACGTTGAAACTTCGGAAATTCCGTTGAACTTTCTTCCCAGATACGTTTAAAATGTTGAATATATTCCTGAACAGGTATCATAAAACGGTTTTCTCCGAAATTAGCGGATACCTGTAAATTTCTGACTATTTTTTAGATGACCGATTGAAAACAGACGATATGTTGAGGAAATTAAAAGGGGAAAAACAATTCAATTATTTTTCCCCTTTCAAAAAGATTATCTTTTATGCTCTAGGCAATGTTGGTATAAACAGCCTGAACATCATCGTCTTCTTCCAATTTATCCAGCATTTTTTCGATTTCTTCCAACTGTTCTTCTGAAAATTCGACAGGTGTTGTGGGATATCTTTTAAGATTCGCATTTGCCACCTCAATGTTTAAAGCTTCCAGGGCATGAGCCAGAGAACCGAAGTTGGTAAAATCTGCGTAGGCATAGTAAACGCCTTCATTTTCTTCAATTTCTTCCAGCCCTGCATCAATTAGTTCCAATTCCAAATCTTCCATCTCCATACCGGCTGGTAACTGAAATTCAAATACAGCTTTTCGGTCGAACATAAATTCAAGCGAACCGGTTGGAACAAGACCTCCTCCGGCCTTATTGAAATAACTTTTTACATTGGCAACAGTGCGGGTAGAGTTATCTGTAGCACATTCCACAAAAACCAAAACACCATGAGGCCCTTTTCCTTCGTAATTGATTTCGTCGTAAACCGTAGCATCTTTTCCTAAGGCACGTTTAATTGCCGCGTCAATGTTTGCCTTTGGCATATTCTGGGCTTTGGCATTCATAATAGCGGTTCGCAGCGCTGCATTCATATCAGGGTCAGGACCACCTTCTTTAGCTGCAATCGTAATCTTTTTTCCGAGTTTCGGAAATATCTTCGACATTTTGTCCCAACGCTTTTCTTTCGCTGCACGACGGTATTCAAACGCTCTTCCCATGTAAAAATTTTTATGAATTAAATAACGCGCGAAAATAAAAAACTGAATTGATAAAAACCAACACTCATCTCATAAAAAAGGAGAAAATTCACTTTGCAATCGTTTTTAAAATGTTCAGTTGCAAAAGTTAAGAACATCATCATGAAAATTTAACCAGCTAAATTTTATGAGGTTTACAAACACCTTCTTCCTTTCTGACCCTGGCCCCGCATTTTTTGCATTCGTATTTTGGATTTTCCTTGTCAGTAAATTCTTTTTTCTTGCAAGCTTTTTTGCTCATTACCAATTTTGTTGTTCCCGATGTTTGACAACAACATTAATAGCAAAATTGTTTTTCAAATGTTCTGCCAATTTTTCTGCCGAATATACCGAACGATGTTGTCCGCCTGTACATCCGAAACTTACCGAAAGATGTGTATATCCTCTGTCAAGGTAACTTTTTACCGACTGGTCAACAATTGTTTTCACACTGTCGAGAAAAATTCCGATTTCCGATTTTTGTTCTAAAAACTTCTGAACTTCCAAATCGGTTCCATTTAATAATTTGTATTCAGGATATCTTCCAGGGTTGTTTATTGCACGGCAATCGAAAACATGACCGCCACCATTTCCGTAAGGATCGTCGGGGTAACCACTCCGATATGAAAAACTGGTAATCGTTACGGTAAGATTGCTACTAACCTTTCCTATTTCTTTTAAAACTTCGGAATGAATTAACTGACCAAGAACGGCTAAAAGGTGAGGAATTTTAACCGGTATTTTTATATCTTTTAAGAGGTATTCCAGATTTTTCAGCGCAAAAGGAATACTTTTCAGAAAGTGTTGTTTCTTTTCGTAAAAACCCCGAAAACCATAAGCGCCCATTGCCTGCATAATTCGAATCAAAACGAATCCTTTAAAATAGGCAGCAAATTCCTCTTCATCAACCTTCTTTAGTTTCTTTAACTCAGTAATGTAATAGTTGAATAATTCAGCTCTCACACTTTCAGGGATATCGGCTTTTCCATCGTATAACAAAGAAGCCAAATCATATTGTAAAGCGCCCTTTCTTCCTCCCTGATAGTCGATAAAATAAACTTCGTCATCTTTTACCATTACATTTCGCGACTGAAAATCACGATACATAAAATAATTGGAACTCGCGCTTAAAAGATAATTGCTAAACAACTGAAAATCATCTTCTAAAGCCTGCTCATCAAACGAAATTTTTGCCAGTTTCAGAAAATAGTATTTAAAGTAATTCAAATCCCACATCATCGATTGTTTATCAAACGCTTCGCGTGGGTAACAAACCGAAAAATCGACATCTTTTCCGGCAACAATCTGGATTTTAGGCAACTCCTTCAAAACTTTTTTGTATTTCAGAACAATATTTTCCGAAAATCCTTCGGTCTCCCTAATGTCAGTCAAATATTGAAAAAGTGTTGTATTTCCTAAATCTTCAAGCAGATACTTTTTTAAATCAGAACTTACCGCATATATTTTCGGAACCGGAATTCCCTGATTTTTAAAATGATTGCTAAAAGAAAGGAATGCTGTATTTTCTTTTATATCGGCATTAAAAGCTCCCAAAACCGAACGATTTGCATTGGAAAGGCGACAATATTCCCGATATGAACCTGAGGGCGGAAGCATTTCAAAATGTTCGACTTTCTCGTTGAACAGCTTTTCAAAAAGCTGAATTATTTCATTTTTATCTGAAGTTTTCAATCGTTTTAATTTATAGTTTAACCTAAACAGAATTTGTAAATAATTGTAATTTTACTCCACAATCGAATTCCATGAGCAAAATCGGAACCAAAAATATCTATTTTTTAAGGATACTACGAAAATTATTTGTTGCTATTGGAATTTTCTTTTTAACATGCATTATTCTTGCGCTTACCGAGCAACCTTTTTGGGCTTATCACTGGCTGGGAACAAGCAAGTCGGAAATAAAATGGAAACCAGAATATATTATTTTGCTGGGAGGTGGTGGAATGCCCAGCGAGTCTAATTTAATGCGTAGCTGGTTTACGGAGAAAGCCGCAAAATCATTTCCAAAGGCCAAAATTGTAATTGCAATACCGGGTGATATTTCAGACAGTTTAAGTACTCCCAGATTGGTGCAAAATGAACTTATTTTACGGGGGATCTCTTCTGAAAACTTTTTGTTTGAAAGTGAAGCAACCAATACACGTGCGCAGGCTGTAAATTGCAAACGAATTATAAAAATGCAAACTCCGCTCCTGATAGTAACATCTCCAGAACACATGCGAAGAGCAGTGTTGTGTTTTCAAAAAGCAGGATTTGAAAAAGTAAACGCTTTACCTGCATTCGAAAATGCACTGGAAGCCGATTTATCGTTTAATGATGATGAGTTAGGTGGCAATAAAACACTTGTGCCTGATGTTGGGAAAAATATTAATATGCGCTACCAACTTTGGAACCATTTGAAGTATGAGATTCTGATTATTCGTGAAATGGTCGCAATAACCTACTATAAAATAAGGGGTTGGATTTAGGGACTAACATAAAAACAATTAACCCAAATTGTCAATTACTCTCACCAACATTTGTTTTACTTCGGCAGCAAGGCTACCCAATGTTTCATTTTTTACTGAAATCATAGATGCAACCGGATCAACTGCACTAACTTCTACTTCGCCATTTTCATGTTCTTCTACAACAACATTACAGGGTAGAAACACTCCGATTTTATCTTCAGCAGTTAAAGCTTTATATGCAAACTGTGGATTACATGCACCCAAAATTTTATACTTTTTAAAATCTACATCGAGCCTCTTTTTTAGTGCCTCGTTTATATTGATTTCAGAAAGTACGCCAAACCCTTCTTTTTTAAGTTCTTCTGTTACTTTTAAAACGGCTTCATCAAAGCCAACATTGCTTACTGTTTTGCTTATATAATAGTTCATAATAATGAATTTAAGTTTAAAACATAAACAATAAAATTCATAAAAAGTTTCGGTAAAACCGAATACTTCTCCGCTAAATCAATTGTAAGAATAACAGGAATTGAACTAATGGTTTTTAGTTTTGGAACGGAGATCCTTGTAATATTTTCTGATCCAGCTTTCTCCACGAAGAAGACTATTGTCTTCAAGAAAAGATTCTGACTTTTTCAATGTTTTCTTGAAATATTTCGGGCTGCTTGAATAATTAAAAAAACCATGTTTTTGATGTTTGTAGCCCACCAGAATACATTTATTGCCATTTTGTTTCATAACCTGCTTAAAACGAACAACATTTTCGTAAGGCACAGTTGTATCAGATTTTCCATGCATAATTAATGTAGTTGGAACTTCTGCCGCAATATGATGAACAGGTGATAATTCAAATTCCCGTCCATCAAATTTCTCCTGTCCGTAACCACGTTTTCCTGTATCTACTACCGGGTTAAATAACAAAAGTAGCATCGGTACCGCAGAAAAAGACAAATCATCCGTACTCTCGTTATAGTTATCAATAATGGCGGTGCAGGCAGCTAAATGTCCTCCTGCAGAGCCGCCACCTGCAACGATCCTGGAAGTATCAATTCCCAATTCTTCTCCATGTTGTTTTAAATAGCGAATAGCCGATTTTGCATCTTTAACACTCTCAAAAGGAGTTGTTCCGAATTTTGATTTGGTTCTGTAATCCGGGCAAAAGACAACCATTCCCCGCGAGGCAAAATAATTGGCTTGTAACTCGAAATGACTGGGATCGCCTCCGACCCAGCCACCCCCAAAAAACAGTACAAGTGCCGGTAGACTAATTGTTTGGTTTGGAACTTCAGGACGATAAACATCCATTTCGAGATTATTGGTTCCAATCTTTTTATAGATTAGCTTGCTTTTGTCAACTTTGAAGGTCTGTGAAAAAGCATAACTAAAAGGAAGCCACAAGAGGACGAAAAAGATCAGTATTTTTTTCATTTATAATTCTATGATTAGTACCGTTTCCTTATTATCGCGAATAACATCAACTGAAACCCGATCGCCTGCCTTTAAAGATTGCAACCTACTCATATAATCGTGTATTCCGCCAACTTTCTTCCCTTCGATAGCAGTAATAATATCACCTTTTTTCATTCCTCCCCTGTCGGCAGGTTTTCCTTTTGTTACAGCATCTATCCGCAATCCGCGTTTTTCAAGGCCTGCAAAATCAGGCATTATACCAAAAGTAACCTTATAACGTCCGCCTCTGCTCCTTTGAAATTTTGGGCCAGCTTCCTGGAAAGTTAATAAACTATCACGATTAACAACTTCCATTAAAAGGCTATAAGAATAGTCTCCGACCTTTTTCATTCCTTCGTAGTTAATACGGTTTGCATCGTCGAAAGGAGTATGATAATCAGAATGTGCCCCTGTTGAAATAAAAAACACCGGAATATTTTGCAAATAAAATGAAGCATGATCCGACGGTCCCACTCCTTCGGGCGACATGGCCAGTTCAAATCCGGGATTATATTTTTTTAAAATATCTTCTGTTTCTTTCGCTGTCTGCGTTCCACCAATACTCAATCCATTGGTGGTTGTATCCAATCGCCCCACCATATCAAAATTGAACATGGCAACCATTTTCCCAGTTTCAACAGGAGGTGTGTTCGTAAAAGCCTTAGAGCCGACCAAACCCATTTCTTCCGCACCAAATGCAGCAAAAAGTACACTTCTTTTGTTTTTCTTTTCCGACGCCACTTTTCCGGCCAATTCAATAATCATGGCTACTCCAGAAGCATTATCGTCGGCGCCATTATGCACGGCAATGGTATCTAATGCACGTGAACCCGAACCCGGGCCCCCCATTCCCAAATGATCGAAATGAGCGCCAACTACAACGTATTGTTCTTTTAACACCGGATCGGTACCCGGAATCATAGCAACAATGTTTCTTGACTCTGTTTCATTCTGGGTAACATTGATATTGGCCGAAACGGAAGATTTAGTATTTACACGAAAAGGGTTTCCTTCTGTTGCCATCCGGGTCTCCAAATCCTCAATTGTATAACCTGTTCCTTCCAGCATTTTATCGGCAACCTTGCGGGTAACCTGAATAACAGGAATAGAATAGCGACTGCTGTTTTTATCAAAAATTAACGAAGCCAGTTCATCTTTTTCTGCATATTTTGTTCCGGCAACCAAAATTAAGCCGGCTGCCTTTTCGTCTGATGCATTTAGCGCTTTCACCCTTTCCGATGAAAACTCCAGATAAGGACTTTGAGGATTATCCAAATCGGGATCTCCCTGAAGAGCAAGTACCCATTTTCCTGAAACTTCAGCGTCTTTATAATCATTCCATTTTAAAGAATCTTTGTCAACTTCCAAACCATACCCCAGAAAAACCACCCCGCCACTTGCATTTATATTAGCTGAAAATGCATACGGAAGAAAATCTTTCTCAACTTCAAAAGACTGATCGTCAACCGTTAAAATATTTCCATCTGCTATTTGTGCGGACGTAACCAAGCCGAATTTTTGAAACCCATTGTCGGCAAGCAACTGAAGCCCTGCATCCTGGAATTTTCCTTTTATATATTGTGCCGCCAGCAGATCGCCCCCTTCACCCGATTTCCTTCCTTTCAGAGAATCGGAAGCAAGATATCCGACTTCTTCTTTAAATTCGGAAACAGTTATCTCGGGATTGATTTTTTTTGTACACGACGCTAAAACAACAATTATAATTGTAAAAGCAATAATTCTCATTCTATTCTTTTTTATACAAAGACTATTACAACAAATTAGTTGCAAATTGGTTATAAACAATAATTATTTGGAAGATTATTTTGGCTGCAATATTACACATTAATCACCATTAAAAAAAAGGAGTTGTGTATATTTACGCCCACTAAAACGGGTTACACTTGATTTCATTTGGGATAAAATACTGGTTTATCATTTTGCTTGCCATACTATTGGCATCGGCTGGAATTGCACTGTTGCTTTATTTCAAAAATAAACAGAATAAAGAACTGAGTCCTGTTCGAATAAGACTTTTAATGGTTCTTCGCTTTTTATCCTTTTTTGCCATTTCGTTTTTATTGCTTTCACCGTTCATTAAAACGTTGCAAAAAATCACTCAAAATCCTGTAATTATTGCGGCCTGGGATAATTCGGCCTCGTTAAAAGCCACTGCCGACTCAATTGAAGTAATGGCAGAAGTAAAAGGGGTAAAAAAAGAAATTACGGATGAGCTTTCCCAAAAATTCTCGCTGATACAATATTCTTTTGGCGAACGGTCGGAACTGACTCATGAACTAAATTTTACAGAAAAAAAATCGGATTACAGCGAACTGCTCAGTTCCATTTCCAATCATCATTTTAATGAAAATGTAGGGGCGCTAATTATTGCGGGCGACGGAATTTATAATCAGGGGAAAAATCCGTTAAATCTTATTCATGAAGTAAATTTTCCAATTTATACGATAGGATTTGGAGATACCACAGAACTGGTTGACTCTCGAATTCAGAATGTACGGGTAAACAGAACTGCATTCTCAGGAAACCGTTTTCCGGTTGAAATTGATGTACAGTTTTTAAAAGTAAAAGGGCAACCTTTGAAACTTTCAGTTCTGCATGACGATAAAGAATTACAAAGTACAGTAATAACACCTCCAAATCAGAACTATTTTTCAACTCACGAATTTATTCTTGAAGCCGGTGAAGCCGGATTAAAACACTACAGCGTTCAGATTGAAACCGTTGAGAATGAAAAAAATATAAAGAATAACAGGGCAGGTTTTGTTATCAATGTTTTGGAAAACAAACAGAAAATACTGATTCTTTCTGACGGCGCACATCCTGACATCGGAGCAATAAAAAACACGCTTGATCTACAAAAAACATACGATGTTTCAGTATTTACTGAAGAACCATACCCTTCTAATTTGTCGGAGTATAACTTGTTAATTCTGAACCAGCTTCCCACATCTGGAAAATCGGCTGCAGAAATCCTGAAAAATGCAGAAACGAACAGAATTCCTGTTCTTTTCATTATTGGAAACAAAACATTTTTGCCCCAGCTGAACTCACTTAACCAAGGAGTAAAAATTCAACCTTTAGCCCATTCGGGTGAAGAGGCGCAGGCAACAGTAAACCCTACTTATGCAATCTTCAACCTGAGTGAAAGTTTCAGGGAAGTTTTACCGAAATTTCCTCCATTGCAGGTTTCGTTTGCAGAATATGAACTCGACGGAGCCTTTATTCCGCTTTTCTATCAAAAAATAATGAACATTGAAACTTCGAAGCCATTAATTGCAACAGGAACGCTCAACGGCAGAAAAACAGGTTTTATTTTTGGCGAAGGCATTTGGCGCTGGCGTCTTTTCGATTATTATCTGAATCAAAATCAATTGCATTTTAACGAACTGGTAAATCAGCTTATTCAGTACTTAGCCTTGCGTGAAAATGAAGACAATTTCATCGTTGATTTCAAGCCTGTTTATGCAGAAACTGACGATATTATTTTAACTGCAGAAGTTTACAACGATGCTTTTGAACGTATTACTTCAGAAGAAGTAAACATTGAAATAAGAAATAACAATGACGAAGATTTCAACTTTACGTTTGATGTTCAGGGTGAAAGTTATTACCTAAATACAGGGCATTTGCCTGCCGGAGATTATACATTCTCGGCACAGGTTACCATCGGAAATGAAACTTTCGACGAAACCGGAAAGTTTACGGTTATGCCCGTCAACTTTGAGAATATCATTACACGGGCCAATCATAATATTTTGTATCAACTGGCGGCGCAAAGCGGTGGCAAATTCTATCTTCCATCCGAAATTGGTTCGTTACTAAACGATATAGAAAACAGCAACCGGCTAAAAGCAACGAATTATTTTCAGGAAATGATTCATGAACTTTTAAGCTTAAAATGGTTGTTCTTCGTTATCCTGCTATTGTTGAGTGTGGAATGGTTTTTGAGGAAATTCTGGGGCATTTATTAATCGTATGAAAACACAATTCAAAAAAATCAGAAACACGGGATTTTTTATCCTGTTTGCATTGATTGCAGTTTCATGCGTTCCAACGCGTTCAATTCAGATTGAAATTCCGAAACAGGCAAAAAACGAACTCCCTTTGGATATACAAAGCCTTTTACTGGTAACGCGAACGGTTGATAATAGTTATAGTAATCTTAAAACAGATTCGCTGCAAAATATTTTTTACAAGCAAAAATTCGATTATGATACTGTTATAAAAGACGTTCAGGCAGTTGATACACTGATAAAAGCGATGGGAGATTTGCTTTTCGAATCAGGAAGATATGACGTTGTAATACCGGAAAATCGATTTTTACCGTCGCAAAGAAATGCATACCTGATACATGAAATGCCGTGGGAAGAAGTTGACACATTGTGTAAAGTATATGACACCGATGCTCTTTTGTCACTCGATTATTTCAATACACGGGTGATGACTTCTTATGGAAAGAACGATTATTACAGTTCGATGGATGGAAATTTTTATTCTTATTCAGAAGCAGAAATTAAAATTTCATACGAGGCACTTATCCGGATTTATGATCCACTCAAAGAAAAAGTCCTTCTGCGGAAATTTTATCGGGATACCATCTATTGGAGCGATATGGGAAATTCGGCAAGAGACCTGTTTAGTCGTTTTACTCCGGTAAAGCAGGCACTAACTGAAACAGGAATTGCAGTTGCCATTGATCTTGCCGACGAAATAAGTACAGTTTGGAGAACAGAACATAGAGCAATATTTTACAAGGGGGACCCGGAGTTAAAACATGCTGCCGATTTGGTTAATGCAAATGAATGGGAACAAGCAATGGCATTGTGGAGAAATGTTGCAGAAAAATCGAAATCGAAGGCAGTGAAGAGTAAAGCTGAAATGAATTTGGCTGTTGGTTATGAAATACAGGGAAATCTTGATGAAGCAATTTCATGGGCTGTTAAATCATACGAAACTATGTTTCGGACCAATACATATTATTATCTGGAGATTCTGAAGCGACGGAAAAATGAACAAAAAAAACAGTAGCTATGAAACGAATTTCTTTCTTGTTCTTCGCTCTCGCAATTTTACTTACAAGTTGTACAGTTTATAAAGAATACCCGATTGACGTTTACAAACCGGGAGATATTAATGTACCTTCGAATGCTGAAAATGTTGCACTGGTTTACCGAAACTTCAAGTACAAAAACGACACGCTTCAGCATTATTATAAAGACAATTACCAGTTAAAAAAGGCGAAGGGTGATCCGGTGAACCTGGACAGTATTCTTGCCAATTACTGTTTGCATGAAATGGCGTCCAAATTAAAGGAACACAATAGTTTTGACCGGATAAATATTTTCCCCGACGCATTTAAACCGCACACCGGAGAAAAATTACCTGTTCTTGATTTTGGTACCGTAAAAAAAATAACATCAACCAGCAATACCGATTTATTGATCTCACTGGAATCATTCTCTTATTTTTATTCTCAATATGAACCCGAAGGCAACGAACCCGAACCAAGAGAAGTAATTACAGCTGCAGCCTGGGGTGTTTACGACCCTGTTAGTGAAAAAATACTTGAACGGAAAACAATGATAGACACCATTTATTGGAATGCTTACGACGAGAATGGGAACTATCAGAAAAACAACAAGCTGCCACCTCGATTGGTTGCACTTAAAATTGCATCGCAACTGGCCGGAGAAAACTACTCAAAACGTTTTTATGCCAACTGGCAATCCGTGCTTCGAATGTACTCTGTCCCTCCGCTACCCGATTTTGAAGCCGCTGAAAAATACCTTCGTAACAACGACTGGGACAATGCTATTCTTTTATGGAAACGATACGCCGACGACAAAAACGGGAAAATGGCCATTAATGCTCGTTATAACCTTGCCCTGGCCTACGAAATGAAAGACGATATTGAAACAGCATGGAAATGGTTAGCTTCTGCAAAACAAATTGCTACGGAATACAGAAGCAGGGATAACATTAAAATGATAACGAAGTACCAAAATGTTCTTGCTAAAAGAATGGAACAAATTAACCGGCTAAACAAAGAATAATATATAATGCCCAGATATGTTTTAATATTTCTGGCCTTTTTAATCGTTATTGTTGCGCTTGAAGGATGTAATACACTTTACAATGCCAAAACCATTGATATTGAGGTTGTAATTCCTGCAAAAATGAGACTTCCGCAGAAATACAACCATGTTGCCGTAAAATATAACAATACGAATGTTTCGTACAATCCCAATTTCAGCAACTACATTGAAGGAGATGCAATTATTACTGACACCACAAATATTGATAGTGTAGCCTCCGAAATTTACTTTGAGATGTTTGTTCAATCGATGGAAGAGCAATTTTATTTTGATTCAGTATCTGTTCTTGAACCATCCAATTATTCGGGCATAACCATTATTGACACAACTCCTGATATTCAAATTGTTTTTGATTCAGTTAATAATGTACTGAATGGAATAAGTCCTTCCAAAGTTGCCACAAAGGGCCTGGCAAGCTTAATTAAAGCAATGCAAAATAAGAAAGGAAACAAAACAAAAATTATAGATCCTGAATACGGGTTGTATTCGAAAAGTGAAATAGAACAGATTGCCGATACAACAGGAGCCGATCTTTTTTTGTCGTTTGACTTGTTTGGTTCTTTTGATGGCATTAATTATAACTCATATAATAATATAGGAACCGAAACGATTCTTAGTCTTTCATTCTGGACTATTTATGACCTGCAGAAGAAAGAACTGCTGTTTTTTTACGATAAAATGGATACTGTTTTTTGGACTACTGAAGACCTTTTTATTAGTAACCCTGGTAATTTCAAACTGGTTAAAAAGAATTTACCGGAACGAAGAGATGCAATTTTAAACGCAGCCGACATTTCGGGAACTAATTTTGCAAAGCTAATTGTTCCTCATTGGATTCCGGTACAGCGGATGTATTACCGCTCCGGGAACATCGAATTAAAAAGCGCAGAAGAATTACTTTTGAAAAATGAATGGATGAAAGCAGCAGAAATTTATAGTAAACACACAACCAATAAAAATAAATCGATAGCAGCAAAAAGCATGTACAACATGGCGGTAATTTGCGAAATACAGGGAGATTTGGATGCTGCAATTGACTGGACTGTGAAATCGTTTCAAGTATTTAATCAAAAAAATGAGATTCATTACACCAACTGCATGAACTACATTAAAATATTGGGACAAAGAAAATTGGACATTAAAACGATAGAACTACAATTAGACCCAAAGGCTGGTATTTATAAAAAAAGTAAAAATGACCAGCCGCTCGATTAACAACGACCCATTTCTTTTTTATTCTTTATAATTAATCTAATTCGACCATTACCACCGATTTTGATGGAACTTTAACAATCACATTGGTGCCATTCACTTTTACATCGTTAAAATCTTCAAGTACAACTTCCTCTTCTTTTCCAAAATCGTTGAGGGAATTCATTTTCTCTCCGGTAACAACACTACCTTTTTCAAAACTCACTTTTGACAAACCATTCATGTTGCAGGTTACATCAATAGCTTTATTGGGATTCAAATTGCTGATAGTAATATGAATCTTACCATTTGCATCTTTTGAAGCAGAAGCGGTAATCGCAGGAAGTGATTCGTCACCTATTGAATATTTTTCACATTGAACATTGGATGGAAGCAATGTTGCATCCTGATGAACAGTGTACATTTTAAAGACATAATACGTTGGTGTTTTTACCATCTCCTCGTCCTTTGTTAAAATAACAGACTGCAGCACATTCACGATTTGTGCAATATTAGCCATGGAAATTTTATCGGCATTGTTATTAAAAATGTTCAGATTAGTTCCGGCAACAACCGCATCGCGTACTGTATTTTGTTGCTGAAGGAAACCATCTTTTGTTCCAGGCAATTTATCGTACCATGTCCCCCACTCATCAACCACTAGTTTTACACGCCCTTCTGAATCATATTTATTCATTATTGCCCATTGTTTTTCAATAATATCTTCAATTTTGTAGGTGTTGATTAATGTTTTGAAATACATATTTTCATCAAAATCGAACGAAGAACCTTTGCTTCCTCTCCAGCTTCCGGTTGGTAACGTATAATGATGTAACGAAACGCCCTGAGTCATGTATATTTTACCTTCGAGGCCCTGCATAATTTTTTCAGTCCAGTTTGTATCATCTGATGATGGGCCACAGATAATTTTTTGCAAATCGCGACCGCGAATGAAACTTGCATACTGCCTGTAAATATCCGCATAATATTCCGGACGCATATCGCCGCCACAGCCCCATGTTTCGTTACCAATTCCCCAGAATTTAACATTCCATGGCTCCTCACGGCCATTCTTTTTACGGAGGTCGGTCATAGGACTTTCATTCGACGAGGTACAGTATTCCACCCATTCGGCGGCTTCCTGAACCGTACCCGAACCTACATTAATACTCAAATAAGGTTCTGCACCAATCAATTCGCAAAAATTCAAAAATTCGTGGGTTCCAAAACTGTTATCTTCCGTTACACCACCCCAGTTAACGTTCACTATTGATGGACGGTCCTCTTTTGGGCCAATACCATCTTTCCAGTGGTAAGTATCCGCAAAACAACCACCTGGCCAGCGTAATACAGGAACTTTTAATTCCTTCAGCGCATTTACCACATCAATACGAAAACCATCAATGTTGGGTATTTGTGAATCTTCTCCTACATAAATTCCTCCGTAAATACAGGTTCCTAAGTGCTCAGAGAAATGCCCGTAAATATATTTGCTAATCTTTTCCGTTCCTTGATCGGTGTTGATGATAATTTTATTTTGGGCAAAGCCATAAAACGAAATTAACGGCAAAAAGATATATGACAGAAGTTTAATTTTCATTGTTTATTAATTTAGGTTGAGATTCAATTTAACGAACATAGTAAAATTTTAGTTTAAATTGAAAACAACCCAAAAGAAAAAGTGTAAAAAGAACACATATTTGAATTAATAAAATTCGCCGGAAAGAAGAAAAGGGAAATAAACATTTTACGAATTAATGAAATGCGATAAATGCCATTCCTGCAGTACAGTAAAAATCTATTTGATAGAATAGAAATTTTCGGATTAAAATGCTTTGAAGAAAATTGGTTATCCCTTCTGAAAAATAATGCTAGATTAGTTTTATTCCATCAGAAACAAAATCGATTAATCTTTTTTTGTAAAGCCCACCGATAGCTTTTTTAAAGTTCTTTTTGCTTATTCCAAACAAAGCCTTTATCATTTCGGGCGATGTTTTATCGGAAACTGCCATAAACCCGTTATTCGCCTGTAATTCCTGTAATATTTTTTCCGAAATATTATCTACTTTTTCGTATCCGGGTTTTTCAAGCAAAAGATCAATTTTTTCGTCCTCTCTCACTTTATTGATATAACCTTTCAGTTTTTGTCCAAAAGTAACAGGCTGAAAAATCTGGTTTTTATATAACATTCCCCAATGTTCACCATTTACAATAGCTTTATAACCTAAATCCGTTTCGTCAGCAATCAAAAGGTCAACTTCATCTCCTGTTTCATATTCAGGCGGCGTATTATCCAGAAATTTATCGAGTTTGGCAGAAGCTGCCATGCGGTTGGTCAGCAAATCGACAAACAGGTAAACAAGATATTTACCACCTTCAACCATTTTTGCTTTTTGTTCGCTAAACGGAACCAAAAGATCTTTTGGAAGCCCCCAATCCAGAAATGCTCCAAAACGATTAACCGATACAACTTTTAAGTATGCAAATTCATTAGCAATTGCAAGTGGTTTTTCAGTTGTTGCCACCAAACGATCTTCCGAATCAGAGTAAATAAAAACCCGAGCTTTGCCTTCGCTAACAATTTCATCTGTTATAAATTTGCGGGGCATTAAAATCTCACCCAGCTCGTGTCCGTTTAAATACAAGCCATTTTCAGTTTCCCGAACTACTTCGAGAACATTTATTTTACCAATTTCTGTCATTCTGTTTTATGCTAATTTTTATTCAAGGTCTATTAATTTCTGCAAAACTTCCCTATTTACTCTGAAAACAGTTCCATGTCTCGTTCCCTCCGGAAATATAACCTGATCGGATATATCTTCCCAATTCGTTAAATCGGTAGAACGAACCGCTCCCATTTTATGCTCTTGATACTTGTCAAAATAAACAATCCATGAGTCACCGATTTTTATTGGAGTAGGACCTTCTGCCCAGTAATTTCCGGTAATGGGTTTGGTTGGTTTTGAATAACCTTCAGTGAGTTTTTCACTTGTTGCAATCCGAATATTTTTCTGCGGCGGATTTCTAGTTTCATCTTTCAGAAAAAGAATATACTTGCTGTTTTCGTTTATTAAAGTTCCATCAATTACATTAAACCCTTGGTCATAAAATAGTCCTGTTTCACTAAACTTCACTAAATCTTTTGATGTAACATAATACATCCGGTGATTATATTTATCATCGCCGGTACTAGCGGTTTCGGAAAACCTGCCAGGAATAGTGGTTGACCAGAAGATTATATACTGTTCAGTTTGTTTGTCATAAAAAATCTCCGGAGCCCAGCAATTTCGTGCAGCAGGTTCATGCTCCATTACAGGTAAATATTTTTGCTCAGACCAGTGTATTAAATCTTCCGAAGAAGCATAACCAATTCCTTTTTCATTCCAGCTTACTGTCCAAACCATGTGGAATTTCCCATCAGGTCCAAGAATAATGCAAGGGTCGCGCATTAACTTATCTTTTCCGCAAGTTGGCGTTAAAAAAGTGGTGTTATTTTTTAACGTTTCCCATTTTAACCCATCATAACTATATGCTAAATGCAAGCCGTCTTCCCCATTTCCAATAAAATAGGAAAACAAATAAACCTCGTTTTTCTCTTGTGAATTGCAGTTCAGCGAGAAAAAGAGAATGAGGACTAAAAAAATTGTCTTTTGAATTTTCATTATAAGAGATGATATAAGAATAAATTATCAACTACCAGAGCGCTTTACTTTGTAGCCTTCGGTTTTCAGTATATCCATTACACGAGTACAAAAATCACCCTGAATTAAAATTTCACCTTCTTTCACAGTACCTCCCACACCACATTTCGATTTCAGCATTTTGCCTAAATCTTTTAAATCATCTTCTTTTCCAACAAAACCGGAAACCAAAGTTACACTCTTCCCTTTTCGCTGTTTTCGGTCAAGACTAACTTTCAGATTTTGTTGTTGAGGCGGAAGCGTATTATTTTCTTCCTCTGCTTCCTTTTTATAATTAAAATCGGGATTTGTGGAATAAACCACACCTAATCTATCTTTCCAATCGTTCGACATATTTTATTTTCTATTACCAAAGAATGAGCAAACTTCCTGTTATATAAGTAATAACCCACCATCCATACGCATATTTCGAAAATGTAACTACTCTTTTTTCAATTTTAGATTGCAGCCCATTTTTATAAAAAGAGCGCCATATTAATATCAAATTTATTAACATAGTTATTGTTGCAGAATAACCAAGAATTCCGTGTATTGAGAATAAATTTCCATTCGTTCCAAATATCATAAACGAAACGGCCAACAAATCCAAAGCAACTCCCAATGTAAGAAATACCAACACACCAGGTGTAATAATTTTGAACCGTTGCACTGAAATACTTCCTAAACCATAAGAAAGTAAGGCCATGGTTATAAGTAATGCTCCTATAAGAGAAAGCAAACTCATTCTAATCGTTCTTTAATTTAGTTGGGACAAAGATAATTTTCCTGGAACATTCTGCTTAAAAAACATCTAAAACTAATTCTGGCTTTTTCAACAAAGAATGCAACAAAAGAAAAACATCTTTTTACCTAAAACATCTCATCGTTGCATAATACGATATAAAACTGTAAAAGTTCGTTTCCGGAAAACATACAATTTGTATCTTTCCTAAAAAAGAATCCTATAATCTGTTTTATTTTGTAACTAACTTTTCAATTTCCTCCAACGTTTTTCCTTTGGTTTCTATCAATGCAAATCGATAAAACAACAAACTTAATATGGTAGCGACGGTAAAAAAAACGAATACAGTTCCAACTCCCAATTTTACAGAAAGAACAGGAAAAAGAAGTGCAATTCCGAAATTAAAAATCCAGTGAGAAAAGGAACCAATTGCGGTACCCTGTGACCGGACACTCGTAGGGAACATTTCGGATAAAATCACCCAAATAACTGCTCCCTGTGAAAATGCAAAAAAGGCGATGTAACCGATTAATAAAGCCAGCAAAATAAATCCTGATTTAAAATCGGCAATAAAAGCCCAACTAAATAAACCGAGGAAAACTGACATTCCGCTTGCACCAACATACAATAAGAATTTTCGCCCAAACCGATCGATAAAAACCATGGCTAAAATGGTAAATAATAAATTGGTTACCCCAATCAACACCGATTGTAGAAGTGCTGATTCATTTGAAAATCCAGCATCCCTAAAAATATCGGTTGAATAGTACATAATTACATTTATGCCGGCAAACTGGTTAAACATCCCAACTGCAACACCAATAATTGCCAGTCGCAAATATGATTTTCCGAAGATGCTGATATTTTTTATTCTCTTTTCTTTTTTAATGGACTCCTGAATCGATACAACCAATTCATCGACATCCTCGCCCGGATTCACACGCTCAATAACACTTCTTGCTTCTCCTTCCCTTGCTACCTTTATTAACCAGCGGGGACTTCGGGGAATAAAAAACAACAGACCAAACAACACGGAAGATGGAATTACGCCAGCCAGAAACATCCAACGCCAGCTTCCGTGAAAAACACTATCAATAACATAATCAGAAAAAAAAGCGACTAAAATTCCTGTAACAATTGCTAATTGATTTGTGGCCACCAAACGGCCACGGATATTGGGTGGTGAAACTTCAGAAATATACATTGGCGTTAACACAGAAGCTCCTCCAACAGCAAGTCCTCCGACAAATCTTGCAACAATAAAAACCCAGATGTTGTTTGCCAATCCGGTTCCCAGCATCGAAATCAGGAACAGAAAAGCCATTATTTTCAACATGTATCTTCTTCCGTATTTATCGGCGGGTCTGCTAATTAGCAATGCCCCAACAACACAACCGGCCAGTGCGATACTAACCACAAAGCCTTTCATAAAAGCATCAAGCTTAAAATGCGCTGAAACATAATGAATAGCACCGTTAATTACAGCGGTTTCAAACCCAAACATCAGACCTCCAAGTGCAGCTACAAATACCACAAAATAAAGGAATCGTCTCATTCTGTTTTTTTTTTAAAGTTCAATATTAAAAGGCTAAAGATAGCGTATGAACCTCAAAGCAAAATAGTGAATATTGATTTTAACTATTTAAATTCTGACAAAAAGAAAATGAGGTTGATATTTTCAGATATTTAATTCAACCGACACTACAACCCTTTCAAAGTTTTAAATTAAACCTTGACAATGAAATAAAAATTAAAAGTTTAGATTTGAAGACTATGGTTTAAGAAGTATCACTCCAACCATTACTGGTCTTCGATATGTGATTTCAAAATAGAAGTAAGTTCATTTGCCGGATGCAAACCAACTCCTGTCCAGCAAGGTTCGCCATTTTTAAATATTATTAAAGTGGGAATGTTTCGAATATGGTACCGCGATGCAATAATTGGGTTTTTATCAACATTCACCTTTATTATCCTCACATTCTCTTTAAATTCCGATTTGATTTCTTTTAAAATGGGAGGCATCTGTTTGCAAGGGCCGCACCAATCAGCATAAAAGTCAACCAATACCGGTTTTCTCGAATTAATAATATTTAAAAACCTTCCGTTCATTTCATCCGTTCCCTTTTTTCCTGCTGCTTTCTTCTTGATTCGTCAATAACATCTCCAAGGATATAGCCTAACGCAGCTCCTACCAATACTGACCAATACCATACTGAATTTATCAAATTGGAACCATCGCCAAGAAATTTCCAGTAAAGCAAACCACTTACTGAGCCGGCAACAAGAAAATTAATCTGGAGTCTTTTTGATTGCAAAAAACTTCTAATTTCCATATAAAATAGACTTTTGGGTTAAAATTTATCTTTTTATGTCAGAGCCTTTAACAATGAAAAACCCTTCATAGTTTTAAAAAAACTGATAGATAATTATAATAGGATATAGATTTTTTTGAAGAGAGAAGAATCCAGGATGACTTAGTTTGCTGGTATTTGATTAATTACAGATAATTCAATCCATGTTTTTTTATTAAACAGAAAAGGAGACAACAGATGTATATCTTCTAAAAAATTAACTCAATAAATTCTATTTAACCATTTTTAATACGACCATCTCTCCAAATTCAGGAAGGTAAATTTCTTTTATCCCTTTCTTGTTATGAAAGAAGAAACCTTTTTTTAAAATTCTACCATCGTACGGAGAAACAAATTCGTAGTTATATTGTCCTTTGGGGAGATCCAGTTTTACCCATTTAGAAGGTTGTCCTGTAAAAACGAATGCATATTGCTTACCTGGTTCCGACAAAACCTGTGACTGTAATCCAGGTGAATGCACAACCACATTAAAATCAGGTTTCATCTTTACAAAATCGAAAGATTCCAGAAATGAGCGCAACCCGGCTAGTTGCTTCCGAAGGTTAATACTTCCCCCTCCCGGGGCTTTATTTTTACCAGTTCCGTCTTCAAAACCAGTATAAAATGAATAATCGATACTATTAAAAATCCCGCCTCCGGCCATCATAAATTGCCAGGCCTGTCGAAGATAAGTTGAATCTGAACTCCCGGCAAATCCTGATTCATCAAAATTCACAATCCGGTTCCAGCCATAATTTAGCCAAACTGCTTCGGGCCAGGCATAGTGAAAATTCAAAATAGAAATATGGGGATCTACTTTATCAACCGAGTAAAAGAAATTGGTATAATTTTGTGCGATCAAATGCTTTTTCGGAAGATTATTTTCAGTATTTACAATAATTTGTACCATTACCTTCTGCCATTCAAGAGAAGCCGGTGAAGCCATCTCTGCCCATTTGTACCAGCTCCCCTGACCTGGCTGAGGATCGAGTGTACGCAAAGTTCGCATCACTTTTTTTGGGTCGTCCGACCATGGTTCATTCTGAATTTCATAAAATACATTGTCAAAATCATTTAATTCCGTTACAATTTTTTCTACCATGTTTTTCTGATAACTCAATAGTTTCCCGTTATCCAGTGTATTTGATTTCTGTCGTACCAAAGTCGGCGCAATTTTATTTACATTATTCCCCGCGTTAAACGGATGGCGTTCCCATGAGGCATCTTGGTAGGTGGAACAAAACAAAGTAACTTCAACAATGATATTATAATCGGCTGCCAGCGATATAAAATCCTTTAACCGGGTAAAATATTCCGGATTCCATTGTTCGAGATTAAACTTCTTTTCACCTTTATACAAACCAGTTTCTTCTGTTCTTTTCCAGGGAGCCAAAAAACTTCCAACTGCCGGGGCAAGTGTATTATTTTCAATCCCAAAACTTCCGGGTATTTCAACATAAGAGCCAGTAAAAATTCGTGTATAATTCAGCCCCTCTTTATGCATTGTTTCGAGGTATTTTTTGTAATTAAAATCCTGGTTGATTACCGAACCGTAATGCTCTGCAGAAGTAACCAGCACCAGTGGTTTTTTATTAAAAATCAAATAATGAGAATTTTCCGGATGTAATGCCACAGGTTGTGCATCCACTGCATTAAACAACATTAATATAAAAAGACAACTCAGGAAAAATTTGTTCATGGCGAAATCCTTTTTAATTTTATCTAGATAAAGTTAATAAATTCAATGGGCCAAATGAAGACAAAAATTAAACTCCACAAGGGTGATATTACAAAATTGGAAGTCGATGCAATTGTTAATGCAGCCAATCAGTCGTTATTAGGTGGTGGTGGCGTTGACGGCGCAATTCACAAAGCTGCTGGACCAGAACTGCTGGAAGAATGCAAAACCTTGTATGGCTGTGCAACCGGCAATGCAAAAATTACTAAAGGATATAAACTCCCGGCAAAATTTGTAATTCATACCGTTGGACCGGTGTGGTCGGGTGGGAAATATGGCGAACCCGAAAAACTAAAATCATGCTACAAGCGAAGTTTGGAAATTGCTCTTGAAAATAATGTAGAAACAATTGCTTTTCCAAATATAAGTACAGGAGTATACGGCTACCCAAAAAAAGAAGCTGCAAACATTGCAGTTGATACAGTAATTGAATTTGTAAAACAATATGTTGAAATTAAAGAAGTGATTTTTTGTGTGTTCGATGAAGAAAATAAACGTATTTATGAATCTATTTTATGAAACAGCTTTTTATTCCAATTCTTTTGCTCTTTATAATTGGTTGCGGACAAAAGGAGAAACCCGATATTGAACAGCTTTTTGAAGTTGACCGGCGGTTTTCAAACTCTGCTTCAACGAATGGTTTTAATAACGCTTTTATTGAATTTGCTCACCCCGATGCAGTTTTATTACGTCCGAACAAACTGCCAATAAAAGGTAAAATAGCAATTATTTCATTTTATGAAAAACTAGAAGCCAACGGAATCGATTTCAGCTGGGAACCTGAGGGAGGTGATATTGCTGTTTCAGGAGAACTGGGCTACACTTATGGAATCTACACCATAAAAGTTGACACAATCACAGAAAAAGGAACTTATATTTCTGTTTGGAAAAAAGACGAAGCCGGGAACTGGAAATATGTATTAGATACAGGGAACGAAGGAATTGGAGATTAAAATGGTGAATTTCAATCTGTAATCATAAAAACTTTAGATTCCCGAAATATAACCTTATCTTTACGCATATTTCAGATTTGAAAATTGTATTTTTTGCTGATTCCTTTCTGTTTATTGGTTCATCAACGCATTTTTAAATCGATTTTGTATTTAAAGTTTTCCTGAATTTGCCTGCCCGAACAGGCGACTGATTTTCATTTCTGATATTGTTTTTAGAGAAAATTTCAAGAAAAAGTGTAAATTTTATGGGAAAACTGGTTATAAAATATATTGAAACAAAATATTAAAATTTAAAACTATTTATGGGTAGATCGCAAGAAACGTACAACAAAAAAGAAGTTAGAAACAAAAAAGAGAAAAAAAGAAAAGAAAAAGAAGCAAGAAGACTGGCTAGACGCGATGGTGAAAAAACTAGTATGGACGACATGATTGCCTACGTAGATGCAAACGGTGTAATTACTGACGTTCCGATAGAACCAAGCGAAAGGCCAAAGGTAAAACTGGAAGACATTGAAATTAGTGTTCCCAAAGGCAATACAAGAGAAGAAGAATCTGTTGAACGAAAAGGAACCGTCACATTTTTCAATGAATCAAAAGGTTTTGGTTTTATTAAAGATATGGAAACAAAACAGGATGTTTTTGTACACATTAACAATGTTATAGGAACGATAAAAGAAGGAAACTTGGTTACTTTTGAAACAGAACGCGGACCGAAAGGGCCAACTGCAATTAAAGTACAGATTAGTAAATAAAAATTCCTTATTCAGGCCGGTTCCTAAATCTCTTCAATGAATAAATTATATTTACCGGCAAAAATCGAGGTAAATAAAAAATAGTTTATGGAGAATAACGACATTCTTCGCCGAATCAGATACATCTTCAATTTTAACGATTCTAAAATGATGAATATTTTTGATTTGGCGAATTCCCCGGCCACCCGCGAAGAAATCAGCAATTGGTTAAAAAAGGATGTAGATCCTGATTGGAAAGAACTCAATGATTTTAACCTGGCAGCTTTTCTTAACGGACTGATAATTCTTCATCGTGGAAAAAAAGAAGGCCCGCAACCCGAACCGGAGAAAAAACTTAATAATAATATTATTCTGCGAAAACTAAAGATTGCCCTACAACTTAAAGATGAAGACATAATTGAATTTCTTCAACTTGCCGATATGAAATTTAGCAAACACGAAATCAGTGCCTTTTTCAGAAATCCCAGGCAAAGCCAGTATCGCGAATGTAAAGATCAGATTTTAAGAAATGTATTGCAGGGCATGCGGCTAAAATACAGGGATAGCAAATTACTTTAAGCCTGGGGCGGAGAACAAAATGCAAAGAGCGGTTTTCCAAACTTCTTGTCTTGATTTTTGAATCCAATGATCTAAAATCAAAAAAAATGAAAACCATCGGATTAATTGCTGGGATGAGCTGGGAATCATCAGCCGTTTACTATAACATCTTCAACAGGAAAACAGCTGAGATTCTGGGCGGATATCATTCAGCAAAATGCATTATGGTTTCGGTTGACTTTGCCGAGATAGAAGAACTCCAGCATAAAAATAACTGGAAATTGTTGGAAAAAATGATGATTCAATTGGCGCAACAATTGGAAAAAGCAGGAGCAGATTTTGTAGTTCTGGGAACCAACACCATGCATTTTTGTGCATTTGAAATCGAAAAAAGCATTCATGTTCCTTTCCTGCACATTGCCGATGCTACCGGACAAAAGATAAAAAAAACCGGCCTGCAAAAAGTAGCGCTTCTGGGAACCCGTTTTACCATGGAAATGGATTTTTACACAAAATTCATTTATGAAAAATTTGGAATCGAAGTCATGGTTCCCGACAAACCAGAAAGAGAACTCATACATAGGATTATATACAACGAACTGGTTCACGGAATAATTCTGAATGAATCGCGGGAAAAAGTAAAACAAATCGTTAACAATATGAATTCAACTGGAGCAGAAGGCGTAATTCTCGGATGCACCGAGATTCCTTTATTGATTTCAGATTCAGATGTTGACATTCCGGTTTTTGACACCACTAAAATACATGCTGAAAGAGCAGTAGAAATAGCCATCATGGGGGAATAAGTAAAAAGTAATTTAAGATCATAAAATTGGTAACTCTTGTCCCAAAGCTTTCTGATTTCTTAACGATGTTTCTTATTCTTTTAATTTAATGAGACCTTTACCCTACTCCAAAATTCACTATCTTGCTTACCTAAACCTAAAAACTGATAACATGAAAAAATCTGTTGCTCTTCTGCCGTTTATTCTAATTGTTTTTGTTGGAATGAGTTTTATTTTTCTTCCTAAAGAGAAAACAGGTGTTGGGATAAAAGCACCCAAAAATGCAGAAGTACTTTTCGACGGCACAAAAAAAATGTTAGACCAGAAATGGGAATACTGGGAAGGTCCTCGTTTTTCTGCAGAAATGCCTATTAAATGGAAAATCCAGCCCGACCCGATTGATAAAGGTACGGTAATGAACAGCAACGACCCTGCCGCCGCGGGTGGAAAATACGGTTCCGCAGATATTGTCACTAAAAAGAAATACCGTGATTTCCGGTTGCATGTCGAGTTTTTGGTGGTTCATCCGGGAGGAAACAGTGGAGTTTACCTGCAGAACCGTTACGAAATTCAGATTCTGGATGGCGACTCCACCCAACACGGTCTGGCTGCGGTAATTAATGAAACCGACTCGCCCTACTATGCCTATAACGGTGTCGGAAAATGGAATGCCTACGATATAAAATTCCGTGCTGCACGTTTTGAAAACGGAAAGCGCTCTGAAAAAGCACTGGTTTCCATGTATTTTAACGCTCAGAAAGTACATACTAATATTGCAATTAACCAGGTTTGGGGTGGCCCCAACTCAGGAATCGATGGAGGCAATGACGAAGGACGCGGCATAACTGATACTCCTGGAGGTATTAAACTCCAGGCCGAAGGCCACGAAGTGCTTTACCGCAACATTTGGATTGAAGAACTGGATTTGCAAAAAGCAGATACGGATTTTTAAAATCTGAAAGCTTCCTTATTTTCCGGGCCAACTTCTAAATTCTCTTTTTTTGCTCACTAAAATACAAGCAAACTGGATTCATCATGCATAGCTCACATTTCGGATTTGTGGGGCGGCAAATCTCACGCCCGAGAAAAGAAATTGACATCCCTGCCTCATTCCAGGTTTCCTGCGGCAATGCTGCCATCAATTGTTTTTCTATTTTTTCAGGCTTTGGCTTTTCCTCCTGATCGGCAATTCCCAGACGAGGTGCTACACGTAAAACATGCAAATCCACAATCACTCCTTCTGCGTTGTCACCCGATTCCCGAATAATAACGTTGGCAGATTTACGCCCAAGTCCGGGAAGTTTTGTCAGGCTATCTAAATTATGCGGAATTTTTTCATCCTCTCCCACCATTTGTGCCATTTTTATCAGCCACTTCGATTTATTTCCAAAATTACGTACCGAGTTGATATGCTGGTGAAGATCTTCCGGTGTCGCCTTTGAAAGTGCATTGACATTGGGGTATGTTTCAAAAAAAGCAGGAGCAAGTTCATTAATATGCCTATCGGAATCCTGAGCCGATAACACTACCATAACAACTAACTGATAGCGATTCTTGTAGTCGAGCGGATGCCGGCGTTTTCCATATTTCTGAAATAGAGGTTTGAAATGTTCTGTCCAGTTTGTTTCCATCGTTTTGAATATTGTTTGTTTGTAAGGTAAGAATTAGTATTGCATCAACTTAATTATGTATTAGCAAAATAAATTCCTTCAATAAACCTAAAACTATATAAAACAACTCGTTTTGCACATAAAATTACGCGAAACTTTTAAATAATACGACTTGGAAATAAAATGGTACAGAAAAATTTTGAACACAACGTGGCAAAACCTTTGGATTACTTTATAAACCCTCTTAATAGAACAAATGATCCTTTATGCTCAAAAGTAAAACCGCTTTCTTCAATATATGAAATAGAAAAAATTCTATTGGATTTATTTTTTGCGGCTAATAGAAATGGCACCTAAAACAGATAATCAAAAGAGATCGTTGTTATAACATAACCATCAACAAATTAGCAGAATAATGATTTCTGGTGTTCAAAAAGAAAAGGCTGCCCAGAGGCAACCTTTTTGTTTTAGCTTCAACTTCAACTAATTTGACTATCTAATTATCTAATTCGACAATTTATCATTTATTAACGATGAGTTTTTTTGCAGAAACTTTATTTTCGTCTTGCAGAACAACCATATAAATACCAGGCTTCAATTTGCTGATATTAATTCTATAGTCAGAACCAATGTCACTTTTACGTAATACTTCTCTTCCTGCAATATCCCTGATAATTATTGAAGCGGTTTGTAAATCAGAATTTATACGGATATAATCACTTGCCGGATTTGGATACACATCAAAATCCAATTTATCCAAATTGTTTCTGATACTTGTTGTTCCTGGCAGAAGTACTGCATCGATTACATGCACCACTCCGTTTTCAGCTTCAATGTCGGCAACAGTTACTTTCGCGTTGTTGATAAAAACACCGTCTTCGTTAATCGTTACCGATACCTCCTTGCCCTGAACTGTCATAATCATCTGACCATCGCTTAAATCGGTGCTCATCGCTTTTGCTCCTACAACATGATAAGTCAGAATATCGGTTAAGGATGGAAGGTCATTCAACAAGGACTCAACTGTCCCTTCCGGAAGTGCTGCAAATGCTGCATCTGTCGGAGCAAATACAGTAAATGGACCTTCCCCTTGCAGTGTTTCTACCAGTCCGGCTGCCACAACGGCTGCTTCGAGCGTAGTGTGGTCTGCACTGTTAACAACGATGTCAACCACTGTCGCTGGCAATGTCGGAGGAAGAAGTACTGCATCGATTACATGCACCACTCCGTTTTCTGCTTCAATGTCGGCAACAGTTACTTTCGCGTTGTTGATGAAAACACCGTCTTCGTTAATCGTTACCGATACCTCCTTGCCCTGAACTGTCATAATCATCTGACCATCGCTTAAATCAGTGCTCATCGCTTTTGCTCCTACAACATGATAAGTCAGAATATCGGTTAAGGATGGAAGGTCATTCAACAAGGACTCAACTGTCCCTTCCGGAAGTGCTGCAAATGCTGCATCTGTCGGAGCAAATACAGTAAATGGACCTTCCCCTTGCAGTGTTTCTACCAGTCCGGCTGCCACAACGGCTGCTTCGAGCGTAGTGTGGTCTGCACTGTTAACAACGATGTCAACCACTGTCGCTGGCAATGTCGGAGGAAGAAGTACTGTATCGATTACATGCACCACTCCGTTTTCAGCTTCAATGTCGGCAACAGTTACTTTCGCGTTGTTGATGAAAACACCGTCTTCGTTAATCGTTACCGATACCTCCTTGCCCTGAACTGTCATAATCATCTGACCATCGCTTAAATCGGTGCTCATCGCTTTTGCTCCTACAACATGATAAGTCAGAATATCGGTTAAGGATGGAAGGTCATTCAACAAGGACTCAACTGTTCCTTCCGGAAGTGCTGCAAATGCTGCATCTGTCGGAGCAAATACAGTAAATGGACCTTCTCCCTGCAGTGTTTCTACCAGTCCGGCTGCCACAACGGCTGCTTCGAGCGTAGTGTGGTCTGCACTGTTAACAACGATGTCAACCACTGTCGCTGGCAATGTCGGAGGAAGAAGTACTGCATCGATTACATGCACCACTCCGTTTTCAGCTTCAATGTCGGCAACAGTTACTTTCGCGTTGTTGATGAAAACACCGTCTTCGTTAATCGTTACCGACACCTCCTTGCCCTGAACTGTCATAATCATCTGACCATCGCTTAAATCAGTGCTCATCGCTTTTGCTCCTACAACATGATAAGTCAGAATATCGGTTGAGGATGGAAGGTCATTCAACAAGGACTCAACTGTCCCTTCCGGAAGTGCTGCAAATGCTGCATCTGTCGGAGCAAATACAGTAAATGGACCTTCTCCCTGCAGTGTTTCTACCAGTCCGGCTGCCACAACGGCTGCTTCGAGCGTAGTGTGGTCTGCACTGTTACTGATTATATCCAAGATATTATCAGCTTTCGATACGTTTCCCGCCATAAAAAGCGAGGTAAAAATCAATAAGTAAAGTCTAATTTGTTTCATAGCATTTATTTTTTTTGTTTAACTTACAACAATAACGATTAAACAATATTTTTTGTTTAATTATTTCTAAAATAAATAAAACAAAAAATAAATACATCCTATAATAATCTCCTGAAACTCTTGCCTAATAAGCATTACAGGGGGAGATACTTTTTACATCGGATGAGAAGATTCTTTTTCATCAAGATAGTTCCTTAACATTTAGGTTATTATTTTCAAAATCCTATTATTTTTATCCTTAAGTAATTTTATAAAATCTACCTTTGCGCACTTTTTGATTAGGGTCAGAAGACAAAACAATTTTTATTCAAATGATTACAGTTGAGAATTTAAGAATCCAGTTTGGAAAGCGAATATTGTTTCAGGATGTAAATATGAAGTTTACCGCCGGAAACTGTTACGGGGTTATTGGTGCAAATGGCGCGGGAAAATCTACATTTTTAAAAGCCATTTCAGGTGAAATAGATGCCACCGCAGGCAAAATTACATTGGGCCCGGGCGAGCGACTTTCAGTATTAAGTCAGGATCACTTTGCTTTTGATGAATTCACGGTTTTGGATACGGTGATGAAAGGCCATTCGAAATTATGGAATATTATGCACGAAAAAAATGCATTGTATGCCAAGCCTGATTTTTCAGATGAAGATGGTTTAAAAGCCGCCGAACTGGAAGCTGAATTTGCAGATATGAACGGATGGAACGCAGAAAGCGATGCAGCTTCATTGTTGAGCAATCTTGGAATCAAGGAAGATTTTCATTATACAATGATGAAAGATTTAAGTGGTAAGCAAAAAGTTCGTGTTTTGCTGGCACAGGCACTTTTTGGCAACCCGGACAACCTGCTTCTTGACGAGCCTACCAACGACCTTGACCTGGAAACCGTTGTTTGGCTTGAGAATTACCTTGCCAATTATGAAAATACGGTTTTAGTGGTATCGCACGACCGTCACTTTTTGGATGCCATTTCAACCCACACCATCGACATCGATTATAACGATATAAAAATGTTTGCCGGAAACTACAGTTTCTGGTACCAGAGCAGCCAGCTTGCTTTGCGTCAGCAACAGGCACAGAATAAAAAAGCGGAGGAGAAGAAAAAGGAATTGCAGGAATTTATTCAGCGTTTTAGCGCTAACGTTGCCAAATCGAAACAAGCAACCAGCCGCCGCAAAATGATTGAAAAGCTCAACATTGAAGATATTCAGCCATCAACGAGAAAATACCCGGGCATTATTTTTACTCCTGAACGTGAAGCAGGCGATAAAATTCTTGATGTTCACGGTTTAAGTGCCAGCGTTGAAGGCGAGATTCTTTTTAAAGACGTTGATTTTGTTGCCGAAAAAGGTGAAAAAATTGTTTTCCTTTCACGCGATCCAAGAGCGATGACCGCCTTCTTTGAAATTATTAATGGCAAGCAGAAACCTGATTCCGGAACTTACCAGTGGGGACAAACCATAACAACTGCATATTTGCCTTTGGACAATGCAGAATTCTTCGATAGTAAATTAACTCTGTTTGACTGGTTTTGCCAGTTTACCACCGACACTACCGAAATTTACATTAGGGGATATTTGGGCCGTATGCTTTTTGCCGGTGACGAAATTTACAAAAAGGTTAATGTACTTTCCGGTGGAGAAAAAATGCGTTGTATGATTGCCAAAATGATGCTTACCGGCGCCAATGCACTTATTCTGGACACACCGACCAACCACCTCGATTTGGAATCGATTCAGTCGTTTAACAACAATTTGCAGCGTTATCCGGGCAATGTTTTCATGTCGTCGCACGACCACGAGTTTATTTCATCGGTTTGTAACCGGATTATCGAACTCACTCCTAACGGAATGATTGACAAGCTGATGAATTATGACGATTATATTTCTGATGAAAAAATCCATGAACAACGTGAGAAGTTGTATGGAAAATAAAAGCTGTTTGATATGGTTTAATGTTAGGACTAAAGTCATTACCCCTTTGTTTTAATTGATATACAGGAACTTTAGCCGGGCAAAACATAACCATAAAACATTTTTCTATTTTCAAGCTTTATAATAAAGTTTAGAAAACACTTTGATAATGAAACGGTATTTGTTTTTAATCCTGTTTATTGGTATTTTGGTAGGTGCGAATATTTATCTTTCTGCTCGTTTTAACCATTTTTTCAGTATTGAAAACCGGACGCTTCTTCGAGTGATTTTTCCACTTTTAAGCGCATCCATGATTTTTGGAGTAATGCCATTTACCAACAGTATAAACCAATTGGGGCATCTGATCTACATTTTCTCAGCAACCATGATGGGATTTTTACTTTACCTTTTATTATCTGTTCTCACTGTCGATTTGATTAGCATATTCACCAACTTCTCACCCCGAATTACAGGAATTGCGGCATTAGGTCTCGTACTCATGGTTTCCCTATATGGAATAATTAATTCATGGGTAATTCAGGTTACTAAAAAGAATATCGAAATAAGGAATTTGTAAAAAGAGATCAGGGCAGTTCATCTTTCTGATATTCATCTTGGTCATTTTCGTGGAAAGAAGTTTTTACAAAGAATAGTAGATAAAACCAATAACCACAACCCGGACTTGGTTTTCATCACCGGTGATTTATTTGACGGAAGGATTAATCTTAGCAAAGAGACACTTCAGCCTTTAACACAACTGAAAGCGCCTGTTTATTTCACTGAAGGGAACCATGATAAATACAGTGGTGTTCAAACTATTAAAGCATATTTAAGGGAATTAGGGATAAACGTCCTGGAAAACGAAATAACCAACTGGAACGGCATTCAGGTCATCGGGTTAAATCATATGCGTGCCGATAACACAGCATTTAATATACATATTTCGGAAAACGGAACAACAATAAAAAGCGTTCTTGAAAACCTTCGGGTTAATAAAAGCAAACCCGCCATTATGTTACATCACAGCCCGGAAGGAATTCAATATGCCAGCGAAAACGGTGTTGATCTTTATTTGGCCGGACATACGCACGCAGGACAATTATTCCCTGTAAAATACATTGCCGATCTTATTTTTGATTTCAACAAAGGGTGGCATCGGTATAACGGAACGCAATTATTTGTTTCGCAAGGCGTAGGAACGTTTGGCCCACCGATGCGTGTAGGCACTAAAAGTGAGATTGTTTTGCTAACGCTGAAACCTCAAACAATCTAGCTTTTTACTTTTCAAATTAAAAATTTCGCCAAACATCATGCTTCAACTTCGCTCAGGCCAATCATCACAGCAAACGGAATCAAACTACGACATATCACAACAAAAAATCACTGACAGCCAAATAAATAGCACTGGATTAGTCATTTGAAATTCCGTTATGAATCCGATCAATCCATTCCACAATCCTGTCGTAATGTGAACCCGCCCAGTAAACTTTTTCACAACCCGCGCATTGCCAGAATTCATCGTACATTTCGAGCGTATCAAAATAAAGTTTATCCTGAATTCTTGATTTCTCAACCCGATTCATTTTTGAATTGCATACAGAACATCGTGAAAATGGTTCGAAATGATTTTGAAGTTGCAATCGTTCGATAACCTCAATCAATTGTTTTTTTGGATCATGGTTCCGGATAAAGTAGCCATGAGTTACTGCACGATGTTTCAAAACGCCGATATCGCGGGTAAGTATAATTCTCTTGTCTTTGGCCGCATCGGCAACAATATCATTATCATCGTAATCATTTTTAAACAGAGTGTCAAATCCCAGCAAACGAAGCTTTTGTGCGAGTTTTCCAAGATTTACATCCACAATAAATCTGATTTTCCGTAACGGTTTTGCCCGCAACCGAATTAAGGGAGTAATATCAAACGACTCAAAAACAGGATAAACTGAAATATTCTCGGCGCCCTTCAATATAAAATTAAATCCAACTGACACTCCGTCTGCCAAAATCAAATCAATTTCGACGTGAGGCACGCCAATCGCTTCTATTGTGTTCTTCACGGTTGTTATTCCGCTAAATGAATATGCAAAACGTTTCTTTTTCCACTTTTGTGGCAAAAAATCGTTCAGCTCCTCGTAAAATCGAAAATACGATACTCGCTGAATTGGATCATGATTGGTATTTGATTGTGTTTCTTTCAACCCTCTTTTTAAATCATCTTTTAAAATTAAAAGAAATCTGGCAATAAATAATTGAAGTAATGTAATTTACGGATGGCATCCATTGCCGCAGGCTGGATGCTATCCGTAATTCCGATCAAAAATCATATAACGGATAGCATCTCTTGAAGCGATGCCATCCTGGTTTCGACAATAATTCATACATTTAAATCAAAAATGCCTTCAAATAAAACCATTACACCTTTAATCGGTGGAAATTATTATCACATTTTTAATCGGGGAATAAACGGACAGCCCATATTCTTTCAACCTTCCAATTACGATTACTTTCTCCGGTTATGGAAAAAATATCCAGGCAATTACATGCAAGTTTTGGCTTTTTGCTTGCTTCCCAATCACTTTCATTTCTTGGTTAAACTGGCTGAAAGGATTGAAATACCGGATGCCCAATATAATATCCTGGAAATTGTTGAGGATGAAAACAGGATTGGAGAAATTATTTCGGAACAACTTCGACGATTATTTATCGTATTCTCAAGCTATAAACCGGCAGGAAAATAGAACTGGCTCTCTGTTTAACTGAAATTTCAAGCGAATTGAGCTGACTGATGACGAGCATTTGAAATACTTGTTTTTCTACATCCATCATAATCCTGTTAAACACGGAATTTCAAATAATTATCAAAACTACAAATACAGTTCATTTAAAGCATACATGTCTAAAAAATCCACAGAAATTTCAAGAGATTTGGGTTTTGAGATTTTTGATGGAACAGACGGGTTCATAACCTATCACAATTACTTTCATGAAGAAAAATCAAATTTGATTCTTGAATAGGATGGCATCCATTGCCAAAGGCTAGATGCTATCCGTAATTCTATTCAAAAATCATATAACTGATAGCTGCTCTTAAAGCGATGCTATCCTGTTACGCGATTTTTAACACCCGATTTGCCCGTTTTTTTCCTGAAATCCCTAATTTTAGAGTTCGTATAATCTTAAATCTGAACCGATGAAAAACCTGATTATTTTTCTGTTTTTAACAGCAACAATCTTTTCCAATGCCCAAACAGGAAAAATTTTCGACAATCTTTCCGTGAAAAGTGAGATCCTGAAAATGGAGCGGAAATATGCCATTTATCTCCCACCCGATTATGAAACCTCAGAAAGAAGTTACCCTGTTTTATACCTTTTGCACGGCGCAGGCGATGACCAAACCGGCTGGGTACAATTTGGCGAGGTTTTGCGAATTGCCGACCAAACTATTTTGGAAGGTTCGGCAACAGCTATGATAATTGTTATGCCCGATGCTAACACTGGCCAACGGGGCTATTTCAACGATATTAAAAATGAGTGGCGCTACGAAGATTTTTTCTTTGAAGAATTTATGCCAACCATCGAAAAAACATACCGGATAAAGGGAGAAAAACGTTACCGGGCAATTTCGGGACTTTCAATGGGTGGCGGCGGAACCTTTGTTTATGCGCTGCACCATCCGGAGCTGTTTTCTTCGGCATGCCCGTTAAGCGCATCATGTGGCCCGTTAACAATGAACGACATGGAACGTTATACACGTGGAAAAGAAAACCTGACACAGGAACAAATCATAGCTTATTTCAATAGTCACAGTGTTCCCGAAATGATGCGCAATATGCCGGACGACCAGAAAAAAGCAGTTCGCTGGTTTATCGATTGTGGCGACGATGATTTTCTGTATGAGGGCAATTCACTTACGCACATCGAAATGAGAAAAAATGAAATTCCACATGAATTCAGGATTCGAAACGGTGCACACAACTGGACTTATTGGAGAGAATCACTTCCGGTGGTTTTATCCTTTATTTCCGATTCATTTCACCAATATTAATTACGATAATTAGTCACCGTTTCGCTGAAAGTGAAACAATTTGCTGATGACAATACTTTCAACCTAATTGCCAGTAAACTGTTCTGGTGGTATTCTTTTATATATTTGAACAAATTTAAGATTCGAATAAATGAAATTTACATTTTTTATATTGCCATTTTTATTCTTGTTTATTTCGTGCAACTCTGCTCAAAAAAGGGCTCCGTATGATACTGAAAACATCATTTTTCAGCCCAAAGACAAGGAGATTCTTGATGAAATTTTTGACATCCTTGAAACAGAAAAAAATTCGTCGATACCTGTTTTAATGATTAAAGCCGGAACCTTTTTTAAGGAAACACCTTACGTTGCTTCTACATTGGAAATAAATCCTGAAGAAGAAAAACTGGTCGTAAATCTTCGCGAAATGGACTGCACCACTTTTGCGGAAAACTGTCTGGCAATTGCCCGAACAATGAAAAAAGGCGCACCAACTTTTGAGAAATTTGCTTATGAACTGCAAAATATAAGATACAGGGACGGGAAAATTAACGGTTATCCTTCGAGGCTGCATTATTTCAGCGATTGGATTTTTAATAATGATCAGAAAAAGCTGGTAAAAAGGGTTTCAAAGGAAATTGCAGATATTCCGTATCCGCTGAATGTAAATTTTATGAGCACACATCCCGGAAGTTATATTCAGCTAAAGGATTCTACTCTGATTCCGGTTATTGCAAAACAGGAAAAAGAGATTTCATCACGAACAATGTTTTATATCCCTAAAGACAAAATTTCGGAATTTGAAGATAAGCTTATGGATGGCGATATTGCCGGAATAACAACCAATATCAATGGTATGGATATTATGCATGTGGTTATTTTAGTTCGAAAAGGAGGTCATATTTGTCCGATGCACGCTTCTTCATCTGCAGGAAAAGTTATACTTTCTGATGAAACGCTGGAAGAATATTTACTGAACAGTAAACGTGCGACCGGTATTATGGTGGCAAGACCGTTAGAATAAAGAAAGCCGAATGAGTAGTTTAGAACCGATTAAAAGACTATATTTCAATGAAAACTTTTAACAAAATTGCAACCCTATTTTTAATCATAACCCTGGCGGTTGCATGTAAGGATAAAAAACACATTGTCCCCGACCGCCCAAATATTGTTTACATTTTAGCTGATGACATGGGAATTGGGGATTTAACCTGTTATAACCCAGAATCGAAAATACCAACCCCGGCAATGGATCAACTGGCAAAAGAAGGTATGATATTTACGGATGCCCACACCAATTCGGCAGTTTGCACCCCTACCCGATACGGTACACTCACCGGAACTTATGCATTTCGTACACGGTTGAAATCGGGCGTACTTTGGGGAAGCTCGCAACCATTGATTAAAGAAGGTGAGGCTACAGTAGCTTCGTTGCTAAGAAAAAATGGATACAACACAGCTTGCATTGAAAAATGGCATTTGGGATTAGGCTGGCAAACCCTGGAACCAGGAGTGGGATTGACCGATAACTGGCAGGAAGACAACAAAAAAATCGACTTTTCGAAACCTATTCTATTTGGCCCCAACTCGGTCGGGTTCGATTATTTCTATGGAATTACAGGTTCGCTGGATATGCCACCCTATTTGTACATCGAAAACCAATATGCACAGGGAATTCCAACGGAAATAACCAAAGAAGGTGGACGCGAAGGAATAACTGTTCCCGGATTTAAGGCAAAAAACGTTCTGCCCGATTTAACTACTAAAGCAGAGGAATACATCCGGCAGCAAACACCGGGAAGACCTTTCTTTTTATATTTCCCTTTGTCGGCGCCGCACACTCCAATTGTTCCAAACGATGAATTTCTGGGGAAAAGCAAAGCCGGAACCTATGGCGATTTTGTGGTTGAATGCGACAACACTGTTCAACGGGTTGTTAAAGCTTTAAAAGAAAGAGGGATGTATGAAAACACATTGATAATTGTAACTTCAGATAATGGCAGCTCGCCACATGGATTTCCTATTGAACAGGAAATTGAATACAACCATAATACAAGCAATGGTTATAAAGGCAGAAAATCGCATTCGTACGACGGAGGACATCGTGTTGCTTTTATTGCACACTGGCCCAAACGGATTAAAGGCGGAACTACTTCAAACGAAGTTATTTGTTCCACCGATTTATACGCAACAGTTGCCGACCTTTTAGGGCACAAACTAACCACTGGAGAAGCACAGGATAGTTACAGTTATCTTCCTGTTCTTAAAAGTGAAAGTTACATTAGCCCAATCCGTGAAGCCACCATTCACCATTCGTTAAATGGCGATTTTTCAATTCGGAAAGGCGACTGGAAATACATCGATGCAAAAGGACATGGCGGTTTTGCCCAAATAAAAGAATCGGTTCCTGAAGATTCTGTTCAACTTTACAATTTAAAAGAAGATTATGCTGAAACTACCAATGTTTACAGGGAACACCCTGAGGTTGTAAATGAATTGAGAACATTACTGGAGAAATATAAAAAGCAAGGCTACAGCAGGGCAAAAGAATGAAATAAACATCATTTTCAATTAAATATTTATCCGGCAATATCGTTTTGTTTAAGGCAGAAATAAGTAAGCATAATAAAATCAAAAAAAACGTTAAATCAATTTTTAAAATTTCTATTATGAAAAGAATCTTTTTAGTTTTTACTCTGGCAATATTTGTTATTACGATTTCAAATGCACAGGTATCTCCAATAGCCAAAGGACAGAAACAACTGAATTTTGGTACAGGTTTATCAAGTTGGGGGCTGCCTCTGTTTTTGGGAGTGGACTACGGAGTACATCCTGACATTACAATAGGTGGCGAGATTTCTTATCGTGGTTACCATGACAAATGGAATAGCCATAAATACCATCACACAATTTATGGGATTTCAGGTAATGGGAATTATCATTTCAACAGAATTATGGATATACCATCAAACTGGGATTTTTATGCAGGCATTAACCTGGGCTTTTTTATATGGAGCTCAGAATCTGGTTATGGAGGCAGCGGAACAAGTGGTCTGGGATTAGGTGCACAAATCGGCGGACGTTATTATTGGAGTGATAAATGGGGAATTAACTTAGAGTTTGGAGGTGGAAATGCCTTTGGAGGTGGCAAAGTAGGATTGTCGATGAAATTCTGATAAAAACAGAAAGAGCCGTTGAACAAGCGGCTCTTTTTATTTTATGGTAGTCCACCATTCCGAAAATTGTTGCTCTGCATCATCCAGGAACACAATTTCCCCAATCATAGGTGTCACCAAATTTTGTTTTGCAGCTTTATTAAGTTCGGAAATTGTTTTTAACGGTGTATCCCATGCATGATTGGCCAACGCGAATTTAGAGTTATGCACCGGAAATAATCTTTTTGCTTTTAAATCCTTTGCTGCCTTCAAAACCTGCTCAGGCAACATGTGGATGTATTTCCAACTCATGTTGTACTGGCCATTTTCTAAAATCGCCAAATCAAATCCACCAAACTCTTCGCCAATTTTTGCAAAATGAGTGTCATATCCACCATCGCCACCAATAAATAGTTGCAACGACGGGGTTTTTAAAACAAAAGATGCCCAAAGGCTTTTATTGGAAGAGGGACCGCGGCCCGAAAAATGGCGGGCAGGAGTTGTTGTAATTTCAAAATCGTTATCTAAAACTGATTTTTCACCCCAATCGCTTTCAATAATCATATCCGGTTTATATCCCCATCTTTCCAGGTGAGCTCCAACACCGAGACCCGTTATTACTTTTCTGACTTTTGTTTTTAGTTTTGCCACCGTTTTATAATCGAGATGATCCCAATGATCGTGGGTAATCACCAAATAGTCTATTTCCGGAATATCATCCGCTGAATAAATATCAGTTCCTTTAAACGACTTAATCATAAAGAAAAACGGTGATGCATTTCCGCAAAATACAGGATCGACTAAAAACTTCTTTCCATCGATTTGCATAAAATAAGACGAATGCCCAAACCAAACCAGAACATTCTGTTCAGGAGTTAATTCAAATAAATTCGTTCTTATAGATGGTATTGGCTGATGGGGCCTGCGATTTTTCGCTTTAAGCATTTCTTTAAAAATGGCAAATCCGCCTTTTTCATTGGTCATTTGAGGAGTTGGGTTCAGATTTTGAAATTTACCATCCTTATAATTAGGTGATTTTTCAATACGTGTTAGCCGCTCCCCCGAAGGCAATCTGCCAAACTTAGATGAATGAACGAATAGATAAATTGTAACTGCCAATAAAATAAAAGTTGTAAAAACCATAACTATCCTTTTTCCTGTTTTCTGTTTCATTAATAAATTCTCTTACTTTTTGATAGACGTATTTGTCCACCAAACATTTTAAGAAAAAGAAAGTTTTTATCAATTAACTGTTTTGTGATTTGAAATACCTTCGTAACAACACCTTTTTCAAGTCCCGGGCTATTACCTGGTGAGCAACAATTTCGAGATGACTGTATTCAGGAATCTCCCGTTCAGCTTTTGCAATTTCCTTTTCGGTGATATCAATCCTGTACAAAACGGAAAGCAACAAATCATAGTTCCGGTCAAGCAACAAGGCAATTTGTTCAACCAATTGACTGTGAAGTTCGTGATAAGCGCCAGTGGTGTCGCCAGAGAAAGTAATTTCGATACCGAACATTCCAAAGTCTTTTATGATTTGTTCCGCCGTTTCTTTTACAATTTCGGATTGGTTTAAAAACTGGGAAATAGTATTGTTATTTACCTGAGGCAGATTCATTTTCAATTTTTAATCAAAACTACTTCAAAAATTTGTTACAACAAACAAATTCAGCTCAGGCTCTGTTCTTAAAAGGTAAATTGGCAAATAATAATTACTTTTATTCAATCGAAGTCAACTAAAATCGTTAACATGAAAAATCTGAAAGTTTATTGTTTTCTTATTTGTATTTCCTTTTTTGCATCTGGAAAAACCAATGCACAAAGCCAGTTTAGTAATCCGACTATTTTTGTGGGAAGTGTAGTTACCGATCTTCATAAATCAGTAGATTTTTACACAAAAATTATCGGTATGACAAAAACCGGGGAATTTTCGGTAGATGTAAATAAGGCAAAAGAACTGGGACTATCTGATAAATACCAAATTGATGTAACAGTTTTAAAACTGGAAGATGGTCCGCAATCGAACGAATGGAAACTAATGAGTTTTGGAACAAAACCAGGGCACAAAAAACCAAAATGGCTACACGATGACACTGGTATGCAATATATTACAATCAATGTAAACCACCTCGATCCGTTTATCGAGCGAATGAAAAAAAACAATATTGAAATTTTAAGCGGGAGTCCTTCGCAGTTAGGTGAGAACAGGTATTTTATCCTGGTTCAAGACCCGGATGGAACATTTATTGAAATAATCGGGCCGCGCTAAACGTTTAAAACACTCAAGATTTTACATTGAATTAATGTTATAAATTTTTCTTTTACACTGAATATAAGAACTTTAATTCACACAACAATATTAAACGACAGGAATAGATTTTTCGATCTTCTCATTTTTTATATTTTCGAACCGTTTAAGGTCCATCAGAATTTAATTGAAAGAGATGAGAAGCAAGAATGAGGGAAAGGCAGCTTTCAGGCGATTAACTGTCGGAGAAGAAATATTCAATAGTATAACGCACGGAATAGGGACAATATTAAGTGTTGCAGCACTTGTAATTCTAATAATTTTTGCAGTAAACAAAGGCAATTTTTGGCATGTAGTAAGTTTCTCGATTTACGGAAGTTCTCTGGTGTTATTGTACCTGATGTCAACGCTATACCACAGTTTTACAAAAGAAAAACTAAAAAACTTATTTGCACGTTTTGATCACGCAGCTATCTTTCTTTTAATTGCAGGAACATATACACCCTTTTTGCTTACATCCATGCGCGGTGTTTTTGGATGGACATTATTCGGAATCATTTGGGGAGTGGCAATAGCAGGTGTTGTCATCCGCTCCATCTACCTGAATAAATTTAAAAAGCTGATGGTAGCTCTTTACCTTGTAATGGGCTGGATGTTTGTTTTTGCTGCAAAATCAATGTTCAAAAGTCTTCCCTTATCCAGTATAATCTTTCTTCTTCTTGGCGGAGTTTCCTATTCAGTTGGTGTGATTTTTTATATGAATGAGAAAATGAAATACAGCCATGGAATATGGCATATTTTTGTTCTTGCCGGAAGCGCTTTTCATTTCTTTGCTGTGCTGAATACCCTGAATTAGAAATCTATTGAGTTTTCACCCCATTTTTAATTCGATTTTCTGATAATTCGTTCGGGTTGAAAGATTTTATGAAATAATAAACTCCATAATCCGGATCAAAATCATCTGATTCAAATATCCCGCTAGCTGACCAGTATTTAGAAAACAAATCAGGATTTATATTTGATTCTGAAATATTCCTTACTGAGCACGATCATTTATAGGACATCAGAATTACTGTAACGTAAAATGTCCGTTTCATCATTTAGTTGGCTTGGATTTTAATTCAATTTTACAAAATCCTGGAAAGCGGCTTCCCAATCATGTTCGGGTTGTGGTTGATATTCGATAACCTCAAACGAGTTTCGCACCACCTCCCGAATTTCATTAAGCGAATTTACTATTCCCATTGCCTTTGCCTGCATCATAATATTTCCCACAGCTGTTGCTTCAGCAGGACCCGCAAACACTGAGATTCCGGTTGCATCGGCAGTTAACTGGTTTATCATTTTATTATGAACTCCGCCACCAATAATATGAAGTTTCTCAATTTTGTTTCCGGTAACGGATTCTATTTGTTTAATTGTGAATTTATACTTTAAGACCAAACTATCATAAATACACCGGGCTATTTCACTTTTTGTTTCCGGAATTGGCTGATCTGTTTCTTTACAATACTGCTGAATTGCATTTGGCATATTTCCTGGATTCAGGAATACCTGATTATCCGGGTTAATTAAACACCGGAAAGGTTCAACATTTTTACTCAGCTCTACTATTTGCGACCAGCTAATTTCCTCTTCATCATCCCAAATTCGTTTGCATTCCTGAATCAGCCACATTCCCATTATGTTTTTCAGAAAACGGGTTGTTCCTTCCACTCCACCTTCGTTCGTAAAGTTCATTTCCAGTGTCTTTTCAGATACCAGCGGAACATTACTTTCAATACCAAGTAACGACCAGGTTCCTGAACTCAGAAAAGCCCAGTTTTCCCCTTGTGCGGGAACCGATACAACCGCAGAAGCAGTATCGTGGCTACCAACTGCAATGCATGGAATTTCCCGGCTCCCTGTTTCTTCCATAATTTCGGGTAAAATTTTGCCAATTATATTTCCGGGTTGAATAATTTCTTCCACCAGGGTCGCCGGAATTTTTCCTACTTCGAATAATTTCTCTTCCCATTCCGGTTTCCCGGGTTTTAGCATTTGCGAAGTACTTGCAATTGTATATTCATTTTTTTTCACACCTGTAAAAAGATAGCCAAGAAAATCGGGGGTAAAAAGCAAACTATCGGCAATTTTCAATCCCGAATAATTTGAACTGGTAGAGGCAAACAACTGAAACAGCGTATTAAACTGTAAAAACTGAATTCCTGATAAAAGGTAAGTTTCCTTTTTAGAAAGAATTTTGAAAAACTCGTCCATAGAATTATCTGTCCTGTGATCGCGATAGGCATATGGTAAACCAATAATATTCCCTTCTTTGTTTAGCAACGCATAATCCACACCCCAGGTGTCAATTCCAATTGAATTGGGTTGAATCCCGAATTCTGAAATACATTTTTTCAAACCGGTTTTTAGTTCATCAAACAAACTGAAAATATTCCAGAAATAATTGCCGTGAATATGCATCATCTGGTTTTTAAACCTGTGCACTTCTTTTAATTCCAATTTTTTGTTCTGAAGTATTCCCAAAATAGCTCTTCCACTTGACGCGCCTAAATCGAAAGCAAGAAAATGGTATTTATTCATTTTTAGTTGATGTTTTTCAATTGCAATTCAAAGTAATCATTTTTAGTTTAAACAGGTATCCTGTTGTGCCATGAAATAAATGTTCTCTTCATTCAAAAATTGTACTTTTTTAGAACCAAAACTGCTATTTTGTGTTTTTAAATTTTAGTAACTTTAAAATTCGAATATTAAACGTAAATCTGACAAACATGAAATCCTTTTCCAAACTATTTTTTGTACTACTCCTAATATCATTCACAACACAAACCGCTCACAGTCAGGCTATTCTTAAAAAAATACAGAGAAGCGCTGAGAGAAAGATTGAACAGCGGGCAGAAGAAAGCGTCAACAAACAAGTTGACAAACAAATAGACAAAAGAATTGATGATGTTTTTGACAAGTTGGACGAGTCATTGGAAGGGAATGATTCGGTCCGCACTTCAGGTTCAAGAACTGATGAAGAAAGGATGTCGAGTATTTTAAAAGGAATAGGAATATCAGGAGAACCTGTTCCTTTTGAAGACAACTATGCTTTTGACAATTTAATTCAAATGCATGTCGAAAATTATAAAAAGAATGGCAAGCTGGATGATACAGGTGATATTAATATCCATTTTGCCCCCGACTCAAAAAGTATGGCATATGAAATTATTTCCGGGGATTTGTCAAAAAACGGACAGGGAATGTTTATCGTAGATGCAGAGAATGGAGCGATGATTATTCTAAACAACGATAACGGTAAAAAGTCAGGTATTATTTACGGGATGGGGGCGTTTTTTCAATCCATAGGGCAAACATACAATGACGAAAATGTGGATTTATCGGATTCTCCGGAAACCTACCTTGCCAATCCGAATGTGACCAAAACCGGCCGTACGAAAACGGTTTCGGGATACAAATGTGAAGAATATAAATACAACGATGAAAACACCGAATCGGAAATCTGGATTACAAAAGACTTAAAATTGAGTGCCCAGGATTTTTTCAGTACCCTGTTTCAGACCAGTATGTACGCGAATGGGATGGGCTGGGGATACCCGATGGAAGTAACATCAATTGATAAAAACTCGGGCGAAAAATCTTTAATGCAGGTAACCAAAGTGGATAAAAATTCCAACAAGAAATTTGCAATGAGTGAATATCAGATTACAAATCTGGGCTCGTTTACCTTGCCGACCGGAGAGACAGAAGAGAGTGAACAAAAATAGAAGATGCAAATTTTCAAACAAAAGCCTGAAGCCAGAATAAAAGCTTCAGGCTTTTGTTTTTCTGGCTTGGTTAGGACAAAACATTGTGAGCTAAAAGTAAGAAAGACAATATTCTGAATTTATTTATTTCTCAAGGAAAAAGCAAGATAACTATCGCCCGGTTTTGTTCCCATTTTTCCGCCTCCACAAGCGATTACAACAAACTCAGTTCCATCAACTTCATAAACACTGGGTGTGGCATAACCTCCGGCAGGAAGTTTATATTTCCAGATTTCTTCGCCGGTTTTCTTATTAAAAGCACGGAAATACTCATCTTTTGAGGCTGCAATAAAAATTACTCCCCCCGCGGTAACAACAGGCCCACCATAATTTTCAGTCCCTGTTTTCGGGATTCCCTGTTTTGTTAGTTCTTCAAATTCGCCTAACGGAACCTGCCACAAAATTTTACCTTCGTTTAAATCAATGGCAGAAAGATTCCCCCATGGAGGCTTTACCGCAGGATATCCGTTTTGATCTAAAAAACGATTATAGCCGGTGTGTGTATAAGGAATTTCTGCAATATTATTTTCTATTCCCTCCAAATGTACATCTCTGCCTATATTTTCCTGAAATAAAAATGAAATCAGCATTTCCTTTTCGTTTTCACTTAAATGACGAAATGAGGGCATAAAACCTTTTCCTGTATTCAGAAGATCTTTAATTTCAGTCGCCGAAAGTTTTTGTTTTACATTGAGAAGAGAAGGATAACTTGCTGCAGCTTTTCCTTCTCGGTTTTGACCGTGACACATGGCACAGTTTACCTGATAAATCCGTGAACCCGGATCGGAATTCACCAAGTTTTTATTACCAACCTCAATCATGGTCAAAATCCACGGCATAATGCTTCCGTTTACATAAAGCGTTGAATTTTCAGTATCGAATGCAGCTCCGCCCCACTCGCCGCCACCGTCAAATCCAGGAAAGATTACAGTTCCTTCCTTACTTGGTGGAATAAACTGTTTTCCGGTTCGTACATTTTTCAGAATGCCTGCAACAAAATCATGCGACTCTTTCGAAATATCAGTGACATTTTCAAGTGTTAGCGACTGAGGTGAAAATGGCGGCGGTTTTAACGGAATGGGCTGTGTCGGCCAGGTTTCTTCTCCTTTTAAATCTGAACTTTCAACAGGAACTTCTTCCACCGGGAAAAGCGGTTCACCTGTTTCCCTATCAAGCAGAAACACAAATCCTGATTTGGTAATTTGTGCCACGGCATCCTTCTTTTTTCCGTTGTGAGTAACGGTGACAAGATTTGGTGGCGCCGGCAAATCGCGATCCCAGATATCATGGTGAACCGTTTGATAATGCCAGATTCGTTTCCCGGTTGTTGCATCCAACGCAAGAACGCAATTGGCAAACAGATTTTGTCCTTTGCGGTCGCCGCCCCAAAAGTCGAAAGCAGCAGAACCGGTTGGAACATATACGATGCCCAAATTCTCATCGAGGCTCATTCCGGACCAGGAATTTGCGCCGCCAACGGTTTTCCAGGCGTCTTTGGGCCAGGTATCGTGTCCAAATTCACCGGGCTGCGGTATGGTATGAAACACCCATTCCAGTTTGCCGGTCTTCACATTGAAAGCCCGGATTGAACCCGGCGCAGCTCCCATATTTTCGGAAACACGAGAACCAATAATGATTAAATCCTTATAAATAACACCGGGGGTTGTTGCAACAACATATTTTTCTTCTGATTTTTCACCCAGACCTTCCTTTAGGCTTGTTACTCCTTTATTCCCAAAAGTTAAAATTAATTCACCTGTTTGGGCATTTAATGAAAACAGATTTGAGCCGGCCGTAAAAAGAATTCGTTCATCTTTTCCATCTTTCCAGTAAGTAACTCCGCGATTGACGTTCATCGCATAATTTACATTCGTGTTGGGGTTAAATTGCCAGATTCTTTGCCCGGTTGCAGCATTCAGAGCAAAAATCTTCAGTTTTGGTGAAGAAGCATAAAGAATTCCGTTGATGATTATGGGGTTGCATTGAATCTGGGTGTTTTCCCCCGGCCGACCATCTTCAGCATGATATTCCCAAACTGGATGAAGCAAATGAACATTATCCGGTTTAATCTGAGTTAACGGCGAGTATTGGTTGCTGCTCTTACCGCCTTGGTAAACCGGCCAGTCGGAGCCAGCTTCCCAAGCCTGTTTATCTATTTTGTGGCAGCCAAAAATAATGGATAAAAGAACCAAAAACAGCAGTAAATCTTTTATTTTAAACATTGCCGGAATTTTCCGCATACCCCTCCCCTCGTTCTTATTTAAAATTATTTTTTATTGATTTATAACCGAATGATTTAAAATTTTGGAATTTCGACCTACACTTTCTTTAAAAATTCGGCACTTTCTTTAAATGTTTCCGGAGCCATTTCCACAAAGTAGTTTTTCACTCCACCAACTTTTGCAGCCTTAAATAAATCCTCCCAATCCACAACGCCCTGACCAAGCGGAACCTGTTCTTTTTTCGCCGATGACCAGTCGGCAAGGTGAGCCGAAATAAACCTTCCTGGGTATTTCCTGAAATAATCGGCAGCTTTGTACCCAATATCGATAACAGCAACCTGAAACTGCATTTTAACTAAATCGGGATCAAGCCGTTCCATCAGTGTATCATAAATTAGTTTTCCATTGCGTTTTTCAAATTCCATGTTATGATTGTGGAAGCCCATCTGAATTCCAGCAGCTTTTGTTTTTTCGCCCATTTCGTTGAGTTCATCACAGGCTTTTAAATACTCATCCATAGTGCCTTCCGGCAACCAGAAACTGGAACAAATCATTTGTTTCATTCCCAGCTGGGTGGCCCATTCTATGCGGTTTTCGAGACTGTCGCGCAACTCGCCCATACCATAATGAGAGCTAACACATTTTAACCCGGTGTCATCAATTATCTTTTTCATTTCGGTACCGCTCATTTTATTCAACGGCCCGAAGCCTGAACTTTCGTATCCCAACGGTGAACACATTTCCACTTGTTTATAGCCCAGTTTCTCCATCATATGTAAAGTTCCGTGAAAATCTTTTACCAGTTCTTCACGGATGGTCCAAACCTGAAATCCAAATTTATTTGGCCCAAATTTTTCAGCTCCGAAAGCATTCACAGGCAACTGGCTTAGAAGTGTAGATCCACCAAGCAGTACCCCTGCATTTTTAATAAAATTTCGTCGTGAAGTATTCATTTTGTTTGATTTAATTATTGTTGTAATATTCTGTCGAATGAGTAGTTAGATTTCCAATCAACCGCACATTGTGCCAATTTACAGTTAGTGTTATATTTCCCTGAATGTATCCTGAGTTACTTAGTATTAAATCCTTAAAGGATTTAACTTTGAACTTTTCCCGAAGGAATAACTTCGGAAGAAATCAGAACTCTGAACATTAAATTTCTTCGAGACCCCAGCCTTTGCGATAAGTCCTATCCAGAAACTCGTTCGCCTTTTCGTTATTCGTTATTTTCATAGCATTTGCATCGTATTTTAGCATGCTATGAGAACGAAGTGCTGCTGCATACAAGTTAACGGCTTCGGTAATCGGCCATGCCTGACGGAAACCACCATCAATTTGTTTTCCTTCTTTAACACCATTGATAAAACGCTGGATTCCCGGCATCTTAACAGCACCGGCAGCAGCAGAAACTTCTTCGGTAGCTTTTACGCCTTTTGATAACAAATAAGGATTTTCGACATGAAAGCCACGGGTAAGAATAATATCCTTGTCACCGACAAACATCATTCCTTCCGAAGGAAATTCAACACCTTGATCATAAAATTCCTTTAAAACGGGAGGCCGCATACCGCCATCATACCAGATTAAATCCACCGCAGGCCGGTTACCCGCTGTAGGGTATTTAAACCGCATTGTTGACGCAAAGGGGAAACTAAAATCGTTGTTAATTTTGTATGCAGCCCCTTTATCGTTGATATCGCAAACACTACTGAAGTTGGGTTCAATTATCGTTGGATTACCCAGTTTTAACGCTTCAAAAACTGTCCATAAGCTGTAATGTCCCATATCGGCCATTGAACCGCCGCCAAAGTCGTACCAGCCACGAAAAACCATGTTGGTATAATGCGGATGATAAGGACGCACTGCTTCAGGGCCCAACCACAAATCCCAATCGAAACCATCCGGGACTTTGGGAGTATCAGCAGGTATTTTCGAATACTGCGGCCAAACCGGGCGATACGACCAGTTATGAATTTCTTTGAGCTGACCAATTGCCCCGCTATTTATCCATTCCATAACCTTTGGCATATCGGGGCCATTCGAATCCCATGGCAACAGATGGGTTGTAACATCCGATTTCATTGCGAGGTCGAATACTTTTTTGCCCTCGTGTAAGCGGTTTGACAAAGGTTTATGAACCGAAACCGCAATGTTCCTTTTTATTGCAGCAGCCGAAATTATTCCATGCAGATGGTCGGGAGTCATCACCTGAACTGCATTCAGATCTTTCTCTTTTTCAAACATCTCGCGGAAATCGGTGTACGCTTTACAGTTATATCTATTACCGGTTTCTTTTTGATAGTATGCGTCAACAATTTCCTTTCCGTTATCCAATCCCCCGGGAACCGTGTTGTTTCCACCGGTGTTCCAGTTTGGATTACCAATAAAACTGCGCAATTCATTACGCAAACCGGTAGGGCTCCAGTCGTAATAATCAATAGCTTTTCGCTGCGGGTCGCACACCGCAGTCAACTGCACTTCAGGCAGTTTAAGTATGTCAGGCAACTGGCGTAATCCCTGTGTACCAAGACCAATGTAAGCAACGTTAACTTTATCGCTGGGTGAAATATAACCCTTTCCACCCAAAACATGGCGTGGGACAACGGTTAATCCCATTGCAACTGTAGCTACTCCACCAATAAAAGCTCTTCGATCAATCGAATTTTCGGATGTTTCGTTTTTCATTGTTTCAGGTTTAGTTTTATTGATTGTATTTCTTGTAAAGTTAAATTTTAGAAGCTCAAAATCAAATAATTATAATTTAAAAATTATCAGCAACCTACCGAAGGTTTCAGGTAACTCTTCATTATCGAATTAAGCTTAATTGCTTTGCAATGTTAAAATATTCTTTTCCACTGCTGACCTCAACTTTCAATATATAAATTCCTTGTGAAACCGGAGTTCCGGTTTCATCATCGCCATTCCATTTCAGTAAATATTTACTGGGTTGTTGAAATTTTTCAACAAGGGTTTTTATATGTTGCCCATTAATATCACAAACCCTGATTTTTACATCGGCTTCACTTTTCAGAGAATAACTGATTTGCGTGCTTTCCGAAAATGGATTTGGATAATTTTGTTGCATATCGATTATCGATCCTGAATTTTCCATCGACTGTATTCCGGTTTTGAATCCCTCTACAATGATGTAATTAACCGAATAGGGTTCGGCTTCGATTGTGATTCCGCCTTCGGTTGAGGCCGACCATGCAGGAATATCGTTATAATTTGATGGCCCTCCAGCAACCAGTGTTGGCCCCTGGTTATTGACAAATACCTGTCTCGAAAATTCACCTTCAAGTATTCCACCTTCCAGCGTATACCAATAATAACGGTTACCCGGCGTAAAATTACCGGTTTCTATTTTAACTGTTTTTGCAGCAGTCGATTTATTTACTACAACCACACCAAGAGGACCATTCTGGAAGGCAGAGGCATAGGAAACAATCGCACTGCTGCCGGAAACCGAACTTTTCAGCATAACATCGCCAAAATACCTTTGCATGTAGGTTAAATAATAAAATACCGGGCGAGGTTCAAATTTGGGTATTCCTGGCTCATTTCCCTGAGAAAATGTTCCGTGATCATCGCCATTACTCCAACCATTGGCCAAATTCCAGCGGGTAGCTAAACCATACTGATCTTTTATAAGTTCTCCGGTTACCAGAACCGAATGAATTCCATTGATATGTGAAACCTGCTGTTTTGATCGTACGGCAAAAATATTCCACTCTGTTAAGGCCAATGGCGCCGGTCCATACCCGGCCTCAGCTAAATCAGCAATTACTGATGTTTTAAATTCATGTGATTTTTTGTAAGTGTTCAAAATTACCTGGGCGTTTGAATTATCGTCATACGGAGTATAATAATTATGAACGATGTAATAATCGGCTTTATCTGCAATTAACGGCATCATCAGTTCATTCCAGTTGGTTTGAACCGGATCCCATGATGTTTCCGATTCCCATGCCTGAACACCAATATAAATGGTGTGGCCATTTTCAGCAGCAGCAGCCCGCAATGAATCGATAAAAACCCTGCAGTGTTGCCCGTATAATCCGCCGTTGATCGTTTTTGGCTGGTTATCTTTATTTAACGAAGTATCGATATTATATCCCTGCTGCCAGTTCCCAAAATTTTCGTTACCTATTTCCCAGAATTTAGTTCTCCCGTTATCGTAACGCACCCAATCGGCAGCATAATGGGCAGCCTGGGCCACCGGGTCATCGTTTAATCCGTATCGTGCATAACTGTAATTCAACGTTATTATTCCTGTGCAGCCTACCATCTCCAATAATTTATAATAATTATTAACCGACATGGTCCAGGTTGAAGGATCCATTCCGCACCAGGGATTTACGGTTGAAGGAATATCGGATGGACGCTGGTTTGCCGGTAAATCCCAAAAGAATTCGTTAGAAAGATTTCCTCCCGGATAACGCAAAACATGTGGATTTAAATCCCTGATATGATTTACCAGACCAGTATTATTATGCATTATGGTGGAATAGGTATTTACATTGTTACCAAATACATAGGGTGAAACTTTTGCAATTGTATCAAGCAAACTAAGTGTAACCTTCACATCCGCATCGCTTTCAGGTTTTATTGCTTCGCTAAAGTTTGGGATTACAACTTGTTTGGGTTGCCAGTCGTCGATAAAAAACCCCTGTACTGACTGGCAAATAACTGATTTAAAACCACCTGAAAATAGAAGGATAATAGTTGCTAAAAAGATTTTTTTCATAACCGGATAGTCGATTTTGTATTGCTGATATATTAATTGTAAAAAGTACAGTATCAAAGTTAGCACTATATTGAAAAAATGCTAATCTGTTTTTACAAAATTGTATTTTCAGCCAATTTAGTTTTTACCTTCGTAGTTAAACTCTAAAGAAATGGATTACCTTAAAATTTCAATACAGATATCACCCTTTGCCGAATGGATACGGGATGTAATTAACTCAGAATTGGCAAATATTGGGTTCGAAAGTTTTGTGGAAACTGAAAAAGGCATGGAGGCTTTTATACCCGAAAAAAATTATACAGATCTAGGCATTGGGGAAATAGTGAAATCGTATGAGGAAGATTTTAAATTTTCAATTGAAAAAGAGAAAATTGAAAGTAAAAATTGGAATGAAGAGTGGGAAAAAAATTATTTCAAACCACTAGTAATAAAAGAAGAATGTGTTATCAGGGCGCCGTTCCACACCGACTTTCCAAAAACAAAATATGAAATTATTATCGAACCCAACATGGCCTTTGGTACCGGAAACCATGAAACCACATCGATGATGATCGAACATATACTGGAAAATGAAATGACAGGAAAAAAGGTGCTCGACATGGGCTGTGGCACCGGAATATTAGGAATACTGGCTTCGATGAAAGGTGCGAAAACAGTAACTGCCATCGACATCGACGAGTGGTCTTTTAACGGAACCATGGAAAATTCTGTTTTGAATCAGATTAAAAATATCGAAGTTAAACAGGGTGACGCATCACTTCTGGGAACTGAAAAATACGATATAATTTTTGCCAATATCCAACGAAATGTATTACTGGCCGATATTCCTGTATATTCAAAATGTTTAAATAAAACCGGTAAAATCTTTTTAAGCGGTTATTATGAAAACGATTTGAACGACATTAAAACAGCCGCCGAAAACCGGGGATTGGAAGATGCAGGTTTTAAAGTAAGAAATAACTGGGTGGCACATGGATTTGTAAAAAAATGAATCGCATTAAACACAAAGGCCCGTTTTTGCTTTCAACTTGATTTTCAGTTTTTTACATTATATTCAGATGCTTAATTATTTCAATTAAATTATTATGAAACTTTTCCTGCTACAAACATTGTACTTCTAAGCACAGCCTTGTTTTCGCGCTCAAAGAAAACCCAAAAACAACGATGATATACCCCAAAATCATAACACTAAAGATTTTTCATTCCAAGCAATACCTGGTTTTGTAAATGCGGCGGAAAACATCAAATAGAAAATGCATAGTTTCTTGATTATTCGTTATGGAAAAGTCATTGCCGAACACAACGAATGGATAAAAAGACCTTTGTTGGCCAACTTTGGGATTAGTTTTAAAATGATATTTTTAAAGAAATACACCTTCACTAAATAAATAGATTTCAATTCGTGGCAGGAATGGCGTAAAATGAAGGTTAAACAAGATTAAAATATTCTGTAAGTTTGGAGAAATAACGATGGTAGAATTGTGGATTGAATATAAAGGGAAGCCGGCTCAAAAGTAGTTTTTAGCCGGCTTCCCTTCTTTTTTAGATTTTTATTCTTCTATATGATTAGAACTATAATATGCCATGGACTGCACTATTTTTCCATCCTTATCAAAACTATGCGATAACATAATAGGAAATTCGACTACTTTACCCGTATCTACGGATCTTGATTTATGAATCCACCATGAGTATACTACATAACCATCATTTTGTGCATAATAAATACAATCCGGATATCCAACCTGCCTCATCTCAAAATTGTCGTACTTGGCAAATCTATCACTCCAAATTTTCTTCTCTGCCTCTAAGTCAACAAAATCTCTCCATTTCATGGTAGCATCACTAAATCTAACTTTCGGATCATAGAATTCCAGCATTGCATCCAAATCTTCTGCACAATAAGCATTAACCAGTTTTCGAACTGTTACAATATAAGGATGATTAATGTAAACCTTACCATTTTCTTTGGTGGTCTGGCTATTTCTTATTTCTTGAAAAACATCATTATTAAAATAATAATGGATTGCTGTAATTTTCCCTTCATCGTTAAAACGGTACAAATGATGTTCTTTCAAATTAAGATTAATTCCTGTTTTTTTGTGAGTCCCTTTAATAATTAACCAGTCCTGCACCCATTGTTCGCCTTCACCATACACAATTGCGTCGGCATATGCAGGTGTATCGACTACAACTTCCAGATTTTCAAATTCTTCATTAAACCAGTCAACACTATTAATATTGTTTTCTCTTGTTTGACGATTATCGGTATTTCCATTGAAAATACCAACCATTTTGTCGGCAAGCAACGCAGCGTAAGCATCTTTGTCACCTTTTTCAAAGGCTTCCCAAAGAGTATTTACTTTTTCAAGTAAAGGATGTTCGATAAATACCGTACCATTTTGTTTTTGTGTGAAACCACTAAAAACAGTAAAGAGAAAAGCAGAAAGAAGAAAAATTTTTTTCATGTTGTTTGTTTTAAGTTGTTAATTTTATTTAGACTATATTAATTTAACCATTTAATTCCAGACAAACAAGTATTAATATACAATTAAATGACTCATAGTGGGGAAAATACAGAAACAGTCAATTAAATAAATTATGAGCAAATGCCCAAAGTATACATCTACTTGAATAAATGTTATAAGGTATAAATACAAAATACACAAATGAAATGTATTCAGAAATTGAGTAACAATTTAAAATCTCAAATAAAATATTTTGAATTCAATTAGTTAATACTTGTGAAACACCATCCTAAGTTTAGTCTGATAACTACCAAGTTAACCATTCATAAAAATTACTAATTTCGGTAGCATCACCATACTGAGACTTAAAATTGAACAAAAGGAGGTTTTATCAAAATTGTACCAGTTTTTGTCGAATTTTTTTGACCAAAAAAGTTATTAAAAATTAACTTTACAGCTCAATAAAATTACCGAAAAATATTCTTGTGATGAAATCAAACCGAAGAGACTTTATCAAGAAAACCGCCGTTGCAGCTGCCGCTGTCAGTGTCACCCCTACTCTACTGAACGCCTGTGCATCGCCCGCAGAAAAAGTAAATGTTGCGCTTATTGGATGCCGTTCAATGGGATGGAGTGATCTAACCAGCTTTTTAAAAGATGGCAACAATGTAGAATGTCTTGCACTTTGTGATGTAGATAAAAACATTTTAGATGAAAGAGCTGCAGATGTTGAGAAAATGACCGGAAAAAGACCACAAACCTTTGGTGATTTCAGGAAAATCCTGGAGAATCCAGACATTGACGCAGTAATTTTAGGAACACCCGACCATTGGCATGCAACCATGATGATTATGGCTTTACAAGCCGGCAAACATGTTTATGTTGAAAAGCCTATGGGACATAGCATTGATGAGTGCAACGAAATGGTCGCAGCACAAAAGAAATATCCAAAATCGATAGTTCAGGTTGGAATGTGGCAAAGAAGCTCGAAACATTGGTTTGAAGCATCTGATATTGTAAAATCAGGTTTATTGGGTGATGTTCATTTAGTAAAAGCCTGGATTTACAAGGGTTACGATAATCCATATCCGGTAATGCCTGACACAGAAGCACCTGATTATGTAGATTACGATATGTGGTTAGGGCCAGCACCTAAAAGGCCCTTTAATGCAAACCGCTTTCATTATAATTTCCGGTGGTGGTGGGATTATGCCGGCGGCGCCATGACCGATTGGGGTGTACATTTACTTGATTTTGCCCTTTATGGAATGGATGCCGGAATGCCGGAATCAATCTCTCCCGGAGGCGGAATTTTCTACAATGAGCCAGGTGCTATCGAAACTCCTGATATCCAGCAGGCTTTATACAATTATCCAAAGCATACCATGATTTGGGAATGTGGATTAAATCCTGGAATTGGCCCATGGGGAAGAGGACATGGAGTTGCTTTTGTTGGGCAAAAAGGGACATTAGTTGTTGATCGCGGTGGATGGGAAACCATGCCTGATAATAATGCAGCAGAAAAAAAACCATTTTTCGAAGGCAAAGTGCAAAAAAACTATGGGGATGGCCTGGATGAACATGTTCAAAACTTCTTGAAATGTATTCGTGAAGGAGGCACACCCAATGCAACTGTTGAAATCGGCGCAAAAACAGCGATCGTCTCAGAAATGGGGAATATCGCTTACCGGGTTGGAAAAAGAATTCATTGGAATGATTTAACAAAAAATTTTGAAGAAACAGAAGCCAACGACCTCACAAAATTGAATTATAATCCAAATTGGCAATTGCCACGAGTGTAACCGAATTAATTATTAATTATATTTGGCGGCGTAAAACACAGTTTAAAAAAGCGGGAGTAGCTCAGGGGTAGAGCATCAGCTTCCCAAGCTGAGGGTCGTGGGTTCGAATCCCATTTCCCGCTCGAAGAAGATGAAGGAGTTAGACTAAATTGTACTAACTCCTTTTTTATTTTCCAAGTGAAACATACACTAACAAATTAATACTGTAGATACATTGTTATAATCTAAGATGAAAGCCCATTATCTTTATTATAATTGCTCTCCCACTGAATTAGTACAAGTTGCCAATATTCAATTACTCTTGTCGGATATCCTAAATCACTTTCAGCAGCATATGTTGTCATTTCATTTAAATAAGAATCAATGAAAGTTTTTCGTTCCTTGTCTCCTTTTTCACCTAATTTGTACTGTAACTTTCCAGAATTCTCAGTTCCATTTGGTTTAAAATTATCAATTACCTGTTCAATTTGTTTAAAGTGATGCCGTCCAAAACTTATACTACTAGCCCTGGTCTCCGACTTATACAATCCTAATTCATCTTCTACTCCTTGCTTTGCATTTACAAGATCTTGTTTTCGATTTTGGTATTGGCTTAATGATATGGCAAGTTCCGATTCAACTATCGTTATCCATAACGAAATTCCAACCAGAACAAACGGAATTCCTAACTCTCGGTAATTTAAAAGCTTATCACAGTTATTAAGTAAATCAGATTGAATATTTCTTAAAAAATTTAGATTCTCGTCAGTTGTCCCTGGATTTGTGCTTTGTTCAGTCAACCAATCTCTATAATCCCTGAAATTTTTGTGTATATCATCAGTTATACCTTGGATATCAATCTCTGCTAGTTTTTTATGTACGGCAATTGCTACGGAATTTATAAATTCATTCAAATGATTATCTTCATTTTTAAAAATACTTACACCTAATCCAAGAAGACTTGATAATGGTCCTCCCAAAACAGGAACACCCAAAAGTCCAGCTTGTGCAATTTGAATGGACAAGTCAGACATTCCAAAAGACAATACTTCCTGAATTTGATTGTTACTAAAATTAATGGTTAAGGTATTATCAATTTCGTCTTCTCTTATTATAAGCCAGGACTGCTGCGGAATATTGCTTGAAGTTCCTTTTATGAGCATCGGATTTTGTAAAGTTGCAATGCCTCCTTCTGTTGGATAACTTTTTGCTCCTAACAGTAGAGAATTGTTTTTATCAGCTTTATTTCTAAAATGTACCAATGGGAAAAGAATTGGATTACCATTTTGATCTTTTATCTGAGCTGCGTCACTCATATTAACATTATTGCCGCCTAAATCGATATACCATAAAATATGTTCTTCAAATGGATTATGTAAAAATGAGAATATTGATTTGTCTTTTTCTCCTTGATTAATTTGGTCCTCTTTATCAAATTGATTTAATGGTTGATTGTTTATTGCATCATGGTCTTTTAGTCCGATTACTAATCCACAATTTTTATTTACTAAATATAAATCAGTATCATTCTTCATTTCAAATCTCCATAGTGCACAATCAATGAAACTAGAATCCTGCTTATTATCTCTTTGTTTTTTCAAGTTTTCAAAGTCAAATAATATAATATTTAAACCCTCATTGAATGCATATGAATCAGAACCCAAAACCAGGTGGTGTCCTGTATTTGATAGAATTGGGCTCACTAAATAAAAATAGAAGTCTGGGTTATCACTAATGTAGTTAATCATAATGGATAATGTGTTTATGTTCAAAGATTAAAATATAAATATACATTAATGTATTCTAATATCCAATATTCAATTATATATCACTCGCAAGGAAGAAATACGATTAGAAATCCGTTACAAGTGTTTTTTAAAGTAGTATTTCTCTTTTTGCAATACTCCTAGTGTGGTACTTTTTTCGGTTCTGGTTCAGAATACGAAGTTAATGTTTTTGCAACCTAACTTCCTGTCCAGTTAAATTTAGCCCTTCCATATTTAGATGGCGGTAACAAAAAAAACAAAACTTAGAATTTAGCGTATTGTGCGACGGAGCAAATCAATGATAAATAAACCTTTCCAAACACTCAGTTATAGAACAGGATTCAATTTAAAAAGTCAACCTCATTGAAGGCATCAAAAAAGTTTCTCATTAATTTAAAGTTTTCTCGGTTAAATAAAAACCACAAAACTTTAAAAGTCGTATAAAAAATTACTACAGGTATCTAAGGGCTTGTAAGTAATTTTTTCATAGTAATAACTTAATGAGGCTAAATTAAGTTATACAGCATCCCTGCAGAACCAGGGATGCTTTTTTTAGGACTCGTAGCACGTCCATATATATTCTTAATACATACTAAAGTGTATTAGCAAATCACCCGATATAACTTTCCCTGCCAGGTATCCCGTTCTTTTAACCGTTTTTCAACTTTTGCCACAAACTCGAAATTCTTTAATCCCCATTTCGGGGCAACAAGTAACCTGTGTGGCGCCTGACTGATAAACCGTTCAACAATAATTTCAGGATTCAGCAATTCAAGATAATCAACAATCAAATCAATATATTCATGGGCCGAATACAAATGAAACTGTTCTGGATTCTCCTTAAACTGCTTTTCGAGCATCGTTCCTTTGTGAATTTGCAGTTGATGCAATTTCAGGTTTTTAACCGGGAGTTTTGAAATTACTCTTGCCTGTTCCAATAAATCGTTTCGCTCTTCACCCGGCAACCCCAGAATAAGATGCGCACAATTATTAATTCCACGTTTTGCCGTTTGCTCCAGCGCCCAAACCGAATCTTCAAAAGTGTGGCCCCGGTTAATTGTTTCTAAAGTTCTGTCAAGATGCGACTCAAGGCCAAGTTCAACCATTACATAAACCCTTCGGCTTAGTTCTGCAAGATAATCGAGTAATTCTTCATCTACAGCATCAGGTCGGGTTGAAATTACAATACCAACAATTTTAGGATGCTGCAAAGCCTCTTCATACAACATCTTTAAATCTTCCATTGGAGCATAAGTATTGGTGTAAGCCTGAAAATAGGCCAAGAATTTCATGGCAGAATATTTCTTTGAAAAGAAATCAATTCCCTGCTGAATTTGGCTGGTAATTGAATTTTCCAAATTACAGTAAGTAGGCTTAAAAGTTTTATTGTTACAATAGGTGCATCCTCCTTTTCCTTTTGTTCCATCGCGGTTAGGGCAGGTAAACCCGGCATCGACAGAAACTTTCTGCACCCGTTCTGAAAATTGCATTTTGAAGTAAGTTGGAAAATCGTTGTATCGTTTGTTGTGCCCCCAAATAAATTTTACCTGCCTCATCGTATTTTTTACTTACGCAGACAAAAATAGATAAAAAACTTAAGTCCAGTAAAATGCATTTCCATGTTGAAAAAATCTTGAAAACTTTAATCAAACTTGAAGTCTGAAGTGTTTCTTTTAAAAATCTTATTCATACATTTAATAACGTAAAAAAAAACAATACATGTTTTCTACAAAAGACAAAAAACAGATTGAAAACCGGGGGAGCGACCTAAGAACAATATTAACACAAATCGAAAATTTTAAAAGTGGATTTCCTTACCTGCAGATTAAAGAGGCAGCTTCAGTCGACAACGGAATTATAAAACTAAGCGACGAAAAAATAAAAAAGTACGTGGCTTTTTACGATGAAAAAATTGAGCACGGAACAAGGCCCTTAAAATTTATTCCTGCCTCGGGAGCAGCCAGCCGGATGTTCAAAGCGCTCTTTGAAGCCTTGGAAGCGTTGGAAAACGAAGCAGACGAAGAAAGTGTTTTAAGCAAAAATAAAGCTGCAAAACAGTTTAATGATGAATTTGAAAAATTTGCATTTTCAAGCGATCTGGAGAAAATTATAAAAGATAATGGTGAAAAAATAAATGCTAAATCTAAAATTCATTTTCTTTTAAATGAAAAAGGATTAAACTATGGCGCTCTGCCTAAAGGATTGTTGAAATTTCATAAATATAAAACAGGGGAACGTACTCCTTTTGAAGAACATTTGGTAGAAGGAGCAAAATATGCAACAGAAAAAACAGGGCTGGCAAAACTTCATTTTACAGTTTCACCAGAACATCAATCCGTTTTCGAAAGCTTACTCGATGTTGTAAAAAGCAAATTTGAAAGCGAATTAAAGGTAACATTTGAAGTTTCATTTAGCCAGCAAAAACCATCAACCGATGCCATTGCAGTGGATTTGAACAATGAACCATTCAGAGAAAACGATGGAAGTATATTGTTCAGGCCGGCAGGCCATGGTGCGTTAATCGAAAATCTGAACGACCTAAATGCCGATGTGATTTTCATTAAAAATATCGACAATGTTGTTCCCGACAGATTGAAAGCTCCAACAGTCGAATACAAAAAAGCACTGGCAGGAGTACTTTTAAAGAACCAAGAAAAGTTATTCTTTTATCAGAAAGAACTTAACGAAAAACATCCTGTGGCTCTCGACCACGCTTTTTTGGCCGCAGCTTCTAATTTCCTGGAAAATACATTGAACACAAAACCTGCTGAAAGCCAGTATTACACTGAAAAAGAAGAACTTTATTATTATCTAAGAGAGAAGTTTAACCGGCCATTACGGGTTTGCGGAATGGTGAAAAACGAAGGAGAACCGGGTGGAGGTCCGTTTTGGGCTAAAAACAGCGACGGCACAATTTCACTGCAAGTAGTTGAAAGTTCTCAAATTGACCCGGAAAGTGTACAGCAACAAAATATATTGAAAAATGCTACCCACTTTAATCCGGTTGACTTGGTATGTGCAGTTAAAAATTTTAAAGGAGAAAAATACGATCTAACAAAGTTTACCGACCCATCCACCGGTTTTATTTCAAAAAAATCGAAAGATGGTAAAGAACTTAAGGCACAGGAGTTACCAGGCCTTTGGAATGGCGCAATGAGCAACTGGAATACGCTGTTTGTTGAAGTTCCGATAGAAACATTTAATCCGGTAAAAACGGTAAATGATTTGTTAAGAGATCAGCACCTTGAATAACTATTTTTTGATATCAGTTAATTAATTAATTTCGCCTGCTTAATTTTGGCGTATGAATGAAGAGAGAGAAAATTATTTTGACGACGATATTGTAGGAGCGGTTAACCGTTTTAAGCGTTCCCTTATCTCCGGTCGAAAGACTTATTTTGATGTCTCCGAATTCGAAGGAATTGTAGAACAACTGTTGGAAGAAGGCGATTTGCAAGCGTCGGAAATAGCTGCAAAGCAAGGCATTCAAATTCATCCCAATGCAGTCCCTCTTCAACTAAAATATGCTCAGGTTTTAATTAATAAAGGACACTATAAGAAGTCTTTGAGATACCTGGAATTTGCTGAAAAGATTGACTCGGAAAATCCCGATGTGCATTTGCTTAAAGGTTCAGCCCGAATGGTAATGGGAAACGAAAATGAAGCGTTACTTTCATTCAAAAAGGCTATAAAGTACGCAGGATCTGAATTGGACGAAATTTTATATCACATTGGCTCAACTTATGTTCAGATCGGGGAAATAACAAAGGCCATTTATTATTTTGAAAAAGCCGCAAAAGCAAATTCTGAAAACGATCTGGCACTATATGATCTGGGTTTTTTTCATGATCAGGAGGGCAATTACGAAAAGAGCTTGTATTATTACAATAAATACCTCGATCTGGATCCATTTAACCACTACGTATGGTTCAATTTAGGAACGGTTTACAATAAAACCGAAAATCATAAAAAAGCAATTGAGGCTTATGAATTTGCCTATGCCATAAACGATAAATTTCATATGGCACTTTTCAATATTGGAAATGCATTGGCAAATGCTGAAAAGTATAATGAAGCTATTGAAAAATATTATGAATTTCTGGAAAAAGAGCCTGACAATGACGATGCGTTCTGCTATATCGGGGAGTGCTACTTAAATCTCGAAGACTATATTCAATCGGAATACTACTATCGTAAAGCATTAAAAATAAACAAGAAAAACGATACCGGCTGGTTTGGAATCGGGTTAATTATGTGGATTGAAAAGCAGTATGAGGAAAGCATTGAATACATCAATAAAGCAATTAAGATTGATGATTTAAATTCGGAATACTGGCTGACATTGGGGAAAGTAAACCGTGATTTTAGCAATAAAACAAGCTCGTTAACCGCACTGAAAAAAGCGGCAAGAATAGAGCCTGAAAATGCTGAAATCTGGTTAACCTGGGCGGAAGTTTATCTAAAATTTGGAGAAAACGATAATGCCGCCCGGATTTTAAGAAAGGGAATCGAAAGAAATGATGATTCCGTATTAAAATACAGATTAGTAGCCGTTTTACTTCAGAGTAAAAAATCGAAAGAAGCTCTTGAGATGCTGGAGCTTGCAATGGAACAAAACTACGACCAGATTTTATATCTCTACAACATCTACCCCAAATCACTAAAAAACAAACGTGTGCAGAATTTAGTCGAAGAATTTAAAGTAGCCAACAAAATTCTCTAATCCGTTTCATTGGAGGTTAAATATATATTATCATAATTTAACACCGAAATCATTTCTGTCTGCTTCGATTTTCAATATCTATCTTTGCAATTGAAACAGTTGAATTATGTGGGCATTCATGGGGCTATTCTCCGCCCTTTTTCTAGGAATATATGATATCTTTCGAAAAAAATCGTTAATAGAAAATGCGGTAATACCCGTCCTGTTTTTTTCTACTTTAACAAGTACAATTATTTTCTTACCGGTTGTTTTAGGTTCGTACTTTTTCCCTCAGTTTTTTATGCAAGTAGGACTGTTTACACCGGCACTTTCATCAACCGAACATCTTCAAGTTCTACTAAAATCAGTTATTGTTGTTTCCAGCTGGATTTTTGCCTTCTTTGGGATGAAACATTTACCGGTAACCATTTTCGCCCCCATTCGTTCAACCGGGCCACTATGGACACTAACTGGCGCATTAATTATTTTTCAGGAACGACTTAACGGGTTACAGTGGGCCGGTGTAACTCTTACTTTAATTTTCTTCTACCTTTTTTCGGTAGCCGGAAAATTAGAAGGCATTGAGTTCAAAAAAAACAAGTGGGTTTTTATGATAATAGGCGCTACAATTCTAGGATCAATCAGCGCTTTATATGATAAGTTCATTATTTCCCGCATTGACAGAATTGCTGTTCAGGCCTGGTTTTCCTTTTACCAGGTAGCTATTTTATTTCCCGTTTTAGGTTTGTTGTGGTACCCGAACCGAGCTGGCACAACAAAATTTCATTGGCGTTGGACAATTCCGGCAATTGGCATTTCCCTTGTAATTGCCGATTTTTTATATTTCTATGCACTAAGTATTGAGGGCTCAATGATTTCCATGATTTCAGCATTACGAAGAAGTAATGTTCTGGTTACATTTACACTTGGAGCATTACTTTTTAAAGAACAAAACCTAAAGAAAAAAGCAGTTTATTTGCTAGGAATTCTTACTGGAATTTTTCTGATTACATGGGGAAGTTAAAAACTGAATTTACAAAAACAAGATGACAAGATAGCTCTAACTCGTTCTGCTCAACACCTGGTGCGAAGAGCCGATTCATTTAATAACAAAAAGAAACTGCGCCCAGAATAGTAAACAATCTGAGCGCAGTTAAAAAATTCCATCATCAACCCAGTACGATTTAATTAATTCAGTTTTGCACCAAACGGTATCTTTAAACTCAATGCAATATTTCTACCCAGATTGTAAATATTAACTTCTTTTAAAGTAGATAAATGATCTATATATTTTGTATCCATAATGTTATTCATGCTAACAACAAATGAAATATATTGATTATTCATTTTTACATCTCCACCTAAACTTATGTCCAGCAGATTATAACTATCTGTAGGACTTTCTTCCGGTGCAGGATTATTCTGACTAAAGGCCCAGCTACTATTCACCGACACATAGGCCTTTTCAAAAAACAACAATTTTTCCTTTTGGGCACTAACATCAAACCTTAGTTTGTTAGCAGGAATAAAAGGCAAATAATCACCGTTTTCCTGTTTCCCCGTAACCGAAGAGAAAGTTCCCTCAAAATGGAGCCATTTCAAATCTACAGGATGGAAATGAAAGCCCGCCTCTCCCCCGAATAATCGGGAATTTGTTTGTTTGTATTTATAAATACCTATTCCGGAAGAAGTTTCTTCGCCCGTTGGAGCGATAAAAATGTAATTATCGAGAGTATTGTAAAAACCAGCAATATCAAAGGTTATATTATCCCTGTGATAATGAAAACTCACATCAGTTTCATAAGCATTTTCAGAAACCAGGTCAGGATTACCAATTTCATAACGTAACTCATGCTGACCATTCGAGGTTAATTCGGCAAGATTAGGCGTTCGGTAAGCTGCTGCAAAATTTGCTCTTAAAAGAACGCCTTCCGATAACGTATAAACCGCTCCAACAGATCCACTAAAACTGCCGTATGATTGAGATAACGAAGGACGATAAGTGGCAATATCCGCTGGCAAACCCACTGACTGACTCTCGATTGTTTTATAATCATAGCGAATTCCGGTTTGCAATTTAAGCTTTTCAAAAACATCTACTTGAATCAACCCAAAAACAGAGTTATTATTAGTGGTAGCGTTGGGTAAAAGTATGGTTTCCCTGTCGTTTATATTTGTGTTTCTCTGGTTAAATCCCTGAAAACCCAAAATAAATTCAGAACCTCTTCCCGACGGCAAATACAATTTGGTTTCATAACTTAATGTGGCCAGCTTCATTTGCAATTCGAATTCATTTAAACCTGCAAAATGAACCAATTCAGTATTTTGAAAAGCTGAGTTAACATCAAGTTTGAACTTGCCAAAATAGAGTTTATTTTGTGAAGAAAGCAGGTGGGTGTTAAATTCCTGGTACCATATATCATTCTTTCTTCCTCGTTCTGTTATGGCATCAATGGCCTCATCTTCCACTAAACCAAGTTTCTGATTATTATAATCGTAATAAACTTTAAAGCTTCCTATTTTATCGGTAAACCCGGCATTAGACTTAATAGAGATTTCGTTAAACCTTGAATTTGGGGCAAATGTGCCGCCACCTTGTAAAAAATCGGCATTACTTTTCTGCCCGGCTCTAATTCCACCAAAGAATTTCTTTGAAGCTCCTTTAACCCCCAGATTATTGGTTACACCAAGCGTATTCGAAAACAATTGCAAATTATAATCTCCAACAACACTTTCAATCGGTGCTGGTCTTTCTTTAATAAAATTAATAACACCTCCAATTGCATCAGAACCATAAAGCAAAGAAGCTGGTCCTTTTATAACCTCTACATCCCGGATTCCAAATTCATCAATTCCGAGTGGATGGTGGCTCGAATATTGGTAATTCTCAAAACGAACCCCGTTATTTAAGACCAGAATATCGTTCATCGACAGCCCGCGAATAACCGGTTTCGAAACACCACTTCCTTTAGAAATCATATCTACACCAGGAATCCGAACCAAAGTCTCCGTAAAATTCGGGGTAATTTCCATATACCTGGAATCAAGTTTAAGCATTTCAATTTTCACTGCATTTTCGTGTTGTGTAGAATTATATCCACCCGAAACAACAATTTCTTCAGTGGCAACAATGGTTTGCCGAAGTACAATATCAAGTTTTATACTTCTGCCCTCTAAATTCAATGTCTTTATTTCGTTATTGTAACCTACAAACGAAAATTGTATTCTGACTTTATTATCGGGTAAATTCAGCAATTCATAATTTCCATTATTATCTGCAACTGTACCCTTATTTAATTCAGGAATAAAAACGGTTGCCCCGGAAAGTGGCTCATTATTCTGATTCGTAATTTTTCCTTTTACTATGTTTTGTGCATTTGTTTGATAATACAACAATATTATAACACAAATGATAAATAAGTTTTTCATTCGTTTCTATTTTAATTTCAAGATTGCAATCCACAACTTATAGACTACACGCACAACCTTAGCCTCTCATATTGAAAAGCTACATTATGCCCTATTCATTTTATGTTTTAAGTATTTTTGATTAATGATGAATTAATCCACATAATGAGCTGGCAGAATTATCATACATTAACAACATCAGACTGCATTCATACATCACAATGAATGATCAATTGCTTAAGGAGGTTTACTTTTTTAAAATCACTGATAATCCTGTCAATTCAATATGAATTAAATTTGACAAGAAGGTGGCGCACGAAGCAAAAAGAATTGTTCGGGAAGTGAAGAATAATTAGAGGATTTATAATGATTGAAAAAACAAACTACATGTTTTGGATTTTCTAGATGAACAACATTTTCAACATAAGAGAAAACTGAAAATTCAAAAGTACATATATTACATTTCTCCTGAAGAATGTGCAGATGTTGCTCACTCTCTGCCCTACACACAAAATGTTCATGTTTATGTTCAAACTTAACAATGGTAGGAAAGAGAAAAATAAACAGTAGTAAAAAGGAACTTATATTTTTTAAATTTTCTCTCATCAAATTGTTTCTATTTTGCAAACAACGTGCAAATATAATTTATGTTTACCGATAAAGCCTTTAAAAATTTTGCAGCTGTGTAAAGAACGGGATAAAGATTACTCCCAGTAGTCAAACATTTTTCCACTTGTACCAAAAACCGGATCTTGCGATGGCAATTTTACTTTCGAAATATTTTGCTTTGCTTTTTCCATTTCTCCTTGTTTTCCGTAATTCATATCCCAGCTTTGATTATCGGGGTATGCACCAACAACAGCAAAACCATCGCCTGAATCAATCTTTTTATGTGCAGTACCCGCAGGCAGTACCACCAAATCTCCTTTTTCTATGCGCAGGATTTTACTATTTGGCCCTCCAAGCTGAACTTCAGCCCAACCGCCATAAATGCTTAATGCCTCGTGTGCAGTTGAGTGATAATGATGAAACGTATAAATACCATTTCGCCAGGAACCTGCCCAATTACTTTTTTGAAAAGTGTGTTCAACTACGGAGGCAGGATCATCAGTGTTTCCAAAATCAAAGACACGCTTATATAATAACACGGGTAATTTAGGATTATTAGGAAAGTTCTCGTTTTCAGCAAAATAAAAAGTCTCTATTTGGGCATTTGGACTTATCTGTGAATATGAATACATTATAAGGAAAATAAAAAAAATTATCAGTGCTGTTCTCTTCTTCATTTATTTCTAATTACAGAACCACTTCCAACATTAATGCAAAACATCCTTAATTGTTCATCATTATCACAATTAAAATATTTTGTAGGTTAAAATTCAATAAAAAGTACGATTAAAAAACCAAATCATACTTTTTAGTTAATTATTCATTATATGTGTGTTTTCAACTCCCAACAAACAATTATCATTTTGGCATAAATTGTAATATTAAATCGATTTTATTCTTTAATTTTAATTACAAAGAATCATTAATCTACGAAATAAACCTCTCGAGGTTAAATAAGTAAATCTTTCAATAAATAAAAGGCAATGAACTATGAGTTATGGTTTTTCCATTCGGAACCGAAGATATGTTTTTAACAATTTAAAGGAACTTTTAGCAAAGGCAACACCATTCAGAAGTGGCGATGCTTTGGCCGGACTGGCGGCAGAGAATAATGAAGAACGCATTGCTGCGCAGTTTGCATTAAGCAATGTTCCGTTGAAAACTTTTTTGAATGAAGAAATTGTTCCATATGAAAAGGATGAGATAACCAGGTTAATTATTGATAGTCACGATCGGGAAGCTTTTTATCCGGTTTCGCATTTTACTGTTGGGGAATTTCGCGATTGGTTGTTAACTGACGAAGCTGATCTTACTGCACTAACCAGCCTGACACAAGGACTTACACCCGAAATGGTTGCAGCCACGTCGAAACTTATGCGAAACCAGGATTTGATACAGGTCGCAAAAAAACGAGAAGTAGTCAGCCGGTTCAGAAACACACTAGGTTTACCGGGAACACTTTCAGTGCGTTTACAGCCCAACAGTCCGGTTGACGATCCGAAAGCAATAATGGCCAGTATTATCGATGGATTGATGTATGGTTGTGGCGATGCTGTTATCGGCATTAATCCCGCAACTGACAGTCCCGAAATTGTTGGCAACCTCCTGAAAATGATCGACCATGTAAGGGTAAAGTATGAGATACCGACACAGTCGTGTGTACTTTGTCATGTAACTACAGCTTTAAAAATTATTGATAAAGCTCCGGTCGATCTTGTTTTTCAATCAATTGGCGGAACAGAAAAAACCAATGCCTCGTTTGGCGTAAATATTTCGCTTCTGAAGGAAGCCTATGAAGCTGCTACCTCTCTAAACCGGGGAACTGTTGGAAACCAGGTAATGTACTTTGAAACCGGTCAGGGTTCAGCACTTTCAGCCAATGCCAATTTTGGTGTAGATCAGCAAACCTGCGAAACAAGAGCTTATGCCGTAGCCCAAAAATTTAATCCATTTCTGGTAAATACGGTAGTCGGATTTATTGGGCCTGAATATTTGTACGACGGAAAGCAAATTATCCGTGCAGCCCTTGAAGATCATTTTTGTGCCAAATTATTAGGGCTCCCTATGGGAACCGACATTTGCTACACCAACCATGCAGAAGCCGACCAGGATGATATGGACAATTTATTAACACTGCTTGGTGTTGCCGGAGTTAATTTTATTATGGGGGTTCCCGGCGCTGACGACATCATGTTAAACTATCAGTCCACATCTTTTCACGATGCATTGTATGTGCGCAAGGTATTGAATAAAAAACCGGCTCCGGAATTTGCGGCATGGCTAAAAAACATGGGTATTACAGATGAAAACGGAAACAAACTGGATATTAAAAGAACACACCAACTACTTCAAAAATTTTAGTACATGGGGCAGATGAAAAATAGCAAACCAATTATTAATAAAGATTCCTGGGATAATTTAAAGAATATAACAAAGGCCCGGATTGCATTGGGGAATGTGGGCGGAAGCCTTCCTTTGAGAGAAGTTCTGGATTTTAAACTTGCCCATGCTCTGGCTAAAGATGCTATTTACTCAGAACTTGATATCGAAAACATTCGAATTGAATTAGAAGAATTTAAAGTACCTGTTTTTGAACTTCACAGTCAGGTAAAAAATCGGGATCAATACCTGAAAAGACCTGATTTAGGAAGAAGATTAGATGAAAAGTCTTCTGCAATTCTGAAAGAATCAGCCCAAGATTTTGATATTGTGTTTGTGATTTCAGACGGATTATCAGCAGATGCGGTAAACAATCATGTATCAAAAATATTACATATTGTTTTACCGGAATTGCTTCCGAAATATAAAATCGCAATAGCACTCACAGAACAAGGGCGGGTTGCAGTTGGCGACGAAATCGGGGAATTACTGAATAGCGATTTCACAGCAGTATTTATTGGAGAGCGCCCCGGCCTTTCATCGCCTGAAAGTATGGGAATTTACACTACCTATAAACCGGCAAGAGGTTTAACCGATGAAAGACGCAATTGTATTTCAAACATTCATTACGATGGGATGAGTTATTCCAATGCATCAGCTATTCTTTTTTATCTTATTGAACAATCGTTTTTACGCAAAACAAGCGGAATCTCCATTAAGATAGAACTGAATGATTTAACTCCCTCGCCCATTTCTTTAAAAGAATAAATAAAACAATGCGAAGAACAGAATATTTTATGCAGTTACCACTACATTTTCCTCCTTTTCAACTTTCCCATAATTCCACTTAAAAAGAAGTAATACCGCAGCAATTAAAGTAACAACCACAAACATTTCAAAAAGGGCATCCCATCCATATTTTCCAGAGACATATGCAACCACCATTGGCGATAATAACTGCCCGGCAGAACCAACACCGTTAATTAAACCGGCAGCCATTGCTGCTCCTCCTTCTTTTCCCATGTCCATGGCAGCTGCACCCGACATTATGGAATCGGGTCCATAAGTAAAGAAACCTATTAACCCAATAGAAATTATTGTAGGAACAATACCTAATTTGCTCAAATAAGGTTGTAAAAACAACATTGCAGCCAATCCAAATAACATAATGGCGCTAATCGGGAAACGGCGCGATTTAAATAAATAATCAGAGCCAAAACCCGCAGCCAGGATGCCAAAAAAACCAATAGCCTCATAGGCAATGGAAGTATAGCCGGCCTGTGTATCTGAATACTGAAGCGCTTCCGATAAATACAGTGGTAACCAAAACAAAAATGCGTAGCGTGTAAATTTTACAAAGAAATACATCAGTGCCGCAATCCACACCGCACCATTCTTTAAAACAGCCAACCGTGCTTTTTTCCCTTTCGATTTTATATCTGTTTCAGTGTCTTCCCCATCTGTAAAAGATTTAAGCCCAAGATCTTCGGGTTTGTTCCGGGTAAAAAGGATATAAGTTATGGCAATAAATAATACAAATGCTGCCGGCATAAAAAATGCCCTTTTCCATTCCAATCCTTGCAGAAAATTTTGATTTGATATCCAATAGGTTGCAAAGGCCGTTGCAGCAATTCCTCCAAGAACATAACAGGTGGTCCAGAATGACATTATTACTCCCCGTTCCTTTTTTTGGTACCATGGAGTCAAATTTTTAATTAAGCCCGACCAGCCTGATGACTGTCCTAATCCATTCAATCCCATTAAAAAAATAAACATTCCGATGGAACCGCCAATTAACCCCATAAAAACATTCGCAACCACAGAAATCAGTAATCCTATTCCAACAATCATCCGGGCACCTTTTTTGTCGCTTAAATAGCCACTTAAAAACTGTCCGATCATATACATAATGCTGTAAACAGTTATTACAATAGCAAATTCTTCTTTCGAAGTATTCAGTTCCCTACTCATTATTGGCATTACAACACTATAATTTTTGCGTACAAAGTACATCCCAAAGTAGGCAAACCAGGTTACAACAAATATTTGTACCCTCCATTTTTTCATCGCTGGCGGAATAGATAATGTCATTTTCAAATTTTCTCTTTTTATTTTATCAGACTAGAACTTTACATGGAACACTCATTCAAAAAACTCAAAAAAATTCTGCACCAGGAACATATTGACATAATAAAAGACAAATTATTTACAATAATTTATCATAAAAGGCAATATTCTTTCTTTTTTAAAGAAATTTTCATGATTTCATAGAAACAATAAAAACAACAAACGACCTCAATCTTAAAATTATTGATAAAGAATTGTAATGAACACCAAAACTCTTTTGCCAAAGCGCTGTTCAAATAGAGAATTTGAAAAATGGAATATAAAAAAGCCTTTGTTAAATGCATAAGCGCAAGTAGATGTTCTTATATCGAATGAAAAATTATTTAGCATATTTGCAGAAAGGACTTAACCTTTAAAATAAAAACAGACAAGCATCTATTTTTGACTAATTCAGATTTTGATGCCAACTTACATAAACAAGTATCCAGGATTAATATGAACAGAACAGCAAAAGAATACCTCTTACTGATTTTAAAAGGAATGGGAATGGGTGCGGCAGACGTGGTACCAGGAGTTTCCGGGGGAACCATCGCATTTATTACCGGCATTTACGAAGAGTTAATTAACTCTATAAAATCGATTAACTTGAAAGCGGCTAAATTACTTTTAAGTGGAAAAATTTCTGAATTCTGGACAACCATTAATGGTACATTTCTGGTGAGTGTTTTGCTGGGGATAGGAATCAGCGTTTTTTCGCTGGCAAAAGGACTGAAATTTTTGCTTGACCACCACCCTATTTTGGTTTGGTCTTTCTTTTTCGGGTTAATTGTAGCATCCGCTATTTATGTAGCGAAAACCATAAAAAAATGGAATATTGATGTGATAGTTGCAGGAATTGCAGGAATTATTATTGCCTATTTCATAACAGTTATAACACCTGCCGAAGCCAATACAACTTACTGGTTTATTTTTATTTCAGGCGCCATTGCTATTTGTGCCATGATTTTGCCCGGCATATCCGGCAGTTTTATTCTGGTATTGCTCGGAATGTATAAATTTATTTTAGAATCGGTTAGTAATCTGCAAATCACGATTCTACTTACATTCCTGGTTGGTGCAGCTTTGGGCATCATAACATTTTCGAATGTATTATCGTGGCTGTTAAAAAAATTCCATAACCAGACCATCGCACTACTTTCCGGTTTTATGGTTGGGTCATTAAACAAAGTATGGCCATGGAAAGAGATTACAAAAACGTTTGTTGACCGCCATGGTGAAATAAAGCCATTGTTGGAGGAAAATATTTTACCATCCACCTATGAAACTATTACAGGGCACAATCCACAACTTCTGTGGTCAATATTATTGGGGATTTTAGGATTCTCTCTTATCTTTCTTATTGAGGGTTTTACAAAATCGCTACAATCAAGAAAAAAATCGAAGTAAATAAAATCACTGCTTTTCATTTCCAACACAGAAATTTATTAAAAATGAAGAAATACGGATTAATCGGGTACCCACTCACCCACTCATTCTCTAAACGGTTTTTTACTGAAAAATTTGAAACTGAAAAAATTGAATCAACTTACGATAATTTTGAAATTGATACAATTCAGAGATTCCCGGATATTATAGCCAATAATCCTGAAGTTATAGGGTTAAATATTACAATACCTTACAAAGAGCAGGTAATTTCTTTTCTTGATGATTTAAATGATTCTGCTCGCGAAATCGGTGCAGTTAACACAGTAAAAATTTCCCGATCAGCATCAGGAGTTTATTTAAAAGGTTTTAATACCGATACTTTTGGGTTTGAAAACTCATTAAAACCACTACTAACAGAATATCACAAAAAAGCGCTGATTTTGGGGACCGGGGGAGCATCTAAAGCGCTAAAATACGTCCTTACAAAATTGGGCATTGAATTTATTTCGGCTTCCATTGAAGAGTTAAAAGACAATGAGATTCGTTATGAAGATATTGATGAGAAAATGATGGAAGAAAGGCTTCTTATCATTAATGCAACACCGCTTGGAACTTATCCGAAAACAGAAACTTTCCCAGCTATTCCTTACGAATTTATCACCGATAAACATTTACTTTTTGATTTAGTTTATAATCCGGAAGTTACCCAGTTTATGGCAAAAGGAAAAGCCAGGGGAGCAACGGTAAAAAACGGATATGAAATGTTGCTTGGTCAGGCATTAAAATCCTATGAAATCTGGAATAGTAAAGAATAACAGGTAATTGTAATGGAAAAGAAAAAGATTTTGTTTGTTTGTCTTGGCAATATTTGCCGGTCGCCCAGTGCAGAAGCAGTGTTTACCGGAATTGTTAGAGACAAAGGATTAAGTGAAAAATTTGAGATAGACTCTGCCGGGACCTCGGGTTGGCACCAGGGCGAACCTGCCGACAGAAGAATGCAGGCACATGCCATTAAAAGAGGGTTCAACCTGACTTCTCTTTCCCGAAAATTCGATCCGGAATCTGATTTCGATTATTTCGATTATATTATTGGGATGGACAACGAAAACATCCGGTCGCTAAGAAATATGGCGCGCAACCCCATTGATTTAAAAAAAATCCATAAAATGACCGACTTTCGAAAAGATTGGAAATATGAAGAAGTTCCCGATCCGTATTATGGTGGAGAACAAGGCTTCGAGCTGGTACTTGATTTACTTGAAGACAGCTGCAATGGACTACTGGAACATCTAAACAGTTAATTGGTCATTTCTCCATCGAATTTTTAAACGGGCAATCAATTACCGGGCAGTTTTCCACTTTATGTTTTTTGTTATCGGCAGGTCGCCAGCCCAAAACAAAAAGCAGAAAGAAAAATCCAACAACATAGGCAATAATTACATGCCACCCGTTTTTCAGCCACAGCTTCACGTCGCGAGCCTGATGAAACCGGTTGGTTATAGCAACTCCCGCAGACGAACCAAACCACATCATAGAACCGCCAAAACCAACGGCATATGCGAGCAATCCCCAGTCGTAATGCCCCTGATCCAGACAAATTTTTGTGAGTGGAATATTATCGAAAAAGGCAGAAACAATACCTAGTACAAAAGCCGTACTCCACGATGCAGTGGGAAGTTCGTTAACGGGCATCATGGAAGCACTAAAAATAAGGCCAAGTAAAAAGATAGTTCCTCTCATGTTATGTTTTAGTTCGCTCCAAGGTACTTTGGCATAAAATGCTGAAATAAGAATAGCAATCCAAACGCCTAAAGCAGGCATATCATAAAATATGTTTGAAAGAATTGCACCAATCAGTATGGTTATAACTGCCAACATATTAACCCACTTAATTCTGTATTTGGTTTTCCCATCTGCTTTTACCAGCGGATAAAGTTTTTGCTGTTGATGCGAGGCAAACCAGCCAAATATCAACAATGCAATAACCGATGCAATAAAAGCATGTAATACATCAAAGGCATTTACACCGTCAATCCACATCATGGTTGTTGTTGTATCGCCTACCACACTTCCTGCACCACCGGCATTACTGGCTGCAACAATTGCTGCTATGTAACCAATGTGAACATTCCGGCGAAATACAACAAGCGCTAAAGTGCCACCAACCAACGCAGCGGCTATGTTATCAAGGAAGGTTGACATAACGAAAATAAAAACCAGCAAAACAAAAGGGCCAAGCCATCCTGACGGAAGATAGCGAGGAATAAGATCGGGCACCCCCGAATCTTCAAAATATTTTGCAAGAATTGCAAAGCCCAGAAGTAAGCCAAACAGATTTATTAATATGGGCCATTCGCCCTGCCTCGCCTCTTTTGAAAGAAGCTGTTCTGCAATACTGTTATCTCCGAAAATATGGTGCAGAAGGTTAAAATCCGGATTTATCCATTCTTTGAAAAGCAAGATAGTCAGCGCACCAAATACTGAAAAGTAAAAGGCATTCTTATGGTTAAACGCTATTCCCACCAAAACCATCCCAAACAGGATAAATAATAATGATTCCATATTAAGGGAACTAGGTATTAAAATGGATAATTTTTGACTAGCTGAAACAACAGCTGCGAACATCAAAAGGATCAGAAATAGTATTAATTTCTTTTGAATTGATTTTCTCGCCATCTTAAACAATTATTAGCTTAATTATGACGCAGAAACACTATTATGTAACTGCCTTCAAAAACAAAAATTGCTATTCAATAATTTCAACGGCAATAGACATCACCCCTGGTTGTGTTTCCAGTGCTTCCGAAATCTTCTGAACATCGAATTTTCGTAATATTTCTACAAAAAATGTTATTTTATCGTTTGCCTCATTCACATTTCTTTCAAACCCGGTAGAAACCACTTTTATATTTAAGTCTTTCAATTCTTTAACGAAAGTTGCAATATTTGAATTTTTCTTTCTTACAACAATTTCAATCTTTCGGGGTGTTCGTTCTTTAAATATCTTTTTTTCAAAAATATCCATAACCACCAACGCAAAAAGAATAACACTTAACCCGATAAAACCAATTAAATACATTCCGGCACCAACGGCAAGCCCCAACGCCGCCATTGCCCAAATTGAGGCAGCAGTTGTAAGGCCTTTAACATTACCTCCAAACTTTAGGATAGCTCCAGCACCCAAAAATCCAATACCAGAAACCACCTGTGCTGCAATTCTTCCGGGATCGCCATTTTGAAATTGAGTAAATGTTTGTGGAATATAAATAGAAACCAACATTGCAATGGTTGAACCAATACTGATTAAAATATGGGTTCTTAAACCAGCTGGCTGGTTATGCGTTTCTCGCTCAATACCTACAATTGCGCCAATTGCAAAACTTACAAGAATTCTAATTAACGCAGATTGCCAGGTTATTTCCGTTGTTTCAAGAATGTGGGAAATAGATTCCATAATAAGGTTTTTACGAATTCCGAAGATACAAAAAACACGTTTTCAAAATAAATGTAAGTATGCAGAAAGGAGATGGTAAAAACCTGAAAAATCAATATCTTATTCGAAATGATAAAGAAAATTAACTAATGCATCGTAAGCAGGTTTTCTCTGTCCTTCAATTTCCACAATAATTTTCACTTGTACTTTCGTTACTCCACGAAGGTTTTTAATGTCTTTCAAACTTACACGCGCTCTTATTCTATCATTCACCAAAACGGGTTGCTGAAACTTCAGGCTTTCAATTCCATAATTAACGATCATTTTCACATTTCGAACTTCCACTGCACTATACCACAGATAGGTAAGCATCGATAGTGTTAGATAACCATGAGCTATTGTACTTTTAAATGGCGATTCGTTAGCAGCTCTCTCCGGATCGGTATGAATCCATTGATGATCCATTGTAGCATCAGCAAATTTGTTAATCTGCTCCTGCGTGATGGTAATATAATCCGATATACCGATGTCTTTTCCTAAAAACGACTCAAACTCTTCGTAGCTGCTTATAATTTGTTTTTCCATGCCTTAATTTTGAAGTCGCAAATTAGTTCTTTTAATTTTGGTATAGCTTAAATTTTTCAAAACAATTTAAAATAACATAATAGAGATTAATAGTATCGTTGAATTTTAAGACTTTATGTTCCAATTTTAAATTTTTGACATTAGTCCTGTATTTTTCGTTCCTTTGTTCTCCTTTTTGGTAAACATGAAAAACACATTTAAAAGCACTACATTTCTGGCAATTCTGGCCTGTTGGTTATGGTCAACTGCATTTGTCGGGGTCAAAATCGGCTTGGAATATCAAAGCCCTTTTCATTTTGCAGGAATTCGGTTTTTTATTTCCGGTATCCTTATTTTCATTTATTTTGGTAAGCCACTGCAATACTGGAAAGAATTTGTAAACAACTGGAAATTTGCTTTTTTGATTGCCGCGATTCAGATTTTCGCACAGTATGCTTTATTTTACAGTGGATTAACCATGGTTCCCAGTGCACTTGCTGCAATGATTATTGGTTCCTCCCCGCTTTTCGTCGCTATCGTTTCCCATTTTTCATTTCACAACGACAAGTTAACACCACTCAAAACCGGCAGTATTTTGATAGGTGTTGCCGGAATTGTGATTATTACGTTGGGCCGTTCAAAATTAGAAATGAAAGGGAACCTGGAGTTTTTGGGTATTGCGTTGCTTTTGTTAAATAATCTGGTTTCAGGCTATGCCAATGTTATTATATCAAAAAATTCCGGAAAGATTTCGCCTGTTGTACTAAGTTCCACTTCATTGGTCATTGGAGGAATCATGCTTTTTATGGTTTCAATTCCTAAAGAAGGAATGTTTTGGGGGCCTTTCCCCGCAAAATATTATGTGGCTTTGGGTTGGTTAAGTTTCCTTTCGGCGGCGGCATTTACCATTTGGTATGCATTGCTAAAACGACCAGGCGTTAAAGTTTCACAATTAAATGCATGGAAGTTCCTGATTCCGGTTTCGGGAGCAGTTTTAAGCTGGATTATTTTAACCAACGAAAAACCCGATTTTATTTCGATTTTAGGCATGACAATAATCGCTATTTCTCTGGTAGCGTTAAATTTTGCCAATCGAAAAGAAAAACAGCAAAGTTGATGTGAAACATCACAGATTATACTTGCTAGTCAAAAACTAAAGTTCTTGTCTTCGAAATGTTACGAGCAACAAAAAATGGCTTGATATGGTAATTATACTGCTGTTATTCTTGCAATATAAGTAATTCTATTTTTCTGAAATCAGTAGGTGCACTTTCTGCCTGCAACGAGATTGTACCTTTTGAAATTATTTTATTTCCATCTGCCGGCAAAAGCTTTTCATAAGTTGCATCACGCGGATCAAGCTGTGGTTTTTCGTAATGCATTACTTCCTCTCCATCAACAAAATGGCGAATTATTTCACCTCCGTGAACTTCAACTTCTGCTGTAACCCATTGGTCCCCGTTATAAGTTTTTGATTTAGAATTAATGCAGTGCTGTTCTATTAATTTCCCATCCATCACAACGTTTGTTCCGGGGGTACAAAGATTTAATGTGGAGCGTTCTCCATTTCCACTGCCGCCCAATAACTGTACTTCAATTGAGGTAGGAAAATCCTGATCCAGATCCATCGATTCTGCACTTTGTCCGTGAATCATCAACCCGTTATTCCGATAAGCCCAGCCCGGACCTCCTTTTACCTGTTCATCCACAAAACGGTATTCTACCCGCAGTTTATAATGCGAAAATTCCCCTTTATAAAAAATGTGTCCGAATTGTCCACCCCAATCATCCCAATTATCGTAACGAACCCGCAACAGCCCGTCTTCAACCCTAAATGTATTATTGAAGTTATACCCCAGTTCATAACCCTTAAACTTAATTTGCCAGTCATTTAAATCTTTTCCGTTAAATAACTGTATCCAGTTTTCATTTGCAGACTTTTCTTCAGCCTTTTGAGACTTTGATTTCGAACCGCATGAAAACAATGCAAGAGATATTACAAAAAGCAGGATTTTTGAGGAGATCTGAAGTAAACGCATTTTCAAAGTTTTTTAAATTTTAATTGATTCAGTTTTAACAGAAATAAAGGTAAAACATTTTTTTAAACTGAAAGAACCCTCAAGAATCTAACAATTTGATTTATTTTTAGACTTGTATTCGATACCTTGATTAATCAATATTAAACCTAATAAAATGAAAAAACATTTCTGTTTTTCTCGACATTTTCCTATTCACACTCAATTAATAGCAAAAGTATTTTTATCTGCATTTATTATTACCATAACTCTTGAAGGATACTCTTCCTCAAACATGGCTAAATCCATTTCAGAAGATGTAAATCCGGTGATTACTATAGTAAAAACAAATTCTGAAACAATTAAAAAATACGAGAAATTCGAAGTTTGGATTAACTTAAAAGATGTTGAGATTGAAAATCCATATGACCCTGCAGATATTGATGTTTATTCAATTTTCACAACTCCTTCAGGCAAAAAGATTAAAATAAACGGGTTCTACGACGATTATCAAAACATGGATCAATGGAAAATCAGGTTTTCACCCAACGAAAAAGGGGAATACAAATATCAGATTTTTGTAAAAGATGGAGGAAAAACAGGAGAATCTGAAGTTTTTTCTTTTACAGCGATAAATTCAGAACACCACGGATGGATAAAACCGGCAACCCAAAATCCTCATTATTTTCAGCACGATGACGGAACTTCGTATTATGCCATTGGAGTTTATTCTCCCTGGCAAAACGACCAACAACGTTTTGACACATTTGTAAAATACAACGCTAACCTGTTCGCTATATGGGACATAACTTACGGTGGTTTTGTAAACGGCCACGGTTTAATTGAACAGGAGCTTGGAATATACAACCAGGAAAAACTGGGCCGGCTCGATTCTCTGCTTTCAATTCTCGAAAAAGACGATATTAAAATCATGTATGCCATCTGGCCTCACGATTTGTTTTCCAAAACGGTTTGGGCGGCGCAGTGGAAACAAAATCCGTACAATCAGCTTGTCGATGTAAAAGACGTTTATAGCGATTCTTTGGTTTGGGAATACCAGAAAAGAAAGTACAGATATATGATTGCCCGCTTTGCGCACAGCAGAAGTTGGGGAATTTGGGAACTGATTAATGAAATGAACGGAACCGATGGCTGGGCAGCCGGACGATATGAGGAATGTTACAACTGGGTTGAAAAGTGCTGGAACTATTTCAAAGAAAATGATCCATACCAACACCCAATGACAGCTTCGTTTAGCGGCGGTTTTACGGAATACCGCGAACCGCTTTACGAAAGAAATGATGTTCCGAATATTCACATGTACCCGGCACAGGGCTGGCCGATGAAATATCCCGATGATAAAATGCGTAGTGCCATGTACAACTATGCCTGGGCAACCAAACGTTTCTGGGATGTTTTTGATAAACCCGCCATTTTTGGTGAAGCTGGGGCCGACCTCGCTTATTTTAAGCCATCGGAACAGGAATATCATATTTCCTATCACAACCAAATATGGGCTTCTTTAACCAACGGACTGGCCGGAATTCCGGTTTGGTGGGACTACCCCGTTTTGAATGAACTGGACTGGCAAAGCCTCCAGCATCTTTCCAACTTTGTAACTGATATTGATTTTGCAAACCTGCCGTTTCAGCCTGCTTCTGCAAATGCAAGAAACAGTGATATTTTTGTTATGAGTTCGGGTAAAGTGGCTTTTGGCTGGCTGCGTTCCTACGTTTCCGAAAATTGCTCGGGGATAAAAATTTCTATTGAAAATTCAGCAAACGGGAAATATACATTTACCTGGTACAATACCTGGAATGGAGAAATTATTACATCTGAAGAAGCTGAATCTAGAAATGGATTATTGGAAACTGAAGTTCCAAAACTCATACAACCTCAGCAAGATATAGCTTTTAAAATCAAAAAGAAGTAAACCTAAAGCAAAACAGAATTCATTTTTTTTCGGAAAACATAATTATTGGCAAGATAAAGCAAAAATCATTTTTAACCATTTGGTTAAATTTTTCGGTTAAATTATTTGGCTAATATTTTTAATTACTTTAATTTTGACCAGTTGGTTAAATCAAACAGTTAAATCATCTGGTAAAATGAATGAAATAAAAAAAGACAATACCGAAGAGAAAATTTTAAATGCGGCCCAAACCGTTTTTATCGAAAAAGGCATGGATGGTGCACGAATGCAGGAAATTGCAGATGAAGCCGGAATTAACAAAGCCTTGCTTCACTATTATTTCAGAACAAAAGAAAAACTATTCAACGCTATTTTCAAGAAGGTTTTCTCCCAGATCTTCCCCAATCTCATGGCCATGGTTCAATCCGAACTTCCTTTGGAAGAGAAACTAGGTGCCTTCCTTGAAACTTATATCGACTTGCTGCAAAGAAATCCATTCCTTCCCACATTCATTTTAAAAGAAATGAACAGGAATCCTGAATTTTTAGCTTCCATAATCAAAAACGGTGGTGCTAAACCAGAAGAAATTTTCAGAATGTTCGAAAAAGAGATGGAAGCAGGAAAAATAAGAAAAATGGATCCATGCGACCTACTTATCAACATTTTAGGACTGAGCATTTTCCCGATTGCTGCCAAACCGCTAATGACTATCATGTTTTTTGATAACGACAAAAACGCTTATAACAAGTTTATCGAGAACAGGAAAACAACAGTTAAAGAATTCATATTAAACTCAATTTTAATAAAATGAGAAAATTATTGATTATCCTATTCTTGCCGGTTCAAATGGTTTTTGGACAGCAAAATATAACAATAGATTCCTGTTATCATTGGGCAAGAGAAAACTACCCCAACCTGAAACAAAACGAACTCTGGAGTGAAATTTCGGCTTTGAAAAAGGAAAATATTAAAACAAGTTATTATCCGCAGGTTACGTTAAACGGACAAGCTACCTACCAGTCAGATGTAACCGGCATAAATATCTCGGTTCCCGGAATTACTATTCCGACAGTGGCAAAAGACCAGTATAAAGCTTATGCTGAATTCCGGCAAACCATCTGGGATGGTGGAATTTCCGGAATTAATTCGCAATTGGAAGATGCAGTTTTACAGAATAATCTGAACCAGCTTGAAATTGAAATCTACAAATTAAACGATCAGGTTTCGATGGCATTTTTCACCTTACTGGTTGTTGACAAACAAATTGAAGTGGTTAACGCCCAGAAAAAAGTATTGGAAGAACGGTTAAAAACAACCGAATCGGGAATCGCAAATGGCGTGGTTGAAAAAGCAACTGCTTCAGTAATAAAAGCTGAAATTCTAAATCTGGAGCAGAACAAAATAAAGCTGAAATCGGGAAAAATTGCTGCAATTCAGATGCTTTCCGTTTTAACCGGAAAAAATTTGGATGAAAATTCACAATTCATTTATTCTGAAAAGCAAATTCAGGCAACAGAACTCCATCGACCCGAATTACAACTATTTGCAAGTCAGTCCGGCGCACTCGAAAAACAGAAAGAGCTGCTACAAAAAACCCGGAATCCTAAAATATTTGGTTTTGGTCAGGCGGGTTACGGACGTCCGGGGTTAAACATGCTTAGCGAAAATTTTGACTCGTGGTACCTGGTTGGAGCAGGAATTTCATGGAATGCCTTCAACTGGAAAAATACAGCTCGTCAGAAACAGGTCTTGAGTCTGCAACAAGACATGCTAAAAACCGGTGAACAAACTTTCAGGCAGAATATTGACGTATTGCTAGTTCAGCAAAAATCGCAAATCTCGCAGTTGGAAGATCTGCTGAAAACCGACCAGGAAATGGTTTCGTTGCGTTCAGAAATTGCAAAATCGGCTTCTTCAAAACTCGAAAACGATGTAATTACGGCATCGGATTATATCCAGGAAGTTCAGGCGGAAACGCTGGCAAAATTAAATCTGGAACTTCATCAGATTCAACTGGAAGAAGCCAACGAAAAATACAGCCTCATTATGGGCAAGAACCTGAATTAATCAAATAGAAAAAAATAATACCATGAAAAAAATTCTGTTTATAACCATTCTCGCCATTTCGGCATTTGCCTGTAAAAACAATGGTGAAAGTTCGGATGCTTACGGAAATTTCGAAACCGACGATGTTATCGTTTCGGCGGAAACCGGAGGAAAAATACTGGAATTCAATGCGGAAAAAGGACAAAAAATTAATGAAGGTAATGTACTTGCTGTAATCGACACCGTTCAGATGTCACTTCAAATAAAACAGTTGTATTCGCAGGAAGATGCCGTCAAAGCCAAAAGACAATCTATTCAATCACAAATTGCCGTTTTTAATGAACAGAAAAAAAACCTTCAGATTAACGAAGACCGAATTCGGAAAATGCTAAAAGATGGAGCCGCAACCCAAAAGCAATTAGATGACATTACCGGGCAAATGGATGTAATCGACAAGCAGATTGCAAGCACACAAACCCAATTTACTTCGGTAAACAAAGAGCTTGAAGTTTTGAATGCACAACGCGCCATTATTATTGACCAGAAGAGTCGCTGCACTGTAAAATCGCCCACTTCGGGAACCGTTCTTGAAACTTATGCCGAACAGGGAGAGCTTACAACACCAGGAAAAGCAATGTTCAAAATTGCCAATCTCGATGAACTTAATTTGAAAGTTTATGTAAGCGGGGCACAACTTCCAAATGTAAAAATCGGGCAGCAGCTGAATGTTATTATCGACAAAAACGAAACTGAAAACCAGTCATTACAGGGAAAAGTTACCTGGATTTCGTCGGAGGCCGAATTCACACCCAAAATTATTCAAACCAAAGAAGAACGGGTAAAATTAGTTTATGCAGTGAAAGTAGCGGTTAAAAACGATGGAACACTCAAGATTGGCATGCCGGGGGAAGTGAGTTGGGAGTGAGCAGTTGCAGTGTTCAGTCGCAGTGATCAGTCGCAGTTTGCAGTTAAAATGATTTTCAATAAAATTTTCAAATTATGGATTTTAAAGAACTAATTGTATATCAGAAAGCTTTTAAACTGGCGATGAGGATTTTTGAAATATCAAAAACCTTTCCCAAAGAAGAAAAATATTCACTAACGGACCAGATTAGACGCTCTTTAAGATCGATCTGCGGAAATATTGCTGAAGCATACAGAAAAAGACAATATCCAAAACATTTTATAAGTAAGCTTTCTGACTCAGATGGAGAAAATAGTGAAACTTTAGTCTGGCTGGATTTTGCCCTTGCCTGTAAGTATATTGAAATAGAAATACATCAAAGACTAACATCAGAAAGTGATGAAATAGGAGAACTACTTAATTACATGATTCTTAACCCCGAAAAATATGGTAGTAGCAAAGTATTCTGATCACCGAACACTGAATACTGATCACTAATTACCGATTAAAAAAATGATAGAAATAAAAGACATATCAAAATCCTACAACGAAACTCAGGCCTTAAAAAACATCTCACTTGAGGTAGACGAAGGCGAACTTTTCGGGTTAATTGGTCCTGATGGCGCGGGAAAAACAACACTGATGCGAATTTTAATGACTTTGCTCCTCCCCGATTCCGGCCAAGCTAAAATGAACGGACTGGATGTGGTTAAAGATTTCAAAAAAATCAGGCACATTGTTGGATACATGCCGGGGAAATTTTCACTCTACCAGGATTTAAGTGTAGAAGAAAACCTGAACTTTTTTGCCACAGTTTTCGGAACAACGGTAGAAGAAAATTATGATTTAATTAAAGACATCTACTACCAGATTGAACCGTTTAGAAACCGTCGTGCCGGAAAGCTTTCGGGCGGAATGAAGCAAAAACTGGCTTTGTCGTGTGCGCTGATTCACAAACCCAAAATCCTTATGCTCGATGAACCAACCACAGGAGTTGATGCTGTTTCGAGAAAGGAATTCTGGGAAATGTTAAAGAACCTGCAGAAAAAAGGGATAACAATAATGGTTTCAACGCCTTACATGGACGAAGCCGACCTTTGCGACCGGGTTGCACTGATTCAAAAAGGACAAATTCTCGACATTGATTCACCCAAAAGAATTACAGAAAAGTTTCCCCGGAAAATCATCCAGGTAAAAACCGACGAAATCTACCGTTTGGTAAATGATTTACGGGCTTATGAAAAAGCAGAATCAGTTTACGCATTCGGCCAGTTTGTGCATTTCACCGGCATTGATGATGACGTGGAAACCAGCGAACTGGATTATTATCTCGATAAGCAAAAGCATAAAAACATTGTGGTTGAAGAAATTCACCCGGGAATTGAAGATGTATTTATGAATTTGATGCAGGAGTAGTTTTAAAAAGTCGCAGGGAACAGTCACGAGTCACAGTTTTCAGTAGAAAACGGAAAGAATAATAACTGAGACTAAATACGAAGAAAGAATGGAAAAAATAATCACAGTAAAAAACATGGTAAAGAAGTTTGGGAATTTTGTTGCCAACGATAACCTTACTTTTGATGTTTACAAAGGTGAAATATTCGGTTTCCTGGGTGCCAATGGCGCAGGAAAAACAACTGCCATGCGAATTCTGTGTGGACTTTCAACTCCAACTTCGGGGGAAATGAATGTTGCTGGATTTGATATTTATAAAGAGACCGAAGAAATCAAAAAGAACATTGGTTACATGAGCCAAAAGTTTTCGCTGTATGAAGATTTAACCATTTCTGAAAACATCAGGCTTTATGCAGGCATTTACGGTATTCCGCGTAAAAAACGATTGGAAAAGGAAGCCGAGTTACTTGAAAAACTGGAACTTACAAGCGCAAAAAACAAACTCATTGGCGGATTGCCTTTAGGTTGGAAACAAAAACTGGCCTTTTCCGTCGCCATTTTTCACGACCCCAGAGTTGTTTTTTTAGATGAACCAACCGGCGGAGTTGACCCCATTACCCGGCGAAAATTCTGGGACCTCATCTACGAAGCGGCTCACAACGGAATCACCGTTTTTGTAACCACGCACTACATGGATGAAGCCGAATATTGCGACCGCGTTTCAATTATGGATGCCGGGAAAATTGTGGCGCTTGATACGCCGGCAAAACTAAAAGAAACCTACAAAGCAAAAGATATGGATGGAGTTTTTTTACAAATAGCACGATAGTGATTAGTAGTTAGTATTAAGTAGAAAATAATTAGTGTGTTAAAAATGATAAATATTTACTACTAAATATAAATGTTTAACCAATAGCAAGAATAATGAATAAGTTCAAAGAATTAAATGTATGGCAAAAAGCGATTCAACTAGTAACAAAAATTTACTCACAAACTTCTGAATACCCAAAAGAAGAATATTATGGAATTACTTCGCAAATAAGAAGATGTGCAGTCTCAATACCTTCAAATATTGCAGAAGGTGCTGGCAGGGGTTCGAAAAAAGAGTTCTCTCATTTTTTAGATATTGCAAAAGGTTCATCGTTTGAGTTAGAGACTCAACTCATAATTTCATCTAATCTTAAATATATAAAACAAAACATTTTTGAAGAATTGATTTCAGAGCTAAACGAAATTCAAAAAATGATTACAGGTTTACAAAAAAGTATAAACTAAATACTAACGACTAATGGCTCAATTACTTTCTTTTATACGCAAGGAATTCTTTCACATCTTCCGTGATCCGCGAACGATGATAATTCTTTTTGGGATTCCGATTGCCCAGCTTTTGATTTTTGGAACCGTAATCAAAAGCGAAATTTACGATGTTCATATTGCCATTTACGACCAGGCAAAAGATGCAACCACACAGGAAATTACCAATAAAATTCTTTCTTCAGGCTATTTTCTTTTAGATGAAAACATTGAAAACATCAACGATGTAGATGATATTTTCAGAAAAGGGAAAGCAAAAGAAGTGATTGTATTTGAATCTGGTTTTGGCGAAAAATTAATAAAGGAAGGCTCGGCTAACATGCAGCTTATCGCCGATGCATCAGACCCCAATATGGCCCGGCTGGTTATTTCTTACACCAAGGGAATTGTAAACGACTATATAAAGAAAATGTATCCAAACCTGGAAATACCACTGGAAATTACAACTGAACCACGCATGTATTTCAACGAGGAAATGAAAAGCGCCAACATGTTTGTACCTGGTACCATGGTTTTAATCCTGATGCTTATTTCGGCCATGATGACATCGATTTCCATTACCCGCGAAAAAGAACTGGGAACCATGGAAATTCTTCTGGTGTCACCATTAAAACCGGTCCAGATTATTGTAGGGAAAGTACTCCCCTATTTGATTTTGTCCATCATCAATGCTTTTGTCATCATTTTTATCGGGCATTTTCTTTTTGGTGTTCCCATCACCGGAAGTTTCATTTTGCTCATGCTCGAAACCGTTTTGTTTATCATGATGGCGCTTTGTTTGGGAATTTTAATCTCTACCATTGCGAAAAACCAAATGGTTGCCATGTTTATCTCGATGATTGCACTGATGCTGCCAACAATTATACTTTCCGGATTTATTTATCCAATTGAAAACATGCCGGTTGTATTACAGGTACTGAGTCATTTAATGCCAGCCCGGTATTTCGTAACTATTTTACGGACAATAATGTTGAAAGGAGTTGGAATTCTGTACATCTGGAAAGAAACTCTGATTTTAATTGGGATGACACTATTTTTTATTGCAGTGAGTGTGAAGAAGTTTAAGATACGTTTAGAATAGCTGTGAATTCCTGTCATTTCGAACGAAGTGAGAAATCTGTTTCAGAGTAAAAGATTTCTCCTCGCATACTCGTCGAAATGACAATTATAAAAAAAGAGGATAAAAAATGAAAACATTAAAATACATACTACAAAAAGAATTCCGGCAAATATTCAGGAACAAAACCATGCTTCCGATGATATTTGGCGTTCCGTTGCTGCAAATGCTTTTGCTTGTATTTGCTGCCACTTTTGACATGAAACGAATCGATATGGTGGTGGTTGATCACGATCTTTCGGGAACATCGCGTGAGCTAATTGCCAAATTTGATGCCATTCCATTTTACAATGTAAAGCAAGCTGTTTGGGATGAAAACCAGGGCGAGCAAATGCTTTTAAGTGAAGATGCCGATGTGGTTCTGGTTATCCCGCCCCAAATGGAAAAGCACCTGATTCGTGACGACAAAGCACAAATTCAGTTATTAATTAATGCTATCGATGGAAATTCGGCACAGCTTATTTATGGTTATTCCTCTCAAATTATCGGTGATTACAACAAAAAACTGATTTCGGAGTGGAAAGGGATACCCAAATTTACGCCCCCAAGCGAAGTTAATATCGCAGAAAACTACTGGTATAATCCCGAATTAGATTATAAATGGTATATGGCGCCCGGAATCCTTGCGGTACTCGTCACCATAATTGGTATGTTTTTATCGGGGATGAACCTCGTGCGCGAGAAGGAAATCGGAACAATTGAACAACTCAATGTTACACCTATAAAAAAATACCAGTTTATTCTCGGAAAATTAATCCCCTTCTGGGTAATCGCTTTATTCGACCTCTCTTTCGGGCTGCTTATCGCATGGATAATTTTCGATCTTCCCATTGTTGGCAGTTTATGGGTTCTGTTTGGACTGGCCAGTGTTTATCTGCTTAGTGTACTTGGTCTTGGATTGTTAATTTCCACCATTACCGAGACCCAGCAGCAGGTTATGTTTATGAGTTTCTTTTTTATGATGCTGTTTATTTTAATGGGCGGAATTTTTACCCCTGTTGAAAGTATGCCGCATTGGGCTCAGGAAATCGACCGTTTAAACCCGATTTATTATTTTATGCGAATTATGCGGATGGTTGTTCTGAAAGGCTCCGGATTCAGGGATTTATTGGAAGAATTAGTTTCATTATTGGTTTTGGGATTTACCTTTTTGAGTCTTGCAATTTGGAGATACCGGAAAACAGCATAAAATCAGAATTCAGATAAAAAACAAAAACGCTGCGGTAAACCAACCTGCAGCGTTTTTTGTTAAATGCTATGCTAAATGTAGTTCCAAATCTTCCTTAACAGTTCCAATTCCAGCTATCCCAAAATTCTCAACCAAAACCTTAGCCACATTTGGCGAAAGGAAAGCGGGTAACGTTGGTCCCAGGTGTATATTTTTAACACCAAGATAAAGTAATGCCAACAAAACAATAACCGCCTTTTGCTCATACCATGCAATGTTGTAAGCAATAGGCAATTCGTTGATATCATTTAAACCAAAAACTTCTTTTAATTTCAGTGCCGTTACAGCCAGCGAATATGAATCGTTACACTGGCCTGCATCAAGCACACGCGGAATTCCGCCAATATCTCCAAGGGGCAATTTATTGTAACGGTATTTTGCACAACCTGCTGTGAGAATAACAGTATCCTGTGGCAATTCTTCTGCAAATTCAGTATAATATTCACGGCCTTTTAACCTGCCGTCGCAACCGGCCATCACAACGAATTTACTTATAGCGCCCGATTTTACAGCATCAACAACTTTATCGGCCAATTGCAATACCTGGTTATGAGCAAAACCACCAATAATTTCACCAGTTTCGATTTCAGTAGGCGCAGGTAACTTTTTTGCATGTTCTATAATTACTGAAAAATCTTTGGGCTGTCCGTCTTTCCTGTCTGCAATATGAACACAATCTTCAAAACCGGAGGCTCCTGTAGTATAAACTCTGTCTTTATAACTATCTTTTGGAGGGACAATACAGTTGGTGGTAAATAAAATCGGGCCATTAAAGGTTTCAAATTCTTCTTTTTGTTTCCACCAGGCATTTCCATAATTTCCTACAAAATGTTTGTACTTTTTAAATGCCGGGTAATAGTGCGCAGGCAACATTTCGCTGTGTGTATAAACATCAACGCCGGTGCCGTCAGTCTGTTTCAACAGTTCTTCCATGTCTTTTAAATCATGACCACTAATTAAAATTGCCGGATTATTACGCACACCAATATTTACTTTTGTAATTTCAGGGTTTCCGTAGCTTTCTGTATTTGCTTTATCGAGCAGGGCCATTACATTAACGCCATATTCTCCGCACTCCAGCGTTAATGCAACCAGTTCATCCACCGAAATATTGGTTTTAGTTGTGGCAATCAATGCTTTGTGCATAAACGCAAAAACACGATCGTCGCTATAACCTAAGTTGAAAGCATGCTCGGCATATGCAGCCATTCCTTTCACTCCATAAGTTAATAGCTCTTTCAGCGAACGGACATCTTCATCCGGCTCGGTTAAAATGCCCACCAACCTGCTTTTAGCTTCAATAACTTCGTCGTCGTTTTCAGTCCAGCTTGCGTTAGCCGGTAAATTAGCAGGTATCTGAACACCTTTTTCAATTAACTCCTGTTTAAGCTCGTTACGAACCTGAATGCCTTCCTTTATTTTTGAAATAATTTTAGAATCATCGAAATTGGCGTTAGTAATTGTTGTGAATAACGCTTCAAACACAAATTTGTCGGCTTTTGATATCGTCACTGAGTTTTCACGAGCAATTCCTGCAAACAGGGAAACACCCTTTGAAACATAAATTAATAAATCCTGAAGATTTGCAGTACTATCCTTCTTCCCACACACACCGGCAATAGTACATCCGATACCCTTTGCTGCCTCCTGGCATTGATAACAAAACATGCTCATTTCAATTTATTTTAAGTTATTATTTCCATTTCACGGGGTAAAATAAATTCAGTGAGTTTTGGCACTTTGTAACACATGTTACAATCTCCAGCTTTTATGAGTAATAAATACGGGAATGTAATTTTGTATTAACAATAAATTACAATTGACTTTTTTTTCTGAATTGCAAAATGCAGTTGTTGTTTAAATAAGTTTTTGGTTGTTCATTTGTGTCCGGGAATCAATAAGATTTTAATAAACTGTTGATGTTGTTTCGATAACAAATAATCAAGATTAAAAATTTCATCTGGGTTGCTAGACTTTAAAACCTAATTTTACGCCTTCTATAACCATTCCCGTTCCGATAATCGCTAATATCAATCCCATAATTTTTCCAATTACCGCAATCAGGTTCTGCCCCACTCTATCAACAATCTTGTCGCTCAAAGTAAATGCGATGTAAGTTAAATATACAATGAAGGCGAATAAAACAATTACGATAGCGATATGAATAAAATCACCTTTCGTTACAAAATTCATTGCTGTTACAATTGTTCCGGGACCAGCCAAAATTGGAATTGCCAACGGAGAAATGGCAATTGAGCTTATATCGTCATTATTTTGGGTGTTGTGCACTTTTGATTTTTTAGACATCAGCATCTCAAAACCAATATAAAAAATTAGAATACCCCCGGTTATTTTAAATGCCGGTATGGTAATACCAAACAATTCAAAAATATATTTTCCGAGAATAACAAATATTGCCACAATAACAAAAGCTGTAACGGTAGCAGTTTTTGCAATTTTTAATTTCGTTGATTTAGTTTCACCATCAACAATTCCCAGAAAGATGGGAGTATTTGCAATCGGATTCATAACAGCAAAAAAACCGGTGAATACGGTTAGCGAAAAAGTTAGATATTCAGTCATTTTCCTTTTCTTTCAAAATTACCTATTATTTTTTCAGTTAAATATTATGAGATATTCTTTGCCAATTCCAACAATTTCAATGTCGTTTTCCAATTGCGTGTAGTTGCAGCAACTTTCATTTTACTTTCAAATAAATTGTTGGTTAGTTTTGAAGTTCCGTAACCGTTCGGACAATACAAATAAACTGCTTCATCGGTAAATACAATTTCTTCATTACCCATTCTTTTATCCTGAATTGATTCCACATTATAATTTCCAGGCACTGTTTGCAAAAAGGTTACGTGCATAAATGCTCTATCTTTTTTTGAATCGCTTAAATACGGATTTGCATTAATAATTTCTTCCAGCTTTTTTGGAGTAAGAACAATAACAGAAACATCAAGATTTAAATCGGACAGGATAAGTGCTTTTATTTTTTGTTCCAAAACCTCTTTGGCTTCCATTCTAGCCTGAAAAAAAACATTTCCACTTTGAATGTAAGTACTAACATTTTCAAATCCCAGCCTTTCAATCTTTGTTCTTAAATCGGCCATTTTTAGAGTTTTGCCTCCCACATTAACTCCACGAAGTATTGCAATATAGGTTTCCATTTTAGCCTGAGTTTTAAATTGAACGAAAAAAATAACGAATATTTATACTACCTATTTACAAATCTGCCGAATAAATTACGATTGACAATATAAAAATTGAATTCAGTTTTAATTCAACAAGAATTTGCCTCCGGTTCCCAACATGACCTGTTTTTTGATTAATTTTAGCACAAATTAACGAACCAACCATAAAAATATTTACCATGGAAATTGAAAATAACCCAGTTGCACAAACCGAGTCAACAGAAAAAAAATATCTTGAATTAAACGAAGACATCAACAAAATTTTACTTAGCGCCGGAAACTGGAGTAAGTTTCTTGCCATTCTTGGTTTTGTTTTCATGGGACTTATGGTGTTTGCCGGTTTTATGATGAGTATTGTTTTGTCATTTTTACCCATGATAGATGATAACCCGTTTCCATTTCCTCCTTTTTTATTTGGAATAATTTATTTTGTAGTTGCTGCCGTTTACTTTTTGCCATTATTGTATTTATTTCGTTTCTCAAGCCATATTAACAAGGCCATAAATTCTGGAAATCAGGATTTGCTTGCGTCGGCATTTAAGAATCTAAAGGCTCACTATCGCTTTATTGGCATTTTTATGATTGTATCCTTCTGCCTTTATATTGTTGCAATTATTGTTATGGTAATTGTTGGATTATTTGCCGGATTTAGTGCCGGATTTTCTAATTTGAATGCATAGCCATAACAATATTACAATTATATCTTGCTAATGAAATTTACTTCAATTATTATAAATATTCTGTTTCTGACTTTTCAACAAAATACAAATCTGTCGGATTTTGAATTTCTGAAAGGCGAATGTAAAGCAGAAGGTAAAGAAACCTATGAATTCTGGATGTTAAACAAAAATGGCAACCTAAGGGAAATACCTATGATATTATTAACGGACAAAAGGAAATAAAGGAAACACTCAGATTAAAATTAAAAAACAACAAAATTGTTTACCAAGCCACCGTTCCTGACCAAAACGAAGGAAAAACAGTTTCATTTACCCTAAATACAAACGTTAAGAGCTGTTTTTCATTTGAAAATGCACAGCATGACTTTCCTAAGAAAATCCAATATGAAAAGATCTCGGAAAATGAAATTTTAATCCGGATTATGGGCGACAAAGAAGAAGGATTTTCTTACAAATTAATTCGACAACCAGAAAAATAAGAGTCTATTTCCGTAATAGTTTAACCGCACACTTTTATCATTTATTGATTCAAAAGCCGTAACTTTATAGGTAACCACGGATTTTACTAAAAAAAGGAGTATAAAAAGTCCAGGTAAAATCGGAAAGTCGAATACCATGGGAATAGGAGACAAACCTTTAAAGTTCGTTCTTATCAACCCCACTTCACCACTTTGGCGTGTAAAAAAAAACCAAAAGCCGATAAATTCGCACATGTTTCGTTTTTCTATGCTTCCCAGCCTTTATGTGGCAGCCTCAATGCCAACAAATGTAAGCACTACAATAATAGATGAAGACGTTGAATGCATAGATTTTGAAACAGATGCCGATATTATTGGCATCTCATTTATGACCTACAACGCTCCCCGAGCTTACGAAATTGGCGACATTTTCAGATCGAAAGGAAAAACTGTAATTTTTGGAGGTTATCATCCCTCGTTTATGCCTGAAGAAGCAATAAAGCATGCTAATTCTATTTGCATAGGAGAAGCAGAGTACAATGTTCCAAAGATGATAGCTGACTTTCAAAACGGAAAACTTCAAAAGTTTTATAAAAATGAATTGGTCAATCTTACCGAGCTCCCAAAGCTTAACAGAAAATTACTAAAAAACAATTCTTACGTTACTACAAATGCATTGCAAGCAACACGTGGATGCATACATCATTGCAAATTTTGCTCGGTAGCTGCTTTCAATCGATATAAAATACGGACAAGACCGATAGAAAACGTAATTGATGAGCTAAGAAATTTAGGAAAATATGTTCTTTTCATGGACGACAATATTATTTTGAACAGTGAATATGCAAAAGAACTTTTCAAGGCAATGATTCCATTAAAAAAGAAATGGTTCAGTCAATGTGGAATTGGAATTGCAGAAGACAACGAATTACTCGATTTGGCTGCAAAAAGTGGATGCAGTGGATTATTTATTGGATTTGAATCGCTATCGGAAAATACATTGAATGATTATAGCAAACACTGCAACCGAAAAAGAGATTACCTGCAGGTTGTAAAAAAGATTCATAAAGCCGGCATCGCAATTTGCGGAGGTTTTGTTTTTGGAAGCGATGAAGACGGACCTGATGTTTTTGAAAATACGCTTGACTTTCTTTTGAATTCAAATGTAGATGTTCTGCAATCAACACGTTTAACACCATTTCCCGGCACTCTTCTATTTGATAGCCTTGATAAAGAAGGTCGAATTTTTGATAAGGACTGGAGTCACTATGATTTTTTCCATGTTGTATTCCATCCAAAGTTAATGAATACAGAAACCCTTAATAAAGGAACAGCCTGGCTACAAAAACAATATTATAGTTCAAAAAATATTTCACGAAGAATAACAAAAGCGCTAAATTATATTTCTCCTGATATTGTTTTGAAAGCGGCATTGCCCATGAACCTGGGTTGGCGTTTTAAACTTAAAAGATATGGGGCATTTGAACTGGGAAAAGATTTTAAAACCATAATATAAATTAGCTGCTATTAAAATCTCATTTTTAGAAACAATGTAGGGGTGAACGGAATAGCCTCCGTGTGAATGTCCAGCGGATCTTCTGTTTCAGTAGCCACTCGTCGAATATTCGAAAGTTTTATATTTTCATCATTCAACACATTTAAAACAGAAATACCAACCTCCGTATTTACTTTTCCCGGTTTAAAGTGATAAATAATAGCAGTGTCAAGACGTTTGTACGACGGAACATATTCGTTTCCATTATCGTCGGTTAGCAGGAATCGTTCAAAACCGGATCCAAAAACATAGTTTGCCGAAAAATAGAACGATCTGTAATTAAAAATTCCAGCCAGTTTTAACTCATGTCGCTGATCCTGCGGAGCCGGCTGGTAGTAATTTCGGATGTAAAACGGGAAATGCTCTTCTGTTTTGCTCAGTGTGTAACTCAACCAGGCCATATGTTTTTTGTATTCTTTTTTCAGATAAAAATCAACACCATAACTTCTGCCCTCTCCCGAATAAAAACCGCGCTGCAACAACGACGTGCCATTTACAAAGCGAGACAAACCATCGGTTGTTTTAAAATATCCTTCCACACTGGCTGAAAAACCATTTTTATTATAAGAAATTCCTCCCACACATTGTTGCCCGCTTAATACAGGAATGGTTGTATTGTTGGCGTTCACCCAAAAATAATAGTAATTCAAGGTACTATCGACCAAAGTTGTTTTTGCAATGTATTGATGATAAAGCCCCCAGGCAGCATTTAATCTGACCTTATCGGTTAATTTTAAAGACGCGGAAATACGAGGTTCAGGATAAAACTTATTTAATTCGAAAATATAATTGGCACGAATTCCGGTTTTTAGCTCCAGCCTTTGTGTAACAGGTAAAATATCTTGTACAAAAGCAAATCCTCTTTGCAACCGGGTATCACTATTAATCAGTTCATCTTCAAACAAATTGCGTAAAATCAAAACGGTGTTCGATTCAAAACCAATCCCAAATTCAAGATAATGTCCGTTTTCAAAATTAATGCGGCTTTCCTGCGAAATATTTGTCTGGCCCACATTATTTTCGCCACCTCCTTGTTTTAAAACACGTTCTTTCCCATTATGTTTATTTGTGGTTTTATTTTCTTCCTCCGAAAGGTTGGAAAACGATGACCAACCCGCCAGAATTTTAACTGCGTTACCACTTTTAAGATTATAACTTACTGAGAAGGAACCGCCCCATTGCCTGTTTTTTTCTTCTTCGCTCCGCGAAATGTTTGTATTTCCAACAGGTGTTTCAATGGAATAAGAATAATTATCACCGCCACCATAAGAACTAATCTCAACACTGGTTCTTTCATTCTGCCAGGTATATTTAAGGTTTCCATCCCTAAAATTATACTCGGGAACAAGCGTTACATCAATATTTCTTTCATTGCGCCCTTTTCTTTCGAAAAGTTGTAAGTCGGAGGGATTATACAATTCGTAATATGTTTGCCGGTAAGCTGCTAGTAATGTTGAATTATTAGTTAACGGAACTTCCAATAGCGAATTCACGGTTGTATTATTCAGATTAAAAGTAAACGATGGCTTTTGCTGATTTCCATTTTTACCCGTAATATTTACAATTCCACCAACACAATCGCCATATTTTGCTTCGTAACCGCCCTTGTGGACTTCCATATCTTTTAAAACCAGCGGATTGATAACGCCAATGTCATCGTTAAAATTTTTCAGGCCAAAAATGGTAAATCCATCAAACAAAATTTTGCTATGACTTTCATAACTTCCCCAAATTACCGGATCAGTAGATTGCTCGCCTGCTGCAAGAACTCCGGGCAAAAGGCGCAACATGTTGAACACCGAATTATCTCCATATCCGGGAAGAACAGGAGCAATACGGTGGTTAATTTTCATCTTTCCGGGCCTGTCTCCAATCAATGTCGATTTCTCTACTATATTTCCTTCTACTTCAATCTCCTTTATTTTCATGGTTTGTGGCTTCAGTAAAAACCTTCGGTTAATATTGCCTGTAACCAAGGTATCGTAAATAAAATATCCGAGGTGAGAAATTCGCAAACTATAAGATGAATCGGCAGAAGCGAGGTACGCAAACTGCCCCTGCTGGTCAGACTGAACAGCTTTATTGTTGATTAAAATGTACGAGAATGGAAGCGGTTCATACGTTTGCGCTTCCATAACCTGCCCCGAAATCCGGGTATAAACTTTAACAGATTCCTGTTTTGTTTCGCCTGAATAAGGAATGATTAAAAAAACATCGCCTGTTTTTTCCACTTTCAGGGGCAAGTCTTTTACTAAAAAAAGCAACGCTCCTTCCTGCGTGTGAAATGTTTTATTAACGGTAACCGAGTATTTTGAAAGCAAATCTTTATCGAAAGCAAACTGAAAACCATATTCTTCCTTTAACTTCAGAAGAACCTGGTTAAGCGAGGTTTGTTTTACGTCAATTTTAATATTTACAGGCGTTTGCGCTACCACCTGAAATTGAAAAATGACAATAAACAAAAGCAGGACTGCCAATTTCACCCGTTAACTTTTTTCTACAACCAAAAATACATTTTCTGTTTGTTTAATAAATTTTATCTGCATGGTTTTACAAACAAAGTCGAGTACTTCTTCAACATTGTACTTTTTAGGAAAATTGCCTGCAAAATTACGGTTATCCAATTCAGGCTGAATGTTAATTGTAACAGCATATTGGCGTTCAATTTCGTCAATAACCTCTTTAAGCGGCGTTCCGGTGAAGTAGAACTGGTTGTTTTTCCAGCTAATTGCACGTTCAGTTTTAAAATCTCTCCTTATAACAAATTCCCCATTTTCAATTTCAGCCTGAGAATCGGGTTCCAATATAACCGATTGGTTAGCAGCCCCAATTACTTTTACTTTCCCGGTTAAGCAGGTAACCCGGTAATTATTGTTTCGTGAATAAATATTAAATGTGGTTCCTAAAACCTGTGTGCTTCCATTTTCCGACTGTACTTCAAACTTTTTCCCTTTCTGAACGCTAAAATATCCTTCACCAGCAAGCAATACTTTGCGCTGAAACATCCATATTAACGGATAATATTTTAATTCGGATGCTGCATTTAATTCTACAGTTGAACCATCGGGAAGTTCAGCAGTAAGATGTTCGCCGGGTTGACTTACAATCGTTTTGCTATAGAAAAAGAAAACCGATCCCAATCCCAAAACAAGAAATACAATTGCAGCCGCAGCAAATTTAAAAACCAGTGAAATTGAAATCGTTTTTCTCTTTGTTTGTTGAACCTGCCCAAGTTTTGAGGAGATTTCGCTCCAAACTTCAGTTTCGCTTTTTTCCCAAACAATCTTTCCCTTTGAGAAAAAGTTTTCGCTTTTCTCCGTCGAATTGTTTATATGTAAATTTTCATCATTCATTACTGAATTAAAAATGTGCGTAAATGATTTAAAGCAAGATTCATCCGTTTCTCAACCGCCTTCACACTAATATCCAATATGTCAGCAATCTCGGAGTATTTCAGGTTCTCAACCCGACTCAACAAAAAAACTGTTCGTTGTTTTTCGGGAAGCTTTTTCAGAGCTTTGTCATAATCTCCTTTTAGTTGTTCAAAAGCCATAATATCCTCAGGAGACTCCCCTTTTTCGTCAAAAACAAAATGATTAAAAAACCGGAAGGAACGTTTTTCTTTTCGATAGTGCGAAACAAAAAGGTCACCGGCAATTTTAAAAAGAAACCCTTTCAAATTTTCAGATTGAACGAACTGATGTTTTTCCCACAGTTTCAAAAATGCTTCCTGTGCAATATCAGTAGCAACGTCGGTATTTCCCGAGCGATAAAATACATAATTGCGAAGCTGTGCAAAGTGCATTTCAAATAAGTTTTCGAATTCTTCCTGTGTCAAGCTACTTCAAAATTCAGAACCAACCTTTAAATATAGTCCAGTTTTTTCTTATCAGAAAAACAGAAAGGAACTAATGTCCCTTTCCATTTCCATTTCCGTTACTACTGCCGTTATTATGAGCTTTACCTTGGCCGTTATCGTATTTCATTTTGCATCCGGCAAGGTCCACTTCGTAGCTTTCCCCGTCTTTTGTTAAAGTTGCAACGTCATCACATTCACCATCGCCATAATTTAATGTGGAAATTAATTCACTATTTAAGGTTATTTCCACAATTCCCTTAACAATGTATTTACAATCGCGGGGGCGAATTAACGGTTCAGTTATGTCTTTTCTGTAAATGTCTCCTTCAGAAGTTTCGGCATTGGAAAATCCGGTTATTTGAATTACGTCGTCGGTTTGATCCAGTTCGGTATCCATTCCTTCAATCCATTCCCAGGTTCTTTCTGAAGTTCGTTCAATGGTTAAACCATTATCCATTTCAACAATCACATCACTTGTCATTGTTCTGAAAACACTGTTCTCTTTATCAAAAGTGACTAAACATGTACCGTTAATCGTTAAAGTATCCACTCCAAAATCGATGTAGGTAACCAAACGGGTGTAATCAACACTGCTTCTTGGCCCTGAAATTTCAATAACGATAACTCCACTTAAAACCGTCCCATTATGCAACACAGTGCTATCTCCGTAATCAAGTGTTATAGTTTTCGGATAGCCCCCATCTTCACTTTCAATAGATAAACCGGGACACTGATTCATTTTGTAACGCAATTTTTCGTTCCAACGCCACATTTTTCCAACCATAAATCTTTGACTTAAGGCAAATTCGGCATTCGTATAAAAATTCATTTCGTACTCCAATTCAGTAGTGGCACTTTCCAACGCCACTTCATTCAGGGTTATTTGCGCTGCTTTTTCCGACAAGGTCTCATCGGTTGGTATGTCAATGTTTTCATCATGGCAGGAATACAACATGATTCCGGAAGCAAGTAGTAAAAATCCAAAAATTCTTTTCATAGCTAAAAACTTTTTAGGTGTTATTTACTACTACACCGCACAAGTGGATGACTACCCTACTTTTTTTCCAACATTTTTTCAGAAAAGATTATTAAGGATTAAAAACAGTGTATTTTTTTAATGAATCGGGAATAAGCTTGTTGTTTTTGCAGGCGTAATAATTCATGCTAATAAAATTATTCAATTCAGCTTTCAAATCGGGTTGTAAAGTAGCTTTATTCTCAGGTTCTATATCCATATTGTCATAAATCTGATAGACAATATTATTAGCCAGCATTCTTTCCGAATCGACATAATCAAGAATTTCATTCTTGTTTCTCATTAAAGGGTAAGCATTTAAACAGCGGAAACTTTCATAGTTATCAAGCCCATGTCCGACCCAGGCAGCAACCTTCGGACGCGAAATTATCTTTTGCCCGTCAAGTAAAGCAACTATTGAAGGGGTTATATCGAAATGAGTTACCACCGACGAAAATTTCTTTGTTTCTTTTAGCATTGGCGAGTAAATTACCAATGGTACATGGAAGCGATCCAACTGTGTACTAATTGGAATTTCAGGCATTCGATGATCGCCGGTTATAATAAAAATGGTATTACTAAAAGTTGGTAATTTTTGCATCTCATCGAAAAAATATTTTAGCGATTCATCAAAATACAATATGGATGAAAACTGTTTATCATAACCATGATTAAAGGTGTGTGTTTTGTCACTTAGATTAAGTTCATTTATCCGCTCGTTAAACCGTTTCAAATAATATTCCTGATTTGGAATATTAAACGGATCGTGCATTGCCATCGTCAGCATTACATCCATTCTTGGCCGACCTGTGTTAACCTTTAATTCGTTAATATATCTTCTGAATACATCCTTATCGCCATACCCCCAGGTAAAACCTTTAGATGTAGCAGGCAGTTTTTCGTAACCTGCATCAAATTCTTTTTCATCAATAATTTTATCTATTCCCTGTCGCTTCAGAAAAATATTCATGTTATCAAATTCCGCATTTCCGCCATAAACAAAAGAGCTTTCGTAACCGCCTTCTTTTTTCAACAAGCTGATTAAACTAATATGATCCGGCATGTTTTCTCCCATTTCAGCAAATCCGTTTTCTCCAAAAGGAACCGATGCCAATGTAGAAGGAAGCACCTGAAAAGTGCGCCCCGAAGTACTCAAACAATTTTCCCAATAAAGACTTTTATTCATTAAAGAATCAAGGAAAGGGGTAAAACTCCCCAAATAGGCACCTTCGCCACTGTAGGCTCTGCCAAGGCTTTCTACAACAATTAAAACAATATTCGGCGATGTATCTCCTAACTCGAAATACTCACCCAGAACATCTGGAGTTGACTCAGTGTGAAGAAAAGGATACTCCTTGTCTAAATAATTAAATGAACTATTATCACTGGCAGTAACCGTTTTAAATTCATAAACCTGTTCATTTATTTTCTCCTTATTTAAATAATGATTTAAAACGCTTTCGCCAAAAAAGAACAGTTTATTAGTGGCCGCAAACATGCTGAATTCATTATTAAAACGAGAAGGTTGTGGTTCAAAGAATTTTAATGGCAACAATGAAATAAACATAATAAACGTAATTGGTGCCATCATCCATGGTTTGAGCTTAAAATAAACGTGTTTCTTGAAAACCCGCACCATATAAATTAAAAACAGCGCCATAAAAACAAAAGGTAGAATTTTCAGTTCTCCCGAACTTTGCACGGTGTGTTGAATTTCTGCAATTGAATAACCAAATAAATCGACTCCAAGCGGAACACGCGAAGTAGAGAAATATTTCAATAACAACATATCTCCTAAAATCAGTAAGACTGACACGGAAATAAAAAAGATCCGCGCTGCTTTTTGACTGAAAAAAGCGATTATCAGAAATGGAATCAATAAAAAGGCTGAGATTCTCAGATAAAGGATAATATCGAATTTTAAACCGCCGAGAAGCACGAAGAAACTTCCTGGTGGATAATTATAATAGTTGGATACAAATATTAACTCAAACAAACGAACCATCAAAATCATTACAGCCAGAATAAAACTCAGACTGATAAACCGTCGTAATGACCGAATGATAAGATTTACAGATTCATTTAATTTACTCATACAACAATTATTAAAACAACCTCGAAATTCCGATGTCGAACGTGTAATATCCAGAAAAAGCGCCGGGCTGTATTTCTTCATTACTCCAAACTGCAGCCAGGTTCAGAATCCATACTTTTTTAATAAGATGATTATATTCTGCCCGAACAGAGTAAGTGTTCAACGTCAGATTTTCTTCCGATTCAACCGGATTTCTCCTGTCATCAGGAGATATACCATAACCAGCTCTCAAGCCGATGTAATTTTCAGAGTCTGAAAAATAGCGCCTTACTGACAAAAATCCCGAAACCGATGTTCCGCTCGGATCCGGAGTAACAAACGAGCGCAGCGAAACCCAGTAGTTTCCTATGTATTTACCCAAAGTAGCAGTATAAATATCAACTCCCGAAGAACCAAAATCAAGAAAACGCACCCCAACCGAACCTTCAAAGGCATGAGGAAAATTATGATACCATTCCGCTCCAAATCTGTTTTTCGGAAATAGCACATTATTTGAAAATCCGTAATTCAGGTAGCCGTAATTATTCTCGCTGATTTTCGGATATGCATCCAATTCATATTGAAAACCTTGTTCACCAAAACGACGAGCATAATTTATACGGGTAATAACAGTACCTAATTTTGTTTTCCTACCATAAGAAAGCGCATATAATTGCCAGGGATCGCGATTAAAATCTTCATCGAAAAAATCGACAGTGTACATCAGCTTTATGTTATTTTTCAACGCATCAAGCCTGTATTCTTTTAACTTTATTAAAAACTCGGAATCGCCCGGATTCTTTTGCAAAAAACCTTCCAGAACAGCAACTGCCTCTTCATATTTTTCGCCACTATAAAGAATCTTTGCCTTTTTCAAAACGAATGATTTTGCTTCCGGCTCAATTTGTAAAGCTTCATTACAATAATCAATAGCCATTTCATTATTATCCGACCAGAATTCAACATCGGAAAGAGCGTCATAGACTTCCATGTTTCCGGGCATTTCTACCAAAACATTTTTTAAAACTATCCTGGCAGAATCATATTTCCCGTCCCAAGCATAAGTACGCCCCAGCAATAATGCAACATCAGAGTTAAAGTCGTCAGAAAGAATCTGACGGCAGATGCTGCGGGCCTTTTCACGCTCACCGTTAAATGCATATTTTCGGGCATCTTCAAAAGTTTGTGCCTGCAAAATATTTGAGAACCCGGTCAGCAGCAAAACAATGATTGCTGTAATAAACTTTATATTTTTAAAATTCAGCATAATTTACAGTTTTACCGGTTGTGCTTTTTTATATTTTGGAGTTGCAAATCCTGAACGTGTCATTTTTCCCCACGCTTTTTTCTTTCTGATAAAGTAATCCCAGTTACCCCGAAGCCCCCAATAAACAATTAACGGATGATAAAAGAAAGGCTCCAGCCAGGAAGTTACAATGAGTTTAATTATCATTCTTTTATCCTTGTACCGGTTATACGCCAAATGGTCGAACAGAATTGCATAAGTAGAGAAAGTTATGGCAAACAAATAAACAAAGCACAACATAATGTAGAAGAAAGACCAATTGGGATCGCCAAAGAATGCAGTGAAAATAATATAAACTAATCCCAAAAATTCAATTATTGGCGCCAACCATTCAAAGAAAACCCAATATGGATGAGAAACCATTCCCATAAAACCATACTTTGGATTCAGAAATATCTTGCGGTGAAGCATAATTGTATCGATGGTTCCTCTTGTCCAGCGGTTTCTTTGTGAGCCAAGAACTTTCAAACTTGAAGGTGCTTCTGTCCAGCAAAGCGGATCAGAAATGTACACAACTTTATATTTCAGGTTTTGGTCGGCCATGTATTTTCTCATTCGCACAACAAGTTCCATGTCCTCCCCAACTGTTTTATTATAATATCCTCCGCAGTTAATAACAATCTCTTTATCAAAAAGTCCTAATGCCCCTGAAATCAACAAAAGTCCATCCAACCTACTCCAGGCAAGTCTGCCCATCAAAAAGGACCTGCTATATTCAATAACCTGACAGCGAGGTAAAAACTTGTCGGGAACATTTATTTCTACCAATTGCCCATTTTCAATTACACAGGAATTGGCAATTTGAATAACGCCACCAGCAGCTATAACTCTTCTATCTGTTTCCTCAAAGAATGGTTTAATCAGTTTTTTCAAAGCATGCGGATCGATTATCGAGTCAACATCGATCGAAATAAAATAATCGCCCTTCGCTACATTAATTCCTGCATTTAATGCATCGGCCTTTCCGCCGTTAAATTTATCGATTACAGTAAGGTTCGAGTATGCTTTTACATTTGACTTATAAATACCCCGAATCTCCTGACACTGTATTTTATAATCGAATGCATAAGGCACTTTTTCCAAATCGAAAGCAGCAATTGTTTTCTCCAATGTGTCATCTTTACTCCCATCATTAATAATAATAATCTCAAAACTTGGATAATACAATCCAAGAAGTGCTTTAATATTTTCGACAATAGTAAGAGACTCGTTAAAAGCCGGTGCTAATACCGAAATCATAGGTGTTAACGGGGAAGAAAGCAAAGCGTCGTAATTGGTTGTTTTGGCTTCTCTAATATTTTTTATCAATTCTTTTGCGGAAACAATTGCCAGCCAAAAATAAAATCCGAATATACTAATGGCATAAAAGAAGAATAAGGATTCTATTATCGTTTTAAGACTTATCATGGTTGTTAATTTCTTGAATCGGTTACGTGGGCAATTAAAAGTTGTATTTCAGGTATAACAGAGCTATTAGTTGCCAATAGCTTCTCACGACCTTCATGGCTCATGTAATACATCGAGCGGCACGCTTCCGTTTTCATCGAGATTGTACCCGATTTCATTATAGCTTCTAAAAAATCAAAATCTTCAACAGAGCCAATATTTCTGAATGCTTTAATAATTTCGAGTTTATTTTTTTCAGGTTCACTTTCAAACTTCCCTTTTATTAATTCCCGGCTATCATACAAACGAAGGTCGTTAATTGCTTTGTAGGCCAAAAATCGAGTATCATCCAATTCCGTTTCAACCATTCCAATAATAAGAGGAATATTTTCAAGCTGTTGAAAGTAGGTAATCATTCGAAGACTAAAATTCCTGATATTGTAGTGTTTAAAAAGAAGAAAATGGGTAAAAGTTGGAACCGGCAGCTGATGCATACGAATTAAATTAAACGCTGACAACTGTGTCCATTTTGTAAACGGCTTTTCCAGGGTGTAGAAAAAGCTAAATGGTTTTTCACTATTTAACTGAATATAAGCAATTTGAGACTCCGACCGAACATAATCGTTTGGAGCATTAATAAGATTAGATATAATTCCTTTTGCACCCTCCGGGTATAAATGGGTTAGCTCCATAATTCCCCTAACTTTTCTATAGTTATCGAAAGAATTAGCCGCAGCCAGTGAATCTTGGTGTAGTCCGAGTTTGGTATAAATTTCTATGATGATGAGTTCAAGTTCACCTTTGAAATTCGATTTGAAACTCATTAGTATTGATATCAAGATTTTACGATTTGCCCTTCTGTTTTTTTGCTTAAGTTTAATATCTGCCGTTTCCCATGAAATGGTACCAAAAATATAGGCAAGCAATACTTCTTCATACATTTTACGGTATATCTTATCAAATCTTTCCTTGTAACTTTTTCTTTTGATACTGTAATTAAAAATGAAAAGGACAGCAACAATATTTACGATAAAGAACAAGATCAATCCAACAAAAATGAAAATAATCGAATGGTCGAATGATTTTTCAACTAATCCAATATAGAGTGGCCGTACATTTCGGGGAACATGATTATTTGCGTATTCAATTAAATGTTTCTTAAAAGCAGTAATTTCTTCCGTACTAAGAAAAATATCTAAAAAGGAATTTCCTTCCTTTGGTTGCTCTGCACCTGTATTTATTTTTGTACCGGGTAATTTTTCAATTATACCGGAAGTTGAATTTAAAGAAGTTGACTCGGTCGGTTTTATTTGAAGGGTGTCAACAGTAACATTCACCGTGGTATTTTCAACTACAGAATTTTCTCCAGCTAAACTATTTACATTTGAAAAAAGCAAAATAGCAAGAAGAAAAACACAAAATTTAGCGATCAACTTTACAAAAGTAAATTTGATACTTCCCATTTATTCAAATTTTAGGTTTAAACAGCGGAGCTAAACTGTTATTTTTTTGAAGCCAAAAGTTTTCTTACCCTCACATTGAGCTCAATCAGGCTAAATGGTTTAACCATATAATCATCGGCCCCCATTTCAAAAGCTTTTAATACATTTTCTTCAGCTCCCGCTGCCGAAAGAACCATAATCGGGATCATACTCTTTTGATTATCATTTAACCTTGAAATTACTTCAAGCCCGTTTAAATTGGGCATGTATAAATCGGTAATTATTAAATCTACCTGATTGTTTTCAAGTTTCAACATACAATCTTTTCCATCTTCTGCCCGTATAATATCGTAACCTTCGCGTGAAAGGCTCTGGGCCACCGTTTCAAGGATTAATCGATTGTCTTCAGCTACTAAAATTCGTTTCATGTTAATCGGTTTTTGTAAATCACTAATAAAAAACAAACCATTAACGTTAAAAGACTTTTCACCTGATAAATCTATTTGCACTCACCAAATCAGATCCAAGCTAAACTCTAATCTCGTCTTAAGTAATAAGTTGTATTTAAAAAGATTGCGTCCTTTTTTTGCAAAAATATAATTTTTTCAATTCATCCTTCACGAAAACCAATTTTATTTTACAAAATGTATTGCAATACATTAGCATAAACCAAGGCTAACCTTCATTCTGCCAATAACCAAATTATACAACACTGATAAACAAACGGTTATTCTAATTTATTCTAGTCTAACTTTCAGTTAAAATACGAAATAAAAATTCCAATTTGTTATAAAAATGGTAGTAATCAAATTTCTGAAAATTTAGTAAAAAAACCTTTATTCGAACACATTATGAAAATATCAAGATTTACCTATTAGCATCAATACCAAATATTTACCGACTATTCCTAAAATTGAAAGAAACGGGGTTCTATTTAACATATAAATCATATTTTCTGATGTGACTTAAAAGCCAGAAAAATTTTCAATTTTTCAGTTAAAAAGTAAGCTTAAAAAATAGTTTTCCCTAATCATTGAAACTTTGTTTTAGGATTGAACTTTTACTATTTTAGGCAGCCAAAATTTCGCAATAATGAAACAAATTAATTTATTCATCATACTTGTTTTAATTCAACTGTTATCGATATCTGTCTTTGCACAACAAACACCACATTTTCAGCAAAAAACACCGAAGGTTGTAATTGGTATCGTTGTGGAAAATATGCGTCCTGATTATGTACAGCGATATTGGAATAAATTTGGCGATAACGGTTTTAAAAAATTATATTCAAACGGAACAGTTTGCTCGAATGTACATTTAAGTCAACATGTTCAGAATTACGCAACAGGAACAGCAACGCTTTTTACAGGAGTTAGTCCCTCCATTCACGGGATTGTAAATAAAACATGGTACGACAGGTTAAAGGAAAAAGAAATCGAATGCACAGAAGATAATTATTATTTCACAGTTGGTGCCGACACAAAAGCAGGAAATGCTTCACCCGTTAAATTATTATCGAATACAATTACTGACGTTTTGAAAATATTCACGCAGGGGAAATCGAAAGTTTTTAGCGCTGCATTGAACAGGGAAACAGCAGTTTTTAGTGCCGGTCATGCTGCCGATGCGGCTTATTGGTTTGATGTTGAATCTGGCCGGATGATTTCAAGTTCGTTTTATGTTAGTAATTTCCCTGATTGGGTAAGACTTTTTAACAGTGAAAATTACGCTGAAATGTACAGTTATCGTACCTGGACAACTATGCTTACGGAAGCAACCTATACCGAAAGTCTTCGTGACGATTATTTACTGGAAAAAGGCTATTTTGGAGAATTCAACACTTTTCCGCATTCAATTAATAAATATATAAAACGGACGGAAGACTTCAGACCATTCAAAACTACTCCGTCAGCAAACCTAATGATTAAGGATTTCGTATTAAAAATGCTGGAAAGTGAAGAAATAGGTACCGACGAATACACCGATTTTGTTACTGCAGCGTTTTCCTCAATGGATTACGAAAATGGTTCGTTTGGTCCGGTATCACTGGAAATGGAAGACTCATATCTTTATATGGACCAATACATTGGCGAGCTAATTAACGCAGCGGAAAAAAAATATGGCAAAGAAAATGTTTTGTTTTTCCTAACTGCCAACACATCTGCTTCATATACGGTTGATTATTTAAAAGATGAATTCCATTTGCCGGTAGACTATTTCAATGTTGAAAGTGCAATTGCATTACTGACTTCTTTCCTGAACATAACTTACGGAGAAGAACAATGGATCGAACATTACTCAGATTTAGAAGTCTATTTGAATCTTAAAGCAATTAAAAAGAACAATTTGGATCTAAATGAAATGCGTGATGTAACTTCCAGTTTTATCAATCAGTTCGAAGGGGTACTTGTATCGTTGCCATCCTATCAGTTGGAACAGGGAAGTTCGTCCAACGGAATATTGGAGCCACTTTTCAACACCTATGCAAAAACACGTTCAGGCGATTTTCTGTATATGTTAAAAGAAGGCTGGCAACCTACTTACAAATTCAAAAGAACTAACTTTACCGATCAGTCACAAATACCACTCGTTTTTTATGGGTTCAACATTAAACCACAAACCATTAAAGAAAAATACTACGGAATTGATTTAGTACCTACTTTAACCGAATTACTAAATATTCCTAATCCGGATAAATGTCATGGAAACATTATAGAAGGAGTGATTCAACAGTGATTATAAAAAATTTATTGATCTTGCTGTCGTTTTAAATTACTGCTTGTTTCTTTCTTTTCCGATTGCAATTCAGCGGTTTCTTTTTGTTTTGCTTTCAAATTTGATAAAGGCTCCAATTTTACCGACAAGACTGTATCTTTTTTCAAACTTATTTTTTGCTTAAAATCAGTAAAACCTTGGCATGTAATTAATATCTCAGCGTCACCACTGGTCAACATCAATTTAAAAAAACCAAATTTATCGGTAATGGTCCCAATTGTACTTTTACTCTCGAAAATATTGGCATTCTCGATAATTTTTCCCGTTTCACTATTTGAAATTTTTCCGGTAATGTTTACCATTTGCGGACTTGCGATTAACGGAAACATACAACTAATAATAAAAAACATGTAAGTAAGAGGTGTTTTCATGACAAATTTTGTTTATTGTTTTCCAGCTACAAGTTAGAACAGATTTTTTAATAAAAGGTTGCTTTTAAGATTAATAAAAAATAAATTTTTAGTGCCAGGCTTTTCAACATCAAATAATCCTTATTTAGAATAAATCATGTAGGTGAAAAGGAAAACCAAAGATAACGACCATCACTTATATTAACAAAAATTACAACATCCTACTTGTTCACTTTTGCAATTCTGCTAAAGAACATAAACATGCTGAATAACAGACATGTTAAGCAACACAAACTTAATTTTATATCAATCATCTGTTTAATTTTATAAGCAATATAAACCAAAACAAACAACTACTACTTGAAACGAATTAATAATTCTTAAGAATTTTCAATTCGATTTTATTTAAGATAATAAAATACTAACTGATTTTATAACTTAATACAATCTTCATGAATTCCACACCATTATTAATTAAAGAATTGGCAGATAAGTACGGAAGAAAACGTGAAAGTCTGTTACCAATTATGCAAGCCATAGTTGAACAGGAAAAATATCTTTCAGAATATTCTATGGCCGAAATTGCACGTGAAATAGATGTACCTGCTTCAGAGGTTTATGGAACTGCAACTTTTTATTCGTTTATTGAAACTCAACCTGCGGGAAAAAACATTATCCGGATATGCAAAACAATCACCTGTGCAATGAAGGGTAAAAACCAGGTGTTATTTGCTATTCAGGACATGCTGAAAATTAAATTGGGAGAAACAACTCCTGACAAAAAATTTACGCTTTTAGAGACCAATTGTTTGGGCTGGTGCCATAAAGCACCGGCAATGTTGATCAACAATGAAGTTTACACAGAACTGACACCAGAAAAGGTCAGGGAAATTCTTTCTGATTACATGAAACAAAACGGACAAATCTAAAAAATAGTAAATCATGGCAAATTCACATCAATTAAAAAGGGTTGATTTTATTTTCAGAAATGAAAATGACTGGGAGAAAGTTCTTTCGAAAACCATAAAATTAAAACCACAGGATATTATTAACGAACTAATTAGCTCCGAATTAAAAGGCCGCGGTGGTGCGGGGTTCCCTACTGGATTGAAATGGAAACTAACTGCTGAGGCTCCTTCAGAAGAAAAATATATTATTTGTAATGCAGACGAGGGAGAGCCCGGAACTTTTAAAGATCGGGAAATTCTTTCGAAAGTGCCTTACAAAGTGCTAACAGCAATGGCAGTTTGCGGTTATGTTACAGGTGCAAAACAAGGATTTATTTATCTCCGGGGTGAATATAAGTTCCTTGAACCTGAGTTAAATAAAGCGCTTGACGAATTCCAATATTACTGTAGTGAAATTAAACTCGATTTCAAGATTACAATTTTTATGGGCAGTGGAGCGTATATCTGCGGGGAGGAAACTGCTTTAATGGAATCAATGGAAGGCAAACGCGGCGAACCTCGGAACAAACCTCCCTACCCGACTTTAAGAGGCTTTAAAGGAAAACCAACTGTTATCAATAATGTTGAAACTTTAGCTCACACATATACCATTTTTAATTACGGAGCTAAAAAATTCTACGATTTAGGCGTCCAGTATTCCCGTGGCACAAAATTATTTTCTGTTTCAGGCGACACACCAAAACCGGGAATTTATGAACTGGAGTTAGGGATGAGCCTCCAGGACTTTGTTTATGAATTTGGTGATGGCGATACAAAAGCTGTGCAGGTTGGAGGCGCATCGGGATTTTTAGTACCACGTAAAAAATTTAAAGATGCTGCAATTGGATTCAAAGGAAAACTTACCGGAATTTCTCTGCCTACTGGTGGTTCCATGATGCTTTTCAATAGCTCCAGATCCATGTTTAATGTATTAGACAATTATCTCGATTTTTTCAGAGAAGAATCATGTGGGCAATGTACTCCTTGCCGTGTTGGTTGTCAACAACTTTTGCTGGGCATAAAAGCAGTAAAAAGAGGCGAAAAACCTGCTTCCTATCTCGATAAACTCCTGCGGTTAACGGAAACCATGCAATTAACAGCCAAATGTGGATTAGGACAATCTGTTGCCAATTCTTTCTCATCAATTGTGGAAAATTTCAGGGAAGAGATGATTTATTAATAACCCGAAAAAAAGCAAATAATGACAAATACAATAAACATAACAATAAATGGCCTTCCTGTAAAAATCGAAAAAGGAAAAACGATACTTGAAGCCGCAGAAAAACAAGGAATTACAATTCCAACGCTTTGTTATCACAAAGACCTCTGTGTAGCAGGAAATTGCCGGGTTTGTGTTGTGGAGGTAGTGGGACAAACACGACTTTCTGCTGCCTGTGCAACTCCTTGTGATGATGGAATGGAAATTCTTACCAACAGTTTAAAAGTAAGAAATTCACGAAAACATATTATTGAACTTCTACTTGCCGAACATAACGCAGATTGTACAAAATGTTACCGGAACGGAAACTGCGAACTGCAAAAATTAGCTTCGGAATACAAAATTATGACACAGGACTTTATCGAATTGGTGCCATTAAAACATTTCAGTATTGATAACTTTTCACCTTCGATTATAAAAGATGACAGCAAGTGTATTCGTTGCCAGAGATGTGTGAGGACCTGTGCCGAGTTACAGGGTGTAAATGCGTTAACTGTAGCCCACAAAGGCGATAAAATGAAAATTACAACCTTTTTCGAAAAACACATGCGCGACGTAGTTTGTACTAACTGCGGACAGTGTGTCAACCACTGTCCTACCGGGGCACTTGTCGAAAAAAATTATATTGAAGAGGTTTGGGAAGCTATTGCAAACCCGGCAAAACACGTTGTTGTACAAACAGCTCCTGCTGTACGGATTGGATTAGGAGAAGAACTTGGTTTGGAACCGGGTACCCGTGTAACCGGAAAAATGGTTGCCGCTTTGCGTCGGTTAGGATTCGATTCGGTACTCGACACTGACTTTACTGCCGACCTTACCATTATGGAAGAAGGCACCGAGTTGCTAACACGGTTGAAAAAAGTAATTGTTGATAAAGATGAAGCTGTACATTTGCCGCTAGCTACTTCCTGTTCTCCCGGATGGATTAAATATATTGAACACATGTACCCTGAATATCTCGGGCATCTATCAACATGCAAATCACCTCAGCAAATGTTTGGTGCGCTTGCAAAAACGTATTACGCCAAAGCTCGAAATATCGAACCCGAAAATATAGTATCCGTCTCCATTATGCCTTGTACAGCAAAAAAATTCGAGGCATACCGCCCTGAAATGCACGATAGTGGCTATCGGGATGTGGACTATGTTTTAACAACTCGCGAACTGGCAATTCTAATTAAACAGGCAGGTCTTGATTTCAACAAGCTGGAGCCTATGAAGTTCGACCGTTTAATGGGAGATTCATCAGGTGCTGCTGTAATTTTTGGTGCAACCGGTGGAGTTATGGAAGCCGCATTAAGAACTGCATACGAGCTGGTTACAGGACGAGAAGTACCATTTGAGAACCTGAACATTGAACCTATCCGTGGGATGGATGGTATTCGTGAAGCAACAATAAAAATAGAAAACCCGCTTGAAGACTGGGCATTTCTGGATGGAGTTGAACTAAAATGTGCAGTAGCTCATGGATTAATAAATGCAAAAACCGTAATGGATTCAGTAAAATCTGGCAAAGCAAATTATCATTTTATTGAGTTTATGGCGTGTCCGGGAGGTTGCCTTGGAGGTGGCGGACAACCAATTCCAACAAATCCTGAAATCAGAAAAAAACGTGCAGAAGCAATTTACGCCGAAGACAGTGATCTTCCTGTACGAAAATCGCACGAAAATAAAGAGGTTCAAAAGCTTTACAAAGATTTTCTGAAACACCCTTTGAGCGAAATATCACACCACTTGCTTCACACAAAATATACGAAGAGAAATCGTTTTTAAATAATTCATACAGCTTTACAAAAATCCGGTATCTTTGTTACCGGATTTTTTTTATGGAAAAAATATTTCATATAACTTTTGATTCTCCTGTTGGGCTACTTATTTTAACAAGCGATGAAAAAAACCTTACTTCCATTTCGTTTAATCCCAAAAGTAATTCATCAACCGACTTTGTTCCTGAAATTTTAAGCAATACCAGTAAACAATTAAAGGAGTATTTCGAAGGAAAAAGAAAAGAATTCAACTTGAATTTAAATCCGTATGGTACCAATTTCCAACAGGAAGTATGGCAATTTGTAAAAAGTGTTCCCTATGGAAAAACAGTTACCTATTTGGATATTGCCCTTCAAACAGGCTCGAAAAATAACACACGTGCAGTTGGACTTGCCAACGGAAAAAATCCAATTCCAATTATCATTCCCTGCCATAGAGTTATAGGAACCGATGGTAAACTAACCGGTTATGCCGGTGGAATTGAAAGGAAAAGATGGTTATTACAACATGAATTAAAACATTCGAATAATCCAGGGCTTCTATTTTAATATTTTCCTGTTTCAAAACTGCTTGTCCCAAACTCAGAACTCAAACTACTTTTCAAAATTCACACAAGAACCTAACAACCAAAATATTACAAACAATGGCATACAAATTGAAATACTTTGTTTATTCCGTTGAAATTAATAATTCGGGAAATATTAATGGGTCCTTTAAAGGTGGAATTCAATTGAGTTCCATCTTTTTTATTTTATATCATTTAGTCATCTTATTATAATTATTTTGTGTCTTTATTGCACTAAATCGAACTTGAATGATTTTAAAATTTGTTGTTCATATCAAAATTTTTGTCAAGCTCGTTTCATTTTAATTATCTTCACATCCAAATTTACAGAACATGAAATACAAGAACCTAATTATCATTTTTCTGGTTACTTTTTCTTCAACTGTTCTCGCGCAACGATATTCTGAATTTCAGTTTGATGAGATTAATATGGAAACATATACATACGCAACGAAAGACGGAGAAAATCTTGATCTAGATATTTATCTGCCAAATTATGATTCTGAAGCTGAAAGAGCTACAATTATTTATGTACATGGCGGAGGTTTCCAGGGCGGTAAGCGAAACGGTGAAGATATTCAGAAATTTTGCAAACAATTAGCTGGCTATGGATATGTTGTAACCTCAATATCATACCGACTCACAAGGAAAGATAAACCAGGTGGTTTTGGATGTGAATGCCCTGCAGTTGATAAACTAAATACTTTTCAGGCCGCAGTTGAAGATTTGCAGGATGCAACTTTCTTCCTGATTGAGAACAGGGAGCAATTTGGAATTAATCCTCAAAAAATAATTCTTGCCGGAAGTAGTGCAGGTGCGGAAACAGTTTTAAATACGGCTTATCAACCTCCATACTGCTATGGTCTGGATTCAGGCCCGGTATCGTTTGCAGGAGTAATTAGTATGGCTGGAGCAATTCCGGACACAACGGTTATTTATGATGAATCGGCAATTCCATCCATGTTTTTTCATGGAACCGATGATAATTTGGTACCCTATGCAACTGCCCCGCACCATTATTGCGATAAAGATTCGCCAGGATATCTAGTTTTAAATGGTTCATATACTATTGCTCAAAAACTTGAAAAACTGGATGTTCCATATTGGTTGCACACCAATTGCGGCGCTGCTCATGAAATGGCCAATAAACCAATGACAGAATATTTTGACGAAATTATTGAGTTCTGCTATAAATTTGTAATTAATGAAGAAAAGGAATCAATTCAAACCGTTATAAACGGAACTCAGAAAAAAAGTGAATACGAACAGTTTAATTTTTGTACCGAATAAATCAACCTAAAATGAAAAAAGTATTAGTATTACTATTGTTAGCAATTCCCGCAACCCTGTTTTCACAACAAATGAACATTATAACGTATAACATAAGATACAATAACACTGGCGACGGAGTTAATGCGTGGCCCAACCGAATTGAAATGGTAACCGGATTATTGAAATTCCATGATCCGGATATTTTTGGGATGCAGGAGGCTTTAATAGGTCAGATAAAAGATGTAGAGAACAATCTACCGGATTATGAGTGGTTTGGAGTTGGACGTGATGATGGAAAAGAAGCCGGAGAGTTTTCACCTGTCTTCTTTAAAAAATCAAAATTTATTTTGTTAAATCATGGCACCTTCTGGTTATCGGAAACACCTGAAATCCCAAGTAAAGGATGGGACGCAGCATTGAACAGGATTGTCAGCTGGGGGAGATTTCAATCGAAAGTTACTGGTAAACAATTCCTGTATTTTAATACTCATTTTGATCATATCGGTATAGAAGCTCGTAAAAATGCAACTGTTGTTATAAAAAACAAAATTGACGAAATGTCGAAAGGTCTGAATTTACCGGTGATATTAACTGGCGATTTCAATCTTACACCAGAAACAGAACCTATTATTTTACTGAAGAAATACATGAAGGATAGCCGCGAGGTCTCAGAAGAAAAACCATATGGCCCGGTAGGCACATTCAACAGTTTCAACTGGAATGCCCCTTTGAAAGAAAGAATCGATTATATTTTTGTAAGAGGAGAAATTGAAGTGCTAAAATATGCAGTTCTTACTGATTCAAAAGAACAACGGTTCCCCTCTGATCATTTACCTGTTTTTGCAAAAGTTGTTTTAAAATAAGTGAACTGAGTCATTTTTGGTAAGATTATCGAAAAAATAAGGAACCGATTTCCAATTCATTTTGATTTGCATTTTTAGCTGATTTGCATTTTCTTAGCCTGATGTTTGAGAAGTTAGGAGAATTCATTATAAATACAGCAAATGCAATTTGGGGAACTCCAATCTTAATTCTTCTATTGGGTGGCGGATTGTATTTTCTTATTTATTCAAGACTGGCTCCTTTACGTTATTTCAAACATGCACTACAAATTCTGACAGGGAAATATGATGATCCTAACGAACCCGGGCAGCTTCACCATTACCAGGCACTTTCTACAGCATTGGCAGGAACGGTTGGAATGGGGAATATAAGTGGCGTTGCAGTAGCTATAACCATGGGTGGCCCCGGTGCAATTTTCTGGATGTGGGTTTCAGCATTACTTGGTGTAAGCACAAAATTTTTTACCTGTTCGCTGGCTGTTATGTTTCGGGGGAAAGATTCAAATGGAGAAATTCAGGGTGGCCCAATGTATTTTATAACCGAAGGATTGGGTAAAAACTGGAAGCCCCTCGCCCTCTTTTTCTCAATTATGGGTTTAATTGGTGTTTCTCCATTATTTCAGGCGAATCAACTCGCACAAATGATTAATGATGTTATCCTCGTTCCTAATAATATTAATACGTCGCTTCAAAGTAATTTAATTATAGGAATTATTATTTCTATTATTGTTGGAATTGTAGTTATTGGCGGAATAAAAAGAATTGGCAATGTTACTGGCCGACTGGTTCCATCGATGGTCGTAATATATATAATCACCGTACTTTACATTATTTTCTCTAACGCATTACAAATTATTCCGGCATTTCAAATCATTTTTAAAGATGCTTTTACAGGCCATGCAGTTTTAGGAGGATCATTGGGAGCGGTAATTATTACAGGTGTCCGACGGGCTGCATTTTCAAATGAGGCAGGTTTGGGAACTGCACCTATGGCACACGGCGCTGCAAAAACCAATGAGCCCATCAGGGAAGGACTTGTTGCCATGCTTGGTCCGATAATCGATACTATAATTGTTTGTACAATGACGGCTCTTGCAATTATTATTACCAACACCTGGATTGAAAGCTCAGCCGACGGAATTACACTCACCGTTCATGCATTTGAAAATTCAATACCAATTTATGGTAAATACATTCTTGCCGTTTGTGTCATCTTCTTTTCTATGTCAACCATGTTTGCATTTCCCTACTATGGAGTGAAATGCCTGGGATTTGTGGCAGGAGCAAAATATGGTTACCTCTATAACTATGTTTTTGTAACCGTAATCATTATTGGAGCAATTTCAAACTTACGCGTGATTATTGGCTTAATCGATATTTCCTTTGCATTAATGGCTTTTCCCACTGTTATTTCAGCGGTGCTGCTTTCCCCACACGTTCGTCGAGCTTCCAAAGATTATTTTGACCGTCTGAAAAGAAAAGAATTCTGAAAATACCCGTATCTCCTATTTGGCATTTCCTTACATTCGCAAAAATTTTACCCATAAATGGATACAAATCAATCCTTAAATAGTCAAATGCGAGCATTCTATTCCGATGGCTTTAAACTTGGAATGAAAGTTTTCGACTCCGGGTTTAATAAAGAAAGCCTATTCTCCGCTATTAATGAAATGCACGAAATCATCAATGAACTAACTGATTCAATTTCCGTTTTTGCAAAAAGACAAGGAATTAATATTGATTGTAAAAAAGGGTGTTACTGGTGTTGCCATCAACCGGTTTTTGCTTTGGATTATGAGCTGGATTATTTAAAAAGTTTTATCAAAAAGAACTTTACTTCAGAGCAAGAAAAAGACTTAATAGAAAAAGCGAAACTAAAAAACACTCACCTTTCAAAGCTTAGAAATGAAGAGTTGCTAAATTCGAAGTTCCCCTGCCCTTTGCTGGAGAACGGCGCCTGTAGTGCCTACGAAGCACGTCCGGTCGCATGCCGGATTTATCTTTCAACCAATTTAACTTCTTGCCAGATTTTTTATAATAAGCCCGAAAATGAAAACAACTTCCCTGCCCTTCTCGATTTTCCCATGAAAGCGGGAAGAATGATAAACGAAGGTTTTAAAGCTGCATTAAAATCAAATGGAATAAACACTGAAGAATTTAGAATTGAAGAAAAATTATTGGATTAAATATCGATTAGTTTTATTCCCCGGTCTTCAAATTTTTCTATAAAAATATCAGGTGAAATTGGCCTTCCGCTTCGGGTTAAAACTGTGAATATTTTTGCATCAACCATTAGTTTTTCATCCGCTTTACGAATAACCTTTTGCAAAAAAACAATTCTTAAACGGCCCTGTTTAGCCACTTTTAGCCTGACAAAAAACTCTTCGCCAGGTTGTAAAGGAAATTTATAATCGATTTCAGCACGAATTACAACACCATCAATCCCATCGTTATGCATCTTGTTAAAATCGAGCCCAACAGTTTGCAAAAACTTATGTCTGGCATGTTCCAAATAATTCTGGTAAACTGCATTATTTACAATACCCTGAACATCGCACTCATAATCGCGAACCTCTAATTCTATTTCAAAGTCAAATTCTTTCATTTAATTTTCTTTCTTTTCGAATGATACGAGAGATCTACTATAAAATAGAAATTTTTCAGTCGTGCCTCCTTCGAAATGACAATTCAAAAAACTTTTATTTATCTTAATTAACTGAGGTAACCAGTTTTGGATACCCCCCAAATACCTTAACAAAAAACCGATGCACACTATGCGGCCCTTTAACCGGCTCTGCAAACATCATCATACATTTTTTATAAATCAACGGAATACCGACATCCATAACAGCTTTTACAGCTTCCGGGGTGTCCGATTTTTGCTGAATCCAGATCATCTTAATCCCTTTTTGTATTGCTGCTTTAACCACAGCTTCTGTTTCTTTTGCAGGTGTAACGATAAAAAGACGATCAACATCTTCTGGTAAATCGAGAACCGATTGATAACATTTTAATCCCTGTATTTCATTGGCATTCGGATTAACAGGAAATAAAGTGAAGCCTTTTTCTTTCAGTTCTTTTAAAACAACTCCTCCAAATTTTTTGGGGTTACGCGAAACTCCGGCAATTGCCATTTTCCGGTGTTCCATAAATTTCTGAATTTGGTTTAGTGTAGTCATAATGGTAGTTTTTAGTTATTACTTTATCATAAAGTCAAGTATTTTTTTGTCTTCAAGATATCCTTCCAAGTGATCACCAATCCTAACCGGGCCAACTCCAGCAGGAGTTCCGGTATAAATTAAATCGCCAATTTTTAGTGTAACATATTTCGACACATGCGAAATAATTTCCTCAAAACTAAAAATCATTAACTCTGAATTTCCTTTCTGAACGGTTTTACCATTTATATCAAGCTTAAATAATATGGATTCGGAAACCGGAAATACGGTTTTATCAAGAAAAATACTTCCCAAAACTGCTGATTGATCAAAGGCCTTCGCTTTCTCCCAAGGCAATCCTTTATCCTTCAGTTTATTTTGAATATCGCGTGCGGTAAAATCAATTCCCAAACCTATTTCATCAAAATAGCGGTGAGCAAATTGCTTTTCGATGTTTTTACCAATACGGTTAATTTTAATTACAAGTTCAATTTCATGATGAACTTCTTTGGTCCAGTTTGGAATATAAAATGAATCGTTATTTCGCAATAATGCAGAATCAGGTTTCATAAAAAAAACCGGTTCTTCAGGAACATCGTTATTCAGTTCCTGAGCATGTGCCACGTAATTTCTTCCGATACAAATAATTTTCATTTTACCCGCATTAATCCTTTAATTTCAATTATTTATTCATCATATTGAGTTTAATCCGGGTGAGCACTTTTTTTGTGTACAGCGGAAACTCACTATTCAGAATCCATCCAAAATAACCAGGTTGTTCTTCCAATACTTTCACCACAGGAATACCTTTATTTTTACCGAAATTAAAAACTTCAACACCATCGTCGTCATAAACAATCCGGCCCACAAAGTCAACATTTCTGTCGTACGAAGAAAACTGGCTTAACTTTTCAACATCGTTTACAATTGGAGTTGATTTTCTTCCGGTAATATCTTCGTATTCTGTGTCTTCATATTTATCGAGCTGTGCTTTTAACACCTCATAAGTTGCTTTGGTATCGGCCATAGCACTGTGGGCATCCACTAAGTCCTGATCGCAATAAAATTTATAAGCGGCAGCAAGCGTTCGTTTTTCCATTTTATGAAAAATAGCCTGAACATCAATAAACTTGTGCTTCTTCAAATCGATGTCAATATCAGCCCGCAAAAACTCTTCGGCTAAAAGTGGTATATCAAACCGGTTTGAATTAAAGCCACCCAAATCGCATCCTTCAATAAATTTTGCCAGCTTTTTGGCTACCGTTTTAAAAGTTGGTTCGTTAGCAACATCTTCATCATAAATTCCATGAATTTTTGACACCTCTTCAGGAATAGGCATTTCAGGGTTAATGCGTTGAAGCATTTCTGTTTCACTCCCGTCAACATTTATTTTGAGTAAGGCAATTTCAACAATACGATCGGTAACAATGTTAACGCCGGTCGTTTCCAAGTCCAGAAATACAATAGGATTTTTTAAATGGAGTAACATAAAGTATAATTTAAATAAAAGAGGTATCCAAAAACCCTTTCTCAACAATGTTTCCGGATACCTCTCTGTATATTTTAGTGATTTTACGCGTTTATCATCATCGGCATCAGAAGCATAAGCATGTCTTCGTCTTCGTCATCCTTGTCAACAGGAAGCAATAATCCTGCACGAGTCGGGTCGCTCAGTTCCACTTTTACATCCCCGCTGGAAATATTTGACAGGATTTCCTGAAGGAAAGTTGATTTAAATCCGATTTCCATTTCATCTCCTTCATATTCGCAGCTCAGTCTTTCTACTGCTGAAATTGAGAAATCGATATCCTGTGCCGAAACAACCAGCTGGTTTTCTTCAATATTCAATTTAATTAAATTGCTTGCTGCATTTGAAAATACAGAAACCCTTTTCACTGTGTTAAAGAAATTCAATCTGTCAATAATCATTTTATTTGGGTTGTTTGTAGGAATTACAGAGTTATAGCTCGGATAATTTCCTTCCACCAAACGACAGATTAAAGTATAATTGGTTAATGTAAAAAATGCATTTTTATCGTCGAATTCAACTTTTACATCAAACTCTTCTTTCGGAAGTAAGTTTTTAAGTAAACCCGCCGGTTTTTTTGGCAAAATAAATGATGATTCAAATTCAGCTTTTGCATCAGCTCTGCGGTAACGCACCAATTTATGCGCATCAGATGCCACAAAACTCATAAAATCCGGGGTAATTTCAACATAGATTCCGTTCATTACCGGTCTTAATTCATCGTCAGCAGTTGCAAACAAAGTTTTTTCAACTCCCTTTTTAAGTGCTACGTGACTTACATTAATGGATGAAGATGCTTCTTCGTCCAACTGGGGAAGTTCAGGAAAATCTTCACCACTTTGCCCCATTATACTGTATTTCCCATTATCAGAGAAAATTTCAACATTATAGGAGTCACCGTCAATCTGGAAAGTAAGCGGTTGTTCAGGAAATTCTTTTAACGTATCGATAAAAAGTTTTGCAGGAACTGCAATTGAACCTTTACCCTGAATATTATCAAGTTCCAAACTTGTTATTAATGTTGATTCCAAATCGGAAGCAGTTATGGTTATACCTGTTTCTGAGATTTGAAACAAAAAATTGTCTAAAATAGGCATGGTACTTTTACTGCTAATTACCCTGCTTAATGCAGACAAATGGCTTAATAATTCTGTACTTGAGACAACAAATTTCATTCGTTCTAATTTTTATTTTTATTGTAACTCATGGAACTTGCCCGGGATTACCGTGACTTGTTTCATACGTAATTAATTCTATTTTCGGCTTTTGAATTCAAACGACTGATTCTGTTTGAATACTTTTTCCAAGTACACGAATATACAAACTTTAACGATATATACCTATTTAGAAAAGTTTGATTTTTAATGGATTTATCAATAGTCTGTTCATAAATAAATTTGTTCATTTTTTAACAAACGAACCTTCTTTATTTTGAACAATTTAGAAGTACTTTGAAGATTTTAAAGTTATAAACACCAATCACCGCGTGTATTTGTACCTTCGAATAATATTGTAAATAATACCAAATAAAATCACGATTACCAGAGGAAGAACAACGTTTAAAGACTGCCATAAAACCTTACCTTCACGTAGTTTTACTTTGTCCAGTAAACGCAATTTCATAGTACGACTTCGTAATTGCATAATTCCGCTGTCGTCGTTCAGATAATAAATGGCATTTAACAAAAATTCCTTATTTCCGAATACTTGTTTCGAAACACGGTCGTACCCCAATTCCTGAATTTGCGGTGGTTGCTTCAAATAATCAACTTTATTGGCAATGATTCCTGCATCCGCAATCACAATCATTTTTGTCGGTTTGCTTTCTGTAATAATATTCGTTGAAGAATATCCGAGATTTTCAACCATCCGGTTTTGAAAAACAGAATTAAACTTTCCTTCTATCAGTATTCCAACAGGAATTAACGGCACATTAAAAAGCTCGCGTGCAGGTGGATTATTAATGTTTTCCAAACTCACTGACGACGGAGATTTTACTCTTCTTGCATAAGGAGATGTAGATAAAATAACTGACTTTTTCAAATTTGAATTTCCTGAGACTGTATCGATGGAAGATACAAATTCAGAATAAATCCGGTTAAGATTCCGGCTAATCGGGTTATTATCAGAAGGAGTTAGCAACGGCGAATAATACCACGGGAACAAACTCCACTGCGGGCTAACTCCCGAAGGAGCAATATTCACCATAATCTGAGCACAAATAACATCCTGGAGCAATTCGTAATTCAACCGAACTCCGTATCGGAACAATTGGTCTCCTAAATTCAAATCGCGGGGAAATGCAAAGGTTCGGTAACCATTCGATAAACTATCAAGACTAACCTGCACCGGATCGATAAGCCAAACCACTTCTCCTCCCTTCATTGCAAACTGGTCGATAACCAGTTTATCTTTTTCCTGAAATGGTTGTGTTGGCCCGGCAATAATTAATATATCCACCGAATCAGAATTTTGCTCCAGCCGTTGAATTGTAGTTCTTTCCACTTTAAAGTCTCCGGCAAGCGAGGTTGCAAAATCCAATGTTTCATACTGATTAAATTCACCGTTCCCATCAAGAAAAGCAACAACTGATTTTTTCCCTCTTAATAATTTCTGAAATGCGTTTACCAATTCAAATTCAACACTTTCAACGGAATGGTTAAAATTCAATTCATAAGAAAGTTCAGGATTGTTTTTCAGAAAATTGACCGGAATTTCCCGGTTCCCCACCCGGATTAACGCGCCCGGGAAAATATTACGTGCAGAAACGCCTTCATCGGTTTTTCGCCGGAAACTTATCGGCTTAATTCCTTTTTCTATTAACTGATTTTGAAACTCATCCCGTTTTTGAGCATTAGAAAACCGCAACGGGTCAGTAACTTTTATACGAATTGGCTTTGGTGCATAAGCGTTAAGAACCGCTATTTTTTCAAATATTTCCGATTGAAGCTTCCGTAAACCGGGCTCCAGTTCACCGGTTAAATACAACTCAATTTCAACAGGTCGGTCAATTCCGGATGCAACTTCCTTGCTCACATCCGACAAAGAAAATCTTTTATCGGAAGTTAAATCGGCACGTAAAAGGAAATTGGAAGAGACAAAAAATAAAATGAGAGTCGCAAAAACAACAAGCGTAGTATTTATTTTTGTTTTTCTTTTCGCAAAGTTTCCTTTTCGTATAAGCTTGCCCGTGATAAAAAGAAATAAAAAGGTGATTCCAACAAAATAAACCATATCGCGCATATCAACTACACCGCGCGAAATAGACTGATAATGATTGTTGATGCTAATCCACGATAAAATTTCTTCAAATAAATAAGGAATCCCCGATGACCCGATAAAATCGAACCCCAGATAAAACACAAACGAAATGGCCATGGCCAGAATAAACGATACAATCTGATTATCTGTTAACGACGAGGCAAAAACACCGATGGCAATATAAATGGATGCAAGAAAAAACAAGCCGATAAATGAGCCCCAGGTTGCACCAACATCAATACTTCCAACCGGATTTCCGAGCAAATAAACCGATAAAAAATAGAGCAAAGTGGGAAGCAATGAAAAAATTACCAAAACCAGCCCGGCTAAAAATTTTGCAAAAACCAATTTGAAGTCAGAAATGGGATGAGTAAGTAAAATTTCTAATGTTCCGCTTCGTTTTTCATCGGCAAAAAAACGCATGGTTATGGCCGGAATCAAAAACAAATACAACCAGGGAGCGAGTGAAAATAAACCTTCGAGCGTTGCATATCCACCATCGGGAATATTGTACATACCCGGAAAAACCCATAAAAACAGACCAGTTACCAACAAGAAAACCAATACGGCAAGATAACCAATCAATGAGCCTAAAAATGTTTTTATTTCTTTTCGGAATAAGCTAAACATAAAGCCGATTTAAGTATAAACTAATATAAAACAATAGTTAAATACAACATTGTTACATTCAATATAAATATACAAGCACTCACAAAATATAAGAAAAACAGATCATTCTTTTTCCCGATTTTAGCTTCAAGCTCAATTTCGTTTCTTGCAACCACCCATTTCTTTGAAAGTGGTTTGTTTTTATTTCTCCAGTTTTTTTGATCTATAAACCCATAAAACTCGAAACTGCTGTTTCGCATAAATTGAAGAAATTCCAAATAATGATCAAATTTTACCGATGGAATTTGAATTCGATTTCCATCCAAAAATTCCAAGACAACTGAATGGAACAAGCCTCCCCTTGAATTTCCATATGTGGCGGTGGCATAATACCGAATATCGTTAAAACTGTATTTTCTGATTTTATTAAAGTGAAAATAAAACACAAAAGCGGAAGAGTCCAATTCAAGTTTGGCCGGCGTTGAAATCAAATCTTTTACAAGAGCATATAGTATGAAGAAAAACAGTGGAATAATTATTAATTGCAGCCCAACCGGCATGTTATTCACATAAAAACTTAAAATAAATAGCAAAACGAATGCGAATAGTGTATTAACAAACGTAAACAGATAAGCATTATTCCATTTAGTATTCGGCTGAAAAACTTTTTTCATTTTAACAATGAGATCATTTTTGTTGCTGCCCTCTTAGAACTGCCGGGCTCTCCCATTAATTTCATTAAACGTTTATAATCGTCAAATATTCTTTTTCGGTAATTTTCATCAAAAAGTAACTTTTCCGTCTCCGCCTTCACATTCTCATAGGTCATATAAATCTGGATTAGTTCTTTTATAATTTCCCGGTTCATAATAATGTTGGGCAACGAGAACATTTTTGTTTTCAGCACAAATTTTCGCATCACTTTATCTAAAACCCAACCACCTTCAATACGGTATAAAACTGCTTGCGGAACATTCAGCATTGCAGTTTCCAGCGCTGCGGTTCCAGAAGTTACCAATGCAGTGTGAGAATGCGAAAGTAAATCGTAGGTCTGGTTAAATATAATTTTTACTGAACTTCCCGAAATAGAGTTCCGGTAAAGTTGTTTTTCGATACTGTTTACCCCAGCCACCACAAACTGAAAATCGGGAAAATCGCCAGCCACTTTTACCATCACAGGCAACATTCGTTTTATCTCCTGAACCCGGCTTCCGGCAAGCAACGCAACAATTGGCCGATCATCCAAATCGTTCTCAGCAAGAAACACCTGTTTTAGCTTTGCGTTTTGTTTGAACTCTGAAATTGAATCGAGCAATGGATTTCCAACGTAATGAACATCAATATTGTGCTTTTTGAAAAACTCGGTTTCGAATGGCAAAATAGTAAACATTTCATCAACGAAGGCCTTGATTTTTTTGGCACGATATTCCTTCCACGCCCATAGTTTTGGAGAGATATAATAAAATACTCTAAAATTATTTTGTTTGGCAAATTCGGCAATCCGAAGATTAAAACCAGGGTAATCAATAAGAATAACAACATCCGGGTTGAAGTTTAGAATATCCTTTTTGCAAAGTTCCATATTCCTTCCAATGGTTTTCAGATTGAGAACCACATTTACAATACCCATAAATGCCATCTCGCGATAATGTTTTACAAGTTCCCCGCCAACTTCCTGCATTAAATCACCACCAAAAAACCGGAATTCTGCTGAAGTATCTTCCTTTTTCAATTCCTTCATCAGGTTTGAACCATGTAAATCGCCCGAAGCTTCTCCCGCTATCAGATAATATTTCATTTTAAAATGCTCTTGAAATCAAAACCACAAACGCATAAATAATTGTTGCCCCCAGAATGCCACGTGCTGTTTTTTCGTGTTTCAGCTGAAGAAATCCCATAAAAACAATGCTGTTGACAAAAACACACAGCGTTCCCAATTTTATCAGTACTCGCAATTGCCACAAGCTACGCGTAAAATCTTTCAGCGAAACATTATTATTTCCGAAATAATAAAAAAGAAGGAACACAACTACAGGTACTACAAAACCAATAATAAAACCGATTCCGGTGTTATCGAAACGCTGTTTTTTTCTACGCTGCATCAAAATTTCCAGTTTTGAATTTGCTCCAGTGTCTTGTAGCAGGTCATATCAACTGTAACCGGAACCACCGTTGCAAAGTTATTTTTCAACGCGTAAATATCCGTTTCTGTCGATTCTTCTTCAAAGTTCTTAAAATAGCCTGACATCCAGTGATATTCCCGTCCGTGCGGATCAGTTCTTTTTTCAAATTCTTCCACCCATTTTCCCTGGGTTTGCCGGCAAACTTTTATTCCTTTCGGTTTTCCTTTCGGAACATTTACATTTAAACAGGTATAAAGCGGCAGCCCGTTCTCCAGAACACTCTGAAAGACTTTTGCTACAATTATTTTTGCTTTCGAAAAATCAGCATCACTGCTGTAATCGTCCAGCGAAAAACCAATGGATGGAACCCCGTGCAAACTTCCCTCAATGGCAGCTCCCATTGTGCCGCTGTAAATAACACTAATTGATGAGTTGGTTCCATGATTGATTCCTGAAACCACGTAATCAGGTTTTCGATCAAACAGGCTATTAAAACTAAGTTTTACACTATCAACCGGCGTACCGTTACTTTTATAGGTTACCGCACCATGAATTTTCTCGTGAGGAATAGCCCGAAGCGGCTGATCAACCGTAATTGCACACGATTTCCCCGACATGGAAACCTCGGAAGAAATTACGATGACCTCGCCAAAAAGCTGAATTACTTCAACCAATTCACGTAACCCTTTAGCATGGATGCCATCGTCGTTGGTTACTAATATTAATGGTTTTTCCGACATATTTTTTGAATAGAAAAGCAAAGATAGTCAGAATTTAGGATCGAGTATAACGTAAACATGATTAAATCGGTGAAAATTCGAATAGCTGCAAGAAGTGCAATTTTTAAATTCCCGTGCATTTGTTAAATTTGGGTGCCGTTAAAAAAATTGAAACTGCCAGTTAAAGAAACTTTACATGTATAGCAAAACAAGAAAACGTCCATCGCTTTTACGCGCATTTTGTATTTTAACTTTTGTTGGAAGTACCCTGGGGTTTATCGGCTATTTTTTTGCTGCACTGTTTTTTGAAAAAACTTCTGAAATTATTATCGAATATTCAAACTGGAATAATGTTGATGAAATTTCGCCCTTATATTTTACCACTTTAATGGCCCTAATGGCGCTTTCTTTAACAGCTGCAATCCGAATCTGGAAATTACACCGCGATGGTTATTATTTGTATATTCTTTCGCAATTAACCATTATGTTTCTGCCTGTTTTTTGGATTAACCGGACTGCATTTTCAGACACGAATGCAATTTTTACGGTAATTTTTTTTATTGGTTATGGAATTCATTTCAAACTGTTAAAATGAACTCACCACAACTTTGTTAGCTTCCGATTAACTAATTTTGCAAATCATCAAGTACAATAAACTTCGAATTTGAGCAAATTTCTTTTGTTCAATTATTTTTCTTTTAACTTTGTTGCAAACCGTTTTAGAATGTATAAAGGGATTTCAGCAAAAATATTAATTCTTATGGCCAGTATTTTGGTGCTGGCACATGCTGTTATTCCTCATCTTCATTTTAACAATGAAGTTTACATTATAACCTCCGAATGTGAATCAGATCCGGAACACAAGGAAAACGCACCTGAACATAATCACGATGCCGAAAAAGATGGTGATTTATGTATTTTAAACCATGTAGTTTTAATCCCACCTGATGATGCAAAAGCAAATTTTGACAGTCCGGCAATACAACATAACATCGATTTTGACGGGAGTTTAAATGCAATACTTGCATCGCTGTTCTTTGTTCACAGTGTTCGTTCACTCCCCCGTCCGCCAACATTAAATTTATTATTCAACTACACTCAACTTGTTGACACCCGCGTTAATATGCGCGGTTCTCCCCTTGTTTAAATTTCTGAAATTCTATTGCTGATTGCACATCTTTTTTGTCGCAATTATTTTCTATTTCAAAAATTTAAACAACATTTCAATGAAGAATAAACTATTGTTATATGCCCTGCCAATATACCTGCTTTTTGGGTGTGCAGGGAACCATAAATCACATTCAGAAGAAGATCTCAATCATACAGAAGAAGCGGATCATCATGATGAAGGTGAAGAACATGATCACGAAGATCATAAATTGTTGTACACAGCCTACAGCGAAGATTTTGAGATTTTTGCCGAAGCCGACGCGTTTGTAAAAGGTGAAGAATCAACCGTATTATCGCACTTAACTCAACTGAACAATTTTTCCCCGCTCGAAAACGCCACAGTTACTTTAAGACTAATTATAGACGGGAAAGAAGTTGTTCAAAAAGTTGAAATCCCAGAAAAAAAAGGGATTTACCGCTTTGATTTACATCCGGAGATTGCAGGAACAGGAGAGCTTCTCTATGAGATAATATCTGGAAATGAAACCTTTCAAATTACCGTTCCTGATGTTTCGGTTTATGAAACGGATGAAGAAGCACATGAAGCTGTTGAAGCAGCTGAATTGCCGCAGGTAAATACGTCAACATTCACAAAGGAGCAATCATGGAAAATTGATTTTGCTACCGAGTTACCAAAAACAGAACCGTTCGGACAGGTAATTAAAACAACCGGCCAGGTTCAATCTTCGCAAGGAGACGAGATTGTAATCTCTGCCAAAACAGGAGGAATTGTTATCTTTTCGGAAGGGTTAATTACAGAAGGAAAAAGCGTTTCCAACGGGCAAGTTCTTTTTTCGGTTTCGGGCAGTGGTTTTGCTGATAATAATTCTGCAGTTCGTTTTGCCGAAGCAAAAAATAACTATGAAAAGGCATCTCTTGAATATGAGCGTTCAAAAGAGCTGGCAAAAGAAAAAATCGTGTCGGAAAAAGAGCTGCAAAATGCCCAATTTAGTTTTGAAAATGCAAAAGCAGTTTACGAGAATCTAAACAGGAATTTTAATGAATCGGGGCAGAAAGTTTCCAGCCCAATGACAGGTTTTATAAAACAACTTTTTGTACAAAATGGCCAGTATGTTGAATCAGGACAGCCAATTGCAACTGTTTCACAAAACAAAAGCCTTGTAATTCAAGCCGAAGTTCAACAAAAATACGCTCCGGTACTTCCCGGTATTCGTTCGGCGAACATCAAATCTATTTACGATGAAAAAAGTTATTCTCTTGAAGAATTAAACGGGAAAGTGCTCTCTTACGGGAAAGCGGTAAATAGCAACAACTTTCTTATTCCCGTAAATTTGCAAATCGACAATAAAGGGAGTTTTGTGCCTGGTAGTTTTGTAGAAATTTATCTGAAAACAATTACCAGCGAAAAATCTGTCACAATACCAAATTCAGCGCTTTTGGAAGAGCAAGGCATAAATTTCGTTTATGTACAAATAAATCCGGAACTTTTTGAAAAGCGCGAAATAAAAACGGGTGCAACCGATGGTTTAAAAACTGAAATTCTGGCTGGAATAGTCCCGGATGAACGCATTGTTACCGAAGGGGCTGTTTTTATTAAACTCTCACATTCTACGGGAGCATTGGATCCACATGCTGGTCATGTTCATTAAAAGTCCGCAATCATGTTAAATAATATCATTAAATTTTCCTTAAACAATAAGTACTTTATTTTATTGTGCTCTGTTGTTTTGATAGTTGTGGGAACGCGAACAGCTGTAAATATGGATGTTGATGTTTTCCCCGATTTAACTGCACCAACCGTAGTTGTTATGACAGATGTTCACGGCATGGCTTCGGAAGAAGTAGAACGCCTGGTTACTTTCCCCATTGAAACCGCCGTAAACGGCGCAACCGATGTTCGCCGTGTCCGCTCGGCCTCATCACAGGGATTTTCGTTTGTTTGGATTGAATTTGACTGGGGAACCGATATTTTCAAAGCCCGGCAGATTGTTAGCGAGAAACTCATTACCGTTTCATCACAAATGCCATTGGGTGTCGGACAACCAACATTAGCTCCACAATCAAGTGTGATGGGAGAAATCTTTTTTATTGGATTACAAGCCGACAGTACCAGCATGATGGATTTACGAACGATTGCTGAATGGGACGTAAAACCATTGATTCTTGCCACAGGAGGAGTTTCACAGGTTACCATTATCGGTGGCGATTTAAAACAATACCAGGTTCTTGCTAACCCTCAAAAAATGGGGTATTACAATGTTTCGCTTGATGAACTGGCCAATGTTTGTTCAGGAATTAGTCATAATTCAATGGGAGGAGTTGTACGCCAGTTTGGGAACGAATATGTGGTTCGTGGAATTGCCCGCACATCGGATTTGGAAGAACTGGGCAATACTTTTGTAAAAGCAAGAAATGGAAGCCCCGTCCGGGTACGCGACGTAGCCGATGTAAAAATAGGAAGTGCGGTAAAAATGGGGCACGCCTCGGGAAATGGCAAACCAGCTGTAATTATTTCGATTTCGAAACAACCTCAAGTAAATACCTTGCAGGTTACCGAGAATATTGAAAAAAATCTGGAAACCCTAAAAAACACATTACCGCCTGATGTCAAAATCAATACAAAAATTTTCAGGCAGGCCGATTTTATAAAAACTTCGGTAAGCAACGTGCAAAATGCCTTATTGGAAGGGGCAGTTTTTGTACTAATCATCCTTTTTATTTTTCTGGGGAGTTTCCGAACTACCATTATTTCTTTATTGGCAATCCCTCTTTCGTTGCTGGGCGCCATCCTGGTTTTAAAAATTTTAGGCCTGAATATTAATACGATGAGTCTTGGCGGAATGACCATTGCCATTGGTTCGCTGGTGGATGATGCGATAATTGATGTGGAAAATGTTTATAAAAGGCTTCGGCAAAACCGACAAAAACCGGTTGATGAAAGACAATCATCGTTTACAGTGGTTTTCGAAGCATCAAAAGAAATTCGTTCGTCAATTCTGAATGCAACCATCATTATTATGGTGGCTTTTCTACCTTTATTTTTCCTTTCCGGTATGGAAGGAAGAATGTTGAAACCGCTGGGTATTTCATTTATTGTTTCGCTGTTTGTTTCATTGATTGTTGCCATGACACTGACTCCGTTATTGTCAAAAATGCTCTTAACCAACGATGCATATCTTGCAAAAAACCACAAGGAAAAGTGGTTGGTAAGAAAACTCTCCGGAACTTATGAGCAATCGTTAAGATTCGCGCTGAAACACAAAAAGATGTTTATTTTCTCAACACTGGGAATTTTTATTCTTGCACTTTTTGCATTTTCTGGGATCGGACGAAGTTTTTTACCCGAATTCAATGAAGGTTCACTTACACTTTCGGTAATTACCAAACCCGGAACTTCTTTAAACGAAAGCAACATCATCGGCAACCTAGTGGAGAAAGAATTGCTGGCGATTCCTGAAATAAAAACAACAGCCAGAAGAACCGGCCGCGGCGAACTGGATGAACATTCGCAGACCGCCAACAGTGCTGAAATTGATGTCAACTTCACGCTCGAAGAACGAAGTCAGGAAGAATTTCTTGCGGATGTTCGCAAAAAACTGGCGGGCATTCCCGGAATTGCATTTACTGTCGGGCAGCCTCTCGGGCACCGAATCGATCATATGCTTTCCGGAACCCGCGCCAACATTGCGATTAAACTTTTTGGCACCGATTTAAACCGGATGTTTGCCGTTGGAAACGAAATAAAAAGTGCAGTAACTGGCATCGATGGACTTGTAGATGTTAATGTAGATCAGCAGGTTGAAATTCCGCAAATTCAAATACGTGCGAACCGCGACATGCTGGCAAGCTACGGAATTACGACTGGCCATTTTAACGAATTTGTTGACATTGCTTTTGGAGGCACAAAGCTTGCCGATATTTATGAAGGTCAGCGGAGTTTTGATTTAATTCTCCGTTTGAATAAAGACTACACAGAATCCATTGATGGAATTCGCTCAGCGTTAATTGATACCTGGGATGGAAAGAAAGTTCCTTTGGAACAAGTTGCTGAAGTCGTTTCAGTCTCCGGTCCAAGTTCCATTTCGCGCGAAAATGTTCAGCGTAAAATTGTGGTTTCTGCGAATGTGGCGGGCCGCGATTTGCACAGTGTAGTTCAGGATATTCAACAAAATATAAAAGAAAAAATTGTGCTTCCTGAAGGTTACAGAATTGAATACGGCGGACAGTTTGAAAGCGAACAAAAAGCTTCGCGGACACTTTTACTGGCCTCCATCATTTCCATCTTTATTATCTTCCTTCTATTATTTCAGGAATTTAAAGATTTCAAACTGGCAGGAATTATCCTTTTAAACCTGCCTTTATCACTAATAGGTGGAGTATTCTTTATTTATTTCACATCACGGATTCTCAGTATTCCGGCAATAATTGGTTTTATCACACTTTTTGGAATTGCCACCCGAAATGGCATCCTGCTAATTTCAAATTATCAACGGCTGCAAAGCCAGGGAGTTTCATTATACGAAACAATAATTAAAGGCTCTGCAGATAGGTTAAATGCTATTTTAATGACCGCTTTAACAGCAGCTTTGGCCCTAATTCCTTTGGCAATGAAAGGGCACTTATCAGGGAATGAAATTCAAAGCCCGATGGCAAAAGTAATTTTGGGAGGGTTGCTCACCTCTACCCTACTCAATATTTACATTATTCCCATTGTTTACAGTTTGCTTTATAGTCGACGAAAATCAAAAATCGAATCAGTATGAAACGCTACATAATTCTTATTATCAGTGTTATTATTTTCAAATTACCGGTGTTTTCACAATCAAAAATCGAAAATGTTCTTGCGGAAATCGAGCAAAATAATACCACACTTTCTGCTTTACGAAAAAGTGCTGATGCCGAGAAAATCGGCAATAAATCGGGAATTTATCTTCAAAATCCGGAAGTGGAATTCAATTATTTGTGGGGAAATCCTTCAATGATTGGCAACCGCACTGATGTACGTGTAACTCAGAGTTTTGATTTTCCCTCGGCATACAAATACAAAAATCAGATTTCGGAGAACAAAAATGAACAGACCGAACTGGAATATCTGAAGCAAAAAAAGGAGTTGCTTTATGAAGCGCGTGTGATCTGCAACCAACTCATTTATCAAAATGCTTTGATATCGGAACTTGCAAAAAGGGTTGATCATGCCGAACAAATTTCTAAAGCATACAAGACAAAACTGGATGCAGGTGAATCGAATATTCTGGATTACAACAAAGCAGAATTGAACCTTTTAAATTCAGGGAAAGAACTGGAATCAGTGAAAGTTGAACGTTCATTTTCACTTTCAGAACTGGCCCGCTTAAATAGTGGAATAGAAATTGAATTTGACGATTCCGGATTTCCTCTTGTTCAAATCCCGACCAATTTTGAACAATGGTACCAGGAGGCCAAACAAAACAACCCGTTGCTGGCCTGGCTAAAGCAGGAAATAGAAATCAGTCAAAACAGGGAAAAATTGAATCGGGCAATGAGCCTTCCCAAATTACAAACGGGCTATATGAGCGAAAAAACAACTGAAGAACATTTCCAGGGGGTTACAGTTGGTGTTTCTATTCCGCTGTGGGAAAACAAAAACACGGTAAAATATGCCGAATCGCAAACCATGGCGCTGCAAAGTATTGAAGCCGATAATCAGCTTCAGTTTTACAACCGGTTGAAAACGCTACATAAAAAAGCAATTAACCTGCAAAATAATGTCTCTGACTACGCAGAAAAACTGGATTACCTGAACAGTACCGATCTCTTAAAAAAGGCTCTTGATAAAGGGCAAATCAGTTTAATTGAATATATGCTGGAACTGAGTATTTACTACGAAAGCATCAACAAAATGCTGGATCTACAGCTTGACTTGCAAAATTCGTTAACAGAATTGTACAAATACAAATAATTACAGCGGAGTAACATCCACGGTAACTTTCATTACCTGGCCGCCTCCGGAATATACAATACCTTTTAGAGGTACTACATTCGAAAAATCGCGGCCAACAGCAACATGAATGTGTTTTTCGCCAACCAAAAGATTGTTGGTGAAATCAAACTCGACCCATCCCATGTCTGGAATACATAACGACATCCAGGCATGGGAGGCGTCGGAACCGACCAGTTTTAGTTTCCCCTTCGGAGGGATGGTTTGGCCCCTATATGTCATTTGATCTCACACGTTAACCCCCTATTAAGAACAACAAACGACAATATATATATCTTTATGGCAGGCAATTATTTTCGACATGGACGTCTCCCACGATAACAATAAAAGCTTGTTCTTTACCGGTAATTTATCGAAAAAATTACCGAACAAAATACAGAAGGTTAAAGGATTAAAGTGAATTTATTTTCGGGATATTCTGTTTATCTTTCAATCACAGTTACGCTCCAAAACATCTACAAACCGATGAAAAGAATTTATGGTTATGCCCCAGTCAGGTGCATCAATATCACCCCACGCTCCCGGAATATCACTCCTGTTAAAATAACTTGCTCCAATAATCTTTGAATTTTCGCTGATGACTTTAGCTGCATTTTCCAGCCATAACGACTGAAACTCTTCCGGTCCTTTTATTCCAAATTCGGTAATAAATATGGGTTTATTTATCAACCGCAGCCGCCATAATTTGCGTTTGGCGAGTTTCTCAAAAGTTACCTGCCGCTTAAAATCAGTAATATTTTTATCGGGTAAGCCGTATGCTGCAAAACTTGCATAATCCACCACATCATCTCCCGGGTAAAAATCAGCCGACCCCCAATCGCCAGCCGGCCCCCAAACTTTTTTCACATTTAACGGGAATGGCTTTGGTAATTGCATAAAATACCGAAATGCACGAATATAATCAATTGGGTCCTTTAGCTGCCAATCATATCTTTCAACAGGAATTTCCATTTCGTGGGCAAAGCGAAGATAAACGATGTGTTCTGAATTTGTAATTTCCTGAAAAAGTTGCCGGTAAATAGTGTCATACTTCCCTTGAATGGTACTAACAAGCACATTGGTATCAGCTTCACCCCCTATCGCCCTTGTAGGTTCCATCGTAACAATTACATCGTGGTTTCTGGAAAATGCTTCGTTTAACAACCGCTTTAATTCTCCTGTTTGTATTTGCGAAAAATCAATAAAAATATGCTCCACGCTGATTGCCGCATCCAAAACCAAATGTTGGTCCGGATCATGAACACCAATCAAGAACCTGGAATTTGAAGTTATTGGTTCCGCACTGCTCCACAAACTATCGTTATAAGCAATATTTCGATATTTGGCAACGGAATCAATTTCTGACATTACGCAAAACGAAACCAGTTGTCTGCTATCCCACTTTTTATTTGCAAGTACCATTACCGGTTTATCAAAAAAGCGCAAACGATGCATTTTTCGATGAATTTCATTTTTTGTATCCATAACGGGAGGATATCTTTTAAACAGCCATTCGGTTTCATTTTTTATGGTTATACTCATATAATCTACTACATCATCGCCCGGATAAAATTCTTCGGCTCCCCAAAAACCGGAAGGTCCCCAGACAAATTTCACCTTTGAATTTTTACCCTGCCATTTTGAAACTACATGACGATACGATTCAATATAATCTTCGCTGTACTGCCAAGGGTTTTGATAAAGTGGAAGATCCATTTCCGGATTAATCCGAACAAAAATATTCCGATCACCACTAAACAAAGTTTCATATATTTTTTGAAGCTTTTTGTCGTAAGCGCCTTCATTGATTTTCGCGAGCGGATGATTTTTGATTTTCCGCAGGTATTTATGCCCCCAAAACTCAACCGATAAAAGAATATTTGTTGAATCTGGAATTTGTTCCCAAAGCGATTTGTTTACTCTGAAAGAACGAGAATTATTTACTTTCAGTTTTAAGTGAACAAAATTTTGAAGGGTGTCAAAAGCAGCAGGATTTTCTTTATGGTAAATCCCGGAAGCATCTTTATTCTCAACTATCGTAAGTTCATCTTTTACAACCGAAAAATGTTTACGTAAAGAGTCTCGTTTTATATAAACGAAAATACCTGCCAAAATCAGCATAAAAAAACCAAACACAATAAGCAGGGATAGAAATCTTTTTTGAAGCTGCATACAGATTTTGCGGAATTTAATTATTTGTATTAAAACAGGATTTTGTGCCAATATCGCACATTTTTTTTGGTTTCAACTACTGACAATCAAAAAGAATGATTTCTAACACAAAACTAAATATTAACCGATTTTTCATACAAGAAATACCCGTTTTAACTTGAAATCATTGAACTATTTAAAATTCAGACAGGTTGTCAATTCAAAAATTCAATTTATTTTTAGCCTGCAATTGTTCAGAAAAAAAACGTTTATGCCTCATCGAAGTTTATTTTTTTCACTACTGGTTTTAATGTGCTTGCTGGTGGAATTTAAAATTAATGCACAGGTTGTTACCGGTAGAATCACCAATCAACAAAACGAACCAGTACCCTATTCAACTATTTATATTCCGGAAACCAAGGAAGGAACCACAACCAATAACGACGGACATTTTATATTGCAACTTTCAAAGGGGAACTATCATATGGTCGTACGTTCCATGGGTTACATTCAGGTTGAAAAAGAATTTCAGGTGAATTCCGACAGCCTGAATATTGATATAATTTTACAGCGACAAGAATTTCAGATTAAAGAGGTAAAAATATTTCCGGGAAAGGAAGATCCGGCTTATTTTATAATGCGAAAAGCCATTTCAAAAGCGCCTTATTATCGTTCAAAAATTAAACATTACGAAGCGGGACTGTACATCCGAAGCAATTTTGCGTTTACCAATATTCCCAAAATTTACCAGAATAAAGTTGAGGTTGAAGGAAGAAAATTAAAAGAAGTTTTAAAGGAAAATGTGACTTATGTAATCGAATCGCAAAACCGCATTACGTTTGACTATCCAAACAAATACGAGCAAAAAGTAATAAGTAAAAAAACTTCGTTGATTGGTTTTGAAGAGCCTCCGGTTATGGAATTATTGAATACCAGTTTTTATGAAGAACGTCCGAATGAGGTTATCTCGCCCCTGTCGTCACTGGCGCTTCGCCATTATAATTTCCAATACGAAGGATTTATTAATGCAGGAAACTTTGATGTTTTCAAAATTAAGGTAACCCCAAAACGAAAAAGCGATGAACTGGTAGAAGGTTTTATTTACATTATTGATAAACTGTGGTGCATTTACAGTCTCGAATTTAGCAGCAGCTTCGAATTTTTCGACTACCGGATTAAGCAGCAGTTTGAAAACCTGGGAAATAATAACTGGTTACCGGTTTCGCATAATATCAATGGAAATTTATCGGCGCTGGGCTTAAAAGGACAGTTTTATTACGGAGCCTCCTTAAAGTACGATGTTGTAGAAGATAATACGCCCGGAGAAGTTTTACAGGCAGAAACTACTGAAGCACAAATGCCAAAACCCCGTGAAAAAAGTGCGAAAGAGAAAAAATTAGAAAACCAGGTTTCAGCAATAACATCACAAGAAGACCTGACCAATGCTGACATAAAGAAAACAGCCCGATTGAATCGGAAAATCTTAAAAGAACAGTATAAAGATTCAGCAATTGTATCAACGCACTACAACAGTTACCAGATTAAGGAAGAAAAAGATACAGTTAGAAAGGATGAGATGTTTTGGGATACCGTAAGAACCATTCCTCTAACACCGGCTGAAATAAAAAGTTATCAACTTACTGATTCTTTACGAACCGGTGGAAAAACAGCAAAAGATACATTAAACGAAGAAGTAAAAAAGGAAACGCTGTTTAGAAAAGTATTAACGGGTGCTTATGATCTTGCTAAAGACTCCACTGTTCGCTTGTCATACAACGGATTAATTTCAATTCTGAATTTTGATTTTAATGCTGTTGACGGATATAAATACAAGCAAGTATTAAATTGGAAAATATATCCTGATTCAGGAAAACTGGTAACCATTTCACCCGAACTGGGTTATGCTTTTAACAGAAAAGCGGTTTTTGGTTCGGTTAATACCAGCTTCAAAAATATTTTCTGGCAAAACAGTACATTATCAATCGGAACAGGAAAACAAAGCCGCGATTTTAAATCATCGGAGATTGGGATTCAGCCCACATTAAATGCGATAAGCACCTGGTTTTTTGCTGAAAATTACATGAAACTGTACGAAACTACTTACCTAAATTTAAACATAAACCAACGAGTTAAACAGGGCATCAATGTTTTTGCAAACGCAGAATACGATTATTTTAAGCCATTAAAAAATAATGCTTCATACTTGCTCAGCGACCAAACGGACTTCTCGCCAAATATTCCGAAAGGTTTAACAGACGATAATACTGCCCTGCAACAACAGAAAAGTTTTGAATATTCAATCGGGGTTAATTACCGGAAAAGGCAACGCAAACCCTGGCTAGAAGAATCACCTTTTCTGTTCATCATCAACTATTACTCTTTCAACATTCAGTTTAAGCAGGGAGTAAAAAATGTCTTCTCGTCTGTTTCAGATTTCAGTCAATTGGATTTTACCTTTCATCAACAGGCTGATATTTCGCCAACTTCCGGAATTGACTGGGAAATTAATGCCGGGCATTTTTTCAATAACAGGCAAATGCACTTCTCTCAGTTTAAACATTTCAAAACATCGGAGATACCGGTTCAGTTCCAAACATTTGAGCAAACTTTACATCTGATAAACGATTATGAACTCATTACAAATAAGTCGTATTTAAAGGCTGGCTTTGAATATCGCTCAGAATATGTTTTGCTGCGTTATTTGTCGTTCATAAACCGAAAAACATGGAGCGAAAGTTTGCATTTTAATTACCTTACAACTTCGGCTTTACACAACTACTGGGAGGCAGGTTATAGTTTAAACAGTTTGTTCTTTGTTGGTAATGTCGGATTCTTTGCCGGGTTTAAAGATGCTAAGTTTGAAAGTATAATGGTTAAAATTTCGATAGCTGTATTTGACTAAACGCTTTTCAAATTTGTCAGGTCTTATAAAAAAGATAAATTAGCAGAAGTTTGAAAAACCTAATAATTCAAAATGAAAATCTTAAAACTGAAGCTTCATTGGCAAATCTTAATCGCACTTTTTTTGGCTGTTCTTTTTGGATTTTATGTTCCTAAAGGAGTGCCTTACGTTGCATGGATGGGAGAAATTTTTCTTACCGCGTTAAAAATGGTAATCGTTCCGTTGATTTTAAGTTCGATAATTTCAGGCGTTACCAGCATGGGGGGAGGCAGCAATTTGGGGCGTTTGGGATTTAAAACCATGCTTTATTACATATCTACCAGTACTTTGGCCATTCTTACGGGTCTGGTGCTTGTAAATATTATTCAGCCGGGAGTTGGCGTAGAAATGGGATTTTCTCAAAATGTAGATGATCTTACCGAAAATATTGGTTCATTGAGCGATATTCTTTACCGTATCGTGCCTTCCAACATTTTTGAATCAATGGTTAAGGGCGATATACTCCCTATCATCTTCTTTGCTATTATTTTTGGAGTTTTTATTACCCAGGTTGCCGATAAATACAAAAATACACTCATCACTTTTTTTGAAGGAGTTTTCGAAGTAATGATGAAAATGACCATGTTTATCATACGCTTTACTCCACTTGGAATTTTCGGAATTGTTGCAAAAGAGGTTCATCGCAATGCAGATCAACTGGCGAACCTTGCAGGGAGTATGGCCATTTATATGCTTACTGTTGTGCTTGCATTGGCTTTTCACGCGTTTGTTACATTACCATTAATCGTACGTTTTGTTGCAAAGGCAAATCCTTTCAAACACATGAATAATATGATAACTCCACTCATTACTGCTTTTTCAACAGCTTCATCGAGTGCAACTTTACCGTTGACGATGGAAGCAGTTGAACATAAAAGTGGCGTTTCGAATAAAATTACCAGCTTTACTTTGCCTTTGGGTGCTACCGTAAACATGGATGGAACTGCGCTTTATGAATGTGTGGCAGCAATATTTATTGCTCAGGTTTATGGCGTTGAAATGCATTTTTTGCAACAGTTACTTGTGGTTGTTACAGCTTTGCTGGCTTCGATAGGAGCTGCCGGGATTCCAATGGCAGGTTTGGTTATGCTAACAATTATTTTATCAGCGGCAGGTTTACCACTTGAAGGCATCGGACTAATTCTGGCTGTTGATTTAATTTTGGATATGTCGAGAACTACGGTAAATGTTTGGAGCGACAGTTGCGGTGCAGTAACCATTGCCCGGTCAGAAAAAGAAAAAACAAATGTGGCAATCTAACTGCAAAACACATAATTTCGTCAGCGAAATGCATAAATTAATCTGCAAAACGAATCAAAAATTGTTATTTTCTGTTTTGACGAATTTAATTTACAATTGGCAGAAAATCAGTATTTTTAATCGTTAAAAGTACTACCATTGTAATTAAATTGCATTGCAAACAGAATGAAAATATTTAAATATCGTTGGTTAAACCACGTCCTGTTCTGGATAATTATTTTTTCTTTTTTTACTGTCCCCCGAATAGTCAGTGCTGGTTTTACACTCGAAGCTTTCATTAATATTATTTATATTCCGGTAGATATATTAACCGTTTATATCATCATCGAATTTCTGCTCCCCCGTTTTATAATAAAAAAAAGAAATCTTCTGATTTTCGGATTTGGAGCGCTGTTAACAATTGCACTCAACATTGGTTTATCTCAATTAATCATGGATTTTATTCAGCCAAAGCTGGGTTTCTGGATGATGAAAAAAGGATTTATTTACGAGTTATTTAATTTTCTTGTAAATAACTTAATGATTGTTGGAATGGCCTCCGCGTTAAAATTATTTAGTTACTCCTATAAAATTCAGCTAACACAATCAGAACTAATGCGAAGGAGTGTTCAGTCCGAACTCGGGATACTCAGGTCGCAGGTAAATCCGCATTTTCTTTTTAATGTTTTAAATAATATTGATGCTCTTATTTTTGAAGACAAAGACAAAGCTTCCAATGCCATTTTTCTTTTATCGAAAATAATGCGTTATATGCTTAAAGAATCGAACGAAGAAAAAGCAATGTTGGATAAAGAACTTGAATACATTCAGGATTATCTGGAACTGGCAAAATTGAGTTTTGAGGACCCCAAATTTCTTGAATTTAACCTTTCCGGAAATTTCACAGGAAAATATTGTCCGCCCCTCCTTTTTATTCCTATTATCGAGAATGCAATTAAACATTGCAATAAGCAATCAAAATCTCCGGGTATTCAAATCGATTTTATAGTAGAGAAGGATTTTATTGAATTACATACCTCAAATTTCATAAAAAAGAACGACTTTAAACTTCCTGATTCCAGCTCAGGAAACGGATTAAAAAATGTTGAAAAGCGATTAAGACTGCTTTACGAAGACAATTACATTTTTGAAATCAACCGTAATTTGGATAAATTTGATGTTTACATAAAAGTGCCACTGTTATGAAAATGAATTGCATTGCAGTAGATGATGAAGTTCTGGCTTTAAAGAAAATAAAAAGATATGCCGAAAAAATAGACTATCTTAATCTTCTTGGCACTTTCGATAATGCACTTTCCACTTTTTCATTTTTGCGAGAAAACCGAATTGATCTTATTTTTTTGGATATCCAAATGGATGAGTTTACAGGTATTCAGTTGCTGGAAACCATTAAAGATCCACCCTACGTAATTCTAACCACTGCATTTGACGAATATGCATTGAAAGCTTACGAACTGGATGTAATGGATTATTTGCTGAAACCAATTCCGTTTGAAAGATTTGTAAAAGCCGTTGAGAAGGTTTACGCACGTTTTTTAAAAGATAACACACATCATTTAAAGCAAAGCCCGGGGAATAACGAAATTGTTTTGCACCCAGAAAAACCTGACTACACTTTTATCAAATCAGGAAACAAAACAATAAAACTCTACTTCAATAAAATACTTTACATTGAAGGAATGCGCGATTATTTGCAGATTCATACCGAAGACAGTAAAATTATGACGCTGCTAAATTTCAAAACGATTCAGGAATTACTAGACCCACAGAAATTTATTAGAGTACACAAATCGTATGTTATCGCCATCGACAAAATTGACTATATCGAAAATAACGCAATCAAAATCAGGAATAAACTTATTCCGGTGAGCAGTACCTACAAAGTGGCTTTTTTTAATATTCTGAATAAAAAGAATTTTATTTAATCCATTCTTTCGAAGCAATTCATGCAGATAATTTTGCTCCAAATTTTCACATTTTTTAAGTCTGCGGTTTAAACCGAATTCTTTAATTTTAGCCTCGTTTTTTTTAACCACTAATATTAATTTGATATGAGACAAAGAATTCTGACCATTATTTTGGTTTCTATTACATTGAGTTTTATTGGTTGCCGTAAAAGTTCAGTTGACATTCTTTATGACAAAAAATATATTAAAGAGATTAAAGCTTCGCGGGAAGATATTAAATTTTATATGGCCAGAAATTTTATTCCGGGAGCAACATTTGCAGTCGCCAAAGATGGAAAAATTATTTATTCAGAAGGGGCTGGCTTAGCTTCCAATGATTTAAATGTAAGCGCAAAACGAGATACAAAATTCAGAATAGGCGAAATATCAGAGCTTTTTACTTCAACCATTTATCAGTTAATGATCGAAGATGGAATTTTAAATCCAGATTCTACCGTTCAACATTATCTTCCTGACTATCCGGAAACTGGTAAAAACATGACGTTAAAACAATTGGCTTATCATACGTCGGGCTTAAGAATAGAGAGGGAAAGCGAAGAAAGAGCCGAAATGTTTCATGTAACAATTGAAAAGGGACTGAACACTTTCAAAAACGATCCACTGGAAAGTGAACCCAATTTATTTCAAAACCCGAGTATGTTTAATTATAACCTGTTGGGGGCAATAATGGAAAAAGCTTCGGGCAAGCATTACAATGAATTATTAAAAGAATATATTACCGACACACTACACCTTGAAAATACGTTAATCGATAATCCGTTTCAAACCATAAAAGGACGCACCAACTTCCACGATCTCAATATGATTGCACAAGTTGTGAATGAAACAACTCACGACTTACGGTATAAAGCTCCTTCCAGAGGTATATTGTCGAACGCTGAGGATCTTGCAAAATTCGGAAATGCCATTTTTTTCTCCGATTACCTTCCTGAAAAAGTAAAAGAGCGACTGTTCGAACCAGTATTCTTACTGGATAGTTTTCCGTCGCCAATGGCAAACGGGTGGATGTTATTAGTGAATAGAAGCGGTGATAAAATGTACGGTAGAAAAGGACAGGTAACAGGTGGCGGAGCAGTAATACTGGTTATTCCCAAAGAAAAACTTGTTATTACCGGAGCAATAAATCTTACGGCAAAACTTGACGAAATTCCGGTATTTGACATAGCGTCGCACTTTATTGCCGGAAATGAAGAGGAACAGAAAAAAGAAACTCCTTGATTTTTTTAGGCTGAAGAGAAATTACATTTTCAGTAGTTTGAATTTCTACCTGAGGAAGTTATAACAATTCCCGGCAAAAATAATTATGAAAACAAAGACTCTACAAACTCGCGACGGCGAAAGATTTGCAGATGTTCCATTTTTTCACCAATTCCAATGTATTTAACCGGTATTTTAAACTGGTCGGAAATACCAATAACTACCCCACCCTTTGCAGTTCCATCAAGCTTGGTAAGTGCAAGTGCTGTGACTTCGGTAGCTTTTGTAAACTGCTTGGCCTGTTCAAAAGCATTTTGCCCTGTTGAGCCATCCAAAATCAAAAGCACCTCATGCGGAGCATCAGGAACAATTTTTTGCATTACTTTCTTAATCTTCGAAAGCTCATTCATTAAGTTTATTTTATTATGCAAACGACCAGCAGTATCAATAATCACAACATCGGCGTTATTTGCTTTGGCAGAAGCCAGTGTATCATAGGCAACCGAAGCGGGATCTGAACCCATTTTTTGCTTAACAATAGGAACATCAACACGCTTTGCCCAAATCTCTAATTGTTCAATTGCTGCTGCACGAAATGTATCAGCCGCCCCAAGAACTACCGATTTTCCTTCTTGCTTAAAATTGTAGGCAAGTTTTCCTATTGTAGTCGTTTTTCCTACTCCATTTACCCCAACTACCATAATTACATATGGACTGTCTGTTTTGGGTAAATCAAAGTCCGAAACATCAGCCGAATTATTTTCTTCCAGCAATGAGGCAATTTCTTCCTTTAAAATACCATTCAACTCGCTAACTCCAACATATTTATCTCGTGCAACTCTGGCTTCAATCCTTTCAATAATTTTCAGTGTTGTGTCAACACCAACATCAGAGGAAATAAGGACTTCTTCAAGATTATCCAAAACCTCATCATCAACCTTCGATTTACCGATTACTGCCCGACCTAATTTTTTAAAAACGCTCTCTTTCGTTTTCTCAAGTCCTTTGTCGAGATTCTCTTTTTTATTTTTGTTAAATCCAAAAAGCCCCATTTGCAAGTGATTTAGCGACTAAAATAACAATAAATTTGCTTATATTCCGAGCTGCAAAAAACAAAAAAAGCTTTCACGGCAAATGAAAGCTTTTCCTGTTAATCTAAATCGTTCCTTAAACAAATAAGGATTATTTTTTAAAATATGCCGTAACTTCGTCGTTAATAATAACTTCTTCTTTAAAAGTATATGCACCAGTTTTAGGTGATTTGGTCATTTTAATCACTTTTGCATAACCTTTACCAGCTCCTTTTTGCAGGGTTGCTACCGTTTTCTTTGCCATGACTTAAATTTATTTTATTTCCTTATGAACTGTTACTTTCTTCAAAATCGGATTGTATTTTTTCAACTCCATACGGTCAGGAGTGTTCTTCCTGTTTTTGGTAGTAATGTACCTTGAAGTACCAGGCATTCCACTTTCTTTATGCTCTGTGCATTCTAAAATTACCTGAATCCTATTACCTTTTCCTTTTTTAGCCATTTCTCAACTATCTTTAATATTTTTCAATATAACCTTTTTCCTGCGCAGTTTTTAATGCGTTTTTAATCCCGTTTTTGTTGATTGTACGCATCCCGGCTGCAGAGATTGTTAACTCTACCCAACGATTTTCTTCGGGTAAATAATATTTCTTTTTGAACAGGTTTACATCAAACTTCCTTTTTGTTCTTCTTTTCGAGTGAGAAACATTGTTCCCAATCATGGCAGTTTTACCTGTTATTTGACAAACTCGTGACATTTCTTTTTTAATTTCTTGATGATCAAAATAAACTCGTTCCTAAAACGGCTTGCAAAGGAAATACATTTTTTGAAAAAAATCAAGAAGTTGCAAAAGTTTTTAAATAAAGAATTAACAATTAGTTGTTAAATTCTTCACCCTTTTTATTATCCGTTATTTCAACAAATTACATACAACTTCATTCGCCAGCTACAAATATATTCATTTCTGTAGTTAAAAAAAATAAGTTATTTAGACTCATCAATGGATTAACAACAAAATTAAGAACTAATGTCGAATATATTTTTAACAAAATTTTAGAATTTTATATAATAAAATCAGCATATTATTTGAACCTATTAGGGAAATTTTCGTTTTATGACAGTATTGAATATTTATTAATTCGTTATAAATTAAAAATTATGGAAGAAGTAAAAACACCTTCAATGCCTCGGATTGGCGATTCTGCCCCCGATTTTAAGGCAAACACAACCTACGGACCGATTCAGTTTTCTGAATTTATTAAAGATAGCTGGACAATTTTATTTTCCCATCCTGCAGATTTTACACCGGTTTGCACAACCGAAATGAGTGGTTTTGCAGTTCGTGGCGACGAATTCAGAGCGCTGGATTGCAAACTTATCGGATTAAGCATTGATAGTATCCATGCACATGTTGCTTGGGTAAACAACGTAAAGAAGAACACAGGAGTTCTTTTTGATTTTCCGATTATAGCCGATATTGATATGAAAGTATCGCAACTTTACGGGATGTTACAACCTAACGAAAGTGAAACAGCTGCTGTTCGAGCAGTATTTTTTATCGATCCGAAAGGAAAAATCAGGTTAATTATGTACTACCCGCTAAACGTAGGTAGAAATATGGATGAAATCCTTCGTGTACTGAAAGCACTGCAAACAACTGATAAATTCGGAGTAGCACTGCCATTGAACTGGAAACCAGGTGAAAAAGTAATTGTTCCTCCGCCAAAAACAGTTCCAGATATGGAAGAACGCGAAAAGAGTGATTACGAGATGGTAGATTTCTATTTAGCAAAAAAAGATTTATAATCCTGCTATACAAAGTCAGAAAGGCTGTCCAATAATTAAAATTGGACGGCCTTTTTTTTTAATCCACAATGAATTAAAACAATATTTATATAACCTAAATAATTTCGAGATTCAATAATTACCATTCAAACTCCGCAAGCAAATACTCGCTGTTACTTTCCTGCAAAAATTTTCCAAGTTTAAGATCGGTTGAAGTAGTATGTTCTTTAAACCATTTTACTAAAAAATCAACCAGCCCTACCTCGTTTATCTTGTTGATATCATTGAAATTAACTATATCGGCCAGCTTTTGCATCAGTTCAACATGTTGGTTCAGGTGTGCTTCAAAATCAGGATAATTGCACATTAACATCACATTCTCTTCGCTGGTAAAATGAAAATCGGCATACTTATATAATTCTGTAAGCAACCTTTTTTGGATATCTAATTCAATATGCTTTTCAAATGCATTATGAATTTTCTTAATTGTCTTCAGAAAAATTTTATGTTCAGCATCAATTTCAAAAATACCAACACTATATTCTTTTTTCCAGTTTAGAGTTTCCATTTGTAGAATCTTGGAGTTATTATTAAATATGTTTTTTATCGTTTAATTCAATAAAAAAGTTTCATTACCTAAACAAATTATTTTTATGATTAAAAGCAAAATCTTTTGAATTAGACCTAGAGTTACATAATAACATTTATCTTTTTTATAGAATAAAATGTTAATTTATGTGCAAAAACAACTCTTCTTTGAAATTTAAAGCAGTTGCTCAAGCTTTTTCATTGAAATAAATTTCGACATACCCGTATGTATTTAATTTATTGATATATTTCATGATTCTACAACGTTTCATATATTACGATTGAATTCATTCCTTTAGATTTGCACAGAAATTATACCGCTTATTTGCTTGTATGAGAAAAAAAAGAAAAGGAAATCTGCAAACCGGATTTGGTAATTTTTTGATGTTTTTTTGGGCATTTCCCAATCGATTATTTGCCTTACGAGCGACTATTTCGATGGGCATTTTAGCCATTCCGTTTATCATTGCAGGCTTGCCGTTTTATGGAGTAACGTTAGCACTTGGAGCCTTGGCCGGTGCGCTTTCAGAAACAGATGATCATCCGAGAGGGCGGGTTAAGGTTTTATCGATAACTGTAATCAGCTTTTTTGTTTCCAGTTTTTCAGTTGGATTATTGAATAATTATCCATGGCTTCTTGGTGCCGGATTTATTCTTTCAACTATTGTTTTCATTTTATTAGGGGGAATAGGTGAACGATACCGGGCTATAACATTTGGGTCAGTACTTGTAGGAATTTACGCCATGTTAGGTATTGAAATTAGTCCAGCTTGGTATTGGCAAGCTGTATTGCTTCCATTGGGTGCCTTATTCCATGGCATACTAACACTGATATTAATGTACTTTAATCCGTGGCGATTGTTGGACGAACAAATGGCGAACGGATTTATAACGCTTTCTAAATACCTGGAGAAAAAAGCGAAATTGTTTCCAAGTAAAGAATATGAACAGGCTACTATTAATAAAGATCTGGCTCTGCTGAATATCAATGTTGTTAATTCTCTCGAAAAAATAAAAGATGTACTGAACAGTTACGGAAGGGAGGTTCGAGAACAGGAAGTTTTAAGGCCCTACCTTCAGCGTTTTATGCTTTTACAAAGTTTGCACGAACGTGCTGCTTCAAGTCACGAACGTCACGACAAACTAAGTATTGATGCAGAAAACAACGAAGTGATGGAAGGTTTTGGAGAAATGTTACGCCAGCTATCCTATGCCACTAAACAAGTTGCCGAGAATATTCTAACAGGTTCAACATATCATCACCCACTGGCGTTGGAATGGATTTCAGATGCTATCGAAGAAAAGCTTCAGCATTTAAATATTAACTCAGCACAACCTTTAATTTTACTACATCACAATCTTTATCGCTCACAACTGTCATTAAAATACCTCGATAATGCAGTGGAAGGAACAGCCATTCCTCGTTTACGGAAGGATGAACGTAGTCCGTTTGAGCGGTTTAAATCGTTGCTTTCGTTCAAACATCCCCGCGTAAGATATGCGCTTCGACTAAGTCTCAGCTTTTTGGTTGGTTTTATTCTTGAACAATCGCTTCAACTGGAGAAAGGAGCCTGGGTAATGCTTACTACGCTTTTTGTTAGCCAGATTACTTATAGCGATACAAGAAGAAGATTATCACAACGTTTATTAGGCACCGTTACCGGTGTTATTTTGGGAGCTTTACTTTTGCATATTTTTACCACTACCTCAGCCCAGGTTATTGTAATGCTGGGTTCTGCTATGGCCTTCTTCTCCTGGGTAAAAACCAGATATTCAGTAGCTGTAATCTTTATTACAACATTTGTTATTAGCGCATTCAGCATAATTTCAAGGGACGTAGGTATCCATATTATGATCCCCCGACTTGTAGATACCCTACTGGGAGCTTCGCTTTCCTTTCTTGCCATCCGCTTTCTATGGCCGGGATGGCAATACAAAAGGATGCCTGAACTTATTTCGAAAGCGATGAAGAAAAATATGGCTTATTTGCAGGCTATTGCTAACGAATACAAAGAAACCAGCACCGACGATCTTGCTTACCGGATTGCACGCCGTGAAGCGCATTTGGCAGATAATGAGCTGGCACTGGCATGGAATAGTATGCGTCAGGAGCCCAAAAGTAAACGTAAGCTAATGAAACAGGCTTTTACCCTCACATATCTTAACCATGCGCTACTTTCTCATATCTCGGCTTTAGGAGCACATCGTGAAACCAATATGCCCGAAATTGAAAATATTGTAGAAATGATTCGGCAAATCAATACTGTTTTGAACGAAGCCAGTGAATACCTGATGAAAGACGATTATATTATCCCGACGGATCTTTCTCCTCTATTACTGGAACTAAAAAAACAAATTACAGATTCCGGTTCAGGAATAAAGAAACAACAATTACGGTTATTGTATAACATTGTATCCTCTGTAGCAAAAATAACAAACGAACTTCAGGAAATGTACGAGGATATGAAAAACCAGTAACGAAATCCCGGAGTTTAAAAACATTGTAATAACATCTTTAACCTCATTTAAAGTGGTACAAACCAACTTTGCATAAAAAAGGCGGAATAAAATCCGCCTTCAAATATTTGTCTATGTATTTCGCTATACGTGCACTTTTTTGTTTTTGGTAATTACGTATAAAAAGATAAAAGCTACAATAAGAATTACCGGCAAAACCGTCATATTTCGCAGAGTAATTTGTGCCCCGGCTGTTTCAATTGATTTTCCCATAATAGGCAAAACGACCGAAGTTGCCACAAAACCTGCGCCTCCAAGAATCGACATTCCCAGGGCACCACTTTTGGGAATGTATTCTGAAGCAACTCCAATCATGGTTGGCCAGAAGTAACAAACACCAATTGCAAAAACAGCGGCTGAAAGAACCGTTGTAACAGGTCCGTTTGCCACACTTAATAATAATAATCCTGCAGCTGCAAAAACAGCCGACCCAATTAAAACTCCCGGAGGATTTAACCGGTGAATTAAACCACCTGCGAAATAACGTCCAACTGCCATTAAACCTGTTACTACTGCAAGAATAATCATGGGGTGAATTCCATTGTTAGCCAGCAATGCATTAATCCATTGCGTAGTTCCTAATTCAGTAGATGCGGTTAACAACATACAGGCAAAAACTAGCGGAAACAATAAACTGATTTTATTTACGGCCCTGCCTTCTACAATAATTGCAAGTGCAACAACAACAACAATAACCAAAAGTATTGTATTATTCGAAGTAATAGTTTCTGAAATAGAAGGAACAGTTGCTACCAAAATCATAAAAATAACAGCTAATGTTATGGTTATTGGAGCACCAACATTGCGCATCATTTCTTTGTAGCTAACACCTGTTGAAACCCGCTCTGTTTCAGGAATCTTTTGTCCGAAGAAAAGAAAGCCATAAATGGCCAGTGGAATAAACAGCAAGCTTACCAAAACCTGCCAGGGCAAATTAATCTCGTCCATAATTAATGCGGCCAGCAAACTTCCGATTACAATTCCACCTGGAAACCACACATGAAACCTGTTCAACATTTTCGTTTTATTATTCGGGAAAAGCGTTGCTACCAGCGGGTTACAAGCTGCCTCAACACTTCCGTTTCCCAAACCAATAAAAACGTTCGCTATAAAAAGTGAAGTGTAATCCTTTGCCATCAACAATAAAATAATTCCGATTAAGTGCATGGCAAAAGCTGCCCAAATAATTGATTTGGTTTTAACAATATCAATAAAATAACCACCGGCAAACATCGCAACTGCAAATCCCCAAAATGCGGGGCCAAATGCACGACCAACCTGTTCTTTTGAGAGGCCGTAGTCGTCAGTAAAAACTCCTTCGATTTTTGCCCTGATGGCGAATGTAATGGCTGTTACCAACAATGCCAGACATGCGGCTATAAAAAGCCGTTTTTGATTTACCTGTTCCGTCATAAGTTTTAATTTTAATTGGTTTATTAAGTTTTGTTATCTCTTTTCCAATTTTACTTTTTGGCCAGAAACCGAATTGCCTGAATCAGCAGTTTCCGATAATCTTCCGATTCATAAGTCCGGTAATCGTGCCCGGGTTGAATATATACAACCTGCGAATTATTGTATTTATGCTGCCATGCAATATATTCCATGCTTTTAGGATGACGCGTGCGTAATAACGGAATAATATCATCCGAAATACGGACATTTCCGTAAACTTCATCAAAAAACCGCAGTTCATTAAAACCTACAGTAACCGGAGTATAGTTTTCCACATTGCTGTAAACCCATACATCGTGGTCATACGTCGACCATTCTTCTTCAAGAATTTTCTTGTCCTTTTCTATATATTTACCACCAACTATTTTTTCAAACTCGGGCCATTTTTGATAAGAAACAATAGAATGATGTAAAAACAGAAATGGTTTTCCTTCACGCGTAAGACGAAGGTATGCGCTTTTTTCACTTTCTGAAATGGGTTGCCACATATCGTAAAAAACAAGCACATCAAAATCTTTGGCCAAATCTTTCACCAGTTTTTCATTGGCTTTGGGTTGCTGAAAATGTTCGTATTCAATTCCTTCCATGGCATCGAACATTTCGAAAAACTGTAGTGTATCAAAAGCATGGCCACCCGTAACGAGCATAACCTTTACAGGCTGTGCTTGAATGATAATAGCTGAAAGTATGAAAATGAAGAGGTAGAAAAATCGCTTCATAAATCCGGTTTGTTTTTATTTCATCTCTCCCCGACATGTAAAATCAGGGATTCTGATTTAATTTCTAAAAATAATAAAATCATTTGTTTTTGATTTCGTTTAATAAAAAATTTCCAACGTCCGTAAATCTTTGGAAATTTTGGATTTTAGAGCGACACAAAAGCAACCCTTTTGAAATTCGTATATCTTTATAGTGCATTTAAACATGAAAATGACTAAACACAGAAAATACATTCTGAAAATAGTTACTTGGCTTTTTTTAGCGCTTTTTGTGCTGATAGTTTTGTCCGGCACCTTTGTGTTTATTACTGCTGAAAGATATATAAACAAGCACCTTTCGGAATGGATTTCTAAAAAATCAAATCACTTATACGAGCTTTCTTTCAAAAGCATCAATTTAAAACTTCAACCTCTTTCCTTATCAATTGAAGATGTTTCGTTAACAACAAACCAGGAAGTTGCCAGGCAAATACTGGAAAAATCGCCTGAAAAAGTGCTATACAACTTTCACTCGCCCAAAATATTAATCAACCGCATTAACCTGCAAAGTTTTGTTAGAAAAAAAATATTTCGCTGTAAAAGCATTAATGTTTACAAGCCGGAATTGAAATTGGAAGGAGCGGAAATTTTACAGCAGGATTCAGCCCTGGTTGTTGACCGGTTATTTTATGAACTTCAACCTCTTTTTAAAGATCAGCTCAAAAGTGTTGCGATTGATGAAATCAACTTTGTGAATGCCAACTACAAGATTTATACTTCGTCGGCAAACTTAAAACAGATTTCAAATGCCGAAAATATTTCTGTTGTAATCCGAAAATTCAGGACCGATTCAACATTAATATTTGATAAAGCAAGGTTTTTCAACAGCGATGACATTCTGATTGAAATGAACAATTTTAAGAATGATTTAGGCGACAGTTTACACATTTTAAATATAGATACACTTGAATATTCACTAAAAACTGCGAATATTTCAGCATTCGGTTTCCACCTGAATTATCTAATAAAAGACAGTACCAGAAACCTTTACGATGTTTTTGTTCCAAAAGTAGTTTTAAAAAGCAAAAGTCTTGTTCAGCTATCCATAAGCGATTCACTCGAAATTCAATATCTTGAATTTCAAAATCCGGAAATTAGGTTCTACAATAAAGAAAATCGCAGAAAAATAAAAGTTCAGGACATTAGCCAGTTTAACCTTTATCCGCTGGTAAAGAATCAATTCAGTTATTTTAAGGTGGATAGTTTCTTTTTAAAAAATGCGATATTAAATATTTTCAGACAACCTGACACAGAGCAACTTCAACAACAGTTTCAATCGTTCAATGTTGAACTTTATGATTTTTTGCTCGACTCGGCATCTTCGTTTGATAAAGACAGGCTTTTACATGCCCGCGACCTGGAAATGAACGTTCAGGGTTACCGGTTACGCCTGGAAGACAATTATCACGAATTTTATGCCGACTCTATATTTGTTTCAACGATAAATAATTCACTGGGAACAAAAAATATCCGTATTTCGCCTTTAACAGCACAACAACAAAAGTCGCACACACAGGTAAATATTGAATGTAAAGAATTATCGGTTGCCGACGCGGATTTAAAAACAATATACCACACCCGAACTTTCCCTGATCGTTTAATAAAAATTCTGGAGCCAAAAGTAAAAATTCAGTATTTGAGCCAAATAAAAAAGAATAAAAAACAGAAAGAAGCCGGACTTCTTTTTGACCTGGTTTCAGCCTATTTAAAAGGAGTTTATTCGAAAGTTGTTCAGGTTGAAAACGGTGAACTGAAGATAGAAAACCTGTACAACAGCCATGTTCAGGGATACTTTGAAACCAATTTTAATTTTACATTGTCGGGGTTTGCTCTGGACTCTGCCAGCATTAACCGAACCGATAAGTTCTTTTATGCTTCCAATTTCGACATTCAGTTTACCGACTACCGGATGAGACTGGTCGATGATTTGCACCGAATTAAAGTTGACAGGATTTCCATTTTAAGTTCCGACAGAAAGTTGCAGGTGCAAAACCTTCTGCTCGAACCGGTGGTTTCAAACATCGACCAAAGTGTTGCCGAAAACTACAGCCGTTCGGAACTTTACAAGATTAAAATTCCTGAAATTGAACTCACCAATGTAAACCTTCGCGAAGCCTTTTTTCACAATAAACTGGATGCAGAACAGTTCCAGATTACCAATCCCGACATCTACTTTGAAAATTTCGGAACATTGAGGAGAAAAAAGGAGAAGTCGGAATTTACTGAATTTTACCAACTTATATTTAATTACATTTCCGACTTCAATATCAGGAACATTATTATCCCAAATGGTGAATTCACCTGGACCAACCATACTAAAAAAGGAAAAACCATTTCTTTTGACAACCAGTTTGCAGTAACGATGGAGAACTTCCGGTTAAACGAAAATGAGGTAAAAAAGCAGCGAATTTTCTTTTCCGATAATTTTAATATTTCGCTGAAAGACCAGGTTTTTATGCTTTCTGACAGTGTTCATATTTTACAGGCCGGACAAATAAATATTTCGTCCAAAGAGTCGCTGGTGGATATAAAAGATGCATTTCTGTACCCCGATATGAAATCGAAAAATTATAACCGATTATCGACCACTTTCCAGATTTCCGTACCAACGCTGCATCTGCACAATATCAATTTCGAAGAGGCTTATTTTTCAAAAGAAATTTCACTCGAAAAACTTGAAGTTGACGCTCCAAAATTCAGGATTTTTACCCGCTCAGGAATTGCAAAATCTCTTGATTTAAACAAATTTCAAATTCCACTTCCGCCTGTGCTGAATTCGCTTGAGTTGAGAGAACTTGAACTAAAAAACGGGCAGGTAATTACTTACGAAACCAGCGGAGAAAAGCAAAAAGTAAAAAGTAACTTTAATATCGATATGATTTTGCCGGGCGTTTCAATAAAAACCGATAAAAATAAACAGGTAAAATTATCGACTTCAAACTTAATTGCGAAAATAAGCAGGTTTGAAACGCTACTGGGAACTTATCACAAATTCAGTATCCAGCAACTCGATTTTAACAAAAAGCAGAAAACACTGGTTGTTAGCGGTTTAAACATTGAGCCGTTTGCTCAAAAAAATATTGGAAATAAATTCGCGGTTGCGGCACCTCAAATTACCTTTTCCGGTTTCGATGTTCAGCAGGCACTCGATAAAAACTTTTTCATTTTTGATGAAATAACGCTTTCGAATCCGAAAATTGCCATAGAAATTACGGACTCAATAAAAGGAGACAAACTTGAATTTACAAAGAACCTTGATTTGTATTCATTTATCGAACCGTACACGGATAAACTAGAAATCAACCGGTTAAATCTAAATAATGTTGACTTGAATTTTAACTGGTTTACCAAACAACTGATCGACCGTCGTTTTAACATCGACTTTAAAGAAATAAATATTGCCGAGAACTTACCGTCTAAAAATCTTCTGCACGCAAAGGAATTTGAAATATCGACAACCAATTTTAGCAAAAAAACAAAAAACGGCATGTACGAATTTACAGCAGATTCGCTGATTTATAATTCGGAAAAGCACAATGCTATTTTAACTAATATTGAAGTAAAACCACTTTTATCGGTTGAGGAATTTAACAGAAGATCGATATTTCAAGCCGATTATGTATTATCAAAAACCGATTACATCGAATTAAAAGGAATCAACGAAAGTCTGTGGCTGCAGAAAAAAATTCTGGATGCAGATAAATTGGTTATCGGAAATACCGATTTAAACGTATTCAGGAACAAGCGATACCCGTTTAATGAAAAGCAACGTCCGCCGTGGCCACAGGATTTACTGAAGAACATTAAGCAGCAATTTGTTTTTGACTCGGTAATACTTAAACCTTCAAGGGTTATTTACAGCGAACTGGGCGATTTATCAGACGAACGGGGTTCTGTTAGTTTTAACAATCTGCAACTTAAAGCAGGCACATTGTCGAATATGCAAAATATTATATCAAAAGCACCTTATTTTAAAGCCGATGCATCAACCGATTTAATGAACCAGGCTAAACTTTCGGTGAATTTCAATTTTGATTTGTCGTCAAAAAACCATCAGCATTCGGTCAAAGGAAGTTTGCAACCCATTTCAATGAAGCCTTTTAATTCTATTATTCAAAAAGCATCCCCTATTCAAATTGAATCCGGTCAGATCGACAAATTCAACTTTGACATATCTCTTGACAAGAATCTGGCTACAGGTGAAGTTTATTTCGGGTTCCATGATTTTAAAATTAATGTAATGAATATGGAATCGAATGAAGCAAAAAAATCAAAATTAGCCACTTTTTGGGCTAACCACATGATCTTTAATAATCAGAATCCAAAGGGGAATGATGAACTCCAGCCTGAAAAAATTTCGTATGAAAGAGATGTTCAACGTTCCGTTATTAATTACTGGTGGAAAGCAATTTTGGAAGGCTCAAAACCTGCCCTGGGAATTAAAAGCGAGAAAAACTGATGCACTTCAAACAATAGTATTTTATTTGGGTTTATTTATTTAACTAAATTTGGAGACATAAAATTAAACACCATGAATTTCAAACTCATCAACCGGTTTCTTATTGCTTTTTTATTAACTGTTTTTTTTGCAGGTTGCGATTTATCCAATAACGGTGACGATGAAGATCCTCAACCTACCGACGAATACCTGTTAACTTATGAAGAGCATGTTTCCTATTCTTCTTTAATTATTAAGGCTTTAATTGAAAATTTTCTTCCAGCTTATCCTGAATTAGGAGATATATTAAATGACATTGAACACGGAGTTACTGTTTACAAAATAACTTACACAACTACTTTTAACGATGAAGAAGTTGTTGCATCCGGCCTCGTTAGTGTTCCTGTTACGCAAGGAATTAAATTTCCAATTTTAAGTTTTCAGAATGGGACCAATTCGTTGCACAGCGAAGCACCTTCGGTAAAGCCCGACTCTGAATTTTATTTATTGCTCGAGTTTTTGGCTTCAACCGGATTTGTTGTTTCAATTCCCGATTATCTTGGATTTGGAGCTTCCGACCAGATGTTCCATCCTTATCTCGACAAAGAATCGACAGTTCAAACGGTTATCGACATGACCCGTGCGGTAAAAGAATTAATCAATAATCATCTCGACACCGAAATTAGCGACGATCTTTATATCAACGGCTATTCTCAGGGTGGATGGGCTACCATGCAATTACAAAAAGAAATTGAAGAGAAATATTCATCGGAATTTAATCTTGTTGCAAGCGCATGTGGAGCCGGACCTTATGATCTGAACTATATCAACAGCTACATTTTGCAGCAAACCACTTATCCTGAACCTTATTTTGTAGGATACATATACAACAGTTATATCCAACTGGGAAGTATTACAAATCCAACATCTGATGTTTTTAATTCTCCTTATAACGAGCGTATTAAGACCTTGTATGACGGGACACGGTCAGGTGATGAAATTAATGCTCAACTTACAACTTCTGTTGCCGGACTTTTTACTGCCGACTATATTCAAAATTACACAAATGAGAAATACTCGTCTGTAACAACAAGCTTAATTTCAAACAGTATCGAAGCATGGAAAACGGTAACTCCAACCATGATTATTCATGGCACCGATGACAGTTTTGTACCGACAAAAGTTTCCGAAAATATCTATCTCGATTTTCGTGCGAAAGGAGTGACTTCAGACCAGATTACTTATGTTTCCATTCCGGATGCAGATCATGAATCGGCTATTATACCCGCTGAATCAGCAGCATTAAAATGGTTTATTGAGTTAAAAAACGGAGAATAGTATTTCCGAAATTATTAATGTTGATAGCTATAATTGAAACCAAACGTTTCATACAATGAAATATTTTTCATGGTATTGAATGCCAATCGTTCTATTGGATTTCACTTTACGGGTTCGGCTGAACTTAGAGATAAAATACTTTTAATTCATTTTTAAATATTTAAATAAATTGAACAGAACATTCCCTGTTCTTTTTGGGTTGTATTACTTTTGGCAACAAATTCAAAAAATATGGGGTTAAAGGTTCATCCTGACGCAAAAGCACTGATTTTCGATTTAGACGGAACATTATCGGATTCACTTCCAATTCATGTGGAAACATGGAACAGAATTGGCGAGAAATTCGGGTTTAAATTCGACCCGGTAATCGTTTATGAAATGACAGGCCGCCCCACTATTGAGTTTGCGCAGAGGGTTGTAAAGCAATACAAACTTGATGTTTCTCCCGAAGAAATTGTTAAAATGAAACAACAATCATTCTGGGGGTTGGCAAATTTGCTCGAACCTGTACCGGAAGTAGTTAAAATTGTAAAAAGCAGTTACGGAAAAATTCCGATGGCAGTTGGTACAGGAGCAAGCAGAAAAAGCGCCGAAGTTCAGTTAAAAACACTTCAGCTTACAGAATATTTTGATGCTATTGTTTCTGCAGACGATGTTACCATCCACAAACCGAATCCACATACTTTTCTTGAATGTGCCCGGCTTTTGAATGTAGAACCCCGGTTTTGCCAGGTTTTCGAAGATGGGGATTTGGGAATTCAGGCAGGTGAAAAAGCAGGAATGATTGTTACCGATGTTCGTCCTTACATCAACTATGGCGAATGGGTACGTTCCTGATTGCAATACAGACAGTTCTACCATTGTTCCTGGTAATTTTTGCCGGTGCAGTTTTTTCGCGTGTGAAAGTCAACCACGAAAACTGGATTGAGGTTCTAAATAAATATGCGCTGTGGATTGGCTTTCCGGCACTGGTTATTTTTTCGCTGATGAAGCTGGATGTGGACGAGAAATCGTACAGCACTTTTATTATTTTGAATTCGGTTTTTATTTTGGCAAGCATGATTCTTGTATTTCCGGTGAGTAAAATCCTGAATTTATCGGTACAAACAAAACGAACGCTTTTTCTGATTTTACCTTTTGGAAACGTTTCTTATCTCGGCATTCCGGTTCTGTTTAATGCCTATGGCGAAAATATTCTTCCAGAAGCCGCCATAATTTCCGCTATTTACGTTTTCTGGCTTTTAACGCTGGCTATTCTGCTCATCGAGGTTTATGGTGAAGAAAAAGTAAACCTGAAAAAGCTTGGAATAAGCCTGGCAAAAAATCCGCTGTTACTATCCGTTTTTATTGGACTTCTAATTGTAGTTTTCAAAATTAAACTGCCTGATTTTGCCACTAAAACCATCGAATTGTTTTCTAATTCGGTTACGGCCGTTGTTCTTTTTTCTTTGGGAATTTTCCTTGGAAAGCATAAAATCGGGAAGCTTAAGGAATGGGGTACAGTAGCCTTAATCAATGTTGCGGTAATGATAGTTCTGCCCTGGTTGTTTTATCGGATACTCCTTTTGTTCCCGTTGGAAAATGTCGATTTAAAATCGATAATCATTGATGCGGCAATGCCTCTGGGTGTTACACCTTATGTGCTCGCCCTTCAATATAAATTAGATACAGTTTTACTAACACGGGTTGTGGTTTTCGGAACAATTATTTCGGTAGTGGTAATTCCCATGTTTATCGCTATTCTTAAATAAAAAAAAACTATCAGGAGTTTGTCTGATAGTTTTTACTCTTCTAAATCGCGTCTATATTTTGTCTTAACTGGGTTTGTTAAAAGAATTCTGCCCTAATAAATTCTACACCGGGTTTTTTTCCAAACTTTTTTGGTTTTAAGAACAATTCAAAGGTCTAAAAAATCTGCCAAATAAATTGTATAAAAGATGCTGAAACATCAGGGAGAAATTGCTGAAAAGTTACTAAGAATTTATTAGAATATTATTTCCGCTGCAACTCTATGGAATAAGAATTTTGAGCATATTAATCAATACTCAAGCTCGGGTATTTCTATTCCTATAAGAATTACTTGAGAGATAAAATTTTCAGATAAATTTTCGCCTTCGGTAATTTCAAAACTACCTCCTACCCCCTGAAGTATAAATTCGTAGGGTTCATTCTCGAAACAAAGAATCCCTTTAACCCGATAAATCTGCGTTTTATATACATCCAGATTATACGAAAGCCAGTGAATAAACTCCTTTCTGTTTAAAGGCTTTTGAAAAGATAATGTTTTTGAGGTGATTCCTGAATGAGGTAACCTTTTTACAGGCATCTCAAGATAAAACTTTGTTTTATAAAAAACGTGATTCGGATTGTAATCCATAGCCGTATCTCTCCCCGAACAGGAGATTTCACAAAGTGGATTAATGCGATTAATTTCTACTATCAGATTTTGCTTTTCAGATTCTGATACTTTTTCCGTTTTGCTGATAATAACCAAATCGGCAACTGCAACCTGCTTTAAGGTAACATCTTCTTTTAACTGGTTCGTAAAATTTAGAGCATCTACAATGCAAACGGTTCCACTAAACTGGTAAACTTTCTTTAGCTTTTCATCCTTAAAAAATGGAGAAATTACCGGTGCCGGATCTGCTATACCGGTAGTTTCAATCAAAAGATGTTCAACATTTGGAAAACGCTCTGCAAGTTCAGCCAGAACCAGCTCGTATTCATCGGAGATCGTGCAACAAATACACCCTTGTTTTAATTCAAACATTTGGCTCGCATCTACTCCTTTTATTAGTTTTGAATCAATGGAAACCTCACCAAACTCATTCTCAACCAGTGCAAACTGAATATCGGGATAGCTTTTCAAAACCTGATTGATAAATGTGGTCTTACCGGCTCCAAGAAAGCCGGTGACAACAGTGACTGATATTTTTGAAGGAGAAATCATAACCTTTGTAAGAAAAGAATTAAATCCACTTTAAAAAAATTCAAACTATGTTCTTCTTCATCCTATAAATTCATTGGATCTTTTCATTTCCCAAATTTCCATATCACGTATATCTTTTCCATCGATAACAAAACGCATTGCCGTTAACACTTTATGAAAACCTTTATTACCGGCAGCTCCTGGATTCATATGCAAAAAACCAAGTTTTTTATCAAAAATTACCTTGAGAATGTGCGAGTGCCCACTAACAAATAAATCTGGCGGATTTCGATAGATGTCAGGTTTTACATATCTTTCATACCTTCCGGGGTAACCTCCGATGTGCGTTATCCAAACATCCACTTCTTCGCAATTAAACCTTTGATGAAGCGGATAAACCGCACGAAGTTTATGGTCGTCAATGTTTCCGTACACTCCTTTAAGTGGCTTAAAAGCAGTCAACTCATCGGCTGTTTCAATATTACCAAAATCGCCGGCATGCCATATTTCGTCCACTTTTTCGAAAAATGGGAAAAGTCGGGGGTGCAAAAAACCGTGTGTATCAGAAAGTAACCCAATTCGTTTCATAAAACATGAACTTCTGTTGTAACTAAAATCGTAAATTAAGGTAAATTTGTTCAGAAAAATAGAAAAATTAAAACCAAAAGATATGATTTCAATTGTTGCAAAATTTACTGTAGATAATGGTAAAGAAGAAAAATTTTTGAATTTGATAAGCGAATTAAGTACTGCATCAAATGCGGAAGAAGGATGCATTGAATATATTTTAAATAAAAATACAGCAAAACCAAATTCCTACTGTATTATCGAAAAGTGGAAAGACCAAACTGCCATTGACATCCACAACAACTCGGCACATTTCACGACTATTCTTCCCAAAATTATGGAAATTGCCAAAGCAGAAGTTGATGTTTATCAACCTGTTTAAAATTATATAAATCAGTTATAATGAAACGAGTAGTTATTGTCCGGCATGCAAAATCGGTTCCTTATGGATACGACGAAGATTTTAATCGCGACCTTGCTGATCGTGGCAAGAACGACGCAAAATTGATTAGTTTGGAATTGAACGCACAAAAAATTTTTCCGGATATTATGATATCAAGTCCCGCAAAACGAGCCTTGAAAACCGCCCGAATTTTCGCAGAAAATCTGAGTTATGATCGTTCAGCAATTCAGGAAGTAGAAGAAATTTATGATGGCATGACCACTTCGGAGTTCTTGGATTTGATTCATCAAACTCCTGATAGTGCAAATACTGCTTTCTTTTTCGGTCATAATCCTGGCTTCCATTACTTTACAGGAAATTTATTAAAGCATTTTAATGGCGACATGCCAACCTGCAGCACCGTGGGAATCGATTTCAATGTAAATTCATGGAAAGAAATTGAAGCCAGAACCGGGAAACAAGCTTTTCATTTGGCGCCCAGAATGTTAAAATAAAAATTTGAAGTGCCGTTTTATAAACGCTGATTATCAATTCAATGAGGTTAAAATTGTTTTTCCTTTTCATCGTTTTTCAGTTTTGCTAACGCCTGCTGTTTAAAGCTTCTTCCAATTGATAAAACAACGTTTCCTATTTTAATCTCATTATTATTTAAACCTGTAACTTTTTTGCGGTTTATAATAAATGAACGATGGATGCGGACAAATAGATCGGGCAGCCGATCTTCCAATACACTTATTTTCTCCTTACTTACAATTTCGTTCTGTTCAGCAGTATGAATTTTTATATAATCTGCCAGGCTTTCAATATAAATAATTTCGTTATACGGAATCCGAACCAATTTTCGATTAGATAATAATTCAAGGTATGGATTTTCCATTTTCTTTTTCTCCTGCTTCAGCATCTCCAACTCCCGCCTGCTGTTCATAAGTTGTTGCACCATCAATAGAAAGGAACCACAAAAAACAACTAGGTACAGAACTACTGCAAGCAGTAAAGTATTTCTTGAATTAGGAGCCATTTGTTCCAATTCGAAATTTGCAAGGTAAACAAAGGAAAAAGTAAGCACCCACATTTCGAGATAAAGCGAAATAACAAGCGTATAGAAAAAGTACAACGCAAACCAACCATATTTATGCTGAAGTAAATACCGGCGTACGAGGTAATAATTAAAAAAATAAGATGTACCCATAACCACAGGTAATAAAAGACTGACAAAATAAAAAGCCTGCAAACTGCTTCCCCAGGTCATACCAAAAACAACCGTAAAAACGAACGCAACAAATACCCAAAAAGCAATATGGAAAAGCGGATTGCTAAATTTTGAATTTCTGACCTTTTTTTTTGCCGGATTACTCATTACATTTTTTAAAGTTCATCCCGAATTTCGTTAAAAAATTCAGAACTGTAAACTATTGTCGGGAAACAACAGGGTTAGAGCCGTATTCGACCTTGCAATGTTACCTCCATCAATCCTAAATTTGAAAATCGAATAATTCATTTAAAATTTGTAATATGAAAAATTTATTTTACATGGGTGGTCCCTTATTTATGGGAATACTTACCATGATATTTATTTTTATGGTTGCATGGGCTGTGTATCATTTCTTTCCTGTTATCTCAAAAAATGTGTTTGAACCAATATCATTAAAGGCGAAATTAAAACACATAAAAACCATTGGAACTTTTGGACTGGTTATAGGAATTCTTGGACAGCTGGTAGGCTTTTATGGAATTTTTGAAGGAGTTGAACAGGCAGGTGATGTGCCACCTGCGTTGTTAATGGGCGGGTTAAAAGTATCTATGGTAACCACATTTTATGGGATTATTATCTACCTAACCTCATTATTTCTCTGGTTTGTTTCCGACTTTATTGTTACGAAAAAATCAGTCTAACAATTTTCTTAACTTTGGCATCCGGATAATTATTTTTGAACATGCAACTATTTTATGTTCCTCATATTTCGGATGCCGAAATTATTTTGGATGAAACCGAGTCGAAACATGCTATTAAAGTCTTACGGCTTTTAGCTGGAGATGCAGTGCAACTTATTGATGGGAAAGGGAATTTCTATGAAGCTGAAATATCGGATACCAATCCCAAAAAATGTAAACTCTTAATTTTAAAAACCACCAAAGAATTTGGGAAGAAAGATTTCAAAGTGCACATTGCCATTGCTCCCACCAAAAATATTGATCGTTTTGAATGGTTTCTCGAAAAATGCACTGAAATAGGAATTGATGAGATTACTCCGTTACTTTCCGACCATTCCGAACGTAAAACAATAAAACCGGATCGTTTAGAGAAGATTTTGGTATCCGCGATTAAACAATCACTAAAAGCTTATTTACCAAAACTTAACGAGTTGACATCGTTCAAAGAACTGATACAAAATTCAAATGCCAGGCAAAAATATATTGCCCATTGTTACGATGGCGAAAAAATCCATTTGAAAGATGAAGCGTTAAAAAACAGTGACGTTTTAATTCTGATTGGTCCCGAAGGCGATTTCAGTCGTGAAGAAGTTGAATTTGCGGTTCAAAATGGTTTTAAAGAGGTTTCATTGGGAGATGCCCGGCTACGCACCGAAACGGCAGGGATTGTCGCTTGCCATATTGTGAATTTGTGTAATTCTTAATAAAGAAGAGAATAGTTAAATTAGAATAGCTCACCCCAAACTACATACTATCCCTCAAACAAAATCAAAAATTTAGATTTACTGAAGAAATCAAATTACTTTGATTTATATTGTAAATTTAAAAACCCACAAACTAAACTTCATCTTTATAAATCTATATTCTTTTGATTTACACCATTATAACACAAAAATCAATTTCATATAAAAATATCTTAAAATCATTTCATTTTAGGTATTTTTTTCGTAATTTGCTTCTACCATTAAATAATTGGAATCAAGATCATTACACTTCTATTCATTGAAAAGATATTTAGGATAATAAAGATTAAACTTATGGAAATAAACAGCCAACATTTGCTAACAGGAAGTTCTGTTGTTCAATTGGATTGTCCCAAAAATAAGGAAAAGTTCAAACCGGGGAACCTTGATACAATTGTAATTCACTACACTGCGGGAGGCAGTGCTGAATCATCGGCTAAATTTTTGATAAAAAGTGAAGTTAAAGCATCAGCACATTTGGTAATCGGTCGTCAAGGTGAAGTATTTCAATTAGTTCCATTTGATACTGTTTCCTGGCATGCGGGTGAAAGTTTTTATGGAAACCGTACCGGACTTAATCAATATTCTATTGGAATTGAACTGGATAATGCCGGTCCATTAACCAAAGTTGGAAGCGAATTCCAGGCCTGGTTTGGCACAAAATACCAGGCGAACGATGCTATTTTAGCAACACACCGAAACGAAACTGTTCCGCGATACTGGCATACCTATACCGAAAAGCAAATAGGGGTATGTCAGGAAATTTGCGAACTGCTTATCGGTAAATATGGAATTAGTTTAATTGTTGGCCACGAAGAAATTGCGCCAAAACGCAAGCAGGATCCCGGACCTGCTTTCCCACTTGATAAACTCCGATATAACCTTTTAAGTCAGAACCGTTCTGATGTACCTGATTTTGTAGAAAAAGAAGGAAAAATCCTCATTGACAACCTGAATATCAGAGGTGGTGCTGGTGTCAATTTTCAAAAAGTTGCCCAACCATTAATGAAAGGAAAAAAAGTTAAGGTATTGGAAGAACAGAATGGTTGGTATAAAGTAGAAACAACCATTGAAGGATGGGTTAGTAAAGGCTACGTAAACATCGATTAAAATGAACCGGTTCCTATTATTGATTCTCGTTGCAGGTATAACCTTTTTAATTGTCCTTTTTGCTGTAAAACCCGAATTAATCGACGGAGTTTGGTTGTGGCTAATTGGTTTTGCCGGAGTTATCGTAAAAGGATTTCAATCGTTAGTTCAATTTTTTAAAGACCAGTTTTCATCGAACAAAGAAACTGAAAAGAAAGACAATAATTCCGAAAAGGCAAAGGTTGCAGCCAATTCTGAAAAAAAGACGGAAGAAGCCCCGTTTAATGGTATTTCACTCTCGCTACTGCGTTATTCAGATGACGGACAAACAACACTTGGCCTTTTGGAAATTAACGATAGCTTTTATTGTTATACTCTGGAAGACTCTTATCATGAAGAAAAAATCTCCGGGCAAACCCGTATTCCAAATGGAACTTATCCCATCCAATTTAAAAAAGAAGAAACGGAACTTACAATAAAATACAGAGAACGCTTTCCGGAATGGTTTACCTGGCACCTCCAACTTCAGGGGGTCCCCGGATTTAACTCTATATATATTCACAATGGAGGTGATCACACAAATACGGAAGGCTGCATTTTAGTTTCCGACAGCCTCAGTGTAAGTAATGAAAAAACTTTTCTTTCCAACTCAAGGGAGACTTTCAGACGATTTTACGGATACATGCAGGAACAACTCAACAAAAATATTCCTGCCCGAATTACCATTTATGATGAAAACTGGATCAAAAACATAAAATGACATTAACATGGATGAATTAAATAAAATACAAAAATCTCTGAACGATAAAAAGCTGATGAACAAATTGTTTATCGGTTTGATGGGATTAATTGAACTGGTAATTTTATGTGCCATGATATATATTGCTGTGCAACTAATCGTGGGGCCACAAGATGAAATTTACAATCTTATTGCAGTTGGAATTTTGTTGGTGTGGTTTGGTATCCTGGTAGGTTATTATGCATGGGCAATTTATTTTTATAATATCAACCTTGGATTAACCAACCAGGATTGGGCCGAAATTCGTGAAAAAAAACTTTATGATCCGGAAGCTACCGAGGCTCCTGATGTAAATCCAAATTCTGAACAGACTCTCGGGTTGCCTGTGGGTACAGTGCGAGGCTCTCTTGCACTTACGCTAATGGTCGGCGGAATTAGTATGACAATTGCAGGTTTTGGAATGGACAATATGCTTGAAGAGAATGCATTTCTTGTCGATAATTTCGACTTCTTTAAAACTGCATTTCTTATGATGATTGCATTCTATTTTGGAAATAAATCATTGGAAATAATGGGTTATAAAAGCAGCAAAACAATTAGCGGGAAAAATAGTTCTTCCGGCGATAGCACCAGCCCAACTCCCAAAACACCGTCACCTCCAATTCCTCCCGTACAGAATGCAAGCACGGTAAAAGACTTATTAAAAAAGGGAGATTTATCTAATGCCCCGGCAGATATTCAACCTTCACCAACGCTAAACAATGATTTTGATCTTCCTGGATCAGTTCAGTAAATGAAACAAGCTTTATACATAACATGCATTCTAGTGCTATTTGTTTTTTCAGGATGTCAAAAAAACAAACGTCATCTTGTAATAAGCAAAATACAGAGTACAGCAAAACTGGCTACGACTGAAACCATAATCGATAAAGTTGTTATCGGGCAAAAAGAAAAGAGAATTGGCGGTTTGGTTAAGATTAGTAATGCAGAATTTGTTGCCTACTCGCAAGCAATAGTTAAAGCCGGAATTGACCTGCAAAAAATAAAACGAGATGATGTAAAAATAGACGGAAACATTATTGAACTTGATTTACCTGCTGTTGAAGTACTCGACTTTGCCTATCCCTTTGACCATTATGAAATTGATACCATTTTATCCGACAACGATATTTTTAACAAGATTGATGTTATTGACCAGGAAGAATTCTTTAGGCAAGCAGAGATCGACATTCGGGAACATCTGCAATACATGGGAATTATTGAACAAACTCAGGAAAATACCAGAAAATTATTGGAAAGCATGTTAAAAAATCTGGGCTACCAGGAAATATACATATCATTTGCCGAGTCAAAAGAATTAATAAAGAAGGTTGTGATTGAAAGTATCGACAAAGAAAATTGAGGCAGCTTTATTTAAACAAGATATTGAAGTAAAATAGAAATAAATGGCAGGATTATTTGGAAAAGCAACATCGCTAATACTACAAATTATTGTGGTAGTTGCCGCTGTGCTCGTTTTTAGCTGGTTCGATCCCTTAAATATTCTTGCCCCAACCAAACTCAAGCTAAAAGATACCCCTATTCAGGTGGAAAGTATCAAAGAGATTGGGCAACTAATTACAGCAGAATATTATGGCGAGGTTATTTCCTCTTTAAAAGAGGTTGTTGGGGAACAGCAGTTTACTGAAATGCAGGAGTTCAACTATATTGTTGATGATTTCCACAGTGAATTCAAAACAACCATTGCCGACTTTGTGGAAGAAGAGAAGGAAATAAATAATAATAAAGACAAAATCTACGAAGAGTTTGTAAAATTTTCTCCTGAATTGACTTCTGATCCTCTCTATAATTCCTACTTATATTACATCAACGAAAAAATAAAAAACAGAAATTACAAACGTAACGAACTGAACAAGGAACTATCTCTGAATGAAAAAAAGACACTGATTAAGAAACTGTATTTGAATCGGGGAAACTGGCGCGACAAGCTAAATGAAACAGAAACCGATGAATTTAAGAATACCAAAACAGAAGTCATTCAACGTAAAGCAAAAAAAGAATACCGGAATAGCCGGTTAGTATTAATTGGACGAGGATGGGTAAAAGCAGGTTTCGATTTTGGAACATTTAACGAACGTAATTTTAAATATGACGAAAACCGGAAACAAGTGCACTTCATAGGATTGAAGCCTCAAATCATCAGTGCTACAATTAATCCGTGGTTTATTCCGGAAGAAGGCGTTGAAGGATTTGAATTTTTAATTGCCGAACGCGGCGCACGGTTAAAACCAGAATATACTAAAATGGTAAAACAACGTTGTTTGGATAAATTACAACAACAAGCCATGGAAAAACAAATTCTGAAACGTTCTCAGGACAATGCCGAAACTTTTCTGAAATCTTTTTTTTCATTGTTAATGGATGACGAAATTAAAGGGGTTCATTTTCATAATGATTATCTTGACTACACCTTGGATGTAATTCTCGCCGATTCTGTTATTCGAAACGAAGAACTGCTCACAATCGACTCTTCATTGGTGTACTATTACAAAACTTCAAAAGACAAAAACAGACGCGAAAAAATAGCTGAAATTATTGATTCATTAAGCACAAAAAAAATATCGATTTATGGCGAATCGGTTCATTTCAACAGCATGTCTTCAACTTTATTTGGCATTGTTCGCGACAGAATGATTGATTCTACAGATATTGTTCTCATGAATACAAAAAAGGAGCTGCAGAAACTTGACACAATTTGGTTTAGTAAAATATTCTCCGATAAATATTTCATCACATCACGAGATAGCCTTTCCCCTGCTGAAAAAGATAAACTCAATTTGGAATTCAAAGAAAAGATTGAAAACGATAATCAACAATTTTGCACCGATTTTTCCAGGCTTATGAAAGCGATTGAGATAACGAAAGATTCTGCACAGATTAGTACTAATAATTTGAGTACAACACTCCGAGGCACTAACTACAATATTCAGCTAACAAAGTAGCCTTCTTCAACTTTTCTATTAATCTTTTAATCCTACTCAAAATAATGGGAACGAACCACTTTTATACCCGCTAAAAGCCCTTTGCCCTCATTAATCTATCTAACTCAGTCCATTTTATACCATTACCAAAAGTAGCAGCAACTTCGGGTTCAAGCTCATCTATTAACACCTGATGTATTCCCAGTCGCTTTATTCGCTTTTTCAATTTGGCATTTTTCTTATTTTCCTCGGCAATCATTGCCAGGTACAGAACATTAAACCATATTTCTATTTCAAGACTATCCTTGTCGTAAAACTGGCTTATCAACAAAATTAACTGAAAAACATTAGGATCAATTTCTATTGTAGTGCGATTATAAATCACAACAAAATCATCATAGATTTTCTTTGTACCATATTTTGCCCCAAGTTTTCTTAACCGCTTCAGGTATTGTAAATCAGAAGGAGCAAATCTTTCACCGGTAGGTTTGGTCACGAAAACACAGAAATTATCGAATAAACCTGTATCGAATTCAATAAATCCGTGGTTTCTAAACGTATTCAATTTTTGGGGCATAAACAGTAAACTTATTATTAAAATTCAGCTTTCCGTAATAATTCTTCTAATTCGATCATCAAGTTCTTTTTGGTCAGCAGTAAAACTTGCCAAACCAGCCAGGTTTAACAATGTATCGATTGCCAGTTCCCCGTTTTTTATTCGCTCTGCCCATCGCTCGTGCTTTGGAATCTTTCCGTCTTCCGAAATAAATTTCAAATCTTCATCACTTAATTTTGGGAACATATCTCCACATCCGGCCTGATGGGCTCGGGCAATGAGTTCATCACCGTTTTCAGGACAATTTTTATCTAAATCAGTTGCGAGTGCCAGTTCATTTTCTGTTACTTCCCATAATTTTTCAGGAAAATATTCTTTAGCGGTCTCACTTAAATCTACAGAATAAACTTTCTGAAGTCTTGAGTCAAACCTTCCTGAAAGGTTCTTTTTTCCGTCAGCAGCAACTTTTGTGGGCATCGTATATACATCAACTCCGGCCAAAGCCTCCAACTGCCCTTCATTTCGAAGACTTGCCGCAATTAACTTTACAGGTTGAGCATAATTTTTTGTTAGTTCGGTAATCCATTTTTGCGCCGAAATTACGGTTCTCTCCCCTGCTCCTGAACCGTCTCCTAATCCATTATTTTTAATATAAGAACCGATTCTGCCTAAAAATACATTCTGATAATTGGTTTTAGAAATAATAGAAACCATCATATTCTGTCGTGCAGAAAACTCAAGCGTAAAATTTATCCTGACTCCTTTCTCACGCAGTTTCCTGGCCCCTAACAAACCGGAAGCTGTATAAGGGACTTTTACAATAAACTGCTCCGGACAAATATCAAAATAGCGCAATCCATAATCAACAATGTCATTAATATCGTGCGCTGTGTCTGTATGCAATTCAACACTTACAAAACCACCAAATATTTTTGCCAGGCGCATTCCATGTCGTGCGTTCAGAATAAATGCAATTTCAATAATTTGTTGTCTTAAAGGAAGTGATTTTACTATTTGTCTTGCCTCTTCTATAAGTGAATCGTAAATTCCTTTCTGAATTTCCTTGTTCAACAAGGAGTTGTTTGTAGTTAATGCAGTCATTTCAGTAGTCCATATTTTTTGGGCTTCTTCAATATCTCCTGTATCCAGCCACAATTCTGTTCCAACATTCTTTAGTCCTTGCCAAAATGAATCAGGTTTGGCACTTATCGGTTTTTCATTTATTCCTTCTAAAATAAACGTTTTAATTTTTTCTTTCATCACTTTTTCCATCACACATTTTTTTAACAACCTTTTAAAATACTTAAAAATGTGCAAAAACAGAAACTGTGAACGATAATTTTGGACTAAGCTTCGGCAGAATAGAATGAAGATAAAAATGTTGCATAAAAAAAGGGAACAACTTTTCAGTTATTCCCTTTTGTGGGGAGTGATGGATTCGAACCACCGAAGGCATCGCCAATAGATTTACAGTCTACCCCATTTGGCCACTCTGGTAACTCCCCTAAAAAAGAGCCGAATCTCAGATTCGAACTGAGGACCCCGAGATTACAAATCACGTGCTCTGGCCAACTGAGCTAATTCGGCTTATTTAGTATAAAATTGTTTCTTAGAACGTGTGCCGTTTTCTATTTCAGCGGCGCAAAGTAAAGCATTAATTTTTTATTCTGCAAAACTTTTTTCAAACTTTCATTCTCTTTTTTTTCTTTTAAAAAAAGTGGGTAAGCTACCTGCGTCGCACCGCTACAACTGCCTACCCTTGCTGCCTTCCGACCCTGGGGGGATTCAGCAGGAGCTGGTCGCGCAGGACTTACCCGGCTGCAAAAGTAGAAATTTTTGGTTTACCTCCAAATAAAAATAATTTGTTCCGTAATTTTTATTCAAATACGGTCACTTATTCTAAAAAAACAAAACCTGATTTATATTGCATAACCTTTATTCTCTGGTAAATCAGCACCTGGTTGTGAAACTGTTTAAAAAAAATAAACATATATTTGCTACAGCTTACTAAAAAACAAATAATCATGGAAGAAAAAACTGCATCAATCTGGAAATCAACATTTATATCTGGCTTATATATGGCCATCGTTCTGATTTTAATATCGGTTATTTTCTATGTAATGGGGAATACATTCTCCAAAACTGCACAATACCTAAGCTATCCAATTTTTGTTGCGGGTATTATTTGGGGGCAAATAAACTACAGAAAAGCTCTGGGAGGAACAATAAGTTATGGACAGGCTCTCGGAGCAGGTATTTTAACAATGGTTTTTGCTTCGATAATTTCAAGTATATACACATTTTTATTGTATAAAGTAATTGACCCTTCACTTCAGGAACAGTTACGAATCTTTACAGAAGAACAAATCGTTAAACAAGGAAGGGTTCCCGAAGAACAGATTGACATGGCCGTGCAGATGGCAACAAAATTCCAGACACCTGCAATGATGGTGATAATGGGAATTTTTGGAGGAGCATTAATAGGAACAATTATTTCGCTAATTACTTCTATTTTTGTTAAAAAGAACCCGTCTGACGAGGTTCCAGAATAAATTGAACAAATTATTTATGGATATTTCTGTTGTAGTTCCCCTTTTTAACGAAGAAGAATCGCTTCCGGAACTGGTTGAATGGATTGTTAAAGTAATGAAGACCAACAATTATTCTTACGAAATTGTAATGGTTGACGATGGAAGTAAAGACAATTCATGGGAAGTAATTGAAAAATTACATACAGAGAATCCATTGGTTAAGGGGATAAAATTCAGGCGTAATTACGGAAAGTCGGCAGCACTGTATTGTGGTTTCGATGCTGCAAACGGTGATGTTGTAATCACAATGGATGCCGATTTACAGGATAGTCCGGATGAGATACCAGAATTGTACCGAATGATAAAAGAAGATGGTTACGATTTGGTTTCAGGATGGAAAAAGAAACGCCACGACCCGGTTTTATCCAAAAACATTCCCAGTAAATTGTATAACTGGACAGTTCGCAGAATGACAGGAATTAAACTGCATGATATGAACTGCGGTCTGAAAGCCTATCGCAAAAGAGTTGTAAAAAGCATCGAAGTATATGGTGAAATGCACCGTTATATTCCGGTACTTGCTAAATGGGCCGGTTTTAAAAACATTGGTGAAAAAGTAGTGATTCACAGCGAAAGAAAATACGGTGTTACCAAATTTGGCATAGAACGCTTTATTCGAGGCCCGCTTGATTTACTTTCGGTGATGTTTATTTCGCGGTTTGTAAAACGCCCCATGCACTTTTTTGGAATTCTTGGTATATTAATGGTTTTCATAGGTATTTTGGCTGCTCTTTGGCTCGGAATACAAAAAATCATTCAACTTCGGCACGGAATTATTGGAAATCTGATTACCAACAGTCCTTATTTTTATATTGCTCTTACTTCCATGATTATAGGAGCACAATTTTTTATGGGAGGTTTTCTCGGTGAGTTAATTTCAAGAAGTGCAAGTGAAAGAAACAAATATCAAATCGAGAAAAAAACTTTCGAATAATTCTTCAATTACGTTTATTAATGACTAAAAAAGATATTTCTTTTCAAAAGAAACGGGAAGTCGGAGATGTAATCACCGATTCATTTGAATTTCTAAAGCAGGAATATAAACCTATTTTAAATCTGATTACGGTGTATGTTCTGCCCTTTCTGCTTCTTTACGGGGCATTTCAGGTTTACATGCAAATGAACATTATTAATAAAATCGACCTGAATGACACCGAAAAACTGATGTCGAACATTGGGCCGTTTTACACCAATATCTTCCTTTTTTCCTTATTTGGGCTTTTTGTGCAGTCGTTGCTGGTTGGCACATACTATTCCTATATCGAAGTTTATGTAAAAAAAGGAAAAGGAAACTTTGAATTATCAGAAGTAAAATCGCTGCTTTATTCTAACGGATTACTTGCACTGGCTGCCGGTTTTACCATTTATATTACCGTACTAATTGGTGTAATTCTTTGTATTGTACCGGGTATTTATTTTGCCAATACATTTTCGCTGACAGCGATGATTTATATCTTCGAAAAGAAAGGAATTGCAAATGCATTTACACGCTCTGCCTTTTTAACGCGAAATGCGTGGTGGAACACATTTTTACTAAATATTCTGGGCCTTGTTATTATTTGGCTTTCGGGACTTTTAATTTCAATTCCTACCTTTTTCTCAGGAATTTCGCAAAATATTTTTAGCATGAACAGTCCGAATCAAATCGACTATCCTAATTGGTACTGGATTTTGACAGGGGTTTCAACAGTAGTTTCATCGGTGTTATGGATTATTCCTTATACATTTTTGGCTTTTCAGTATTTTAATCTTCATGAACAAACCAAACCTTTTTCACCGCCTTCTGTGTAAAACCGAACCCGTTCTTTTCAGATAGAAAACCGACTACTATTTTCGATTTCATTTTTGCATTGGCGGTAATCAAAAATCAGCTCTTCCATTATTTTCTGAACCGGAAGAATTTCATGAATTTGAGCCGAAACCTGGCCAATCTCAAGTTCTCCGTTTTCCAAATCACCTTCAAACATTCCCTTTTTAGCGCGCCCTCTGCCCAACAAGTTTCGAAGTTCTTCATCTGTTGCACCGCGTAATTCAGCTTCCTTTACCTGGTTGAAAAAATGATTTTTCATTAATCGAACAGGTGCTAGTTTTTTAAGTGAAAGTTGAGTTGCGCCCTCTCCTGCTCCAACAACATATTTTTTGAAATCAGGATGAGCCGAAGATTCTTCAGAAATAGCAAAGCGCGATCCAACCTGCACTCCATCGGCCCCTAAAGCCATACAAGCCAGCATTGATTTACCGGAGGAAATTCCCCCCGCCGCCAGCAACGGCAAATTAGTTGCTTCCCGAACAGAAGGGATTAATGCAAGTGTTGTTGTTTCTTCTCTCCCGTTATGTCCGCCTGCTTCAAAACCTTCAGCAACAACAGCATCTACGCCTGCATCTTCACACTTTTTTGCAAAAACAGAGCTGGCAACAACGTGTGCCACAGTAATTCCACGCTCTTTCAACCATCCCGTCCACACTTTCGGGCTACCTGCCGAGGTAAAAACAACCGGAACTCCATGTTTGACAATAATGTTCATAATTACTTCAATCTCCGGATAAAACATGGGCACATTTACACCAAAAGGTTTATTGGTAGCTTGCTTTGTTTTAATAATATGTTCTTCAAGCGTTTCGGGGTGCATAGATCCGGCTCCTATTAATCCCAGTCCACCTGCATTACTAACTGCACTGGCCAACCTCCATCCTGAACACCAAACCATTCCTCCCTGAACAACAGGGTATTGTATGTGAAAAATATCACAAATTCTATTCATCAGTTTTAAATATTTACTGTACGTTTTTTTTCTCTATTCAGGGGTAAACTGCAGGTGCTCTTCTAGCAGTGAGATTAATGTTTCTTTTGAAATTCGACGCTGAATTTCTCCTTTCTTAACAAACGAAATCGAGCCTCTTTCTTCTGAAACAACAATAGTAACCGCATCTGTTGTTTCTGTAATCCCGATAGCTGCACGGTGTCTCAACCCCAAACTAATATCGAGTCCTTTTTGAGTAAGTGGCAAGATACAACCAGCTGCGGCAATTCTGTTTCCCTTTATAATTACAGCGCCATCGTGCAGGGGAGAATTTTTAAAAAAAAGATTTCGAATTAATGGTGACGATATTTTTGCATCCAATTTTGCACCAGTATTAACCTGTTCGTTTAATTCTGAGTCTCCTGCAATCACAATCAGCGCCCCTGTTTTAGTTTTCGACATGTTTAAACAGGCATCTACCATTTCTTCAATTTCTTCGGAATAAATAGCTTTTTCCTTGTGAGCGCCAAACAATTTATCCAGCGACAAAAGCCGGTTAACGTTATAATTAGTACCGATAAAAACCAGGAATTTTCTTATTTCCGGATGAAAAACAACGATTAAAGCCAAAACACCAACTCCGATAAACTGTCCCATAATAGTGCCCAGCAACTCCATATTGAGCGCCTTTACCACCAACCAAAAAAGATAAAGCAAGAATAATCCGATGACAATATTAAAAGCCACTGTTCCTTTTATCAACCGATAAAGTTGAAAAAGCAACAAAGCAACCAGAAATATATCCAGAATATCAAGAAACCGAATGGTAATAAAAGCCGTCATTTAATTATTGTAGCTTTAATTTCACTGTAAATTTTAACTGCATCAACTGCTTCTTTCACATCGTGAACCCGAAGAATGTCGGCTCCTCCCAAAAGTGCCATAGTGTTGGCCACCGTTGTTCCGTTCAACGCATCTTCAACCGTGGTTTCCAATGTTTTCCATATCATTGTTTTTCTACTAAGTCCTACCATAACAGGCAGTTGAAACACTTTAAACGAATCGAGCCGATTTAGCAATTCAAAATTATGCGAAAGGTTTTTCCCAAAACCAAATCCTGGATCAAGAATAATACTGGAAACGCCGAGCTTTGTAAGACGTTTTACTTTTTCACTGAAATAAGACGATATATCGCGAATAATATCATCGTAATACGGTTCTTCCTGCATTGTTTGCGGTGTTCCCTGGATATGCGACAATACGTAAGGCACACCGAGCTTACCAATTGTTTCGAACATTTTTGAATCGAGAGAGCCTCCGGAAATATCATTTACGACAATCGGACCAATCTCATCAATTACCCGAACAGCCACCCACGAACGAAAAGTATCAATCGAAATGGGGATACTTTGAAAATTATTCCGAATTGCCTGAACAGCCGGAAGGAGTCGCTCCAATTCAACTTTCGTTGAAATCATTTTTGCACCGGGGCGCGTGGAAACCGCTCCAACATCGATAATAGAAACTCCGTCAGCAACCATTTTTTCAACGGTTTCCAGCAAAATTTTTTCGTCTTGCAATTTACCGCCATCATAAAACGAATCCGGTGTTACATTAATAATTCCCATCACAACAGGCAAAGTGAGATCAATTGTTTCTTTACCAACTGCAATATGGTTATTTCGTTTAAGGAATTTACCAGCCGATTGAGTAATCAACATGCTATAAACACTATTTAGTTTAACAAAAATGGTGAACACAAATGTAAAACAAAACCGTTCAAATTCCTCATTTTTTAATACTTTTATGCCTTTATTTTACATTTACCAACGAAGTATAAATACTGGAAAATATCGCTCTGAAAAATTAAGATGGAAAAAACAAATCAGCAATACGACAGCATAATTTCAATTTGCCGCGAGGTATTTCTCAAAAAGATGCATGATTACGGAACAGCATGGAGAATTCTTCGGCCAGTTTCGTTAACCGATCAAATTTATATTAAGGCTCAACGAGTAAGGAGCATCGAAGAAAAAGGTGTTGCGAAAGTAGATGAAGGTGTTCGCCCTGAGTTCATCGGAATTATTAATTATGCCATCATGGGACTTATACAATTGGAATTAGGGCCATCGGATGTTGAAATGGACAAAGAAGAAACGCTGGCTTTATACGATCGCTACTTTAACCAGGCAAAAACATTGATGCAAGCCAAAAACCATGATTATGGAGAGGCATGGCGAAATATGCGAATTAGTTCGTACACCGATTTAATTCTCATGAAATTAAAACGAACCAAGCAAATTGAAGACAACCTGGGCAAAACCCTTGTATCGGAAGGAATAGATGCCAATTATCTTGACATGATAAATTATGCCGTTTTTGCAATGATTAAAATTGAATTTGAAGAAAATAAGGTTGTATAATGAAAATAGTAAAGCATCTCGCAAGGATTTTAGTTGGAATAACATTCATTTTTTCCGGTTTTGTAAAAGGAATTGATCCATGGGGTTCGGCCTACAAATTCACCGATTATTTTCATGCAATGAATTTCGATTGGATGGTTTGGGCTTCCCTGCCTTTGGGCATTATACTTTCGTTTGCTGAATTCGCTATTGGCGTTGCTCTTCTATTTAATATCGTCATCCGCTTTTTCTCATGGATGGCCTTGCTTTTCATGGCCTTCTTTTTGCCATTAACACTCTGGATTGCAGTAAAAAATCCGGTTACCGATTGTGGTTGTTTTGGCGACGCACTTGTAATTACCAACTGGGAAACCTTTTATAAAAATGTGGTGCTAACCCTACTGGCTGTAATTATTGTTATTTACCGAAAAGATATGCCCACACTTGTTGGAAAAAAAATATCGGGCACACTTGGAGCGGCAACAATAATAGCCTATTTGGGAATTGTTTTTTACTCTTATAACCATCTTCCGATTATGGATTTCAGACCATACAAAGTCGGGGTAAACATTCCGGAAGCAATGCAAACTCCCGCCGATGCACCAAAAGAGATCTACGAAAATATTTTTTATTACAAGAACAAAAATACAGGAGAAGTTAAAAAATTTAGTGAGAATAACTATCCGTGGCAGGATACCATAAACTGGGAATTCAGCAACCTTGAATCGAAACTAATTCAGAAGGGATATGAACCACCAATACATAATTTCACCATCGAAACTCCAGATGGAGAAGATATTATCGACTTTTTTATGTACGATGAAAAATATGTATTTATGCTAGTGGCTTACAATCTGGATAAATCGAATACAAAAAACCAGGATAAAATTAATGATCTCGCCAACTGGTCTATGAGGGAAGGAATGGCATTTTTTTGCCTTACTTCAACATTGCCCGATGAGTCGGCTGTATTTGCCGAAGAAACCGGTGCCGCTTACGAGTTTTTTAATTGCGATGAAATTACACTGAAAACCATTATTCGGTCCAATCCCGGACTTGTAGTTTTGAAAGAAGGAACTATCGTAGGGAAATGGCACTACAATGACATACCAACACCTGAAGAATTTCAGAACGAATTTATGAATGAGTAAATAAATGGTTAATTGTTAAAACATTCGGTAATTTTATACCCCGAATAAACTTTAACATTATATTTTTGCGGACAATTAATTTGAATCCTTATAATCTAAAAATCAATAAGATGAGACAAAAAATAGTTGCAGGGAACTGGAAATGCAATACCAACTTACAACAAGGTATTGAACTGGCAAAAGCCGTTAACGAGAAAGTTACAACCGAAGGTGCCGAAGATGTTGTAGTGGTTTTGGGAACACCATTTACCCACATCACAAAGGTGGTTGAAACTGTTGACGGAAAAAGAATTAATGTTGCAGCTCAAAACTGTGCAGCAGAAGCCAAAGGCGCATTTACCGGCGAAGTTTCTGCAGAAATGGTTAAATCAACCGGAGCAAACTACGTAATTCTGGGTCATTCAGAACGACGTGAATATTACGGTGAAACCAGTGAAACACTAAACAAAAAACTGGCACTGGCACTTGAAAATGGGTTAACTCCTATCTACTGTTGCGGCGAAGCTTTAAACATTCGTCAGGCTGAAACTCATAACGAGTTTGTGAAACAGCAGTTGGTTGAAACTATTTTTACCCTTTCACCTGAAGATTTTAAAAAGATTGTTATTGCTTACGAACCAATTTGGGCAATCGGCACAGGTGTTACTGCAACTTCGGATCAGGCTCAGGATATGCACGCTAATATTCGTGCTGCCATTGCAGAAAAATTCGGGGCAGAAATTGCTGAAGAAACTTCAATTCTTTACGGTGGAAGTTGCAATGCTAAAAATGCAAAAGAATTGTTTGCCAATAAAGATGTTGATGGCGGCTTAATCGGTGGTGCTTCATTAAAAGCTGAAGATTTCATCCAGATTATCAACGCGTACTAAAATCTACAGCGTAGAATTTATATCTATAAAAGCTTAGTAATAGGACATATAATTTATGTCCTATTATTTTTTATTATCATCATTTCAAAATATTTCAAATCAGAAATATTTATAATTCAATTAGTTGAGATTAAATATTTATACGACTTCCACTCTAAAGTTTAGTAAGGCAATAAATACGACTCGTTTTTATTTGGATCTCAATCATTGAAAATACATTGATTCCAGAATCTTTTAATCAACTTTATACTATCAAAACAAAATGTGCTGTCAGTAACCTGCGGGGTGTCTCTAAACTTTTCATTAACCAATGAATAATTCGCCACACTCCTATTCTTTATAAATGTCGTTACTCCAAAAAGAGAATCATTCATGTTGACACCATTGTTTTTTGTACAGCCGTTCGAAAGCTGAAGAAGTAGTAAGTTTAATTCGGAAACTGCATTATATCCTTTCGATTCAAGGTACAAATATTTCAAAATGAGATAAGAGAAAAAATATTTCAAACCCTTAATAAACCGCGAAATCCACGCGCTGCATAGTAGGATTCTGCTCCATTGTGATACATAAAAACTGCATTGTAGCGGCGATCGCAAAAAATGGCTCCACCTAGCCTTCGTATTTCAGGGGGTGTTTTAACCCAACTCGAAGTTTTTAAATCAAAGTTTCCTAGTTCCTGCAACTTACGGTATTCCTGTTCACTTAAAAGTTCGATGTCCATTTCGGCAGCCATATTTACTGCACTATTCGCGGGTTTATGCTCTTTTCTCGCTTCAAGAGCCTCGTGGTCGTAACACAGGCTTCTGCGGCCCTTCGGACTTTCCGGTGAACAATCACAAAAAATATATTCACCAGACTTTTTATCATAAGCAATTACATCCGGTTCGCCACCGGTTTCCTCCATTTCGTCCAACGACCAAAATTTTTCAGGATTCGCTTCCAGCTTTGCCAGTACTTTCTCCCAATCAAGGCCTTTATGCCGATTCATATTTTTTTCAAATCGTGCTTTTAGTGTTTTGAGGAGCTCTTCTTTTTCGTACACCGGTAATAATTTTATATTATTGTTCATGATGTTCAGATTTGATTTGTTCCAGATAGACTTTTAATCTTTCTGTGGTTTGCTTTAAACCTTCACTTGCTTTATATTGTATCTCTACCAAATTGTACAATTCCCTGGTTTCATAAAGTTTATACCATGTTAGAAGTGTTTTGTCGCCTTTATTCTGAAAATTGATTATTGCAATAAAATTTGGAGAAAAATGTTCATGTACCAATTTCTTGTAGGGTATAACTTCCCTGAAAATAGTCTTATTTGGGAAATGTGTTCCATCCGGGCCATGCATTGCAAAAATCCATTCACCACCATTTTTTACTTCCATTTTTTCAATTGTACTCGTAAAACCGTTTGGCCCCCACCAATTCCTGATGTGATCTGGTTTCGTCCAGACTTCCCAAACAAGTTCAATCGGAGCATCAATTAAAAGTGATGTATTCTGCTCTCTTCCTGAAGGATTATTGCTTTCATTTTTCATTTAGAAAAAATTTAAGTTACTAATCATTTAAGCCTTTTCCTGCAAGAATATGAGGAATATATTTTTCAATCCTCGATTCACGCGTCTTGGATTGTTTGGGCTGCGAAAAATGAAGCAAATAAGCTCTTTGTCGTCCGGGAGTCATTGCTTTAAAAGCAGTTTTTAATGCAGGAAGTTCTTCCAGTTTTTGTCTGAATTCTTCTGCCATTTCAAACTCCTTTGTTTTTTTCAATTCCACTTTCAAACCTGCCTTTTCTACCTCTATTGCCTGAAAAATATAACTTTTTAATACTGACTCCAGTTCAACAATCTCCTTAACATTTGTAAAACGAATTTGACGGGCTGCCTGCACATTTTCGGTTTGCTGAATCAAAATACCATGAGTGTCTTTCAGTAAAGAACCTTTATGAAAAAGAAGTGCACAATATTCCTTAAATCCATGAATCAAAACTACATTGCTATTGTTATAAGTGTAGCAAGGATGCATCCATTTGTATTCTTCGTTTAATCCACAGTCTAAACAAATCGCTCGCAGCTTCTCAAATTCATCTTTCCATTTTTTTGCTTTATCTAAAAAAGTATCAACTTTAGGATTCATATTATCTTTATTCGCTTATTCAACCAATCTAACAACCCACAATAGTCAAAAGTTTCATAAGCAAAGCTTTATAAAGCAGTTAATAAACTAAGGAACATAAATGCTACTTATAAAAAAAGGCCACCTGCTTCAGATGACCTTAAATTTTTAAGTGAACTTTGATTTAATAATTAAACTCAACAAACTTCCCAAACCTTTTGTATTTCTCATACAGGACTTTGTATTTCTCCACATTTGCAGGAATTGGATGATACTCAGTTTCAATCCCTCCTCCCATGTTTTTCTGGGCTTCGGCAGTATTGGAATAAACTCCTGCAGCAACAGCTGCGGCCATTGCTGAGCCTAACGCACATGCCTGTTCCGAACGGGCAACTTTGATTGGCATATCCAGAACATCGGCAACAATTTGCATTACCAGCGGCGATTTCTTTGCAACTCCCCCTAGAGCGATAACACCATCTATTCTTACTCCTTCTGAAATAAACCTGTCGTTAATAGCTTTTGAACCAAATGCGGTAGCTTCCACCAGTGCCCGGAAGATTCGCGGCGCATCCGAACCTAAATTCAGGCCAGCAATTGCGCCTTTCAGGTTTTGGTTGGCATCGGGAGTTCTTCTACCGTTCATCCAGTCGAGAGCAACAATTCCACTTTCATCGATCGGAATTTTTGTTGCTTCTTCACTCAGCTTAGCAATTATTTTGTCGGATGTTTCACTTATAAGTTTCTGTTTGGTTGCTTCATCAACCAAATTAGATTCATTCATAATATTTTCAAGAGGCCATTCCAGCACCCTTTTAAACCACGCATAAATATCGCCAAACGCTGACTGGCCAGCTTCCAACCCTAACATTCCAGGAACAATTGAACCATCTACCTGACCACAGATTCCATTTACCAATTTGTCTCCCACTTCATCCATCGGTGCAATTAACATATCGCAGGTTGAAGTCCCCATTACTTTCGAAAGATAATAAGGTTCTATTTCAGCACCTACAGCGCCAAGATGGGCATCAAAAGCCCCAACCCCAACAACAACGCTGGTAGAAAGCCCAAGCTTTTCAGCCCACTCTTTTGTTAAGGTTCCTGCCGACACATCGCAGGTAAAAGTTTCCTTATATAGTCTTTCTTTTAATCCGCTAAGCATTGGATCGAGCGCTGTTAAGAATTCTTCTGATGGCAAACCTCCAAAAGCTTCATGCCACATTGCTTTATGCCCTGCAGCGCAACGGCTTCTCTTTAATGTTTTTGGGTTAGTATTACCCGTAAGAATCGCAGGAATCCAGTCGCAATGTTCTACCCAGGAATAAGCTGCTCTAAACACCCCGGCATCTTCACGGATTACATGCAAAAGTTTTGCCCAGAACCATTCAGAAGAATAAATTCCACCTTCAAACTTAGTAAAATCGACATCCCATTTCTTTGCCAGTTGATTGATTTCCTCAGCTTCTTTCAAAGCAGTGTGGTCTTTCCACAATACAAACATGGCATTCGGGTTTTCTTCGAAGCCAGGAGTAAGCGATAGCGGCACACCTTTTTCATCAACTGCCACCGGAGTTGATCCTGTAGTATCAACTGAAATTCCAACTACATTTTCAGCCACTCCTGCCGGAGCTTGTTTTAACGCTTCCGTTATGGTGTATTCCAGTCCTTCAAGATAATCTTTCGGATGTTGCCGAAATTGATTATTTGGAGCATTACAGTACATTCCCTTTTTCCAGCGCGGATAGTTAAAAACCGCCGTTGAAACTTCTTCACCCGTTTCAACATTTACAATTAACGAACGTACCGAATCGGAACCATAATCTAACCCAATTGTATATTTTGCCATTTTAAGTTTTTATTTTGATTTATAAAATTGATTTTTTTGTTATTAAATACTAAAACTTATTGCCCGTAATAGGCATTCTTCCCATGTTTGCGAAGAAAGTGTTTATCGAGCAAAACCTGATCCATGGTAGTTTCGGGGTTTAGCTGAAATGAACGGAAAGTCGTTTTTGCCACTTCCTCCAATACCACTGCATTATGAATCGCATTATCAGCATCAGTCCCCCAGGTGAACGGACCGTGATTATTTACCAGTACGCCGGGTATTTCATCGGGATTTCTATCCTTAAATGTTTCAATAATCACTTTTCCTGTTTCCAATTCATATTCACCCAGAATTTCTTCTTTTGTCATTTTTCTTGTGCACGGAATCGCTCCATAAAAATAATCGGCATGCGTTGTACCAATCGCAGGAATACTTTTCCCTGCCTGCGCCCAGGAAGTAGCCCACTCCGAATGCGTATGAACCACTCCTCCGATATTCAGGAACTGCCGATACAAAATCAGATGAGTAGCAGCATCACTCGATGGTTTCAGAGTTCCTTCCATTACTTTTCCATACAGATTCATAACGACCATATCTTTGGCTTTCATTTTTGAATAGGAAACCCCACTGGGCTTAATTACAACCAGTCCGGTAGAGCGGTCAATCCCGCTTACATTTCCCCATGTAAAAACCACTAAGTTGTGTTTCACCAAATCGAGATTTGCCTGATAAACCTGTTCTTTTAATTTCTCCAGCATAAAATTATTGTTTTAAGCTATCTTGATTTTTGATCATTCTGACAAAAACCGAGTCACTTCAAAGGCTCCAACACAGCAGCAAAACCTCCACCGGGAACCATTCTAATTTTTATATCATCGCCATTTTTTACTGACGAAACTTTTAGTTCCGCAATTTCGGCATTTTCTTTTGTTTTTTCAGTATCCTCGAAGCTTGTCATTTTATATTTTCCTTCAGGGAGAAAATCAAGAGAAATTTTCAACTCGCGTTCTTCGCTGTTAGTCATAGCTCCAATAAACCACTTTTCCCCATTCCTTCGCGCCATTGTTACATACTCAGCAATCTCTCCATTTAAAACTTTGGTATCATCCCATACCGATTTTACCTGTTTTAAAAACTCCTCTCCAACCTGACCGTAATAATTCTTCGGGTGATCGCAGGCAACCATATACGGACTGTCGAAAACGACAAATTGCGCCAATGTATTACAACGCGTACCTAAAACTTTTGCAGGCGTACCGTTTAGAAATTTGTCGGGGTTCCGGTTTAAAAAACCACCGGGAGTAAAATCCATTGGACCGGCCAGCATTCTTGTGAACGGCAGAGTACAAATGTGTTCCGGTGTTACGCGAAGCGACCATTTATTGTATTCGTTTCCCAAAACTCCTTCACGTGTAACCAAATTAGGATAGGTTCTGCGCCAGCCGGTTGGTTTGTAAGCTCCATGAAAATCGACCATTAGATGATATTTGGCTGCAGTTTTCACAACCTTATGATACCAGTTGACCATTTCCTGATCATCACTGTCCATAAAATCAATTTTAATTCCTGCAATTCCCCATTTTTCATATAAAGCACAGGCTTCTTCAAAATCAAAACGAAAAACATCGGTATGATACATCCAAAGCCAGCATTTAACATTTTTGCTTTGGGCATACTTAAGAATTTCGGGCATATTTATTTGTGGCGCCGGCTTTTTAATATCGGCATTTTCCTGGTTAAACGGGCCATACCACTGCCAATCAATAAGCATGTAAGGCCAATTCATTGCTGAAGCCAAATCGATATATTCCAGAATTACGGATTGTTCCATTTTTACTTCGCCACTCCACCAGTGATCCCACGCACTTACTCCCGGTTTTATCCAGGAAGGATCTTCAATTTCGCAAGGATCATTTAGATTCTGAATGATTTCCGACTCAACCAGTTTCCCGGGAGTTTCACCAATCATTAAAACTCGCCAGGGTGTTTTATGCGGAGTTTTGAAATATACTTTGTCGCCTTTTTCAGGCTGGCCTTTTCTGGGCGATAAAGCAGTTCGCAAAGAATGAGTACTTAATTTGAAATCAGATTTCAGGTACATCCCGGCATAATCCTCTAAATCAGCTTCCGTTACAGCAACAAAACAATTATCGCTAACTTTCACTGTCAGTGGTAACCCTATAACCATTTCGGGAGTAATATTATCTATCTTTCTTTCAAAGAATTCAACTTCCTGCGATGTTGTGTAACTTCCGTAATTTACAGCCCAACAGGTATAATTTTCGGCAAAGTTGAACTGACTTAATTCATCGGTTATCACGAATTGGCGATCTCCAAATTGTTTTGGGAACTCAGTTCTGAAAGCAACTCCATCATCATAAGCCCGGAAAATCAGATTAATTTTTCGTTCAGGAAATTTTCTTTCCTTTAAATTCAGATTCAATTCATTAAAATGATTTCGAATCGTCTCATACCTTTTCAACACAGGTTTCCAAACTTCGTCGGTTGATGATTCTCTGGTAGAAATTACTTCCATGTTGTTTCCGAAAGGAGGTGACTGCTTAAAATTAAAAAGAATGAATGACGGTTTGACAATTTCAGTTCGATCAAAGCTAACCCTATATGAAATGCCTTTCCCAACCTCAACGGAAATCTTAATTTTTCCGTTAGGCGACATAAGTTGATATTCTTCTGCACCCGCTAAAAAAGAGATATTAATTAACAGGAATAAGATTGAAATTTGTTTTTTCATAGACTTTCAGGCTATACCGATTGAGAACGCTTACCGGAGGCGTGAAATTAACACATCTTGCCTAATTAAAAAAGAGAACTTAAAACTTAATCAGGTGTTAGATTAGCTAATAAAAAAGCCCGGCTAATGCCGGGCCATCTTATCACTCTAACCAAACTAAACCAAACAAAACTATGAGATTATGATATATTTATACTTACCGGTTCTTTTTCCAAAGCTTCTTCTTTTTTTGGTAAAACTACCGTTAAGATTCCATTTTCAAATTTGGCATCAATTTTTTCAGCATCAACTGAATTTGGTAATTTGAAGTTCTTTTCGAAATTATAGACTCCGAATTCACGATGCGAGTATTTGTAGTCTACTTTATTTTCTTCTGTAACTTCTTCCTTTTCAACCTTAATTGTTAAAATGTTTTTGTGATAATTCATCTGAACATCGTCTTTTGCAAAGCCGGGCAACATTAATTCAATTGTAAAATTGTTGTTTGTTTCGAAAACATTGGTTGACGGTTTTCTGGTATTTACCAAATAGTTTTCGTGATAATCGTTGCTTAAGAAGCTATTGAATAATTCGTCGACTAAATTGCCATTCACTGCATAATACGGATTGCGAAATTTTACTAAGTTCATAACGTTTTCCTCCTTTTTATTTTAAATTAATTTGTTTTTAAAACTCTGTTCTCCTTTTTCCAACTTCTGTTCCAATACAAAAAAATGGTCAAAAATGGTAAAACCACTAACACACAAATGACATATCGACACTTTGCATTAAATAAAAGCGCAACATTGTCATCTTATTTAACTTTCTGGATATATGTATTACAGAAATAAAATCTCGCTTGATTGCTTACCTTTGCGAAAAATTAAAACAATATGAGGATTGATATCATAACCGTTCTACCGGAAATTCTGGAAAGTCCGTTCAATTTTTCAATAATAAAACGAGCAAAAGAAAAAGGACTGGCTCAAATTTATATTCACAATTTACGCGATTATTCAGAAGATAAACACAAACGTGTTGACGATTATTCGTTTAGCAAAGGAGCAGGAATGGTTATGGCAATTCAGCCCATTGAAAAAGCGATTGAAACATTAACGGCCGAACGGAAATACGACGAAGTTATTTTCACCACACCTGACGGACAACTTTTTAACCAAAAAGAAGCTAACAAAATTTCGCTGCTTGAAAATATTATTATTCTTTGCGGACACTATAAAGGCATCGACCAGCGAATACGCGATTACTATGTTACAAAAGAAATTTCAGTAGGCGATTATGTTTTGACCGGCGGAGAACTTGCAGCAGCAATTATTACCGACAGTGTAGTCCGGCTTTTGCCCGGTGTACTTTCCGATGAAACCTCTGCCCTAACCGATTCGTTTCAGGATAATTTGCTTAGCCCGCCAGTTTACACCCGCCCGGCTGAATACAAAGGAATGAAAGTTCCGGAGGTTTTGCTGACCGGAAACGATAAACTTATTGACGACTGGAAACACGAACAAGCAATTGAACGGACCAAAACTTTACGACCTGATTTATATAAAAAATTTTCAGGGGAATAAGTAATTGGAAAAACGAGATAAAAAAAAGACAAAGTTTGAATTCTTCCGGAAATAAAGATTACGACGACTTTTTATTCCACTCCAGCTTATTATCGATGCGGTAAATAATTTTTTCATTGTCGAGCAACCATTTAATAATTTGTCGCATTTTTTGTTGATCTCCTTTCAATTTTAACAGGAGGTTTTCAAGCGTAACCGGTGTTTCAATTATTTTCTTAATTTGCTCACCCGTTTTCTCAAATTCAAACGAGGTCAACTCCATCGATTTTAAAGATGTACACACATCGCAGATTCCGCAAGGAGATGAATCCGTTTCTCCAAAATAATCTAAAAGCAACTGACTCCGACAGCGGGTTGAACTGGTTGCATAATTAATTACTGCATCAATCCTATCGCTCATCTCCTTTTTCCGAGAATCATAATTCTCCTTCGAAATTTTTAAACGCTCAATATTAATTCGCTCTCTACTAAAAAATATAAACGGAGTTCTGTTACGAGGAATATAATCGATAATTTTAGAAGTTCGAAGATGCTTTAAATAATTATAAACAGTTTCCCGATCTGCATTAATTCTTTTTGCCAATAAATCCTCATCAACAGCAACATAACCGTTAAACAACCCTGTATATGAACGCAATACTAGTTTAATAAAACCATCAAGATTTGCGTTCGCCACTTGAAACTTATAAAGATCATCCCGGGAAACCGTAAAATGAATTCTCGACGGACTATCCACTTCTTCAGTAAATTCCAGATATCCTTCGCGTTGCAAAATTTTCAGGCTGTTGTAAACCATTGCCTGCTGAAATTTAAACGCCTGGGAAAACCCCTGAAGACTAAATTCGTAAGATTGGTTTTTCCCAAACCCTTCGGCAATCTGCAAATAATTACATAATGCCTGGTAAATTCGCTTTATTGATGCAGGCTCAGGGAAAGCTACGGTTATATGCTTCTTCAGTTTGGTTTTGTCTGCATTGTTAAAAAGCAAAACTGCAGCCGATTTTTTTCCGTCCCGACCGGCACGACCCGCTTCCTGATAGTAAGCTTCCAGCGAATCCGGCGGCTCCATGTGGATTACAAACCGAACATTTGCCTTATCGATTCCCATTCCAAAAGCATTGGTAGCAACAATTACCCTGGTTTTTCCGGCAATCCAGGAATCCTGCTTTTCGCTGCGAACATGATTGTTTAAACCGGCATGGTAATAATCGGCGCTGATTTTATTCTTCTTAAGTTCTTCCGATATTTCCTTTGTTAACCGCCGGCTCCGAACATAAACAATTCCAGAGCCTTTTACCCTATTCAGCGTGTCAAGTAAATAACCATTTTTATTTTCTTTATATCGCAACAAATAGCTCAGGTTTTCGCGTTGAAAAGAGACTTTTAAAATATTCTTTTTCTTAAATTTTAATTTATCCTGAATATCGGCAGCTACTTTTTCAGTGGCCGTAGCCGTTAATGCCAGAATTTTAACATCGGGCAAAACTTTTCTTACTTCAATAATATTTAAATAACTCGGTCTGAAATCGTATCCCCACTGCGAAATACAATGCGCCTCATCAACCGTTACCAGATTAACATTCATCTGTTCCAACCGTTCCAGAAATTTTTCAGAATTTAATCTTTCAGGTGAAACATAAAGAAACTTGTATTCTCCCCAAACGGCGCTGTCGAGTGTAATTTTAATCTCCTGTGATGACATTCCACTGTGGACAGCAAGCGCTTTAATTCCCTTTTTATTCAGGTTTTCCACCTGATCTTTCATCAAGGCGATTAACGGTGTTATTACAATACAAATTCCTTTTTTCGAAAGCGAATAAACCTGGAAAGTAATCGATTTACCTCCACCGGTTGGCATCAACCCCAACGTATCGTTTCCTTTATCAACCGATTCGATAATTTCCAGTTGCAAAGGGCGAAATTCAGGATATCCCCAGTAACGCGTTAAAATCTGATTAAAGCTTTCCATTAATACAAATTAAGAAATGATTTTAAGGTTTAACAATTTTTATTGTCCTAAACCTTTACCTCTGCAAAAATAGTAGATATTCGTCTGTTAATTTTTTGTAGTTTTGCCAATTATTTTAAACATTAAAAATTATAAATCATGTCGTTTTTAATTGACAAAGTGGAATTTGAAGGGTTGACTTTTGATGACGTTTTATTAATTCCTTCTTATTCAGAAGTTTTACCACGCGAAGTTGATTTATCTACTAAATTCACTCAGAATATCATTTTAAATACCCCGGTTGTTACTGCAGCAATGGATACTGTTACCGAAATTAAAATGGCTATTGCCATTGCCAGAGAAGGAGGCATAGGTGTTATCCACAAAAACATGCAGATTGAAGATCAGGCTCGCCAGGTAACAGCAGTTAAACGTGCAGAAAACGGTATGATTTACGATCCAATTACCATTACACCCGATAAAAAAGTTAGTGATGCACTAAATATAATGGCAAATTTTAAAATCGGTGGTATTCCTGTTGTAAATGAAAATGGAATTCTTGTTGGAATTGTAACCAACCGCGATTTACGATTTGAAAGGAACATGAAACGGCCGATTGGTGAAGTAATGACAAAAGAGAACCTCATTACAACCACAGAATCAACCAACCTTCAAAAAGCTGCGGATATACTCCAGAATCATAAAATTGAAAAACTACCGGTAGTTGATAAAAACAACAAATTAATTGGCCTTGTAACCTATAAGGATATTACGAAAGCAAAAGATAAACCGCTGGCCTGTAAAGATGAAAAAGGCAGATTACGGGTAGCCGCCGGTATTGGAATTGCAGGAGACACCATGGACAGGGTTGACGAGTTGGTAAAAGCCCAGGTTGATGCTTTGGTAATAGACACCGCACACGCCCATTCTAAAGGGGTGATTGAAATGTTGAAGAAAATAAAAAAGAAATACCCTGAAAAAGATATTGTTGCCGGAAATATTGGTACTGCTGAAGCAGCCGTTGAACTGGTAAAAGCCGGTGCCAATGCAGTAAAGGTAGGAATCGGGCCAGGGTCAATTTGTACTACCCGGGTTATTGCAGGGGTTGGAATCCCTCAATTGTCTGCTGTTTACAGTGTAGCAAAAGCAATTAAGGGTTCAGGAATTCCGGTTATTGCCGATGGAGGAATCCGTTATTCAGGCGACATTGTAAAAGCCATTGCAGCAGGAGCAAATTCAATTATGGCAGGAGGTTTATTTGCCGGTGTTGAAGAATCGCCTGGAGAAACCATTTTATACCAGGGAAGAAAATTTAAGTCGTATAGAGGTATGGGGTCAATTGAAGCGATGCAAAAAGGTTCAAAAGATCGCTATTTTCAGGATATGGAGGACGACATCAAAAAACTGGTTCCGGAAGGAATTGCGGCCAGAGTGCCTTATAAAGGGACATTGTACGAAGTTCTTTACCAGCTAATTGGCGGGTTACGTGCAGGAATGGGATATTGTGGTGCTAAAGATATTGGAACGCTTCAAAATGCCAAGTTCACGCGAATTTCAAATGCAGGTGTTCAGGAAAGTCACCCGCACGATGTAAGCATAACCAGGGAAGCTCCAAATTACAGCAGCCGGCAATAATACCCAATCGCGCAATATAATAAACCTATCCTTATGAGTAGTAAACAACAATAAATGAATACTATTCGGGTTTTATATTTTTGAATTCATAAATAATGTTGAAATGATTCGTTTTTTGTTTTCAATTCTGTTTTTTTGCCTGGCAGCCCTATCTGTTTTTTCTCAAGACGAGCAGACGTTAATTACCATTGGCGACACAAAGGTTAGCAAAGCTGAATTTGAGCGCATCTACAAAAAAAACAACAGCAATTTGTATAACGAATCCGACAAGAAATCTCCAGAAGAGTATCTTGATTTGTTTATTAATTTTAAGCTAAAGGTAATTGAAGCCGAAAAGTTAAAAATGGATACCAGCGCAGCGTTTATTAAAGAACTGGCCGGATATCGCGAAGAATTGGCTGCACCTTATTTAACCAATATTCATTATAACGATGAGTTGGTAAACGAGCTTTATAACAGAACAACAAAAGAAGTAAATGCAAGCCATATTCTTTTAAATGTGAGTCGTGACGCAACACCAGAACAGGATAAGGAAATTCTTGATAAAATTCTAAAAATAAGACAGGAAATTATTGACGGGAAAGATTTTGAAGAAGCGGCAAAAGAATATTCACAAGATCCCTCTGCAAAAACGAATAGTGGAAAATTGGGATATTTTACCGCATTTCAAATGGTAACTCCTTTTGAAAATGCAGCATTTACAACACCAGTCGGGCAAATTTCTGAACCGGTAAAAACAACCTTCGGATACCACCTGGTTAAGGTTAATGATATCAGGGATAATAAAGGAGAGATTCTGGTGGCCCATATCATGAAAATGTTTCCGAAAGATATGACTGCTGCTACAAAACAGAAGCTGAAATTGCAAATCGATTCCATATATACTGAATTGAAAAACGGAGCCGATTTTGCAGAATTAGCCAGAACTAAGTCTGACGACAAACGATCGTCAACTCAGGGTGGCGAGATGCCTTGGTTTGGAAATGGAAGAATGATTCCCGAGTTTGCAAATCCAGCTTTTGCCATAAAAAATATCGGAGATTATACCGAGCCGATTGAAACTCCATATGGATATCATATTATCAAAAAAATTGCAGTAAAGCCGGTTCCGTCCTTTGAAGAGGCAAAAGAAGAAATTGTAACCCGTATAAAAAACGATCCACAGCGCAGTTTTCGAAGTAAACAAGCTTTCATTGACAATCTGAAAGTAGAATACAATTATCAAAAAAATGATGAAGGTTACTCCAAATTAAAAGACAAAAAAATTGCAAGTGACCTCCACGATGAAAATTTCGAGTTGTTTACCATCGACAACAAAAAATACGAAATGCAGGACTTTAGAAATTACCTTACCAAACAAAACGCTTCAAGTGGCTCATATCTATCCTATTATCAGCCCTGGGAAATGGATGCAATTACTGCGCTGGAAGATTCAAAACTGAAAGACAAACATCCAGATTTTAAATACCTTTTACAGGAGTACCACGATGGAATTTTGCTGTTCAATATTTCAGAAGAAAAGATTTGGAATTTTGCAGCTCAGGATACAGTTGGCCTTGAAGAATTCTATAAAAAGAACGATAAAAAATACATGTGGGAAGAACGTTTTAAAGGCACCATTATAACCTGCAAAACGGTTGAAGCAAGGGAAGAGGCTGAAAAATATTTCGCTGAAGAAATGACCAACGAGGAAGTTTCGGATATGATGAACAAAAATGAGAGCCTGATAAGCTTTACAGAAGGTGCATGGGAAAGGGGGGCAAATCCGATTGTTGATTATTATGTATGGAATCAGCCGGAACCTGCCAATTTCAATAGTGAAATAACTTTTTTGAGGGGCAATAAAATTCCACCAGAACCAAAGAAACTGGATGAAGCCCGTGGTTTATATATCTCGGATTATCAGAAATTTTTGGAGGACAACTGGATAAAAGAGCTTCGAAAGAAATACAAAATCACAGTTGACAAAAAGCTGCTAAAAACAATTCAGGGTGTTTAAGTTGGTTTTGAAATATGGTTTGATTTTGTTTCTCGGAACCTTTTTTTTACGATGTTCCGATAACAATACAACTGCCGAAAAAATTGTTGCCCAGGTAGGAGTAAAGAAACTTTCAGAAAAAGAATTGAATAACATAATTCCTGATAACCTCGATGATGCAGACAGCGCTTTAATGGCTGACGATTATATAAAAAAATGGATAAAACAGGAACTGGTAATTCAAAAAGCCAATGAAAATCTTACCCCGCAGCAAAAAGATGTTTCAAAAGAACTCGAAGAATACCGCAACTCATTAATTATTTATAAATATAAAAACGAATTGATGAGGCAAAGAATGGATACCCTTGTTACGGAAGAGCAAATTGAAGAATACTATAACGCGAATAACGATAATTTCAATTTGAATAAAAATATTACCAAGGCCATCTTTGTAAAAATTCCAAAAGAAGTTGCCAATCCCAAATTATTAAAAGACATGGTTGAAAATACTTCAGAAGAGGGATTAAGCGAACTGCGGGAATATTGCCTTCAATACGCTAAAAAATTTGACATTTTTATGGATAACTGGGTAGATTTTGACCTTGTAAAAAATAACCTGCCGAATGAGATCACTGATAATGAAAGGTTTCTAAGAAGCAATAGTCTGATTGAATTGAAAGATTCAAATTATTACTATCTTGTTGCCATTCAGGATTACAGGTTAAAAAACGATACGGCCCCGCTTGAGTTTGTTAAAAACAACATTAAAAATTTAATTCTTAATCAGCGAAAAATTGAGTTTCTGAAAGAGGTGGAAGACAATATTTACCTGGAAGGAATTCGACAAAATAAGTTCAAAATATACACAGAAAACTAGGAGACTTTGGTGTTACATAAAACTTGATTAACAAATGAAACAAAAAATAATAATGAGAAAATTCGGAATTGCAATTGTTGCCATATTTCTATCGGTTACGTTGATGGCACAGGATAAAGTTGTTGACCAGATTGTTGCAGTTGTAGGTGCAAATATTATTCTGAAAAGCGAAATCGAACAGATGAACATTGAACAACAGGCGCAGGGAATTACATCCGAAGGAGATATGAAATGCGAAATTTTTGAGAATTTCCTTGTCGATAAATTACTGGTGGCAGAAGCCGAACTTGATACATTAATTGATGTAACGCCCAACGAAGTTAACCAGACCATGGATCAGCGTTTGCAAATGTATGTACAGTATATGGGCTCTGAAAAAGCCGTGGAAGAATACTTTAAAAAATCGATTGTTGAAATTAAAGCAGAGATGCAGGAAGGCATACGAAATCAGTTACTAAGTCAAAAAATGAGAAGCAAAATCATAGAGAACGTAACTGTTACACCATCGGAAGTCAGGTACAATTTTAGAAACTTAACTCGCGATGAGATTCCAACAATACCAACACAATACGAATACGCACAAATTACGTTTGAACCTCAAATTGATATTGAAGAAGAAAACCGTGTGAAATCGCGATTACGGGAGTTGAAAAAGAAAATTGAAGAAGGCGCAAGTTTCGCAACCATGGCTGTTTTATATTCGGAAGGCCCTTCAGCTAAAGATGGCGGTGTGATTGGATATATGGGCCGCGCTGAACTAGATCCGGCTTATGCCGCTGCTGCCTTCAATCTTAAAGGAGATAAAATTTCAAACGTAGTAAAAAGCGCTTTTGGATATCATATTATTCAATTGGTTGATAAAAAAGGTGAGAAAATTAATACCCGGCACATTCTTATAAAACCGAAAGTATCAATCGAAGCAAAAGAGGAAGCTTATAATAGACTCGACAGCCTTGCAGGCATGATTAGAAACAATGAAATTCAATTTGAAGAAGCGGCACGAATTTTTTCTTTCGATAAAAACACAAGAAACAACGGTGGATTAACAATAAATCCGAATTCAATGTCTTCCAAATTTTCTGCCGAAGATTTGGATCCTGATGTAAGTAAAATTATTACAAGTATGCATGTAAACGAAATATCTGAACCCTTTGAAACTATTGACAAGGAGAATCAGCAAACAGTTTACAAAATCATCAAATTGGTTAACAAAATTGATTCGCATAAAGCAGACTTGCAAAATGATTATCAGCACTTAGCCGAAATGTATTTAACCAAAAAGAAAGAAGAGGTTTTCAACAAATGGGTAGCTACACAGCAATCGGAAACCTACATTAGAATTGACCCAACTTACTCAAACTGTAATTTCAATTTCGACAACTGGATTAAATAACTTCTAAATCAGATTAAAGAAAACAGGATGAATTTCAAGAATGATGTGGAGGCGCTGGATGCCCTGAAAAAAAAATTTGATGAATTAAAAAGTGAAATCACAAAAGTAATTTATGGGCAGGATGAAGTTATTAATCAGGTTTTAATTTCTTTGTTTAGTCGTGGGCATGTTTTACTAATTGGGGTTCCAGGACTGGCGAAAACATTACTTGTAACAACCATTGCCAAAATACTGGGTTTAAAATACAACCGGATACAGTTTACTCCCGATTTGATGCCTTCTGATATAATTGGCACTGAAATTCTTGATAATGAACGAAACTTTAAATTCATACAAGGTCCGCTGTTCGCCAACATTATTTTAGCAGACGAAATCAACAGGACTCCACCAAAAACTCAATCGGCGTTGCTTGAAGCGATGCAGGAAAGAGCCGTTACAACAGCTGGGCAGCATTTCTTACTCGAAGAACCATTTTTTGTACTGGCAACCCAGAACCCGATTGAACAGGAAGGTACTTATCCTCTGCCGGAAGCGCAACTCGACCGTTTTATGTTTTCGGTTTGGCTTGATTATCCAAAGTTTGACGACGAACTTACCATTGTTAAGAACACAACATCTTCATTTAATGTGGAATTAAAACCTGTCATCTCTGGAAAGGAAATTATATATTTTCAGGATTTGATCCGAAAAATCCCGATTAACGACAACGTACTTCAGTATGCAGTAAAACTTGCTGCCAGAACAAGGCCAGAAACGGATACCGCCGCCGAAATTTCAAAACAGTATTTAAAATGGGGGGCAGGACCACGTGCATCTCAATACTTGGTTCTTGGGGCAAAAACACATGCCGCCTTAAAAGGTAAATATTCTCCCGACATTGAAGACGTGGCTGCAATCGCTCCTTCTATTTTGAGACACCGAATTATTAAAAACTACAAGGCCGAAGCCGAAAACATTTCAGTCGACAACATTATTGATAAATTGCTTTAATGCAAATAAAACTGTTCAATATTAAAGAAGTTTTCAATCAGCTAAAATCAAGGCTTCTGTTTCTTTTACTTTTGATTTCCACATTTGCTTTTTCACAGGAAAAAAGAATGGTAGAAATTTTAAGGGCAGGTTCTTTGGAATCAAACGAAAAAATAGCTGCCAATGCACAGCGATTAATTGACTCCGTACTTATTCGTCATAAAAATGTTTTGGTTTGGTGCGACAGCGCCTATACCTATACAGGTACAAACCGGGTCGATGCTTTCGGAAATGTTCATATTAAACAAGGCGACACACTCCATTTGTATGCAAAAACAGTAATGTATGACGGTGATCGCAACTTTGCACAGGCATGGGGAAATACCCGATTAATAAACAAAACAACCACAGTTTATTCGGACACGCTCGATTACGACATGGCAACAAAAATTGCCTATTACGATAATTTTGGAAAAATTGTTGACAGCATAACCACAGTTACAAGTCAGATTGGAAGATATTATGTTGATTCTGATCAATTCTATTTATTTGACGATGTTGTTGGGGTAAATAAAGATTTTACACTGGAGAGTGACACGTTAAACTACAATACAGAAACTAAAAGAATTTTCATTAACGGACCAACCACAATTCGCGATTCAGCAAACACGCTTTATGCCGAGAAAGGATGGTATGATTCAAATACCGGTGAGGCCGAACTAATTAAAAACCCTGTAATTTACAACGAAACTCAAAGACTTTCCGCAAACTACATTAAATACAACAAAGCCGCAAAATCAGGAAATGCGAAAGGAAACGTCAAAATACATGACACTGAAAATCAATCTATTATATTAGGACAAATAGCCATATACAACGATTCGCTGGAAACTGCAATGGTTACAGATTCGGCTGTTTATATGAATTACAACGAAAAAGACACGTTGTTCCTTCATGCCGATACCTTGCGAACCATTCCCGATACGATTCCTGATGAAAAAATAATTTCGGCATATTACGGCGTTCGGTTTTTCCGCACCGATTTGCAGGGAATCTGTGACTCAATGGTTTACTTTACGCGAGATTCAATAATTCAGTTGTATGAAAACCCCGTAATTTGGTCAGAAGCTCATCAACTTTCAGCGGATTTTATGGAAATGAAGCAAAACGCCAATACACCTGATGAATTGCATTTAACGCGAAATAGTTTTATCATTTCAAAACAGGATTCCGGCAGATATGATCAAATAAAAGGAAAGGAAATGATTGGTTATATCACTGATAGGCAATTAAAATATATTGATGTAGATGGAAACGGGCAAACGCTTTATTACGCCCGTGAAAAAGAAAAGATTGTTGGGCTTAATAAAGCAGAGAGTAGCAAAATATCAATAACATTTAAAGAAGGGCAGATTTATAAAATTTCATTTTTCAGTGCTCCCGAAGGAAAATTAATGCCCCTCTTCGAATTAACTGAAGAAGATAAAAAACTCCCCGGATTTGACTGGAAAATATACAAACGCCCGCTTTCGAAATACGATATTTTTAAACGTAGTAATGCTGACGAAAGAGAGGCATTGATGAAAACAGAGAAGAAGAAAAATGAAAATCAGCTTGAACAATAACGAAAGCTAAAAAAGAAATTCATTTATTAAAATTCCAATCATTTTCAGACCAATTCATCTTATTCTTAAATTTCATCAATAAAATCGGCCTATTTATTTTCATTTTAAAAAAATATTATCATATTTGCACCAATTCGTAAGCAAAAATTGAAATTAAAAGTTAACATATCAATTCTTAGCCTTCTACTAGGTATTATTCTTCTAATTCAGAAGAAATGAGAATGGTGTGTTATTAAAGATAGTTGGAAAAAAATAAGAGCCATTCTCGTATAAAGAGAGTGGCTTTTTTCATGTAACAGAGTAAATAAATGAAAACAAATTTAATGGATAGGAGTTTTAGGAAGTATCTTTTAAGAGCTTCCGGCAATATGCTACAACAACAAAACTTTGAAATAATTTAACCTCCACGCCAAAACAATAAAAAAATATAGAACATAAATAACATAATATACTATGAGCGACAGACTTTATATTTTCGACACAACCTTGCGAGATGGGGAGCAGGTCCCGGGTTGCCAGTTAAACACGGTAGAAAAAATTGAGGTTGCCAAAGCATTGCAAGATTTGGGAGTTGACATTATTGAAGCAGGTTTCCCTATTTCCAGCCCTGGTGACTTCGAATCGGTAGTAGAAATTTCAAAGGCAGTGACCTGGCCCACAATCTGTGCATTAACCCGTGCAGTTCAAAAAGATATCGACGTGGCTGCCGAATCGTTGAAATATGCAAAAAAAGGGCGAATTCATACGGGGATCGGAACATCTGATTTTCACATTTATCATAAACTGAATTCTAACCCTGATGCCATTATCGAACGGGCAGTTGAAGCGGTGAAATATGCGAAAAAGTATGTAGAAGATGTAGAATTTTATGCAGAAGATGCAGGTCGTACAGGAAACGAATACCTGGCCCGTGTAATTGAAGCTGTAATTAAAGCAGGTGCAACTGTTGTGAATATTCCTGACACAACGGGCTACACCCTACCCCACGAATTTGGTGCAAAAATCAAATATTTGGCAGAAAATGTTCCCAATATTCATAAAGCAGTAATTTCAACCCACTGTCATAACGATTTGGGCATGGCCACCGCAAACACCATTTCAGGAATTCTGAATGGAGCACGGCAGGCCGAAGTCACCATTAATGGAATTGGTGAACGTGCAGGAAACACTTCACTGGAGGAAGTTGTAATGACATTGAAGACTCATTACAAAGCATTGGAAATTGATACAGGAATCAATACAAAAAGGATTTTTGGTACTAGCCGTTTGGTTTCCACGTTAATGAATATGCCCGTACAACCTAATAAGGCAGTTGTCGGACGAAATGCATTCGCCCATTCTTCCGGCATACATCAGGACGGTGTATTGAAGCATCGGGAGAATTACGAAATCATGGATCCGACGGATGTAGGAATCAATGAGTCTGCCATTCTCTTAACAGCAAGAAGTGGCCGTGCTGCGTTAAAACACAGACTCGAATTGCTTGGCTTTACTTTAACGAAAGAAAAGCTTGATGCGGTTTACGATGAGTTTTTAAAGCTTGCCGACAAGAAAAAAGATATTCGCGACGATGATATTGCATTATTGGTTGGAGATGCCACACGTCAGGAGCGACGCATAAAATTGGAATTTCTGCAGGTTGTAACCGGGAAAAATCTAACACCAATGGCAACTGTTCGTTTGGATATTGCAGGAGAAAAATTTGACGCGACTTCCGCTGGAAACGGACCGGTTGACGCCGCAATTAAGGCCGTAAAACAAATTATTCACCGTCAGGTAACTATCGAAGAATTCCTTGTTCAGGCAATTACAAGAGGAAGTGATGATATTGGGAAAGTACACATGCAAATTGACTATGATGATACCATTTTCCATGGCTTTGGAGCTAATACCGATATTATTACTGCTTCGGTTGAAGCATTCCTTGACGCTATTAATAAAATTCCTGTAGCCCAGCAAGCATAGATAAAAAAAATTAAAGAATTCATTGAAAGTAAAATTTGACTAAATAAAAATGGAGGCAAAAACATTATTTGATAAGATTTGGGATGCACATGTGGTTCAAAAAGTTGAAGGAGGACCAAATGTCTTGTATATCGACAGACATTTTATTCATGAAGTTACAAGTCCGGTGGCTTTTCTTGGACTAAAAAACAGGGGGCTGAAAGTATTTCGTCCTGAAAATACAACTGCCACTCCCGACCATAACGTTCCCACTACAGAACAGCATCTTTCTATAAAAGACGAGCTTTCTCGTAACCAGGTGGAAATGCTGAAAAAGAATTGTGCAGAACACGGGATCGTGTATCACGATCTTCAGTCTGAAGGACACGGAATTGTGCATATCATTGGCCCGGAGATGGGGCTTACGCAACCTGGGATGACTATTGTTTGCGGGGACAGCCACACTTCTACACACGGTGCTTTTGGTGCTATTGCATTCGGAATTGGCACCAGCGAAGTTGAAATGGTTTTGGCAAGTCAGTGTATTATGCAGCCCAAACCGAAAAAAATGAGAATTACAGTAAACGGCACGCTCGGAAAAGGTGTAACGGCAAAAGATATTGCCTTATATATCATTTCCCAAATATCCACCAGTGGAGGAACAGGCCATTTTATTGAATATGCAGGTTCAGCAATTACGGGTTTAAGTATGGAAGGCCGTATGACACTTTGTAATTTAAGCATTGAAAGCGGTGCCCGCGGTGGTATGATTGCTCCAGACGAAACTACTTTTAATTATGTAAAAGGCCGTGAATTTGCTCCCAAAGGAGAAGAATGGGAAAAAGCACTTGCCAAATGGAAAGAACTTAAATCGGATGATGGCGCTGTTTTCGATACGGAATATACGTATGATGCAGACGACATTGAGCCAATGATTACCTATGGTACAAACCCGGGAATGGGAATCGGAATCTCGAAAACGATTCCTGTGATGAACGGAGTTGAAGGAAGCGATAAAAAAACGTACGAAAAATCACTGGCTTATATGGGATATGCCCAGGGTGATGCAATGATTGGAAAACAGGTTGATTATGTCTTCCTTGGAAGTTGCACAAACGGTAGAATTGAGGATTTCAGGGCTTTTGCAACATTTGTAAAAGGAAAGAAAAAAGATCCGAATGTAAATGTTTGGCTGGTACCAGGTTCTAAACGAGTTGAAACTCAAATTCGAGAGGAAGGACTTGTTGAAATTCTGGAAGAAGCCGGATTTGAACTCCGCCAGCCCGGATGTTCGGCATGTCTTGCAATGAACGAGGATAAGATCCCAGAAGGGAAATATGCAGTATCAACAACAAACCGGAACTTTGAGGGTCGCCAGGGACCTGGTTCCAGAACAATGCTGGCCAGTCCGCTAACAGCAGCAGCAGCAGCAGTTAAAGGAGTTGTTACCGATCCGAGAGAATTAATGTAAACAAGAAATTTGCTAAGTGCATAGGGTAAAGTGCTAAGAAAATAGCCGTACTTCGGACTCTATGCTCTTGGCCTAAAACAAGTAAAATGGCATACGATAAATTTTCAGTAATAAAAACACCGGCGGTTCCACTGCCAATTGAAAATGTGGATACCGACCAGATAATCCCTGCTCGATTTTTAAAAGCGGTAGAGCGAAAAGGGTTTGGAGATAATCTTTTCCGTGACTGGCGTTACAATAAAGATGGAAGCCCGAAAACAGACTTCCCATTAAACAATCCTAAATACTCAGGGAAAATACTGGTTGGAGGGAAAAACTTTGGAAGTGGCTCAAGTCGTGAACATGCAGCCTGGGCAATTTATGATTATGGTTTCAGAGTTGTAGTTTCAAGCTTTTTCGCAGATATCTTTAAAGGCAATGCACTGAACAATGGGTTACTACCTGTTGTTGTTTCTCCTGAGTTTCTTCAAAAGATATTCGACACAATAGACAACGATCCAAATGCCACTTTTGAGGTAGATTTGGAAAAACAGACTTTTACAATTTCATCGACAGGAGAATCTACCGACTTTGAAATCAATCCGTATAAAAAACATTGCTTGCAAAACGGATTAGATGATATTGATTTTCTTGTTGATATGAAAGATAAGATTGAAGTGTTTGAGGCAGCACGATAAAATGGCTGAAGAATTGTAAAGACAGAAAAGATGACAGGCAAAAAAGCGGAAGTAAATGTAAATCACCTGACAATAATGGACACCACACTTCGCGACGGAGAACAAACTTCCGGAGTTTCTTTTAGCGAAGGAGAAAAATTAAGTGTGGCAAAGGTTTTACTCGACGACGTAAAAGTGGATCGAATTGAGATTGCTTCTGCACGAGTTTCTGAGGGTGAGTTTAAAGGAACAAAACGGGTAATGCAATGGGCTGCTGAAAAGGGCCATCTGGATAAAATTGAAGTTTTGGGTTTTGTCGATGAGAAGATTTCACTTCAATGGATTGCCGATGCAGGAGGGAAGGTCATCAATCTGCTTTGTAAAGGCTCACTAAAACACGTAACCCAGCAGTTACGAAAAACGCCGGAACAGCATATCTCTGACATTAAAAAGGTAGTTGAGAATGCAGATCAAATGGGCATTCGGGTAAATATTTATCTTGAGGATTGGTCGAACGGGATGCGTAGTTCAAAAGATTATGTGCACTTCATGATAAAAAATCTGAAGGAAGAAAAGATTTCCCGTATTATGTTACCCGATACGCTGGGCATCTTAGACCCAGATGAGACATATGATTACTGTTCGGAAATGATTCAGTCTTATCCGGATGTTCAGTTTGATTTTCATGCCCACAACGATTACGATCTTGCAATTGCCAACGTTTTTCATGCGATTAAAGCCGGAATCCGATGTGTTCACACAACTGTAAACGGATTGGGCGAGCGTGCCGGTAATGCTCCGCTTTCGAGTGTAATCGCTACAATTAAGGATCATCTGAAAATGACAACCAGCGTTAATGAAAGCAAACTAAATAAAGTTTCGAAATTGGTTGAATCGTTTTCTGGCATTCGGATTCCAACCAATAAGCCGTTAATCGGAGAATTTGTTTTTACCCAGTGCAGTGGGATTCACGCTGATGGCGACAACAAAAACAATCTGTATTTCAATGAACTCCTACCCGAGCGTTTTGGCAGAATTCGCCAGTATGCTCTGGGAAAAACTTCAGGAAAAGCAAACATTAAAAAGAATCTTGAGGACTTGGGAATTGAATTGGATCCGGAATCGTTGAAAAAAGTTACGCAACGTATTATTGAACTCGGCGATAGGAAAGAAACGGTTACCAATGACGACTTGCCTTATATTGTTTCCGATGTTCTTGATAGCGACATTGTTGAACAAAAAATAAAAGTGAATAATTATTCAATTACTCACACGATGGGTTTGCGCCCTGTTGCAAATGTTTCGCTTGAAATAGATGGTAAACAATACGAAGAATTTAGTGACGGGGACGGTCAATACGATGCCTTTGTAAAATCGCTGCGAAAAATATATAAAAGACTGGGAAAATCATTTCCAAAACTGATCGATTATGTGGTTACCATTCCTCCAGGTGGTAAAACCGATGCTCTGGTAGAAACAGTTATTACCTGGGAAAATGGCCGCGAATTTAAAACCAAAGGTCTTGATCCGGATCAAAATGCAGCAGCCATTAAGGCAACAATTAAAATGCTGAACATTTTGGAAAATGAATTTAAACCTGGATTACTGGATAAAATGCTAAACAGTATTTCTTAATAAAAAATCAATAATCACTTTTAAATGAAATTAAACATTGCAGTGCTTCCGGGCGATGGAATAGGACCGGAAATTATAGAACAGGCCATGAAAGTTGTAAAGGCCGTTGCAAAAAAATTTAATCACGAATTAAGCTATGAATACGGATTAACCGGTGCAATTGCGATCGACCAGATTGGCGATCCCTACCCTGCTGAAACTCATGATTTGTGTATGAAATCGGATGCAGTTCTTTTTGGCGCAATCGGCGATCCAAAATTTGACAATAATCCCAAAGCTCCGGTTCGTCCGGAACAGGGACTGCTTGCAATGAGGAAAAAGCTTGGTTTATATGCAAACATTCGTCCCGTTGAAACTTTTGAGTCACTACTTCACAAATCTCCGTTGAGAAGAGAGTTAGTGGAAGGAGCTGATTTTGTTTGTATCCGTGAACTAACCGGGGGTATTTATTTTGGAGAAAAAGGAAGAAAAGATAATGGTAACACTGCCTTCGACACCAACACCTACACCAGAGAAGAAATCGAAAGAATTTTAAAACTGGGCTATGAATTTGCCGCCAAAAGAAATAAAAAACTTACCGTAGTTGATAAAGCGAATGTTCTTGAAAGTTCGCGTTTGTGGCGCGAAGTTGCCCAGGAAATGGCGCCAAATTATCCCGACATCAAAACCGAGTACATGTTTGTGGATAACGCAGCAATGCAAATTATCCAGTGGCCTAAGAACTTTGATGTAATGGTTACGGAAAATATGTTTGGCGATATTCTTACGGATGAGGCAAGTGTAATAACAGGTTCACTTGGATTACTCCCATCGGCATCAATGGGAATTCACACATCGGTGTTTGAACCCATTCATGGTTCTTATCCGCAAGCTGCAGGGAAAGACATCGCCAATCCAATTGCTACAATTCTTTCCGCCGCCATGATGTTTGAATATGCCTTTAATCTAATGGATGAAGGAAAAATCATTCGCGATGCAGTAGCCGCATCAATGGACGAAGGTTATGTAACCGTTGATATTGCCGAAGGAGAATCGTATAAAACTTCTCAGGTTGGAGATTGGATTGCAAACTGGGTTGCAAAGAATTAAATTTACAAGAGATATAGGTACAAAAAACCATTCAAATTCAATTTGAGTGGTTTTTTTTGTTTCATTTTTTCCGGAACTTTACAACAAAATTATTTACAATCGGCCGGGCACATTAAACAATAAATTTAAGTAATTCGTTTTATCTTAGTAAAAATTATTTCATTTGTCTCTCAATTAAATTCAAATAAAACGGTTGCATTGTCCACAAATAATTCAAGATATTTCTTAACTCTTTTCTTAACCTTTTTCTTTTTATGTGGTATTGCCCAAGATGGTTTTGAAAGTGGCATTAATGCGGGGATCCAGCTTGGTGGATCAAAACTTTTGGGGGAAATGAATGGTTCTTCCGGAATGATTCAGGAATTTAACAACCAGTTTGGATTTTCGGGCGCTATCGAAATTTCAAAATATCTGACACCTCATTTTGAACTTGGCCTTGGCGCGGGATCTTCAAACCTAAGTGGCAAATTAAATAATCCTTCAGACCTAACTGCTCAGGGATTACATACGGCCTTCATTCCGGAGGTATATGATCCTATCGAATATACAAATAAACTAACAAAGCTAAGCCTGGCCGGTAAATATTACCTAAAAAGCGTTGCCAATGAATCTCTTTTTAATCCTTTTCTTAAAGCCGGAGTTGGCTATCTAACCTACAACTCGGAGCTCAAAAATATGGAGAGCGGTGAAATCTTTTTTGGAAAAGGAGACGAAAACTCAGCCAATCTTTCCACCGGGGTAGCTATTGCCGGAGTTGGATTTAAAACGACACTGTCTCCTCATTTATCGTTAGTAGCATCTGCCGACTTTAATTTTGTGAATTATGATATGCTTGACGTTGTTCACAACTATGATTCCGATGAAAACCGAATTGAGGTGAAAGGAATATTCAGTGAGCTTAAAATCGGAATTATCTATACTACAAAAGCCGTGACGGGAGGCAATAAATCTTCAGGTAAAAAGGGGAAATCTTCCGGAAAAAGAAGTAAACATTCATCAGATCCTCATCTTCCTTTTGCAAGGTGATGTTTGAGCTATTAAAATTCGCATAAATCAACTGACACTCCAAATTAATTGTTGGAATAACGCACTAATCCATTTACTAAAACATTGATTTACTTTTTATCAAAATGAATTCACAAATAAATCTACCTCATATTAAAATTAAAACACAACAATTTGCGTTAGATTAAAAATATTGATTTAAATCTCAACTTCTAACATTATTTCGTTAATAAAAACCAATTCCGCAAACTGGTTATAAATCAAAATTGAGTATTTTTGTTACTCAAAATACAGAAGAAAAGATTCCTACTCATACAAAATAATGTAACTGAGGAGGCGAAGCAGTAAATTATTGCACCATTTTAGCTTCTAAAATTCATGCTCATCAATTTATTCAGGTAGTTTTTTAGTATTTTCAAATTAACACTTTCTTTTCCTTTCAAAATTCAGGTATTGTCTATGCTTGATTCCATTATAACATCAAAAACAAGAATTAAGTTATTGCTTAAGTTCTTTCTGAACAGCAAAACGAAGAGCTATTTACGAAATCTGGAGCACGAATTTGGTGAATCGTCGAATGCTATCAGAGTTGAATTGAACCGACTGGAAGGAGCCGGACTACTCAGTTCCGAAATATCGGGTAATAGAAAGTATTTCAGTGCAAACACAGCACATCCTTTGTTTAACGACATTAATAGCATCTTAAAAAAAATTGTTGGAATCGATAAACTAATAGAGCGGGTAATAAGTCAGATTGGAGATTTGGAAGAAGCATATATAACAGGTGATTTCGCTATAGGGAAAAATTCCCGGATATTGGATCTGGTTTTAATTGGCAACAACCTCGATACACCTTATATTAACGAACTCGTTTTAAAAACAGAAAAAATTATCGACAGAAAAGTCAGATATCTTGTACTAACTTCGGAAGAAATGGTAAACTATTTCAATGACAAACCATCTCTTCTTATTTGGAATCAAAAAACAATTGTAAAATGAAAATATTGATAACAGGAACAGCCGGATTCATTGGATCCTTTTTAGCTAAAAAACTACTTGAAAGAGGAGACACGGTAGTTGGCATCGATAATATAAACGATTATTACGATGTAGAATTGAAATATTCCCGTTTAAAAGAATCCGGAATTTCCCGCGAAGCTGAAAATTGGAATGTTCTGCAGAAAAGTTCTTTATTTCCAAACTATTCATTTATTCGAATGAACCTGGAAGATAAGAACGCGATAGACAATTTATTTGAAGCTGAAAAATTTGATGCAGTGTGCAACCTCGCAGCACAGGCAGGAGTAAGATACAGCCTCGAAAATCCGACGGCTTATATCAACAGTAATATTGTTGGTTTTGTAAATATATTGGAAGCCTGCAGAAATCATCCGGTTCAGCACCTGGTTTATGCAAGTTCTTCCAGCGTGTATGGGAACAGCAGTAAAATGCCCCTTTCAGTTACCGATTCTGTTGATAACCCGGTAAGCTTATATGCTGCAACAAAAAAAAGCAACGAATTAATGGCTCACACCTATAGTCATTTGTTTGGGCTCCCAACAACAGGCCTTCGTTTCTTTACGGTTTACGGCCCTTGGGGACGCCCTGATATGGCTCCCATTATTTTTGCAAGTTCAATTTCACAGGGAAAACCAATTAAAGTTTTTAATCATGGAGACCTGGAACGCGATTTTACCTATATCGATGACATTGTTGAAGGAGTAGTGCGGGTGATTGATTCTCCGCCAAAAACAAAAAAAACGGATGCGGCTGAAGTTTCAATTCCCTATTCGATCTATAATATTGGGAATGGAAATCCTGTGAAACTAATGGATTTCATTGAAACAATGGAAAACGCTGTTGGGAAAAAAGCAATAAAAGAATTTTATCCCATGCAACCAGGTGATGTTTATAAAACCTTTGCGGACGTAAGTGCATTAAAAGAAAATTTTAATTATACTCCTGATACTTCAATTCAAAAAGGGTTGACTGAATTTATCCGGTGGTTTAAATCCTATTATTCAGATAAATTGTGAATATTCGAAACAAAACAACTCAAATAAAAACATTTATCTTTAAGCTATCAAACGTTATAAAATGAATCGCAAAACAAAAATATTTCTGATTATTTTGGGTTTTATTGCAAGTATTGGAATAGCCTCGGCACAGGATGTAAAATCTGTTAATGTAAAATCGTTGCCTCAGTCCGAAATAAAAAAAGCACAAAAGGCAATGCAGAATACGGGACTATCAACACAAGATGCCGCAAATCTTGCCCGCCAAAAGGGTGCAACGGAACAACAAATTCAGGATTTCCAGAATCGTCTTCAGGAAGTCAATGCGCAAGCCGAGGGTATTGTAAACGATTCTCTCCCGGAAGCTTCTGAAACAGGAGAAAAACAACAGGATGCTGAAAAATCGGAGAGACAAGCAGAGTTTAATATATCAGACCGTGTATTTGGCTCTTATCTTTTTAACAATAAAGACCTGACCTTTAACCCAAATGTAAACATACAAACACCAAAAAATTATGAAATAGGAATTGGAGATCAAATTCTGATTAACATTTGGGGAAATTCACAAAATAATTACCAGTTAACAGTTAACAAAAACGGGCAGATTCTAATTCCCGATGTTGGCCCGTTATACATTGCCGGCTCAACCTTTCGGGAAGCCGAAAATAAAATAAAGGAGCGTTTATCCGTCATTTATTCCGACATGAACGGAAACAATCCGCAAACTTTCGCCCAGATAAACATGGGACAATTACAATCCATTCAAGTTAATTTAGTCGGTGAGGTTGCAACTCCCGGCACTTATACACTGCCGGTTGCAGCTACTGTATTTAATGCCCTCTATCTTTCAGGTGGTCCAAATCAAATTGGGTCATTCCGAAACATAAAAATTATCCGCGACAATGTGGTCATAAAAACTCTTGATATTTATAATTTTCTGGTTAATGCAGACCCGTCTGATAATATTGTACTGAAAAATGCTGATATTATTTTTGTGCCTGCGGCTGAAAAAAGAGTTGAAGTTAACGGTGAATTTAAGAGAAATGGAATTTTCGAACTGGGAGAAGATGAAACGCTAACCGATTTAATTCGGTTTGCCGGTGGTTTTACACAAGATGCTTATCTGGCAAAAACTCAGATTTACAGGAGAACACAGCAAGGTTATCAAATAATCGATATCCCGTTTGCTCAACTTTCCTCAACACTTTTAAAAAACGGTGACAAAATCAGAAATGAGCCGATTCAGGATTTATATGAAAACAGGGTCACAATTTCAGGAGCGGTTAACCGTCCGGGAGAGTACGAATGGAGCCCCGGTTTAACACTTTATGATTTGATATTGAAGGCAGACAGCATAAAGCCGGATGCCTTTAAAAACCGTGGAATCATTACCCGTTTAAATCCCGATTGGACGACCTCCAGTATCTCATTTAATGTCGAAGAAATCGTGAACCGTCATAAAAATATTGTTTTAATGCCGGAAGATACGATTCTTATCAAATCTATTTTTGAATTAAAGGAACAGGCTTTTATTTACGTTTCCGGTGAGGTATTAAACCCCGGTGGGTTTGCCTGGTCCGACAATTTAACGTTGGGAGATGCAATTTTTCTGGGAGGCGGTTTAACAGAAGGTGCAGACAGCACTTTTATTGAAATTGCCAGAAGATTAACCTATGACGAAGCAGCACATTTATCGGACACATTAGGTCATATTATCATTGTAAATTTATCCCGAAGTTTAAAACTGGGCAAAAACGATGCTGATTTCAAATTACTCCCTTACGATCAGATAAACGTTCGGCAAGCTCCAAATTTTCGCAAAGGAAAAACAGCCTTTATTACCGGCGAAGTTACCTACGCAGGTGCCTATGCGATTAGTAACAAAGAGCAGCGAATATCGGATTTAGTAAAACTGGCAGGCGGCATTACTCCTCAGGCTTATATTGAAGGTACTACATTGGAGCGGTTTTCTGATGAATTAGGAACAGAAAGGGTTGCCATTGATTTGGAAACAATATTGAAAAATCCCGGCGGACAGGCGGACCTGTTCCTGAGAAATGGCGACAAGATTGATGTTCCTACCTTTATGCAAACCGTAAAAATTGAAGGTAGTGTGCAGAATCCCTTCTCTATTACTTATGTACCCGGTAAAAATGCAAAATATTATATCGATCGCTCTGGAGGGTTCGACAGCAATGCATTAAGGAAAAGAACCTATGTAAGCTATCCTAACGGTAGCACCAAAGTAACCAAATCTTTCATTGTTAAATCCTATCCCGAAATAACGCCGGGTAGCCGGGTCATCGTTCCCGCCAAGCCGGAAAAAACTACGGATGCAGGAAAGTGGCTTGCACTTGCCAGTATGGTAGCATCTATTGCGGTTTCACTCGCAACGGTTGCAAATCTCTCCAAATAAAAATCAAACAATTTTTATTGAATTCAAATAATAAACCGACTTTAACTTTTAGTACGATATGACGGAAAAGCCTCTGAAGAATAAAAAAAAGGCAGATGAGGATGAAATTGACCTTATTGCCCTGGCTCACACCATTTGGCGGGGAAGAAAAAGGATTATTATCACGGTAATAATATTTGCCTTAATCGGGCTGCTTATTGCATTATTCTCCCCTAAAGAATATACAGTATCCACCACAATGGTTCCCCAACTGTCTAACAGGAGTTCGAAGTTAAGTGGCCTTTCATCGCTGGCAGCCATGGCTGGTTTCAATCTCGACATGAATATGGAAACCAGCGATTTGTCTCCTTATATCTACCCGCAAATTGTACAAAGTGCCCCTTTCCAATTGGAAATAATGAACACGCCGTTTACCTTTTCCGACGTAGATCATCCTGTATCGATTTATAAGTATTATACCGAATATTACCAACCAGGGATTTTATCGTTGGTGGCAAAATATACGATAGGGCTACCTGGCGTTATTATTACGGCTGTTAAAGGAGAAACAAAAGATACAATTCCATCTGCACTAAAAGAAGAAAGGACAATTCATTTATCTCAAGAGCAAAACGAAATAAGAAAGATTATTGAAGAGAATGTTACATTGGTGACAAACGATAAGGAAGGATATGTTGTGCTGAGTTCTCGGTTTCATGAGGCCAGGTTAGCAGCAGAAGTAGCTCAAAAGGGACAAGAACTGCTTCAGCGGTATATTACCGAATTTAAAATAGAAAAGGCTACCGCACAGTTAAAGTTTATCGAAGACAGGTGTGCTGAAAAGCAAATGGAGTTTGAAAAAGCTCAGGCAAATCTGGCTTCCTTTCGCGATCGAAATAAAAACGTAACCTCAGCGATGGCGCAAACAGAGGAAGAACGTCTGCAAAATGAATATCAACTGGCATTTACGGTCTATTCCGAGTTAGCGAAACAACTGGAACAGGCACAGATAAAGGTAAAAGAAGATACTCCCGTTTTCTCCATTATAAAACCCGTTGTTGTGCCCATTGAAAAATCCAGCCCAAACCGGCCATTAATTCTGGTTATCTGGACATTTCTGGGTGGAATTGTAGCCATTGGATGGATTTTTGGGAAACAGTTTTTCGCTTCAATCAAAGAAAGATGGAATGATGAACAATGATATTGAGGCGCTTATATTTCAACAATACTGCAGAAGGAGCAAAATTATTTAGGCATTGTGGAACCATCCTTATTGGTGCTTTCATCAGTTCTGTCCGTGAGATACAGAAAATGACCGGGAAAATAATTGGGGACAACGATTTTCCGGAGATAGTTGTTGACACTCCATTGAAAATTTGCAAATAACGCGCTCGGAAAGGGTATCATAAAAAATTTCACCGGGATATCCTCGCCCCTTGAAACACCGGAAAACCCATTTGTTGTGGTTGAAAATACGGTTCCCGTTGTCAACAAAACAGGAAGAAAGTTATTGATTAAGATCATCCCTGAGATTAAATTCGCTCCGTCGGCAAATCGGTAAGATTCATTAAGAAAACTCTTTTTACAATGCTGAAACTGGCAATAACGGCAGCATTAAAGGCTGGCAAAGAAATTTTAAATATTTACAACAATCCGAATGCTGATTTTGCCATTGAAAGAAAATCGGATAATTCTCCCTTGACGATTGCAGATAAAGCCAGTCACTTAAAGATTGAAGAACTTCTTTCAGCTACCAATATACCTTTGCTTAGTGAAGAAGGGAAAAATATTCCATATCTATTAAGAGAAAAATGGGAACGATATTGGTTAGTTGATCCCCTGGACGGCACAAAAGAGTTTATCAAAAAGAATGGTGAGTTCACCGTTAATATTGCGTTAATTGAGAATCAGAAACCTGTTCTGGGAGTAGTTTATGTACCTGTTTCGGAAACATTATATTGGGGTGAGACAGAGAAAGGAGCCTGGAAAAAGAATACGGTGAGCGTTGACTCAACATGGAAACAAATACAGGAAAATGCCACATCTCTGCCGGTAGGGAAAAAAGATACGATTTATACCGTTGCCGGTAGTCGTTCGCACTTAAGTCCGGAAACCGGGGATTATATTCAACTATTAAAGAAAAAATACGGAGAAATTCGGTTTATTTCCAAAGGAAGTTCAATTAAAATATGCATGGTAGCGGAAGGTATAGCCGACGAATACCCGCGATTTGGCCCCACAATGGAATGGGATACAGCGGCCGGGCATGCCATTGCAAATGCAGCAGGGAAGAAATTGTGGTTAACCGATTTTTCAGGTGAATTAATTTACAATAAAGAAAATCTGCTCAATCCCTGTTTTATTGTAAAGTAACGGTATTGCCTCAGCGCTTTAACCACAACAAAGGTCGCAAGTGCCCGAACAGTCCGGGCAGAAAGACACAGAGACCGCCGGGATTGGCAAATATGCAATACACAGCCGGTTCTACGAACGTGAATAATGACTTTTATTATAAACTTGAACTTTAAACTCTGAATTTTGAACTTCGAGATTATTATCGTAATTATAGTAGTGCTTTATATTCTCATTGCATTTCTTGCAGGAATATTAAGGCCGGGAATCATCCTCTTCAGTTCGGCAACCATATTCATGGCTACCGGGATAATTTCCTCCGAAGAGATGATTGCAGGCTTTTCAAACACAGGGGTTTTAACCATTATGGTCCTTTTTCTGGTAAACGAAGGGATTAAACAGTCTGGACTGATTACGCGTCTGGCGCAGTTTTACCTGCCTAAAAAGAAGAGCATAATGCCATTTCTTATCCCACGAATTATGATTCCTGTTTCTTTTCTCTCCGCATTTCTGAATAATCTGCCGATTGTGGTAAATGCTACTCCCATTCTGATTAAATGGTCGGGGATGATGCAATTCTCCTACAAAAAGATTTTAATCCCGCTTGCCTACGCCGCCATCTTCGGAGGAATGTGTACCTTAATCGGGACCACATCGAATCTGGTGGTGCACGGATTAATGATCGAGAATGGATACAAGGGAATGCATTTGTTCGAATTGGGAAAACTGGGATTAATTATTTCTTTGTTCGGATTTATTTACATGGCTTTGCTTGGCAACTGGCTTCTCCCGGGGAAGAGAGTTAATCCGAAAAAACAATTGACAGGTATAAAAGACTACTATTACAACCTTCTGCTTACGGAAAACAGTAAATTAATCGGTCAACATATTATTCACCACCATTTGCCGGGGCTGAACGGATTGGAAGTTCACTCCATTGAACGAAACGGAAGGATAATAAAACCGGAAGCAGGCACTATTAAATTGTATAAGAATGATGAAATCCTGATGACAGGAAATGCCGACCGGCTAAATTATATCCTTGCCCATCCTGATGTGAAATTAAAAGGAATGGAATACCTGGACAATGAAGATCCTGTTAATTTAAAACAATATGAAGTGGTGCTATCGCCACGATTTGCAGGTCTGGGAATGACAGTTTCTGAATTCAGCTTTTTTGACCACTTTAATGCTGTAGTGCTGGCAATTCACCGGAACGGTGAACGTATTACCGCCAACTTAAACAATCTTAAGCTAAAAGTAGGTGATAATGTAATGTTGCTGGCTACTGAAAATTTTGCCATTAACTGGGGCAAAACTCAAATGTTTTACCTTCTTAATTATGTTCAGGATTTACCGCTTGAAAAAACCAGTCGAAAAAGATGGATAGCCCTGTTAATTCTAATGGCAATGGTTGCAGGGATAGTCATTAACGAATTGGTTTACTTTGGTTTTGGTACACGGCTGAATCTTTTTTTAATGGTTGCAGCCGGCGCTTTACTGCTTATCTGGCTAAAAATATTGCCACAGGAAAATTACACAAAAAATGTAAGCTGGGATTTAATTATCACCATCGCTTCCGCATTTGCAGTTAGCAAAGCCATTCAAAATACAGGAGTTGCCGGTGTTTTAGCCAATGAATCCATCGATATTGTTAAATCACTGGGGCCGTATGGGGTTTTGGCAATTTTATACTTACTCACTGCAATTCTTACTGAAATTATTACCAATAATGCCGCGGTTGCACTGGTTTTTCCCGTAGCAATTGTTGCCTCTAAGATGTTAAATGTAGATCCAAAACCCTTTTTTATCGCTATAGCTATTTCAGGTGCTGCCAGCTTTATTACCGCACGCGGATACCGAATCAACCTGATTGTTAAATCGATTGGACACTATTCAGGAATGGATTTCTTTCGCATTGGAGCTCCCCTGCAGGTTTTGACCTTTATTTTAAGCATCATCCTGATTCCGTGGCTTTGGAATTTCTAACAAATGAACTCACTTAATTTTTAAATATGGATTACAAAGAGCAAATCTTATCAAAAATAAAACTCAACACAGAAGTTGTTGGGATAGTAGGCCTTGGCTATGTAGGCCTTCCATTGGCGGTTAATTTCGCTGAAGCCGGCATAAAAGTTATTGGCTTCGACAAATCAGAAAAGAAAGTGAATAAGATCAATTCCGGCGAAAACTATATCAAAGATATTCGCGATGCAATTCTTCGGGAAGTTGTGGAAAATATAACATTACAGGCTACAACCGACTTTACGCGAATGAACGAGTGCGATGCCTTAATTATTTGTGTACCAACGCCGCTGGATAAATTTAAAAAGCCCGATATGAGTTACATTGAAGCGGCTTGCACCGATATTGGGAAATACATGAAACCCGGAACATTTATCAGTCTGGAGAGTACTACCTACCCCACTACCACCGAAGATCTTATGCTCCCCATCATCGAAGAAAATATAAAAAGCAATCCCTACTTCAATGCGCTTGTCATCCCGACGAAACAGGAGGAGGGATCTCAAGAAATCAGCACCGGACAAAATTTTTCTCCATCAGGGGGAATGAGCGGGACTTTTTGGCTTGCCTACTCTCCCGAACGGGTGGATCCGGGAAATATAACCTTTCACACCCGAAATACGCCCAAAGTACTGGGCGCAATGACAGAGGACGGGCTTGAAATTGGAGAAGCCTTATATTCAAAAGCCATCGATAAAATTCATAAGGTAAGCTCTCCCCGCGTAGCCGAAATGGTGAAAATTCTGGAAAACACGTACCGCCTGATTAACATCAGTCTTATCAATGAATTGGCCTTATTGGCAGGTAAAATGGATATTAATATTTGGGAGGTAATCGAGGCTGCAAAAACAAAACCTTTTGGTTTCCAGGCCTTTTATCCCGGCCCCGGCATTGGAGGACATTGCATCCCACTCGACCCTTTTTATCTTGAACATATCGCCAAACGGTTTGATTTCGATTTAAGCATGATTCATACGGCCGGCCACATTAATATGCGAATGCCGCATTATATGTACATAAAAATTGCTACAGCGCTAAACCGGCACAAAAAAGCGGTCAACGGAAGTAAAATATTGTTTCTCGGTGTTGCCTATAAACCGAATATTGACGACGAACGGGAGTCACCGGCGCTGGAAATTATGGATACAACCGTACATAAAGGAGGCCTTGTTTCCTACCACGATCCGTTTATTCCAAAGGTAAAAACAAACGAGGGACGGGAATTCATTTCGGTGGAATTAACCCCGGAAACGTTACAGGAAGCTGATGTGGTGATACTAACCACCAATCATTCTGTCTTTGACATTGAATTTATCCAACGACACACAAAGTTGATCGTGGATATGCGGAATATGGTGAAAGAGAGTTCAGACAAAGTTTATAAGTTATAATAGCTCGGCACCTCCACCGGTGCGGATTTACAATCCGTACCTTAGCCTGAAGGACTAATAAAACATTCACGAATAACTCTTAACGGTAGCTTTTCCGGAAGATAACCGCGATTGCATAACAGCACACCTTATTATGTTGATGAAAATAAATAAACAGAGGTGACTACCAATAATATCGAATGGCTGCAAGCAACAAAATAAATAGCAAATTCACGCCAACATGCGAAAAAGGCTTATTGGAGGTTATTGTTATAAACTAGTATTGCCTTGCAGGCAATGACACAGATTACAAATCTGCGCCAGCGTGAGGAGGAAAAATAAGTCTTTTGCTCCCTCTCAAAATATTAACTATTTAACTAGAATTAGGCAGAAAGCAAATGTCGTCCGAGAAAAATAAACGTATTGCAAAAAACACTGTCATGCTTTATATAAGGATGCTTCTTATCATGGCTGTTTCCTTATATACATCGCGCATCGTTTTAAATACCCTTGGTGTTGAAGATTTTGGTATTTACAACGTGGTTGGCGGCTTTGTTACCATGTTTGGGTTTCTGAACAGCGCTATGTCTTCCGCCACGCAACGTTTTTTGTCCTTTGAAATTGGACGTAAAGATGTTATTCAATTAGGGAATGTGTTTAGTATGAGTATAAACATTCACTTAATTATAGCCTTTATTATACTCATTTTTGCCGAAACTATTGGCTTGTGGTTTGTAAACACGAAATTAATAATACCACCTGAACGCATGATGGCAGCTAAATGGGTTTATCAATTTTCGATTTTAGCACTTATGGTAAATATGGTAAGTGTGCCTTATAATGCCATTATTATAGCTCATGAACGCATGAAAGTGTTTGCCTGGGTGGGTATTGCCGAAGTTAGTTTAAAATTACTAATTGTATTTATGCTGAATTGGCTTGGTTTCGATAAACTAAAACTTTATGCCGTTTTAATGTTTGGAGTGGCCGTAATTATCCGGCTGCTTTACGGTGTTTATTGTGCCCGAGAATTTAAAGAAAGTAAATTCCGTTATTATTGGAACAAGCCGTTATTTAAAACCTTAATGAGTTACGCCGGATGGAACCTTTGGGGAAACGCAGCAGGAGTAATAATGGGACAAGGAGTAAATATATTACTTAATATTTTCTTTGGCCCGGTGGTCAATGCAGCTCGTGGAATTGCCTATCAAGTAAGAGCGGCAATGAATCAATTTGTGATCAATTTTCAAATGGCCATGAACCCTCAGATCATTAAATCATACGCTTCTGACGATTTAAAATATATGCACCAATTAATCTTTCAGGGTGCCAAATATTCTTTTTTTTTGCTCTTATTGATTTCCTTGCCTGTTTTACTTGAAACCCAATTTATTCTTAAGCTATGGTTAAAGATTGTACCTGAATATACCGTCATCTTTACCCGTCTAGTTATTATTAATATTCTTGTTGATAGTATTTCAGGGCCATTAATGACTGCAGCCCAAGCGTCAGGAAGGATAAAACTATATCAAAGTGTTGTGGGAGGATTATTGATATTTAACTTACCCATTTCGTATTTATTTTTGAGATTAGGTTTCTCACCCGAAATTACTCTATATGTGAGTATTGGAATTTCGATTTCTGCATTAATTGCTCGTTTAAAAATAATAAGTCCATTAGTCGATTTGAATGTTCTGGATTATTTGAAAATGGTTGTGCTTAAAATTATCCCAGTGTTTCTTATATCTTTAATTATCCCCGCTCTGATTTATGTGTTTTTGGTAGAAAGTATATACCGATTATTAGGGATTGGACTAATTTCTCTCATTTCCGTTGTAATTACTATTTATTTTGTAGGATTAGAACGCACCGAGCAAATATTCATGACTACTAAAACAAAACAATTTTTCTCTAAGATTAAAACCTTATGAACATTCCGAAAGTCATAGATACAATTGTAAAAAACGACCTTTGCATAGGTTGTGGACTCTGCACTTACGCATGCCCTTCAAGTGCTCTTGAAATGCAATGGAACGAGCATGGGTTTTTAATCCCTAATCTATCGAGTTCATGTAACTTAAATGAAGATTGTTTAAAAGTGTGTCCATTTAACCCTTTTCCTGAAGATGAAGTTAAAACAGAAAATGAATTGGCTGAATTGTTTTTACCAAATACTGAAAATGACCATATAAAAATAGGAAAGTATAATGGAATCTATGCCGGATATGCCAATGAGTTTCGGCTAAACTCTTCTTCTGGTGGAATAGCAACATACATTTTTACGGAACTATTGCAAAGTGGAATTGTCGACTATGTATTCTCAGTTCAAAACTCATTAAAACAAGGGACACACTATGAATATACCATTTGCAGTTCTAAGGAAGAATTATTAAAGGCATCCAAAACCAAATATTTCCCTGTCACACTTAGCACAGTTATGCCCAAGATTAATAAATTGGAAGGCAGGGTAGCTATAGTAGGAGTGGCATGTTTTATAAAAGCTATTCGATTGGCGCAATACAAAGAACCAGCATTAAAAGATAAAATACCTTTTCTCGTGGGAATTATTTGCGGCGGTGTTAAAAGTCGCTTTTTTGCAGAATATTTAGCTAATAAAATTGGTATTGAAAAGCGAAACATTCAAACCCCCCTGTTTCGAGTCAAAGATATTCAAAGTACTGCAGATGATTATTCGTTTGCAAGCAATGATAAATCAGACAACCAAATTAAGAATATAAAAATGCGGGCCATTGGCGATATGTGGGGCACTGGATTATTTAAAGCAAATGCCTGTGATTTTTGCGATGACGTGACTACAGAACTGGCTGATATTTCTTTGGGTGATGCTTGGCTTCAACCATACAATAAAGATGGACAGGGCACAAATATTGTTGTAACACGTTCTTCAATTGCCGACAAATTCATCCAAGATGGTATAAATAATGGAAAGTTGACATTAGACCCCCTGAATCTTGAAAGATTTCTAACCTCACAACAAGGTAGCTTTAATCACCGCCACGAAGGGCTTTCGGTAAGAATTAAAGAAGCCAAAAAGAAAAAACGCCCTATCCCTCCAAAAAGATTTGGAAAGAAGAAAATTTCCCCTGAATTTATGATCGTACAAAAATTACGGATGAAAGTGAGGCAAAAAAGTTTGGAGGTTTGGAACAGGTCTCCAGATGCCAAAATTTTCGATCAAATTATGAAAAATAAACTAATCCAATTAAAACTTGCGACGCGAATATATCATTATCTCAGAGCGAAAAAAAAAGATGACAAACAAATATGAGGACCCTAATTATTACTCAGGCACTTAGAACAAATTACGGTGGTCTCCTTCAAGCATATGCACTTCAAAAAACAATCAAGGACTTAGGTCATGATGTAGTTACAGACAAAAAAGAATATAAGGCACCAAAACTATCTTTTCAAATCTTATATACTTTATACCGGATAATCAGAGGAGGCATTTTCCGAAATGAAAAGTATCGTCCTGTATTCCCCCGTATGCTTTCTAAATCCAGATACAGTGTTATAGCAAAAAACACAGAACAATTTACAAATCAACATATTAATACAACAAACTTTTTAAAAAAGAATAATACCCCATCCAGCAAAGAAATAGACAAATATGATGCTTTTATCGTTGGAAGTGATCAGGTCTGGAGAAAAAAATACTCTGATTTAAAAACATATTACTTTTCTTTCTTGCAT
>JAWKKP010000007.1:0-418831 GCA_041393215.1 Draconibacterium sp.
TTCATCATTTGGCATATAAACCAAACCATCAGCTAAAACCGGCGACGGATATTGTTTCCCCAGATTTTCTTTCCAGAGTATATCTCCCGTGGCAATATCAATACAATGAACATTTCCGTTGGTCATGGTCGAAAATAAGTAATTATCGATACAAAGCGGCGACGGAACATAACACGCACCTTCTTTGGTTTGCCAAACTACTTTACTGTTGGTAACATCACCCGAACCATTGGGTTTTATAGCCAGCAAAATTCGTTGCGGCCAGGCACTACTAATAAGAATTAAATCATGCTCTTTACTGTAAACCGGAGTTGAACAGAAGTCTTCCGATGGCCCGTTTACCCACCAGTATTGACTTCCATCATCAGGATTGTATGAGGTAATTTGTTTGTTTCCTCCAAAAATCATCTGCATTTTTCCATCCATTTCCCTGAAGATCGGGGTTGTAAAACTATGCGCAGGATTGTCCTGATGTACCTTCCAGATTATACTTCCATCGTTTTTATTCAGTGCTGCTAAAAATGAATCTTCACTGTGGCTGTTTCCTTTTATGATCAGTTTTTCGTTATAAATTACGGGCGAACAACTGTACCCGTGCGGGCTTGAAAATTTGCCGGGACGTTGTTCCCATACTTTATTTCCTGAGAAATCGTATGCCGCAACAAAAGCATCTTCGCCATCCAAAAACGAAACAAAAACAAGTTTCCCGTCAGTTGAAGGAGTTCCTGACGCATAACTGTTGTCATTGTGCTTTCCTTCGAAAGGTGAGTTTAAAACCATTTTTTGCCATAATAACCTTCCACTATTTTTATCGAAACACAACAGCAAACGCTCGTGTGTGTCTATCAATGCAGAGGTCAGGAAAAGTTTGTCTTCCCAAATAATAGGTGATGAATAGCCAGTACCGGGAACCTCAATTTTCCAAAGTACATTTTCATTAGAATTCCATTCGGTTGGAAGATTGGTTTCAGAACTCGTTCCATCACCATTTGGGCCGCGCCAGCAAGGCCAGTTTTGTGATTTCACTGTTAATGAAAGAGAAAACAAGAAAGACAGAATTAGCAATACAGGTTTTTGATTTGTCATATGGTTTGTTTTTCAAAATTGATTTTTTAAAAATAAAAATTAATTGTTACCCTTTTTGTTGGATGGAATAAATAACAAAATTTAAGCATAAAAAAAACCGTCTCTCATGCAATTATAAAGACGGTCTTTCCAGGGTTCCTATGTTTTTATAAGTTCATTGTAGCTTCCTTTTTGCTTACTAAAGCCGCATCTTCCATAATTACATCATAAGAATATCCCGAGCCGAAATCTTTATTAAGGGTTAGTTTACCTTTAAATACTACTTCATCACCTTTTTGCGCTATATCCTGCGATGTAATTGTCAAATCAAAATCTTGGTTACTGTTTGTACCATCCTGAATATGAATCCAATTCTTACCCATAACTTCCGGGTTCACCTTAACAACAATACCACGAATTTCAAATTCCTTTGCAGAATACGCTGCCCTGTTGTTATAAATATCAGCAACAGTAACTTCTCCGTCTTTCTTTTCCAGCGTAATTGAGCTGAGTTTTTCTGTAGTAACTTTTCCCGAATGAGCCGGCATACTTTCGCCAGCTCCGCCCCCCATCATTGGAGCCTGTGTTATCGGATTTTTACTAATATTATTTACAAAATAGATTTCATCAAAAGTGCGATCCAAATCCTTACTTGTAAAGTTTGTCATCTGAAGAGCTTCATCATAATAATAAACATCACCAACATTAACATCCTGCTTGCTTACCGCCACCCAGCGTTCGTTTGATTTTTCCTTTACTTTCAGATACGTATAGCTGCTGGCCTGAATAACCTCGGTAACTTCAAACACATTTGCATTTGCCGGAGCAACGCTTTGCACCACTACCCCATTCTTATTCCTCACACACGAAGAAAACAACACCACAATTATCAACATCAAATATACTCTCATCCTATCAAATTTTAATTTTTTACATTTTCCCAAATAATTTCTGTTGAAACCTCACGCAAATATAAAGACTTAATTAGTCTTTGCAATAATTGGATTCAACTGTTTAAACCATTTAAAACTTCCACCTTATGTTTAAGTATAAACGATTAAAATTTTCACTTTCCTGGAAGGTCGCTTCATAATTAACGGATAAGTAGAACTTTTTGTTGAACTGCCACGACAAATCCATTTCTCCTATATTTTGCCGAAGTTTTGATCCGGAAGCATAATCAAATTCAACCCAACGATAATTTAACATGGTATATAGCTTTCCGGCAATCAAATCCTTGTTGAGACGCGCGCCGTACACCTGACCATTAAGATAGGCAGTTTGCATTAAATTTCCGGAAAGGGTTAGCGAAGCATCAACCCACGGGATTCTTGTATAGGTTGCATATCCGTTAAACGTATTGGTTTTACGCGGATCATTTTTCATAAACCGGGTTCCTGCATTTATTCCAAGATTCAAATAATTCAAAGGTCTGTAATTGATTCTGAAACGTAATCCCTGCCTGCTTGCCTGTTGTAAAACCGCATCGGCATAGTTTTTAAAGGTTTCGTAATAAATTACATTTCTACGGTTATCATACGAACCAAACAACGATAACCTGCTCGTAACTCGGTATCGAACCGACAAATACAAACCGGTTAATGTGAGCGAATTAACAGGCTGTCCGTTTTCAAGCTTGTATAAATCAACTTCGAACGAAGAAAAAACATTTACGTTTTTAAAAAACGAGTTGTTGTGCTGAAGATAAATAAAACGACGATCGATATTAGAATTGTTTCTTTGTTCGAAATAAGCCAGCGAAGTTTGTACAAAGCCATTCTCTACTTTTAAATTCTGACCAATATAAGCACCATACTCAAACAAGTCCGGATTAAAACCATAATCCATGTAATCGGGCCGGGTGCCTGCCGCTACTCCGGCAAAAAAATGTTTCCAATCTTTTTGAAACTGAATGCCGTCTATGGCCCCTACATTTGCAATCCGTGGATTTATTTTACGTCCTGCCCAAAACGAAGCAGTTGAGTTAAAATCGTATTGCAATGCCAGACTGTAAATCTTTAATGCATCGTTCAGATTTTCCTTCACCACATCCCATTCATTTAATTTATGAGTAAATGAAATATAGGTTTCAGCCGAAAACTTCGAATTGCTTATGTTTTGGGCATCCATCGAAAATGTATACCGAAAACGATGCATATTTTCCGATGATGCATTAGAAAAATTGGAATACGACGAAACCGACAACCGCCCGTCAACTTTCTGATGTCCTTCAGTGGTTTTTGTTTTTTTGTTCGCTGAAGTCAGAACCTGCTCGTTAATGTCCTGTTCCGGTTTAGTTTCCTGAACTACGTTTTCATTAGCTGCTGGCGGAGCAACTTTCAACTTTGGTTTTGCAAAAATTTTATCCGAAACATTAAAAGTTTTTTCACCAACCGGACTACACAAACATGAGAGTGAAGAGTGGTGTTGAACAACCAACCCCGGAACCAGATTTTCATTTTCAACGATAAAAAGGGTGTCACCGTTTTCTATTCCATCGGTATTGATAAACCTCACATAAATATTTTCACCTGAAATATAGGAAACGGCGCCTTCAACTACCGTATTGACTTCCTGTGCATCAACAGAAAATAGGATTCCTGTTAAAACTATCAGAATGCTAAGTCCTGGCAATATTTTCAACACTGACCTAATCATTATTTACCCCTTGTGGATGACAGGCCAAACAACTGGTACTTGTATAAACATAACCGTTTACTTCATGATGTTTGTCGTTCATTGAAGTCTGGTTATGTTCATGACAGGTTAAACATGAAAACACTGAATAGTTCGATACCTCAGTGTGACAAGTGGCACAACTACTCCAGGTACCTCGGTGTTTTCCGCTGTAAATCGGGAAATATTGTGCATCATGATCAAAAGTCGAAGGTTTCCAGGCACTTTCACTATGACAGGTAGCGCAATCGGTTGAGAACTGAGCTGCGGCATGAGCCGGATCGGTAGTACTACTGTAATCGGATGCATGACAGCCATAGCAGCTGTTCGGAATATTGGTATAATTCCCTGCATGACAGAGATAGCAGTTACTTGCAACCACAGCGTGGGCGCCATTTAAAGCGTAATAATCGTTATGATTGGGCATCAACGCCGGTTCCCATCCGGGAGCAGTGGTATGACACTCTTCACAACTGATTGAAAACCCTAGCGAAGAATGATTAGGATTTGCCGTACTGTTATAATTGGTCTGATGGCATGACGCACACAGCGTCGAGGTTCCGGCATAGCCGCTGGTATGACAAGCCGAACATTCTGTCGCAATGTGAGCACCAGTCAGCGGAAAATTGGTTGCATTATGATCAAAAACTGCATCATCCCAATTATTGGTATTATGGCATTGCGTGCAGTCGTGCGGGTAGTTTTGTGACAAATGGTTTTCTGCAGAATTGTAATTCGACTGGTGGCAACTAAAACAATCCGAAGTGGCGCTGGTTGTATTTCCGATATGGCAGGCTGAACATTGCTTTCCTGAATGGCCTCCGTTCAGCTCAAAACCCGTTACGGTATGATTAAATAATGAAGGCTTCCATCCATCTTCGGTATGGCAGGTTTCGCACTCATTTGAAATACCCGCATTTATATGGCTGGGGTTTGTTGCCTCATTATAATTTTGTGTATGACAACTTGCACAAAGCGGAGAAGTTCCCGCATAACCATTTGCATGACAATCAAGGCAATCGGCCTGAACGTGTGCCCCCTTTAATGGGAAACCAGTAGCACTATGATTAAAAGCTCCCTCTCCCCTTCCGGTAGGATGACACGCAAAACACGCCGGGCTGCTGTACACATAACCGTTTTCTTCACGGTGCTTACGATCCATATCCGATTTATTATGCTCATGGCAGTCGGTGCAGCTAAATGAATTATAACTTCCTGCCTGCGTATGACAATCGGTACACCTGCTCCACTCTCCGTTATGGCTACCGGAATATATCGGAAAATATAACGCATCATGTTCTTTAAATCCAGCAGGCTTCCATCCCGGATTTGTCGTATGGCAGTCGGTACAGTTTGTTGAAAAACCAAGACTTGTATGTGAAGGATTCGCCGTTGAATTGTAGTTTGCTTCATGACAGCTAAAGCAATCAGAAGCAATAGGTTGCGTTAAATCTCCTTTATGACAGGCTGCACAATCATTAATTTCATGTCCTTTGGTTAACGGAAAAAAATCGTGATTAATTCCTGTTCCTGACCATGCAAATGCATCAATCCGGTGACATTCGACACAATTCGTGGATAAACCTGTTTGAATATGACTTGGATTGGTGGTTGCTTCATAATCCGGGCGGTGACAATCGTAACAATCGATTCCCAAAGGCTGAAATTCGAGCTTTGAGGCAGAAATATGGCAATCGATGCAATCGGCTGTGTTATGTGCACCCAATAAGGGGAACCGGCTGTTTTGATGGATTTCCGTAATGTTTTCAATAATCCAGGATTTTGGTGTGTGGCATTCGTAACAATTTGGCCCTACTGTATTGTTGTGCATGTCGGTATGGCAATCGACGCAATTGGATTTGGCTTCATTAAAAACAAGGGTTTGATGGCATGCTTTACAATTGGTTACAGTATGCTGACCTTCAAGCTCAAAACTTGTTTTATTATGATTGAAAATAGCTTTGTCTTTTGAGAATGTCCAGCCTTCGGTGGTATGACAATCGGTACAGGCGAATGTTAGCGAATTCCCGTGCGGATTTTGCTGTGCCAGTGAATAAAACACCAGCAAAATGAACCCCGTTATTAATGACAACTTTTGCATGATATGTCTTCAAATTTGTAAATGATATAGTTTTGAGGCAACCCGCTTGTTGGTTTATGGCATAGTTTGCATTCCAGTCCCTCATGCTTCCCGTCAAGCTTAAATCGTGCATTGTTATGATTGAATTTCTCCGGTTTCCAGTTGTCGTTGGTATGACAATTCACACACCGGGTTACTCCACTTGTTTCAAACTGATTAAAATGAATATCATTATGGCAGTTGGTACAATTCTGATTCTCCCATTTAAATTGCTGTTTTGCTTCATCTCCTTCCCTTTTGAAATGACATTCCTTACAGGAAACAGTCACATGTTTTCCCAAAAGTTCAAAATCAGTCGTTTTATGATCGAATGACACCTTGTTCCAGGTGTTTACTGTATGACACGATTTGCAATTGCCGTCAGGCATAAATTTTTCGCTGATGTAATTTTTGTGAATATTTTCGTGGCACCCCGTGCATCTACTTTCAATTTTGAAATTCCACTTTTCTGCTTTTTTATGACAATCAAAACAAGGTGTTGCCATGTGAGCACCTTCAAGTTTAAATTCGGTCTGATTGTGTTTTTCAATTCCAAATGACGATGTCGTAAAAGCGTTTACGGTATGACATTCCGTGCAATCGGGTGAAATACCGTTTTTTACAAACTGACCTTCATGATAATCGGCATGGCAGCTCGTACAGCGCGAATGCGCCAGTGGCTGGGTGTATGCTCCTTTATGGCACTTTTTGCAATCCACTGAAACATGTTGCCCCCGCAAAGGAAAATCCGTTTTTTCATGATTAAATGTTGAAAGGCTTTTTACTTCATGAAATGAAAATTCAGTGTGGCATTTCCTGCATTAATTCCGAATTTATTTTTATGCACATCTTCGTGGCAACTGGTGCAATTTGCAAAAGCAACACCTGAAAACTGCTGGTATTCTTTTCCGTTTCGCTGTTCTATTTTATGGCATTTGGCACAATCTGCACTCGAATGTTTACCTACAAGCGGAAAATCTGTTTTTGTATGGTTAAACAGTGGTGCAGGACGAAACTTTTCCTGGTTATGGCAATTGATGCAGTTTTTTGAAAGTGTATTTTGGTGAAAATCATCGTGACATGATAAACAATCGGTTCCAAGTCCAAGATAGGTATCGCCTTTTTTCTGCGAAAGTTTTGTGTGAATTAGCTCCGGTTTATGGCAATCAGTACATTTCAGTTCGTTGTGTTTTCCCTCAAGTTTGTATCCTGTAATATCGTGTTTAAATGAGTTTTCATCAAAACGAACCAGTTTAAAGTCGAGGCCAAAATGTTCTCCGTGGCATTCAGCACACTTTTTCCCCTTAACTTCCGAACTGGCATGATATCCTTTCTTTTCGGAAATCAGATTTTTAATTTCCTGATGGCATTCCAAACATTTTGAAGTTGTTTCCTTTTCACCTAAAACATGACATTTAGTGCAATTGGTCAATCCTTCGAGGTGTGCATGCGCCTTGGAAAGTTCGCCGGGAGATATTTGCGCAAAACCGTTTCTGGTAAAAATCACCAGAAAAAGTATCCCAATAATATTTCCAAAAAATCGACCCATTAATGTTTCAAAATTGCTTCGCCATACTTTGTTGTAATTTCGATTCCTGCATTCCTCAGAAATTGAGTCGGCAACTCACCACCCGCAAAAATGTAGACCAAATCGTTCTCCAACTGATATGGTTTCTCATCTTTCACTTTTATATTGACGTACCTTTCTTCTATCGAAACCAGATTAGAATTCAGCAAAACATCGATTTTTTTTGTCGCAATTGCTTCCTCCAGTTTGATTTTGTTCCCGGTTTTCAGTCTCGAAAATGTATTGTTTCTATATGAAAGAGTCACTTTATTCTGGTCGGCTAAAAGCAAAGCTGACTCGATTGCTGAATCGCCACCACCAACTACCATTACCTTTTGACCTGAAATAAATTCCGGTTCGAGTAAACGGTAAGCAACTTTTGTTGAAAGTTCACCCGGAATATTCAGTTTTCGAGGTGTTCCCCGTCTTCCGATGGCCAGCAAAACCTTTTTTGCCATGTAATGGGTTCCATCGTTGATATTGACTTTGAATCCGCCTTTCTCTATGTTTATTGATTCTACTTTTTTGTGTTCCAGTATTTCGATTTGGTTTTTACCCAATACTTCGTTCCAAAGATTCAGCAGTTCCTGTTTGCTTGTTTCGTATAACTTCAGTTTACCGTGAAGTGGCAAATCCATGGGAGAAGTCATTATGATTTTCTTCCTGGGAAAGGTAAAAACCGTTCCTCCCAGCGAATCCTGTTCAAGGGTTAATGTTTTCAATCCATGCTTTTTTGCCTGAAGAGTGGCAGAGATTCCTGCCGGGCCGGCACCAATAACGACCAAATCATGTTCGTAATCACCAGCGAATTTTATTCCTTTTACCAAATTATCAACAGCTTGCTTTCCTTGTTCAACCGCATTTTTAATCAAGCCCATGCCGCCAATTTCTCCGGCAATATAAATGCCTTTTACGTTGGTTTCGAAATACTGATTGACATGTGGAAGATCGACGCCACGTTTTTCAGTGCCAATGCATAAGGTTATTGCCTGCGTCGGGCAGGCATGAAAACAGGCGCCATGTCCCACACACCGACTGGCATTAATTACAGTTGCTTTCCCATTTCTGATTCCTAAAATGTCGTGTTCCGGACAAGCACGAATACAGGCGCCACTTTGAATACACGAATTTACATCGACCACCGGATGCAAAGAAACCGGTTCATGCAATCCTTCTTCCTTTGCCTGTTTGATTTTACTTTCGACAATTCTCGACTCCTTTCGAAGTTTAAGAATATAAACCAGCACTACTCCCAAAAGGAAGAGCCCGACAACACCATAAATCACTATTTTTTCAAGAAAAACTTCCATGCTTCAAAAAATCCATTTATAGCCGAAAAGCGCTGCAACTACAATGTGTACAATCATAATAACAAGCATTATCAAAGCAAATGGCAAATGCGCCACATGCCAGTATCTTAGCAGGTTTTGCATGGTTGAAAGCCACGCAATCCTTCGGTTTAAAACCAGTTTCGATTTGAATAACTGAACCACTTTCCTGTGGTTGTGTTTTGGTAACTTTTGTTGTTTCAGCTCTTTTTTGATCTCTTTCATCAGCTTTCTTTCCATTTTTAACCGATGAATGACCCTTGAAATGAAATTCGTTCCTTCCTCTGCCTCAGTTTTGCTTAAAGCAATATTCATTTGAGCAATAATCTCGTAATTTACACTGTAATGGTCCTTCAGTTCCAGAAACATTTTGTTTTCCATACCCGATAAATCATTCAGGCTGATTTCGCGCCCCTGAATTGTGCGCGGAATTTGCAGATAAATAAATCGTCCGATAATACCGCTGAATACCACGGCAACCATACTCCAAAAACTCACAGCCACTATTCCCCCAAATTTAAAGCTAGTATGATAAAGCACCAGAATTGGCCCAAGCGTGCAAAGGAAAATATGAAATTCGAGCCAGTATTTTAAAGCTCCCAAACGTTGAAACCTGCGAAAGCGTTTTCGGACCATATAGCCAAAAACACCTACAATCATAAAAAGTGAACCGGCAATACCAATTCCATGGCCGATTAATCCGGAAGGTTTTAGCGTTTCATTTAATTCATGAAAATGTCTTTCCTGTAACGGCTCAATATAATAATCAAAACCGTAAACAGCCAGAATCACGAAAACAGCAACAGCTATTATTACCAAAACAGAAAGGTAAATCCTATGAACAAACTGGGACATCAATAAGCTTGATTTTAAAGAATAGTCATCTAAAGTTAAATATATTTCAATAATTAGATACGCTGATTTATGGATTTTAGTGTATTTAAAATCATTCCAAAGTCACTGAAATAAAACTTTTTAGAAAATTTGAGAAAGATTTTAAAAGACTGCCTGATTTATAGATTTACATAAGTTAAGATATATTAATTAAGACAAAAAAGTCTGTATTGACTTTCATGTTCTTTTGCCGTAACTTTGATTTCACCACGCAAAACCATTAATTATGAAGTTAAACATCTCGAAAAATGCAAACTATCTTGGATGGATAATTATCATAATCGCTATTGGATTTTTGTATTTCTCTTACTTCTTTATTTACATTCCAAAACAGGAAAATAAATTACAACAAAGGGCATTTCGAATTTTAAAAGAATATGGAAATAATATGTTTGGGAAAAACGATTATTATAAAAACCATTTCGAAAATTTCAAACTTTATTACACAATCCGTTACAACCTGGAATCGGGCAATATCGCAGAGAAACCAGATTCATTAGTGGGTGACAAGGCAAAATTCAAAGCCATAAAAAATGTGGTTAACGGTCTGTACGATTATGTTGATTGCAGTTCCGGTGAAAATGAAGATGTTGACTCTGTGTTTATTTATTCCAGCCAGGAAAATAAACTATTTCTGAACTACAGTGCCCAAATGCAGAATGTAAACGATTCAGCAATCGAAAGTTCGATACAACAGTTAAACAATTACTACAGCCGAACTTCGCAAAAAACATTGAGTTCGATAAAAAAAGATCTGGAAAAAAAAGATACTACCCTCAGTTTATCCGAACTCTTGAGAAGAGATGTTATGCACAAGGTGCCCATTGACACGTTTATGTCAGGATTAAAATTCGACCGGTTATTTGAAAACATCATACTATTTGATACAACCCGTGTTTATTATAATTCCAGAAAAGAATTGGTTTCGGATATTACGCGTCCGAAAGCATTGGCAGATAGTGTTGAGACCCATCAGGGCGGTGTTTGGAAAACCTTAAGCATACGGGGAACAAGCAAGCAACTAATGGTGTTACCCATCGATTTTTTAGGGAAACGATTTTATTTTGCCGGCGTTATTTCAGAATCGGAATATAAAGCAAAAACAAGGACAATCGATAATCAACTGCTGATCCTCATCGCCGTGCTTTTACTAATTGTATTAATTGGAATGCCGATTCTGAAAATACTTTTTATTGGTAAAAACGAGCGACTGAAGTCAACCGATACAAGCGCAAGTTTAATCTCAAGTATTTTTGGAACCGGGCTGGTCATTCTAATGGTTATAGGGATAGTAAAACACCAGTTAGTTGATCATCCTCTGTTAGAAAAAAGAATAACTCAAATTTCAGATGTTTTATATCGAAACGTTTCTACTGATATCAATTCGATTAAAAACCTCTACATCGATATCAAAACCAAAGATTTTCCGCAACAAGACCATCAAAAATATGTTTTAAAAACAAGCAGTCCGTATTTTTATATCTTCTCTTCATCACCCGATTCTCTTCCATTGATTTCATCCATTAACAAGCTTTATACGGCCGAATTTTATTCTGATTATTTTTCAAGGTTTTCAAGATTCACTAAAAAAAGTCTGCTAATAGAAGATAAGAAATTCCGGATGTATGATGCTTCAATTTTAGATGAAATGCTGCCCATAAACGAAGTTATTCTAATCAACGATTGGGGTAAAATATACAAGGCAGTAACAAGTACCCAGTTTTCGGAATTGGTACCTGTTGATTTAAGCCAGCGTAATTATTTTAAAAATGCAAAAGATGAAGCTCTTGCGTGGCCCGATAAAAACAAGCTGAAATTTTATATTGAATCGATAAAATCCTACAACACCGGGAAAGGCGAAACTTCAGTTTCCTTCCATAATGATGATTGGGAAGGAGTTCCTGTAACCGCCATTACATCTTCAATTCCTTCCTTATATAAGCAGGTTTTACCCAAAGATGTTGAATTTGTAATCGTCGATAACTCCGGTAAAGTTTTGTACCATTCCATTCGTTCAAAAAACCTGCATGAAAATTTTTTAGATGAATGCGATTTTGATATCCAACTGCAAAAAGCAATGCAGTACAGAACCGATGTAATCTTTCATGTGGGTTACAACGAAAGAGACTGGCTTGCCCGTATCGTTCCTTTTAAGGACGCTCCTTTATTTCATATCACCTTAATTGATTTAAGCTATTTAAACAACAGAAATGCACGAACATTCCTGTTCACATTCTATTTTCTCATTGTAACGATGATTGTGATTGGAATTGGCATGCTAATTCTTCGATGGCTGGATCCGGGTGCCAAATTTGACCAGCAAAGAAGGTGGTTTTTGAGTTGGGTTTTATTTGAAGAGGAGAAATATCTCTTATACGAAAAATCATCGATAATACTGGCTTTTATTATTGTTCTGCAATTTTTGAGCAACTTTATTATTAATAAACCAACTGCCGTTTTAATCTATCAGGTCATATTCATTAGTTTCTCATCGTTTGTGGCACTTATTATTTTAAAACGAAAAGAGCTGAAATTTTTAAAACTGATCAAAAAAGCATATTTCCCTGAAAATATAATCCTTTTAATCATTTTGGGTTTGCAGGTACTTTACATTTACAATTTTGCCATTCAGATCCAATCGTTCATACCAATTATTGCGGTTGGGGTTCTCGCAACTTTTCTGCCCGGAATTTTAAAAAGAGGCAGTCTTCATAGTAAAACGAAAGATATCGATGCCAAAGCAAAAAAATCATCTTATTTATTGTTTATGTTTCTTTGGCTAATCAGCCTTTCCATTGTTCCGGTAATTCAATTTTACTACTCCATAAAATATCAGGAAGAGCAAATTTCAAAACAGGAAGAATTTTTCACGATAGCAGAAAAAAACCTGGACTTGTTTAAAGACTTTCAAAATTTTGAAGGGAAAGAATGGTTTAAAAGAATTCAGGGAAACGGAATCGATTTTCTGAAAGTTGAGTATTTAAAGACACCTGATCCCCAAATACCCAATGTAAAAGATAATGAAGATAAGACAATTTATGACAGAATTTATGCTTCGCTTCCCGATCCGGTGACCAACAGTTTTGATAAAAGTATAATGATAAAAAATACAAATCTAAACCACGAATGGGTTAAAGATGGAGTTTTGTATTATACAAAAGGCGGAGCTTATGGTGCTGTATCAGTTGAATCAGATGGTGAAATAACCGAAGGAGAAGAATGGAATCTGATTTTCTATCTTGTAATCGTTATAATTGGAATGGTGCTTTGGATTATGCTAAAATACATTTCCTCGGTCATTCTTAACCTGAATATGGAAAATCCTAAAGTAGTCAAAACCCAATGGATTGATGCACTGTTTAACAGATCCTCAACAAACCGTTTCTTACTTCAATCATTCAAACCGGAGTATTTCTTTGAAAAAACGGCAGATTATATTAAAAACAACCCGAAATATTCAATCGTAATTCTGAAAGCAAGTCAGCTGGCCGATGAGAAGTTCAATGTGCAAAACTACCTCAACAATACGAACACTGTTCTTTGGATTGGCGGGTTGGAGCAATTCATTTACGAAGTTCATCGCCATGAATTGTTACTTACGCGGTTATTGGATATTAACCAGTATTGTACCGGGAAAATTGTAGTTGAAATTCCATTCGACCTCGATTTTATTGACGAGATTTATGACGACTATATTTCTGAAAATGAACTGGAAAAGGATAAAAAAGCGCAATACACAATTATGAAACGCCGATGGAAACCAACATTTAAAAATTATGTGGAGTATAATGGTTACATCAACGCTCCCGACACAGAAAAAATTTCTGAACATGAAGAGGAAAAACGGTTACCATGTGAGTCCGATTTTATTTTTTCATTCATTTGGAACAATCTTACCAATTACGAAAAAATTGTTTTGTATGATTTAGCTGACGATGGTCTGGTTAATATCAAAAACAAACCCATGATTGACCAACTATATCTAAAAAATCTCATCACGATAAAGCCTTATCCAAGATTTAATTCTGAAGAATTTAAAGAATTTATTCTTCACACTCTTTCACCTGCATCGGTAAAAACGATTGAAGGAAAGCTTGGATTTAAAGGAAAGTGGAAAAATACCCGATATCTGATTTTGCTTATTCTGGTGCCTCTTGCCGCTTTTATTCTGATATCTCAAGGCTTATCCATTGAAAAGATATTTGCAATTTTCGCCGGAATATTAACGGTTATTACAGGTGTCATGCGTTTATTCGACAGTAATATATTTAAACAAGCTTCATCCTAATCGACTGAAAAAAATATAGTTTAAAATTCGGTTACAAACTTGTAATTAGCCTCAACCTGCCAGGGTTCAATTTTTTTCTGTACCACAAGCAAATTTTCCTTGACTACCTTGCATAATCCTGTCATAAAGGATAGAAACTATTTTCTAATTGTTGTCATCGAAATTGAGTTTGATTGTCCCGGGAAAATCACCCTTGCTGAACTTCTGTTTCTTCAATTAAGGATTCCGAACAATATGCACTAATACAAACTGCAAAATGTAAGAAAGATAAAAGCCAAACGCTGTGCGTTTATTTCATCTCTTTTTCAAAACTATCAGCATATCATTTTCAAAATCCTGTTTAAATGAAATAGTATGATTTTCGGTTCTAGTTACTGTCTCGGAAAATTCGTTGGTAACCGGATTAAACCATTGTGCCGAATAATTATAACCTTTGGGATTCAACAGTTTTACATCGGATTTTTCAGGAATATATACAATAATGGTTTCATCATCGGGCGACTTGACTACTGAAATCCAATTATTAAATGTTTTTTCTCCGGGTTGTTCGGCTAAAATATCATTGGCAGGAAAAAGATTCCACCATTCAAACTGACCGACAAATTCGGCCAAGTATCCCATTTGGATACTTCCGGGAAACTCGATACTTTTTCGCCAGCCGGTAACTCCGCCTGCATCGTTATGATTTAGTATTTTTTCACCTTCCGCCAGCCAGGGCCAGATTCCATTGGCACCATAAGTTACACCAGCAACCGGAGTCGCAAAAATACTCCAATATGAGGCATTGCGAACATCTTTTGCCGTTATCCGAAAGCTGATTTCCTCATAATTGGGTTCCATATTAATATAAGGCATTGGCTTTAACTTGCTCCACATTTCCGCCATCGGGCCTTTGTTGATCCAGTTTACAGTACCTCCTTCATTACTATGTGAAGATTGATAGCCCATTACCGAATACCAGTCTTCCTGAGCAAACAAGTCGCCCACGAAAGAGCGACCGTGAGGATGCAAAGTAACAGGAGCATGATCAATACCATTAAAAACACGACGCCCAATTTCTTTCCACTTTAATTCCTGATCATCGTAGTATTTTCCATCACCACCCAAAGTCCAAACCACATGGTTTCCCTGGTAACGTGCAACAATGTATTTTGCTAAAAGAACCGCTTCTTCCAAAGGCAAAGTATAACCCGGACTTAATTCGCGCCCCTGTCCGAAAGGAAGCGCCCACAAAATTACAGGCGAAACGAGCAGTCCTATTTCATTCGCTTCATCAATCCGCTGGTCAATTCGTTTAAAAAACTCAGGATGAACTTTAATTCTGCCTGTGCCCTCAATAGCTGTTAAACCTTCTGCGTTTTTATCGCAACCGCGCCACTCGGTAGTCACAAGTTGAATAGTATTGTAATGATTTTCTTTTCGTTGGTTCAGATAATACTGCCATTCTTCATCAGTCGATTTTAAAGCGCCGTTCCATGCAGTACAGGCCAGCCAGAAAAAGGGAGTTCCGTTGCTGTATGATAAATAATATTTCCCGGGTTCGTGCTGAATAGCTCCATTCCGAAACAAAAGATCGGGCGAAGGATTTTCGATACATTCAAATTCTCCGGTGCGTTTATTCAAACCGCTGTTTTCTTTATCCGAACATTCCGATTTCCAACTCCAGGTTCCTTTTTCATCGGGCATAAAACGAACCTTCCAAACGAAACCGCCATCATAAAATCCGCATACTGCTTTTTCACGTCCCGATGGCGCTTTAAAGGTTATTCTGAAGTCTTTTACATCATAAATCGGATTTTCATACGTCTTTGAGCTTTGAAATGATATCTCGTGTTTTGCCCAAATTTTGGGTTGGGAAAAGCCCGAAATAAAACTAATTAGTATCAGAAAAATAATGGTAAGTTTTTTCATCGATTTATTGATTTAGATCTTTGAAGTAAATATCTTTCGGATATTCTGTTTGCAGAATAAAAATAAAACAACATTTACATTTTACATATCATTTGTGGGAATAAACTTTACAAAAATTGAAATAACAATTTAATCAAAATAAAAATACAGCCAGTGGGATTTACAGCAAATGTTATAGGAGCAACCGGATTGGTTGGGAAATTGCTTGTTCAGCAACTTTTGGAAAATGAGAATTTCGACAAGGTCAGAATTTTTGTCCGGCGGGATTCAGGATTAAAACACAGCAAATTAGAGCAACATATCGTCGATTTCAGCGACGAAAATACCTGGAGCAAATTTTTAACAGGCGATGTTCTTTTTTCGGCATTGGGAACAACATTAAAACAAGCCGGAGGAAAAGAAAAACAGTACGAAATTGATGTTGTTTTTAACCGGAATTTTGCAAAAAAAGCAAAGGAAAACGGAATTGAAAATTATGTATTGGTTTCATCGATAGGAGCAAACTCCAAATCAAAAATCTTTTACCTGCATATTAAAGGGAAATTGGATGATGCAGTTGCGGAAATGAACTTTAAAAACCTCGTTATTTTAAGGCCTTCCTCACTGACTGGTGATCGGGATGGGAAAAGGATGGCAGAAAAAATTTCAGTACCGGTTATGAATTTCGTCACAAAATTTATGGTAAAAAATTATCGCCCCATCCACGGAAAAACAGTTGCAAAGGCAATGATAAACAGTGCAATAAATCCCGAACGCGACAAAGTTATCTGGGAAGGAAAAGAAATTTTTGAGCTTGCCGGTGAAAATTGAAGTCAACTAAATTCCATTTTAAGTGTTTCATTCATAACTAAAATTTTTAAATATGTACACAGGACTTTTGCACACTCATAATATGTTTCGCTGGCTGACACTGGTTGTTATTGTGCTGGCAATTTTATTTGCGGTTATTGGCTGGACAGGAAAAAAAGAATGGACAAAACGCGACAATCTTTTTGGATTGCTTTTAACCATTTTTGTTGACATTCAGTTTTTGGTTGGATTTATTCTTTATGCATTCGTTAGCCCGATAACCCAATCTGCTTTTGCCGATTTTGGAGCAGCAATGAAAAACGAGGTTCTACGGTTTTACGCCGTTGAACATATTCTTATGATGGTGATAGCGCTTGTTCTTATCCACATAGGGAGAGCAAAATCGAAGAAAGCTCCGGCCGCATGGAAGAAACATCGTGTTTCGGCTATTTTTTATGGAATTGCCTTAATTGTAATTTTAGCCGCAATTCCGTGGGACAGGGCTTTAATGTAAAAATCCTTCTTCTGTTTGGATTTAATTAATTCGTAAAAGCTTTCCGTCTATTTCCCGGATAAAATCTGATTGGCAGCCAAAACAAGAAACATGAAATGGGTGGCTCCTCCTCCCATAACATATTCGGTCTGTTACCAGAAGTAAGGCCACTCTTTGAGTTCAGGGAAATCAGTACGAACTTATTCCGGTTCCGGAAACCACAACACCAGGAATAAAAGAACGATCGGCACGATTTACGCCATAAATTTCAATAACAGAACGCGAACCAACTCCAGAAACAAATGTTGAAGTATTTTCTCCCGGGCAATTTCCCAAAACGAAATTCAGCGCGTTCAGCATTAAACCTTCATCAAACAAATCGGGTAAGTTTTTATGCAGAAAGTACTGCTGCATGCCCCAGTCTTTGAATTCCTCATTTTTACATCGATCAAGAATTCTGGCAACTGAAGTGCCGATTCCGGAAGGACTCTGAACGACCGGATTTTTCATTTCACAAATATCGTTCTGACACCTCGTATCATTGGTAGTGATTAGCAATTCACAGGCAGCATTGATTCATCCCAAAGCGCTTCTGCCAGGTTCTTCGCGGTAAATACCCAACGGTCATCTGGTTAAATTGAAACCCGGCTTAGCTTTTTCCAACCGAATAAATCTCTTCAATTAAGTTCTGATATTTCGCTGCAATAATATTGCGCCGAAGTTTTAACGTTGGCGAAAGTTCCCCTGTTCCGGGTGTCCAATCTTCCCAAACTAAACGAACACGGCTAATCTGCTCATGAGAGCCCAGCGTTTTATTGATAATATTTACTTCCTTTTGAATTTGATTGACTACTTCAGGTATTTGAATAAGCTCCATGTTATCGCGAAAATGAATTTTATGTTCCGCACACCAGTCATGCAAAAGTGGAAAATTGGGTGAAATTAATGCACTGGCAAACTTTTCGTTTGAGCCAATCACCATCGCCTGTTCCACCAGGGCTGATGTCTTTAATTTGTTTTCAATCATTTGCGGAGCAATATATTTTCCGCCAGATAATTTGAATATTTCCTTTTTCCTGTCAGTTATTTTCAAGTATTTACCTTCCTCCAGAATCCCGATATCGCCGGTATGAAACCAGCCATCCTTATCAATTACCTCTGCGGTTAATTCGGATGCCTTATAATACCCCTGCATTACGCCTGGCCCCTTGCAAAGTATTTCGCCATCTTCTGCAATTTTAACCTCATATCCTTCCAGAATCGGGCCAACTGTACCAATTTTCATTTCGCCTGTTGCAGGATTGTTTACCGCGATTACAGGAGAGGTTTCCGTTAATCCGTAACCTTCGAGATTTTGCATGCCGGCCATTCCCAATACTCTGGCTATTCGAGGCTGCAAAGCGGCTCCCCCCGACACGATATAAACAATATTACCACCCAATGCTTCTCTCCACTTTGAATAAATCATTTTATCGGCAAATTTGATTTTTAGCTTCATCACCGGATTGTACTTCTTATTATATTCAAAATATCGGGTGAGGTTGAGCGCCCAAAAATAAATTGACTTTTTGATGCCGGTTAGTTCCTCTCCTTTGGTTAAAAATCCGTCGTAAACTTTTTCCAGTAATCGCGGAACCGAATTAAACATGTGGGGTTTAATTTCCTTTATTGCCGACATAATCTGACTTAGATTACCAACATAATAAATTCCCATCCCTTTGTATTGAAAATGGTAATTTACACTGCGCTCGTAAACATGACAAAGAGGTAAAAAACTAATTACACGATGCTCTTTGCCCAAGGAATGCATTTTGGAATGCGCAACAAAATTCGAAACCAGATTTTCATGGCTCAGCATTACACCTTTCGGAACGCCGGTTGTTCCGGAAGTATAAATCAAGGTGGCGAGATCGCCGGGTTGAATGGAAGCTTTGATTTGCTCTAATTTCATGCTCCATTTTTCCGATTTTACTTTGCCGAGCTGAATAATTTCATCATATAATTTTGCTCCCTTAACCTCATCAAAACTATAGAGCTGCTCCACCGAAGTTAGCAATTCGGCAATCGGATTTATTTTTTCAAAAAGCTTGGAATCGCCAACAATAATAATTTTTACTTCGGCATGCTTTAAAATGTATTTGTATTCATCTTCTCCAATGGTTGGATAGATCGGAACATGAACTGCACCGATCATTGCAAGCCCCATATCAACGAAATTCCACTCCGGACGGTTAGCGGTAACCGTAGCAACTTTATCGCCCTTTTTCAACCCCATTTCAAGTAAGCCGATGGCAAACTGATGAGACTTTAAGTTATACTCTTCAGTGGAATAAGTGTACCAGTTTCCGTTTTTCTTTCCGCCCAAAGCATCTTCCCGCGGAAACTCGGTTAAATAACGATCAAGAATGTCAAATGTACGGGTAACTTCTTTCCCCATGTTTCATTGATTTAGTTTAACCGTCAAATATAATAGATTTGATATTTATGGCGAGAATTATATATCCTCAATCAATTACATGCTGCTTATTTAAAACAAATTCAAACAAACACAATTAACTAATAATAAGAGTATTAAAAAAATTTTTATCGACTAAATGTTTCACTCATTCTAAAAATCAAAAGTTATGTTAAGCTAAATTCGGTGATTAAATAGTCCAATTCAAATTGAAACTCCTCGCAGCAAAGCTGACAAGGAATCCGATTCCGTTAAGGACTTTTTTAGTGTTTTGTTCGCTAACCCCGCAGCAAAGCTGGCGGGGAATGCGCTCACCGGAATTCAAAAAATTTAAAGTCGATAAAACTATTATTAAGCTTTTCCCAAATTGACTTGCAACTCCCTTTCCCTTTCGAATTTATTTTCTTTTATATAGGCCCAAATCATCAGCCCTGCCATAATTGCAAAACTTACAGGAACAGCAGGATTAACACCATCGGCAACACCTTTCCCGTAAGAATGTAATCCAGACAAATAATAATTCACGCCAAAATAAGTCATTAGAACGGAAGCAAAGCCAAAAATGGAAGCCATGTTATAATTGAAAACACCTCTTAATCCTGGTATTAATCGCATATGAACGATAAACGAATAAATAACAACAGTTATCAGCGCCCAGGTTTCCTTCGGGTCCCAGCCCCAATAACGCCCCCAGCTTTCGTTGGCCCAAATACCTCCTAAAAATGTTCCTGTAGTAAGTGCATATAAACCTACCGTTGCCGACATTTCGTTAATGGTTGTAATTTGTTCGATAAATCCGGTCACTTTTTGTTCGTTTTGTTTTCTGCGGAGAACAATCAAAATCATTACCATAATTCCGAGGAATGAACTTAAACCAAGAAACCCATAACTCGCTGTAATTATGGCCACATGAATAGCCAGCCAATACGATTTTAATACCGGCACCAACGGTGTAATTTCCGGGTTCATCCAACTCAGGTGGGCAACAAAAAGTGCAATTCCTGATAAGAAAGCCGCTGTTCCAGCTACCAATAAATACTTTCTTCCAAAAATTATTCCTGCCAGCATAACCGCCCATGCAACGTAAACAACCGATTCAAAGCCGTTACTCCAGGGCGCGTGTCCTGAAATATACCATCGCACGGCAAGTCCCACGGTGTGTACAGCAAATAGCAAAACAATGATGGAAAAGAAGGTGATTCGCAGAAATTTCGGTAATTGCTTTTGTCGAAAAATATTAACAAAAAGAACCACCAGCAATAAAAACCCAAACATTAGGTAGTACGGAAAAATTCGTTTAAACGGATTAATTTTATTGTACAAAATTTCGATGTTCATTTTCTTTTCCGACGGTATTAAAGCACCACCATATTTTTGTTGAAAGTTGCCTATCGCGTCTAAAATCTGGTTGGCATCCGTATAATTCTGATCGGCCACCGATTGTAACATTAACTGAAATCCGCTTTTAATAAAAATAGAATCACCGCCTGAATAGTCCTTTACATCCAATCCGGGTGGATACCAGCTATCTTCTCTGCGTTCCCGGGGAAACATATTAAATAAAGTCCCGTCGAAAACCATAAAAGCAATATTTATCCGTTCATCGAGATTGATATATTCCTTTTCAAGCTTGTTGCGCATTACAGGTGCTTTTGCATAAGCAGCACGCACATTATCTATAATCTTGTATTTTCCCTGCTCATCAAAAATCTGGTGAACGGTAATAAATTTTCCATTCGCCCCTAAAATCTGACCCAGCATTTCATCGCCTACCAAAATCATGGGTACATTGTGCCAAATCTCCGGATGCGTCATCATACTCAGTATCATTTCATCGGGAGAGAGACCAAACATGTTCGACTTATGCGTTAATTTTCTTACAATCTCGCTGTTTAATGTTGAGGCAGGTTCAATCCGGCCATCCACACCCTGAATCCACAAACGGCTAAATGCTTCCACTGTATTGTCCTGAATATCGGGAATTACTGTTGATTGGGTTAATTGCGCCGATGTACTAAACGACAAGCCTGCAACGGCAAAAACAACAATGGCAGTTTTTACCGAAACCTGTTTTAGTTTTCGTGTTAAAAACTGGAAATAGGAATTTTTATTTACCATTGCCAGTATAAAACCCAATGTCATTAAGAAGTAACCCAGATACGTAATATTTGTACCCCAAAAATCGTGGTTAACCGAAAGCACTGTACCCAGTTCATCCGTGTCGTAACTCGACTGGAAAAATTTATAACCTTTATGAGTCAATGTATTGTTCATATAAATTCTTATATCTTCATTTATTCCTGATGATTCATCGTGCAATGTAACTTCCGATGCAAAAGAAGATGGGGAATCGGAACCGGGGTAACGTTCCAATTGAAAATCATTTAAGCGAATACTAAACGGAACATAAATCGGTAACGATCCATAAGCCAGCTTTAATTGTCCGTTACCCAGCGGAACAGAAACCGTATCGGGAACAACTCCCGAATGCCCGAAAACCGGTACAATCTGTTGATTAATTCCATCAGATATTTCAATTATCACTGCATTCTGGTTGGTTTGCATCTGGCTTTTTACAGCTGTAAAAGTGGCGCTTGGCAAATAATTGCGAAGTAAAAACCGGTATCCGCCGTAACTGTACAAATGCATGGTTTTTGCAGCAATAGTATCTCCTGTCGGATAATGTACCGATTCCTGTGTTGACATGGTCATTTCCTCCAAATCCGTATCGGCAACCAACATCAATCGCCCATTCTGTATAAAAAACTTTATCGGGGTGTTCGTTGGCGAATTAAATCCTGCGGTAAAACCGGGAACATTCAGAACGTCGCCGGATTTAAAGGGGTAAGATTGCATGCCCTGTGCAGATGGAGAAGAATATACAAAATCGATTACCGGCTCACCGTTTTCTGAAGGAACAGCTTTACTTTCAGCATTTTCGATATAATCGATACTTTTTACTTTAACACCTACGCCACTTACATCAAATTTCGCCTTAAACTGTTTTGGCGCCAGTTCCGAAAAAAGCACTTTCTTTTCCTTTTCCTGACCATCAAAATCGGCATAAAAATAACTGTCGGTTGAAACAATAAAATTAGAGCTGTGATTTTCGCGAATATGCATCACTCCCTCGTAACTGATGTAACGCGTAATTGCAGCGCCAATTAAAATAATAATAAAAGACAGGTGAAATAAACCCAACGGAATTCTTTGCCGGGTATAAAACCTGTATTTAATAAAATTATTCAACAGGTTAATCGCCAACAAAACCCAGACCAGTTCAAACCACTTTGTTTTGTAAATGAGTGCCTGTGCGGTAGGTGTACCGTAATTACTTTCCACAAATGTGGCAATTGCCATGGAAAAGGCCAGTACAAGAAATAAAAATGCCATTACGGGCATCGATGTTATAAAAGAGAATATTTTTTTCATTGCTCTAAAATTAAAATCAGGAAGCAAGAATCAAGACATAAGACCAGCGTTTCAATTCATTGTCATTGTACTTGAATCATCCATCATGATTATTATAGTTATAAAAATTAGCGGGAGATCGGTATTTACCCCTCTGTCCTACGGACATCTCCCCTAAAGGGAGAAATAAAGGAAGAAACCTAAGCCCCGTTATTATGCGTTACAATCTCCTGTTTTCATTTAAGAAACAGGAAAAATAATGCAAAGTTTACCGGGGCTGAAAATAATTCTTATTTAGAATAAATCAAAGAAATTTAACTAAAACCGGACTTACTTGTATTTTATTTACAGAAGAGTGAAAATTCTGATTCAGGTAATTTTATGAAGTTTGGGATGGGCTGTAAAACAGAGAACCGTTCTTCGTAAATGAAGAACGGTTCTCTGTTATGAATTAACAAATGCGAACTAGTTTCACTGCAAGAACGAAAGCGCTTTTTCGATGGCTGCATCGAGTCCTGCAGCATTTTTACCACCTGCAGTGGCATAAAATGGCTGTCCGCCGCCGCCCCCCTGAATCTCTTTTCCGGCTTCGCGAACTATCTGTCCTGCATTTAACCCTTTTTCAGCAACCAGGTTCTCTGATATCATCACAGTTAGATTGGGTTTTCCGTCAAATTCGGCACCAATAACCAAAAACAGATTTTCCACCTCTCCCTTTAATTGAAAAGCCAAATCTTTAACCATTCCCGCATTGTCAACATCCACTTTCCCGGAAATGATATTTACACCTCTTTCCAGCAGAATTTTACTTTTCAGGTTTGCTTTAACAATTTTTAGCCGTTCGCGGTTAAAAACTTCAATTTGTTTTGAAAGCTCGCCGTTTTCGTGCAGCAGACTCATCACGCTACCTAAAATATCTTTTGAGCCTTTTATTGTTTCCTGAATGCTTTTTAACGTATTAATCTGTTCGTTAACAAATTGTTCAGCATGGGCAGCAGTAATGGCTTCAATCCTGCGAACTCCCGCAGCAATCGCACTTTCCGAAACAATTTTAAAAAGTCCGATTTGACCGGTGGCATGAACATGTGTTCCACCACAAAGTTCCACCGATTCACCAAATTTTACCACTCGTACTTTCTCTCCATATTTCTCGCCAAACAACATCATTGCCCCTAATTCTTTCGCTTCATCAATCGGCATGGCACGGTTTTCTTCCAAAACCGAATTTTCACGAACTTTTTCGTTTACAATTTTCTCCACCTGCGCAATTTCGTCGTCGGTCATTTTCTGGAAATGAGAAAAGTCAAAACGCAAATGATCGGCATTCACCAGCGATCCTTTTTGCTCGACATGTGTTCCCAGAACCTGGCGCAAAGCAGCGTGCAACAAATGTGTAGCCGTATGGTTATTGGCAGTACTTATTCTTTTCCTGATATTTACTACTGCATTAAACGTTTCTTCCGGGCTGGAAGGAAGTTTCTCGGTAAGATGAACAATCAGGTTGTTTTCCTTTTGTGTATCAAAAATGATTGTTTTTTCGCCGTCAAATTCAATATACCCGGTATCACCAACCTGGCCGCCCGATTCACCGTAAAATGGAGTCTGGTCAAAAACCAGTTGGAAGAATGATTTTTTTGCCTGCGTTACTTTTCGGTAACGGGCGATCCGGATTTCAGCCTCCAGCCTGTCATATCCTAGAAATTCGGTCTGTTCAATTTTACGTATTTCTACCCAATCGTCGGTTTCCTGAGCTGCCGCATTTCTGGAACGGTTTTTCTGAGCTTCCATTTCGACAGCAAATCCTGTTTGATCTACAAATAAACCATTTTCGCGGGTTATCAATTCGGTTAAATCGAGCGGAAATCCAAAAGTATCGTATAATACAAAGGCATCTTTCCCTTCGATTTGGTTTTGTCCGGCTTTTTTAGCTTTCGAAATCATATCATCGAGCAAACGAATTCCGGTTGAAAGTGTTCTCAGGAAAGATTCTTCTTCCTCTTTCATTACTTTTTCAATGAGAACCTGCTGGCTCACTAATTCAGGGAAAGCATCACCCATGGTTTGTTTTAGTACTTCCACTAATTTAAAAATGGTTGCCTCTTTAAAACCGAGAAAAGTATAACCATAACGCACAGCGCGGCGCAAAATCCGACGGATTACATAACCGGCTTTGTTATTGGATGGCAACTGCCCGTCAGCAATAGCAAAAGCCACGGCCCGTAAATGGTCGGCAATTACACGCATTGCAATATCGGTTTTTAGGTTTTCGCCGTATTTAATTCCGCTCAGTTCCGAAATCTTTCCGATTGTATTTTGAAAAATATCCGTATCGTAGTTGGAAGTAACCCCTTGCAGAGCCATACACAAGCGTTCGAAACCCATCCCTGTATCCACATGTTTATCCGGTAAATTTTCGAGGCTTCCGTTAGCTTTACGGTTAAATTGAATAAAAACAAGATTCCAGATTTCAATGACCAAAGGATTGTCTTTATTAACTAAATCACGTCCTGGTATTTTTGCGCGTTCCTCATCACTTCGTAAATCCACATGAACTTCTGAACAAGGACCACAGGGGCCGGTGTCCCCCATTTCCCAGAAATTGTCTTTTTTGCTACCGTTTAAAACACGGTTGGCCGGTAAATACTGCTCCCAAAAACCGGCAGCTTCGTCATCGCGATCCAGGTTTTCGTCGGCGTAACCTTCAAATACAGTTGCATATAATCGCTCAGGATCAATTCCCATCCGGGTCACCAAAAACTCCCATGCCCAATCAATGGCTTCTTTCTTAAAATAGTCACCGAAAGACCAGTTGCCCAACATTTCAAACATGGTATGATGGTATGTGTCAAGCCCGACTTCTTCCAAATCGTTATGCTTTCCGGATACGCGAAGACATTTTTGAGTATCGGCAATACGTGACCATTTTACGGGTTCGTTTCCCAAAAACAAATCCTTAAACTGGTTCATTCCTGCATTGGTAAACATCAATGTAGGATCGCCCTTTACCACCATTGGAGCCGATGAAACAATCTGATGATTTTTCTCTTTAAAAAAGTCAAGAAATGCCTTTCGTATATCTTTTGAAGTCATTTTCATTGGGTAAGTAATTTTTCAATATTGTTAAAAATTGTCAATCAGACACAACATTTTAGTTATATATCAGTTATTTAGTTACTTTTGCAGCTTGATAAAAACAGTCAACTAAAAACCGGCTGCAAAGTTATATGAATTAATTAATTTAGGTGAAACAGAGATATAAAAATTAGTATCTGTTTATGGCGAAGAAGAAATATAAATTTAATCCGGACACCCTTAGTTACGAAAGAATAGGGATTTCAATCAGAGAAAAACTCACAAAACTTTTAGCATACTTTTCCAGTAGCCTGGCATTTTCTTTATTAATTGTTGTGGTTGTAATTAATGCTTACGACACGCCAAAAACAAAAGCGTTAAAAAGAGAAAACCAGCGTTTATTAACCCAGTATGAATTAATGCAAAAAGATTTGGAAAAAATCGAAACAGTACTGGATGAACTTCAACAACGTGATGACAATATTTACAGGGTAATTTTTGAAACCGACCCAATTCCTTCTTCAGTAAGAAAAGCCGGATTTGGTGGCGCAAATAAATATTCGCAGTTGGAAAGTATGGACAATGCCGATTTGGTTATCGAAACTGCCAAGAAGTTGGATATTATTTCCAAAGAAGCTTATATTCAGTCGAAATCATACGACGAGGTGATGAAACTGGCGTTGAATAAAGAAGAAATGCTGGCTTGCTTTCCGGCCATTCAACCCGTTACAAACAAAGATTTAAAACGCACGGCCAGTGGTTGGGGCTATCGTGTTCACCCGATTTATAAAGTTCGCAAAATGCATTATGGCATGGACTTTACCGCTCCTGTAGGAACACCGGTTTATGCAACCGGAAATGGCGTGGTCACCGATGTTTCGGGTTCAAAAAGAAGTAAAGTCGGGTTGGGACTTGAAGTTACCATTGACCATGGCTATGGTTACGAAACTGTATATGGGCACCTCAATGCTTTCAATGTAAAACGCGGACAGAAGGTAAAACGCGGCGATGTGATTGCATACGTTGGAAACTCAGGTGGTTCAACTGCTCCGCATCTGCATTATGAAGTTCATAAAGACGGTAAAAAAGTGAATCCGGCATATTATTACTATAAAGACCTGACTCCTCAGGAATACGACAAAATGGTGGCCATCTCGTCGAATATCGGGCAAACGCTTGATTAGTTCCGGCTGGATTAATTTTTCACGTTTTCTTTTATTATTTTTCAAACTTGTAATAATAACTGAGATTATAAGTCTGTGCCATACAAAAAGCCCACGATAGAGAAAGTAATTTTTACCATAGGCGAAGTTGCTGAAATGATTGGTGAAAACACATCATTAATTCGTTACTGGGAAAACAATTTCGACATATTAAAACCCCAGAAAAACAAAAAGGGAAACCGTCTGTTTACCAAAGACGATGTTGAAACGGTGAAATTAATCCATCATCTGGTAAAAGAACGCGGGCTTACCTTAAAGGGAGCTCAGCAAAAGCTAAAGGATAACCGCGAAGAAACCATCAATAACTTTGAGATCGTAAAACGATTGCAAACCATAAAAAAAGAATTGATGGGAATCCGGGATGGAATGGATGATTAATCAAGAAATTCAAAGATAGATTAATGACTAAACTAAAGGAAATAACAAGTTTTTTTGAGACACTGGCGCCACTTAGTTTACAGGAATCGTACGACAACTCGGGGCTTATTCTGGGAAATCCGAATCAAGAAATCAATTCAGTTCTAATTACTTTGGATGTAACAGAAAAGGTGGTTGATGAAGCAGTTGAAAAGGGAGCAGAACTGATTGTCGCTCATCATCCTGTCATTTTCTCAGGCTTGAAAAAAATTACCGGAAAAACCGATGTGGAACGCAGCCTTATAAAAGCGGTAAAAAATGATATCGCCATTTATGCTGCGCACACCAATCTCGACAGTGTTACCGGCGGCGTGAATTCAAAAATTTGCGCAAAATTAAATCTGCAAAACTGTAAAGTGCTACAGCCTTCCTCTGGTCAGTTAAAAAAACTGGTAACTTTTATTCCTGAAAAACAGGCCCCAAAAGTAAGCGAGGCTGTTTTTAAAGCGGGTGGCGGACACATTGGAAACTACGATTATTGTGGGTATTCGCTGGAAGGTACCGGAAGTTTTCGCGGGGATGAAAACACGAATCCTTTTGTGGGCGAAAAAGGACAAATTCATTACGAAAAGGAAATTCGGTTCGAAACGATTTTCCCCAATTATTTACAGGGAAAAATAATTTCAGCTTTAACCGAAGCTCATCCTTATGAAGAGGTTGCCTATGATATTTATCCGTTGGATAATCAATCGTTAAAGACCGGCATGGGCATGGTTGGCGAATTGAGTTCTCCTGTTTCCGAACCGGAGTTCCTAAATCAGGTAAAAAATACTTTTAAAACAGGGGTAATAAAACACACTCAACTGAGGGAAAAACAAGTGAAAAAAGTAGCCGTTTGCGGAGGTTCGGGTTCTTTCCTTTTAAAGGCTGCAATAGCTGCCAATGCTGATGTTTTTGTGTCGGCCGATTTTAAATATCACCAGTTTTTTGATGCTGAAAATAAAATCGTAATTGCCGACATCGGACATTTTGAAAGCGAGCAATTCACTAAAGAGCTTTTTTATGAGTTACTTATCAAAAATTTCCCTAAATTTGCAGTCCATTTCTCAGAGGTGAACACCAACCCGGTTTTTTACTTCTGATTTTTTTAATGAGAAATTAAACATTTAAGCGATGAACGCACCATTTACAAGGCAAGAAGAAAAAGACATTTCTATTGAAGAAAAACTGCGGGCACTTCACGAATTGCAAAGTGTAGTTTCCGAAATCGATAAGATAAAAACGCTGCGTGGAGAACTTCCTCTGGAGGTTCAGGATTTGGAAGACGAAATTGCCGGGTTAAAAACCAGGTTGGCCAATTTGGACTCTGAAATTAAAAACCTGGATACTGCAATTAATAACAAAAAAATTGCAATTAAAGATTCTCAGGGTTTGATTACTAAATATACCGAGCAGCAGAACAATGTTCGTAATAACCGTGAATTTGATTCACTTTCAAAAGAAATCGAATTCCAGAATCTTGAAATTGAACTTTCAGAAAAAAGAATCAAGGAATTTACTTCCGAGATGAATGAAAAGAAAGATTTGATTGTTTCATCCAAACAGTTGCTTGCCGACAGGGAAGAAGATTTGGAAAGAAAAAAAGCCGAACTGGAAGAAATTAAAGAAGAGACTAAAATTGAAGAGGAAAAATTGAAAAATAAATCCGAAAAAATTGAGTCTTTTATTGAACCCCGATTATTGCAGGCATTCAAACGTATTCGTAAAAATGCAAGAAACGGATTGGCTGTTGTAACCATTCAGCGTGATGCTTGCGGTGGGTGCTTTAACAATATTCCTCCTCAGCGCCAAATGGATATTGCAAGCCGCAAAAAAATTATCGTTTGCGAACATTGCGGTCGTATTTTAGTTGACTCCAACATTAATGTTTTGGAAGACGATGCAGAATAGATTTTAATCTGAAATACCAAAAGAGTTTTATTTCAAAACCCTTTTTATGATATTAAATCCGGAAGAATCTTTTTCCGGATTTTCTTTTTTCAGCTTCTGTTAACATTTTTCATTTTCGAACAATATCTCCTTTAAATAAAAAATTCTTCTCTATCTTTAAAGCTACAGACGAAATTCAAACAAGATGTTAATTAATAATCAGGAATTTGGGCTTTACACTGATTTCTATGAGTTAACCATGGCCCAGGGATATTTTTACTGTGGTAAAAAAGATGAAAAAGCAACTTTCGATTACTTCTTCAGAACAAATCCATACCAGGGTGGATATACGGTTTTTGCCGGTTTAGCCGACTTCCTTGAACTACTTGAAAATTTCACTTACAGCAGTTCAGACATTGAATACCTGAAACAACTGGGACTCAAATCCGAATTTCTTGAATATTTAAAAAACTTTCGGTTTTCAGGAAATATATTTTCAGTAAAGGAAGGTGAAATTGTTTTTCCAAGCGAGCCAATTTTAAGAGTAGACGGAAATATTATTGAATGTCAGTTAATTGAAAGTTTGCTGTTAAACATCCTCAATTTCGAATCGCTTATTGCAACAAAAGCATTCCGCATAAAGCAGGTTTCCGGAGCCACCATTTTTTCCGATTTTGGATTAAGGCGCGCACAAGGTCTGGGAGCCATTCATGCCAGTCGTGCCGCTTGCATAGGAGGGGCTGTTTCCACTTCGAATGTACTGGCGGCAAAAATGTTCGACATACCCGTATCAGGCACACAGGCACACAGCTGGATACAAAGTTTTGACAGCGAATTAGAAGCTTTTCGTGCCTACGCTGAAATTCATCCTGAAAACACGATTTTGCTGGTAGATACCTACGACACGATAAAATCGGGGGTTCCAAATGCAATAACCATTGCAAGAGAAATGGAGGCAAAAGGCCAAAAACTAAAAGCAATCAGACTTGATAGTGGCGACCTGGCATATTTAAGCAAAAAAGCCCGGAAAATACTGGATGCTGCCGGACTGAAAGATGTAAAAATTATTGCCTCAAACCAGTTAAATGAATTTGTAATTAACAGTTTACTGAAAGATCAAAATGCACCAATCGACATGTTTGGAGTTGGTACCGAAATGGTTACCGGAAAGAGTGATGCATCGCTTGATGGTGTTTATAAACTGGCGGCAATTAATGATTCTCCAAAAATGAAATTCTCGGAAAATGTAGCAAAAAGTACACTTCCGGGCAAAAAAACGCTTTATCGCTATTTTGATGAAAATGGGAATTTTTATCGCGATGCAGTAGTAATGGAAAAAGAACATCCTGACCAGATTGAGAAAATTTATCATTCTGTTTATCCAGAGAAAAACACTACTCTTACTGGCTTAAAATATGAACCACTATTACATATGGTTGTTTCTCATGGCAACATCCGTCTCCAAAAACAGGAGCTAACCGAAATTCATAATTATGTTCTGCAAAGAGCTGCTTTATTGCCCGATGAACACAAACGATTTATTAGTCCTCATATATACAAAGTTGGCATTTCCGGTAAATTATTAGAGCATCGGAATTTATTGACCAAAGAATTATTAAATCGAAATTTTAAAGCCTGAAAATGCCCGAAATAACCAGACCCACTTTGGTACTTAATAAAGAAATCTGTTTAAGGAACATCGAAAGAATGGCCTTAAAAGCAGCTGAACATGGACTAAAATTCAGGCCTCACTTCAAAACCCATCAATCTGCAAAAATTGGAGAATGGTTTAAAATGTTCGGCGTGGAGTGCATTACAGTCTCTTCGGTTCGTATGGCTGAACATTTTGCGGCCAATGGCTGGACAGATATTACACTTGCTTTTCCGGTTAACGTTTTGGAGATTGTGAGCATTAACAGACTTGCGGCCAACATAAAACTCAATGTTCTTATTGAAAATAAAGAAGCTGCAGAAGCTTTAGCAAAAAAGATTTCGAATCCGCTGGGTGTTTACATAAAAATTGACACTGGTTATCACCGCACAGGCATTGCGCCATCAAAAACAGGATCGATACAAACGATTCTGGCCCAAATTGAAAACAGCAAGCATTTGGCTTTCAAAGGATTTCTTACTCATGCAGGACACACCTACCAGGCGAAATCGGTGAACGAGATTTTCACCAGCCATTTTGATGCACTCCTGAAAATGAAATCATTGAAACAGAAATTTTCGAAATCATATCCGAATATTGAAATAAGCATGGGTGATACCCCTTCCGCTTCGGTTTGTACTAATTTTGATGGAGTTGATGAAATTCGCCCCGGGAACTTTGTATTTTACGATTTAATGCAACAAAACCTGGGAGTTTGTTCTTTTGACGACATTGCAGTAAAATTGGTTTGTCCGGTTGTATCAAAACATTTGTCGCGTAACGAAATTGTTATTTACGGAGGAGCAATCCATCTATCAAAAGATTCGATTATAAATATCAATGGCAAGCAGATGTTTGGCCGGGTTGTCATTAATAAAAAGGGGAAACGGGAACTGCTTCCTCCTCTGAATTATGTATCCAAGCTTTCGCAGGAACACGGTATCATTAAAGTCACCCAAAATCAGTTTAAGAATTTTGGAATCGGCGATTTGGTTGAAATTATTCCTGTCCACTCGTGTTTAACGGCAAACCTGATGGGCCAATACCTGACCACTGAAGCTGAAACAATAAACATGATACCGAAAGAATATTAACAAATCCGCCCCTGTAAATTCTCAACCCGCTTCTGTTACCCCAACTCGCAAAATTCTGACCTTGATTGACATAAATAAAAATCACATTCAACATTTCATTGTTTGTTCTAAAAAATTAAAATACACGCTAGCTGCACGAGATGTAAGCATTTCTTATTTTTGATTATCAGTTTAGAGTTTTACAAAACATGAAAGGCTTTCACAATACAATTTTATAAAAGCCTTTTTCTATTTCACATTTTAATAATCAGTTCCTTAAAACAAGCTGAAACAAGTCGCCAATAAAAATTTTGTTAAGCATCATACTGCATTTATCTTCAAAAAATTTTTACTATTGAAATCTGCTTAATGCTTCAAGATAGGAGGTCACCGGGTACATTTTCTCATCATACCATAAAGAAGCAAAATACAATCCAATAGGCGCAGATTTAAAACCATTTTCCTGAATAAAATTTTCTATCCAAATAAGTCCTGAGTTACAAATTTCCCTGTTCTCTTCTGAGATAAGTGCTGAAACCGCCAGCGCCGTTTCTTCAATCGTTCCCTGAATGTTTTTATCCCCCCCCCAACTTCCGTCGTTGTTCTGAACCGAAACCAGAAAGTTATTCCCTTTTGCGACCATTTTATTCAGCCTTATTTTCAACTGGGAAGAAAGCCACTGATGTAATACTGTATCTTTTAAATAGGTTACCACTTTTGCAGTACCATACATCGGGTTTGTATGATTTTCCGCGAACTGATTTCCAAACCATAAAGGCAACCAGCTTCCATTTTCCGATTGTGCTTTCTCTAAATATTTTAAAGCGTCATCAAAAACTTTCTCCAGAATCCTTCTGTCGTTTTTCTTTAATTCATTACCATAGGTTTCCAAAACCGATGAAACCGCCAATAAACAATGGCCTGTTAAATCGGAACAACTTTGGTCGAATGGCAATTTTCCCCACCCTTTCGAAAAAGTTGGAAAACCTCCATCGTTATTTTGTAGTTTGTTTAACCACTTTGCACCATTTAGCACTTCGGTTTTCACCTTTTCTTTAGGCTGAAGTTTTAATAATGCCAGAATAACTCCCGGTGTATCGTCTCCATCGGGCACCGAACCTGAAAAGTTAGTCCAGCCCCAGCCACCCGGCCCTGTTCCGTTAAACCGATGAACCTGTTTATTCTGAATGAGTTTAAAATGATCGGCAATCCTGTCTTGTTGATCCGAAGTAAGAAAACCATTCAGATTTTCCTGAAAAGCTTTTACTGAAAGCGATGTTACCCAGGTTGACAAATCTACATCAATAGGCCAGCCGCCATCTTCGCGTTGCGTTCGTTTCAAAAACTGTATTCCTTTTTTGACTACTTCCGTTTCAGCAAAGCCCGAATTGATTAAACTCAACGCCACAAAAGCAGTTAACGGAATTGCTTCCAGAAATCCACCGCTTTCCGGCAACATCCGGTGCAAAATATGCATTGCTTTCTGAATGGAAAATTTTCGGATAATTTTCCAGAACAGATTCGGCTTCTTCTTTTTGAAAATAACAATTCCCACCGCCACTAAAGCTGGGATAGCGTAACTCACCACACTTAAATTCAGCAGTCGGTAGAAACGGCGCGGAAGCAAAGAAAGCTCAAAAGGCAACTGTGGAATATGGTTAAATGCGTCTTCACCAGGCACACCACAAAGTCCGCACATAGCCAAAATTGGCACCGAGAAAGTGTAATCCTTTTGATAGTGGGCCAGAATAAATTCCGCCACTTGCGGAGAATTTACATCAATTTTTAAGGAAGCCAGATAAACCGCTATTTTTCCCTGGGTTTCCTCAACCGATTTATCTTTTGCGGAATACAAATTCAAGGCGGCGTAAACCAGCAAGCTTGTACTTACATTTCCGGGGCTCTCCGGTGTGTCGCCATAACTTCCGTCAATGTTAATGTTTTTCTGCAACCACAAAATTCCTTTCTGAATTTCCAATGCGTTTTTCTTCGCATCGTCAAAATGCAAAGCTGCCACTGCCACTGCCACACCTAACGCACTCGATGAAAGCCGGCCCTCCCAAAAACCTTCGGCATTTAATGCCGACGCAACAAAACGCCCTACTTCATTTATTTTATTTTGTGTTGGAGCACTATTCATTTCTTATTGCGTAAGTTCATTTATAAGCTCAACATTTTCATTTTCAATCTTTGCAAAAACTTCCTGCTCAAATTCGGAGAAACCACTTTTGTCTCTTGTAAATTTTATTACGCCATCTTCCAAATAGTGAATAAAATCGCACAAATTTGTCAATGTCTCAATAATATGTGAAGTAACAATTATGGTTTTATTTTTCTCCTTTAAACGCAATAAAATCATTCGGATAATGCGGTTTGTTTCAATATCCAGTCCGTTAAACGGCTCGTCAAGAATCATCAACGATTTGTCTTGTTTCAGAATTCCCAACAAAGCCAGTTTCTTTTTCATTCCGGTTGAATATCCATCAATAATCCGATCCAGCGGAAGGCCAAAAAGCCGGTTCCATTCTTCCGTTTTAAAAGCTTCATTTTTAAAAAGGTTCAAGTACTCGCGCCCTGTGATATTCGAGTAGAAAAAGTTCTCGGTAACCAAATACGAAATTGCCTTTTTATTTATTTTCTGATTATCAAAAAGAATAGTTCCGGCGTCTGCCTTTTTCAATCCGAACAATGCATTAAGAAGTGTGGTCTTTCCGGCTCCATTTAATCCAACAATGCCATGAATAGCTCCTTCCTCCATCGCCAAATTCAAACCGGAGATAACTTCTTTGCTATTATAAGATATCGAGAGATCGCTAATTGTAATCATTTAAATAAAAATTCAGGTTATTGACTGATTTTATGTAAAACCAAATCGTTAAAATCCAAACAACCGGAAGCAAAACTGCAACAATACTTCCTACTGCCCCAATGGCCACAAAAGTTTGAGCCGCCGGAGATTTTGCATTCGATTCAAAAAAAGCGTATTTCGCCATAATACTGAAAACAAGAAGGGAACAAAAAATTACATACTCGATAACCGGAATATACCAGTTTTCAGGATGGAACAAAATAAACAGCACTACTAAAGGAAGAACAGGTATCGAGAATAATTGAACCTGCCGTTTTACTTTCAGCATTAATAGTTTTTCTGCACTCAACTCGTATGACAACAAAAACTGGTAAGGCTCGCATTTTTCAAAAAAGCTTAGAATCAAAAATCCTAAAATAACAATTGCAACAAGAACGCTTCCGATGAAAAATGAAGTTGACGCTGCGATGACCCAAACCGGAATTAAAATAAAAAAATGTTTCCGCACTCCCGATTTCCATTCAACTGCATCAGCAGGAATTAACTCTTGAAGTTTGGTATTTAAATTTGAATATTTTGTTTTTAATTCGAGACCAGGTACAATAAATAACCCCGCCAGAAAACTCAACGGAACCCACTGTTTATGAATCAAAAAACAAATAACAACAGGAAGAGCCAACACAACATATTCAGAAAAAACTAAGGTTTTGTACGAAGAAAAATGTGTTTTCAGGAACATTTTGTCTTCCCGCTTTATTTGAACAAACAGAATTAAAAGCAGCAACCCAACGCTTATATATTTTGCGCTTAATTCTTCTGCACTTTTTACATAAAGCACTACACCACCCAATACAAGCAGAGCGATTAAAAAAAGTATGCGAAACAAACCAATTCCGTTAACTCCCCTGTAAATTTGTTTTAGTCTTATAATTAGCAGTGCTTTTATCATGCAATAAAATCTACAGTTTTTTATTTCTGAAGTACTCCCAAAGTTAGTAAACCGTAAAACGTATATTCCAAATCGCGATAAGAATCTCCATCACCCGACAAAAAAGCGCCATTATCATAATTGTCCTGAACTAAACTCAGGCAATCAGGGGCAAGTGTCCGTATATCTTCTCCCCTGCTTTTTAATACAAAAAGGGCAACAGCCGTAGAAAGTAAATCGGCATTTTTCTGTTCAGGAAAAACTTTAAAACCTTTCCCTTTTTCAAAGTAAGACAATAATAAGTCCGTTTCCTGCTTTCCATTTCTTCCGGTTAAAAATCTTGCCATTATGAAAGCGGCTGAAAAACTACAAGGCAAATCACCAGACAGCTTATAAAATTTCAGGAGAATCCGAACAAAAAAATAAACCATCCGGTTTTGCCCGAACAAAGCATCGAAACTTAGTATAAACAGAAAAAAGCGGTAGGCTGCATTCAAATTTCTCCCTCTCTTCGAAAGCCAGCGAACCAACTCAAAAAATGAAGGTTTTGCAAAATTGGGTTCACCCAGCGATAAACGAATTATAAAAGATGAAAACCGATCGATCACTTTTTCTTCATCCGTATTTTGTTTCGAAAGATATTGCTTCAGATTTTCTTGTTGCTCATCCAGTTTCAATGCTTTCGAAAGCCAGCCTCCAAATAAGGAATAGTACAAATCAGGACTTCCTGCACGATCGACAAAAGCCCCGTTTTTATGCTGCTGAGTTTTTACGAAAGCTATTACTTCAGTCCTACTTGGTTCATCTAGCAACAAAAACCCTTTCTCAATTTCAGAAATAAATTGACGATAAACAGGCTGGTATAATTTTCTGGCGGCCACTTTATGATTTAAAGACTTTACCCATTACGCTGTATAAACTCAGTCGCAATTTCCGGTTTTGCAGTTTATCCAGCTCTTTGTAGCATTTTTGAATGTATTCGCCGAGATACCGATCGGCAGTAATTTCGGTTTCATAAATCTTAAAGTTTTCCAGCAAAACGCCAAAATCTTTAGTATCCAGAATATCGGGAAACGTTGGTGAATGTCCATTTATACTCTGGTTTAACAACGACAATAAAAACGGAAAATCAAACGCGTGTTTCAATTCGTTCGTTTCGCGCAGCTCGTTCAAATCATCACGAATCTGGTAAGCAATACCAAAGTATTCAGCAAAATCTGACAAAATATTTAGTTCCACTTCGGGGGCATTTCCGGCAATTGCCCCGGCCAACAATGCTACTTTTACGGCTTCTCCTGTTTTCTTTTCAAAAATCGTTAAAACATCCTCCACCGATTTTTGTGAAATATTTTCGGTTAAAAGAATATCAGCTCCCTGCCCTTCAGAAAGATTAATGTGCGAAGTTGCCACCACTTTTAAACAATTGGCTTTAACTCCGGCATCGCACGGAACATTCGCCAATAACTGATAACCTTTCCCGATTAAATAATCGCCAATATTTATTGCTACCGGAATTCCTGTAACCCGGTGCAGCGCGGGCTGATCATACCGAAAATCTTCATTGTCCTGAATATCGTCATGAATTAACGACGCTTTGTGAAAGCATTCGATTATTACAGCCAACGCAGACTGAATTTCTTCGGAGATATTTTCAGCATAGGATTGGTACCCCAAAACAGAAAGCAACGGACGCATTCGTTGTCCACCCGAAGCCATCGTTTTTAAAGCCAGTTTCTCGGTTTCTGTTTTCCCGGGGAAAAAGCTTCTGAGATTCTCCTCCTGAAAATATTCTTCTACCCGGTTTTTTATCATCGAAACGGAAAGTGGCATTAACTCATTGTTTTCAACCCTTTGTTCCACTTCGGAAAACAACCATTCGTAATCAATGGAAGTATTGGTACAACCATCAAAAAGCAGCGGCAATCCAATAACCGGCACTGCTGCCCGCGAAACCGGAGCAAACGAATTTTGCAACACCGGCATACAACTTACCCCAATAACCGCATCAATAGAACCTTCCTCAACCAATCCGATGGCAACTGTTGTTCCTTCCGCAACCAGCGTGGAATAACCCAATTCTTCTGCTTTACCAAGAATATCGTCAATCTGGCAACCTTTACAACCGGCACAAATCAGCCCCAGTTCATCAAAAACTCCTTTGCATTGAAGATTATTCCTCAAACACTGCGGAAGCAAAAGCAGTCGGCGGTGATAAGGCGTTGCATTTACCACTTCGCGCCAGGTCTCATTTCCTAATAAAACAATTGTGAAATCGAGATACTCTTCATTCATTTCCAGATTTCCGAGCAATTCTTTCGCTTTTCTCTCAAGAGTTTCAAAAGAAGCCGGAGGCAAAATTCTGTTTTCGGCAGCAAACGCAGCAACTTCCTTCTGCAATAAATTGCGGATTTGCTTCTCTTTCGGAACTTTTAATATGCGTTTTCCTGCTGCCATTTTTTATCCGTATGCACCCAATCCAAAAAATGCACGTTTTTTTGCAAAGCGATAAATCCAGCCTTTTTCCGGAATTGGCACCCCTGAACCATGACTTGGCACAAGAGACATATTTCTCAATCGCTCCGCCTCATTTTCTCTTCCCGACGAATCCTTCGCATTATATTTTTCGGTCATTTCCACCAGCCACTTCGGGTCTTCCATCACAATGCATCCCGATGTTTTTCCAGGAATCTCATTCCTCAGCGCTTTCAAAAAAACCGATTCTTTATAGATATTTTCAAGTGGTTTATCAGCAACATTTTCCGCTGCAAACTGAATAACAGGACATGGTTCTACAAAACCGGAAGCATTGATATGGTGGCTTAATCCGGTTGCTGCGGGACAAAGTCCGTTTCCATCATGATCCCAGTAAGCATCAATAATCGCAATATCGAATTGTGAGCGGGCATCCACCATAAATTGCCGAAGTTTCTGAATTTCAGATTTATCAAGGGCAAGTTCCACCGTTGATTCAGCACCCACCGGACGATAAATGTAATACCAAAGATAAGCCACATTCTTTTGAATCAGCGAATCGATAAATTCAGAAGACAGTGCCAAATCGATATTGGATTTGCAAACGCTCATCGCAACACCGGTTATCAATCCGGCATTGGTTGCGTTTTCAACGGCTTCCACTGTTCTCCGATAAACATCTTTTCCACGGCGACGGACATCAGCAACAACTTCATCTCCTTCGAAACTTATCAGCGGAGTAACATTCGATATTTTTCTCAACTCTTCAGCAACTTCTGGAGTTAGCAAAGTTCCGTTTGTGAAAAGCTGAAAATAACAATCGGGGTGATTTTTTAATACTTCGAAAAGTGGTTTGTACGTTAACGGCTCGCCACCCAGAATTCCGAAAAAATAAGAACCTTTGGCTTTGGTTTCTTCAATAATACTATTCAGCGTTTCGGGCGACATACGGGCATTTTTCTTTTTATGCGTTACCCAGCACCCCTGACAATTAAGATTACAATCATCGGTAACCGAAATAAAATGAAAAGCCGGAAAGAAATCGCCTTTTTTCAATCGTTTCTGGTATCGTGCAAAACTAAGCGAGCCTTTTACTCCCATGTTATACACAAACTTATAGAGGCACTTTCTATCGGTATTTTTCAGAATTCGTTTAATCATTTTTCCTGGAAATCAAGCCATTTTTAAATTCTTCAAGTGCTTTTCTTCGTTCCTCTTCCGCCTGTTCAACAACTCCCTGCCGAAAAATGTTGCGACGATTCTGGTTTCTCGCATTTAATGTTGAAAGCAAACTTCCTTTATCAACCGCAATACGCTTTCCGTTGGGTTCGTCACCAGCCAGAACCGTATTCTCTGCCAGTCGTGGAAATATGATGGCAGAAGTCGGACAGGTTCTTCCACATGCCGGACAGTTATCTTTACAAGCCAGCGGATCGACCACTTTTAAACTTTTTTTATCGTAACTATAAACGCCAAACAAACAAAACCGGGCACATTTTCCGCACAATGTACACAATGATTCATCGATAACCGGAAACCAGGCCGGCACATTCAAATCGGTAATCTGAACCTGGTAACGCGCCTCGCCTTTCTTCAATTGAAAATCATTCTCCAGTTTAGCAAAAATTTTTTCAGCAGAAAGTTCCCTAAAATTCAAAACCTCAAATTCTCCAAAATCAATCCCGTTTTGCCTGAACATATTTTTAATGGCACGCGGATAACAGGCCACAATAATTTTCTGCTGAAACTCTTTACCAATGGTGTTTAAAACATCTTTTTCATTAATAGTTAATGCACATAAGTCCTGTAATTCATAAACATTGGTGTCAAAGTTTTTTAACCCTGCAGCAATTTTCTCCATCGATTCGGATGAAATAATATTTGCTTTGCAACGACAAAAAAGTACAACTGATTTTTTTTCCATAACCCACATTGGTAAACGCACCTAATTAACCAAAAATAAATGCAAAAGAAAAATGATGGCGATAAAAATGTGTGTTACAGAATGAAATTGGAAAAAAGTTTCCTTCCGGAGAATATCTTTTTAAAAAATTGGAATTCCACGCCCACACAAAATTTTTGTGAAATAAGTAAATTGCAATAAAAAAAACATGAAACCACGATTAAACATTGTAACACTGGGTGTAAAGGATCTTCAGAAATCGAAAACTTTTTATGGAAATGCACTGGGTTGGGAACCGGCAAAAGGCAGCGACGAAAATATTGTTTTTTTTAGTCATGGAGGAATAATACTCGGACTTTACCCGATAGACAAACTTGCTGAAGATGCCGGAATTTCTGCTGAACGATCCGGATTTTCGGGAATAACGCTTGCCATTAACCAGGATACAAAAGAAGCCGTTACAGAAATATTTAACAGGGCAATAAAAAACGGAGCGAAATCGCTTGTCAAACCCCGCGAAACATTCTGGGGCGGATTCGATGCTTATTTTTCCGATCCTGATGGTTATGCATGGGAAATTGCCTGGGCGCCGTTTTGGGAGTTCGACGAACAGGGAAGTTTACTTGTTTAATCATAAAATTAAAACTTAAAATTTAGGGGTTGTTCATTTTTACAAGTGAGAATACTTGTGTTGTTTCCTCATTAATGAAATCGTTGTAAACATTCAGTGCCAAAATACCAGTCCTGCATCCGGTTCTGCTATTAAATTTTATTTTTGTGTCGGAACCCAAATTTGCCGAAACTTTCCGCGAGGAAAATCTAAGCTAAAATTATAGACAAAAACTTATAGGAGCAGGAAAGCCTGTTCTAATTTTGGAATAAAAAGAAAAACGAATGAACAACTTTGACTCTGCAATAAATTCTCCGAAAAAAAATACAACAACAGAACTTTCAGGAAACTGGGATGCATTTAACAAACAGCAATTAGAGAAACTTATTTCGGATTACGGCAAAGGAGGAAAATTTTACAATCAGGAAAAACCGCCTTACGCCATTTTCGACTGGGATAATACTTCCATTTTTCTCGACATCCAGGAGGCCACACTAATTTATCAGCTCGAAAATCTTTTGTTGGGTTACACTCCGGAAATACTGAAAAAAGCGTTACAAACGGAAGTAGAAATAAGTGCAGAACTCGCCGATACGAATACAGAAAAACAAAAAATAACAACGGCTCAGGTTGCCGAAGATATTGTTAAAAGTTACACCTGGATTTATAATAATTACAGTCCGTTAAGTGGAAATGGCTCGCTTACAAAAGATGAAATAAAAGCCCACCCGCATTATCTGAATTTCAGAAGCAAGGTGCGGTTTCTTTACGATGCAATTTATAACACTTTCGGTGCAGGAGTTGCTTATCCGTGGGTAACCTATCTTTTTGCTGGACTTGATTTACCCAAAATTGCGGCAATGACAGTGGAAACCGTAAAATGGCAACTAGCACAGAAAATTGAAACTGTTATTTGGGAAAGTCCCTCGGAAAGTGAACTTGACAGGCAACTTTCAGGGCAAGTAAGTGTGAGTTGGAAAAACGGACTACGACTCATTCCTGAATTGCAGCAACTTTACAAAGAAATGGAAAAAGCCGGGTTTGATATTTGGATTTGCTCAGCCTCTTTTATCGATGTTATAAAAGGAATTTCTACAAACCCCGATTTTGGGTATGGAATTACCCCTTCCAAAATTATTGCGATGGAGTTGGAACGTGACGAATACGGGAAACTTCTTCCTGAATTTAAAAAGGGCTACTTTCAAACACAGGGAGAAGGGAAAACAGAAGTTATTAAGAAATTACTTTCGGGGCCAACCGGGAAATATGGTTACGATCCTGTTTTTATTGCAGGTGACAGCGAAGGCGACCAAAACATGCTGGCCGATTTTAACGGATTGAAAGCCGGTCTTATTTTTAACCGGTTAAATTTTAAAGGAAAACCACTGGAAAAGCTGGTAAAAAATGCCATTGTTGATTATGGGAAAAACGGAGTAAAATATTTACTTCAGGGGCGCGACGAAAATAGCGGAACCCTGATTCCGGAACAAGGAACAATACGTTTTGGAGAAAAATCGGCACAAAAAATACCGAAATAAAAAAAGGATGTCGTCTTTCCATCAGACAACATCCTTTTCATGAATTTGAAATTTATATCTCCTGCTTATTTCTCAGGAACATTTGCCAGCGTGTTCAACAAGAAGTCCCAGTATTTTTTAACAGTTTCAATATTTACTTTCTCATCGGGCGAGTGAGGATATTTTATGGTCGGCCCAATGGAAATCATGTCCCAATTGGTGTAGGTAGCCCCTAAAATACCACATTCCAAACCTGCGTGCATGGCCAGCAATTCGGGTTGTTTGCCAAACTGTTTTTCGTACAAACCTTTCATTATTTCCAGAATTCCGGAATTAACATCCGGCTGCCACCCAGGATAACTACCGGAAGTTTTTACACACGCTCCAGCCAAAGAAAAAACCGATTCAAGACGGGATGCCAAACCCATTTTTGCTGATTCGGAGAAACTGCGAACCAAACAACTTACCACTACTTTTTTCTTGTCGGAATTTACAATTGCCAGATTTGATGAAGTTTCAACCGTACCCGGCATGGTATCACTCATTCGCACCACATCATTCGGTGCTGCCCAAACTGAGTTGGTAAGTTTCTTTTGCAACGAGCCCGACATTTGTTTTTTTGGCAATTTGGTTGCCTCCAATTCAATTGACAAATTGGGATCCACATTGGCTAACTCAGCTTTTATGGTTGCTGCCAGTTCTTCAACCAGCCCCATTAGTTTTTCAATCTTTTTCGGACTGACTAAAATAACACCAAAGGTTTCACGCGGAATGGCATTTCTCAAACTCCCCCCCTGAACGCTTGCAAGTTTAACACCTAACTCTTCAGCAAGTGTTTTTAATATTCGAAAGAAAACCTTATTGGAGTTTCCCCTTCCCAAATGAATATCAACTCCGGAATGACCACCTTTCAATCCTGTAACACTCAGTTTAAAAGCCGTATATTTTTTATCGGTTTTCTTCTGCTTATTTTTAAAAGTAGCCGTAACATCAATTCCGCCAGCACAACCAATGCTGAAAGTACCTTCATCTTCGGTGTCGGTGTTGATTAAAATATCACCCGTCAGAACTTCGGGTTTTAATCCCATGGCTCCGTCCATTCCAGTTTCTTCGGTAGCGGTCAGTAAAACTTCAATCGGGCCGTGCTTAATTGAATCGGAAGCCAGAACTGCCAGCGCCGACGAAACTCCAATTCCGTTGTCGGCACCAAGCGTTGTACCATTGGCCGTTACCCATTCCCCGTCAACAAAAGCTTCAATCGGGTCGTTAACAAAATCGTGTACCTTATCGCTGTTTTTCTGGGGAACCATATCGAGGTGACCCTGTAAAATAACGCCTTTCCGGTTTTCCATACCCGGAGTTGCCGGCTTGCGGATAATTACATTGCCTACTTCATCTTTTATGGTTTCGAGACCGAGGTTCTTTCCAAAATTTTCTGCCCATTCCTGAATTCTTTCTTCATGATACGATGGACGCGGTATTTGTAAAATCTGGTCAAAAATGCTCCAAACTTCTGTTGGTTGAATATCTTTAATTTGTGTCATAACTAAATTTATTTTTCTGTTTTAGGAGAACAATTAAAAAACATATTTGATTAAAATAATTACTTGTTTATGTTTGGCAATTCCAAACCATACCCTTTTCTTTTGTCTTCCATCTTTAATAATAGTGCTGTTATAAGAGCCAACAAAGTTAAAACAACAAATATTGTCCAGGTAGTCTGGTAATCATAATTTACCATTTGCCCTGCTGATTTTGCTTCAGCAACCCCTGGATTGGTTTTATCCAAAACAATCCCCACAGCCAGAGGAATTCCCCAAAGTCCAAAATTCTGTACCCAGAAAATAACCGCGTAAGCACTACCTAATTGGCGTTCAGGAATAATTTTAGGAACCGATGGCCACATTGCCGAAGGAACAAGCGAGAATGCAATTCCAAGTAAAATTACATTAAAGAAAGCTGCAACAACGCTTGTAACAAAAGGTAAATAGAAAATTCCGTGTACAATAATAAGAAGAACTGCACCTAAAATCATAATAGAAGCGCCTTTCCCTTTTTTGTCGTAAATACTACCAAAAATTGGTGTTAGCAACATGGTTCCAAACGGGACCAAACTCGGAAGGAAGCCAGCCCAGTCTTCACTTACACCAAATTTGTTTACCATTAAGTCAGGGCCGTATTTGTAAAAAGGGAAAACGGTTGAATAAAAGAATACACACAACAGCGCAATTAACCAGAATCCCCAGTTTCCAATGATGACCAGAAGATCGGAAAACTTAAATTGCTCTGCAGGACCTCCATCTTCTTCCACAATCTGGGCATCCAGTTTTCGGTCCATAACATTGTAGTAGAAAAATCCGATGAGACCTAAAACCAAAAATACGACAACGATTAAAACGGTAGTAGGAACATCGTAGGTGTTGGCTATTTTTGCACCAAACGCAAGCGGAGCAAACGATCCTAAACGGGCAATCGCCACCTGCATTCCCATGGCTAGCGCAATTTCCTTTCCTTTAAACCACTTGGCAACAGCTTTTGAAACCGTGATTCCGGCATACTCAACACCAACTCCGAAAACAGCAAACCCAAAACCTGCCCAGAAAACCTGGGTTGTTATATCCATGTTCAGAATCGGCACATGCATAATTGCGTCCGAACTACCGATAAGTCCTTTAAATGCAGCAAATTTTATGGTTCCGCCGATAATCATTATCAATGCCGAACTAATGGTGCTGAATCGAATTCCAAATCGGTCCAACAGAATTCCAACAATTACCAACATCATCAGGAAAACATTGAAAATACCGTAGGCACTGGTAATAAATCCAAAGTCGGTACTATTCATTGCCAAAGTTCGCTCCATAATTGGTTTAAGAGGCGAAATTACCTCGGTGAACATATACCCGGCAAACATTGTAAATGAAAGTATTACCAGGGCAATCCATCTTGCCTTCTTCGAGTCGCGAAGAGTTTGCTTAATCGCATTTGTCATACTAATTATATTTTAATTGATTTTTTCTAAGTCGATAAAAATAAGAAAAATATTATGCTATAAAAATGACCATAAAAAAAGGGCAGTCTATACTGACTACCCTTTGTATTTATTGTTTGTTTTTAACAATCGATTGAATCGCCCCCGTTTCAGGATGGAATTTTATGGAGTAACCTCCATAAAGCATTTCTTCAGGCACAGGAGCAATAATGCCAAACTGGGCAATGGGGATTCTTGCTGTTGCAATTACTTTTAAATCGCTAATAAGCTTTATATTTGTCATTGCAGGCAAACGGTAATAAACGCCGCTCTCACCTGCTGAAGGGTTATCCGATTTTGCAAGATTCGTATAATTTTGAACGAGGCTGTTTTCAACTTCCATCTCAATCATTACAGGCCTTCCGGAAAGATCGGAAGCCGGCACTACACCATTTTCATCCGAAATCCGGAAAATAACATCACCTTTTCCACCAGCCTTTTCAGGCATAAAATCTACACTAAAAGAATTCTCTGAAACCGTTGTTCTTCCAACGAATAAGCTAACGTAATTATCTTCTGTTCTTTTTAATTCAGCAAGACTCACCTCATACGCTTTTCCATCCGGATATTCACCATCAATACGAAGAGCGGCCAAATCATATTGATTCATCCGACTTTGTAAGACACGTTTTGCGGCTTCCGCTGCTTTCATCTCAGCACTTACACGGGTTGGCCTGAAATTATTGGTTGAATCTCCCTGAATATACAGAGGAGTGTCGGTAAAATAGTCAAAAGAAAATCCGTCATTTAAAGCCGGACTTTGAATAAATCTGCCGGTAATATCCTGTGAAGGGCGAAAATCTGCCGGGGGAGTATTAATACCCACAATACATCCGTCGGGAGTAAGCGAAACAAGGTAAGCACCTTCCCCTAATGCTTTATGCACCTGTGCAGGATCAGGCTCCGAAGTTGTTTCAATTTTAACATCAGTAATATACCATTTAACGGAAGGGCTGGTTTTTGCATCTTTTATTCCCAGCAATTGGTCGGCGTAACCGGCATAAGGACCAGGAACAAAAGTTTCTTTTACCGCGTTTACATAAACCTTAATTCCGGTTCTGGGAAGAGCATAAACCACCCCTTCCATAAAAGCCGGAACACCGGTTTCTTCATCTTTCTTTTTTTTCTGTCCGTAAACCGGTAATATCAGCATAATACAGATTACAATTGCCAAATATCTCATCGCTTCATTTATTTTAGTAAAGTGTCAAAAGTATTAAAATTATTTTTTTGAAATCGATTTTAAAGAAAGAAAAGCATCGCCCAGGAAATCGATAATATCCCCGGCAATCAGCGAATTTTCTGATTTTTTAGACGATGCTAAATCACCTGCCAGCCCATGTAAATAAACTCCGGCAATTGCTGCCGATTCGGGCGAAATCCCCTGAGCCAAAAATCCAAGAATTATTCCGGTGAGCACATCGCCGCTACCGGCCGTTGCCATTCCCGGATTTCCGGATGAATTAAAGTACGCTTTGCCAGCAGGAGTTGTAACAATTGTATAAGCGCCCTTCACAACCAGTATTATTTTATATTTGGCAGAAAACCGGATTTGCATTTGAAGCCGCTGAAATGAATTTTCACTTTCGCCAACCAACCGGCGGAACTCTCCAGGATGCGGTGTAAGAATTGAGTTTCCCGGAAGTTTCGCCAGCCATTCTTGTTTTTCGGAAAGAATATTTAAGGCATCTGCGTCAACAACTATAGGGATTTCCAATTTTTCGAGCAGTTCGTAAAGGGCTCGTTTTGAATTGCTTTTCATACCTAAACCGGGTCCGACACCAATAGCAGAAAAAGGTTTCAGGTCAGGGAATTCGGTAAACATTGAATCATGCTGATCGATGCTCGCCATTGCTTCCGGAACAGCAGTTTGAATAATAGAATAGCCTAACCTGGGAATGTGTGAGGTAAGTAATCCTACTCCCGAACGCAAACAAGCTTTTGAAGACAAAATAGCGGCGCCCATTTTACCAAAACTCCCGGCAATTAAAAGTGCATGACCAAAAGTTCCTTTGTGCGAGAATTTTGATCGTCCAGAGAAAATATGCTGCACATTCTCCTTTTCGATAAACGAATAATCCGATTCTGTTTTTGCAATGCCAGCCGGGTGCAAACGGATAGGAAGCACCTCCCAATTCCCAGTATATTTTTCATTTTCAGCAAACAAGAAGCTTATTTTCGGGAATTGAAAAGTAAGTGTAAAATCGGCCCGGATAATACTTCCGGGAATATTTCCGGAATTGTCTTCTCCCATCAGTCCACTTGGAATATCAATGGAAACAACCGTGTTTTCCAGTTGATTTATTTTTTGAACAACAGCACCGGGAAAACCTTCCAATGGTCGTGTTAATCCGGAACCAAATAAACCATCGATAATAATATCTGTCGATTCCATTTCCGGAAAATCTTCAATCGACTGAATTTTATGAAGACCAACTTTTTTCTGTTCTTCCAAACGTTTCCAGTTCATCGCCGGAGAACCTTTTAAATCTTTCCCAAAATCAAGAAGATATATTTTACAGATAAAGCCCAATTCAGCTAACTGACGCGCAACTGCCAATGCATCGCCCCCATTATTTCCAGGGCCTGCAAAAAAAATCATCTGGGTTTCGGTTGAAAACATCTTTACCAGCCAATGCGTAATTTGCAGCGATGCCCGCTCCATTAAATCAATATCGGCTATGGGTTCGTTTTCAATGGTATATTTATCGAGTCCGGCTATTTGCTTTGTTGTAAACAGTTTCATTTTTCAAGCTTTACATTTTAGATTTGAGTAAAGAAACCCCATCTTTCATTTAAAGTAAAATTACAAAATTAAACCTGAGTTTTTTAGAACTATAGATGTAGCGTTGCATCCAATCGCTATCAACAAATCATTTAAATTTCAAATGCCTTATATTCAAATCCAGTATTCTTTGCCCGGGAAATAAAAATTATTCGATTTACTTGTATACATTTCTTAATTTAAGCTATTGAACCTGACCTTTATCACGAACTAAACGTTGAAAAGATTTCTATATTTGCCGGTCATCTGAATTAAAACAAAAAAAATAAAAATCAATTAAAACGTAATTCAATGTTTAAAAATCATCCGAAAGGTTTAATTGTCGCCTTTTTTGCAAACATGGGCGAACGATTTGGCTATTATACCATGCTTGCCATTTTTGTGCTTTATATTCAGGCCAAATTTGGTTTTACAACTGCTGAAGCAGGAAGCGTTTACGGTACTTTTCTATTTGGTATTTACTTTCTGCCGCTACTTGGCGGATATATCGCAGATAACCTCTTGGGCTATGGAAAAACCATAACCCTTGGAACTATTATTATGTTTATTGGTTACGGAATGCTTGCCATGCCCGGAATGGGAATTATGATGGTATATCTTGCGCTGGCAGTAATTTCGCTTGGAACCGGATTTTTTAAAGGAAATTTACAGGCACTGGTGGGCAATATGTATGATGATCCGCGATACAGTGCAAACCGCGACAATGCTTTCAATATCTTTTATATGGGTATTAACATCGGGGCATTTTTCGCACCTTCTGCCGCCGAAGCCATCGGCAACTGGGTTCTGGCAAAAAAAGGTTTTACATACGACTCAGCCATACCACACATGGCTCACCAGTATTTAAACGGAACTCTTGAAAACGTTGGAGAATTTACAAAAATAGCACAACAGCAAATGGGCTCTGCCACAACCGATTTAACTGCCTTTGCCAATTCATATATTCAAACGTTAAGTGAATCGTACAACGCAGGTTTTGCAATTGCCGCCGGAAGTATGATTATTTCATTTCTGATTTTTATTGGATTCCGGAAGTATTACAAAAGTGCCGATTTAACCGAAAAACAAAAATCGAAGTCAACAGAACACAAAGACAAAGTTGTGATTTTAACTTCTCAGCAAATTCGCGAACGGCTGGTTGCACTTGGGTTGGTATTTTTTGTGGTCATCTTCTTCTGGATGGCATTCCACCAAAACGGTTTTACCATGACTATTTTCGCACGCGACTATACGCAACTAGGCAATGTTTCCCCCGGTACTTATGTATTATTTGATTTGAGCCAGTTGTTACCCATTCTTTTTGCCATAATTGGCGCCATCTTTATTTTTACCGGCAAGAATGGAAAAATGAAAATGCTCGGTGGAGCATTATCTGTAATTAGCATTGCAGTGGCCTATTTTACCATTAGTTCGCATTCAGGAGATTACACTATTACTCCACAGAAATTCCAACACTTCAACCCTATTTTTATCGTATTCCTAACACCGGTAATTATTGGTATTTTTACAGCTTTACGCAAAAAAGGGAAAGAACCTTCTGCACCCAAAAAGATCGGTTACGGGATGTTGATTACAGCAGTTGGTTTTGGAGTTTTAATTGCGGGTTCTATGGGGTTGACATCTCCAGGAGAATTACAAGGTGGGGTTTCCGACAAATTAATATCGCCCTACTGGCTAATAAATTGTTACCTGATTTTAACTGTTGCTGAATTATTTTTAAGCCCCATAGGAATTTCATTTGTTTCGAAAGTTGCTCCTCCAAAATATAAAGGACTTGCACAAGGCGGATGGTTTGCAGCCACTGCCATTGGAAATGCTGCTGCAGGGTTCGTCGGTTATTACTGGGACAGAATCGAGTTATGGCAATTCTTCACTATTCTTGTTGTACTTTGCTTAATTTCGGCTGCCTTTATCTTCTCTGTTTTAAAACGCCTGGAAAGAACGACAAACTAAAATACCGTTCAATATCAAAAAGAAAACGGCTACCCAAACAGTAGCCGTTTTCTTTTTATTGCTTTTAAACCCAATTTACTACCTGATTGGGCCAAAAATTTGAAAAAATACCTGAAGTATTCCGAGCACTACAATCAAGAATAATACAAGGATTGTGGCTATCATCAGCTTCTGGATTACTTTATTTCTCTTGTTCAGGAGTAGCATTTTAGTAATTTTATGAATCTTATCACCTACTTTCTTCAGGGCAACATCATTGTCTTTTATTACATAGTCGTAAGCTCCGTATTTGATTGAATTTACCGCAACCTCCACGCTATCGTTGGCTGTTAAAAATATAAACTCTGAAGAAGCACTATGTTTTTTTACAAATAATAATACGTCAATTCCGGTGGAGTCTTGCAAATGATAATCTTCTATTACAATATCGGGCTTCTCTCCATTTTTAACTGCTTTCATGCACTCTTTTCCTGATTCAAACGATTTTACGTTTGTATAATCTTGTTTTTTCAGATACTCGCAAATCAATCGATTATAGATTTTATTGTCTTCGACAACATAAATAAGCAGTGATTTTTTTATGTTCATATTTGTCTTGTGATTATTGGTTTTATTGCTAAAATAAATAATTATTACCATTATAATACTGATTAACAAGAATTAATAATCGATATAAATAACCTTCTTTGCTTTTTAAATAACATTTTAAAAACCGGTACTGATATGAAGGACAAAGTCAGCAAACCATTATCTTTACTGAAATTCAGAAATACAACATAAACCAACAAAAATGAAACTGTTTTACATTTTCCGTTTTTCACTTATCACTTTTGTTTTCTTTCATTTTCAGATTACAACGGCACAGGAAAAAGTAACCTATGCGATAAAAGAAAATGTCCCCTATCATTCGGTAGAAGAACGAAATAATAATGACTACATGGCTGAACGATGTAAGCTTGATATCTACTATCCCGAAAATCTTAAAAATTACACCACTGTTGTCTGGTTTCACGGAGGAGGAATCAAAGGTGGGAACAAATTCATTCCGGAAAAACTCAAAGAGAAAGGTATTGCAGTAGTTGCAGTAAATTACCGGTTAAGTCCTCGTGCACATTGCCCGGAATACATTGATGATGCTGCTGCTGCCGTAGCCTGGACTTTCGAAAACATTGCGAAATATGGTGGAAGCCCTGACAAAATTGTGGTTTCCGGTCACTCTGCCGGTGGTTATCTGACCAGCATGATTGGCCTCGACAAAAAGTGGCTGGCTAAATACAATATTGATGCAGATAAAATTGCAATACTCATTCCGTTTAGCGGCCATACAGTTACACACATGACAGTTCGTGAAGAACGTGGAATTCCCGACACTCAACCCATTGTAGATGAATATGCTCCACTGTATCATGTTCGGCCCGATGCCCCACCACTAATTCTGATTACCGGTGACCGCGAGCGGGAAATGCTAGGCAGATACGAAGAAAATGCCTACATGTGGAGAATGATGAAAGTGGCAGGACATACAAAAACAAAATTGTACGAACTCGATAGTTTTGATCACGGAGGAATGGCATCGCCCGCTTTTGAAATTTTACTGAATGAAATAAAAGTATTAAACGAATGAAAACAATATCTATCACTTTCAGCTTATTCTTTCTTCTCTTATGTGCAGCTACGGCTCAGGAAAAAATGATGTTTGGGGATACTACACGAATCGGTGTTCCTTTTTCAAAAGATCCGCATGTTATCAAATTCGAAAACCGTTACCTGATGTATTTCTCCATTCCACCCTACGCCGATAAAAACAATCCGATAAAAGGTTGGAATATTGGAATTGCAGAAAGCAGGAACCTTATTCATTGGAACAAAGTTGGAGAAATAACTCCTGCCGGAGATTATGAATCAAAAGGACTTTGTGCACCTTGCGCGTTGGTTTTGGATGGAAAGGTTCACCTGTTTTACCAAACCTATGGCAACCGTGAAAATGACGCCATTTGCCATGCCGTGTCCAATGACGGAATTTCGTTTGAACGGAACAAGACCAATCCTATTTTCAAGCCAACCGGTGACTGGAACTGTGGCCGTGCCATCGATGCTGAGGTTATTAAGTTCAAAAACCAGTTTTTGCTCTTTTTTGCCACCCGCGATCCTGATTTCAAGATACAAATGCAGGGAGTTGCAACTGCCCCCTTAAATACCGATTTTAACAGAAACGACTGGAAACAACTCACCGATTCACCAATTATGGTACCTGAATACGAATGGGAAGGTGAGTGCGTTGAAGGAGCTTCTGTAATTCAACACAACGACGAGCTTTTTATGTTTTATGCTGGTGCTTACAATAACTGGCCACAACAAATTGGCGTTGCCAAAAGCAGTGATGGAATTCATTGGCAAAAACTTTCGGATAAGCCTTTTTTAGCCAATGGTAAACGGGGTGAATGGAACTCCAGCGAATCGGGTCACCCTCATATTTTTAAAGACACAAATGGAAAAACCTACCTGTTTTATCAGGGAAATAACGATAAAGGCAAAACATGGTTTCTTTCGAATGTAGAAGTGTTCTGGAGTAGAAAAGGACCTTTTCTAGAGGACTGACCGGCCAATAGATTGAATTTTTAATGCAAGAATAAATTTTTAAAATTCATTATTTTCAAATTACAATAGCTATTTTGAATATCAAAGTAAACCTAAAAAAGATGAAGCAGCTACAACTAAATCAGAGCATTACAACTTCCGCGAAAGCTATTTTTACTGTTATGCTAACCTTAACCTTTTTTTCATTATTTGCCCAAAATTACCCGAAAATGGATGAATCAGTTCGAATAAAAAAACTAACGCCTCCAACCGGAAAAATAAAAATAGTGCTCGATACCGACACTTATAATGAAGTGGACGACCAGTTTGCACTGGCCTACGCTGTGCTTTCTCCTGAAAAAATTGATTTACAGGCGATTTATGCGGCACCGTTTAAAAACAACCGTTCTGAAAGTCCGGGAGATGGTATGGAAAAAAGTTACCAGGAAATTCTCCGGCTCCTAAAATTTATGGGAAAAAGCAGCGATAATTTTGCCTTTCGTGGTTCCGACCGATATTTGGAAGATGTTAATCGCCCGGTAAAAAGCGATGCGGTAACTGATTTAATTAAAAAAGCGTTGGCTTGTACACCTGAAGATCCACTTTATGTGGTTCCAATTGGCTGTATTACCAACATTGCTTCAGCGATTTTAATCGAGCCCAAAATTATTGAAAACATGGTTGTGGTTTGGTTGGGAGGAAACGATTTAAACTGGCCTCATCAAAAAGAGTTTAACCTGATGCAGGATGTTCCGGCGGCACAGGTGGTTTTTAATTCGGGAGTACCATTGGTTGTCATGCCAACTCAACCCGTAATTTCGCATTTACACACCACCATTCCGGAACTGAAATATTATTTGGAAGGAAAAAACGAACTTTCCGATTACCTGTACAATATTGTTGTTGAATACAGTGGAGGCCGCGATGCATGGTCAAAAGTTATCTGGGACGTTTCGGCAGTTGCATGGCTGATAAATCCATCATGGATTCCAACAGATTTGGTTCACAGCCCGATTTTAACCGATCAGGTTACATTTAGCGTCGATCATTCAAGGCATTTTATCCGGATGGCAACATCGATAAACCGTGATGCTATTTTCCGCGATTTATTTGCCAAACTCACGAAATAACTAATTTCTGAAAATACATTTTGGCCTTTCAGGAAGCGCCCGGTAAATCGCTTTCGCATCGGTATCATCCAGCCATAAAAACAGAGTTGGGATGAATCGATTTGAAAAAATATTTTCCGGTTCATTTTTAAACCGATAGGAGAAAATATCTTTCTTTACCGGAATATCAGTTTGCACAGAATCATTAATTTCAGCAACTCCATTGATAATTACACGAATTTGATTGGAAGTAATAAATTCCCAATGGATTTCTTCGCTTTTAACAGTATCAATTTTTGCCGGCTCAACATCTGCTCCTATCTGTGGGGCAAATACTTTACGGATAGGCCGTTTGGGTACGTTTGCTTTGGAAGAATCGACAACTGAAGTTTTTGAAAAGTAGTTCAGGTAAACCTCCTTACCCGAGTTATTAAAAAATTGATTGGGTTTCTGCATTAAAATCTTACCCTGAAATAAAACCGTTCCCTTAAGCTGAACCTGTACAACACTGTCTTTCAAATTAATTCCCATGCTAAATGAATCCGATTTTGCCAACGCAAGTTGTTGTTCAATCCACACTTTTTCTTTATACAGATTTCTTATTTCATTACTATTCCAGTTAATTTCAACAGGATTATTTTTGCTATCAGAAATAATTTTCTTGCCAACCGTATTTACTTTTGAAATTGAAAATCCAACGTTTACAAAAAATAAAACCAACAGGACTGACCAAACTGCAATGGCTCCAATCACAAACTTTTTGTAGTTTTTAAAAAAATCTTTCATCTCTTCCTAATAAATAAATACTTTCGACCCCACCTGCATATTCTTGTAAACCATTTCCAAATCTTCGTCATTTAAACGAACGCAACCATGGGTTACCGGCATTCCCATTAACCGCTGGTACAACGTTCCGTGAATGAGATAACCATTTCCAAGACTTAGAGCGTAATCACCCAAAACGCCTCTTTCGTAGCGGGAAACATGATTTTGTGGCGGCACAGGTAATCCTTCCTCTATAAACGCCCAGTCGGGTTTACGCCACACCGGATTGGTAATTTTATTCTGAACCGTTAAAGCACCTTTTGGCGTTTCGAAAATGTAGCTTTTAGTGCTGTCAACCTCAAGTTCCACAAAACTGCCGGTTGAACATTTTCCCCGCCAGATAACTTCGTTATTTTTATATAGCCTGAATGTATTTTCGGTGGTGTTAATGGTTAGAAATACACTTCCCGGTGTCAGGCGGCCAATTTTGCGATTCAGCAAATCGACCTGCTTTTTCAGGTCATTTATCTCTTTTGCAGAAACATTTGTTGAGTCTGAAACCATCTGATTATTCAGTTTCGAGTTTAACCGCCATTCCTGCATTTCAGGAATAAAGACCAGGCTGGCAAAAACAAAGACAAAAAGCCCGATGATAATAACCACCGAAAAAATTATCCACTTTAATATTTTCTCCGAAAAGTTCATTTTATTGTTTTAAATACTCTTCCAACGTTATTTCGGAACCAACAATAACAACTGGCGTTGAAGCAGAGCACAGATCATAAACCGCATCCATATCTTTGTTATCCAAAGCAATACAACCATCTGTCCAGTGAACACCTTTTCCTCCTCCTCCGTGAATTTCAATTAATCCGCCAATTTGGGCGTTCTTTGATATTTCACCCGACCTTTTTAATTTCTCAAATTTTACAAGATCCTGGTCGTTTGGATAATTCAGCAAAAGGGCTTTATGGTATTTTGTTCTCACCCCTCTTTTTTTCTCAACCACTTTGTAAATTCCTTCCGGCGTAGTTTTGTCGCCTTTCATAATTTTGTCGCCCATCCAATTGAGACCGAATTCCGCCTCCAGCACTTTCACCTTTTTGCCCGATTTTAAAACCGAGACTGTTGATTCCATTTTGTTGATAAGTACCACGGTTTGTCCCTTTTTTGAAAGTTGAACTGCCCGTTCAGCATTTCTTTTCCATTCAGGGTAACTTTCAAAAAAGCGATTGAGTTTCACGTGTGATGCGGCTTCTGTTTGTTCCATTTTTTCTTTTGCCAACCCCGCCAGTATCAACCCCTTCTGATAGTCACCTTTTTTGTAATTACTTTCTGCTTCGAGGTATTTTAACTTACCATCGTTATACTTATCAAAAGTACTCCGCCCAAGCGGAAGCTTTTTATACAATCTGTCAAACCGGGAAATGTTATCTGCTATTTCCTTTAACTCATTTTCAAGTTTCGCTTTTGAGTTATTTTTTGCAGTTCCGGCACTGTTTTGTGCTTGCTGACTATATTTTAACGAGGTCGCTGCCAATTCAACTGTCCTCGAAAAATCCCGAAAAATGAAAAATTTTTGATTTTGTGTTTCCCATTCTGCCATCGTTTCTTTGAACAGCTGCTCTGCTTTCAGCAGTTTTGCACTTGCATATTTTGTTGCATGCACTTCCTTTGCCAAAGCAATAGCTTCTCTTGCTTCGTTAACTTCTTCGCTAGGCGGTTTTATAACTATTAACTTATAAACTGCATAACCTGAAAACAAAATAACAGCAACTAAAAACTGAATTAAAATCCAACGAATAACCCTCTTCCCTCTCATCCATCTGAATTAAAAAGCCGGAGCTGTTAACCCCGGCATTTATTCCACAATCAACCCTCGATTATTACTTCCTCTTCATGTATTTTTCCAGAACTGTTTTCAGTTCAGTGTTAATTTCGGTAGCCTTCTGTTTAACAGCATTGGCTTTTGTTTGAGCGGCCATCAGTTGGTTGCTCTCAACAAGTGTTTGAACCTCAGGAGTTGAAGCATTGATGGTTGCTAAATCACTCTTAATTGATTCAATCGCTTCTTTTCCTTCTTTTCCTTTTGGAGCCATCTCAACCATTTTGGCATTTTCATCCATTAATGTTGCAATTTCGGCCTGTGCAGCAGCAATTTCGTTTTTAACTTCTACTTTTCTGGCTTCAGTTTTTGTAATCAGCTCATTGGCAGATGCAGTTACATCAATCAATTTTTTCTGAGCACTTTTATAATTGCCAAATACTTTTGATTTCTGAGCCTGAATTTCGGTAGCGGCAGCATTAATTGAATCTTGCAGCGCAGCATACTCACTTTCCATAAAAACATCGGCCTGTGCAACTTTTGCCGAATCAAGTGCAGCCTGGGCAGCATCCATTTCGGCTTGAGGAGCTTTTGCACAACTTGTAACAAAAATTGTTAAAACAACAGCAGCAAATAAAACAAAATACTTTTTCATAATTTTTCTAATCTTTAATTACTATTCTTTTAATTTTTCTAATTCGCAATCATTTGCTTCATTCACCTATTTTGACGGACACTTTTTAGAAAGTAACTAAACGAACGAAAAAAAAATGTAATTTTCCGAAGTTTTGTAAAAACCACGACAAGGAAATGAATAGAAGTCTCAAATTCAACGAATTAACAGACGAACAGATAATCGATAAAATTATTCGTGAGAACGAAAATGAACTATACGAAATAATTTACGAACGATATTTTTCGAAGGTAAGAGACAAATGCTACAGCTTTTTCAAGAATAAAACTTTTTCCGAAGAATTTGCAAATGATATATTAAGTAAGGTGTTTGAAAAACTGGATGGCTTTAAAGGGAAATCGTCCTTTTCTTCATGGCTTTATTCCATTTCCTACAATTCGATTATCGATTACCTGCGAAAAAAGAAACAGTTGCATTACCCCAACTGGAACCAGGAAAATGAACTTCCTGAAATTATTGATGAAACCGATGCAGATCTTTCGGATATTCAATATGAAAATTTATTGAAAGTTTTTGATTTAATCCACCCGGAAGAAAAAGCGCTGCTATTAATGAAATATCAGGATTCGCTTTCGTTGAAAGAAATTGCAACAAGTTTAGCGATTAGTGAAGATGCCGTGAAAATGAGACTGAAACGGGCCCGTGCCCGGGTTGTTTACCTTTATTTTGAGAAATTTGGAAACGACTAAATATTTGAGTTACAAATTGAATTACGAACGTCATAAGAAAGAAAACATCTCTCGGATAAACAGAAAAAATGAAAAATAAATTGCTTAAATTATTTGGCGCATCAACAAAGAAAATCCCGGATTCTGTAAAAAAAGAACTCATGGAACAATTCCCTGAAGCAATAAATATTGAATGGGATGTAAAAGACGACTTTTATGAAGCCATTTTTTACGTAAATGAAGTTGAATATATTGCTAAGGTTTCGGATGAAGAAGGACTTACGGGTTATAAAAAGAACCTGAAACTGGATGAACTTCCTGAAATAATAAAAGTTGAGTGCGAACAAACCGGAGAAATTATGAACGCCATTGCCATTCATACAAAATCGAGCGTTTTATACGAGGTTATTATCAGAGACAAAGAATTTAACCGGACACTTCTTTTACTTTCTAAGAATGGTGAACTCCTTGAATCTTCGAGTATATAAAAGTTGTAGCTTTCATTAAAAAGTACGTTGTAAAAAATTCGTCAGAATTTCAGTTACCCTTAACTACTCTGAACGTCTGAATTATAACTAGATATAAAATTATGAAACAGACTGACAAAGAGTTAAAAAAAGGAAATAGTATTGCTTTAATAGTAAGCCTCATTCTACTTGCCGTACTAATTTTGATTTACCTTATGGTTTAAAAATTCATAACATGGAAATCAAAATTATTTCTCTTTACACACATTCATGAAATGAGGATTTCAGCAAGTTTCATTTTGCTTTGCAGCCAGCAAAAGTTACTTTTCGGCAATGGTAAAACCCTCTTCCCAGCTAATTTTTTGGAGCTCGTTTAACATCGAATCTTTTAAGGCCATAAAACTTGGCATGTATTCTTCCTTAACAGGTTTTCCCGGAGGAGCTTTCACTTTCAAAGGATCTACAGGGGAACCATTCTGGTAAACTCTGAAATCGAGATGCGGACCAGTAGCCAAACCTGTTGCGCCTACGTAACCAATAATCTGCCCCTGTTTTACCCGGACTCCGGTAGCAATTCCACGGGCAAAACCAGATAAATGCATATACGTTGTGGTATAAACCGAATTGTGCTTTATTTTCACATAATTTCCGCCGCCTGCCGCCTGATACGCTTTGGCAATAACAGTCCCCTCACCGATACTTTTTACAGGTGTTCCCTTGGGGGCAGCATAGTCAACACCATGGTGCGGCCTGCGAATGCGTAAAACCGGATGCATTCTGGCGTTCGAAAATCGCGAACTTATTCTGAAGAAATCAAGAGGCGCTTTTAAAAAAGCCTTGCGAAGACTTTTCCCATTTTCATCAAAATAATCGGCTGTATCGTTTTGCGCAAACTTAAAAGCAAAGTTGGGCGTTTCGTAAGTATCAAATTCAGCGGCATAAATTTCGCCAATACCCACATAAGTAGAATCCACAAAATGTTCATCGTAAATCAATCGGAAGCGGTCTCCTTTTTGAATGGCAAAAAAATCGATAGTCCACTGATAAATGTTTTCAAGTTCAAGCGCCAGCATCGGGTCCAGTTTACTATCGACCATGGCGTTCCAAAGTGAACTTTTAATAATTCCTTCCACCGTTTTTAACCGGGTCTGAATTTCTTTTTCGCCGCGATAAACATTGAGCGAATCAAACAATTCGTAAACAAAATATTCGACAGGGGTATTTTCGTATACAAAATACTTTGCCTTTTGAAGCGAATCGTTAGTGAGAAAGAAAGTGTAATTTTTGCCCGTTTGAATTTTCCGAACATCGAAAATTGGTTTGGATTTGCGGGCAATCATATCTATTTCTCCCATTCCAATACCTCTGGCATTTAAAATCTGGCTCAGATACTGATTATTTTTTACCATTCCGGTTTCAACTAAAAAAGAGTCGGCAGGAATTCCGTAAATTAGTTTTGGAACTGGTGGTTCATGTATAACTTTTTCGGCAGTTTCCTCTTCAGCCTTCTTTTTATTAGATTGCTGACAAGCTGAAAAAATTATTGTTATAACACAAACTGTGGTTAGAACGGATATAAAACTTGAAATTCTCCTCATTAAATAATGTATTTTCCTGCAAAAGTAAAAAAACTAAAAAAACAGGAAATTAGTATCAATTCAGGCTTAATTTAGAAACGATTTTTTTATGATAAAAAGAATTTCATTTTTTTATCATCTATAATTTGAGTTTCTCAAACCCTTGCCCGTAAACTCCCATTACACTTCCCATTGAAATAAATGCTTCCGGATCAATTTCTTTGATTTTTCTGAAAATAGCACCGGTTTCTTTTTTACGTACCACCGACATAATTACTTTAGATTCCTCTTTTGTGTACCAACCGGTTCCATCCAAAACCGTAACTCCGCGGATAGCTTCATTATTGATATAGTCGGCAATCTCTTCATATTTTTTGGAAATGATAAACATTTGAGCAGAACGATTTGCACCACTTAAAAACGAGTCGAGAGAATAAGAAACCACCCACATGGATACATAACCGTAAACAAGTTTTGCAGGTGATTGAAAAACAACATAAGAAGATGCAATTATTATTACATCGCACAGTAAAATTATTCTGCCCGGACTGATATTCCTGTATTTGTTAACGATCATGGCAAAAATGTCGGTTCCTCCGGTGCTGCCACCACGGGAAAAAACAACTCCAAGTCCTATACCGCCTGACATTCCACCTAAAACAGCAGAAAGAAAAGTATCGTCCACCAATGGTTTTTTTAATATGTTTTGAAAAACAGCAAAAAACACGGTTAAAACTACAATACTATAAATGGTTTTTACGCCAAAGTTAGCTCCCAGAATTTTTACCGCTATTATAACCAGCACGGCATTAATAGAAAGAAATGTAACACTCACCGGAATTTTTGTGGCAAAAAACACCACTGCCGCAATACCGCTTACTCCACCACCAGTTATTTCGGCTGGAATAAGAAACAAAAGCCACCCCATGGCAAAAAGAAGAAGACCAAAGGTAATAATTACATAATCCTTAATAGAAGTAGCCAGTTTTGGGTTCATTTGAACTAGTTGTGTAAACATCGCAAATTAAATATTTTAATGAATACGGTTGCTTAAAAACGGGCGCAAATGAACAAATAGGAATAATAATAAAATGTGATGATTATCAGGAAAAAAGCAATTTAACAGATAATTAAATTTCTAATAACGATTTGAATATACAATCTGAAGCGAACGAATTCTTCTCCGGAATTCAGGCAAACGCGCAAAAGTGGCATGAAGCGCGAATAAAAGAACCTACAATTCAACCATCTCTTCCTTTTTTAAAGATAGCGAGTTAGACGTTACCGGAATAGAAAAGTAAACAGCTGTACCTTTCCCTTTTTCGCTTTCAACCCATATTTCGCCTTTGTGGTGTTTTACAAAATCGTAACAAATAGGTAAACCCAAACCGGTTCCTTTTTCGTTTGCTGTTCCGGGCGTTGAACGATTTTCGCCTGCATTAAATAATTTGCTTATTGTTTCTTTCGTCATACCAATACCATTATCGCGCACGCACACCTCAATAACTTTTTCTTCGTTTTCGTCCCATAATTCACTTGCAGTTAGCTCTACTTTCCCATTTTCCGGGGTGAACTTAATCGCATTCGAAATTAAATTCCGAAGTATAGTGGAAATCATAAAGCCATCGGAACGGATAAAAATATCATGAGATATTTGATTCGAAATAGTTATTGATTTTTTACCGGCAGAATTTTTTAGTGCTTCACTAATTTTTGTTGTAAGCAGAAACAAATTTAAGTTCGAAGAAGTAAATTCGACAGCATTTCTTTGCATTCTAGCCCAAAGCAATAAATCTTCAAGTAAACTATAAGTATTCAGAATTTCGCTGTGAAGAAAAGAAATAAATTTCTCACGCTGTTCATGATCATATTCTTTGTAATTATCATGTAACAACTGGGAAAATCCTAAAATTGAATTGAAAGGACTAATTAAATCATGGGCTACAATTGAAAAGAGCTTATTTTTTGCAGTGTTAAGCTCACTAAGCTCTTGTACAGTTTTATCAAGCCTTTTTTGAATGATTTCCAATTCTGAAATGTACTGTTCCCTTTCGTTCTTCATATCTGTTTTTTGTTTGATATTATGAATAAGCTCGTTATATAGTTCACCAAACCCAAAAATAAAAACTGCACTAAATGCTATTAATGAAAAGATAATTGTTATCCATTGAAGAATGGAATGCGAAAAAAGATTAAGATCTACTGTTGATATTTGGTAGCCTGAAATGTAAAAAACACTGATTGCAATATATATTGCAGAAAGAATTCCTACTAAAATAATCGAAGTTCTTCGCTCTAAATAGATAGCCGCCAAGCTAACACTAATAATAACAAAATAATGAGTTCCGCTAAACCCAAAATACCATAGGGCTGTTAACCCTAAAATTGCACTGATAACAATAAGACTATAAACTTTAAATTGGGTGGTAAGCTTTTCCCTGTAAATCGTAAGAAAAATTATGAAAATAAATACAATGCTGTGAACCCAAAATATATCATGCCAACCTACTTCCAACCAACGGAGGATTGAAAAAATATAGGGTGGAAAAAAGAAAACAAGTACAACCGGAATTATCTTGTTTATTATTTTGGATTTCAGACTACTTACAACAAAGACCATTTCCCTTATAATTTCGAAAACTAAATTACGGATTTAGCATGTTTGGTTCCACCTCTAAAAATCCTAAATGCAACTTCACAAATGCTGAAATTACTACTTCAAACTTAGCCAACACTATCACCAATAAGAACATATATATCGAAACATCAACGGATTGAAAAAAACAGGGGACGAATCAAAAAGATCGTCCCCTATCATATTTTGAGCATTTGTGCTTTTCTATCCAACTACAAGGTTGATGATTTTCTTTGGAACAAAAATAAATTTTCGGACTGTTTTTCCTTCCAGCCACTTTTGGGAGCGGTCGTCTGCAATCACGGCTTTTTCGGCATCAGCAGGAGTAATATCTACAGGAAGTTCTATTAAAAATCTCATTTTACCATTAAAAGATACGGGGTATTCCAGCGTGTCTTCCTGTAACAAACTTTGGTCAATTTCCGGCCACTGTTCATAAGCCAGCGTCTCTTTATTTCCGTAACCCGACCATAATTCTTCTGCAATATGTGGTGCGTATGGCGAAAGTATTTTTGCAAAAGTTTCGGCAGTTTGTTTTGTAACCTTCCCTTTTTTAATCGCCAGATTATTGAAAACCATCAACGCGGAAATACCGGTATTGAACTTCAGATGTTCAATATCAAAAGCTACTTTCTGAATGGTTTGATGCAGCAATTTCGCTACTTCTTTATCTTCTGTTCCCTCAACAATGTTTTCAGGCTCTGAAAAGAAACGATAAGCACGGTTTAAAAAGTTAAACACCCCTTTTACGCCATTTTCAGCCCAGGGTTTGCGTTCATCAAGCGGGCCCATAAACATTTCGTACAACCGCAACGAATCAGCACCATAACGTTCGATTACATCATCCGGATTCACAACATTCTTCAATGATTTTGACATTTTTGCCACAATCTGTCTCAGTTCTTCTCCTGTTTCCAGGTGGAAAAATTTACCTTCTTTTTCTTCAACAAGGTCAGATGATACTTTTGCACCGGTTGAGGTTTCATAGGCAAAAGCAAGAATCATTCCCTGGTTAAATAATTTTTGGAAAGGTTCATCGGTAGAAACAATTCCTAAATCGAACAAAACCTTGTGCCAAAACCGGGAATATAATAAATGAAGTACAGCATGCTCGGCTCCGCCAATATACAAGTCAACCGGCATCCAATACTGCTCTTTTTTCACATCAAAAATCGAGTCTTCGTTATTCGGGTCGATATAGCGCAAATAGTACCAGCACGAACCAGCCCACTGAGGCATTGTATTGGTTTCGCGACGGCCTTTTCTGCCGTTTTTATCGGTCACTATCAGCCAGTCTTCCGCATTTGCCAATGGAGATTCACCTGATTCACTGGGTTTGTATTCCTCTAATTCGGGCAGCTCCAACGGAAGATTTTCATCATCGAGCAACGAAACTTCACCATCTTCCCAGTGAATAACAGGAAAAGGCTCTCCCCAATAACGCTGGCGGCTAAACAACCAGTCGCGCAATTTAAAATTCACGGTTGCTTTTCCAATACCTTTCGACTCCAGCCATTCAATGGTTTTCTGAATTCCGGTTGTTTTGTTTAATCTGTTAATATCCAAACCGGTTTCATTGCTGGCTGAATTAATATACTCGCCATCTTCGGTCCAACAGGCATTGCCACTTAAAACTTCATCCCTGTTTTCTGCATTTTTCGGATCAAGAATACAAACTACAGGAATATCAAATTCTTTGGCAAATTCAAAGTCGCGTGTATCATGCGCAGGAACTGCCATAATTGCTCCGGTTCCGTATCCCATTAAAACATAATCGGCTACCCAGATTGGAATCCTTTTATTGTTTACCGGATTAATTGCATAACGCCCGGTAAAAACACCCGTTTTCTCTTTTGCCAAATCGGTTCTGTCCAAATCGGATTTTAGCGCTGCAGCTTTTACATAATTTCCAACAACTTCTTTTTTATCAGCCGTGGTAATTTCATTAACCAAAATATGCTCGGGAGCAATTACCATGTAAGTTGCACCGAACAATGTATCCGGACGGGTAGTATAAACTCTCAGGTTTTTGCCCAAACCATCAATTTCGAAATCTACTTCCGCTCCTGTTGATTTTCCGATCCAGTTGCGCTGCATGTCTTTTACACCCGCCGGCCAATCCAAACCTTCTAAGCCATTCAGCAATCTTTCTCCGTAGTGAGGAATTCGGAGCAGCCATTGTTTCAGATTTTTACGAACCACCTGGTTACCACATTTTTCATGCGAACCGTCGGTTAATACTTCTTCGTTGGCACAAACGGTTTTACACGAATCGCACCACCAAACCTGTGCGTTATCGTAATACGCAAGTCTTTTATCACTAATAAATTTTTGAACAGCTTCTTCCCCATCTGTCTTAACTTCTTCCGGAATTACTAACTCCGCAATGGGTCTCCCTTTTTGTAATTCTTCATCAAACCATGTATTATAAAGCTGTTTGAAAATCCACTGGGTCCATTTAAAATATTTTGGATCGGTAGTATTAATTTCACGGTCCCAATCATAACTCAATCCAATTGATTTTATTTGTCGGCGAAAATTATCGCAATTCTTTTGAGTAGTAATTGCCGGATGTGTTCCGGTTTGAATAGCGTATTGTTCTGCCGGAAGTCCAAATGCGTCGTATCCCATCGGGTGAAGGACGTTAAAACCTTTCATGCGTTTGTAACGACTTAAAATATCGGTAGCCGTGTAACCTTCAGGATGCCCGACATGTAACCCTGCTCCTGATGGATAAGGAAACATATCAAGGATGTAATATTTGGGTTTGGAAAAATCATCCGGTGTTTTAAACGTCTTATTTTCTTCCCAGTATTTCTGCCATCTAGGCTCAATTTCCGCGAAATTATATTCCATTTTTTCTTTGTTGAATATGATTCAGAATTTCAAGCCGCAAAGATAAAGATTTTGTTTGATGTACCTTATCTAATTCTTTTTGCATAACAAACGTTCAAATAAAATTAAGTTGTTCCCTAACCAATCTTAACATCTTATCAATGTGAAAATAAAGCTACCGGCAAATTTATATTTTGAAACTATTGGCTTTCTATTATGCTCTGAGTCGTTATTCGAACCCTGAATTATTTACGGCTTTATAATTCATAAATTACTATAGTTCATTGATAAACACGACCACAAGACAACTTTCAATTGTAACTTATTAATCCAAACCAAAATCTCAGAAAAGATGATAATCAAAAATCCTCGACAATCTGAATTCCATTAGGCCGTGAGATGCACTTTGGCTAAAAAATAAAATTGACAGAAAACTCAATCTATTTCATACTGTGACTCAAATAATACCAATCCAAATACCGCTAATTTCAGAAATTGAAAACAGATGTAAATTAATCGACTAAATTTGCAGCCGGAATTCAACTATCACTTTTTAGCTCGAAATTCAATTAAACCCGATGAAACAATTCTTATTCACATTATTTTTAATTCTTTTTGCTTCTCTTTTAAAAGCACAAACAGTGCAGGTTTTAAATGCTAAAACAGGTAATCCGGTTGAAGGAGTTTTACTGGTTTCCGAAAAACATACAACTCAAACAGACGAAACAGGAAAAGCAAACCTCGCTTCTTTTGAAAACACCGAAAACATTTTATTTCAGCATTCTTCTTTTCTGAAATACAACTCGAACAAACAAAAAATAACCGAAAAGGGAAATACTGTACTTTTAATTGAAGACCCGGTTCGGCTGGACGAAGTTGTTGTTTCAGTAAACCGCTGGGAACAATCGAAAGCTGAAATTGCAAACAAAATTAAAACCCTCAGTGCAGAGGAAGTTATACATTACAATCCGCAAACCACCGCCGATTTGATAGGAATTGACGACGGAGTATTTGTGCAAAAAAGCCAAATGGGCGGGGGAAGCCCGATGATCCGGGGATTTTCAGCAAATCGAATTCTGATTGTTGTTGACGGAATCCGAATGAACAATGCTATTTACAGAAGCGGAAATCTTCAGAATGTAATTTCGTTAGATGCCAATTCAATTGAAAAAAGTGAAATTATTTTTGGCCCCGGCTCTGTTATTTACGGAAGCGATGCACTTGGCGGAGTTATGAGTTTCAGCACCTTAAAACCTAAACTTTCTACGCTTGCCGGTACTGAAACCTCAGGAAAAGCCTTAACCCGCTTTTCAAGTGCCAACCTGGAAAAAACAGTTCACGGAACCATTAACATTGGCAGTAAAAAATGGGCGGCATTAATCAGCTCAACTTTTACCGATTTTGATAATTTGCACATGGGTGAAAATGGACCGGATGAATATTTACGACCGGAATTTGTATTACAAAACGGTTTTGACGGAACAGACAAAATCGTTCAAAGCAGGAATTCAAAAGTGCAGAAATACACTGCATACGACCAGTTCAATATTCTTGGTAAATTCCGTTATCGCCCCAATGAAACGATTGAAGTAAACCTGAATGCCAACCATTCTCAAACTTCCGATATTCCGCGTTACGATCGTCTTATTGTTTACCGAAATGGAAAATTACGTTACGGAGAATGGTATTACGGCCCTCAGGTATGGACACTTTTTTCGGGTGAGTTACAATACAAAAAACAACATTTGCTGTTTGACAAAATCAATTTACTCTCCGGTTATCAGCTTTATACAGAAAGTCGCAACGACAGAAACATTAACAATCCGGTAAGAAACGGAAGAAAAGAAGACCTTTCCATTTTTTCGGTGAACCTCGATTTCGGGAAAACCATCGACAAACAAAATGAACTTTTTTACGGATTGGAAACCTATTTAAACCATGTAAATTCAACCGGAACAACAACCAATTTACTAACGGAAGAAAAAGAAATGATTCCATCCCGCTATCCTGACGATTCAAAATACGGGAGTTTTGCCGGGTACTTTTCGTACAAACTTAACCTGAAAGAAAAAGTAATTGTACAGGCCGGAGCGCGTTTTACCGAAACATGGCTGAGTGGTCAATTCGACCCTGGTTATTACAACTTCCCTTTTGATGGATTCGATATGAAAAATTCGGCCGTTAACGGAAATCTCGGACTGGTTTGGCACCCAACAAAAGAATGGCAAATTAATGTTAACGCATCAACCGGATTTCGTTCACCCAATATCGACGATGTTTCAAAAATATTTGATTCGGAACCCGGAAATGTTATCGTTCCCAATCCTGATTTAAAACCTGAATATGCACAGAATTTCGAAATTGGCATTATCCGCAGTTATGCAAACAAAGCGCGTTTCGAGATTACCGGATTTTATACTCATCTGAAAGATGCTATGGTTCGACGCGATTTTACGCTGAACGGACTGGATTCAATTATGTACGACGGAACGCTAAGCCAGGTAGAAGCTTTGGTTAATGCAGATGCTGCCGATGTTTACGGAGCAAGCTTTTCTTTTGAGTTTCTTTTTACCAACTCGTTGCGGACTCATCATGACATTACTTTTACCGACGGGAAAGATTCGGATGGTTATCCTATTCGACATGCACCTCCTACTTTTGGGAGTTCTCACCTGATTTATGAGATTCCAAAACTGTTTGTGGATTTATATGCAAATTACAGCGGACAACTTGATTATGAAGATTTAGCTCCTTCGGAACAAGACAAGCCTTACATGTATGCAACCAATGCAAACGGCAACCCCTACTCTCCTTCGTGGTGGACTTTAAATCTGAAATTCAATTATAATTTAACAGGAAACATTATTCTTGGAGGTGGAACAGAAAATATACTGAACAAGCGCTACAGAACCTATTCTTCAGGAATTGTTTCTCCCGGGATAAATTTCGTTCTTTCAGCCTTATTCAAATTTTAATCACTACCCGGTGCTTTGAACTTGTTAAAGCGTGACTGACTCCCTCGTTTATTTTTTCAAGACGAAACACGTGGAAATCGAAAAGTTTTTCCAACGGATATCGGGAATAAATGCGATGCATAAAATGAATGGCACTTGCGAGATCTCCCGGAATATAATTATGAACACCTTTAATCTGCAAAAGATTTCTTACAATGCGTTCAGGATTTATTTGAACGTCTTCAGTTGGAAAAACAGAGCCTGCCATAATTATTACCGAGCCAACTCCGGCTACATCCAAACCAAGTTTAACTGCTTGATTGGAACCTGTCATTTCAAAAATGAGATCAACCGGTTCACCATCCAGAAACTCAATAATTTCTTTTTTGACTTCGTTGCTTTCTGAACCGGAAGGCAAAAACAAATCTGCACCAAATTCACCAGCCAATTTCAGGCGATCGGTATTTTTTTCGATAACCAGAATCTGCTTTGCACCATATTCTTTGCACATCATCAAAGTAATTATTCCCAGCATTCCGGCACCGGTAACCAGAACATTTTTACCTTTTACATCACCCGCCAAACGCAAAGCAGCGGCGACTGTCGCCCACGAACAATTTAAACTTGCAAGCAAAGAAACCGGCAGGTTATCCGGCAATTTATAAATCGCTGTTCCCGGATATAAATGCGTATGCGATGCAAAACCACCAGTTAGCTGAAAATGTCCTTCTGTTTTTTCGTGCCCATATTTCTTAAGCGACAAACATTTTTGAGGAATTCCGTTTTTACAATTTCTGCATTTTCCACAGGAAGCCACCAACGACCAGGTAACCAAATCTCCCGGACGAAGCAATTCCCCGAAATAATCGAAAACCTGCCCACCTGTTTCAACTATATTACCTACAATTTCGTGCCCCAGAATAGAAGGAACCGGACCTGACCGCGCTCCGGTGAATGTGTGCAAATCACTTTTACAAATGGTACAAGCGGTATTTTTGACTAAAACTTCCCCAACGCCGGGCTTAGGCAGATTCAGTTTTTGCTGTACTAATTGCTTACCCGGCTCATAAAACAGCCAACTATTTGCCTCATTCACTCCAGATATTTTTTTAATTCGTTCAGAGAAGCGAGTAAACCGTCATTTTCATATTGTTCTAATTGTGCACGTGTATGTGTTCCATTGGTAACACCAAGAGAATAAAGACAGTTGGCATTTTTCCCGGCCTGTAAATCTGAAGGTGTATCGCCAATTTTAATAACCTGCTTGGGGTCGGTAATGGCGAAAATTTCCATTGCTTTAAAAATCATATCCGGTGCAGGCCGGCCATTTTTTACCATATCGCTGGATAACGACAAATCGATAATGCTGTCTGCATTCCCGATATAATTTTCATCCAAACCTTTATCCCACCCCAAACGTGCGAGAATAATATCGGTAACTTCGCGATAAAAACCGGTTGTAGTTACAATTTTTATTCCGGCAGATTTTAACACTGCAAAAAGTTCCATTGCACCATCAGCAGGCAATACAGGCTGCGTCCGGTAATGATGCTCAAGCACTTCCTTAAATTTCTGGTAAGAGATATTTACTTTCTCCTGAATAACCGATTCTTCAGCTCCTTGCAGATTTTTCCGCCACAAGGTTTCAAAAACCAATCGTTTCGACCACCCCATCATTGAAACGATTTCTTCTACCGTATATTTTAGCCCTGTACTTTCGGCAGCCTCTACAAAGCATTTTTCTACTTCGTTTTCGTCTTTCACGGTTGTTCCTGCCATATCGAAAACAACCATTTTTACTTTTTTCATAACTAATTTTTATTCGTAGTTAATAAATAGATTACCAATAAAATTGCTGTCTTTGTTGAGTTATTCTGCGGAACATGCGGAATCTTCCCGTCAAAGAAAAGAGAATCACCGGTTTTAAATGAAATTACATCTTTATCCAAAAGATAATCAACGTCGCCATCGATTAAATAAATAAATGTAAAGCCGTCGGTTACAACTTTTTCTCTTTTTGCACCGGGTTCCAGCCTTAAAAGCGACGACTGAAAAGCCATATTTTGTACACTTTCATTTAGTATTGAATAGTAAGAAAATCCTTCGGAATCTTCTTTCTCGTAAAATGTATAATCTTCAGCCTTTTTGTGCATATAACCGTAAGAGATATCATCGGAAATATCGCTGAAGAAGTTATTCAAATCCGTATCGAGAGCTTTGACAATTTGCAACAATACCGGCAAGGAAGGAATGGTTCTTCCATTTTCAATTTTTGACAAGAGACTTTTACTAACGTTTGCTTTTGTCGCTACTTCAACAAGCGTTGTTTTATTTTCCTGCCTTATTTCTCTAATTTTCTTACCGATCCTCAAATATAATCCGGCGCCCATAATGTTTACTTATATTCAACTTTTTAGCAAATATATAACTATTTAACAATTAACTATTATCACCTTCAAATTTTATTCAAAACAAAATAAAACACTAATAAACAAACACTTTTACAATTCAATATTAGTACTTATGTTATGAAATTGTAATATTTTATTTTTAAATTTACCCGACAAAAAGATTACTATTTATCAACTTATATATTCAAATACAATTATTAAATAGTATTTAAGAATTCATTTTTGTGTGAGTATGTTTTAACTAATGAAAAGATGCAAATAAAAGAATTACCAGAAAACCCGTACCTGCTGCTAACGCCAGGACCGCTATCCACTACCAAGTCAGTAAAAGCAGCCATGCTTCGTGACTGGTGTACATGGGACGATGATTACAATAATATTGTGCAGGAAATCCGTTCTGAACTGGTTCATTTATCAGGGGGCGATCCAGAAAAATATACATCTGTTTTAATGCAGGGAAGCGGTACTTTTTCTGTTGAATCAGTTATCGGTTCAGTAATACCTGAAAACGGGAAACTACTGGTTTTAGCTAACGGCGCTTACGGACAACGCATTGCAACTATTGCCAGATATCTGAAAATATCATACTTGATTTTTGATTCAGGTGATTTGAAACGCCATGATTTAAATGAACTGGAATCCATTCTTTTAAACGATAAAGAAATTACGCATGTGGCAATTGTACATTGCGAAACAACTACGGGAATGCTCAATAATATCGAAGAAATTGGCAAAATGGTTAAAAAATATAATCTTGTTTATATTGTAGATGCCATGAGTAGTTTTGGCGGTATTCCTATTGAAATGGAAAAAATAGGAATTGATTTTTTGATTAGTAGTGCGAATAAATGCATTCAGGGCGTACCGGGTTTTGGTTTTGTAATTGCCCAACGAGAGGAATTTGAGAAATGTCAGGGCAGAGCGCGTTCTCTTTCACTGGATTTGTACAGCCAGTGGAAAACCATGGAAAACGATAACGGAAAATGGAGGTTTACTTCTCCAACACATGTGGTTCGAGCTTTTCGCCAGGCAATTGACGAACTGAAAGCAGAACAAGGTGTTAACGCCCGTTTTGAACGCTATTCAACCAACCAGCGCACATTGGTTAGCGGAATGAAAAAACTGGGATTTGAACCTCTCCTACCAGAAAACTTACATTCTCCCATTATTACAACTTTTCTTTCCCCCGAAAATCCGGAGTATGATTTTATTCGCTTTTACAACGAACTAAAATTAAGGGGTTTTGTGATTTATCCGGGTAAAGTCACCGACTTTCAGTGTTTCAGGATAGGAAATATTGGCGAAGTCTATCCAAAAGATATTGAAGTTTTGTTGAATGCAGTTAAAGAATCAATGTACTGGCTATAAATTTTAAAATATGTCGATTAATTTTAAAACAGAAGGAGACATTAATTTTTCACCCGAAAGAGAAAAATGGAACAACTCCATTACCGATGAAACCACAAGAACACTGTTGGAAGAAGACTCGAAATGCTTTTTCCATCAATACATGTCAACTCCATGTCTAGAGGTTTTGGGAGAATGCGAAGGAGCAACAATTACAACCACAGCAGGGAAAAAGATTCTGGACTTTCACGGTAACAGTGCTCATCAGATAGGATTCCGAAATCCTTTTGTTATTGAGAGAATTAAAGAACAACTGGATATTTTACCATTCTCAACACGGCGTTTTACAAACGAACCAGCTATAAAACTGGCTCAAAAATTAATCAGTAAAATGCCAAATGAAAATTATCGGGTGCTTTTTGCTCCTGGTGGAACTTCGGCCGTTGGCATGGCGCTGAAATTAGCACGCGCGGTAACCAAAAACCACAAAGTAGTTTCGTTGTGGGATTCATTTCACGGGGCATCTCTCGATGCCATTTCTGCCGGAGGAGAAGCCATTTTCCGGCAACACATGGGCCCAATGATGCCCGGAGTTTTGCGAATTCCGCCTCCAACAACCTACCGTGGAATTTTTGGTGATTCAGACAGCGACCAGTTAAAATATGCCGATTACCTCGAATACGTAGTTGAAAAAGAAGGAGGTGTTGGCGCATTTATCTCTGAAACAATTCGGAACACCGATATTCAGATTCCTTCAAAAGCTTACTGGAAACGTATTCGTGAAATTTGCGACAAGCATCATATTGTATTGATTTTAGACGAGATTCCAATTGGAATGGGACGAACCGGGAAACAATTTGCATTTGAACACTACGATATTGAACCCGATATTGTTTGTTTGGGAAAAAGCCTTGGCGGTGGAGTTTTTCCGATGGCTGCAATTATTGGCCGTTCTGAATTTAATATCGCACCGGAAATTTCAATTGGCCACTACACGCACGAAAAAAATCCGGTAGGTTGTGCAGCTGCATTGGCAACACTGGAATACATCGAAAATGAAAATTTATTATCCAAAGTACAGGAAGATAGTATTTTCATACAAAACCAATTAAACGAATTCAAGCAAGAATTTCATTTAATTGGCGATGTGCGCGGAGTTGGATTTCTCTGGGGAGTAGAACTGGTAAAAGACAGGGCAACCAAGGAAAAAGCCACCGAAGAAGCTGAAAAAATTATGTACGAGTGCTTGCAAAACGGATTAAGTTTTAAAGTATCGCAGGGAAATGTTCTTACTCTGGCACCTGCGCTTACAATATCGAAAGATGAATTAGCACATGCACTTCTTATTCTTAAAGCTGCGTTAAAAAAGTATAGCAAATAATAACCAGGATCAATGGTTTATTAGATAAAACAGGCAGCTAATTCATGTCGGTTAGATTTGAATTTGTGCCATAAAATTTCTTCTACCAAGAAAATCAACCGAACCATAATAAAATATAAGATTAACCGTTTTTTTTTAGCGGAAGGCAGAAAAACTTACAAAACTTTTAATTTATTTAATTCGGTATTGCCTTCTCAGAGGGATGTTTTTTACGTCCCTCTTTTTTATTTTTACCGGATGGAAAAAATCAGGAATATTTCTGAATTTCACAACCTGTGCGATTGGTGTACGCAAATTGAACCAAAACTAGAACCGGTTATCAGGCAATTCGGACATCCGCCATTCTGGCATCGCGAACCGAACTTTGCCACACTTATTCTAACCATACTTGAGCAGCAGGTTTCACTGGCATCTGCAAAAGCGGCCTACATTAAACTGGAAACAAAAATCGAAAAAGTTACCCCTGAAAATTTCCTTTTGCTCACCGATGAAGAACTCCGGGAATGTTATTTTAGCCGGCAAAAACTAAGTTACTCCAGAATCCTTGCCAAGGAAATTGTTTCAGGAAATCTAATCTTATCAGAATTAAATAAATTAACAGATCGTGAAATAAGATCAAAATTGATTCAGCTTAAAGGAATTGGCAATTGGACAATTGATATGTATCTTCTTATGAGTTTGCATTTCTCCGACATCTTTCCTCCGGGTGATTTGGCAACCATTAAATCGGTTTATGAACTAAATCTGGTTTCACCGGATAAATCAAAAGATGACATTACTAAATACATGAAAATATTTTCCCCTTATCAATCAGCTGCCACATACATATTATGGCATAGCTACATAGAGCAACGCAATCTAAAATTAGAATAATTTGGAATTTTCTAATATCAAAACGGAACCTGAATTAAATAAATTCGTAATATTGCTTGCATTCAACAAACTAAAAAACCAATCTTTGATCATTAACAACAAGATAGACAAGACACTTGAAGGACCATCCATTTTTCTGGGAATCACTTTTGTAATTATGGGTATTGTTTTGCTTGTGGCTGCTAACTGGATTTTTGGTTCTCTTAGCATAATCATTTCCTCTTTCCTTTTTTTTAGTTATTCAGGAATTAGCATTGACACTGAAAAACATTTAATTCGATCGTACAATATGTATTTCGGAATCTTTAAAACCGGGAAATGGGAATCGCTGGAAAAATATATTGGATTAACATTGATCCCGATGAAGAGAGTTTATGCCATATACAGCCGATCAAACAGAAGAAATGAATCCGTAGAAAAAGAATATCGTATTTATCTGGTAAATAAGGCAAAAAAACCAATTCTCCCCCTCAAACGATGCAAGTCATTTGAAAAGGCCCAAAACAGTATTGACGAGTTTTCTATTTGGTTAAAAATGCCTGTTTACTCCATCAAAAAGATTTAGGGTTCACCCTGTTTATTAAGTTTCTGCATTTTTGTTGATTGAAATTTAATTTCAATTCTATATTCTTTTTACTAAATCGCACGTTGTTAAGAAAAACATCTGAATATGATTAAAAAGATTTTCATCTTTCTGATAATACTGGCTCTTTCAACAACCGCATTCAGTCAGGCCAAAACCAAGGGAAAAGTAAAACGTAAATATCGTAAAGTGGAACAAACTTCACCTGATTTGCCACCTGTTTATATTCATGGCATTGTTTACGACGAAAATGGCATGCCACTTGCCGGAGCCAGCGTATCGGTTGACGGAACTTTCAAGGGAGTGAACTCAAACGAAAGCGGCGATTTCCTGATTGAAAATCTACAGACCGGAAAAGCACGGCTACGGGTTTCGTTTATAGGTTATAAAACCAAAACCATTGATTATGAATTGCGCGTTGGTGAAAACTACTACAAAGTAATGCTTACCAAGGAAAATATTCATATTGAACCTGTTGCAGTGAACGCTCAAAAACGTGAACAGCAGTTACTCGATGTTCCTGCTGCAGTTTCAACCGTTAGTGCACTTACTTTCGAACAATCGAATATCACTGAACTTAGTCAAATGAGCGAATTTACACCGGGCCTGTACTTTCGTGAACAGGGCGCCAACCGCCCAAGTTTTGTTATTCGCGGGCTTACCAGCGATGAAGTTAGCCCCAGTGCACAACCCAGCATTTCGACGTATTTTAACAGTGTACCCATTAACAGGGCCAGTGGAGCTTCAGTAGTACTTTATGACATGGAACAGGTGGAAGTTTTTAGGGGACCGCAAAACACGGTTTTTGGGCGCGGCGCACAAGCCGGAGCAATACATTTTATCAGCAAAAAACCGGGTAATAAACTGGAAGGATATATAACTGCAGGAATGGGAAATTACGCACAAAAAGAAGTTCGGGCCGCAGTGAATATACCTGTTATTAAAGAAAAACTTTTTATCCGGGCAGCCGGAATTTATGATTACAGAGACGGTTATATTGAAAATACTTTTGGCGGTACATTAAACGGGAAAAACACAACTGCCGGAAGATTCTCAGTCCGATTTTTACCTGCATGGAACCATAAAATCGACCTGATTGCCAATTATCAAAAAGATGATACACCGGGAATTGCATTTATGAGCAAACAATTTCCGAATACTAACGGTGTAACGGATATCTTTAATGGTATTGCATCTCTTGAACAAGGCGAAAATCTGGGAACGGGAAAAGATATTTTCGACGCCACATTAAACTACCGCTATTACATTGATGAACATAACTACTGGACTTCCGTCAGTTCTTACCGAAAAAATAATTCCTCGGCACGTTGGGATGGCGATGGAACAGCAGCTCCTGCCATTGATATGGCCGAATTTGCCGGAGCAGAACAGTTTTACCAGGAAATCCGTGGTAATTTTACGCACAACAGTCGCATAAATGGTACGCTTGGAGCAAGTTACTGGTGGGAAAAAGCGGATCAAACCTATTGGTTTTCGCCCAACGAACAAAGCATGATTCACCTTTTTAGCCCGGGCAACAATAATCTTGTAGATGCAACAGGGCAACCGGTTCTAATTTCTGCCTTTCCGTATTATAATTCAGAACTAGACAGTACCATTTATATTCCGCTACCCGGAAGTCATCAGGAAGAAAATTACAGTATTGCTACCAATCAGGCAGCAGAGGCCTTTATGGACGCAACGTACCAACTCAACCGTAAATTTTATGTTTCGGCAGGAGTGCGTGGTGTTTTTGACATTTATAAACTTAACGGCAACGGCACTTTTATTGATGGCTCTGAATCTGCACTTGGAATGTTTACAGGAAACTCACCGAACCTGTTTTTCAAACCGGGCAATTACGGCGAAACCAAAAAGAAGACTTTGTCGTTTACAGGCCGTGCAGGTATTGAATACAGAATGAATGACAATACCAATATTTTCGCTAACTATTCGCGAGGAAGAAGGCCCAATGTTCTGCAATACACTTCGGCAGGGGAATCAGAAGTTTTGGATGCCGAGATATTAAATAACTACGATGCAGGTTTTAAGACCATCATCAATTCAAGATTTTATATTGATGTGGTTGGTTTTTACCAGAAATATAAGAACTTTCAGACCAGTGCCTGGGTGGCGGAAGCTGATACCGGCGAATTCAATTATATTGTGAAAGACGGAGGAAGAGCCACTTCGTATGGAGCCGAAGCTAATATTAAAGCCGCAGTTATTAAACAACTGGAAATATTTGCCAACTACGCCTGGTTACATGCTACTTTCGATTCAACGGATGTAGATGGCTCGGTGCAGGAATACGCAGGCAATACATTTCGTTTATCGCCTGAACATAGTTTTACCGTTGGATTTAATGCCCACATAAATATTACACCCAGTGTTCTGATCTTTGTTTCGCCTTCCTATTCGTACAAAACGCATATTTATTTTGAAGATGCCAATACAGAAGGATTGGAACAGGATGCCTACGGAACACTAAATATGAATGGAGGAATTGAACTAACGGATCTAAACCTCACTCTATCGGCCTTTGCAACCAACCTTTTGGATGAAAAATATATCACCAGCGCAGGAAATACAGGAAGCTTATTTGGCGTGCCAACATTTGTTCCTGGTTCTCCAAAAATGATGGGAGCCAAACTAACCTGGAAATTTGCTAAAACCAAAAAATCAAACTACCGAAGAGGAAGATAAATTCTGCTTTATTTGTTCCAGACCGGAATTCTTCCGGGTGTCCATGGAGCACCAATTTTATTAAGCTCTGCCTCTAATGCAGGAATATCTGTTTCAACAATCTGTTTCAGAGCCTCCAAAACAGGAGGGAATTCTTCCTTCAGAATTTCATAATTCTGTTTTTCGGTGGTTGTAATTCCGCTTGTTGATCCCATGTGAGTATAAGTAATATCACTTAATCTTGTATTTAACGGAACTTGTTCCGGTGGAATTTCCTCGGAGCTTGCTTTCGCTTCTACCCCATTTAATTTAAAATTGAGTTCTTCCAACTCTACACCTAATTTCCGGGCTTTATTCATTAATTCCTGACTGGCACCCGGAGTGGAATAAATTGCTTGTTTTATGTTTTCAACCTTAGTTGTGGTTTCTCCTATTAGTCGCTCAGTTCCAACAACTGCGATGGCGAGTTTATTTACTTTTTGCGCAAAATCAACATTTTCACGATAATCCAAGGCAGGCAATGTAGTATTGTTAAGTTTTTTACATACAAATTCCACCGGATCAGCAAGATTAGTTAATTCGCCCTCGTGCCACATTTGCAACCCTACTTTGTAGATGCCCGGCATAACCAGAATTCCGCTACCACCGCTACGGCGACCTCTTCCTCCGCCTTCACCAGCCGGATTAAAGCTTCCGGTTACGCTTACACTTGTAGGCATAGAATAACGCAAATCCCAGTTTATCCGGTTTATCCCTTTCGCCGGCGCCTTTGTCAACTGCCTGACAACATTGTCTTCCGAATCATAAATGGTAAAAATTAAATGCGATTTTTCTTCTTTATCTTCCAGTTCCATTTCGCGCCATGTTGGTTGCGGAATGGGTTCTCCTGCTTCAAATAATTTTTTCTCTTTCTCTTTTCGAAGCTCTTTTTTTGTTTTTGGAACTTCGTTTAAATAATATGTGAAAGTTGCTCCAAATTCAGGATTATCAGCTTTAAAATACGTGCTCCCCTGGTTATCTTTTCCACTGGTTTGAATGTACATTAAAGCATCTTTAACCGGAAAAATTGCAGCTTTCTTATCTTTTAAGTCTTCCGAAACTTCACGAAGTGGACTGTAATCGTCGAGAATATAAAAGCCACGGCCGAAAGTTGCAATTACCAAATCGCTCTCCCGTTTTTGGGCAGTCATGTCGAAAACTGCAATGGTAGGCAAACCTGATTTCAGCTGAACCCAGTTACTACCATTATCGACCGTGAAAAATATTCCAAATTCGGTTCCTGCAAAAAGCAGTTCCGGCTTTTTAAAATCCTGAAGAAAGGTGTGCACCGAGCCATTTTCAGGAAGATTTCCACCAATAGAAACCCATGTTTTTCCCTTATCAGAACTTTTCAAAACGTAAGGTTTAAAGTCATCGCGCTTTAAGTTATCGAATGTTGCATAAACTAAATTCTCATTGAAAAGGTCGGCCTCGATATCGCTAACAGTAGTGTATTCCGGAACACCCGGAAATGATTTTACCTGGTTCCAGGTTTTGCCTCCGTCTTCCGTAACAGAAATTACCCCGTCATCCGTTCCCGTATACAATAAACCTTCTTTTAACGGGGATTCGGTTAACGCAACAATAGTACCCCACTGCGAAGTAGAAACATCTTTTGCAACTGCATCGGCCGGCCAGTATTTCCCCATCACAGGAAAGCTGTTCCGATCAATCTGCGCGGTTAAGTCATCGCTAATTACTTCCCAGGTATTTCCGCGATCATCGCTTCTAAAAACCTTGTTGGCAGCTACGTAAAGACGTGTTTTTTGATGAGGACTAATAATTAACGGCGTATTCCAATTCCATTTGTAGGTAAGTTCTCCCTTCCGCTCCATTGGCTTAATGCTAATTGTTTCCTCACTTTTTTTATCGTAACGAAACATATTTCCGTACTGATATTCGGTGTAAACAATATCGGGATTTCCGGGCTCAGTAGCAGCCCAAAAACCATCGCCTCCCATTGTTACATACCAATCGTCATTAATCACACCGTCACGGTTCGTATTTTGCGATGGACCTCCCATTGAATTATTATCCTGGGTTCCGCCGTAAACATTGTAAAATGGTTCGGCATCATCAACAAAAACCCGGTAAAACTGAGTAACCGGCAGGTTTTCCTTAAAATCGAAAGTTAAACCACTGTCCCAGGTTTCATAAATTCCGCCATCGCCTCCAATAATAAAATGTTCCGTGTCTGCCGGATCGATCCAGATTGCATGATCGTCAACATGACGCCCGTCTGTACTTATCCGGTTCCATGTTTTTCCACCATCTGTGGTATAAGTTGATCGGGTTTCGGTAGAATAGACTTTGTCTACATTTTTAGGATCGCAAACTATTTCATTGTAATACTGACCGCTGGAATTGTAGTCGCTCATTTTTTCCCAGCTTTCGCCTTTATCGGTAGAACGGAAAAATCCGCCTTTATTTTCAGCAGCCTCAACAATCAGGTAAACCACATTTGTATTAACCGGTGAAACATCAATTCCCATTCCACCTAAATCCACTTTTGGGAGTCCCTCCATAATTTTTTGCCAATTTGCACCAGCATCTGTCGATTTATAAACAGCTGATTCCGGGCCACCTCCAATCTTTGTAAACGATGTTCTGCGACGTTGTTCTGAAGTAGCATATAAAATATCAGGATTTGAAGGATCGAGTACGATATTGTTTACCCCAGTGTTTTCACTGATTTCAAGAATCTTTTCCCAGATTTTTCCGCCGTCAGAAGTTTTATATAACCCGCGATCGCCACCCGGCCCCCATGCGGAGCCTTCGGCTGCCACATAAACAACATCCGAATTTCTTGGGTCGATGACAATACCACCTATCTGCCGGCTTTCTTTCAAACCCATATTAGTAAACGACTTTCCTCCGTCCATTGATTTGTAAACTCCATCGCCATACCCCAAAGAACGCTGGTGATTATTTTCACCGGTACCTACCCAAACTACGTTCGAATTGTTGGGATCCAGCTCAACAATACCAATGGAATAAGCACCATATTTGTCAAAAATTGGTTTCCAGGTAGTTCCATTGTTGGTTGTTTTCCAAACATTACCGCTGGCAACTCCTACGTAATATTCTTTCGAATTTTCCGGATTAACAGCAAAGTCGGCAATTCTTCCGCTTGCCCAGGCAGGCCCTATACTTCTCCACTTTAAACCACTGACCAAACTACTGTTAACAAATTGCTTGTCTTTTTCTTCTTTTTTGTCCTCTTCTTTTTTCCTGGCAAATATTACCGACGAAGAGATTAGAACGGTAATCAACAACAATAGCGTTTTTCTCATTTTGTATATTTTCTGAATTCACATTTCTAGTCAAGAAGTTAATTTAAATAAAATGAAAAAATACAAAGGATTCAATTCCCTGAACAGGATAAAAATCACAATAGAAGAAAAAAAATAATGCACGCGCGATTAAGTCGGCACGTATTAATAAGTAAAAAATAGCTTTTCTCTTTCCGAAATGCAACAGCTTTACTCTTTTCTCCGGTTAAAAATTCAGTACCTCTTTTAGATTTTTATACCCGGTTTTGCTCACTTTTAACTTGGTTTTATCGTGAAGAATTACAATGTACGATTCCTTTTCGTATTGTTGAATTTCATTAATTTCTTCCACTTTAACAATATAAGAACGATGAATACGAAGGAATTCTTTCGGATTGAGCCCCGATTCAAAATACTTCATTGTTTTTTGTTTCATGTGCCGTCCTTCATTGGTGTAAATCATCACATAATCATCCATCGACTCAATATAACGAATTTGGTCAACAGGAATAATATGAATTTTATGCCGATCTTTAACTACAACCCTTTCCAAATATTCATCTTTTGGGAAATCAGCTACTTTATCCGCCACATCCGACTCTGAACCTTCTTTACTCACACGTTCAACAACCTTCTCAACTGCCTCGTTTAAGCGGTCCTTTGAATACGGTTTCAGCAGGTAATCGGCTGCATTATACTCAAAAGCTTTTAACGCATACTGATCGTAAGCCGTTGCAAAGATGATGTGGGGCTTGTGTTCCAGCAACTCCAACAACTCAAAACCTGTAATTTTTGGCATTTGAATATCGAGGAAAACCAAATCGGGCTTCAACTCATTGATCATTTTAACACCTTCGAAACCATTTTCACACTCTGCAATTATTTCAATGCTTTCGTTATCTTTTAAAAACGATTTCATAAGGTTACGGGCCAGTTCTTCGTCTTCAACAATTATGGTACGTAGTTTTTCCGACATATCAATTTATTTTTGAGGTATGGTTAAAGTTACTGTAAATTCTTTTTTATTATCCTGAAGTTCTAACAAATGCGGGTTACCATAAATAATTTGCAAACGATCCCGAATATTTCTCAAACCTATTCCCTCCCCTTTTTTGGTAAGAACACCCGGATCGTAGGTGTTGGTAATTGTAATTTTAAGAAAATCCTCGTTATATACACAAGTAGTTGTTATATCAACCGGTTCCGTTGCCTCGTAAACTCCGTATTTTATTGCATTTTCGTACAGCGGCTGTAAAATCATATTCGGTATTTTCGCGTTCCAGCATTTTTCGTCAATATAAAATACCGGGTTTAGCTTGCTTCCAAAGCGTACTTTTTCAATCTGAAGATAAAGTTTATTGTTTTCGAGTTCTTGCTTAAAAGTTACTTTTTCGTTTTGGTCGTGTTTTAAAGAATACCGCATTAATTGCGATAGGTTAATAACCATTTCCTGTGCCCTGCCCGGATCGGTCATTGTTAACGATGAAATACTGTTTAAGCTGTTAAAAAGAAAATGCGGATTAATCTGCGATTTTAATGCGTGCAATTCGGCTTCCTTTACAAGTGCTTTCAGTTCTCCCTCGTTACGTAATTTTTCTTTAAAACCCTGATAATAATTAACGGCATAAAAGAAAACCACATAAATTACATACATCATATACCCACCGAAAACACGAGTTACCATGCTATTCTCCAGCCATTCTTTTGCACTGGGATGTAGAAGTTTTATAACAACAACTCCAAAGTAAATCCAGATAAACACAATAATAGTTGCCGCAATTGAGTGTGCGATAACTATCCGGTAAATACTGTTGTTTTCAAGCGTACTAAATTTTATAACGTACCAAATGGCAGAACCAATAATGGCAAAAGAAATTAAAAATGTAAAAACTTCGACAACTGCAACGCCAACATCTTTACCGTTATTAAAGATTAAAAGCAACACATTTAAAGTTGCGGCTACCAGCCAAAATAAGGCATAGTAAATTACTAATCGAGAGTTGGTTATAAAGGGGTGCCGGAAGTCCATTTTAGAAATGTTTTATTTCAACGCCGCCGAACGCGGAGAAACCTTTTATCACTAAAGTTTTTGACGGGTCTATTACAATTTGGTTTAATGTAGAACCTCGTTTATCTGTAAAAGCACCAAAAATAGCAGTCACTTCGTTTTTCACAGTCCAGTCGGGTGGTACCTTAAAACCGCATCCGCCAAAAACACTTACGCAATCGATAATAGCACCATTTTTTGAGAGTTTAGTCTGTCGTAAATCGTATTCGGTACCGCCAAACATCGAAGTAGTTTTCCCACCATAGAAGTTTTGCGAGTTCACAAAAACTTCTTTCCCTCCAAAAATCACAAAGTCATCAAAATAATCCAACCCTTGTTTGCTTGCCTCCGGAATAGGTGGTTCATTTCTTTTTTTTGTGTGAGTTATCAGCAGCACAACTCCAATTCCAATAATCAACAAGGGCCATCCCATTCTCCGCAACTCGTAAGGAATTGTGATAACTTCATCAATCAGAAAGAAACCTCCGATAACAATTAGGACTGTACCTGTTGTTTTGTTTCCACCGATTAAGGCAAAGATTCCAATTCCGATTAATAACATTTGCCAAGAAATAAGAATATCGTCCCATATATCCGGAATAAGATTTAATCTCTCCAAAATCCAGATACCACCAAGCGCAATCAGAAACAATCCTAAGTAAACTCTTTTGTTTGACGAAATATGCTTTTCCATTTTCTTACTTTTTACATTACCTCAACACCAATCATTTCAATTCATCACAATACTCGGGCTACAAGCGCAACACCAAAACCTATTAAAAGTACAGGTAATAAAAACGAAATTGTTAATCCCGGCAAAAAGAATATTTTGGGTAACAAAAAAATTCCTCCAACAACAACTAACACAAGCCCGGCTGACCGCCGGCCAGCCATTAATATTATCCCTATAATTATTAATATCATTGGCCAAGAAAAAATAAAATGGGTTAACCAGTGAAAAACCTGCCGGAAAGGATAAAAAATATTCTCGAAGAAGATTCGAGGAAATTCGAAATATATTCCAACCTTTTTAAGCAACCAGACGATTCCGACTACAATTAAGACGACTGCTAAAACTACTTTCGAATTGTTTTCCTTTTGCTCTCTTTCCATAACAAGTCTTTTATAGGTTTATGTAGTCAAAAGTAATTATCTCATTCAAAAATACGGTTTAACATTCGGTTAACATAAGGAATGAATCGGTAAATTGTTTCATTATACACGAAAACAAAAAAAAGCAGGCTCCAACCTGCTCTTTCTATATCAATTATTTATTCATTTCCTTTGCCCACGAATCGCGAAGCGGCACTGTTCGGTTAAAAACAGGTTTTTCAGATGTAGAATCGAAATCGAGATTAAAATACCCCAGGCGCTCAAACTGAAAATGGTCAAGCGGTCTCGAATCCTTTACAAAAGGCTCAACATAACATTCTGTTAAAACCTTCAACGAATCAGGATTCATAAACTCTTTGAAATCGACATCCTTGTGTCCATCCGGACTTTCATCGTTAAATAATCTGTCATACAACCGAACTTCAGATTTAATTGCATGAGGAGCCGACACCCAATGTAAAGTAGATTTCACTTTTCTTCCATCCGGTGAATTTCCTCCTTTTGAAGCAGGGTCGTAGGTACAATGTAGTTCAACCACTTCTCCGTTTTCATCTTTTACAACTTCGTTACAGGTTACAAAATAGGCATAACGCAATCGAACTTCTGTACCAGGGCTTAAACGGAAAAATTTACGAGGTGGATTTTCCATGAAGTCATCTCGTTCAATATACAATTCTCTGGAAAAAGGAACCTTGCGAACTCCCATGCTTTCGTCCTCCGGATTATTAATGGCATCCAATTCTTCCGATTGATTTTCAGGATAATTGGTAATAACCACTTTCAGCGGGTTTAAAACTCCCATTACACGCTGCGCAGTTTTGTTAAGATGTTCGCGAACACTATATTCTAAAAGCGAAACATCAATTACTCCATCCACTTTTGTAACTCCAATTCTATCAGAGAAATTGCGTATTGATTCCGGCGTGTAACCTCTTCTTCTCAAGCCGGAAATAGTAGGCATCCGCGGATCATCCCAACCATTAACATGGTTATCTTTTACCAATTCGAGTAATTTCCGTTTACTCATTACCGTGTAAGTGAGATTTAACCTTGCAAATTCGATCTGACGCGGACGATAGTCCGTTTCCTGCAAATGATCGACAAACCAGTTATACAACGGCCTGTGAACCTCAAACTCGAGTGTACAGATTGAATGGGTAATTCCTTCCCAAAAATCGGATTGCCCGTGCGCAAAATCGTACATTGGATAAACGCACCATTTGTCGCCGGTACGATGATGATGAGCTTTAATTATTCTATATATAATTGGGTCGCGCATGTGCATGTTTGGCGATGCCATATCTATTTTTGCCCGCAAAACCTTATCGCCTTCATCAAATTCACCTTCTGTCATTCTTTGAAACAGCTCAAGATTCTCTTCTATAGATCGGTTCCTATGCGGACTTTCAATTCCCGGACGGGTTGGAGTACCTTTTTGTGAACTTATTGTTTCTGCATTTTGATCATCAACATAAGCCAAATCCTTTTTTATGAGTTGAATGGCAAAATCATGTAATTTTCCAAAATAATCGGAAGCGTAATAAAGCCTGTCTTCCCAGTCAAAACCCAACCAACGAACATCTTCCATAATCGATTCAACATATTCTGTTTCCTCTTTAGAAGGGTTGGTATCGTCAAACCTCAAATTACATTTGCCTCCAAATTTTTCGGCTATGCCAAAATTCAAACAAATAGATTTTGCGTGTCCAATATGCAAATATCCGTTTGGCTCCGGGGGGAATCGCGTGTGAACCCTTCCGTTATTTTTGCCTGATTTTAAATCTTCCTCAATTTGAACGTGGATAAAATTCAATTTTTTTCCCGATTCTGAATTCCCACCATTACTATTTTCTGTCATTTCAGTTTTTTTAACCCCATTAGTTGATGGACAAAATTAAAAAATGATTCGTGAGAACGATTAAGAGTGTCATATTTTAACATCATTTGTCACTTATTCTTAAATTCGTTCAAAAAAAATGGGGGTAATAAAAATTGAGGGGATGCGTTTTTACGCTTTTCACGGACACTTTGAAGCCGAACAAATTGTTGGTAACGAATTTCTGATTGATATAAAAATTAATACCGATTGTACCAAAGCTGCAGAAACTGATAATCTTGAAAATGCACTTAATTACCAATCGGTTTACGAAATCATTCAACAACAAATGGATATCAAATCGAAGTTGCTAGAAAATGTAGCGAAAAGAATTCTGGATGCCCTCTACCTGGAATTCTCAAAAATTGAAAAGATAAAGCTAAAAATATCAAAACTAAATCCGCCAATGGGAGGAGAAATAGAAAAGGTGAGTGTAACACTCATACGCTAACGCAAATATTGGCTAAAAAACTCATTTCAAACCTTTTATTCCTATATAAAATTTCTCTCCTATATGTTATTAAATATTTAATGCAACAGCAAAACATGTGATTTAATCCAATTATTCAAACTTTTAATCCGTAAATTCGAAAAATTAAATTCTTAAAGATAAAACCATGTTTCTAAATATAAACAACTTAAATGAGGGCGCTTCTATAAAAGACAATTTTGACACAAAAAAAGAAGTGCTGCACGAGGGAAGAAATCCGAAAACAACTGACATTTCAACAAACGAACAAAATTGGAAACATTCTAAAAAACATGCACATGTAAATTCGAATTGGGAGAAATTGCGTAAATAATTTCTTTTCCAATAAAAGTTGGTAAAACTGCTTTTTTTTTTAGATTTGCAGTCCGATTAAAAACGGTTCCTTGGCCGAGTGGCTAGGCAGCGGTCTGCAAAACCGTGTACGGCGGTTCGAATCCGCCAGGAACCTCAATCAATGACAGACCATCTGTATTAACAGGTGGTCTTTTTTATTGTAGACATCAAGCAGAACAACTATTAGTGTTGGTCAACATGAGTGTTTTTGGCCTTTTTATTTCTTTCATTGATTAAATTAGATATTGATGCGATTTTCTAAGATACAAACAATCCTTTTTTTTCCTGAAGGGTTATTTACCAGGTTTTAATTATTGCAGGAGCTATATCTTGGAGTGAGATTAGGCAGAACACCCTTACTAAAACTATTTGAATGCTTAATGTAAGGATGGTTAAATTAGCAAAAGAAATGTAGTAATTAAATTATTTCGACCATCTTGATGACTAAGAAATGATAAATAAGTTTTAAAGTTACGATTTCACTCTTCCCAAATAACCGACTTATTGATTCAACATTGCAGAAAGCGTAAAATATTTAATTAAGTTGCTGAACGCAGGAATGCGAAATAATAAGTTTGGCAAGTACGATGAAAAACATTATTGATTTTGATTATTATTGCATTGTTTTTAACTTATGACAGAAACGAACAAAATACTTATTGCTAAAATTAAACAAAATGATTATCAGGTTTTTAATCATTTGTTTTTTAAGTATTATGCTTCTTTGTGCTCATACGTAACCACCATCGTTGAAGATTCTTCCGTCTCCGAAGATATTGTTCAGAACCTCTTTGTGAAGTTTTGGTCCGACCGGCAGAAAATTATCATTCATACAAACATTGAACATTATTTGTTTAAAGCCGCAAAAAATGGTGCCTTTAATTATTTACGTTCTGAAGTGAACCGTAAAAAAGCAATGGAAAAGCTGGAGATAACAGACTGTTTGGAAATAGAAGAGTGTCTAACTCAGGAAGAATTCCTTCACAAGCTGGAGGAATGTATCAATCAATTGCCTGAACGATCAAAAGAAGTATTTCTTCTCAGTCGTTACGAAGAACTAAAACAAAAAGAGATTGCCGATAAATTAAATATCTCTGTAAAAACTATTAAAAATCAGATTTGGAAATCGCTTAAATATTTAAAATCCTGCTTGGATCTCAAAAATGCATATTGACCCATCTTAAAAAAAAATAATTCTCGATAGGACCTTTTTCATTTTAGTGTGTCATTTAAATAAACAAGAAAAAACCAAGATTCATTTGCATTAACAAGATAGACGAAAGCACTTATCTTTAAAATTTTATAGCAAGTAAATGAAAGAGGAACAAAACATAGGGAGACATATCGTTGATCATCTGCAAAGTAATAACGACCTCAAAATAACCGATCCTGTTCTTCAGGATTGGCTAGAGACAGCCTCTGAAAACAAGCAGGATTTAAATAAATATACCAAAATCTGGGATGGAATAAGTATTCTTGCCAAAAGAAAAAAATATAATACTTATACAGCCTGGGAAAAAGTAAATGCTCAAGTTTCAAAGCAATCAGTATTTAATGAGCGTTTAAAAATTTCGTTGATATCAGCAGCTGCTTCTTTATTACTTCTTTTTGGCTTCTCTTTTTATTTAAACAGGGTTGCTCAAAATATGGAGATCCCTTTGAAGCTGACAACTGAATTAGGAAGTCGCTCGGAAGTAACCTTACCCGACGGAACCAAAGTGAAGTTAAACGCCGGTTCGGAGTTAACATACCAATTTGACAGACACAAAAAAACCAGGAATATACAGTTCAGTGGTGAAGGTTATTTTGAAGTTGAAAAAAGTAAAAACCCCTTCATTGTCAATCTACAAAATGGACTGACCCTTAAAGTTCTGGGAACAGAGTTCAATCTTTCAGCCTATCCTGATGATGCAATAATAAAAACAACTTTAGCTGGAGGAAAAGTGGAGCTACAAAATTCGGAAAAAGAACAGCTGATTTTATTGCCCGGGCAAATTGGCTCTTTTAATAAAAAGTCAGGTCAACTATATTATTCAGCAGAAGAATCATCTCATAATTTAAGCTGGATGGAAAAAAAGTTATATATGGATAATATGTCCTTAAAAGAAATCTGCAAAATAATAGAAAGATGGTACGACGTAAAAATAACATTTGCCCAAGAAGAAATGAGCGAAAGTATCCATTATACCGGAGTTCTTCAGGAGAAATCAATTTACGATGTATTTGAGGCCTTAAAACAAATCAGCAGAATAGAATATAAAATGGAGGGTCGAAATATTTTTGTTTCAGAAAAAAAAAGTAAAGTGCCTATGGAAAAATAACCAATAAAAATCAAAAAAAAACGGGAAATGGTTGCACACTCCCCGTCATTTAAATCTTCAATCTAATGCTTCCAACATTAGAAAGTTATTAATTAAAATGTAATACAAACTTATGAATTTTTTTTATGAGAATAGAAATTGGGGGAACCCGGTTCTGAAAAAAATTTTACTGGTAATGAAGCTTACAACTGTAATAATCTTGATTTCAATAATGCATGTATCTGCCACAGTTTATTCACAGACAACCAAATTGTCGTTAAACATGCAAAAGAGTACCATTAAAGAGGTCCTTCAGAAAATTGAGTCGTTATCTGAATTTCGTTTCATTTACCAAAATGAACAAGTTGATTTAAACAAAAAAGTCAATGCACAATTTAAAGACGAAAAAGTAGAGAATATTCTGAATTACCTATTTGAACAAGAAGAAATAGAATATTCAATTACTTCCAATAACCTTATCCTGATAAAATCGAGGAAAGACCAAAGTAACAGAAACATACCGGACGGGAAGGATATCCAGCAAAAAATTGTTACAGGAAAAGTCACCGATTCTTCCGGACAACCTCTACCCGGGGTAACAGTGATACTAAAAGGAACAACCAACGGAACGGTTACCAATTCCAATGGTGAATATTCCTTATCTAATCTTCCGGACAATGCCATATTATTGTATTCGTTTGTAGGCATGAAAACAGCCGAGGTTGTGGTGAATAATCAGACTATCATCAACATAACGATGGAGGAAGAGACGATTGGTATTGAAGAAGTAGTGGCTGTGGGTTATGGCACACAGGAAAGAAGGAGGGTCACGGGTTCAATTGCCACTGTAAAAGAAGAAGATTTTATGCAAGGGGCAGTATATCAGTCTCCACTGGAGCTTATCTCCGGCAGAATCGGAGGGTTGGCCATTTCCCGATCTCAGGGAGGCGATCCTACATCGGATGTTGAAATTCAATTAAGAGGAGCTTCATCAATAAATGGAACATTATCTCCTCTTATTATTATAGATGGAGTTCCAGGGGGATATTTAAATGCAATTTCTCCTGAAAATATAGCATCTATCGACGTTTTACGCGATGGCTCAGCTGCAGCTATTTATGGAACCAGGGCTACGAATGGTGTTATTATTATTACAACAAAAAAAGGAATACCCGGCGAACCAGAAATTAAATATTCGGCTTATGCATATAGCGAAACTTGGTTTAACAAGCCAAGGATACTAACCAGCAATGAATACCGACATTATAAAGAAGTATTCGCAAATTCCGGAGATCCTTTTTTGGAGGAACGTGCCTATGCAATGATTGATTTTGGAGGAAATACAGACTGGTTCGATGTTATCAGCAGAAATGCTATAAGTCAGGTTCATAATCTTTCAATGTCAGGTGGTTCTGAATCTACACAGTATTATGGTTCTTTAAACTATCGTGATCAGCAAGGAATGATAAAAAATACCGCCAAGAATGTAATAAACGGAACTTTATCACTTTCGCACAGAGCTTTAGAAGACCGATTAACCTTTCAATTATCGCTAAACAATTCCTTCATCAAATCAAATCCTTATGAGGATGACGTTAGATATCAGGCAATAACAAGAAACCCTACACAATTGGTTTATAATGATGGTACTTCAACCCTAAACCCAGATGGAATATTCTGGGAGGAACCTGGTTTTAATGTTCCGAATCCGCTGGGCTTGATAGAACAATACAAAAAGAACAACGAAGACGCAAGGTTTTTAGGTCAGATGCAGATAAGCTATGAGCTTTTGAAAGGCATGAAGTTTTCTGTCAACGGTTCATACCAAAGATCCAACCAAATTACCGGAATCTATGAGGAAAAGGATTCATGGAGCAGTTTGAACAATACAAGCTATGATGGTGTTGCGTCGCGCAGCGCTTACAAAGAAGAAATTAAGACCATTGAACCCATGATTAATTATAGAACTCTATTCCGGGATCTTCATCAAGTTGAGGCATTAATTGGTTATAGTTATCAGGATTTTGTTGAAGAAAGTTTTAGGGCTTCTAACCGTACGTTTATTACAGATGCATTTTCTTATAATAATCTTGGCGCTGGCCAGGCAATTTCAGAAGGAAAATATGCGAATCCTGTATCAAGTTATAAATCCTCCAACAAATTAATAGCATTCTTTGGCCGCATGAATTATAGCTACAACAACAAATATATGTTGTCATTAAGTTTACGGCACGAAGGATCTACAAAGTTCGGGAAGGACAATAAATGGGGTAATTTTCCTGCTATCTCAGCCGGTTGGAATATAAATCGAGAAAGATTCATGGAAAGTGTCAGTTTCATTAACGATTTGAAACTCAGGTTTGGTTATGGAGTAACAGGAAATCAAGGAATTTCAAGTTACCTATCCTTACAACAATTAGGTACTTCCGGATATATGTTTTACAATGGCAAATGGATACAAGGGTACGCTCCGGTTAGTAACGCTAATCCAAATCTTAGATGGGAAAAAAAGATCGAAAACAATTTAGGTTTTGACATCGGACTATTCAATAATATAGTGGTTAATGTTGATCTATACAATCGTAAAACAACCGACTTACTATACGAATATGCGGTGCCTGTTCCACCCAATCTATATGGAACAACATGGGCCAATGTTGGAAAAATCAGTAACAAAGGCATTGAAATGACTTTTGTTGCTTCACCAATATCCGGAAAGGAGTTCAGTTGGAAAACAAATTTTAATATTTCCTACAATAAAAATATGTTGGTGAGCCTTTCTGATGAGAATTATGATCATTCGTATCTAATGCTTGAAATGCCTAATGGAATGGCATATGGCTTTGGTGGTGAAACAGCCTATAAAATTGAAGAAGGAGAACCATTGGGTAATATTTATGGTTGGGAATTTGCAGGATTTTCTGAAGATGGGAAATGGCAGGTATGGAATGAAACAAGAACTGAAAAAATTCATCCGAGTACGGCCACTTTTGACGATAAAAAAATCATTGGTAATGGTATGCCCAAGAGCTATATCGGCTTCATTAATAACTTCGCCTACCGTAGATTTGATTTAGCAATTGCTTTAAAAGGCGCTTTAGGATTTGAAATTTTGAATATTCTTGATTTGGGATATGAAAATCTTGGTTTGTTGCCTGCAAATATTCCATTAACGGCAATAACAGATCCAGAAATCTCAAAACTACGCGACGTTCGCAATTATATTACTTCATACCATGTTGAACCTGGAGATTATATTAAAATTGATAATGTAACCTTAGGCTATTCCATTCCTACAAAAGTATTTAAGCAGTTCAGGGTATTTGCAAGTGGAAAGAACTTGTTTTGTTTTACCAAATATACAGGAGAGGACCCGGAACAGAAAATATCCGGACTTATGCCTGGTTATGATGACATGTGGAGTTATCCAAAGGTGAAAACTTTTAGTGTGGGCTTAAATATAAACTTCTAAAAAAATAAGATGATGAAAAAATATATGTCAATATTATATGGAGGGCTCTTTATTGTTATGATAATTTTCGTTTCATCATGTGCGAATCTTGATGAAGAAATTTACAGTTCTATTGTCCCTGATAATTTCTATTCAACAGATGAAGAGATTTTATCCACCATGGCACCTGCCTATTCTGATTTCCCTGAAATTCTTACTTCTATGAGTTTAATTGACATGGAAGAATTAACGACAGATATAATTGTCCAAACTACCCGAGATTATGGCGGTTGTTATGGAGGAGGTGTTTTTCAACGTTTTCATGAACATACCTGGACTGCAGAAACAAATGGGATTCCGAACATTTGGGCCAATTCATATCGACTGATTAACAGAGCTAACATGCTTATTTTTCAGTTTGAACAATTCAAAAATTTCGACGCAGAACTTAAAGAAAGGTTTATTAGTGAATTGAGAGTAATCAGAGCATTTGGTTATTATTACTTGCTTAATGCATTTGGCAATGTTCCTATTATTGATCGGTTCGATGTTGAACAAGGATTTAAACCTACAAATGAATCAGATTTTTATGAAGGACGCCAAAAAGTATTTGATTTTATTGAAGAGGAGCTTATTGTTAGTATTCCAAACCTGTCAGCCGCATCTGACTTAACTACCTATGGACGATTTAATAAATGGGCAGCCATGACCATTCTTTTGAAATTATATATGAACGCTGAAGTATGGACAGGTACGGCAAGATGGGACGATGCAATTAGTATTTCCGATGAAATAATAGATTCCGGAAATTACGAATTGGAAAGAGATTATTTTACAAATTTTCTAAAAGAAAATAATATTTCTAAAGAGAATATTTTTGTAATTCCTTTTCATCCTACATTAACTCCCTGGTGGATGACTTTCCAGGGATTTGCCGGACATCATCATTCGATGGCAGGACCAGTTTATAATGCTCCTGTTGGGGGAAACAATTGCCGTTGTGCATTACCTTCTTTTATCCAATCGTTCAATACTAACGATAATCGATTGAAAGGCTGGGCCATTGGTCCTCAAATAAACAGGGTTACAGGAGACACGGTGCTTAGTAACCGCCCACCGTATTACCCATTAATTTACACAGCTGACTTCGTTAATATATTTGATCCTAACGATAATGTGCAACGAACGTATAAAAATGCTCTGGATTATAATGGTGCCCGCTTTTCAAAATATGAGGTTAATTATGATGCAGGAACGGAAATGTCAAATAGTTGGGTTATTTATCGGTACGCTGATGTACTGTTGATGAAGGCCGAAGCACTTATGCGAAAAAATGGGAATGTAGCCAATCAAACTGCACTTGACCTCGTTAATCAGGTTCGCAGCAGGGCGTTTGATAATCCGAATGGCAATTTATTCTCCACGATAGACCTAACGTTGGACGAACTTCTTGCTGAAAGAGGACGTGAATTTTATTATGAAGGGATGAGGCGTAACGACTTAATACGCTTCGATAAATTTGCCAGGGGCGAATGGGAATGGTTTGATCGCTCCAATCAAGGTGACCATACAAACTGGTTCCCCATCCCGCAATCACAGATAAATGCAAACAACAATCTTTATCAAAACCCTGGTTATTAGTGATTTGTTTTTGTTCAATATCATCTTTGAATTTAATCTGAAAGAAAAATAGATTATCAGGTTTGTAGTCAAGCATTTTGAACTACAAACCTGATTTTCAGATTTATATTTTTTAAAAAGCTTTAAGTTGAAAACTACATATAGAATTCATTCCAAGAGAGCAGCAAAATTTAATGGCATATATTAAAAATTAAGTGATAAAATAAATACTTAAAAAATTGCATCAAATGAACCATTTTTTCAAATTATACCTAATTGGACTTATCATTTTGACTGTTGCGTCTAATGCGGTTAATGCACAAAAGGAGATATCCAAATCGAATAAGCCAAATGTTTTGGTAATTCTTACTGACCAACAATCCAACAATATGCTGAGTTGTGTAGGGAATGAATATTTAAAAACGCCAAATATTGATAAACTCGCTGCGAAGGGGATTCGTTTTGACAAAACTTATAGTGTTTGTCCGGTATGTGCGCCCACAAGATTCTCGTTAATGACAGGCCATTACCCTTCATCCGTAGGTATAAAGGAAAATGACCGAACCGAACGCCCGGAACGTTTTGACTCATACGAAGCCCGGGTTCAGCAAAAATACAGTTTCGATATTGCAAAAGTTGAAACCATTAAAGAAACTTACGCTTTGGGAAATATCTTCCGCAAAGCAGGTTATGAAACATTATATGCCGGCAAAAGACATCTTTGGGGAGATTTTAGTGCTTATGGATTTGACTCAGAAGTTACCAATCCGTATGAAAAAACAGCACTCTATGCAGAGCAAACTTTGGCAAGGATTGCAGATGAAAATAATCAAAAACCCTTTTTAATGTTTCTTTCGTTTATGCAACCACATGATATTTGCTGGCAACATCTGGAATCTAACGAAATTCCGAGAGGAGAGGTAGAATATCTAAGGCATTTCCGCGAACTTCATAAAACACTAAGTCGATTAGAATATCAAAAGCAGATACCTCCCAGAAAAACTTCTTATCCAATTTCGGATGAACATCCCGATATGTTCTCATTTGTTTCTCAGTTTAGGCATTGGGATCAGGAGTGGGATTTCTATAACTGGATTTATCATCGGTTAACAGAGGTTGCAGATGAACAAATTGGGCGCGTTCTCAATGCTCTTGAAAAATACAGCTTGGAAGAGAATACCATTATAATTTTTACTTCGGACCATGGCGATATGCAAGGAGCCCATGGATTAGTTTGGAAAAATGTACTGTTAGAGGAGTGCCAAAGGGTACCCCTCATTGTTGCCGGGCCCGGCATAAAAAAGAATCATGTGGATGATACTACATTAGTTTGCAATGGATTGGATTTTCTGCCTACAATTTGTGATTTAGCAGGAATAACCATTCCCGATGATCTGCCCGGAGTATCGCTAAAACCCTACATTACCGGAGTTGGAGATATAAAAAAGCGGGATTATATAATTACAGAATCATTTAATGCATTCCAAATTAATAACGGAAGATATAAATATACTATCTATGAATTACCCGGTCATCCAGAAACTTTAACCGATTTAGAAATGAATCCGGAGGAAACCTTAAATTTTGCAAAAAATCCGGAATATAATAAACTAAAAATGCACCTCAAAAATGAATTAATGACAGATTTGTCAAAACGAGGACTAACTCCCCTACCAACCGATCGGCAGATAGAATATATTTGGCCAACGAGGTTAGTTGATTAAAAATTATTTCCTTTTCAATTTTATGACAATGAAAATATACAACTATAGAAACATAGTCACTTACTGGTGTCAGCTGGCAGTGGTAATATATTCCTTTATAGGATATTCACAGGTAAAAGCAGGAACATTAGAAAAACCTAATGTTTTATTTATTGCAGTAGATGATTTGAGGCCAGAGCTTGGATGTTATGGAAAATCTAATATCCATTCTCCCAACATTGACCGACTTGCCAATTCAGGTATTGTTTTCACAAATGCCTATGCCAATTATCCGGTTTGTGGTGCCTCCAGGGCCTCATTATTAAGCGGTGTATACCCAAGTGAAAGCAGATTTTTGAAATGGAACTGTTCGCAAGATGATGATATCCCTGGTATTGTTAGCTTGCCAATGCATTTCAGAAATAACAATTATGAAACAGTTTCATTAGGAAAGGTGTATAACAATTTTGATGATGGAAAAGGGAGTTGGGTAAAAAACTGGAGACCCCCTGTCTCAACTACCGATTGGGACTACCAATCGAAAGCTAGTATTCAGATTTTCGAAGAAAGAAATGCAGAAAGATTTAAGAACAATCGCTTACGTAACAACGACAATTTGCCTCAGAGGGGGCCTGCTTACGAAAGAGCGGATGTACCTGATATTGCTTATGATGATGGAAGGATTGCAATGAAAGCCATTGAACAACTGCAAGAATTCCAAAATAGTTCAGATCCATTTTTTCTAGCTGTTGGATTTCACAAGCCCCACCTGCCATTCAATGCTCCTGAAAAGTATTGGGCTATCTACGATAAAGACGATATTAAATTACCTTCAAATTATGATTTACCCCAAAATGCACCCGAGTCTGCAAAGTTTAACTGGCCAGAATTACGTGCTTATTACGATATCCCATCAGATGGTCCGCTGCCAGACTCAACTGCGTTAAACTTAATTCATGGATATTATGCATGCATCAGTTATGTAGATGCACAAATAGGAAAAGTGTTAAATGCCCTGGAAGAATACGGGTTGGCCCAAAATACGATAGTAGTTCTTTGGGGCGATCATGGCTGGTTTCTTGGAGAGCACGGATTTTGGAGCAAACACAGCAATCTCAGAATAGGGGCCCATGCTCCCCTTATTGTGAAAGTTCCGTGGATGCAAGCTGGATTTAAAATAGACAACCTGGTAGAATTTGTGGATATTTATCCAACTCTGTGCAAGCTTGCCGGATTGAGCTTACCCATTCATCTTCAGGGAGAAAGTTTGGTGCCGATGATCGAGAATCCAGAGTCTGTTGAAAAAAGACCCATTTTTTTCAGAAATGGAAATGGAGAAACTATTATTGCCGGGCCTTACGCATATACCGAGTGGATTGATTATGATACAGGAAAAGTAAAAGAGAATATGCTTTTTAATCATCAATCTGATCCGCAGGAAAATATCAACATTGCAGAACAAGCTGAGTACAAGGAATTAATTCTGAATCTACATAATCAACTTTATGAACATTTGAAGTTAAGAGATAGAATAAATATTGCGCCTAAAAGATAGAATATGTGATTCAAAATAAATTTAGTGAGATATAAATATATAAAAGCAAATCAAATCTTTATGGCCCTTTTAGGGATGTTGCTGCTCTCGTGTAATCCCGATGAGCCCGAAAAACCTAACTTGGTTTTTATTTTCTCCGATCAACAATCATTTGATATGTTGGGGAGTTATGGCAACAAACAGATTAAAACTCCTAATTTAGACAGATTTGCAGAAGAAGGGATGCGGTTTGTCAATTGTTTTTCCAATTCACCTATTTGTACCCCTTACAGGGGAATGTTAATGTCTGGACAGCATACCTTGTATAACGGAACATTTACCAATGATAAACCGCTAGTGCCCGGTCATGGAAAAAAATTTGCCGAAGTTTTACGTGATGCAGGCTACAGCACTGCTTATATCGGGAAATGGCATTTGCAAGGGGGCGACCGAGACAGGCCAATTCCCCCGGGCGAAATGCGTTATGGTTTTGACGAACTCTTTTTGAGCAACAATTGCCATGTCGATTTTCGGGCCGGAAAATGTTTCTACTGGAACGAAGATGGGCAAAAATCATATTTCGATAAGTGGGAAGTGTACGGTCAGACCGATCAGGCATTGCAATACCTCGATACCCGTAAAAATAATAATCAGCCATTTGCCTTGTTTGTCTCCTGGCATCCGCCGCACGATTGGGGAGAATTTAAAGGGGAAGATGGAGTAATGCATTTCCAATATGATGCTCCGGAAGCATTGATGACCATGTATAATCCTGACAGTATTAAAATGCGGCCGGGAATCGAAAATACACCGGATCGCCGAAGAATGGTGCAAGGTCATATGGCCATGATCACCGGAGTTGATATTGCCTTCGGCCAGCTTATGGAAAAACTCAGGCAGTTGAAACTCGAAAAGAACACCATTGTGGTTTTCACCTCCGATCATGGAGATATGCTTGAGTTTCAGAACGCTCTGTATCCCAAAAACTATCCGCTTGATTATTCGTTACGTGTACCTTTTTTGCTCCGTTTGCCTGATAAAATTAAAAAAGGAACTATCTCTGAACTTTTATTCAGCGCGCTGGATATCATGCCTACGCTATTAGGAATAATGGGGCTTGAAGTTCCCGAAGAATGTCATGGGAAGAATCTATCAAAAGCGATTCTTACCCACGATGAAAACGCTGTAGATTATGTTCCAATTTGGTTATATACACTCAGTTACAGAGGTGTAATTACAAAGGATTATACTTTTGCCACTCAAAATGGGGCTATCGCTGGAAACTTGCATAATGTTTTATATGATCGCAAAAAAGATCCTTATCAGCTTACCAATCTTTTCGATGATCCCCAAATGGCTGTTGTTAAAGAGAAATTGTGGGGACTTACTAGAGAATGGATGGCAAAGTATAACGACCAATTCTGGGAATACTCCGATTTTATGAAAGCAGCAACAGATTCCCAATGGAATACCTCCCCTTACATACGTCCTGTTGATATATTAGAAGGAAATAGATGGGATTCAGTTAATAACAATTTCAGAATTTTAGAACATGATAGATCCGCAGATTATTATCGTAGTGAATAGGTGTTACACATTTGCGAAAAGAGTGTCATCAATTGCTAAGACAATCGTTTTTGGTTGCCATCGCCACGTAATTGGTCAATAAATAACATTGTCTCTTGCTGAGATAAAAATCGACGGTTAAATTTAATTTGGATTTTAACGGACATTATTTAAATAATAAAATCAGGCTCATAAAAGGAGGCAGAAATATGGTTAAAGTAGCTTATATAAAAATTTTATCTTTATTCTTAGTGACTCTTGTCATGGCAGTTAATGCTCAGAACCACAATCGCAGTATTCAAGCAAAACTACCAGAACAGGAGCATAACAAACTCAAGTATTCCCAACCGGTAATTGGTGCTTGGTTTTGGGATGAAGAAGAATTTAAACCTGAAGGGTACAAGCAATTTATTGATGATGTAAGTATACACTCTTGTTTTGACTTATTGTCAACTGCCATTCGGGTACCTGGGAGAGACATTACCGACATTGATGTTCATAATCAGGTAAAAAAAGCGGTAGAATACGCAAATGAGAAAGGGATACAAATTGCACTGGAACTAGACCCAAGGGTTGCACGCCGCAAATTTGAAGAAATGTATCCCACCGAACTTCAAGAATCATTATGGTTGCAGGAAATTGAAGTTTCAGCACAAAAACCTGTTGAGACAACGATTCGGAGTGTAGATCTTACCGATCATATGATAGGAAAGAAAACTCCATATGTGTCGCTTTACGGCTCCCTGTCGAGGGTGTATTCTTACCAAAAAACATCTGAAGGAATTCTTGCTTCATCCATCAAAGAGGTAACAAAGGAGTGTTCAGTAATTATTTCCACAAAAGATTCAATTGTTGTTTCTATCCCCCCCTGTCAGGAAAACAATAATCTCTATGCATGCGTTTTAGTTTCCTTTACTCATCTTACCCCCGATGTTTTTAGTCCTCATTTAATTGAATTTACCCGTGAATTAATATACAGTTATTCTGATGTTCCATTGGCCGGAGGGATGCGTGATGAATGGGGATTTCCTCCAAGTGTTCCGGCAAAGCGAATGGCTGCAGGAAATCATTTCTGGTATTCAAAATATTATGAAGAAGAGTACAGGAAAAGAACAAAAGGCAGGGAACTTTTGTATGATTTTCTTCTCATGTATATCGGCATAAAGGGAGAAGAAAACAGCCGGATAAATGCCATCAATCATTATATGGAGATGAATTGGCAGCGAAATGCAATTCTGGAAAATGATTTTTATCAGACGATAAAGGATGTATTCGGACCAGAGGCAGCAGTTGTAACTCACGCAACCTGGTACCCCTTTCCGAATAAGCTGGAGATAAAAAAGAATGCACTATGCTGGTGGTCAGCCAAACGCGATTGGGCGCAAACGGATGAAACTACTCCATTTGCAGTGCGAACGGCACTGGCTAAAAAATGGAATAGTTCCGTTTGGTATAATCAGTATTATTCGTCTGAATCAAAAAGCTATCAAACTGAACTTTGGAGTTCTGCACTTGGCGGAGGAAGACTGAATTACCATCCTATTTACCCGGTAAAGAATAAGAACCTGAATGCGAAAAGAGAATTATTCCGGGGAGAGATAATGCGCGGTGAAAGTCGGGTACGGTTATTAAATTATATCAGCGAAACTCCACTTAACTGCCCGGTTGCAGTAATTTTTGGCCACTCATCAGTTATGAACTGGGTGGGCCCTTATTATGAAGATGTTGGAATGAAATTGGTTGATAAATTATGGGGAATTGGTATCCCAACTGATTTGATTCCTACGTCTGAGATCACGAATAAGAGTTTGAAAGTTGATGATGAAGGTTGGATATACTATGGTAAGCAGCGTTATTCTGCAATTGTGCTTTATAATCCGGAGTTTGAAACGGCAGCAACGGCTGAATTCTTTAAAAAAGCGTCTAATGGACAAACCAGCCTCTTCCAGATAGGAAACTGGACCCGCGATTTTGATGGGAATCCTATGAATGGGAACAGGACCTTGCCAAATAATATGTTAATTATCAATAATATTGATTCAGTGGTTAATAATATCTCTGGTGTTTTAGCAGCAAGAAATATAGAGTTCCAAACTCCCGCTTCCCGCCTGGTTGAAGGTTTCGGTCATACATCTTTGGCGCCTCCTACTTCAGGGCAATGTCAATTAATTGATGGTACTGTTATCCAGGTAGCTGGCACTGAAAATGCAGCAGGTGACAACATTATCTCTGAAATAAAAATCGGAAAGCATGACGTTATTTTCGATGCGATTGGGTTGGCAGCCGTCAGGTTAGATCAGAATGGAAATGTTCAGGCTTTAGCGGCAGGTGGATTAAAATATTTTAAAACAGGAAAAATGATTATTCAATTGGATGAACGAATTGATTTGGCATTTTGGAAAAACAACGAAGGTAAATATGAAGGGGTGATTCAGGGAACAGAAAACACGATTCCTTCACAACTTAAGAGTATCAGTAAAAAATGGGATTTTCTGCAGTTGCCTGCTCCTCTGAAGGAATAGTTTTATTTAGGTATAGCTAAACGATGATTTAGGACACATTAATAGGAGCAACCGAAGTTAGATAGTAAGTTTTCGATTTAATCAAACATTAATAAGTAATAATATGAAAGCAAGAAAATTATTGTATTTTTTATTCCTTGTGGTCGCTTTTTCTTCCATATACGCTCAATCAGAGAAGATTGTGCCGGCACCACCTGTAGGTTTTGATGTTCTTTTCAACGGCAACAATTTTACGAATTGGAAAGTCCCCGATGGAGACAATGGTCATTGGAAAATTGTGGATGGCGTTATTGATTGTGATGCTGAAAGTGAAGCGGAAGGAGATAAAAGTCTTTGGACTGAAAAAGAATATGGAGATTTTATATTATATGTTGACTGGAGAATAAAAGAAACACCCTATAAAAATTCCGGAGTTCCAATTATACTTCCCAACGGGTTACACAAACTTGACGAAAACGGTAAAGAAATAAAAATGATAGTTCCTGATTCAGATTCAGGCATTTATCTTCGGGGTAGCGCAAAAAGCCAGGTAAATATATGGTGTTGGCCAATTGGTTCAGGTGAAGTTTACGGATATCGTATGGATGATAACATGCCCGCCGAAGTAAGAAAGGGGGTAACACCCAAATACAATGCTGACCATAACATTGGAGAATGGAATACTTTTAAAATAAGCCTTGTTGGGGATTTGTTAAATGTTGAATTAAATGGTCTGTTAGTTATTGAGAATGCAAAACTTCCTCAAATTCCGGACAAAGGACGTCTTGCTTTGCAACATCATGGTACCAAAAAAAATGGTATTTGGGCGAGCCCTCCCAGCCTAGTTCAATTTAAAAACATTTATATCAAGGAGCTTTAATGTTTTTGATTTCAGATCAAGGCAATGATTTATAACACGCATACATAAACTAAACTTTAGAACAATTACACTATTCAAAAAATGAGAAAAATCCTGATATTACTTTTGATTTTGCATCCTACCTTTTTTATATCGGTAAATGCCGCAATTAAACTCCCGGCTATTTTCGGAGATTTTATGATTTTACAACAAAAAACCGAAACTGCAATATGGGGAAAAGCGACACCGAACAAAAATGTTGAGATAATCCCATCCTGGGATAATAAATTGTATTCCGGAATGGCTGATAATAATGGTGCCTGGAAAATTAAAATTTCAACTCCTGAAGCGGGTGGCCCCTATACAATAACAATATCTGACGGAAGTCCAATAATCCTCCAAGAAGTTTTAATAGGTGAAGTATGGGTGTGCTCAGGTCAATCGAACATGCAGATGTCAATGTTGGGCTTTATAAATCAGCCGGTTACTGGTGCCAATGAGGCCATTGCCACATCCTCTAATGAATCGATAAGGCTTTTTACAGTGCAGCAAGAAAAAAGTCTTTATCCTGAAGATGATTTTAAGGGCACATGGAAAAAGTGCATTCCGGAGCATGTAGTTGAATTCAGTGCTACAGCCTATTTCTACGGGAAAATGTTACACCAAATATTAGGCGTACCAGTGGGTTTAATTTGTTCAAGTTGGGGTGGAACCCGGATTGAACCGTGGATTGGCGAAGATGGCTTTAAAAACTTTGATTGGATTAAACTGCCAGATAAAACAAGAAAAGATGATTATTCAACAGATACACCATCGGTTCTTTTTAATGCCATGATTTCTCCAATGGTTGGTTTCAGTATAGCTGGTTGCATTTGGTATCAGGGTGAATCTAACATAAAAGAACCTGAAAGATATGGAAAGCTGCTACAGAGCCTGGTTGAAAACTGGCGTAATAAATGGGGTACTGGAGATTTTCCTTTTTATTATGTTCAAATTGCGCCCTTTGATTATGACAAGTCCGGGATAAACTCAGCTTTTCTTCGCGAAGTTCAGTTTAAAATGCAAGATGAAATTCCAAATGTTGGCATGGCATGTATCTTGGATTCTGGTGAGAAAGATTGTATTCATCCCTCCAATAAAAAATTAGTTGGTGACCGCCTGGCATACCTGGCACTAAACAAAACTTACGGGAAAATTGGGATCGAATATTCAGGGCCAGTTTTAAAAGACATGTTTATTGATGGCCCGGTAGTAAAACTTACTTTTGATCATGCTCCTAAAGGATTGACTTCCTATGGCAAAGAGTTGGTAAACTTCAAAATATCAGGGGATAATAAACGGTTTTTCCCGGCAAAAGCAACAATTACAAGAGAGGGAGTTACACTGTTTTGTCCTCAAGTTGAAAAGCCATTAGCTGTCAGGTATGCTTTCGACAACTTTGTAGAAGGAGAGTTATTTAATACTTTAGGGTTACCTGCTTCTTCTTTCCGGACGGATAATTGGGATATTAAGTAGGTTACTGTTCAATTAAATTTATATGATGAAAATTCGAAAATTAAGAACAGAAAGCAGCTTACTATGCAAACAAGATTATTTATATGGATTATCCTGATAATTAATATTTTGTATGGTTTGAGCAAAACTTAACGGGTAATATCATCTGCGAACAATTCTAAAATCATTTGTCATCAAAACAAATAGATTTTAGAAACTTAAACAGTTCTCCTTTTTACGATGAATATGTAGGTTTTAAAATCGTTCGGAGAACCATTGTCAGATTGGACGTAATGCACTTTGTTTAGAAAAAAAAACAAGAATTAGTTTGCCTTTTGATTTAAGGTAATTTGTTTTGCCCTATTAAACACATAATATACTGGTATTCCTGAAAACGCAGTAATAATTGCAATGATAGATTCCACCGGACGTTCAAGGAATGCAAGAATTAGCATCGCAACTCCAAACAAGATAAATATGATTTGCACAACCGGATAACCCGGCAGTTTCATTTTGCTTTCCCCGTTTTTTCTTAGTTTGAAGACTCCCCAAACTGCAAGAATCGGGAAAATCCCCAATGAAAATCCCATATATATTAATATCTGTTCGAAAGTACCTGATACCACAAGTACCATGGAAATTACACTTTGTAAAATAATTGCTCCGACAGGAACCTTGAATTTTGGATGAATTCGGGCGGCAAATTTAAAGAAGTAACCATCTTTAGCCATGGAATAGTAAACCCGCGGCCCTAAAATAATAAATGCACTCAACGAAGAAATCAGTGCAAAAGAAGTAAATAACGAAACTACCGTTTCGGCAACCGCCCCGAAAGATCTTTTTGCTGCCAGGCCTGCAATTTCGGGCACACCTGTTAACTCAGCCGGAGGTATGGCATAAACAAAAAACAAATTCAGCAGAATATAAAGCACCATTACTGCTCCTGTTGAAATTAACAACGACAGAGGGATATTTTTTTTAGGGTTTATTACTTCAGAACCAATGTAAGTGGCCGAACTCCATCCGCTGTATGCAAACATGATTAACAGTAGCGATAATCCAATCGATTTCCATCCTTTATAAGAAAACTGAAAAACTGAAGATTCTGTCAAATATTGAAAAGTACCTTTCCCAACAGAAAAACCTGCAACAATTATCCCGGTAATTAACGCTATCTTTAGTATGGTAAGTGTACTCTGCACCTTGCCACCAAAAACAATCCCCCTGGAATGGATAACCGTAAATATGATAATGATTGAAATGGCAAGTAACTTTGTAAATAATTCTTGAGAAATTAAAATTGTTGGAACTATGTGGTTGTGCAAATCGGGAAATACAACATTAAAATATTCAGCAAAACCAATGGCAGAGGCAGCAATCGGTGCAGAAAACCCAACTATCAATGATAACCACCCGCTTAAAAACCCTAGCAGTGGATGAAAAAGCTTTGAAATAAAAACATATTCACCTCCTGCATTGGGGAAAGTTGCACCTAATTCACCAAATGAAATGGCCCCACAAAAGGAAATAATACCACCAACAATCCACAACGAAAGCATTAGCACCGGGTTACCAAGGAAATCCATTAAATAGCCCGTAGTTGTAAATATTCCTGCACCAATAATGTTTGCAACAACAATATTTGTAACTGTAAATAAACCTAACTTTGGCTGGAGTTTATCTTGAGCAGAGTTCAAATCGGATGTTATGTTTTAATATCTTTCAAAAAAAAGACCCTATAAATTTTTCAACCATCATAAACTTCATAAAAAGAATTAAGATGATATTATTTCTTTTTATAACTGATTGAAATTCCTGAGCGACTATTATTGTCAAGTGTTGTTGTATAATTCTTCTGGCTCTTTACATAGTTAAGGAATTCACTTATTCCAGAAACTCTCATGGAAGTATTGTGAGCTGTAAAACAACCACCTGGTAATAGTTTAGGATCCATCGCAATAAAATATTTTGTGTACCAGAACTTATCTGCATCACTAAAAACAAAATCATATTTACCTGGCAATGCAGGTACAATATCATGAGCATCTCCCAGTCTCATATCAATATAATCGGAAACCCCTGCTTTTTTAAAATTTGCTTTTGCCTGCATAAAGCGCCTTTTGTCAATTTCTATTGTTATTAACTTTCCTCCGGTTTTACTTAATGCCCAGGCAATCCAAATGGCAGAATGGCCAGTTGATGTTCCAATCTCAACCGCGCTCTTATAATTATTTTTTATTATTAAATCGTACAATATCTTTCCATCTGCCAAAGGTACATTCATATCTTTCCAGCTATTGGAATTTTCTTCAAGAAAGGACATTATTTTTTTATCCAATTCGTTCTCAATTTCAGGATATTGCGCATTTGCATTGACAACATTAATAAGAACTATAAAAATAATTATCAATGATTTTAATTTCATTTCGACTAATTTTTAAAGTCATTAAAGGTAAAACAAAATCTTTATTTGCCTATCTACAAGAAAGTAGCAGATTCCCTAAAATGTTTATTTAAAATCTTTCTAAATATTTTCTATTTATTCAAAAAAAATGTCATAAAAATCAAAATATCACTTGTTTGTTTAAAAAAATAACTATTTTTGTAGTGCATTTGGGATTCATCCCATATTGTGTGTTTGGGGGTTAACATTTAGGAAGGAGGCTGTTGAGCCTCCTTCTTTCTTTTATAAAACTTGATCCTGAAATTCCAACTCTTAAGTATTTCGATGAAAAAATGCATGAAGTCATCCCTTTTTAAGCTTAATAACCCCTTTCATAACCAACTATATTTGCATTTACCAAAATCAATTTTGAATAGATAAAAACGCTTATACTGAATTGCAGAATCGTTAGCAATAAACTTTCAGAAATTTTGAATCCCGGCTAATTTTATATGCATTAAGATTAAGGTAGAATTATTAACCTTCATCTTTAATTTGATTGAAAAAAACAACCATCAATTTTCTATAATATATTGAATTTCAATTTTAAATGAATTAAATTTCGCTAGCAGAATAACAAGTTGTAGCGTAAAAATAAAACCAAGAAGGATTTATCTTTGGTAAATAGAAGCAGTACTGAAAAACAAGATATTAACAAATAAATTATATCATGACGATGGATTTAAAAATAAACCGTTTACAACACATTGGTCTCCCGGTAACGGATTTAGTAATTTCACAAAAGTTTTATGAAAGTTTAGGTTTTAAAAATGTTATGAGCTCAACATTTGAGCATAACGAAGGAACCGGAAATGTTGCAATGATGAAACATGGAGATATCATTATTGAATTGTACCAAATGCCTGAACCAGAAATTAATGAAATAAAAAGGCGTGCTGACGGAAAAATAGATCACATAGCATTTGATGTTGATAATATTGAAGAAACTTACACAAAACTTAAATCATCAGGATTTTCCATAGTTGAAGACAAACCGGTGTTTTTGAATTTCTGGGAAAATGGATGTAAATATTTTAACATACTTGGACCTGATAAAGAGCGCTTGGAATTTTGTCAGATTTTATAACGGTTCTTCCAATAGTATCCTATTTCAGAAAAAAAAGGGAAGTTAAAATACTTCCCTAAGAGCCACTCATGGGACTCGAACCCACGACCTGCTCATTACGAATGAGCTGCTCTACCAACTGAGCTAAAGTGGCCTTTATTTATACCCTTTTTTGTGCAGAGGCAATCATATCCTCCCACACTTTATGTTGTTCTTTTAACGCTGCTACTTTATCCGCCGGATCAGTACGACATTCGAGTAAAATCCATCCCGGATAATCGATTTTAACAAACAAATCCATAAGCTGCTGATAGGGATAATCGCCCACATTTAATTCTCGAACATGGCAGGTATCTCCAAATTTATCTTTTACCAGATTGAAATTATATTCCAATCCTCCGCCAATTAAATCTTGTTCATTACAATTCCAACAAACTCTTGTTCCTTTATTTTGAACATGATCCATAATTTGTTTGATATTTGGTAACTCCTGCGTTCCCGAACCATGAACTTCAAGACGAATTATTTGCCCCATATCCAATGCATATTTTCCAAGTTCATTTAACGCCTTTCCAATTTGTTCCAGCGTTTTTTCTTTTGGAACATTTTCATGAAATGCATTTGGCTTAACCTTTACACCAGAACCACCAATATCTTTACTTAACTGAAGCCATCTTTTTGTTGTTTCAATCGATTGTTTTAGTTTATCCTGCTCAACCCAGTCATACTGCTCATTGGTTCCCATTCCAATGATTTCGATCGGACTATCTGCAAACATTCTCCTAACTTCTGCTCTTTGCTTTGCATTTAAATCAAGTGTTACTCCATGAGCATGTTCAACCCGTAATTCAACACCACCTATGTTAGTAGCCGTGCAGTTTTTAATTATTGTTGGTATGTCCCAATCTTTTGCCCACTGATAGGTTACAAGACCCAACTTCATCTTTTCCCCTTTCAAAGCTGAGTTTCCTGCAAGTAAAGCCGAAGGTAAAAGTGCCATTGATGACATTATGGACAAATTCCTCACAAATTCTCTTCTGGATTGATTTGATGATAATTTCATATTTATGTATAGTTAATCGAAAAATGAGCCACTAAAGATATTGATAAGCAATTAATGCCGCAATACTCTTAATATGAAATATGGTAAGTTTTTCTATTTTTGTCGCAAATTTTAAACAGATCGAAATGAAAGAGGCTGAGATTTATACATCTAAAGGAATGATGAAAGTAAAATTTTATGAAGAAGATGCTCCTATAAACGTTGACAATTTCATAAAGCTTTCCAAGTCCGGATTTTATGACGGACTAACCTTTCATCGGGTAATTCCAAATTTTGTTATTCAAGGAGGTTGTCCTGACGGGACTGGTGCCGGCGGCCCCGGTTATACAATTCCCTGTGAACTTGACGGAGACAACCAGTACCACGATCGTGGCGTTCTTTCAATGGCACATGCAGGAAGGAACACGGGCGGTTCACAATTTTTTATTTGTCATAACCGGCAAGGAACTCAACACCTTGACAGACATCACACCTGCTTTGGCAAAGTTTATGAAGGGTTGGATGTTATTGATAAAATTAAGCAAGGCGATGTAATTGAAAAAATAATTATTATTGAAAGTTAAAAGTAGATAATAAAAAATTTGAGAGGGGGGTGTAAATCATCTCCCTTTTCTATTTCAACTTATTGATAACAAAATTTACTACCTTCAATCTGAGATCGCAGTCGCCATGATAAAAGAGTTTGAACTATCATTTGAAAGCCTTGATATTGTTCCAAAAGATTTGGAAGAATTATTAGGTTTTGCAAACGAGGAGATACCAGAACCATTTCCAGGGCTAATCCGTCAGGCAATTGCTATGGCTCCCGAATTATGCAACATTCATGGCGGATACAAACATTTTGATAATTTTAAAGCCAACTTATCTTCCAAAACTATTCATATTGACAACCACATATTTTCTCCCTCAAAAATTGTAATAACGCAACTAAAAAAAGCCTCTTCGTGCTTACTATTTCTTTGCACAGCCGGAGACCTGATTTCGAAATATGCCAAAAATCTTGAAACAGAAGGTGATTTAATTTTGAGTTATGTATTAGACATCCTCGGTTCAGTTGTAGTAAATAAAGCGATGAACAAAATTCAAAATGAAATAGAGATGGATTTTCGAAGTAAAAATATGGGAATTTCCGATAGCTTTTCACCGGGTTATTGTGAATGGAACGTTGCCGAGCAACAAAAGCTGTTTGCATTATTACCCGATAAATTTTGCGGGATTACATTATCAGATTCATCGCTAATGACTCCAATAAAATCAGTAAGTGGAATAATCGGAATTGGAGAAAAAGTAGTACGAACAGGTTATCAGTGCAATTGGTGTAATGATCAGAATTGTATTTACGGCAAAATCAGACGACAAAAAAAGATCAAAAAAAATTTGAAAACTGTTGGAAATCTCAATACTTAAATCTTTATTTGCTAAAGCTTTTTTGGAAATCTTATTTCGGGAAAAGATAATAGAGACAATATTTTAAAAGCATTTTTATTTCAATAATAATTAAATTTACAACCTCATAATAATATTATGGCAGTAAATAAACCTCGTGTAATAAAAGACTATAACAAGCTTGACAAAGAGCTTCAGCAACAGATTAAATTGGTGTATGCCGACGGATTTGCAGATAACCTGATTCACTTTTTTGATAAAAACGGGATCAAAATAACGGTTTTGCCTTTTGAAACGGAAGACAAGTACTACATGCTGCGAATGACCGAAAATGAAGCTGTTCAGATTGTGGATGATGATGATGATTTTGATGAAGACGGATTCCTGAAAAATGAAGTCAAGCAAGAGTATGAAGACAAATATGCCGACATGGATCACATCGCAGATCAAATGAGTGATGACGATTCAGACGATAGTTATGATGACGATGATGATGGTGGAGGCGATGACGATGACGAAGATTAAGAAAAAATATTCTAAAAAAATCTAAAAAAGAAAAGGGCTTGCCGATGCAGGCCCTTTTTCTTCTTACAAATGGTTGGTAAATTTGGGGAAGTTACTGCTCAACTTCCCTTTACATTTTATTTCAACAAATCTTTTACTTTTTCAGAAATTTCCTTTCCATCCGCTTTTCCCGCCAATTTTTTCGAGGCAATTCCCATTACTTTTCCCATGTCTTTCATTGATGTTGCCCCTGTTTCTGTAATAATTTCCTTTATAACTGCCGTAAGTTCTTCATCGGAAAGTTTTGCAGGCAAGTAACTTTCAAAAACTTTTACCTGCATCATTTCCTGTTCATATAAATCCTCACGTCCCTGCTCTTTATAAATATTTGCAGAATCCGTCCCTTGCTTTGCAAGTTTTGAAATAATTTTCAGTGCCTCTTCATCCGTTAAATCAGCGCTGGCTCCAGCTGCGGTTTTAGCTTCAAGCATTACTTTTTTAATATTCCGCAACGCTTCCAGTTTTTCCTTTTCCCGGGCTTTCATAGCCCCTTTTATGTCTTCGTTTATTTGATCGAATATTGCCATAACATTTTGTATTTAATCTACCTGTCCGTGCAAGTACGAGTTTTTATCTGAGATTTTATTGTCGCGGGTTACGGTTAAACCTGAAACCTGCTTTTTATATTTCGGATCATTAATCCGAATATTTCGTCGCAAATAGGCTGGAACATTTTCAAGACTTTCAACATCCTCATCCTTTATCAAAGCATAGTCTCCATTAAAATCTTTAATTGTGCTGCTATTTCTTTCGCGTTTTGTTCCCGGGTAGAGTGCTTCAAAATCGTCATCTTCCTTTTCTCGCTCTTGTTTAATGTCGAATTCAATTGTTTTTTGCCCCGGTTTAAATATTTCGTTTTTAGGAGTTGATTTTGCAAAGACCAGACTTTTTGTTTCTACATCAACTTCTTTTAATTCGTGTGTTTCCTTTGCAACTTCTGTTTTTTCGTAATTTCCGGATAAGGAACTCCGGCTGAAACCTGTCGCAATTACCGTAACCGAAATATCATCTCCCAAAGATTCATCTTTGCCATTTCCCCAAATCAAATCAGCGTCGAAGCCTGCCCGGTTCTGAACGAAGTCGGTAACTCTTCCTACCTCGTCCATGGTTACTTCGCGTGTTCCAGAGGTAATGTTCAGCAAAATATTTCTTGCTCCCCGAATATCGTTATTATTTAGAAGAGGTGAATTCAGCGCCTTCTCTACTGCCTCTTCAGCCCGATTTTCGCCACTGGCAATTCCAGTCCCCATTATGGCAAATCCACTTTTCCGCATTACGGTTTCCACATCGGCAAAATCAACATTAATATAGCCTGGCACAGTAATTATTTCAGCAATACCTTTTGCGGCTGTTGCAAGCACATTATCTGCTTTTGAAAAAGCCTCAGATATCCCGAAGTCGCCGTACATTTCGCGAATCCTTTCATTATTAATAATAAGCAGTGAATCCACATATCCTTCCAGTTCCGAAATTCCGTCTGCGGCCTGTTTTATTCTGCGTCTACCTTCATTTCGAAAAGGAATGGTTACAATTCCAACTGTAAGAAATCCCGCTTCCTGACAAGCCTGAGCAATTACCGGCGCACCGCCGGTTCCTGTACCTCCACCCATTCCAGCCGTAATAAAGACCATTTTTGTTTTACTACCCAACGCTTTTTTAACATCTTCAATATTTTCGAGAGCCGCTTCTTTTCCAACCTCCGGCTTGTTTCCCGCACCACGTCCTTCGGTTAAGGAAGCCCCAAGTTGAACTCTGGTGGTTATAGGACTCGAATCCATTGCCTGCGCATCGGTATTACAAATTACAAAATCAACATCATGAATGCCCTGCTTAAACATATGATTTACGGCATTTCCGCCACCTCCTCCAACACCGATCACCTTTATTTCAGTATCCCGCTTTTTCTGAAATGTGAAGTCTGCCAATTTTTCCGTCATTTTTTTCTGCTTTTATTGTTTTTAGGGTATCCTTATTCAAAATCCTGATCATCATCTTCTTCAAACAATCTTCCCAATCCAAAATTTTTAAAAAACCAGTTATCAACATTCGATTCAGAAACCGGTTCATTCTCTTTTTTCTTGCGTTTTTCTGTCTTTTTCTGTCTTTTCAAAAAGGAAGCACTCTCACTAAATATGGTCTCTTTTTTTACTTTTGGCTGTTCAATAACTTTTTCTTTCTCCTTAACCTCAAATTCCTGCTCTTCCAGCAAATGATAGATTTGCTCCATGTCAATTACTTCTTCCTCTTCAGATTCATCTGTTTGGGCAGTAGATTCTTCAATCAGTCCAAATCTTTCCGGTTCTTTTTTAGGTTGAAAATCGCGGTTTGGATTATTCACAAAACCTGTGGCAAGAATGGTAACACTAATCTTGTCTCCCAGGGATTCATCGTAACCATTTCCCCAAATTATATCGGCTTCCTGCCCTGCTTTTTCCTGAAGAGTTTCAATAATTTCTCCAATTTCACCAATCCTTATTTCCTCTTTGCCGGAAATAATATTCAACAATATGTTTTTTGTTCCATAAATATCATTGCTATCAAGAAGCGGCGACTCAAGCGCATGGTTAACTGCTTCCATTGCGCGGCCTTCGCCAGTTGCAAAACCTGTGCCCATAATAAAAACACGACTTTTTTGCATCACTGTTTTCACGTCGGTAAAGTCGATGTTTACATTGCCGTGAAGTGTAATAATTTCAGCCACACCTTTTACTGCTGTGGCAATAATATTATCGGCCATTTTAAATGCTTGTCGGGCCGGAAGATCACCATAAATATTGTGCAGTCGCTGATTACTGATTACCAGCATACTATCGACATATTGACCGAGTTTTTTAATTCCTTCCATCGCCTGATTGTAACGCTTTTTGCCCTCTGCAGGCGAAGGGATAGTAACAACCGCTATGGTTAATATATCCAATTCACGCGCCAGGCTTGCAATAACCGGAGCAGCTCCCGTTCCTGTTCCGCCTCCCATTCCTGCCGCAATAAACAGCATTTTGGTATTTACTTCTAATACACTTTTTAAATCGTCATAGTTTTCCAGTGCAGCTTCTTCCCCCATTTCAGGTTGGTTTCCCGCACCGGTTCCACCAGTAAGTGTTAAGCCCAGCTGAATTTTTACGGGAACAATGCTTGCCTCCAATGCCTGCGAATCAGTATTGCAAATAATATAGTCAACACCCACGATTCCCTCTTCGCACATATGGTTTACCGCATTACAACCACCGCCGCCAACTCCAATCACTTTAATGATGGAAGATGAATTTTTCGGAAATTGAAAGTTTACTAATTCTTCGGTCATATTATTTGTTTTAATTCATTGCAACATCTTCATTATCATCATCAACCATATCAAGAACGCCCTGAACAACTTTATTAAACCAAGGTGACAACCCACCACCACTGCTTTCTTTTTTCTTCTTTTCCTTTTTCACCTTTTTCACTACGGTTTCAGGAGTAGTTGTTTTTTCCAAAACAATTTTGAGCAACCCGAGGGCAGTATAATTTTCAGCATTTAAAATCTCCTTATTTTTCTGGTTGAAGTGAATCACCAAATTGGCTTTTCTTACATCCATTCCACTTCGGAATTTAACCAACGAAACAATGTTATCGAGATTTGATGTTCCACCGGTAATTACAACACCGGCCCGCATCTGATAATGATTTTCTGCCTTTTCAATCTGCTTAAATACGTGTTCTACAATTTCTTCAACACGGGCCTGAATAATAAAAGCCAGGCTTTTAAACGAAATTTCTTTGGGTTCCCATCCATTATAACTAGGTATGGTAACTACTTTCTGATCATCAGCAAAATCGCCCAGGGCTTGCCCGTATTGAACTTTTAGTTGTTCGGCCCACTTCAGCAAAATAGAACAACCTTCTTTAATATCACGGGTTACTACTTCGCCCCCAAAAGGAACAACTCCGGTTTGAATTAATTCATTTTCATGAAAAACAGCAAAATTAGTGGTGCCTGCGCCAATGTCTAAAACAATAACGCCAAGTTCCTTTTCATCTTCGGTAATTACAGCCTCAGAAACGGCAAGCGATGAAAGTTTGATTTCACCAAGTTCAATTCCAACACGATCGAAAACCCGTTCAATATTTAACAGGTATTCTTCGGGGCAAATTACCAGTTTGTAATTGGCAACAATATTTCGGCCGGTAATTCCAACCGGATTCAGTTCAGCCTCTCCATCAATTACAAACGAACCAGGAATGACTTCTATAATTTGGTACCCTGCCTCAATCTCTGCTTTTTTAGCCTCATTAAATAAATGATCGATATCAAACTGAGAAACAACACCTTCGTCGGATGTAATTTTTGTACCCCGGTAGCTCACTGTTTTAAAGTGCTGCCCCGAATACGCAACACTCACTTTTGTTATTTTTTCCTGAACTTTCGATTCAAGTTCTGCCAGCAATTGTTTTACACAAGCGGCAACCTCCTCAATATTAAAAACGACACCACGCCGGATTCCTTTGGAAACGGTTTTTGCAGCACCTGCAATTTCCAGGTTTCCTGAATCGTTTTTATAACCTGCAACCGCCACCATTTTCGAGGTGCCAATGTCGAGAACTACCGAAAAGTTACTTTTTGAAGCCATAATTAATTTCTTTTCGCAATTACCTGATTATCGTATTTCAAACTAATTGTTTTGTATTTATTCCAACTGTTTTTCGTGAGAACCTGCTCGTAGAAAGCCATCATTTTACGAAGCTTTCCTTCGTAATTTTCGAGCGTGCCCATTTCAATTATATGATCTCCAACCAAAGGAGTCAATAAAATATCGCCGTCTTTTTCAACATAAACCTGTTCAATTTGCGCTTTCCAGAAGTCATCTTCTTCAATGTATCTGATAAACGGAAGCAATTCTTCTGCAGCAAATTTTTCAGACAAATGGCCGGAAACCACCAAAACATTGGCAGCATAATCAGAAGATGCAGGAATTTTAAATCCCTTTTTATCCAGAAAATAATCCTCTGTATCCGACATAATCCGAACAAACGGTTTGCGGTGTTTCACTTTTACAACCAACACTCCTTTGTATGAAGAAGTATCTTTTACAATGATTTTGTAAACTTCAGCCTTCTGAATTGCCTGTATTTTTTCTACTTCGCTTTCAATGGCATCTGCGTTAATTTCATCCAGGGTTTCTTTCAAAATTTTACTATCGGCCTTAGTTACCGAACGTAAAATTGCCTTTTTGCTTATCTGAATTTCATCGTGAGAGTTAAAACTAACCTGAATTTCGCGGCACGGAATATTCTTGCCTTCACTCGATGTAAAAGCCAATGTACCGATAATAAACATTACCAAAACCAAAAATCCAGCTATTTTTAACAACTTCCGAAACATCAGTTTTTATGTTTTAAAATTTCAATAATATCGCCGGCCATTCCATCAATATCGCCGGCTCCCATGGTTAATACCACATCTGTTTCATGTTTCTTCAATAACTCCAGCACTTCTGATTTTTCAGCAAGAAATTTATTTTCCAGCTTCATGTTGTTCAGAATAATTTCGGAGGAAACACCTTTTATAGGTTCCTCGCGCGCCGGGTACAACGGAATTAAAACCGCCTCGTCCAGAAGATCCAGGCTGGCAGCAAACTCAGCAGCAAAATCGCGTGTACGCGAATACAGGTGTGGCTGAAAAATTCCGGTAATTTTTCGCCCCTGGTACATTGCTTTTACCGAAGAAATAATTGCTTTTAACTCTTCGGGGTGATGAGCGTAATCATCAATATAAATGTATTTTTCGTTTTTAAACCGAATATCAAACCTGCGAACAACTCCCTGGTAATCTTCAATTCCTTTTTTAATATGGTCGAAATCCACACCCGCTAAAAATGCAAGCGACGACGCTGCTACTGCATTTTCAACATTCACCAGTCCCGGGTAATTCATTTTGAAATTAGCGATAATTCCGTCAGGAGTTTTTAAATCGAATTCGTAAAAACCACCTGCTGTATTTAAACGCAAATTTCGCGTAGCAAAATCAGTATCGTCCTTTAATGAATAGGTATAAACTTCTGCTTTTGTTTTTTGCAGATTAAGTTCCACACCCTTTTTAATAACCAGTTTTCCACCCGGTTTTATCTGTGAAATAAACTTTTCAAACGCATCGACAATTTTTCCTTTGTCGCCATAAATATCCAAATGATCTGCATCAATACTGGTAACCAAGGCAAGTAGTGGTTCCAAATGCAAAAACGATCGGTCAAACTCGTCGGCTTCGGCAACAATCCAAGGTGATTCATCTTTCGGCAATAATAAATTGCTTCCGAAATTTTTAGATATTCCACCTAAAAATGCACCACATCCAACATCGGTGTTATTCAGAATAGTGGCTGTCATTGTGCTCACTGTTGTTTTTCCATGAGTACCGGAAATGGCAATTCCGTTCTTTTCGTTACAAATTAATCCAAGAACCTTGGCACGTTTCAACAGGCCAATTGGTTTTTCACGAAACCATGATAATTCCTGATGGTCATCCGGCAAAGCAGGAGTAAAAACAGCAAGCGTATTTGCAGGGTTCCAGTTTTTGGGAATATTCCTGATGTCATCAACAAAATGCACATCAATTCCTTCCTCCTGCAAAGTTTTTGTCAGAGTAGTTGGCGTGCGATCGTAGCCAGCTACATTTCTACCGGTAAATTTAAAATAACGGGCGAGCGCACTCATCCCAATTCCCCCGATTCCGAGGAAATACACATTCTTTATATTTTGAAGGTTCTTCATTCTGTAATCAATTTCTCAACCTCATCAACAATTGCTTTTGTGGCATTTGGCTTCGCCAGCAATTTTATTTTCTCCGACAAGCCTTTACAATTCGCATCATCATTCACCGTTTCAAACGCCAATGGAAAAAGTTTCTCGTCAATCTCGTTATCGCGAACCATTAAAGCCGCATCTTTTTCAACCAGGGCCAGCGCATTCTTGGTTTGGTGATCTTCGGCCACATTGGGAGAAGGAACCAAAATTGTTGGTTTTCCAACCAGGCACAACTCCGAAATTGTTCCTGCACCTGCTCTTGAGATCACCAAATCTGCAATTGAATATGCCAAATCCATTCGCGACAAAAACTGGTGAATCTGCAAATTTTCCGGAGTTTTTCCTTTTAATTCATTCTGAATACGCTCATAATAAATAGCTCCGGTTTGCCAGATAACCTGCACATCCGAGTTCGCAATTTTCTCTATATTTTTTAAAACAGCATTATTAATTGAACGGGCTCCAAGACTTCCGCCAACAATTAATATTACCTTTTCTTTTCCTGTTAATCCAAAATAATCGGCCGCTTCTTTTTTATTCTGAACATTTTCAATCAGATTTTCACGAACCGGATTACCTGTCATAATTATTTTTTCTGAAGGAAAATACCGATCCATTTTATCGTATGCCACGCAAATTTTTTTCACCTTTTTACTAAGCAATTTATTGGTTACGCCCGCATACGAATTTTGCTCCTGAATTAATGTCGGAATTTTCTTTTTTGCAGCAGCACGCAACAGCGGGCCACTGGCAAATCCGCCAACACCAATTGCCACCTGTGGTTCAAAATCCTTTAAAACGTTTCGTGCCATGGAGGCGCTTTTCATCAGGTGACTAAAAAATGTAATTATTTTCAAGCTTGGTTTCCGAGGAAAACCCATTACCGGCAACCCAATAATTTTGTAACCGGCAGCCGGAATTTTTTCCATTTCCATTCTTCCCAAAGCACCTACGAACAAAATCTCGGCATCCGGATTTCGCTTCCTGATCTCGTTGGCAATGGAAAGCGCCGGGAAAATATGTCCTCCGGTTCCACCTCCGCTTAATATGGCTTTTTTAATCGTCATTTTTCCATTTCATAATCTTCGTCAGGCGCATTAACCTGAACAGGCTGTTCCTTAATTTCGAGGTCCACCTGGTTTTGATAACTAACACTAAGAATACAACCAAATGCAATTGATGTAAACAGTAACGATGTTCCTCCCAAACTTATCCACGGCAACGGTTGCCCCGTAACGGGTAAAACACCACTTGAAACACCAATATTTATCATCGCCTGAAATACCAGCACCATGGTTAAACCGATAACTACAAATGCAGGGAAGGTTCGTGTTGTTCTTCGAACAATAATTACTCCCCGAAAGAAGAATATCAGGTAAAGAAACATTACGCCGGTTCCAATGATTAAACCGTACTCCTCGACAATGATTGCGAATATAAAATCGTTGTAGGCTGCCGCCATATAATTACTAACATCCGACTGACCGGGACCTTTCCCAATAATTCCACCCGAATAAATAGCCAATTTTGCATAATCGGCCTGCGTAATTCCTTTTTGTGAATTCGGGTCGCCATGTAAATATCGGTCAATTCTACCCTGAATCGTATGAATGCGTGCAGGCCCGTTTTTCCAATTATCCGCTACAAAATAAATAACCACAATTAAACCAACACCTGCCACCAATACCAGAAGAAGATATTTCAAAGGGATTCTGCCCACAAACATCATGGTCATGATAGTTGCAAAAAGCAGCGCTGAAGTCGAAAAATCGGATAGGAATATCATTCCACAAACAATTACAGTGAAAAAGATAATTTTTTTAAAAGCTGCTTTTAAATCATTTTTTGTTTTTTGTTTTTTGCCTAAAACTTTTGCAGAATAAAGGATTAGCGCAATTTTGGCCAATTCGGCAGGCTGAAAGGAAATGATCCCTAAATTCAGGGTTCTTCCACTACCCCCCAAAACACCGGCAAATTTCAGTGCCACAGCCAAACCCAACAGCGCAATACTTACATAAAGTAAATAGTTGGCAATTATGGAATAAAGCTTCACCGGTAGAACATTGACCATTAACAGAATCAGACCAATGCCTGCGCCTAAAAAGAAGATCTGGCGAATGAGATAGTGAAAGGTATTTCCGGCAGCCACCCTGTAAGCCAAAGCACCCGTTGAGCTATAAACAATTAGCAACGAGAGCAATGACAACAACATCAAAACAATCCAAATGACGCGGTCTCCTTTAAATATTTTCCCCGAAACGAGTTCCATTACAAATTCCTGACTTTTTGTTTAAACTGAATACCTCTGTCTTCGTAATTTTCAAACAGATCGAAACTTGCACAAGCAGGCGACAAAAGCACGGTATCGCCATTTCTTGCCAAATAGTATGCGGCTTTCACAGCTTCGTCCATACTAGAAGTATCAACCATATTTTTAACAATACCACCAAAAGCTTCATGTAACTTTTTGTTGTCTTTTCCAAGACAAACAATTGCTTTCACTTTGTCTTTTACAAGGTGTTTTAACATGGAATAATCATTCCCTTTATCCACTCCGCCGGCTATCCATACTATTGGTTTGATAATACTTTCAAGCGCGTACCATGTAGAATTTACATTGGTTGCCTTTGAATCGTTTACAAACTCAATTCCGTGAACTTTCAGAAAACGCTCCAAACGGTGTTCCACTCCCTGAAAATCTGCCAGGCTTTCCCTCAATTGTTCATTCCGAATTTCAAGAATCATACTTGCAATCCCGGCCGCCATAGAATTGTAAGTGTTGTGTTTCCCTTGTAGTGTTAGATCCAGTATTGACATGCTGAATTGTTTTTGATTTACATTAATAATTATCCGATCTTCTTTTACTCCTGCCCCTGTTTCTTTTGGTTCGTTTAACCCAAAAGGAATTTGAACAGATTCTATTTTTCTTTTATTTAACTCATTTTGAATAACTTCATCATCTGCACAATAAACGAAGTAGTCTGATTTTGTTTGATTTTGAATGATCCTGAATTTGGAATCGATATAGTTTTGCATATTGTACTCGTACCTATCAAGATGATCCGGAGTAATGTTCATTAAAACAGCAATCTCCGTTTTAAAATCGTACATTCCGTCCAACTGAAAGCTGCTGAGCTCGATTACATAAAGCTCGTGATTGTCTTCAGCCACCTGCCATGCAAAACTTTTCCCTACATTTCCGGCTAATCCCACATTTAATCCTGCGTTTTTCAAAATGTGATACAAAAGCAGGGTCGTTGTTGTTTTTCCATTGCTTCCGGTTATACAAACCGTTTTTGCAGAAGTGTATCTACCGGCAAATTCAATTTCGGAAATAACCGGAATTTGCAATTCCTTCAGCTTTTTAATCAGCGGCGCTTTATCCGGTATCCCCGGACTTTTCACTACTAATTCGGCATCCAGAATTTTATCTTCAGAATGTTTTTCCTCTTCAAAATCAATATTATAATTTGAAAGAACACTTTTATATTTTTCTTTTATCTTACCCAAATCAGAAAGGAAAACAGAATATCCTTTTTTATGTCCGAGAATAGCTGCTCCTACTCCACTCTCGCCACCACCTAATATGACCAACCTGTTTTTCAACTTATCTCATTTTTAATGTTACCACCGTAATTACGGCCAGAATAATTCCAATAATCCAAAAGCGGGTTACAATTTTTGCTTCCGGAATTCCTTTTTTCTGAAAATGATGATGTATCGGACTCATTAAGAAAACCCGCCTTCCTTCGCCATATTTTCGTTTTGTGTATTTAAACCACGACACCTGAATTACCACCGAAAGATTTTCAATTAAGAAGATTCCGCACAAAAGCGGGATAAGAATTTCTTTTCGGATGATAACCGAAAAAACTGCCAGAATTCCGCCCAAAGCCAAACTCCCGGTATCGCCCATAAAAACCTGCGCCGGATAAGAATTGTACCATAAAAAGCCAACAGTAGCCCCGATAAATGCTGCGGTAAAAATGGCCAATTCACCAATGTTTGGGATGTACATAATATTAAAGTAACTTGAATAAATAACGTTACCACTTACATAGGCCAGCACTCCTAAAGTAGCTCCGCTAATTGCAGAAGTACCGGTTGCCAAGCCATCTAATCCATCGGTTAAATTGGAAGCATTTGAAACTGCTGTTATAATAAGAATAATGGCAAGTGCATAAATCACCCATTTTAACCACCAGAGACTTTCGGGCACAAAACCAACAATCCATTTATAATTGAATTCATTTTTCTTTACGAAAGGGATAGTAGTAACGGTTGATTTTACATCTTCTGTTACAAATCTTGTAACTTCTTGTCCGGTTTGAGAATCAATAACTGTTTCCACCAAATCGTTTCCGCTGGCATCTTTTACATTTTGGCGAACCAAAACATCGTCGTTAATAAAAAGAGTTGCCGTTACGATAACACCCAGTGAAATCTGTCCAAGAATCTTAAATTTTCCGGCAAGCCCCTGCTTATTCTTTTTGAATACTTTAATATAATCATCGATAAAACCGATAAACCCGAGAAATGCAGTTGTTACCAGCATCAGAATAATATAAACATTATCCAGCCGGGCAAAAAGTACAGTTGGAATTATAATGGCAGAAAGGATAATGATTCCCCCCATGGTTGGGGTTCCTTTTTTCTGCAATTGTCCTTCAAGTCCCAAATCACGGACTTCTTCGCCAATTTGCTTACGCTGCAAGAGCCGGATCATCTTTTTCCCAAAAGCAGTGGTTATAAATAATGACGTAATAATTGCTGCAGCCGATCGAAAAGAAATACCGGGAATCATTCCTATTCCGGGAATATCGTAGCCTGCCAATAAATCGTACAACCAGTAAAACATTCTCTCAATTATTAGTCGTTAATTCCAAAACATTTTTTTATCTCTTCTTTGTCGTCGAAGTGATATTTCACTCCGTTTATCTCCTGGTAATTTTCATGACCTTTGCCTGCAATCAAAATAATGTCGCCTGACTTTGCCAACATAGCCGCAGTTTTTATTGCTTCGCGCCTGTTCTCTATCGACAAAACTTTATTCTGATAGGCCGCACCAACACCGGCTTCCATATCTTTTATAATTTGTGCCGGATTTTCGGTACGTGGATTATCAGACGTAAGAATTACTTTATCGCTTGCCAAAACAGCTTCATTTGCCATTTCGGGGCGCTTGGTTTTATCACGGTCACCGCCTGCACCAACCACAGTTATTACCTGCTCGTTTCGTGTTCTGATTTCGCTAATTGCCGCAAGTACATTTTTTAAAGCATCAGGAGTATGCGCGTAATCAACAATCGCATATTTCCCATCCGTACTTCTAATCGTTTCAAATCGTCCCTGAACTGGCTCCAGATTACTAATAATGGGAAGAATTTCTTCCTTTTTCTGCCCCAGCATTATTGCCGTTGTATAAACTGCCAGCAGGTTTGCTGCGTTAAAACGGCCAACAAACCGGGTCCATATTTCGCTATCGTCCAAATTAAGCAACATCCCGTCGAAGTGGCTTTCAAGCACCTTGCAACGATAGTCGGCCATTGAACGGGTTGAATACGTTACCTTCTCAGCTTTTGTATTCTGAACCATCACCATTCCGTTTTTATCATCGGCATTGGTAATGGCAAATGCATTTGCAGAAAGACCGTCGAAAAAAGCCTTCTTTGCTTTTATATATTCAGCAAACGTTTTATGATAATCGAGATGGTCGTGTGTAATGTTGGTAAAAATTCCTCCGGCGAATTCAATTCCGGCTATTCTCTTTTGATGAACTGCATGAGAACTAACCTCCATAAAACAGTACTCACAACCTTCTTCAGCCATCTGGGCAATCAACTTTTGGATTTTTAAAGCATCCGGAGTTGTATGCGACGCAGTTTCTTCTGATTGGTTAATCCGATATGAAATAGTGGAAATTAATCCAACTTTGTACCCCAGTTCCAGAAACATTTTATACAGCAAAGTGGCAATACTGGTTTTCCCGTTTGTTCCGGTAACACCAACTACCTTAACTTTCTGCGATGGGAACTGATAAAATGCTGACGCCAATTGCCCCAAAATTTCGTTGGAATCGGCAACTTTTACATAGGTAATTTCTGACTTAAATTCAGCAGGAAATTCTTCACAAACAATTACAGAAACACCTTTCTCCTCGGCTCCGGAAATAAATTTATGTCCATCAACATGAACTCCTTTTTGAGCGACAAAAGCATTATCTCTTATGAGCTTTCTGGAGTCAAATTCAATTCCGGTCACATCTTTATTTGTGGAACCACGAATTTCCAACACACTGATTTTTTCTATTAATTTGGCTAATTTCATTTTAACTTAATGAGAGAAAAACTGTTTGTCCGGGTGTATAATTACTTCCCGGTGTTAATGATTGTTTATGAACTTTTCCTACTCCCTGTATCTTTACTTTGAGCCCGGCATTTTCCAATAAATAAATAGCGCTTGTTGCTCCCATTCCCCGAACATCAGGGACTTTCCCTTCGGGAATCTCATCATTCTTTAATAGAATTTCTTTTCCTGTTATTTCCGCTGTTGCCAATTCTGATTTTGGGTGTCCTTTAACATTGTCTATATCAAGCTCATCAACAACTTTTAAAATATTTTTTGATTTGCCTTTTTTAACCTCAGGCAGATTTTCTTCCTCCGGTAATTCCTCATCCTGTTCTTCTGAAATAATTTTCATGGCAAAAACTTTTTCTGCAACTTCCTTGAAAACCGGTCCGGCTACCGACCCCCCGTAATACCCGCCCCGCGGATTATTAAAAGTTACAATTAATGAGTACTGCGGATCGTCGGCCGGAAAATAGCCGCAAAAAGAGGCAAGGTACATGCCGCTGCTATATCCTGCACTACTGGTTGCAACCCTAGCAGTTCCTGTTTTACCCGCAATCTTGAAAAATTCATTATTCAACGATTTACCCGTGCCATTTTCACAAACACCTTCCAGCATTTTCTGTGCCTTTCTAATCGTCGTTTTTGAAGCAATTTCAGAATTAATAACTTCCGTTTTATATCTCTTCACCAAAGCACCATTATCCCTTATTTCTCTAACTAATAATGGCTTAACCATTTTCCCGTCATTAGCAACAGCATTATAAAATGTAAGAATCTGAAGAGGCGTCATTTTAGATTCATATCCGTATGACATGCCCGCCAAAGTTGTTCCCCACCAATCAGAATCGCCGGGATACTTAAAATAAGGCTTACCCTCACCATTAATTTCAAGATTAAGTGGCTTATTTATTCCAAAGCTATAAACCCGGTCAACATAAGCTTTTGGATTATCCCCATACCGGGATGTAATAATTTTTGCCACACCAATATTTGAAGATTTTTCCAGAATCTGTTTCACGGTCAGTTCACCATAGCCATGGGTGTCCGTAATCGTTCTGCCACTATTTCGCCAGGAACCATTACCGGTATCAAACACATCCATGGTATCTATTACTCCGTCTTCAAGAGCCGCCATTAACGAAACCAGTTTGAAAGTCGAACCCGGTTCATAACTTCCTCTTGGGCCCAAAGCATAATTGTCTTTTTCATAATAAGCACCTCCATCTCTTCCCAGGTTAGCAATCGCTTTTATCTCACCCGTTTCTACTTTCATAAGAATGGCGGTTGCCCAGTCGGCGTTGGAAAGAAGCAGTTGTTTATACAATGCACTTTCAGTAATATCCTGCATTTTTACGTTGATGGTGGTAATAATATCCATTCCATCTTCGGGTTCAATCTCAGTACGTTCTATCCAGCGACCAGAAAGATTCTGCTTATAACTAATTCCTTCTTTCCCTTTAAGATAATCTTCAAAAGCATCTTCCAATCCGGTGTAACCCACCGGACCACTTGTACCGTCGCCGGCGCCCTTGTTCAACCCGCCAATTGTACGTTGTGCGAGAATACCTAACGGATTAATCCTTTTATTCTCTTGTTCGATTATTAGTCCGCCACCAAAACGCCCCCGACGAAGAATAGGAAATCTTTTCACTTTCTGAAGTTCCATATAATCAATCTTACGCGGCGTAAGCATATATCCACGATTTCCTTTGCGGTATGCTTCATTCAATCTTCTCAGGTATTCCGATTTGGGTGCATCGCGAAAAAAAGCAGATAAATGATAAGCCAACGAATCCCGTTCCTGGCTATAAACTTTTCGAACACCTTCAGCGGCTAAATCAATGCGGACATAATAACCCGGCACTGAAGTTGCCAGAACACTGCCATCGTCGGCACAAATATTTCCGCGATCGGGTTCCACCGTAATTGTATTTTCAGTAAGATTTGATTCAATTTTTTCCCAACGATCGTTTTTGATCTGCTGAACCGAAATCATCTTAAAAATGACAACTACTGCAAACAAAAGCAGCAGAAAATAAACAAAAGCTATACGAGTTACTATGGCACTTCTAATTCCCATTGCAACCTACTTTTTAGTTACAACTAACTTTTTTGGCGGCCGAACTGGTTCGCGCAAATCAATATGTGCAGCCTCCACCTTTTTTGCCACTTCCGATGGGCGGCTTGCATCCATTAATTTTGCGGACATGGTAATCGACTCTGAACGAAGTTCATCGAGTGTATCCTGCAAAACTTCAATTTGACGGATCGTTCGTTCCGACCAATTCCGATTTGCAATAAGCAACATGGCCAGAAATGCCAAAAAAAACAGAAACGGTATTTGTTTGGTTACCCGTTCATCGGTTAAAATTGTTCCACCGATAAACGTTTTCACTCCTCCCTTCGTTTTCTTTGTATTTTTTGCCTTTTCTTCCATATCAAATCCTTTCAGCAATCCTTAGCTTTGCACTCCTGGAGCGACTGTTGTTTTTCATTTCCTCTTCACCTGGAATTATTACCTTCCGGTTAATAATCCGAAAAGGAGAATTTACATTTCCGTAGAAGTCTTTTTCCTGTTTCCCTTCAAAATTCCCGGTTTTCATGAAATTCTTGCAAATGCGATCTTCTAAACTGTGATAGGTAATTACAACCAATCTTCCACCCGGTTTTAACAGTGACAACGAAGCTTCAAAGAATTCCTTCAAAGCATCCATTTCGTCATTTACTTCAATCCGCAGGGCCTGAAACACCTGTGCCAGATATTTATTCTCAATAGCGCGAGGAGCACATTCAGAAACAATATCCTTAAGCTGATGGGTTGTCCTAATCTTTCCTGAAGTTCTTTTATTGCAGATCACCGATGCCAGATACCGCGAATTTTTAATTTCACCGAACATTCTGAAAATATTGTCCAGTTGTTCCTCCGGATATGTATTTATGATTTCTTCAGCATTTTTACCTCCATTTTGATTCATCCTCATATCCAGCTTCCCTTCAAAGCGAAAGGAAAAACCGCGATCCGGCACATCAAAATCGTGCGAAGAAACCCCCAAATCTGCGAAAATGGAATCGACACTATTAACACCGTAAAACCGGAGGAAATTTTTGATATACCGAAAATTATGGTGAACGAAGTAAAGCCGCGAGTCATTCATCACATTGACAAACGTATCCTCATCCTGATCAAATGCAAACAAACGGCCATGTTCCAACTTCTCAAGAATTAATTTGGAATGTCCTCCCCCTCCAAACGTTGCATCAACTACATCAGCACCGGGGAACAGATTTAACCCTTCGATACTTTCGCTGGCTAAAACAGGAATATGATATGGAGAATTCATAAGCTATTCTGTTTTTTTCCGACGTTTCTCTTTCAGTTTCGACAAAAACTCTGCTTTACTCATTACCGGTTTATCAGCATGAGTTGTTGACAGTAATCGAATAGACTCTCCCATACCAATAAACTCAGCCCCTTTTTCAAGGTTGGCATATTCGAGATACGCAGCAGGAATATTAATTCTTCCGTTCGGAGCCATTGCTACTTTTACAAAATTCTGGTAAAAAAACTGAAGCAATGAATCATCGTCTTCATCAAAAGGATCAAGAACACTCTTGAACTCTTCAACTCTTTTTCTCCAAAACTTTTCAGGATGAATATCCAGACATGCTTTATGCAGGTTTTTCTCAATCACCAACGACTCTTGTGCCGACTCGCCCAACTCCTTCTTAAATGAAGAAGGAAGGACAATCCGACCCTTGTCATCAATCGTTGCATTATATGTTCCCGCAAATTCAATCATCACATGTTGTAATCCAAGTGCAATTATAGTTCAAAAATAAAAAATTATTCCAAAAGATGACACTCTATTCCATTCTATTCCACCAAGTTTTCATTCTCTTAAACGCATTTTTGTTGAAAAAATGTTGAAACAACGTTGAAAAAGTTACAAGTTATCAACCAAAACAAACACAAATAGCAAATAATCAGGTACTTATTTTTAAACAGAAAAGAATAAACAATCGTTAATAACTCTTTAAAATGTATTTACACATAGGATACTTTGGGAATAGAACCCAAATGCTTACCTACGGAATAAAATGATGTTTTCTGTACAAAAGTTAATTTTTGTACTTAGCAATTGTTTTAAATTGTGACTATTTTTTGCTTAATTGCCGTCCAAAATCAGGATCGTGGAAGAACAACAAATAAAACCTGAAAAACCCATAAACATAAGGAAGTTATTTAGGGAAAAAAATCCTAAACTGGCCAGATTTATACCTGAATTTGTTTACCGGTATATTGATAAAATTCTACAGACAGAAGTTTTAAATCACATTTTCACAGAACACGGACACTTGAAGGGAATCGAGTTTGTTAATAGCGCTATTCTGGAGTTCAACATAAAAGAAAAGGTTCATGACTATGAAAACGTACCGGATTCGGGAAGGTTTATATTCGCAAGCAATCACCCCCTTGGCGGATTCGACGCATTGTTGCTTATGAAATTGGTGGACAAAAAGCTGGGGGAACTTAAATTTCTGACCAACGATGTTTTAATGGCAATCCCGAATCTAAGCCCTATGTTTATACCTATTAATAAGCACGGAACAAATAGCCGGGATGCAGCCCGCATTTTAAACGAAACCTATGATTCCGATGTTCAGATTCTGCTCTTTCCTTCCGGAATGGCTTCCCGCAAAATAAAAGGGAAAGTTGTTGACCTGGAATGGAAAAAACATTTTATCACAAAAGCAATAAAGCACAAGCGGGATATTATTCCGGTTTATGTTGAAGGCAGAAACTCAAACCGTTTTTACCGAATTGCGAATTGGAGAAAGTTCTTTCGACTCAAATGGAATCTTGAAATGTTCTTCCTCCCCGATGAAACATTAAAACACAGAAACAAGGTAATTCCTGTTTATTTTGGGAAACCAATACCTTATACAAAATTCGACGACTCAAAAAACCATTCGGAATGGGCAGAATGGGTAAAAGAACAGGTTTACAAGCTTTCGCAGAATGCTGAAACATAAAATTAAAAATACAATACAGCAGTAACCTCATATTAATTTTCTAATTTTGTATTCCAATTTTCAAAAAAAATCGTAAATGAAAGATATAATTGCACCACTGCCAAGGAATGAAATTTACGCTGAACTCACCCCCGATAAATTACTAAGAAAAACAAATAAAGGCGGTAACGAAATATATATTATAACAGCTCACAACTCGCCTGCCATTATGCACGAAATTGGTCGGCTGAGGGAAATTACATTTCGCGATGCCGGTGGCGGAACTGGAAAAGAAACCGATATTGATGGTTACGACACAGCAGAGAATCCTTATAAACAATTAATTGTTTGGGATCCGGATTCCAAAGAAATACTTGGTGGTTACCGGTATCATTTATGCGGAGAAGCACCAAAAGACAAAGACGGCAATGTATTGCTTGCCACTTCAAGATTATTTGAATTTTCGCCAAAGTTTATAACTGAATATTTACCTTATTCGCTTGAATTGGGCCGTTCGTTTGTTCAGCCAGCCTATCAGTCGAGCAAGGCAGGAGCGAAAGCCCTTTTTGCTTTGGATAATCTTTGGGATGGACTGGGCGCATTAACAGTTGATCATCCGGAAATAAAGTATTTCTTTGGAAAAGTTACCATGTACACCCATTTTCATAGTGAAGCCCGAAATTTAATCCAGTATTTTTTTAAAAAATATTTCAGGGATAGGGAAAATCTTGTTTATCCAAAAGTTCCGGTTGAATTTGACATTGACATTTCTGCAATGGAAAAGATTTTTGTTGGTCAAACCTATAAAGACGATTATAAGATTTTAATTCAAACAGTCCGTTCTTATGGCGAAAATGTGCCACCGCTAATCAATGCCTATATGAATTTGTCGCCATCAATGAAAACATTTGGAACCATTAACAACGAGAAATTTGGGAATGTACTTGAAACAGGGATAATTGTTACCATTGAAGATATTTACCAGATAAAAGTAGATCGTCATATTGAAACATACATTAAAGATAAAGAAAACGGAGAATGGCCGACACCTGAATAAATGTAATGAATTTTTACGATAAATATTCCAGGCTTTTAGTTGCCGTTGATTCTATAATTTTTGGATTTAATGAACACGACACAGAATTAAAACTACTCCTGCTAAAGCGAAATTTTGAACCTGAAAAAGGGAAATGGTCGTTAATGGGAGGATTTGTCGATCCTTCCGAAAGCCTGGATGAAGCGGCCAAACGCATTGTCTTTCAACTCACCGGGTTAAACAATGTTTATATGGAACAGCTTTATGCTTTTGGTGATTTAAATCGCGATGCAGGAGGAAGGATAATCTCGGTAGCTTACTTTTCGCTTATCAAAATAAATGAGCACGACAGTAAACTAGTTAAAGAACATGGGGCTTCCTGGATATCCCTTTCAGAATTACCAACGTTGATTTTCGACCATAACGAGATGGTGGATAAAGCCATGCGAAAACTTCGGATACGTGCAAGAACACAACCAATTGGCTTTGAACTTCTACCCGAGAAATTTACTATTCCACAATTGCAACGGCTCTACGAAGCTATTTACCAAGCTCCTTTCGACAAACGCAACTTCAGGAGAAAATTACTATCAATGGAATTACTTGAAAAACTGGAAGAGAAGGAAAAAGAAACTTCTAAAAAAGGTGCCTTTTACTATAAATTTAACCAAAAGAAATACGAAGAATTTTTACAAAGAGGATTTAATTTCGAAATTTGATTTTGGCTTAAAAAATGAATTCTTCAAATACTAATATGCTCTGGTGTCCTTTCCTTCCACAAAATTAATAAACGATGAATTCACAACTCTGTTTCCACCCGGAGTTGGGTAGTTGCCTGTAAAATACCAGTCGCCCAAATCGTTCGGACAAGCTTTGTGTAAATTTTCTATGGTTTGATATACAATTTCAACCTCTGCCTCGCAATCATCCGGTTTTAATAACTCAGCAATTTTTATTGAAATCTGTTCTGCTGTAAACGGCCGATAAATTTCCCTAACATAATTCACCATTTCTTCTTTTGGCAGATTCTGCTGTTCTTTACATTTTTTGTAAACCGATTGAATAACATCTTCCCTACCTGTATCTTTCAACAATTCAATAGCAGCATTAAAAGCAATAAATTTATCCAGACGTGCCATATCAATTCCATAACAATCAGGATAACGAATTTGCGGAGCCGAAGAAACTACAATTATCTTTTTGGGGTGTAGCCTGTCGAGAATCCGAAGAATACTGTTTTTTAGGGTGGTTCCCCGAACAATAGAATCATCAATAATTACAAGTGTATCTTCATTATTTTTTATAATTCCGTAAGAAACATCGTAAACATGGGCTACCAAATCGTCCCGGCTGGCATCGTCAGCAATAAAAGTACGAAGTTTTACATCCTTAATGGCAATTTTTTCAACTCTGGGCTTAAGAGAAATAATATTTTTAATATCATCATTCGTAAGCGAACCATTTTTCTTTTTTATCTCATCAATTTTCCAATCGACCAAATAATCATGAATTCCTTCTACAAGTCCATAAAATGCTGTCTCCGAAGTATTTGGAATATAAGAAAAAACTGTATTCTTGAAATCATAGTTAATGGTTTTCAAAATTGCAGGACTTAGGAGGCGTCCCAGTTCTTTTCGTTCCTGATAAATGCTTTTATCACTACCCCTCGAAAAGTAAATCCGCTCGAAAGAACACGACGTTCTTTTATGCGGAACCCTAATCATTTCCTTACTTACCCGGCCATTTTTCTTAATAATTAGTGCCTCCCCGGGACTAATTTCACTTACCTCACCAACCCGAACATCCATAACAGTCTGAATTACAGGACGCTCAGATGCAACAACAACAACTTCATCATCCTGATAATAATGCGCCGGCCTTATTCCCCATGGATCGCGAACCACAAAAGCATCGCCATGTCCGATCAGTCCGGCCATTGCATAACCACCATCCCAATCTTTTGAGGCTCTCTCAAGAATATTCTGAATATCAAGGTTCTCTTCAATTTTATGAGATATCTTATCGTTACTTAACCCCTCATTTTTATATTTACGAAATAGCAATTGGTTCTCTTCGTCAAGAAAATGACCTACTTTTTCAAGAGCCGTAACTGTATCAGTATAAGCTTTTGGATGCTGACCAAGACCAAGCAGAACTTTAAAAAGCTCATCGGTATTGGTTAAATTAAAGTTTCCGGCCAACACAAGGTTCCTCGATTTCCAGTTATTTTCACGAGTTACAGGATGAACAAAATCGATGCTGTTCTTTCCAAAGGTTCCGTAACGCAAATGGCCTAAATATAATTCACCTGCAAATGGAAAGTTATTATAGGCCCAATCTGCATCTTCAATATTAATCCTATCCCACAAAGCTTTTTGCAAAGGTTCATTAATATGGTCGAAAACATCTTTAATCGGATTTGCCTGAACGGAACGAAAACGACTGATATACGCATTTCCGGGAGCCAGATTATTCTTTACACAAACTGCGCCGGCACCGTCCTGACCGCGGTTGTGTTGTTTTTCCATTAACAGGTACAATTTATTTAAGCCGTATTTCCAGGTTCCATATTTTTCCTGGTAAAATGATAGTGGTTTTAACAATCGAATTAATGCTATACCACACTCGTGCTTAATCTGGTCGCTCATACTGAATCTGTTTCAACAATGGAAAATCAATTTTATCGGCAACAATAAATGCCACCGGATAATCATTTTTAATTTCTCTGTGCAATTTTAAGGCTTCGTTTTTGGTTCTGAAATCGCCGACCCTGACACGAAAATTTGGTGCATCATATTTAATATGTACAGTATTATCGGGGTACAACGCCAAAAATTCAACTTTTTTCTTTTTTGCCTTCTCGAATGCATTATAATCTGAACTGAAAAAGATTTCAACCCTGAATCCGTCAATACTATTCATTAATTCATTTTGCTGAATATGCCAATTCAGCATTTTGTTCAAACGGTGATCACTATCAATATGAAGATTGCTAAGGATTTCAGGCCGAACCGGCTGCAATAAACCATCGGTATTGAATGTTGTCTGGGCAAAAATAAACTGACTTATAATTAAATAGATGGCCGATAAAAAAAACCGTTTCATTTTTCCTCTCCAGTTAAGCGACAAATATAAATCAAAAACAACAAAAACGATAACATGTTTTCCTTACAACAATTATAAGCTCTTTTAAAAAAACACACATATTACTGAAAATAAAACACTTATAACTTGAACACAAATAACTCATAATTTCGAATCTTTTTAAAGTAAGATTGAATTAACATTTAACCAGATTCAGTTTCGTCAAAACTTAACCTTTCAACAATTGACCAACCTATTTACCAATTTCAAACCGAATTTATTCAAGCTTCCGATTTTAATAGGGTATTTCACCAATATTTACTTATTTTCGAAATTGAAATGTAAAACACTCCAATGAAATTTATATATTTTAATTCATTAAGTTAAAATGGGAAAATTAACAGACGAATTCAACAGCTACCGATCAATCATGAATGAAAAGATTTTAGCTTCTGAAAATAAAACCATGAAAAGGCTATACAGCCTTGACACGCTAACCTACCAGGAGGGCGCCCTCAGTACAAAAACCAAGGAAATGCTGGGTTTAGCTACTTCAATGGTTTTGCGATGCGACGATTGCATAAAATATCATTTGGAAAAATGTTTTGAACAAGGAGTCACTACGGAAGAAATTTTTGAAGTTTTTGGGGTTGCCAATGTGGTTGGAGGAACAATTGTAATTCCACACACACGAAGGGCAGTTGAGTATTGGGAAGAACTCTCCAATTAAAACTTTTTTAATTTCAATTGTTACTTGTATTAATAAAACTAAACGAAAATGAGTAAAATATTTGCAATTACATCAACCGGAAAAACAGAAAAATCAACCTTGGATCTGCGTTTTGGGAAATGCCATTATATTGTAATTTTTGATGTCGATAAAAATCAATATTCAATAATTGAGAACCCTTATAAAGATGAGGAAAACAGTGGTATTCAACTTGTAAATTATCTCAAAGAAACCGGAGTAACAGGTATTATTACAGGAGAAGTTGGTCCAAAAGTCAGTGCGCTTCTTGAGAAAGAAAAGTTTCAGCTTATTCTTTTGAATGAGGAAAAAATCAAAGTAGAAGAAATAATGGACCGGATAAATCCATAATTAATTCTGATTCTTGCAGAAATTCTGATTTGAATAATTGTGACAGATAAAATTCCTCTTTTCATTAAATCTTCTGACCAAATAGCATTCAACGAAACATTAATCTTATCAACTTAAAAACTTAAATCTTTATCTTCGAAAAAAACATTGTTATGATTATCAGGAATGCAACAACCAATGATATTGAACAGATTGTAGACTTTCAACTATCAATGGCAAACGAAACAGAAGGCATTACATTAAATCAGCCCACAGTAGTCAAAGGAGTAACGGCTGTTTTGAACGACTCTGCAAAAGGCAAATATTATGTTGCCGAAGTTGACGGAAGGATTGTAGGCTCATTACTAACTACTTTTGAATGGAGCGACTGGAGAAATGGAACTATATTATGGATTCAATCGGTTTATGTATTAAAGGAGTTTCGCAGAAAAGGAGTTTACCGAAGTATGTATTCACACATTAAGAATTTAGTACTGAAAGACGACAACCTGAATGGAATTAGGCTGTATGCAGACAAATCCAATCACCCTGCACAGAAAACTTATCAGAATCTGGGAATGAATCCCGATCATTATGTAACTTTCGAATGGTTAAAATAAAAATGGAAACGAAAACTTTTACAAAAACAATTCCTCCGTTGGTGCGAAAACAAATTTTGCAGGCACAGCGTAACGAGGTAACCGAATATCATATTTATAAACGTCTGGCAAGAGAAACTACAAACAAAGATCAGAAAAGAATCCTCAACTCAATTGCAGAAGACGAACTTAAACATTACAAAATCTGGATGAAATACTCGGGGAGGGAGGTAAATCCAGGAAAATGGAATCTGTTTAAATACTACTGGCTTACCAAACTTTTTGGATTAGCGTTTGGCCTTAAGCAAATGGAACTTGGAGAAAAAAGGGCCCAAGTAAATTATAATGAAATCGGGAAGGAGATTCCGGAAGCCCTTCAAATTGCAAAAGAAGAAACGCAGCACGAAAAAGAATTATTAAATTTATTAAAATCAAATTCCTAGTTTGTTTTGCTTTGCTTTATACATTATAAAAAGTAAACTATTTTATTTTAAACGGGTTTGATACCAAAACACAAATTTTATTTGAATTGAGTACTCATCTCTACAAATTAATCCAACAAGGCGAGCATCAGCAACAAGATTTTAAATACTGCATAAACGATTCAAAAAAAATTGCAAAATCGCTGGTGGCTTTTGCTAATACCGATGGTGGCAGATTACTCATTGGAGTGAAAGACAATGGTAAAATTGCCGGCATAAAAACCGATGAGGAATTTTATATGGTGGAAGCTGCAGCAAAAATATACAGCAAACCAGCCATCTCTTTTAGAACCCAACAATGGCAGGTTGAAGGCAAAACCGTTCTTGAAATCCAGGTTGATTCCAGTAATTTAAAACCTCATTTTGCAAAAGATGAAAATGGGAAATGGCTTGCTTACATAAGGATTGACGATGAGAACTTCCTTGCTCATAAAATTCAAATAAATGTATGGAAGAAACAAAACAGTCCCACTGGAATTTATTTTACCTATTCCGATGCCGAAAAGCTATTAATTGAATTATTGAAAAAAAATGTTTCTTTAACTTTCTCAAAATATCTGCGGCTTGCAAGTATCTCGCGTCAGGAAGCAGAAAATATCCTAACAAATTTTGTATTAATGAATTTGGTAGAAATGAACACTTCAAAGGAGAGAACAACATTTTCGTTAAATAAAAATTTCGACGAATCTGTGCTTGAAAAATTCGGTTAAACAACATAAACTCTTTATCGCATATTTACATTTTTTTTACTTCTATTTTCAAATTTCTATCTATTTTAGGCGTTCTAAAAAAAATTAAACATGATGCAAAAAATTTATTTCTTTATTATTTTTATCAGTATTGGATATTTTACGTTCGCACAGGATGCTTATTTAGATGCGAAATCAGAAGATGTTGAAAAGACCTACACCGGTGGTGAAACATATAAGGTCAAAACATTCAATCAAAAATTCAAAGCTAAGAAACCCAAAAATGTGGTATTTCTGATTGGAGACGGAATGGGAGTCTCACAGGTTTTTGCTGCACTAACTGCAAACAAAGGACATTTGTATCTTGAAAATTTTAAAACTGTCGGGTTTTCAAAAACACAATCAGCAGATAAATACATAACCGACTCAGCAGCCGGAGGAACAGCACTTTCAACAGGTGTTAGAACTTATAACGGAGCTATTGGTGTTGACGTTAATAAACAACCAGTACAAACAATTCTGGAAGCGGCAGAAGAAGAAGGTTTAGCAACTGGTCTGGTCTCAACTTCGGCAATTACTCACGCAACACCTGCATCGTTTATTGCACATCAGGAAAGCAGAAGTAGTAGTGAAGAAATTGCTGCCGATTTTCTGAAAACAGATATCGATGTTTTTATTGGAGGCGGATTGGATCACTTTACAAAAAGAAAAGATGGCAAGGATCTTACAGCCGAACTTGCACAAAAAGGATATCAGGTTGAAACAGATATCAAAAAAATAAAAGATATCAAATCGGGTAAACTGGCTGGATTAACGGCTGCCGGACATAATGGCCGGGTTGAAGAAAGAGGCGATATGCTTCCGGTTGCTACAACTACTGCTTTGAACATCCTTAGTAATAATAAAAAAGGATTTTTTCTGATGATAGAAGGTTCACAAATCGACTGGGGTGGCCATGCAGGAAGTGCGATCTATATTGTAGAAGAAATGCTCGATTTTGATCAAACCATTGGAAAGGTTCTGGAATTTGCAGCAAAAGATAAAAACACGCTTGTTGTAATTACAGCTGACCATGAAACCGGAGGAATGTCATTAACAGGAGGAAATATAGCTGAAGGCAATGTAAAGGCTGCATTCCCAACAGGAGGTCACACGGCTGTAATGGTACCCGTATTTGCATTTGGCCCCGGAGCTGAAGAGTTTGGTGGCATAATGGAAAACACGGAAGTAAATGCAAAAATGAGAAAGCTTCTTCTTGATTAACTGGATTGCTTTTAAAATTTTAATATTCAAAAATGCCGGAATCATTGTTGTAGTGATTCCGGCATTTTATTGTTTTTATACATATAATTGTTATTTTCACTCGTGAAAAGGGAAAAGCGGTGTTGATTAAAACACCGACCAAAATTATTTAACAAGCTGTTTTATTATTAACTAAACTGAACAAAAGTGAAAGAAGCTCTTGAAGTTCTCGATCATGTGCGATTAAACTTCTCTCCCACCGGATTATTTGCACTGAATATTACCATTGCATTTATCATGTTTGGGGTTGCACTCGATATTAAAATCGATCATTTCAAAGATGTTATCATGAAGCCCAAATCGGCAATTATTGGGGTTATTTCGCAGTTTTTCTTGTTACCACTCGTAACCTTTCTTTTCATTATAATTCTGAATCCTACTCCAACCGTGGCTCTTGGAATGATTTTGATTGCTTCCTGCCCGGGAGGAAATATTTCAAATTTTATGTCGGCTATGGCCAAAGGCAACGTTGCGCTTTCTGTAAGTTTAACAGCGGTTGCCACACTTGCTGCAACTTTTATGACACCACTTAATTTTGCAGTGTGGGGAAAACTTTTTCTCAAATATTACAATAATGCAGGCGCAGGAACCTATCTGGTTCCTATTGAAATTGATTTTTTTCAGATGGTACAAACTGTTGTAATTCTTTTGGGTGTTCCAGTTGTTCTCGGATTAATGTTTTCACAGTACATGCCCAAATTTACAGCAAAAATAAAGAAACCGATTCGTCAGCTTTCTATTCTTATTTTTATTGGTTTTGTAATTATTCTGTTAACCGCCAATTTTAATCATTTTATGCGGTTTATTCATTTGGTTTTCCTTATCGTATTAATTCATAACGGATTGGCTTTATTAACAGGCTTCTCAGCTGGTTCTATCTTTAAATTGCCCGATATGGACAAAAGAACAATAACGATTGAAACTGGGATACAAAACTCAGGACTGGCTCTGGTGTTAATGTTTAATCCCAAAATTTTTCCTCCCGAACTTGAATTAGGTGGAATGACAATTATTGCTGCATGGTGGGGAGTATGGCACATTATAAGTGGGTTAACAATTTCCACCATTTGGTCAAAAAAAAGAGTTCCGCAAACCATATAATAACTTAATTTTACCGAGTTAAAAAGTAAGTTAAAACAAGTCGAATGAAATATGAAAAATGGTCATTAGGATATTACCTGCTAAAAAAGTATGTAATATTTGTTGATTGGATTATTTACAGAAAAGTAATTTTAAACGGAACCGAAAAAATCCCTAAAGACCATCCTATTGTTTTTGCGCCTAATCATCAGAACGCATTAAGTGACCCGATGGCCATTTTATTGCACACTAGATTTCAACCGGTTTGGCTGGCCCGCGCTGATATTTTTAAAAATAAAACGGCAGCGCTGATCCTCCGCTTTTTAAAAATTATGCCGGTTTACCGCATGCGCGATGGAAAGGAGAATCTGACCAAAAACGATGAAACCTTTACGAATTCTGTTAAGGTACTTGAAAACAATTCGGCTTTGGGCCTTTTCCCTGAAGCAGCACACACTGCAAAACGACAGATGATTCTGCATAAAAAAGCTGTACCCCGAATTGTTTTTATGGCACAGGAAAAAGCGGATAAAAACCTAAATATTCAAATTATCCCAACAGGTATTTATTATAGCAGCTACTGGAAATTTAACCGCGACCTGATTGTAAACTTTGGCGATCCTATTCCGGTAAACGATTACTGGGAAGAATACAATAAAAATCAGGGAGCAGCTACATTGTCGCTGCGCGACAGAATTTATGAAGGATTGCTTCCGCTTGTAATCGATATTAAAAGTAAAAACTACTACAACGAGTTTGAAAAAATCAGGGAAATTTATGGTCATCAATATTTAAAAAGAAAAAATATAAAATCTTCTATTCTGCATCGTTTCCAATGCGATCAGATTCTTGTTAACAAGTTGGATGAGTTAGAAGCGAAAAAACCAGAAGAAGTAAAAAAACTTGCTGAACTGGTTAATGAATATGAAGCTACTTTGAAGAAAATGAAAATACGTAGTTGGTTGGCAGATAACCCTTATCTCAACTTTTTTAAAATTTTCCTGAATATTGTTGTTTTACTGGCGAGCCTGCCAATTTTTGTTTTTGGCTTTATATTTAACGCTATTCCGTTTTTTGTTATCGACAATGTTGTAAGGAAAAAAATAAAAGACATTGCTTTTTGGAGTACATTTTCACTTGTAGCCGGACTAATTTTATTTCCACTGGTTTACATAATCGAATTACTGGCTATCGGTTGGTTAATTCCGGGAATTTGGCTAAAACTTGCATTTCTGATATCCCTTCCTTTTGCCGGAAAAATTGCTTTTAAATGGTATATTCTTTCCCGAAAAACCATAGGGAGAATCAGGCTATTTTTAACTCAAATGTTCAGAATTAAAAATTACTATACACTCTTTAAGCAAAAAGAACTGTTGTATAATAAATTAGACGGACTAATTTCGATTTAATTTTAACGCCGTTTTTTACGTTTCTGTCTTTCTTTTTGTCGTTGAAACCGGTCTTCAAAAGACCGCTTCAATGCTGTTTTCTTTTTCTTTTCGTGAAAAGCCCCTTTAAAACTAGGATCATCTATTTTACGCTGGCGGTCTATTTCCCGTAAGTGTTTTTGATTTTCATCGAATTCAGTTTCAATAATCGTAACCTCTTCCGGTATTTCCAAAACCGGTATTTCCATTCTGATTAATTTCTCGATTCGCTGCAAGTGCCACTCATCAGACGGATCAATCAAAGAAATTGCATCTCCTTTATTTCCCGCCCTGGCCGTTCTTCCTATACGGTGAACATAATCTTCATAATTGGTAGGAAGATCAAAATTAATAACATGGCTTACTTTGCTTGCATCCAATCCGCGTGCTGAAACATCAGTCGAAATCAGAATCCGGACTTCTCCATTTTTAAATGCGTTAATCGAATTAATTCTTGCATTTTGTCCTTTGTTGGAATGCAAAATACGTTTCTCGCCCTCTGCCTTTCGTTTTATTACTTTAAAAACTTCCTCGGCATGCTCCTTTGTTTTCACGAAAATAATTACCCTTGAAAACTTTTCTTCATCTTCCAGCAAATGCTGAATGAGATTTAGTTTTGTCCGGTAATTGGGCACTTTGTAAATATTCTGAGTTACCAGTTCAACCGTTGTGGCCGATCGGGCAACTTCTACCTTTTCATAGTGATCCAGAAATTCGGAAGCCATTTTTTCGATGTTCTCAGAAAAAGTTGCAGAGAAAAGCAGATTTTGACGCTTTGCGGGAATAACTTCAAGCAATTGACGCAACTGAGGCAAAAACCCCATGTCCAGCATCCGGTCGGCCTCATCAATAACCAGGTATTTTACTTTTTTCAACGACAGTACTCCAGCTTTGTACAAGTCCCACATCCGCCCCGGAGTAGCAATTAAAATATCGATCCCCGGTTCCAGCAATTCAGCATGTTTTGTCCAGCCAATTCCGCCAAAAACTGAAGCACATCTCAATTCAGAATAAGTGGTTAGCTCTTCAACATCCTCGCCAACCTGAATAGACAGTTCCCGGGTTGGAACTACAACAACCAATCGGGGATCTTTTCCTTCCGGCTTTTTTAACCTGGTGAATAGTGGCAGCAAATAAGCTGCGGTTTTTCCGGTACCTGTTTGGGCTATTCCAACCACATTTACCCCCGAATTAATTTTTGGAATGGCCTTTTGCTGGATGGGTGTTGGTTCTGTAAAACCCAGCTCATCCAACGATTTTAGAATCGCTTTTGATATTTTAAGCTGTTCGAATGTCTGTTTCATGGTGCAAAAATAACAAAATCAAAGCACTACCTCAACTTATACATTTTTCCGGGCAAAGCAACCAGCACATTTTTAAACTCAAGGTTAAGTAACATTGCCGAAACTTTGCTCACAGGGAAAGCAAGTTCCGAACTAATTTGGTCGATAAACAGCTCCCCGTGTTCGGATAAAAGTTTCACAACCCTTTCTTCATCAGCATTCAGTTCCAAGAATAAACTCGATTGTACCGCCTTTTCGCCGGATTTTTGCTCCCACCCCATAAAAAACTCAAGATCATCAATGTTCTCAATTAAATTTGCACCGCTGTTTCGTATTAACTGGTTGCACCCTTTTGAATATACATCGCCTGCCCTCCCGGGAAAAGCAAAGACATCACGGTTGTACGACATTGCAATTTCAGCCGTAATAAGAGCCCCGCCTTTTTCAGCTGATTCTACAACAATGGTTGCATCTGCAAGACCTGCTACAATGCGATTTCTTCGAACAAAATTTGGAGGATCTATTTTTGTTCCACTTGGAAAATCGGTTACCAGTCCTCCTTGTTCCAGCATTTTTTTTGCAGTTTCAGCATGAAGCGAAGGATACAACTTATCAAGTCCGTGCCCAACTACTCCAACCGTTGGTAGGTGGTATTTAAGTGCCGACTTGTGGGCGTGAACATCAATTCCGTAGGCAAGTCCGCTAACCACCAGTATTTTATAACCCCTTTCGGAAAACTGCTGAATTAAATCTTCACAGATTGTCTTTCCGTATTCGGTGGCGTTTCTTGTCCCTACAATACTAATTACTCTATCTTCATTCAGATTTAAGTTCCCTTTGGTATAAATCAGAATTGGAGCATCTACACAATTTTTCAGTCGCCGAGGATAATTCTTATCGGAATAAAACTTAACCTGAATTTTGTTCTTATCAATAAATTCTAATTCTTTCTCTGCCCTTTCGAATACATCTTTATTCTTGATCCTCCGGGCATTGATTTCTCCAATTCCGGGAATTTGCTTCAGCGATTTCACGGATTCTGAAAAAATACCTTCTACACTTCCGGTATAGGCAACCAGATTTCGGGCCAGAATTCCTCCAATTCCGGGAATCATTGAAAGTGCGAGTTTGAAGAAAAGGGTATCGTCCATTTAATGTTTGTGGGTAATTAGTTTATCTGCTTAGGATTTCAACAAAAGCTGCTTTCATTTTTACTCTGTCGTTAACCGAAAGTGCTGAAAGACTAACCGAGGGATATTCTGCAACACCTCTCGCTGTAGTAACCAAAATGGTAACGTCCGACATTTTGCCAAACACCGAATTCTCGAATAAAAAATTCTTTAGTATCGATTGCGGGAACTCAATGGAATTGTACTGTGTACTCCCTAATCGTATTGCTTTATAATACCGGAGAACAATTTTATTATCCGCGTCACTAAACTCGATATAATGGTAATCGGCAACATGAAAGAACAAAAACCACAATGAAAAAACACCGACACATGCAAGTGCCAGATATGGATAATCAAAAAGGAACAATGCCAGGGCAACCAATGCTATTATAACACTTATGAGGTAGAACAAACGCTTAATCACCTTAACTTTCTTTTTATTATCAATCTTCATTTATAAAATAAATTCTTAATATTCCCGCGAAGTTACGCTTAAATAATTTAAAACATTCGAGTTTTGAACCCGTCAATTTTCGTTTGTTTCTTTATTAAATCTCAAACAAATAATCCATTCAATTTTTTTCAAAATTGCAAAAGCAATAATATTGTAACTTTATCGCAATTTAACAGCTACATATGGGAAATTCAAACAATCATTCTAAAATAATTTACAGCCGTTTAATTGAAACGGAACTTTTACCTTACATACAGAATTATCCGCAAGGAAAAGTATTTTTAGTTACAGAAGATCGGGTTGATCAACTTTGGGTCAGTAAATTTGAATCTTTTTTTACGTCGCACGGTGTAAGAAAAGCTGTAATCCCTTCCGGAGAAAACAACAAAAAAATAGATTCGGTTGCAAAAATTTGGGAATTCCTTTCACAGAACGGAGGCGACCGCAAATCGCTTCAAATTAATATTGGTGGCGGAATGCTTACTGATTTAGCTGGATTTGCCGCAACTACGTTCAAACGTGGAATTGATTTTTTAAATGTTCCTACAACACTGCTTTCGCAAGTTGATGCTTCGGTTGGAGGAAAAACCGGAATTAATTTCAATGGATTAAAGAACGAAATCGGGACTTTTAAAGAACCAGTGGCTGTAATAATTAACACCGATTTTTTAAAAACAATCGATGCTGAGAATTTTACTTCGGGTTATGCCGAAATGATTAAACACGGACTCATTTTTAATCCTGAACATTTAGCTGAATTAGAAAAATTCGATCTGGATAAGATAGACTACGATTTGTTACAGGAAATTATCCGCCATTCGGTAAACGTGAAAGAATATTTTGTGAGTAACGACCCAATGGAAAAGAATATTCGGAAAGCACTTAATTTCGGGCACACCTGCGGACACGCTTTTGAAAGTCTGGCAATGGAACAAAAAAGGCCGGTTTTACATGGATATGCGGTTGCATACGGAATGGTTGCAGAACTTTTTCTGTCAGTTAAAAAATGCAATTTCCCCGTAACCGATTTTCATAAAATAACTGAATGGCTTCTGAAATTGTATGGAAAATTTACCATTTCAGAAAAGGATTTCGACCGGTTATTTGAATTGATGACTCACGATAAAAAGAACGAGTCGGGCCGGATTAATTTCACACTTTTATCCGAAATCGGGAAAATCGAAATCAACCAGAATTGCGAAAAAGAGTTAATCTACAAAGCATTGAATTATTATAAAACCTGCTAAAATTTACGCTTCAATAACAAACAGATGAGATACCAGGTTTCAATCCAGAAAAAAGATATATCCGGAGAAATTAATTTGCCGGCTTCAAAAAGCATCAGTAACCGAGCGCTAATAATCAATGCACTCAGTTATAGCCCTTATGAGATTCGCAATTTATCAGACAGCGACGACACCAGGGTTTTATACCAGTCACTTTATTCCAACTCCAATAAATTTGATATCGGTCATGCAGGAACAGCCATGCGTTTTCTTACAGCATTTCTGGCAAAAATTGTCGGAGACTGGGAAGTTACCGGTTCAGAAAGAATGCAACAACGCCCCATTAAAATTCTGGTTGACGCTTTAAATTCTCTTGGGGCGCAAATTTCTTATCTCAAAAATGAAGGTTATCCGCCACTTAAGATTTATGGCTCCAATCTTACCGGTAAAACATTAACGTTAGATGGAAGTATTTCGAGCCAATATATAACAGCACTTTTGTTAATAGCGCCTACAATTACCAAAGGATTAACATTGGAACTTACAGGCGATATTACTTCTCAATCATACATCGATCTCACGCTTAAATTAATGTCGAAGTTTGGCATTCAGTACCATTGGGAAGGAAATAAAATTACAGTACCGGAACAAAACTATTTCCCTGTTGATTTTACAGTGGAAGCCGATTGGTCGGGGGCATCTTATTGGTACGAAATTCTTTCGTTGTGCGATTCGGGACAAGTTTTATTAGAAAACCTTCAGCTTGAAAGTTTACAAGGCGATTCACATATCTCAAAATGGTTTGAGCAGTTTGGAGTAAATTCAACTCAAAAAAAAGAAGGAGTTCTTCTTATTAAAACATCAGCTAAGGTTCCGGACTTTCTTAAACTTGATTTTATTGAAAATCCCGACGTTGCACAAACCATGGCGTGTTTATGTGTTGGAAAGCAAATTCCCTTTCACTTTTCAGGTTTGAAGACCTTAAAAATTAAAGAAACCGACCGAATTGCGGCGCTTCAAAACGAACTGGCCAAATTTGGGGCAAAACTTGCTGAACCTGCTGAAGGAGAATTAGCCTGGGATGGAAAAATAAACATAGAATTTTGTGAAGAAAATCCATTGGTAAAAACTTATCATGATCACCGGATGGCTTTGGCTTTTGTACCAATGGCGCTCACCGGAATAAAGCTACAAATTGAAGATCCAATGGTGATAACAAAGTCGTACCCTAACTTTTATAAAGATTTGCAAACCGTTGGATTTACTATTTCAGAAATAGAGCAATAGAAAATTTTATCGCTTTTTTCTGAAGAACTCCTGCATTAATTCGGCGCATTCGGTTTCAAAAACCCCGCCTACAATTTCGGTTTTTGGGTGTAATGATTTTGGGGCAAATTTTTTATAACCTCTTTTCTCATCGTACGCACCAAAAACAATCTTTCCAATTTGCGACCAACCAAGTGCGCCGGCACACATAATGCACGGTTCAACCGTAACGTAAAGCGTGCAATCGTTTAAATATTTTCCACCTAGTAAATTAGCGGCAGCCGTAATTGCCTGCATTTCGGCATGAGCTGTAACATCGTTCAATGTTTCAGTTAAGTTATGCGCCCTGGCAATAATTTTTTTATTGGAAACCACTACTGCACCCACCGGAACTTCACCTTTTTCAAAAGCCAGAACAGCCTCAGAAAAAGCCTTTTTCATAAAATATTCGTCGTTAAACGGATCGATCATAAATTGTATTAAATGCTTTTATATTTAAAAGATGAATTTGCTAAAAACTTCTTATTTTCGCAATCAAATATGAAAAATAGGTATTATGTACAGAACTCACACTTGTGGCGAACTTCGGATAAAAGATGTTAACACAGAAGTAACTCTTTCGGGTTGGGTGCAACGAATCAGGGATCTTGGATCGATGTCGTTTGTCGATTTACGCGACCGCTACGGAATCACTCAACTGGTTGTTGATGAAAACACTGACAAATCAGTTTCAGGACAATTAAAAGAACTAGGCCGTGAATTTGTTATTCAGGCAAAAGGCACAGTTCGGGAACGTTCGAGCAAAAACAATAATATTCCAACCGGAGAAATCGAAATTTCTCTTTCACAAATTAACATTTTAAATTCGTCTGTTGTTCCGCCTTTTACAATTCAGGACGACACCGATGGTGGCGATGATATCCGCATGAAATATCGTTACCTGGATTTGCGCAGGGGCGCTGTTCGTAAAAACCTGGAGTTGCGCGCAAGAATGGCACATGTAGTTCGAAATTATCTGAATTCAAAAGATTTTATCGAAACTGAAACACCAGTGTTAATTAAGTCAACACCTGAAGGAGCGCGTGATTTTGTAGTGCCGTCAAGAATGAATCCGGGAGAGTTTTACGCTTTACCACAGTCTCCGCAAATATTCAAACAGCTTTTAATGGTTGCGGGTTTCGACCGTTACTATCAGATTGTAAAATGTTTCCGCGACGAAGATTTACGAGCTGACCGTCAACCTGAATTCACACAAATTGACTGTGAAATGTCGTTTGTTGAACAGAAAGATGTTCTCGAAATGTTTGAAGGTTTAACAAAATACATGTTCAAAGAAGTTCTGGATATCGAAATAGAAGAATTTCCATGGATGCCTTATTCTGAAGCCATCGAAAATTATGGTTCGGATAAACCAGACACCCGTTTTGAGATGCAACTAAATGATATTTCTGCATTGGCAAAAGGGAAAGGATTTGGCGTTTTTGATTCAGCAGAATATATTGGAGCTATTTGTGTTAAAGGTTGTTCGGAATATACCCGCAAACAGCTTGACGAGCTCACAGACTGGGTAAAACGTCCGCAAATTGGAGCAAAAGGATTAGTTTATGTAAAATATAATACCGATGGAACGTTTAAATCTTCGGTAGATAAATTTTACTCCGAAGAAGATTTGAAATTATGGGCAGAAAAGCTTGGTGCTGAAAAAGGAGATTTACTTCTAATAATGTCAGGAGACAAACAACACACTCAGGAAGCTTTAGGTACACTGCGTCTGGAAATGGGAAATCGTCTGGACTTGAGAGACAAAACCGTTTTTAAACCATTATGGGTGGTTGATTTTCCATTGTTGGAGTGGGATAAAGATGCTCAACGTTATTTTGCAATGCATCACCCTTTTACATCTCCAAAACCAGAAGATATTCCTCTATTGGATACAGATCCGGGAAAAGTACGCGCCAATGCCTACGATCTTGTTATTAACGGGGTTGAAATAGGAGGAGGTTCAGTTCGAATTTTTAATTCAGAATTGCAATCTAAAATGTTCGACATTTTAGGTTTTACAAAAGAACAAGCGCAAGCCCAATTTGGATTTTTAATGAATGCATTTAAATATGGAGCCCCGCCTCATGCAGGAATTGCATTTGGCTTTGACAGGTTAACATCACTTTTTGCCGGTCTGGATTCCATTCGCGATGTAATTGCATTTCCGAAAAACAATGCGGGTCGCGATGTTATGAATGATTCCCCTGCTCCAATTGCTCAGGAACAATTGGACGAGTTAAATCTCAAACTTGATGTAAAGGACAAAAAATAATTCTTTGCAAATTAGATAGTAAAGAAAAAGGGAAGCATTAGCTTCCCTTTTTCTTATATTAAATAAATAACAATTACCTTTCAACTTTCTTCCTTGATGAATAGTTAATGTGTAATGCTGCCGACTTACGCAATTCCTGCTTAATATCGCTAACAATACCCATCTTTGTATTCTCATCAACTTTCAAAGAAGTAATCATCATTGGTCTTTCCGCTTCGTCGCGGGATTCTCTTTCTGCAATGATATAATCCTGAATATCTTCCACATTAGCAAATTGATCGTTTAGCTGAATACGAGGAGCCATCCCAAATGTTTTCACAAACTGAGGCTTTGGTTCTCCAACATATATATAACTAACCAACGATTTCTTTTCTAACTTACTTAATTCGGTAGCTTCCGGAAGTGTTATCTTAACCTTTAAAGTTACTTCACGCATGGTTGTACTAACCATAAAAAAGAAAAGTAACATAAAGACGATATCAGGTAACGAGGCAGTTGAAATTGCTGGCAATTCCTTTGATGCATCTTTTCTAAACTTACTCATATTCCGTTTCTCCTATTTCTTTTTGGGTTCAGCTTCCGATATTCTTGACGGGTAAATGTCGCGAACCGCAGATTGTTGATCACTATCCAAATCCTCATACGATTTTCCAAACTGCTTTTTCGCTAATTCTTCCCTTAGATCATTAATGGCACCAACCAACTCATTCTGAACAGCAATATACATACCATACTTGGTATCTAAGTCATTACGCAATGAAATAACCCCTTTTGTAACCATTACCTCACCGAAGTATGGTATTTGTTTAGGTTCTTTTTCCGGTAGAGTTTCATCGTTTGTAGGATTTTCCATAAACTCTTTCGCTCTTTCACGTAAATCATCAATATTAATATATTCGTTCTCCACCAATAGGTCGTTGTTTCTATTAACAAGTACAACAAAAACATTTCGTTCTTTAATTTGTGTATCGTCGTTAACTTGTTCCTGATCGACCCATTGTGGCAGTCTTCTCTCAAGACCGCTGTCCACATCCATCGTTGTTGTTACCAGGAAAAAGATAAGCAACATAAAAGCGATATCCGCTAATGATGCTGATGGTACTTCTGGTGTTTTCTTTGCCATAATTCTTTTTTTTCCTGTTTATTTACAACAAATGTTATTTAAATAATCTGGTAACCGAGGAAAACAAGATTGATAAGATGGCAATTCCAAGTAAAATATACGTAGCATATAAACCAGTATCAACCCATTTTGAAATTTTCTCAGTTAATGTTCCGTCGTTAATAAATTTGTCAACTCCGGGAAATTGAGGAATTGCTGGAGAAGCCACTAAATAGGCAATAATAACAACTGCTCCGAGGAACACAATGGAAATTACGCTCTTTTTTGCAGCACTTCTATCTGTTATTGCATGGAATAATCCTGCCAAGATTGCAATACCAGCCCCAACTCCGACAAGAATATACGACCATATTAAAATTGAGTTAATCCATCTGCCCATTGTTGGATCCTCATCAACATCGCTAATATTAACCATCAGCGATACAACCAAAACGGTTGAGATAAGAATCAGCACCCATAGTATGATGGTAACTATTCTATCAGTTTTATTCATGGAAATTCTTATTTTTTCAGATTATATTTTACTAATAAATCAAGTAACGAAATGGAAGCATCTTCCATGTTGTTGATGATTGAATCAATTTTGTTCACACAATAGTTGTAAAAAATCTGGAGAATAATAGCAACAATCAAACCACCTACTGTTGTAATCAAAGCTACTTTAATACCTCCTGCTACCAATGAGGGGCTAATATCTCCTGCAACTTCAATAGCATCGAATGCACCGATCATCCCGATTACTGTTCCAAGGAACCCTAACATAGGTGCAAGAGCAATAAACAATGCAATCCAGCTTAAGCCCTTTTCAAGCAAACCGGCCTGCACTCCACCATAAGAAATAACAGATTTTTCAACCACATCAATTCCGTGATCCATCCTGTCTAATCCCTGATAAAAAATACTTGCAACTGGTCCGCGGGTTGTACGGCAAACTTCTTTTGCTGCTTCTACTCCGCCACTATTTAAAGCGTCTTCTACTTTTGCAAGTAATTTCTTTGTATTGGTAGTTGCCAAATTAAGATAAAGTACTCTTTCGATAGCAAATGCCAAACCCAAAATAAGAGAAATTAATACTAACGACATGAAAGCGGGAGTACCTTCAATAAATTTTTGCTTTAACTGGCTGTGGAGTGATTTACCTTCTTCAGCAGCTGCAGCAGCATCCTCTTCCGGATCAGCCGTAATATCTACCTTCTCTGTGGTTGATTGATCTGCCGCAGCTGGCTCATTCTGAGCAAACGCAGCGTTTGACACCATAAAAAACAGCATTCCAAATACTGCTATTAACGCGAATAGTCTTTTCATAATTGATTTGAATTTTTAATTAATAATCTCTTGATTTTGTTTTTGTATTGATTTTTATTTAAATATTTTGAGTTTTCCACAAAAAATGTGCCTCCTATTAAATTTTCAAATGTTCACTAAAAATCAGAACGTACTCCCAATCAGCGGAGAGAGGGGGATTCGAACCCCCGGTACCGTTTTGCGGTACACACGCTTTCCAGGCGTGCCAGTTAAGCCACTCCTGCACCTCTCCAGTGGTTTCAATGGCAACCCTTAAAACGAGGGGTGCAAATTAATAAAAAAATACGAAAAAAAAATAATGCTATTCACTAATTTCCCCTCGCAAACTCTTATTGAGATATATTTTGATTTCATCGTTACTTAACTCTTGTCCTAACAGAAACATCATCTTTGTAATTGCTGCCTCGGTTGTCATATCTTTACCGGAAATTACCCCGGCATTCAACAAATCCAGGCTGGTTTCATATTGTCCCATAATTACACGCCCGCCTTCACATTGTGTTATATTTAAAATTATAATACCTTTTCTGATGGCATCTTTAATGCTGTTAATTAACCATCGTGAGGTTGGCACATTGCCTGATCCAAATGATTCAAGTATAATCCCCCGCAAACCCTGAATATTCATTATTGAATTAAAAACCTTCGGATTAATTCCCGGAAACATTTTCAAAATTACAACGTTATCATCAAATTTGGAATTTACTTTCAAAATTCCCCCATTCTCAGGGTGAAATATAAATTCATTATTATAACGAATATCAACCCCTGCCGTTGCCAATGCGGAATAATTTACAGAATGAAACGCACTAAACTGCTCTGAATCGCGCTTAACAGTTCTATTTCCACGAAACAGAGAAAAATCGAAATAAATACAAACCTCCGGCACAATACTTTTTCCATTGATTTTTGCGGCAGCAATTTCAACCGAGGTTATCAATTTTTCTTTTCCGTCAGTTCTAATTGTTCCGATGGGTAGTTGGGATCCGGTTAAAATTATTGGCTTATCCAGATTTTCAAACATGTAACTCAATGCAGAAGCGGTATAAGCCATTGTGTCTGTTCCGTGAAGAACAACAAAACCATCATATTTATTGTAGTTCTTTTTAATAGTCTTGGCAATCTTCACCCAAACAGCCGGATTCATGTTCGATGAATCCAACGCAGGATTAAAAATGACTGATTTTATATTATAGTTGAATTTATTGAGTTCAGGAACTTCTTCCAGAATTTTATCGAATTTTACAGGCACCAAAGTACCTGAGCCAGGCCTTTGTACCATCCCAATTGTACCACCGGTGTAAATAATCAGGACTGAAGATTTGTGGTTCTCGTCTTTTGTCATCGAAAATGGTACATTATGTATGCAATTTATTAAATTCCAAATAATTCACGTGCATTAGCTGTAGTAACATCGGCCACCTCTTTTAATGGCACTGCATATATTTCTGCCAACTTTTGCGCGATGTAAACCAAAAAGGCGCTTTCATTTCTACGTCCACGTTTCGGTTCCGGAGAAAGGTAAGGCGCATCCGTTTCCAATACCAGATTTTTTATGTCAATACTTTTAAGCACCATTCCCAAATTACTATTTTTGAAACTAACAACCCCGCCTATTCCAAGCAGAAATCCCAAATCAATAACTTTTTTGGCATCTTCTAATTCCCCCGAGAAACAATGAAAGATTCCTCTAAGTGTTCCATCTTGTTCCTCTTTCACTATTTTATAAACTTCCTGAAAAGAGTCTCTTACATGAATTACAATGGGAAGATTTCTCTCTTTGGCCAGTTTTATCTGATAACGGAACACCTCCTGCTGTTCGGTTAAATAAGTCGTATCCCAATACAAATCGATACCAATCTCACCAATTCCATAAAACTTCTGCTTATCAAGCCAATATTCAACTGCCGATAATTCTTCCTTATAATCTTTTGAAACGGATGTAGGATGCAATCCCATAAGCGGATAACAAATGTGCGGATATGAATTGCTTAAATCCAGCAAACGTTTAATTGTCCCTGAATCAATATTCGGAAGAATAATTTTTTTGACATCATTATTATAAGCATTTTGCAAAACCTCATCAATGTCGTCAATAAAATCTTCGGAATAAATATGTGAATGTGTATCTATCAGCATGCCAAAAAATTTCGACAAATGTATAAAAGAGAAATTTTCTGAGCCGAAATTCAACTTTATTAAAAAATTAAATTTTAAGATCTTCCATAAAATTAATATACAATAAGTTAAGATGAAGGATTAAACGATGCCCTGTGCCAACATAGCATCTGCCACTTTTACAAATCCGCCAACGTTTGCACCTTTTACATAATCTACTTTATTACCATTGGTGCCAAAATTCACACAGGTCTCGTGAATATCTTTCATAATATGTTTTAATCGTAGATCTACCTCCTCACGTGGCCAGTAAATTCTCATGCTATTTTGTGACATTTCAAGCCCAGAAACTGCAACACCACCGGCATTTACCGCTTTACCCGGAGCATAATGAATGTTACCTGAAAGATAATCAACTGCTTCAGCAGTACAACCCATATTTGATGCTTCAGCCAACAAAGAACAACCATTTCGAACAAGGTTCTTTGCATCATCAAGGGTTACTTCATTTTCTGTGGCACAGGGTATAGCCAAATTTACAGGAACCTCCCAAGGGTGCCTGTCCGGAATAAATTTTGCACCAAACTCATATGCATATGGTTCTACTACATCGTTATTTGTTGCTCTTAACTCAAGCAAATAATCAATCTTATCACCACTTATTCCGTCCTCATCATAAATATAACCATCCGGCCCGGAAATGGTAACAACCTTTCCGCCCAGTTCATTAATCTTCGTAATCGCCCCCCATGCTACGTTACCAAAACCTGATACAGCGATTGTTTGACCTTCGATATCACTTCCCAAACGGTGAAGCATGTGTTGAGCAAAATAAACTGCGCCAAAACCGGTTGCTTCCGGACGAACAATGCTCCCGCCCCAACCCAGGCCTTTACCGGTAAGAACACCGGTAAATTCATTTTTCAATCGTTTATACTGTCCGAAAAGATATCCTATTTCTCTTCCGCCAACTCCTATATCACCTGCGGGAACGTCTGTATTCGGGCCAATGTGCCGGTACAATTCAGACATAAATGACTGACAGAAACGCATAATTTCGGCATCAGATTTTCCTTTTGGGCTGAAATCCGAGCCACCTTTGCCACCACCCATTGGCAAAGTTGTTAAGCTATTTTTAAAAGTTTGTTCGAAACCCAGAAACTTCAGAACACTTAATGTTACACTGGCATGAAAGCGCAAACCGCCTTTGTATGGCCCTAATGCTGAATTAAATTCCACCCGGTAACCACGGTTAATTTGAACTTCACCCCGATCATCAACCCAAGGTACACGAAACATAATAACACGCTCAGGTTCAACCATCCGTTCCAGAATTTTAGCATTCTGATATCTTGGATTTTTTTTATAAAAATCCCATACCGAAATAATAACCTCCTCCACTGCCTGGTGAAATTCTCTTTCGCCGGGAGTCCTTTTTTCTAAATTGGCAATGAATTCATTAATGTCTGCTTTCATTTCAAAAGTGATTTTAATATAATTAGCAAAGGTATGTATCTTATTATTGATTTATCAAGATTTCATTCAACATTCAGCACTTTAATATCTATTTGAAATCCTGATATTTACAACAAAAAAAAAGATGTTAAAAAACAGTGTCTGACAATTGTCAGATTTTTTGAACACAAAAAAAGCTCCTTCCGAAATGGAAAGAGCTTTTGTTTTTATTCATCATGGTTGTTATTACATCATTCCGCCCATTCCAGGAGCGCCTCCACCCATTGGCATTGGAGGATTATCTTCTTTCTTCTCAACAATAACCGTTTCAGTTGTTAAGAACATACCGGCAATTGAAGCCGCATTTTCAAGAGCAATACGAGTAACTTTTGCCGGGTCGATTACACCTGATTCATAAAGATTCTGGTATTCGTCTGTGCGGGCGTTGTACCCGAAGTCGCCTTTACCTTCTTTAATCTTCTGAACAACAACTGCACCTTCTTTACCTGCATTGGTTACAATCTGACGAAGTGGTTCTTCAATCGCACGTTTGATAATATCAATACCCGTTTGTTCATCTTCATTGTCAGCTTTTACATCTTCCAATGAACTGATTGCACGAATATAAGCTACGCCACCACCAGGAACAATTCCTTCTTCAACAGCTGCACGTGTTGCACTTAAAGCATCGTCAACACGGTCTTTTTTCTCTTTCATTTCAACTTCTGAAGCAGCGCCAACATAAATTACAGCTACACCGCCCGACAATTTTGCCAAACGTTCCTGAAGTTTTTCCTTGTCGTAATCAGAAGTAGTTGTTTCAATTTGTTTTTTAATTTGGTTCACACGGGCCTGAATATTATCCGAATCACCTGCGCCGTTAACAACTGTAGTGTTTTCTTTGTCAACAGTTACCTTTTCTGCCTGACCTAACATATCAAGTGTAGCTTGTTCCAGCTTCATACCTTTTTCTTCGGTAATTACGGTTCCGCCAGTTAATACAGCAATGTCTTCCAGCATTTCTTTACGACGATCGCCAAAACCAGGAGCTTTAACAGCACATACTTTTAATGAACCTCTTAAGCGGTTAACAACTAATGTTGCCAATGCTTCACCATCAACATCTTCTGCAATAATCATTAACGGACGACCGGTTTGTGCCGATTGTTCCAGTATTGGAAGAAGGTCTTTCATGGTGCTGATTTTCTTGTCGTGGATAAGGATGAATGGACTATCCAGTTCAGCAGCCATTTTTTCAGCATCGGTTACAAAGTAAGCCGAAAGATACCCCCTATCGAATTGCATACCTTCTACTACATCTACGTAAGTATCAGTACCTTTTGATTCTTCAATGGTGATGACTCCTTCTTTGTGAACTTTTTGCATAGCTTCTGCAATCAGTTTACCAATGGTTTCGTCGTTGTTGGCAGAGATTTTTGCTACTGATTCGATTTTTGCATAGTCGTCGCCAATGGTTTGCGCCTGTTCAGCAATACTATCAACAACTTGTGCCACTGCTTTGTCAATACCCCGTTTTAAATCCATTGGATTTGCACCTGCAGTAACGTTTTTCAAACCTACCGAAACAATTGATTGCGCTAAAACCGTTGCTGTTGTAGTTCCATCACCAGCATCGTCGCCGGTTTTTGAAGCAACTTCTTTTACCATTTGAGCACCAAGGTTTTCATATGCATCCTCCAGCTCAATTTCTTTTGCTACTGTTACACCATCTTTGGTAATTTGAGGTGCACCAAATTTTTTCTCGATAACTACGTTGCGTCCTTTGGGACCCAATGTAACTTTTACTGCGTTCGACAATTTGTCTACGCCTGTTTTCAACATGTCCCGTGCTTCAATGTTGAATTTAATTTCTTTTGCCATAATATTCTTTTTTTGATTTTGATTAAGCGATGTACAATACGTCTGTTTGTGACATTAATAAATAATCTTCTCCGTCAATATTCAATTCCGTTCCAGCATATTTTCCGTAAAAAACAACGTCACCAATTTTCACTTCCATAGGTTCGTCTTTTTTAGCGGCGCCAACTAGTACTACTTTTCCCACTTGTGGTTTTTCTTTTGCTGAATCGGGAATGATAATTCCGCTTACTGTTTTTTCTTCCGCTGCCTGTGGTTGAACCAGGATTTTCCCAGCCAGAATTTTACCTTTTAAATCTGCCATAGTTGTTTTCGTTTTGTTATTAACTAGTATTATTTTAAAATCGACGCTGGTGCAATATCACATTTTATGCCAAGTAAAAACCAAACCCGTTTTCACAAAAAAGAAAGACAAAATTACATTTTCTATTTTCTTCCTCATCTGCACAAAACACACAAAACATTGAAATACAGAAAACTAAAAAAGATGACATTGAAAATGACAGGGTGACAGGACGAGAACGGTTGCAGTGATCAGTTGCAGTATTCAGATAAGAAGAAAATCACAGTTAGCGGAATGATGAATTGACAAAGGCAAGATTGCTGCAACTGTAACTCAAAATACACCTTTACAATTGACAGTCTGAAAACGTAAAAAAATTTCAATAAATAAAAGGTTTCAGGGTATTGATATTCTGGGATAAAAATACAACTGATTAATTTTTGTTAAAATAAATGATAACAAAGAACAAAACGTTAAAAGGAATTAAAACAAAAAAAATAACTGACAAATGTTTTGAAAAAAAAAAGAAAAATGATTTACATTGTACACATTATGAAAAAGTTTACCCCGGTTTATAAAATCTAAAAACAGCTGTTAAATTCAAGACCCCGGTATTCCTTTATTAACTTTAATTTTCAAAGCCATGAAAACAAAAACAACGTTTATATTTCTATTTTTATGTAGTACCGTTTTAACATACGCACAGCCTCAAACAGGAACTTGGGAAATAGGAGGTTCGGGGTATCGAACTAAAATTTATAACAATAACGAACTTAATTATAAGATTACACAAATTAATACCGAAATTTCTTATTTCCCTTTTAAACATCTAAGTTTTGGAGGGATATTTACGTATCAAAAACAAAAAGATTTCACTAAAGCGTTTGATCCTGTTTTTCATAATTTATTTATTGCACCAACCTTGGAGGCTTATATTATAAACAGGAAGGTATTTGGCGTTTCTGTAAAAGGGGCAATAAATTTCTCAATTTTAAGTAATTTTCCTCCCGGTGATAAAACTGTCTCCTCTTATAGGTTTGGCCCGAAAACCTCGTGGAATATCACTCCTAACTTTTGTACCTTTTTGTGGTTTGCTTACAGAAAACTAGATTGGTTTGACAATACAATTGGGTTTCGTTCAACGGTACCCAGCGATAATTTTGATATCCGCTGGGGGTTTAGCTATTTTTTGCACCGTAAAGAAAAAGAATAAGAATTACAGGTAAGGGTTCCAACAAAAGTGAAACCCTTACCTGTTTAAACGAAAAAAGCCGCCCGAAAATCAATCGAGTGGCTTTCTCTATTTTGTTAAAATTTCTTCTTAGTTGTTACCGTCTTCTGCTGCAGGAGGAGTTGTGGTTTCATCCTGGGCAGGAGCAGTAGTCGGGAAATTGGGAACCTGGGTAGGATCTACAGCATTTTCAATTTGCTGACGAACTCTTGAATCTTCCACCCCATTTGCACGCGGAATAAATGCCGAAGCAATTATCGATAAAACCAATAAAGCACCCGCTAAACTCCATGTTGCTTTTTCAAGAAAATCGGTTGTTTTACGAACACCCATTACCTGGCCTGCCGACTGAAAGTTACTTGCCAAACCACCGCCTTTTGAGTTTTGTACCAATACAATTAAAACCAAAAGGACACAAATGATAAATATTAAAACGGTTATTAACGTGTACATTTCTTTGCTAATTAGTATTCTTTAAATCTTCAATTTCTTTAATTCGGGTTGCAAAGTAAATACTTTTTTCCGGATATTTCAAACTTAATTTTTGATATGCATGAATCGCTTTTTCAAAGTTTTTTTGCTGAAAGTAAATATTAGCCAATGTTTCTGTGATCAGGTCGTCATTTTCGGCTGTCGATTTCTCAATAAAATCTTTATTTTCAGCAGGCAAACGCTCATCTTCCACTGCTGAATTTCTCCGGATTACACCGGGATTTGAAGCCAGAAATTTATCGATTAATGAATCGCCTTTCTGGTTTGTTTCATTCCCAAAACTTTCTAAAATTGAAAAAGAACTATCCAACTTAAAGCTTTGCGTTTCGAATGTAATTTCCGAATTAATAAATTGATACAATAATTTCCGGTTATTTACCCGAATTGCGGTTTCTTTTAAAACCGAATCGTATTCAGGCGATTGAATCTGTTTCAGATTCTTTGTATACAAAACCCACCCCAGCGAAAACCATGGATAATTTTCAGTCATTAATTTCAACTCCTCTGCCGTTTGTTCATTCATAACACGAGGATTTTCAATGAACCTGACAATATTCTCTACATTCATAATTTACCAGTTTGCGATAGTGGCATTAAAGATATCTTCCGTTAGTTTTTTTACAATTTCGGTATTGAGTTCGTCTTCCACATCGCTGATGGATTTATCGCTGTCGAAATCTTCAAATGCCGAGAAGTTACGTTCGAAACTCTCGTCAGGCACTTTTGAGTTAGTATATTTTAGTTTTATTGTAATCGTTAAACGGTTTTGCGCTGCCAAATCTTCTTTTTGAATTGACATTGGCCGGATTTCGTAACCTGTTATCTGCCCTTCAAATTCGATATCGCCATTTTCCGACATTTCGTTTAACGAAGTTTGTCGCTGCAATTTTTCGCGTAGATCTTCAGTAAAAACCTGGCTAAGCGTTGGACTAACTAACCTGGCACGATTGGGAAAATAATAAACCGAAAATGTTTTTACGAGCGGTGAAAGGTTGGCCCCTGTAAAAGAATATGACATTTTACAAGCCGGAAGAATACCTCCATAAAGCAAAATAACAATTACCAGAAGAAAAATACGCTTTGCCATAATTTTACCCTTTAATATCATACTCTTTGATTTTCCGGTACAATGTTCGCTCCGAAATTCCCAGTTCCTGAGCGGCATATTTCCTTTTCCCGTTGTGTTTATCCAGCGCTTTCTTAATCAGTTCGATTTCTTTGTCCTCCAGAGATAATGATTCTTCGACAAATTCTTCGGTATCCTGAATATGTTCCTTTTCAACTGACTCGATGTGAATATGCTTGGCCGGCTGCTCCTTTGGACTAAATCCAGTGTCATCAATATCATACAAGTTTCTGATAATACGGGCCTGATCTCCGGAAATCGGTGATTCCCTGTTTTCCATCAAATCGAGGACCAGTTTTTTCAGATCGGTCATATCGCGTTTCATATCAAACAAAACCTTGTACAAAATTTCGCGTTCGTTCGAGAACGTATTTTCCTCTGTTTTCGATAATAAAGCAGGTAAATTCTTCATCGAATCATTGGGCAAATATCCCCGTATAACTTCTGATGTAATATCTCTTTCGCGTTCGATAATTGATATTTGCTCTGTTATATTTTTTAACTGGCGAACATTTCCCGGCCACCGATAATTTACCAATAATGTTTTGGCTTGTTCATCCAACGAAATGGGCGGCATTCTGTATTTTTCGGCAAAATCGCGTGCAAATTTCCTAAATAACAAAACAATGTCATCAGGGCGTTCGCGCAATGGGCTGATGACAATCGGTACGGTATTCAAACGATAATATAAATCTTCCCTGAATTTGCCATCATCAATTGCCTGTGGAATATTTACATTGGTTGCCGCAATAACACGCACATTTGTTTTTATTACTTTTGATGACCCGACCTTAATAAACTCACCTGTCTCCAGAACCCTCAAAAGTCGCACCTGTGTTGAAAGCGGTAATTCGCCAATCTCGTCCAGAAATATAGTTCCTCCATCGGCTTCCTGAAAATATCCCTTTCTGTCGGCAAGCGCACCTGTAAATGCTCCTTTTTCGTGGCCAAACAGTTCAGAATCGATGGTTCCTTCAGGGATGGCCCCGCAGTTTACAGCAATGTATTTATTGTGTTTCCGGCTCGAGAACTGGTGTATAATCTGAGGGAATATTTCCTTTCCTGTTCCACTTTCACCGGTTATTAAAACCGACAAATCGGTAGGAGCCACCTGAACCGCAACTTCTATTGCACGATTCAGTATAGGCGAATTTCCAATTATCTCGAACCTTTGTTTTATTCCCTGTACATCCATAACAATACCGTAAATGAAACCGCAAATTTATAATTTTTCATTGCAAACTTTCCCATTGATTTTTTAATTAACCTTTTTTAGACATTTTATAATCAGGCAAAAACTACATTAATAAAGATTTACAATATTTCGCACAGATAAATTTATAAACTAAGTATCTTTGCCAAATGAAATTTATCGGAATAATACCATCGCGTTATGAATCTTCGAGGTTTCCGGGAAAGCCACTGGCAATGCTTGGAAAAAAACCTATGATTCAGTGGGTTTACGAAAATGTGGAGAAAGCAATTGACCATGTTTGGGTAGCCACCGACGATGACCGTATTTTAAACGCTGTTAAAAGTTTTGGAGGAAATGCGATTGAAACGCTTTCAACTCACCAAAGCGGAACTGATCGTTGTGCCGAGGCTGCCCGAAAACTTTCTACTGAAATCGATTTTGATATAATAATTAATGTACAGGGCGATGAACCTTTTATAAAAGCTGAACAAATTGAGGTATTAAAATCCTGTTTCAACTCCGATGCGGATATTGCAACACTTATAAAAAAAATAGATTCAACCGAGGAGCTTTTTAATCAGAATCGTCCAAAAGTTGTAATCGACAAACAACAAAATGCGCTTTACTTCAGCCGCTCACCAATTCCATTCGCAAGAGGCTACGAAAAAGAAGATTGGTTAAAACACCACAATTTTTGGGCTCATATAGGTATGTACGCCTATAAAGCTGATGTGCTCCAGAAAATTACAAAATTGGAACAAGGAATTCTTGAAAAGACAGAGTCGCTGGAACAATTACGCTGGCTGGAAAACGGGTATAAAATAAAAACGGCTGAAACCAATCATCAGAGTATTGGGATTGATACGCCAGAAGATTTAGAGACTGCTTTGCAACTTTTAAACAAAAATATTGTCTTATAGGAAAAGAGGCATGTAATTTGTTTATATAAAACAGAAAAAGGCAAAGAATGAAACAATTTATACTTATAATATTACTATCAACATTTAGTGTTTTTGCATTCCCGCAAAACAGTTTTTCTGCAACGTCTAATTCATCGGCTTCGTTTGAAATAGAAAACGAGTTGACCGATGAAGTTAAAGTTTACCCAAATCCTGTAAAACAAGGAAAATTGACCATTGAATTTTCTGAAAAAGAAATCACCGAAGTTCGGATAACCAACATTGCAGGAAAAGAAGTACTCACAAAAATATTTGACTTTCCGGAAAACAAAAAACAAATCCAGTTAACCGAAATACCCAACGGCATTTATCTGATGAAAATAAAAACCTTCGATGCCCAGCAGGTGGTAAAAAAAATAATTGTAGCTAAAAATTAATTAGTGGTTAGTTTTTTACGAATTTCGAACTATACTTAGCCGACGACTCATTTTCAAACCCAATAATATAAACCCCGGAAGTTAAATTACTGATATCAAGCGACAGAAAACGCCCCTCGCGACTTATCTCTTTGCAAGTAAAATACTTGCCATCCAAACTTAAAATACTCACTATAAAATTCGACTCAGTACCGAATTCAATATTTAACACATCGCATACCGGATTTGGATACACCGATATACTTTCCATTTGTTTGTATAAAACAGAACTTTGCTGAATAACATTATTAATTTCAACAACAACCTTTACCTGTATAGCAAAAAGTCCATCAGAAGCTATTACCGACAAAGTATCGAACCGATTAATTCCATAATCCAATGATTGTTTCAATACAATTTCCCCATCTGCTGCAATAGAATAAATTCCTTCATCGTTTCCCGACACAATTGAAAAAGTAACCGAATCTCCGTCTGCATCGTTAAATACCAAAGCTCCAATTACACTTTCAACAGGCAAATCTTCTGAAACCTGAAATAGAGTATCCTTAATCGATGGTGCGTTATCATTTACATTCTCTATATTTATCGTAATTCTAGCCGTATCCGTCATATCGCCTTTTTGAGCAACAACTGTTAAATTCTGAATAGCAGATTTTTCATAATCCAATTCCTTTTCAAGAATTATCTTGCCTTTTTCTGAAATTGAAAATAAGCCATCCTCATTTCCTTCCTCGATTACAAAATCCAGCTCATCCGGCAAATATCCGGGTGTATTCAACGAATCAAGGATACTTGCAACCGGAGTATTTTCCGGGATTGAAATCTCTTGATCGGCTATAACAGGGGGCTTGTAAACCCGAACCGATTTTATCAGAATTTCGGCTTCCTGCCCGTCATTGGGTGGCAGTCCTTTATAAAGCCACGCATTAATAATTAACTCCTCATTCCCGGGAGAAGGAATATTTGCACCTGTGTATTTCCAGTTCTGGATCAAGGTAGTTTCTGTTGCAACCTTTTCATGCCCGTGCCAGCTTTTGTAATCAATTTCATTGGGTTTCCAAATAAAACGATGTGTTGAATAACTGCCGTTCAGGCCAAGTTCAAAGCTTAAACTGTTACCCTGAATAGTTGCAGGCTGGGTAGCGTAATTTCCCATCTCTGTTTCTGCCTCATTTCCCCATTTCGAAAACTCAATATCGATTTCATTTTCATCATCGAAATAAGTGAACAGCCCAACTACAATATTTTTATCCAGGTTCTCAACATTACTTGCCACATAAAAACGGTACTCACCATACCCGACAGTCTCATCAGAATAAATTTCGGAACAGTACCACAAACCATTTATTCTTCTGATTTTTAAGTGCAAAATGCCGTTCTTATCCACCCAAACTGATTCAGACGAATCAGACCATTTGTTATTCCCTGGATTACCTGTTCCGCTCCTGACTTTCCATATTATTCCTGAAAAAACGATTTCTTTGGTTAAATAGTTGTCAAGCATTTCCGCGTTTTTTGAAACACCAAAAACCGAATAGATTGTCACTAAACCTAAAAATGAAGACAACAGAATTCTATAGATTATGGTAAGAGTCATTCTAAAATCAGAATCAATATCTCAACAAATAGTTAAAATACATTACAATGATAAAGAAATAGATAATTTCCTTTTGCACAGCTTTGTCATTAAAATTATTTATTAAGTGGTACCTCAAAGTCAATTTAAATGATTGATAATTTTACAAAAATGGAATTAAATCCATTAAGTTTACATTATTAAAAAACGTGCAAATCAGCATCAATGAAACAGAAAAATTTGATTCCGGTGATTCTCATTCTTGTTCTTTTTGTTTTTAACCAGTGTCAGAAAAAAGCCGATCCCTGGATTATCTCATCACCATCAGGCGAGCAGTTTACGTATATCAATAAAACAGGGACAACAGTCATTCCGAACGGACGCCTTTTAACACCAGAAGGGAAAAGCATTGTTGTTGCTCCTCATCCTTTCGGGTTAACATTAAGTCCTGATGGAAACACAGCTGTAACAGCCAACTCAGGAATCAAACCGCTTTCGATAACAATAATCCGGAACATTCTATCAGATAATCCGGAAGTACAACAAATTCCTCCAGGACCATCAACTGACAAAGGCGTTTTGGCCTCGGTTTTTATGGGACTCGCTGTTTCAAAAGACAACAGCGTGGTTTATGTGGCAGGCGGACAAGAAAACAAGATTTTCATTTTCGACCTGAAAACCGGAGAAAAGAACGGATTTATTGATTGTTCGCAGATAACCGATAGTCTTGATTATTCGGATGGTTATATCGGCGATCTGGTACTTTCGAAAGATGGCAAAAAATTGTATGCAGTTGACCAAATTGGGTTCAGAATGATTATCGCCGACACAGAAACAAACCAATTGGAGCATAGCGTACCTGTGGGCAGATATCCGTTTGGAATATGTTTATCTCCCGATGAGAAAAAAGTTTACGTGGCCAATGTTGGCATGTTTCAATATAGTGCCATAAAAGGGATTACCCCTGAAAATGTAAAAGAAAAAGCTTTAAAATACCCAGCCTTTGCATATGGAAGCGAAGAAATGAAAAAAGGGTATGAAACCGACGATAGTCTTTATGTTCCCGGCTTGGGGGAAATGAACTCGCCGGAAGCTTTTTCAGTTTTTACCATTAGTTTGGAAAATTCAGAAAAACCGGAAGTAATTGCTAAAACCAAAACCGGAAATTTGGTTGGAGCCATGGTTGAGGGAATTCCGGCAGTTGGCGGTGCAAGCCCAAATTCGCTGGTTGCAACTGATAAATTTGTTTTTGTTACCAATGGCACCAATGACAATATTTCGGTTATTTCCATAGAAAAAGACACGGTTGTAAATACGATTTATCTTAAACCTGATGAACGTGTCAAGCAATTTCGCGGCGTAATTCCTTTTGGACTGGCGCTTTCACCCGACAACCAAAGACTATTTGTTGCTTGCTCCGGTATAAATGCAATTGCCGTTGTTGATGCGGTAAGCCTCAAGGTATTGGGATATATCCCTACCGGCTGGTTCCCGGCAAAATTAAAAGTCAGCAATGACGGCAGCAAGCTAATTGTTGCCAATGCAAAAGGTTTTGGAAGCGGGCCAAACGGAGGTTATACATTTACCCCAACTCCGGAAGGAAGTTACATTGGCGCTTTAATGAAAGGGACGGTTCAGATTCTTGATATTCCTACTGATGATATGCTTGACTCATTAACTTCGAAAGTGATCGCAAATAATTTTCATTTTGATAAAGCTTCATCAAAAAAGTTTGCTGAACGAAAAAACAACCCGGTGCCACTTTATCCAGGAGAAAAGGAAAGCCCGATTAAACACATTGTTTTTATTTCGAAAGAAAACCGGACTTATGATGAAATTTTCGGGCAAATTGAAAAAGGGAAAGGAGATAAAGAGCTTGCACGCTACGGAACAGGCGTAACTTTCAGTAACAGTAAAAAAACAGCAATAGTTGAAAATGGAGATGTAATGGTTAACCACCTGAAGCTCGCCCGTACATTTGCCATTTCCGACAATTTCTATGTTGACTCTGATGTATCTGCTGACGGGCATCGCTGGTTGGTAAACACCTACCCGAACGAGTGGTGCGAAACCTGCACTCCCGCCAGTTATGGAGGAAACCGAAGTTTTAAGTTCGACTCAAAAGCTCCGGGAATCTATGCAATGAATGGCGCTGCCGGTGCTATTTATCCTGAAGATTACAATGAAGCAGGCTCAATGTGGGATCATCTGGAACGTAACGGAGTTGACTTTTACAACTTTGGGTTCAGTATTATGTTTGAGCCGGGAATTTATGAACAACAGTACAAATACGAAGGAATTCACCACTATATAAATTATCCCCTTCCCCGCCCCATTTGGGACCGAACTTCAAAACAATATCCAACTTACAACACGGCTATTCCTGACCAATTCAGAATTGACCAGTTTAAAAAGGAATTCAACGAAAAATGGATGAATGAAAAAGATACCATGCCGGCTTTGATAACGGTAATAATACCTAACGATCATGGCGCCAGTGATCGCCCTGAAGCAGGTTATCCATTCCGTGAAAGTTATATGGCCGACAATGATTTGGCAGTGGGTAGAATTGTAGAATTTCTCTCTCATACTCCTTACTGGAAAAATATGCTTATTGTAATAACCGAAGATGATGCACAAAACGGGGTTGATCATGTAGATGCCCATCGCAGTGTTTTAATGTTGATTTCGCCCTGGGTAAAACGTGATTATGTAAGCCATGTGCATTACAGTTTTGGAAGTATTTTTAAAACTTTCTGGAATATTTTGGGGCTGCCTTACCTGAATCAATACGATGCCGGAGCCAATGATTTTCACGATTTTTTTACTGAATCGCCCGACTTTACTCCTTACTCAGCAATTCCTGTTGATTCTCGAATTTTTGAACCACAAAAAGCGCTTGATCCTTTTGATGAAAATTTCGATTGGAAGGCTTTGGAAGAATCACCGGAAATGGACAATATGGAAGACATGATTCGTGAGAGTAAAGAAAAGGATGAATATCGCTTGGAAAACAGAGAAAAGGAAAAATAAGCGGAACTTTTAAAATATTCGTTTATTTTTTATGACTAACAATTACTTCAAATTAAAAGGTTAATCGCTGTAAATTTTATGCAAAAAATTAAAACCGTTTTCGTACTGATTTTTTTATTTCTATTTGTATCAATAGGTAAATCTCAGATTTTAAATACTTCAAGTTCAAATTTTCACATTGAAAGTACTGCTGAAACAGATAAAGTAACTATTGATACACCAAGTGGTTTTTTTAACGCTCCGTTTACGGCAACAATAAATACAGAAAAAAATGGCGAAACCTTAATTTACACGCTGGATGGCAGTGATCCACGAAGTTCTTCCCATATTTTAACAGGCACCTCTCCCGTAAGTGTATTAATTGATCCAAACAGTACTTTAGGCAACAGAGGAAAAACAGGTGGTGTTATTTTAAGGGCCACACAAACAAAAGAAGGTTACGCTTCTTCTAATCCGGAAACAAGAACTTACTTATTTACCAGTTATGTGGTAACCCAGTCTGCTCCCGGAGGAAACTGGCCAACCTCCAATGTTAACGGGCAAATAATAGACCTTGAAATGGATTCCAAAATTTACAACGACAGTCGTTATAAAAATCTAATGGAAAGTTCCTTACTGGATATTCCAACTATTTCGATTTCAATAGCACCGGAAAATCTTTTTGGATCAGACTCCGGAATTTATGTAAATGCACGATATCATGGCAAAGAATGGGAACGTCCGGCCAATGTAGAACTGATAAATCCGGATGGAAGCGCGGGCTTCAATATTGATGCAGGCATCAGAATCAGGGGCGGATGGAGTCGGCACAACGGTTACCCAAAACATGCTTTTCGTTTGTTTTTCCGATCGGAATACGGAAACAGCAAGTTAAAATACCCTTTGTTTGAGAATGAAGGAGTTGATGAATTCGACAAAGTTGATTTACGCTGTAGTCAAAACTACTCCTGGGCAAACGGTGGCGATATTTCCAAACATAACACAATGAACCGGGACGTTTTTTCAAGAGATACACAGCGCGACATGAATCAACCCTACACAAGAAGCCGTTATTATCATCTCTACCTGAATGGTTTATACTGGGGCGTTTATCAAACTCAGGAACGCGCAGAAGCTAATTTCGCAGAATCATACTTTGGCGGAGACAAAGACGATTACGATGTCATTAAAGTAGATATCGGAGAAAATTGGAATTTATATGAAATTGAAGCCACCGATGGCAACACTAACGCCTGGGAAGAAATCTGGAAAATGTGTGAACAGGGATTTGAATCAAACGAAAAATACTTCAATTTATTGGGACTGAATTCGGAAGGCAAAACTGATACTTCGCTGAATGTATGGTTAGACATTGAAAACTTCATTGATTATATGCTAACCATTTTTTACACGGGAAATTTAGATGCCCCTGTTTCCAAATTCTCAAACAATATTAATCCGAGTAATTTTTTTGCTATTTACAACCGAACAAATAAACGCCAGGGTTTTAAGTTCATTACCCATGATTCAGAACATACACTTTTAACAGATGCAATAAGTCCTGGAATAGGGTTAAAAGAAAACCGGGTAAATATTAACATGAATGTCAGTTATTTCGGAAAATTTCATCCTCAATGGCTCCATAAACAACTTAGCGGGAACAGCGAATACAGGGCAAAATTTGCCGATCGGGTTTACCGTCACTTTTTTAACAACGGCGTTTTTATAATCGACTCCTGCATTGCGCGGTTCAAAAGCACTGCTGACAAACTCGATTTAGCTGTAATTGCAGAATCTGCCCGTTGGGGCGATCAGGGCAGCTTTCCGGCAAGGAATAAAATGGACGACTGGCTTCCGGCAATAAACAGGGTTATTTTCGATTATATGCCCTACCGATCAGGCATTGTTTTAAATCAATTAAAAGATGCGAAATTATATCCTGAAATTAATCCTCCGGTTTTCAGGAATAACGAAACAGAGATTACTGATAATTTCTTGATTAGTGAAGAAAACATTATGCTTTCCTTGGAAAATCAAAACTCAACCGGGATAATATATTACACCGTAAATGGAGAAGATCCTCGTGCAACCGGAGGAAATATTAGTACATCAGCCATTAACGGAGGAAATTCAGAAACGGTAACTGTTTCTTCAGACAATCATATAATGGCACGTGTAAAAAGCGGCGAAACCTGGAGCGCACTTCATGAACTGGTATTCAAAAATTCAGACTTGTTTGGCAACCTGAAAGTAACAGAATTGCACTATCATCCGCTAGATCAGGGTGAAGTAAACGATAAAGAACTTGAATTTATTGAACTAAAAAACACAGGAAGTTCTGAGCTTGATTTAACAGGTCTTTCATTTACCAACGGAATTGAATTTATCTTTCCTGAAGGAACTTCTTTAGCTCCGGACGCATTCGTTATAATTGCATCAAACGCATTCGAATTCAATGCCCTTTACGGTTTTGAAGCGGACTTCCAGTATTCCGGGAGCCTCTCAAACGGAGGTGAAAAAATTGAATTAAAAACAGGCGAAGGCGAAATAGTAATTACGTTCACTTTTTCCGATGAAAATCCATGGCCGGAAGAAGCTGACGGAGAAGGCTATTCTTTGGTTTCATATCAAAAAAATCCAACCGGAAATCCGGATTTGGCAGATTACTGGACTATATCAAAAAACATTAACGGTTCGCCGGGACTGGATGATGAGATATCGCTTACTGAAATTAGTGAAAAACTTGCCGGCCATCCAACCGATTTTCTGATATACCCAAATCCAACTTCCTCTGCAATTTATATGGATTTTAATCTCAACAGAAATGAAAATACGGAAATCTGTTTGTTCGATTTAAATGGAAGACTTTTACAAATTATGCTCAACGAAAATTTACCTGCAGGAAATCACAGCAAATTTTTCAAATTAGATAAATACCAACTAAACCCGGGCATTTACCTAGTTACATTCCGTACTGCAAATAATTCTTTTGCCAGGAAACTTATTTATAAATAATACGATTTTCTGAAAAGAGGAATTTAATCAAGTTTCAACACTGCAAGGAATGCTTTTTGCGGAACCTCCACATTCCCAACTTGTTTCATACGCTTCTTCCCTTTTTTCTGCTTTTCCAAAAGTTTTCGTTTACGGGTAATGTCTCCACCATAACATTTCGCGGTAACATCCTTTCGAACTGCTTTTATGGTTTCGCGTGAAATAATTTTGGCACCAATTGCAGCCTGAATAGCAATATCAAACTGTTGACGTGGAATAAGTTCTTTTAGCTTCTCACACATTCTCTTCCCAAAATTGTAAGCATTATCAAAGTGAATCAGCGTAGAGAGCGCATCTACCATTTCACCGTTTAAAAGAATATCGAGGCGAACCAGTTTGGCAGGTTTAAATCCGCTTAAATGATAATCAAAAGATGCATATCCTTTAGAAATACTTTTGAGCTTATCGTAAAAATCGAAAACAATTTCCCCCAAAGGCAATTCAAAAATTAATTCTGCACGGTCGGTGGTCAAATAACTTTGATTGATCAGTGTGCCACGTTTATCAAGGCAGAGATTCATTACCGGACCAATAAAATCGGAGGCAGTGATAATATTTGCTTTAATATAAGGTTCGTCAATTTCGTCGATGGTAGATGCAGCAGGCATTCCCGATGGATTGTAAACCCTTTCGGTAGTACCGTTGGTTAAATGCACCAAGTACGAAACGTTGGGAACAGTGGTAATCACATTCATATCAAACTCACGCTCCAAGCGCTCCTGGATAATTTCCATGTGAAGCAAACCCAGAAATCCGCAGCGAAAACCAAAACCAAGAGCAGCCGATGATTCAGGTTCAAAGGTTAATGAGGCATCATTTAGCTGGAGTTTATCCATCGCATTTCGAAGATCCTCATAATCATCAGAATCAATAGGATAAACACCGGCAAAAACCATTGGTTTAACTTCTTCGAAACCAGCAATTGCTTTTTCACATGGCCTCTTTACATGAGTAATTGTATCGCCAACTTTTACTTCTTTCGCCGTTTTAATTCCTGATATTATATATCCTACATCGCCGGTTTTCAGTTCATTTCTTGGCACCATCGCCAGTTTTAGTACTCCGATTTCATCGGCGTCATATTCTTTCCCGGTTGCGACAAATTTCACTAAATCCTTGGTTTTTACCGACCCGTTAACAATTTTAAAATAGGCAATAATTCCGCGGAAAGAGTTAAAAACAGAATCGAATATCAAAGCCTGAAATGGTGCTTCCGGATCGCCTTTTGGCGGCGGTATCCGTTCAATGATTCGTTCGAGAATCATCTCAACTCCCATTCCCGTTTTTCCACTGGCATGAATAATATCCTCATGATCGCAACCAATCAAATCAATAATCTGATCTTCCACAACCTCCGGCATGGCCTGATCGAGATCCATTTTATTGAGCACCGGAATTATTTCCAAATCGTGCTCCAATGCCAAATAAAGGTTTGAAATGGTTTGCGCCTGAATTCCCTGGGTAGCATCAATAATTAACAGTGCGCCTTCACAAGCGGCAATCGATCTTGAAACTTCATACGAAAAATCCACATGTCCGGGAGTATCGATCAGATTAAGCTTGTATTCCTCATCATTATGAAGATAATCCATCTGAATTGCATGGCTCTTGATTGTGATACCACGTTCCTGCTCCAAATCCATACTATCAAGCACCTGGGCATGCATATCACGTTCACCCACTGTTTTGGTATGTTCCAAAAGTCGGTCGGCAAGGGTACTCTTTCCATGATCGATATGAGCAATAATGCAAAAGTTGCGGATGTTCTTCATCTGAAATTTTCTATCTGTTTAACCTATTTTAAACGGCTTTTCTTAAATTTTCGCAAAGATATTGATTTTTTGATATTTCCATCAGGGTAATAAAATTAACCTTTTTTCACAAAATATCAGGCATTTTAACAATCACACATCTATTAATGGCACAGTAATTGTAATTAAATTATCAAACGTGATAGTTACACAAACAAAAAATACTTCACAGCAACATGCTGTTTTTTTTCATAAGTTTGGTTTAGTTAGGTTAAGTTAATGATCCCGGGGTGTTGACCCCGGGATTTCTTCTTTTATACCGATTCGTTTTTAAAATATTCAATCTTCCCTGTCAAAGCTATGTGTTTTACTTTGTCAACAAGAGCCAACCTTTCGGCTTCGGTTAACTTTGAGAAAGATTTGGCAAGGGTAATTTTTTCACGCATAAAAGTTGCATTTTCATTTCCGGAGATAAGAACCGTCACGGGCAACGACCACACAAAATACATAGCTTCTTTTATACTCAAATAATTGGGAATAATTGGATCGTCCGAAGTCCAGTGAGCTTGCTCTTTGCTGGCAAAAAACCGGCCATCGGCCAAAGATTTTATGGAAAGTATTCCCATGTTCCGCTTCAATGCCAGTGGCATAACATTTTCTATAAAACTAAAGTATGACTGATCAAGCACATTTACAGGCATTAAAACTGTATCGAAAATATCTGAATCTTTTGTTCGTTCCAACATGTGTTTATGCGCGAACGGATTCTGATGTCCGGTAAATCCAAGATATTTAAATTTCCCCTGTGCTTTTGCTTTTAAAAGATAATCAAGTACTCCATTTTCAATTCTGCTATCCACGTCATCGGAAGTACGCACCGAATGCACCTGGTACAAATCGAGCTGATCCACTTTTAACCTTCTTAATGTTCCTTCAAGATGCTCCTGAACCGTTTTTGCGTCAGGCCCTGTAGTTTTTGACATCAGGAAAATAAGATCGCGAAATTTGGGAGTAAGGTATTTCCCATAACGCTCCTCACTTTGGCCATTCCCGTAACTTTCTGCTGTATCGAAAAATCGCACACCGCCCTCAAGGGAGGCTTCAATTACTTCCTGGGCATCTCTTTCGGTGGTCCATCCAATGTGATATCCCCCCGTCCCAAGCATGGTAACAAATTCACCTGTTCTTCCCAATTTTCTTTTTGGTAAAACTTCGCCGAGTCTGTCGCGTTCAGGTTGACTTGCTGAAATTGGATTGCTCAACGACAATCCCGCAGTAATTCCTGCCAGTGATTTTAAAAAAGTTCTTCTGTCTGCCATTTTAATTTTTTGCATAAAATTTACAAAAAGGAAATGACTTTACTAAGTTTTAAATATCCAAAATCAATTCCGGGTTAAATCGGAATTCCTGTTTTCCAAATTATTTAAACCCAAACGAGTTTCTCTGAATCCTCTAAATTTTTTGCTATTCTGGACAAGGAAAGAATTTGTTTTCACCCTGTTTTAACAGCGAATTATTGTATATTCGGAAATTGTAATTTCATTGTTCCAAAGAGTACGATTCAACCTAATAAATCTTTTATTATCATGAAAAAAGGATTCATTTTTATTTTCATTATGTTTCTGTTTATATCAGAAGCACCTGCGCAAACTATTTCACTAAAAAAGACGCCACCTCTTACAGAAACCTCACCCGAACTTGTAGGAATTTCGTCTGAAAGACTTGCAAGAATTGACAAAATGTGCGAAGAAGAGGTTGAGAATGGTACTCTTCCCGGAATTGTAACACTTGTTGCACGGAATGGAAAAATAGTATTATGGAAAGCTTATGGAATGGCAGATAATGAAAAAAAACGTCCGATGGAACGCAACGATATTTTCCGTATTGCGTCGCAAACCAAGGCCATAACTTCAACAGCTGTAATGATGCTTTGGGAAGAAGGCAAGTTCCAACTTGATGATCCAATTTCCAAATACATCCCGGAATTTAAGGAAACCAAGGTCTTAAAAACATTCCATTACAAAGATACAACCTGGACAGGAGAGATTCCCGAAACTCCCATCACCATTCGTCATTTGCTGTCGCACACATCGGGTATCGGATATGGCTTTATTGATGGGGATGAACGTTTTAAAATGATTTATCGGAAAGCTGGTATAACCGACGCATTTACAACCGACAAAGTAATACTCTCGGAAAATATTAAGAAACTTGCTGAAATGCCACTGCACCACGAACCAGGTTCTGATTTTACCTACAGCGAAGGATTAGATGTGCTAGGTTACTTTATTGAAATAATGTCAGGTATGCCTTTCGATAAATTCCTGCAAACGCATATTTTCGATCCGCTTGAGATGAACGACACCCGATTTTATTTACCTGATAATAAAGCAGATCGACTAGTTACTGTTCAGCATAAAGAAAACGGAGAATGGAAAAAATTTCCGGTCACTTCCTACAATCCTGATTATCCGATAAAAGGCGCAAAAAGCTATTTTGCCGGTGGTGCCGGTCTTTCAAGTACAGCAAAGGATTATGCAACGTTTTTACAGATGTACCTGAATGGCGGTGAATACAACGGTATCAGGATTTTAAGCCGCAAAACTGTGGATGTCATTCTAAGTAACCAGATTGGAAATATCTGGGGAAATGAATCGAGTACGAAATTCGGATTAGCCTTTGGAATTTTGACTGAGAACGGTCAGAATAAAGGAGGGAAAGGGAGTATCGGAACATTCGACTGGGGAGGTTATTTTAACACACAGTATTTTGCCGATCCAAAAGAAAATATTATCGGGATTATTATGAAACAAACACAAGGCCCGGTTAAGGATATTACCGGTTGGAAATTCAGACAACTTGTATTTCAATCCCTTGACGACTAATATTTGTGGCTATGAATAAAATAAAAGAGCTTGCAAAAATGATCGATCACTCTGTTCTTCACCCAACATTGACCGATGAAGATTTACGCAGAGAATGCGAAACTGCAAAAAAATATGATGTTGCCTCAGTATGTGTAAAACCTTACGCAGTAAAACAAGCGGTAGAACTTTTAAATGGAACGGATGTTTTTGTGGGCTGTGTAATTGGCTTTCCCGCAGGAAATTCAGCAATTGAAGTGAAAGTTTTTGAAACGGCAACGGCTTGTAATGACGGCGCTGTGGAAATCGACATGGTAATTAATATAGGAAAAGCATTGCAGGGAGACTGGGATTATATTGAGCACGAAATAAGTGCAGTAACCGAAACATGCCACAAAAGCGGAGCAATTGTAAAGGTGATTTTTGAAACCGATTACGTTACAAAAAATGAAGATATTGTTGAACTGTGTAGAATTTGCACCAAGGTGGGTGCCGACTATGTAAAAACTTCCACAGGCTTTGGTTTTGTTAAAGGTAACGACGGAAAATACTCTTATGAAGGGGCAACCATTCCGAATCTCGAATTGATGAAAAGAAGTGTTGGTCCGGGAGTGAAAGTGAAAGCTGCCGGAGGAGTAAGAACCCTCGATGGGTTACTGGCAGTTCAAAAGGCCGGATGCTCACGCTGCGGCGCAACCGCAACTATTGTCATCCTCGAAGAAGCTAAAAATCGATTTGGCAACTAATGGGATCAACGGTTTGTAATCGCTAAAATTTTGCAATTAAAACCCGTATACACCTTTAAACTTTGAACTAAGAACTTTAAACTAAATCAATATGTACATCGTAAATTCTTATCCATTAGCTGTACTATTTTGCATTGTAACCATGATGTGCTGGGGTTCATGGGCAAACACACAAAAACTGGCATACAAAGAATGGAGCTTCCCGCTTTTTTACTGGGATTATACATTAGGTATCATTATTCTTTCCCTGATTTTTGGATTCACGCTCGGAAGCCGAGGTGAAAACGGAGAAGCCTTTATTCCGAACCTTATTAATGCAGCGCCAAAAGCTTTTCTTTATGCCTTACTTGGAGGAATTGTTTTTAATATCGCCAATCTTCTGTTGGTGGCTGCCATCGAAATTGCAGGAATGGCTATCGCATTTCCTATCGGAATTGGTCTTGCGTTGGTTCTGGGTGTATTCAACAACTACTTGCCTGCACCTGAAAACTACAATGCTCTCTTCCTTTTTCTTGGGGTAATCCTGGTAACCTTAGCAATTATCATAAATGCCATTGCTTACAAAAAAGTCACACATGGAGGTAAATCAACCAAAGGAATTTTGTTGTCTCTGGTAGCCGGAGTATTGATGTCGTTTTTCTACCGATTTGTTGCCGACTCTATGTCAGCTGATTTAGTTCATATTGAACCCGGAACATTTACTCCTTACAGCGCAGTATTTGTTTTTTCCATCGGAATTTTCGTTTCTAATTTTATTTTCAACTATTATTTTATGCGCAAACCTGTTTCCGGAAATCCGGTAACTTTTAAAATGTATTTTGAACAGGGAAGTCCACAATTACATTTGGTAGGTATTCTCGGAGGAATTATCTGGAGTCTGGGTATGATGCTAAGTATTATGGCCGGCGACATTGCCGGATACGCCATTTCTTACGGTCTTGGCCAGGGGGCAACACTAGTGGCTGCAATTTGGGGTGTTTTTGTATGGAAAGAATTTGCAGGCTCGCCAAAAGGAACAAAGCCGCTTTTAGCAGCTATGTTTGCACTGTTTATTATTGGATTGGCATTGATAATTCTGGCAAGATTAAGTTAGTATTCAGACATTAGTAATAAGTAATGAGTAGTGAGAACGAAGTTGTGAATAACAATCCATCAATGTAATTTATTTTTTCGAAGGAGGTACGACTGAGAAATCTGTCGCTAAAAAAGAAAGAGATTTCTCTTCGCGAACCCATCGAAATGACAGCAACTGGAAATTTGCTTTCTGACTACTCATTACTAAAATCTAAAAACCTGATTTATGAAAAATAAAATAGTTGTTATCGGAAGTTCCAATGTCGATTTAATAATGAAAATGGATCATCTTCCGCAAAAGGGCGAAACTGTTACGGATGCAGTTTTTATGCAAGTGTATGGCGGAAAAGGTGCGAACCAGGCGGTTGCTGCAGCACGCGCAAGTGGAAATGTAACATTCATAAGTTGTGTTGGAGAAGATGCTTACACCCCTCAAATGCTAAAAAATTACGAAAATGACGGAATTGACACCCGCTTTGTTTTCCAAGAAAAAAATGTTGCCAGTGGTCATGCTTTAATAATGATTGATAAAAATGGCAATAATATAATCTCTGTTGCCCCCGGTGCAAACGACCTTCTTTTGCCAGAAAAAATTGATCTGGCAGAAAAAATTCTTGATGAAGCGGCAATCATTGTAATGCAGTTTGAAATTCCGGAAATCACAATTAAGCATGTAATCGATATTGCCAACAAAAAGCACATTCCGGTAATGTGGAACGTAGCTCCGGCTAAATCTTTCGATTTCTCACTTATTCATAAAATCAATATTCTGATATTGAATGAAATTGAAGCCGGTTTTTTATCCGGGATAACTGTCAACAGCGAAACAGATGCAGAAAAAGCTGCTCAAAAACTGGTTAAAGAAGGCGTTGAAAAAGTTATTATAACACTTGGTGCAAAAGGTGCCTTTATTGTTACCAAAACCGAAAAAATCAGTGTTCCTTCTTTTAAAGTTGATGCTATAGACACAACAGCCGCTGGCGACACATTTTGCGGCACTTTTGCCGTAGCTCTTGTTGAAAATAAATCGCTAAAAAATGCTTTGCAATTTGCCAATGCAGCTGCAGCCATTTCGGTAACCCGAATGGGTGCACAACCTTCAGCACCGGTAAGAAAAGAAATCGATAGTTTTATTATAGAAAGAAACTAATCCTCATCTTCATCCTCGTCCTCGTCATCATCTTTTCCGGCATATTTTGCAGGGTAAGGCTTTTTACCATTCGATGCAAACCAAATAATCCGGTTAAATAAATCATCGTTCCCGGCATCTACTTTGTCAAATTGCGGATGCATACTTTTCTTTGCAAAATGCAATTCCTTTCCGTTCAATTGCGAAAGATCCTTGTTCATTTCGTCTAATGGAATACGGTTTGAAACAGAAACGTAAGGAGTTGTATCAAGTGTCGAATTAAAGCAATCGAACATCGGCATTGCAGTTGCATCCATTATATTCATTGGTGGTATTCCCAAAATCTGTTCAATAGTTCGAACCATTGAAACCTGATTATAATTGGTGTGATTTGCTTCATCAAAACGACTGTATGGACTGGCAACCAAACCAACCGTACGATACGCAGAAACATGATCCCAACCCGCCTGCGAGTCGTCTTCAGTTACAAAAATTGCAGTGCTGCTCCAGAATCGACTTTTTGATATTGCTTCAATAATTTGCCCCAGCGCCAGATCGTTATCTGCAACCTGCGCCCTTGGAGTTGGCAACCCCGGACGAGTTCCCCCGGTATGGTCATTTGGCAAGGCAACCACCATCAATTCGGGCCACTGATCGCCATCCATTTTTTCGTATTCTTTCATTTCTTCAATAAAAGTTTGAGCACGCAATACATCCGGAATTTTATGACTGTCATACCCGGGATAATTCTGGCTCAAAATATTTTTTACCGGATCGATTGTAGTGTTATTGGTAAATTCAAATTTTTCGCCGTTTAAAAAGCCTTTGTAAATCGATTCCCATGTTGCGTTTCTATCAAATTCAGGCACACAGGCTTCACCATAAATACGAACACTTTTCCCATGATCGCGGGCATTATCCCAAATAAATCCGGTTGGTGCATAAACCAGTGCATCCTCCTGAACATGCGGGTAACTTCTGAACCAGGAACGAACATTTTTTTCCACATAATCGGTAACAATTGCCATATCTGTCCATTGGTGGCCTTCGGCCGAGCATTTTCCAGATGCATAAAAATTATCGAGCAATAAAAAATCGTCAACTATTTTGTGTGTATTTGGTGTTATTTCTTCCCCAAAAATACATAACGATGGCTCACCATCGCCTGCTTTAACATCTCCTAAAATCTGATCGTAAGTGCGGTTTTCTTTAATAATGTAAACCACATGTTTAAAGACTGAAGGCTCTCCTATCCGTGCTGGCACAGGTACAGGATCAACATTTTTGCGTGGCATTTTTTGCGAAAGTGCAACCCTGAAAAACTGGTTGGTTTCTTGCACCTGCTTAGTATATTGTTTCAATTGAGTTTTATCCGGAACAGGAACAATGGAAACTGATGCCATCATCCGGTGGCTGTTGTACGACGTTGTTCCATTTTCTGCAACAGTAGGAATTCGGGCTCCTTCTGCTTCAATATTGGGAATGTACAGCTTATTGTCATTCAAAACACAAACTCCTCCCGGATAAGCTCCTGTTGGAATAAAACCGGTTACTGTACTTTCGCCGCTGGTTGATGCAACAGAAGCCTTTTGCCCCAACTCAACAACAGCAACTGCATTATCCATTCCCATGGCAACATATAAATTCGTTCCATCACTTGAAATTCCCAATCCGTTAGGAGAATCGCCAAAATATGGATTTTTCTCTTCACCCAATCTTACCGGAATTGTTTCGATAACAAAATCGGATTTCGTATCGATAACAGAAATAGCGTCGCTATTTGAATTTGCTACATAAATAAAGCGTTCATCTGCACTCGAAATAATATCATTGGGATGAAGTCCTACAACAATTTCTTTTATTAAACTCCCTGTTTCGGGATTATAAACAGAAACGGTTCCTTCGCGGGTTGCACCATTAACCGGGTTAACTTTTGCTTTTCCCCAAGGCACCCCTGCAACGTTCTTATCATTTTCATCCGGCACTGAACCAGCCCAGTTCGTAACATAAATTTTACCTGCAGTTTTTACCACACCATAAGGAGCAACTCCGGTTGGAACAGACCATAATACTTCACCCGTTTCAGCGTTTCGTTTTACTAATTTATTATTTCCGTTCAACACCACATAAAACACAGGGGACCCATTTTCTTCTGCTACCGAAATTTCGTTAGGTAAAGCAGATTTTGCAGGTGGTTCAGTATCAAAATCAAACTTACCGGCTAACTTTATTTTTCTTCCATTCCACAAAGCCTTTACAACGTAAGATGTACTTCCTTTTGCACTCCAGTAAATTTCATATTCGCCGCCGGTTTTGCGCCAGCTAATTCCTGAAAAAGTATTTGAAGCATTCTCTCCGATTAATTCTTTTAATGTAACCCGTTCAACAATTTTGTTAGTTTCGGCCGAAAGCATTACAACAGAATAGCGCCCCTCCACTGCAATCCATTTTCCATCTGGAGAAGCAGCGCAGTCGAGTGCATGATTTTCCTGGTCTGCATCTCCAAAATAAATCTGTTCGCCGGCAGGAGCAACCCACCGATTAAAAGGCATTAAAACCGGAAGTTGACTACTGTTAAGTGTTTGTGATTCAAAATCGCTATAATGTTTTAGTTGTTGTTTCTTTTCTTTTCTGCTCTGCGCCTGACTTTGATTAATTGAAGCAACAATTGAAAAAACGAAAAATAAGCCTACCAGAAATTTCATAAGATTGTGTTTAATTTTGAATAAAGATAAATGTATTTTGAATAAAAAAAGTTGAATGCAGAACGCAAAAACATTAAACCGATACAATTTCTTGAACGAAAAACTACCGATTTAATACTGAAACTTTAAATAAATTGTTTTAGTAACTCAGAAAAGAATCTGATTATATAATTAATTTATATCCTTTTCCGTGTACGTTGATTATCTCAACCGAAGGCTCGTCTTTCAAATGTTTACGCAACTTTGTAATGTAAACATCCATGCTGCGGGCGTTAAAATAATTATCGTCAATCCATATTGATTTTAATGCGTAGTTACGTTCGAGTACTTTATTTGCATTCTGGCAAAGTAACTTTAAAAGATCGGCCTCTTTTGTAGTAAGTTTTACCGATTCTTCGCCATCAGTAAGAATTTGTTTGCGGGTATCGAACGTATATTTCCCAAGATTGAAAACCATTTGTGTATTAGCCTGGTTTTCGGAAGAAGTGCGGCGCAAAATTGCTTCAATCCTCAATATTAATTCCTCCATGCTGAAGGGTTTTGTAATGTAGTCATCAGCTCCAAGTTTAAAACCTTCCAGTACATCTTCTTTCATATTTTTCGCCGTTAGGAAGATAACCGGGATATCGGCATTTACAATCCGAATATCCTTGGCCAGCGTAAATCCGTCTTTCTTCGGCATCATTATATCAAGAATACAAATGTCGTAATGTTCGCGCATAAAACCTTTATAAGCTGCTTCGCCATCAGGATACAAATTTGCGTCGTATCCTTTTGCAACCAGGTATTCTTTTAATAATAATCCTAAATTCTCATCGTCTTCGGCCAGTAATAATTTTGTCTTTTGTTCCATGGTTATTGATTTATTTTCGGGAATAATATAATAAACTTTGTGCCCTTATTCACAACACTTTCCACCTTAATCTTCGCGTTATGCGAATCTACAATTTTCTTAACATAACTCAAACCTAATCCAAAACCTTTTACGTTGTGAACGTTTCCGGTGGGTACACGAAAAAACCGGTCAAATATCTGTGCATGATGCTCTTTGGCAATTCCAATACCTTTGTCCTCTACCGAAACAAGCACCTCGTCTTTCCGATTTTCGGTAGTCACTTTAATCTCAGGTATCTCATTGCTGTATTTCATTGCATTATCCAGCAAGTTAAACAGAACGTTGGTAATATGAACTTCATCTCCTTTTATCATTCCATTTTCAGCATTCAATTCCGAAGTTAAGGTTCCGTTTTTGCTTTTCACACGCAATTCAAAGTTGTTTATTACAGTTTGAATTACCTTGTTTATATCGAATTCTTTGAATTTAAATTTTAAACGCCCCTCGTTAAAAACTGCCATTTGCAAAACTTTCTCTACCTGAAAACTCAGTCGTTTACTTTCCTGATTAATCACCTTCGATATATGTTCAATCGTTTGCGGAGTGTTGGAAATAGTACCATCCTGCAACATTTGGCTGGCAAGCGAAATTGTAGAAATTGGTGTTTTCAGTTCATGGGTCATATTATTGATAAAGTCATTTTTAATATTGGACAGCTTTTTCTGCCTCAGTATAACGAGAATAGTGTAAACAAATATGGCAATCAGAAAACCGGTTAAAATAATAGTTGGAATTATGGTTACACCAGTTTCGCGCAACAAATAACCGGAGCGTTTTGGAAAATAAACATACAAATAATTGGGCTTTGAGCCACTTATATCGTTTTGAAAAAGAAGCTGCGGATACTCCTTTTTGCTCTTGGGATTATAATCGGCATCGCCCATAATTATTTTTTCCCTTCCCAGATTTGAATTTTTTATGGCGTATTTATAATCCAAATCAATTCCGGTTTCATGAATTGCACGAGTTAAAATTTCGTGCAGGGAAACGGAATCTATTCTTTCTTTTATTGGCAGCTCCTCTAACTGCAATTTAAATTTCTGGTAAAGAAATATATCATTTAAACGTGCCTGTTGTCTTCTGTCAAACTCTCTGCCTGTTTCCAGAAGTTCTTCAAGTCCAAGCAAATCAGCAATACTATGTTTTTCCGTAGTATCTATAGATGTGGCCGGCTCCTGAATATTTAAGCTGTATTTTTCCTGATAAGAACTTACTACTCCGTTATTTGAATAACTCATGTCGAAACTAATGGAGCCCCTTCCGGCTCTCGGAAAAACATTAGAACTCCCCGCTGCTGCACCGGCACCCGACAATCTGTAATTTGTGGCATTAAAGCTGACAACACGCTCTTCGTTCCTGTTAAGTTGGCCCGAAACACGAAAAAGTGCATTTTGCACCAACTGGTTAAATTGTTCTTCTCTTATATCGGAAGCAGTCTTAATCATTTTTATCTGAATTGTGATTAATCCGGAGAGAACAAAGACCAGCAAAACGATTATTGTTATCAGCATTTTCCGACTCATGCGGCAAAGATAATTTTAAAGAAATGGCTTGATTTAACTACTTAACATTATTTAACACAGAATGTTAAATTGTAATCTTTATTAACCAGAAAGACTTACAGATTTTACATTAACAATGAGTTTAATTTCAGGCTGGGGAGCTGCTAACTGTTTAATACTTTTTCAATTACCTCGGGAAAATATTTGTATTCCAACTGATGCACTTTGTTTGCAACATCATCGGGGGTATCAGTTTCTAAAACTTCGCATTTTGCCTGAAAAATAATCTTTCCTTCATCATAATTTTCATTTACAAAGTGTATGGATATCCCGGACTCAACTTCCTTATTTTCAACAACTGCCGCGTGAACCTTCATTCCATACATTCCCTTTCCCCCATATTTAGGCAACAACGCAGGATGAATATTTATAATCCTGAAATTTCGAATCAAATCCACCGGAATCAACCATAAAAAACCTGCCAGAACAATCAAATCAATCTCTCTTTCCTTTAAATTTTGAACTATTTTCGGGCTATTATTTAACTCTTCCCTGTTAAAAACAAATGTATCGATGCCATAATTGGCAGCCCTCTGAAGCGCAAATGCAGTTGGAGTATTCGACCACAAAGAATCAACAACAACACCTTGTTTTCCAGCAAAGTACTGAATTATATTTTGTGCATTTGTACCAGAACCAGAGGCAAAAATAGCTATTTTCCTTACACTCATTTTTTAACAATTTTGAAACATGGAATATTTGAAGAAAATGTTCAAATTTAGTGGATTATATTTTAAGCGAGATTCCCGTTAATATCTTTTTTAATTTTTTTTTTTGAGATATAGATTGTAAATGTATTACTTTGCACCGAATTATTTTTAAAACAATTTAGTATTAATTAAAATTAAGAATTATGTCTGACGTTGCAGCAAAAGTAAAAGCTATTATCGTTGATAAATTAGGTGTTGACGAAAGTGAAGTAGTTAACGAAGCATCTTTCACCAACGATCTTGGTGCAGATTCACTTGACACTGTTGAGCTGATTATGGAATTTGAAAAAGAATTTGATCTTGCTATTCCGGATGATGAGGCTGAAAAAATTTCGACAGTAGGAGAAGCAATTGCCCACATTGAGGCGGCAATGAAGTAATTATATTCAGAAATTTCATTTTATGGAATTAAAACGGGTAGTAATAACCGGTATTGGAACTGTGAATCCATTAGGGAACTCAGTTGACGAATTTTGGACAAATTTGAAGAACGGAGTTAGTGGTGCAGCAGAAATAACAAGGTTCGATGCTTCGCATCATAAAACACTGTTTGCATGCGAGGTGAAAAATTTTGAGCCGGAACTTTATATGGATCGCAAAGATGTGCGTAAATATGATTTATACACGCAATTTGCGTTAGCCACCGCCGATCAAGCAGTTAATGACAGTGGGTTAAATCTGGAGCAGATTGACCACGACAGAGTTGGAGTTATTTGGGGTGCTGGCATCGGTGGTCTTCAAACTTTTTTTGAAGAGGTAAGAAGTTTTAAAGATGAAGTACCCAGGTTCTCGCCGTTTTTTATCCCAAAAATGATTGCCAACATTGCAGGTGGATTAATCTCCATCAGGTATAATTTCAGAGGTCCAAACTTCACAACCGTTAGTGCATGTGCTTCGGCATCTCATGCTATGATTGAGGCATTCAATCTAATCCGCATGGGAAAAGCCGACATAATGGTAACTGGTGGTTCTGAAGCCGGAATTAACGAGCCTGGGCTCGCCGGCTTCAACTCGATGAGAGCATTATCTACCCGCAATGATGATCCTAAAACAGCTTCCCGCCCATTCGATAAAGATCGTGATGGTTTTGTGATGGGTGAAGGATCGGCAGCTTTTGTTTTTGAAGATTATGAAAGCGCTGTAAAAAGAGGAGCAAAAATTTATGCTGAAGTTGGCGGAGGCGGTATGTCGGCCGACGCTTTTCACATGACTGCCCCGGATCCGGATGGCAGGGGTGCCTATTTGGTTATGAAATGGGCTTTGGAAGATGCCGGCATTAAAGCAGAAGATGTTGATTATATTAATGTTCACGGAACGTCAACACCACTCGGCGATATTGCTGAACCTAAAGCAATTATAAAAGCTTTTGGCGAACAGGCATACAAACTGAGTATAAGTTCTACAAAATCAATGACTGGCCATCTTTTGGGAGCAGCCGGAGCAGTTGAAGGGTTGGCTTGTATTTTAGCGATGAACAACAATATGGTTCCTCCAACCATAAACCATTTTACTGACGATCCCGAAATTGACAGCAACCTTGATTTTACTTTCAATGTTGCCAAAGAAAGGAATATAAACATTGCCATTAGCAATACTTTTGGTTTTGGCGGCCACAACGCAACTTTAGTTTTCAAAAAAGTTTAAAAAACTGTGGTTAGAAAAATAGTACAACGAATAAAACTCTTTTCGTCTTCTCGAAAAGAGTTTTATTTGTTTCTGAAAAATTTGCTGGGGTTTTATCCTCAAAACTTAAAGCTATACGATTTAGCCTTTATTCATAAATCTGCATCAATTATCGATTCGCAGGGAAAATATATTAACAATGAGCGCTTGGAATACCTCGGAGATGCAATTCTGGGCGCCGTTATTGCCGACTTTTTGTACAACCGCTTTCCGCAGGAAGATGAGGGTTTTCTTACCAAAAACCGCTCAAAACTGGTAAATCGAACTTTTCTCACTAATCTAACCTACGAAATGGGGCTTAATATTTTCATTGACTCCAATACAACAAAAAACATCGATAAAAGTCACATTTATGGCGATGCTTTAGAAGCCTTAATTGGCGCTATTTATCTGGACAAAGACTACCAAACCGCCAAATATTTTATAACAAAAAAGATACTTTCGCAATTTGTAAATCTAAACGAAATTGAACAAAATGACTCCAATTTTAAAAGCCAGCTGATTGAGTGGAGCCAGAAAAACAAAAAAGAACTGGAGTTTGAAACTACTGAAGAGATCAGTGAGAAATCGAAGCAACCCCGTTTTATTGCAGTTGTAAAAGTGGACAACATTAAAATTGGCGAGGGAACAGGCGCTTCAAAAAAAGAGGCGCAGCAAAGCGCAGCAAGAAAGGCTTTACAAAAAATTGATGATTTGTAAAAATAAGCCTGTATATCTTTTATATTCACAATGATTGTTAATTTTGCCCCGTTTTTTATCGTATGAATGAATACCTGATATATGCGTTGGGCTTTATTGCTCAAATACTCTTCTTCATCCGAACAATCACTCAATGGTTTAAATCGGAGAAAGAAGGAGAAGTGATCTCGCCTGTAATATTCTGGCAATTAAGTTTACTTGCTTCAATTTTAATGCTTACTTACGGAATCTTACGCAACGATTTTGCCATTGTTTTGGGCCAGTTTGTTGTTTATGCAGTTTACATTCGGAATCTGCAGCTTAAACACGCCTGGAAGAAAATGTTTTGGGTATCAAGATTCTTGTCGATAGCCATTCCCATTGCTTATTTGGGATGGTTGTTTTTAGGAGATTCACACAATTTTAGCTCAATTCTTAAAAATGAAGATATCCCGCTCTATCTTATGATTTGGGGTACAGCAGGACAAATAATCTTTACCTCCCGTTTTTTGTACCAGTGGATTTATTCCGAAAACAAAAGAGACTCGGTGCTGCCTTTAGGTTTCTGGATCATCAGTACAGTTGGTTCATTAATGATTTTCACCTATTCAATCCCAAGAATGGACCCGGTATTATTTGCAGCTCACAGTTTAGGTTTTTTTGTATACATCAGGAATATATTGTTGCATTACGGAAAAAGCAGCCTCTTTTCAAAACTGAACAACATCCCTTTTTTTAACCGCTTAATTACCCAGGTTTCAGATAAAATAAAATAAGCCGGAAACGACCTATTCCCAGCTTACTTTTTAATTACAAGATTTAATTATCCTACTGTTTTGGCTTTTATAATTTCTTTCAAAATGAAATAACAAAGCATTGAAAATATAAAAACCATTAATCCCCAAATTGGAGCATAAAAACTCACAATCGCTCCCATCATTACAATTTGTGGCGAAACATCGGCAGCGGCGCGAATGGCCTCCAATGCCTGCACAATTCCAACTATCTGAGAAAAAAATCCAACTGCAAGTGCCAGCGATCCGGCCATTCTTATCAAATCAAGCCATTTCATATCAACCGATGTTTTATTCACCAACCCTGCAACCTTCCAGGCTGTTATCGCTAACATCAATATAAGCAAGAGAGTAATTACATGCATATAAGGGCCCCCCATTTTATAAGCCTGCAGCATGTATCCAAATCCGGTATCTGCTTTGTCTAAGTTCATGATATTTGATTTTAAAATTACTGAATCAAACTTATGAAGCCTGATTTTTTTCCAGTAATTTTATCGTTAAACAGCTAAAAACTGCAACTCAATGACATAAAAAAAAAGATTGGCTCAAATTTTAAAATTCAGTGTCGTTCATCTGTTGAAATTTGTTCTTAGTCGACAAAATTTAAATAGCTGCCACATTCGTATTACATTTCTATTTTTTAGAAGAAAGTGATAGAAAAATTTCATAATATATTATCTAAGGTGCAAAAATCCAATGTGCTGCGAATTTTAACACATGTTATATTCTGGATAATTGTAGGTTCATTTTATCTAATCGTTTTTAACCAGAACAGCGAAATTCAAGCTGTTTCCTATATCCTTTCCATTGGATTATTACCGGTGGCATTCCTGGAATCGTACTTCTTTAATTACATTTTAATTCCAAAATATCTTGGCAATAAGCGGTACGGAAGGTTTTTTCTTTTTAGTTTTTACACTATACTAACTTCCACATGGCTTTCATTCCTTATTGTAATGTTTGCCCTCATTTTCATTTTAAATAAGGATGCCTCACTTGATCCTGATGTATTGCACCCAGAGTTGCAGGTTATATCCCTTAATTTTATAGTTTTTCTTGCTATTTCGATAAAACAGGTAAAACGTGCATTTTATATGCAACAAGAAAAAAACGAGCTTGAAAAAGCAACCATAACAACCGAGTTAAAATTAAAAGAAGCCGAACTAAAATTGTTAAAAGCCCAGGTTCACCCCCATTTTCTGTTTAATACCTTAAATAATTTATACGGGCTTACACTTGAAAAATCGGATGAAGCCCCAGATTTGGTTTTACGTCTTTCCGAAATTCTGGATTATATACTATATCGATGCGATGAACATAGGGTTTTACTTTCCGAGGAAATAAGTAACCTTAAAAACTACATTGAAATTGAGAAAATTAGGTATTCTGAGAAATTAAAATTACAGCAGTATTTTCCTGACGATTACAAAAGTTTAAAAATTGCTCCCCTTATCATTCTTCCTTTTGTCGAAAATTCGTTTAAACATGGTGTGAGTAATTACCCGGGAATGGCATTTGTAACCATAAAAATTTCTCTCGTTGAAAAGAATCTGGTTGTATTTATCGAAAACTCAAAAAATCCTTTAAAAAATAAAACCGGGAATCACTCAAAAGGAATCGGGTTAAACAATGTAAAAAAACGTTTGGATTTAATGTATCCTGAGAAATATATTCTTACTGTAGATGAGAAACCTGAAACATATTCGGTAAATTTAACTTTGCAACTAAATGATTGACAATGTTTAAATGCGTAATAATTGATGATGAGCCAATTGCAATAAGGGTGATAAAAAAACACCTTTCGGCCTTTTCCGATTTCTTGGTTGTTGCCGAATGCAGCAATGCCCTGGAAGCAATGCCGGTTCTTTTAAAAGAAAACATCGATATTATTTTTTGTGATATCCAAATGCCGCAAATTACAGGTGTTGATTTTATACGTTCACTTGCCCGTCCGCCTAAAGTAATTTTCACAACCGCTTATCGCGATTATGCTATCGAAGCCTTTGAACTAAATGTTATCGACTACCTGCTGAAACCAATCTCTTTCGAACGTTTTACAAAAGCCATCAGTAATTTTCTGGAACTTGCTTCGCTGGAAAAAAAATCGGATAAAATTGAAGAACAAGAAAAAGAGAACCAACGGGAATTTATATTTCTGAAAGCAGATAAAAAGCACCACAAAATCAATCTCTGCGATATTCTCTATTTTGAAAGTTTGGGTGATTATGTAATTGCCTACACCACCGAAAAAAAGATAGTAACGAAAGAAAGAATCCGTTATTTACCTGAAATTCTCCCCAAAACTGAATTTTTACAAATTCACAGGAGCTACGTAATTTCCGTCGCTAAAATTGATTCTGTCGGCCCAGGCTTTGTTGAAATTAACAAGAAAAAATTACCGGTAGGACGAAACTACAAACCCCAACTTTCACGATTACTGCAAAACAACATTTAAGGGTTTTATTAAATTTGTGGCTTAGTTAATTATTGCATGCACGAAAAGGATAAATTAATAAACCGCGAAGGCTGGCTTTCTATTACCGGAAACATTGTTTTATTTGCACTTAAGTACTGGGCGGGAATTGCAACAGGATCATTGGCCCTGATTGCCGATGCCTGGCACACTTTATCCGATTCGGTTTCTTCAGTTATTGTATTAATTGGCGGAAAAATTTCGCGAAAACCTGCTGACAACGAGCATCCTTTTGGCCATGGCCGCGCCGAACATATTGCTGCAATAATTATTGGTGTTATCCTTGCTATTATTGCATTTGATTTTGCAGTGAGTGCCATCGAAAAGTTTAGCTCCCGTGAACAAACTACTTTTGGACTATTTGCATGGATTGCGACCATCATTTCCGTTATTGTTAAAGAAGGAATGGCTCAATATGCATTTTGGGCCGCAAGAAAAACTAACTCTTCAATTTTAAAAGCCGACGGCTGGCACCACCGGACAGATGCTTTATCATCGGTTGTAATTTTAGTTGGTATTGCAGTTGGCAACTATTTTTGGTGGACCGATGCAGTGCTAAGTTTTATTGTCGCGTTAATGATTGGCTGGGCCAGCTACAAAATTCTTTCTAAAGATATGACATCTTTACTGGGCGAGAGTCCTTCAGAAAAACTTATACTTTCCATTCATCAAACAGCACAAAATGCAATTAATCAACCAATTCATCTCCATCATATTCACATTCATAACTATGGCGAACATTCCGAGTTAAGTTGTCATATTAAATTGCCGCCCCAAATGCCGTTAGAAGAAGCCCATGAAATTTGTACCAAAATAGAAAAAGCTATTGAAGGAAAATTTGGGTACATTTCTACTATTCATCCGGAACCCATAACATGGGAGAATTAATAACCCATATTTATATTAATAGAGATTCGAATTACTGTATATTCCAATCATGAAAAATTAAATCGGTAAGATATGTCAAAAAAAAGAATTTGACAGAAACAAGCGAGCACCGCCAACATTTATAAAACAACTGATTAATTTTTAGTTGAATCTGAAGATAAGAGGTAAGTGAAAATCAGGATATAATTTTACAGAAAATCAAAAAAAATAAAATTAGTTTTTGGTAAGAATTTATTTTTCTTCATCTAAAAACACTAACTTCCAATCACAAAAAAAATAACATTCATTACTGTGATTTTTAAATATTCCTTTTTAAAAAATCTGAAATATGAAAGCTATTCATTACGTTCTAATCTGCCTGATACTGATTAGTAATTCTCAAACTTCCGTTGCACAGGCCACCTCTTCAGAAAGCTATCAAAAGTTTAAAACTTATCCTTATTCCGATCCCGATCCGGTGGCGGAAATAACAAAGTTTTACCCCTATTTCAGGTTCGATGGTTTTTCCAGTAACGGAATAGAACAGGAATGGAAAATTATTACACTTGAAAACCCATATATAAAAGTATTGATCGCCCCTCAAATAGGGGGAAAAGTACTTGGAGCAATTGAAAAAGCTACCGGCGAAGAATTTATCTATTTCAACAAAGTGGTTAAATTCAGAGACATTGCCATGCGGGGCGCCTGGACTTCCGGAGGAATTGAGTTTAATTTTGGCTCCATTGGGCATGCACCTACCACTGCCTCTCCCGTAAATTATTTATTAAAAAATAACGAAGATGGTAGCGTAAGTTGCTTTGTTGGCGCACCCGACGTTACTTCGCGTACCGAGTGGAGGGTTGAAATCCGCCTGCCGGCAAATGCATCTTATTTCGAAACTAGAGCTATATGGTATAATCCGTCTAATGAAAAAACTTCGTTATATAACTGGATGACTGCCTCGGTTGATGCTTCCGACGATCTGGAATATTTCTTTCCGGGGCATACTGAAATCGGGCATGGAGGAGAATTTAATTCCTGGCCTGTAAACAACGATGGAATTAAAGTTTCAATGTACCGGAACAACAATTTTGGAGGGAGCAAATCGTACCATGTTCTTGGTGAATATGCTAACGATTTTGTATGCTATTTCCACAATAAAGAATTTGGATTAGGACATTGGTCGCCTTACGACGAAAAACCAGGGCAAAAGATATGGCTATGGGCACTTTCACGGCAAGGTGCTATTTGGGAAGACCTCCTCACCGACCCAGGAAACATGCAGTACTCCGAAATTCAAACCGGTTTATTGTTTAACCAGGCTGGGAGCAACAGCACTTTCTCACCTTTTAAACACCTGTTTTTCGACGAAGGCTCAGAATATAAATTTACCGAACTCTGGTTTCCGGTAAAAGGAATTGGAGGAATGGTAAAAGCCAACAAAATTGGTTCATTAAATGTGCAAAAGAATGGAAACCAGGCAACAATTGGTTTTTGTGCAAACCAGGAAATAAATGACGAATGGATTATAAAATCGGGAGAAAAAGAAATTATAAAGAAAAAAATTCATTTAAAACCTACGGAGTTTTTTAGTGAGACTATTGAAACGAGCTCTAACGAAGATATAGAAGTTAAAATAGGCAACATCTTTGCGTATAACACAAAAGAAGCGGAAGAAAGAAAACTTACAAAACCCGTAAAAATAAACGAGGATTATGACTGGAACTCTGTTGACGGAATTTTAACAGAAGGAACAGAGCTCGAAAAACAACGCCTTTATGAAGATGCAGAAAAAAAATACAAACAAGTTTTGGAATTGGAACCTTACAATACGGAAGCCTTAACACGTATGGCTGCACTGTGCTACAGAAGTATGGAATATACAAAAGCCAAAGATTTTGCGCTAAAAGCACTGGCTAACGATACTTATCAACCTGAGGCCAATTACATTTTTGGGCTTGTCAGCAACGAGTTTAGAAAAAAATATGATGCTATGGATGGATTCAGTATGGCTGCTCGTTCTGTTAGCTACAAATCGGTTGCCAACGCTAAACTGGCCGCCATATTTTTCACAGATGGCGAAATGCAAACCAGCTTAAAGTATGCAAATCAGGCGCTTGACTACAATCGTTACAACATGAATGCATTAAAGATTAAGGTGTTGATATACGAAAAAATCAATGATCAACAAAACAAGGAAGCCACGTTAAATGAAATATTATCTATCGATCCACTAAGTTCATTTGCAAATTTTGAAAAAGGACACGGCTTTGAGCAGGTACTAAATTATGAGCTTCCCAACGAAATTTGTCTTGAACTTGCAATTTTCTACTATACTTTAGGGTTAAACGAAAGGGCTGTAAAAGTACTAAACTCATGTAAAGCAACACCACTCATCAATTATTGGATAGCATATATCTTAAAAGATCCCTCTTACATTACAAAAGCAATTTCTATGTCGCCGGATTTTGTTTTCCCTTTTAGAAGTGAAACTGCGGAAGTTTTGCAATGGGCGCTTACCCAAAATAAAAACTGGCAAACAAAATATTTTCTTGGTCTTATTTACGCATTTAAGGGACAAACAGAAAAAGCACAGGCCTATTTCAGCGATTGTAAAATGGAGCCCGATTTTTTTGCCTTTTACCTAACCCGGTTCGAGTTTCAAAACGGGAAACCAGGATATAACGGTGAAACAGACTTAACAAAAGCCTTTGAACTGGCTCCCAATGAATGGCGTTGTTTCAAAGCATTATCCGATTACTACGAAGCTAACCAGGAGTATGATAAAGCGCTTCAATGGGCGCAAAATGGTCATAAAAAATTTCCTGATAATTATATTCTTTCCTATCAGTTATCAAAAACTCTTTTAATCTCGGGTGAATTTAAAGAAGCGTTGGGAATGCTAACCAATACTGAAATTTTGCCCAATGAAGGGGCCAGTTACGGAAGAACTACCTACTGGCAAGCCTGTATACTTGATGCTTTAGATAATTTTAAAAACAACAAATACAAAAATGCGCTTTCGCGAATAAATATGGCAAGAGAATGGCCGGAAAATCTCGGAGTTGGGAAACCCTACAATACAGACGAAAGAATTGAGGATTACCTAGAAAGCTTATACTGGCAAAAGAAAAACAACGCTGTAAAAGCAAATACACTCGAGGAAAAAGTGATAGCGGCAACAATCAAGGCAAACCATCCAACATCAAGCGATTTTCTTGGTGCTGTTCTGTTAAAAAAAGAAGGTAGGGAAAACGAAGCAAAAACATTGTTGGAAAAAAGGTTAAATGATAATCCCAATAATTTAATTGCTGCCTGGAATGTCGCCAAATTCAGTGGCAATAATACCGAAGCCGACAGATTGATTCATGAATTAAAATTAAAAAGCGGGGGGTCGTTTTTTAATCCAAGATTCAGTGATGCAGGTTTTGCACTCATCCTAAACATCTCAAAATTGAACGAATAAAAATCCACCCTCAAAGAAGGTGGACTTATTAGAAAGCCCCTATAAGGGGCCAAAGTTGAGCCCCTGTTGCTCTTCGAGACATTCTTGATCTTCTTGATATTTCACGTATTTCTTGATCTTGTCCTTTACATTAATTGGGTCAACACAATAGCCTTTGGCCCAAAAGTGATTGCCCCAATATTGCTTTGTTCGCAGTTGGAGAATAACTTTTGAAAATCTTGATTGCTGTTTTGCTTTTAAGGTTTCCATCAGTTGAGAAATCGATATTTTGGGCGGAACACTGACTATCGGGCGAACATAATCTTTTTTGTAAATCTTTTTCGATTTCTACTTCATTTCACACGATTTCCATTCCAATAACATCACAATGTCATTCCGTAATAATTCCTTTGACAAGACCTTCAAGAACGCGAAATCGATACTTGGGCGTCCATACAACATTATACGTACACCCAAAAATTACATGATTCAATTTCTTTAAATTACTCATGTAACGAAGCTAATTAAATTTCAGGCTTAGCCAATTAAACATAACCACCCCGGAGGAGGTCGTTTTGACAATTATAATAAAACATTTAAACTTTGGCTATCCTGGGTAAAAGATATGATTTTCGTGGTTGGGGAAGCGTAATTTTTTCCACTAATGTTCACACCTAAAATCTTTTTTTTATTTTAGTGCTTGTTCTACATTACAGGTCGCTAGAAAACGCATCAAAAATTAAACTACATTTACCTGAAATTAATTAAACATTGAATCCATCGAAAGAAATACAGGACAAAAACCTGTTTTCACAAATAAAAAAGACGACAAAAAGCTTTTCAGAACTTTTTTGAAAGATATGCTCCTCATATACAATTTTTCGCTTTCCTACTTAAAAGACAAGAATGATACGGAAGAACTGGTGCAAAATGTTTTTCTGAAGATTTGGGAAAAAAGAGACTTATTAAATGCTTCTCAAAATATTAAAGCCTTTATTTTTAAGATTGCTGTCAATACCATTTACGATTTCATCCGGCGAAAAAACATTGAGAGCGCATTTCTGGATTATGCTCGTCTGAACTATACAACCAATGAAAACTACACCTGGCATTCTGTAATTTTTGAAGAAATGCAACAGAACCTGAATGCTCTGCTTGCACAAATGCCAGAACAACAGCAAAAGATATTTCGTTTAAGCAAACTCGAAGGCTTCAGTAACGATGAAATCGCAAAAAAAATGAACCTTTCCAAACGTACTGTTGAAAATCATTTATATAGGGCGCTTCACCTTTTTAAAAAAACATTTTGCTAGCGAACTTTATTTCCCTACTTTTCTTCCATATAATCTGCGGGTAGGAACCTACAGCCAACATACTTTATTAACAATCATTATTCTTCATCGATTTGCTATGAGTAAATCTAACTATTCAAACGTATTTAATATCAAAAAGAAGTGTTTCTATTACCTAAAGTAGTTTTAGTCGTTTTGAATCTGAAAGTCGTACTCACTGATGATGGTAGCCTTTTGTTCGAACAGAAAGAAGAGTAATAGAGATGAGTAAATCGGCAAGCTAAAACGTATTACTATCAATTGAAAAGGCATGAAAACAAATTCACTATATATTCGAAAAAGGGAAAGGCAAACACAGGAGAGTCAGGAGAGCTGAGATGCTTGCGCTGTTTCATTCTCCCGAACGAATTCACAATAAAAGAAAACTACTGGATTATCTGTCATTAACAGACAGCATCAATACCGCATCACCTGATTTTAACCATTTTCATAATTTGTATTCAACACAAAAATTGAACAAACCAAGTCCCCAAGAAAGCAAAAGTGCGGCATTTAACCTACATCGGCAAACGTTGCTGCTGTGCTGATTGGCATAATAGCCGGAATATATGCACGTATCACTCCAGACTCCAAAGAGCCGATTTATTATGCCTATATTCACCCAAAGGCTCCGTATCTGAGATGATTCTTCCCGATGGTTCAATAATTTTCCTAAATGCCGACTCACGGGTGAGATATAGTGTGGAAGGAGAAACGGGAAACGGAAGTTTTTCTTGAAGGAGAAGCCTGTTTGATGTAAAAAAAGATAACACCAGGCCTTTGTGGTTCACACCTCTTATTACGATGTAAATACATCGGAACACAGTTTAATGTTAAAGTTTACGAGACTGATAATGAAATAGCCACAACCCTTGAAGAAGGACAATCAAGAAACAATGACCGGCAATCTCAAACTTGCAAAAGACATTATCGTGGAAACCAGGCGAGCAGGTGTTGCTCAATAAAAAAACACGAGAGAACTAACCATCAAACAAGTAAATACCAAATGGTACACCTCATGGAAAGATAATAAACTGGTGTTTGTAAATATGAACATGAAAGATTTGGAGATTCTTCTCGAACGCAAGTACGGTGTCGACATTGAAATAAAAAACAAGGAAATTCTAAAACTTCACTTTGACGGAACCATTAAGAATGAATCAATCGTTGAGTTTCTGGAAATCATGAAAAAAGCACTCCCCATTAATTACAAAATAGTAGACAAAAATAGAGATAACTGATAACAAAATTAAATAGGAGGAACCTTATGACTTAAACTGAAATAAAAAATAAGCTGGAAGATGCTGTAACACCAACCAGCTTAGCTTGTCTTGAATTTTTTGGTGACGATCACCAATGACACTATTAATCAAAACATTCAAATGTATGAAAAAAAAATGTATGAATACTTTTCTGCATTGCAGAAGGGTGAAAAATTATTACTTATGATGAAACCAACAACCGTACTATTTCTCATCGGATTGATGCAGGTTTCAGCGACCGTTTATTCACAGACTACGAAATTTACCATAGAGGTCGAAAATAAACAAATAATAGACGTACTCAAAGAAATTGAAGAGTCCAGTAATTTTCGTTTTTTCTACATCAGAGAACAGGTAAATGTGGAAAAGCAAGTTTCTCTAAAAGCAAGAGATGCTACCGTTAATGAAATTTTAGATGAAATTTTTTCAGGTCAGCATATTGAATACAATGTAATGCAAGATAATTTGATATTAATACACATCTCCCAATATAGTAGTTAGCACCAATAGCGACCCAACAACACCGAACCGTTTTTGGAAAGGTAACTGACAGATCAGGAATTCCCCTCCCGGAGTAACTATAGTGATAAAAGGAACAACGCAAGGAACAATTACAAACGGAAACGGAGAATATATTATTACCGATATCACGGAGAACAGCACACTACAGTTTTTCATTTATAGGGATGAAATCCCCAAGAAGTAACGGTGGGAAGCAATACTCAAATAAACATAGAAATGCTAGAGAAACAATTGGACTTGATGAGGTTGTTGCAATTGGTTATGGGGTTGTAAAAAGAAAAGATTTAACCAGTTTCGTAACTAAAATAAAATCAGAAGAATTAAATAAGGTTATAAGTACTGATATCTTCATCCTGCTCTTAAAGGCAAAGCCTCTGGAATAAGAGTATAACTCTTCGAGCACCAGGTAATCAAGCATCTATAACTATAAGGGGAGGTTCTTCAATTCAGAAAAGTAATTCCGACAGTTATTGTTGATGGAATGCCTGGTTCCCTATCTGTTGTTGCTCCAGAAGACGTTCAATCAATTGAAATATTGAAGGACGCAGCTTCTACTTCAATTTATGGAGCAAGAGCCTCTAATGGAATCATCTTAGTTACCACAAAATCAGGTTCTTCTGGCAAACCAACCATTACTGCCCGTGTTTCTTATGGATACCAAAATGCTGCCAACTCTTTAGAACGGGTTAGTGCCGAGCAATACCTTAGATTAGCTCGCACGGCAATGAGCAGAAGTCCTTTTATAAGGCTGCTTGATGCTGCACATCCCGGCGGAGGGAATACTGAGTCGAGTGTTTGGAGTACACGATATTTGAATGAGGAGAACAAGTGCCAGAAGGTTGGAGCTCAATGGCGGATCCAATCAATAAAAATCGCACACTGATATTTCAAAATAATGATTTACAAAAAGATTTTTTTCAGGGCGGAAACATAGCAAATGCGTATATCTCAGTTACTGGCGGTACAGAAAAGGTAAAACATATGACAAGTTTATCTTATGTAGACGATGGGGGCTTTGTTCCACATAGTAACTGGAATAGTTTAACGGCAAGAACAAACGTTTCCATTAAAATAGTTGACAAGCTAACTTTCACATCTCACCTGTCGGCCTCCACATCTTCTTCGGATAGAATTAATAATGAAAATGCAATTTTTGGTAAAGGGGATACATTTAGCTCCTACAATTCGGAGTCAAATGGAGAATGGAGATGCCGAGAGGAAAGATAAAATTTGAGAAACCTTTCTTTATTGTTGATAATCTAACTTACACGAACAAAATTTTCAATTTTACAGGAAACTTCGGCTTGCAAATGGGACATAATTGAAAGCTTCTGCTGCAAAGCTGATGCCTATTATTCTCCCTACTTTTCGCATAGAGAATATTTCGAAAAGAAAATATATACAATGAAGGGAGAGATGCTCAGTTTGGGGATCAAGACCAAACTTCACAATTCGAATTTACCGTTAATTATGATAAGGAGATAAATGAAAAGCACAAGCTAAATGCCGTCGTTGGGACATCAGCTTTGTCATATAACGATTATTCGTACAGTGCAAAAGCACGCGGCGGAAGTGATGACATTATTACATTAAATGTTTCAACAGAATATTTAGAGCTAGCTCTTTCACGTTCAAGAGAGCATTTGAACAGTGTTTTTTAGCCGTGTTAGTTATGGACATAATAACAGGGTTTAATACTAGTTTAGTATAAGAGCTGACGGCTCTTCTGCTTTATCTTCCGGACACAAATGGAGGTATTTTCCAGGCATTTCAGCAGGATATGTTTTAAGCGAAGAATCTTTCCTAAAAGAAAAAGATTGGATTAGTATTGAAACTGCGAACAAGTTATGGTCTGACCGGAAATAACTCGGTGGACGATATGACTATCAGATTATGGGCTTTAAGTAATAGCTACAACGGAGAGGCTGCTGGTATTCCATATACTGTACCAAATAAAGATCTGAAGTGGGAATCATCACACTTGATGTTGGGGTTGATTTGGCATTTTAACAATGGCTCAATTTCACTGTGAGATTACTATCGTAAAATCACATCAGATTTGTTATTTAATGTGCCTATTCCCAACACTCCTGGTTTCGGTTCAATAACCTGAATGAGATCCGTTCTGTTTTGGGGATTAGAAGGTAGTGTTAGTAGTGTAGTAATAAACAATAAAAATTTCGCATGGAACCTCGGAGCAAATATCAGTTATAATTTAAACAAGGTACTTAAACTCCCGATAATGGGGTGATAAGAACAGAATTCGAGGCCTTTCTTTTTCTGACACCCTGAATATGGAGCTGGAGGATTGCTGGCGAACGAATGTATGGCGTAATTGGTTATGTTCTCGTTGAAAATCCTTGACACTGGTGAAGAAGCACAATTGGCGCGTTATGACGAGAGAGCCGCTGGATGTGGACCCCTTGAAACGAAAACTTACATCAGAGGGAGAAAGATTGCCGGTGATTATGAGTGGATGGACCGAAACAATGATGATAAAGTTACAGAAATAGACCAAGAAGTTCTGGGTTACTTGGTACCAACCACAACTGGTGGGTTCAACACAAATACTCGTTACAAAAATTTCGAGTTTTATGCATTATTTGACTATGCTATGGGGCATGTCATCACGATGGGATGATAAGTTACTTAATGGGATTAAAAACGACGATGGATTTTTACTTCCGACAATGATATATTGGATACATGGAGAGAAACAGGTGATGCAGAAAAGGTAAGATATGCGCGTGTTGATATGAGTGATGGTGCTGCGACAGGACAATGGAATCACATGCGTACTTCAAATATGAACGTATTCAGCATCTGGCTTTAAGAGAAGCAAGTCAGCACATTCCGACATCACTTCAACAAACAAAACGGGAATATCAAGTCATAATGAACCTTTATTAGCGGGAAAAAATTTATACTATTTCACTGCCTACCCTTGGATATACGACAGAATACAGCGGAAGTTCCGCAAATAGCTCGGATAGTAATTAGTCCTCCTGCCCCAGATATAATTCTACACATTGCGCACAAATTGCCTTAATTAATTACTAACGAAAAATAAATATGAACATCGTATCAAGTTTTTATAACCATATTGTTGACGCAAATGAGTTGTTTGATTTGCAACTGGAACCAGAAAGTTCTGTGAGTTCAGAACTTACCGGAAAGTTGAAGATGACGCCCAAGCTGTTGCCAATGGTTTATACGTGGGTGAATGTGTGCGCTTCCTGTTGATTACTTATACTGGTTTGAATGTAGAGCAGGAAACATTGCAGGGGGTATGACTTCCAACAATGTATTGCCGTCTACTCAAAATAATCTTACCCCAAATTTAAATCAAATGGATTGACTCCATTATATAATATTGTTTCTCAAGCTAATGTTATAATGGAGAAGATAGATCAGGCAGCATATAAAAGAAGAAACAAGAAACCAAATTAGCTTACACAAGCATATTTTTTTAGAGCATGGCCGTATTTTCAATTAGTTCGTTTGTGGGCGAGGTTCTATTAATTACTAATTTTATTTCGTCTGTTAATGATTCTCAATTATCGTGTTGTTGTAACTACAGATGATGTGTGGGCTCAAATAAAGGGAGATATAGAACAGGCAGAACTGTATACAGCAATCCCACCCGGATAGAAATGTTTCCACGAGCTGCAATATTAATTTGCTGAGGACTGAAATATACCTTTGGTCATCTAAAATTTTGTAAATACTACAGATCTAGACAAGTGAACAACTGTTGATGAAGTGTTAAATATGCCGCCTGCAAACTTCAGTTAATGGACAATTACATCAACGCATTTGAAAAGAAATGAATTAAGAGATTATTTTCGCATTAAATTATAAATCTACAGAGTGATCCTAATCAATATGGAACGTTTCACACACCAATCTCCTTGGATTCCTTTTATGAGCTTCAATATCCTATTATCGTAGGAATGGAAATTACAATTTATGCAATACCTAAATCTGTTTTATCAGAAATACCGGAATAAATTGCCCAATGATCTCACGCGCAAGTTATATTAGTGATGATTCAGTAATAAAAAGGAATGTCTTATCGCTGGACCAACAAGTTTATGGAGAATATAAGGAATTCAGTATTCACTGCTATTTTTCCACAGACACAAGGTATTATCGATTTGCTGAAGCAGTCTTATTTAAAGCTGAAATACTGAAAAGAACGATCCAAATGCAGTTTCCTTTTTGAATCAAACAATTGAACGAGCTACTGGGGTTGATAACTATTACCCACAGTCTTTATCTGGTGAGGATCTGAAAAATGCCATTCTTGACGAACGTGCTGATTGAGTTTGCTGGTGAACTAAAATCATGGTTTGATTTGATTCGTTTCGGGTGAAGTCTTCAAAAGAGTTCCTGATTTAGTAGGAAGAGAAAGCGATAAAAACGGCATATCCTATTTCCGTTGTTTACTCAAACTTTGACAAGGAACTTAACCTAAAACAAACACCTGATATTAAAAATAATTTTTTGAAAATATGAAAACAATAATAATATTTAACAATAATAACTTCATTTCTGATTTTTTCTTGTAAAACTGAAATTTACAATAATTGGAACGAAGATGATGATTCGATAACTGTATCACCTTTGAGATTGAAGAAACTTCCATGGAAACGGATTCCGGATATCACAACAGGAGCCTTAGGATGGGTAAAAAACAGAGTGTAGACATTTATGCAGATAACAAAACACAGCACAGGTAAGAGCCGCTGACGGAAGCAGCCAGCTTGCAACAAAACATGGGAAGTGCAGGAGTAGCAAATGATTTTAATGATGAAAATGCCTATGGAGGTTACTTCCAATGGGTAGTGGGCCAATGGACACGTATGAGCTTTCTGAAATGAAGCTGTTGCTGTGGAGCCCGGGTTTATACTCCTTCTACGATTATTCCTAGTTTGGTGAGTATTTATATCTACAGTTTCTTCCAGCTGCACTGTCAGGCATGGTGGTCAAATGGAGAAAATAGATGATGCATGGATGAGACAACGATGAAATTACGATGAATAACGGTCAAGACCCATGTGCTATTTTGGGAGAAGAGTGGCGTTTGGCTTCACATACGAAGAATGGATGGGGCTCATTGATAGCGAACAACAATGTATAGGCAGCTTCAGCTTTTTTTAATTCATCTCTTAAGCTAGCAGCAGCAGGACATAGAAATGGGCTGATCGGACGATTTTATCAGCAAGGAAAAATTGGCTATTACTGGTCCTCTACTCCTGCTATTTCTACTGATCCGCTTATTGATACAGAAGGATTTGCCCGTGCCCGATCCGTCTGGTTCTGGGAAACGCAAACTACACCTTATAAAAGGGATAGGAGAAGTAATGGATACTGCATAAGATGTATCAGGGAAAAAGGTATGGCACCTAACCCAACAACTGTTCCGGGCAGCGTTATTGAATACAGCCCGGCTGTAACCAAAATATATTTAACTGCACCAAACATTGAAGTACTGCCTAACGGAGACTATATTGCTACGCTGGATTTTTCCGGACCTAATGGTTCTGAAGCCAGAGAAGGCGGGAATGCCATTACTAAAGTTTATAAATCTTACGATAAGGAAACACTCGGGAGCATTTGGCTACTTCCAAATGCATGTTGGCAACACTGTTTAAACACAATGGAAATTTATATATTATTGGCATTAATCCAACCGATGTTATTATTCAGGAATCTAATAATGGCGGAGTTACCTTGAGTTCTCCAACTACTTTATTTACCGGCAGCTACCATACTGCATCCACAATTAGTTCATACGCAAATGGAAGAATTTTGAAGGCCGTAGAGCTTGACAACGGAGGAGCATGGGGGAAAAGTCTCGAATCGTTAACAATTTCTGCCCAGAAGATGCAGATTTACTGAATGCCTCCAGCTGACGGCTTCAAATCAAATATAACGATACTACTAAATGGTAATTGGGTGCCGAAGGTAATGTTGTCGAATAAAGGAGGAGATGTGGTAAACATCTTGCGCGTGCAATACAACATCAAAACGGAAGAGTATATTGTCGGAACAAACGTGGTCTCCGCTGATGGAAAACGTTGAGTTTTAACTCTTCAACGGGATTGTGGAACTTTCCCGGTGGTTCAAAAAAGTTTTTATTAAGTACGATCCAACAATTGACAAATATATCAATATTATCAAATTTTATTCCTGATGCATATAAAACTTAGAGGAACTGCACAAAATGAGAAATACTTTAGCGTTGTGCTCGAGTGACGATATGGAAAATTGGACTGTTGATGAAATTATTTTGGAAACACTCCAAATTATACGAAAGAAGCTTTTCAATATAAGCTGGCAGTTTGATGGAGACGATACATCGTGCTGCTCCTCGCAAATTGTGTTTATGCGGATCCTTATAACGGAGCAGCAAACATCACGATGCAAATTATGTTACTTTCTATAGAATCAAACTATAAAGATTTGATAAACTAAGTTGAAAACGATTAGAATATAAAAGAACAAGGTTTTGGAAAAATCTATCAATCCGATTAAGAGACCAAAGCCTTGTTCTTATTTTAGCTGCTTCCTAGTATTTAATATAAGGTCAAGTGGAAATATTTTAAACAACGATGAAAAAAATGAGCATCAAACTAGATCAGTATCTTTGATATCTTAATACTTATGACAGCAGCATGTACAATCAAAAGTCCGGTACTGAAAACATAAAAGTAACGAAATTAATGAATGGTTCAAAAAAGGAGAGTGAAGAAGGATGGCATATTCAGCCTGATGAGTCAATCAATCAGGAAGAGTTTGCTCTTCAGTATTCTTAAATATCCTCAACGGTGGGCAAAAGCATTTTCTTTTCTCAAAAATGAAGATATGGCAGCTTTGTCTCCCGGACGCTATGAACTGGAAGGTTCGGATTTGTTTGTGAATATAGATGAGTATACAACAAACGAAGAAGCCACCCAAGGTTTCTGTAGCTTCTCCATCAGAAATATGCTGATATACAGTATTCGGTTTTTGGAGAAGAGAAGATTGGCATCGTCCCTCTTAAAATACATTCGAGATAGATTTTATGATAAAGCATAGAGATATTGCGTTTTTAAGGCGGAACAAAATAATTACCGATTGCTGACTTCCAAAAGATTTTTTGTTTTTTTTCCAGATGATGCGCACCGCCCTTGTCTGAAAGTAGGAGAAAACAGGAAAAAGTCAGAAAAGCGTTGTAAAAGAATTAACTAAAGAGCCAACTACTCTAAGCAACTAATAATAAACAAATAATACAATCAAAACATGACTAAATATCATGAACATTCAATCCGTTCCATAAAAATAAAAATTTATACAGATGAAAACTCAACAAGTCATTAAGGCTTTTTTCCTGTTTTGTATGTGCTTGCAACGCAATTCCTGTGCGCTCAGTCTGAAAAAGTACCTGGGACTATAGTCAATATATTCCTGCATCAACTAAAACGTATATTGGTTCACCAAGTATTTGTATCCTCCCAAACGGCAAATTATGTGAATTCTCCTCATGACCATTTTGGCCCGAATTCCACAGAGCATGAGCGGGCATTAACTGTTGTGTTTGAATCTTCCAGCAACAAAGGAAAACATGGAAAAATAGCAGAGATAAATGGACAGTTTTGGTCTAACCTGTTTGTGCATGAGATGAGTTGTATATAATGGGTACATGGAAACACCATGGGAACTTTGCTAATACGCTGCTCGCTTTGACGGTGGCCATACGTGGACTGAGCCTACTGACAACAAAAACGGGTTATTACTGGAGGGCGAGTAATTTCATACAGCACCAATGCCAATGATTATCCATAAAGGGTAAGTATTTGGCGTGCCCTTGAAAATGCTAAAGCCGATACAAAAGCTTGGGGAAAACGTTACAGCGCAATGATGATCTCAGCACCAGTTGATTCAGATTTACTTGATGCGCAAAACTGGCGGCCTACGAATTACCTACCTTATGACTCAACCTATTTTGATGGAAATTTCACAGGATGGCTCGAAGGAAATGCAGTGATTACTCCGGAAGGGAAGATATTGATATCCTAAGAGTGGCCACTTCTAAACCAGGCACGGACATGGCTGCAGTTGTACATATCAGCGACGATGGAACAAAAGCAACTTTCGACCCGTCTAATGGATTTATGAAATTTGCCGGTGGTAAAGAAATTTTCCATCCGATACGATGAAACGACACAACGCTACTGACGATTGTCAATATGGTAAAGAAGAATTTCGTCATCTGTCGGCTGCTAGTGTAAGAAATACACTGGTATTGAAAAGCTCTTCAGATTTAAAACTGACTATCCATAAGATTTTGCTTGAGCATCCTGATGTTAAGAAGCATGGGTTTCAATATATTGATTGGCAATTTGCAGGAAAAGATATCGTTTTTCTCTCAAGAACAGCTTTCGATGACAAGTTTGGCGGTGCACAGAATTTTCATGATGCAAATTATCTTACATTCCATAAAATAAAAAAATTCAGAAAATTAAAAAAACGAAGAATTCTTTAACTGTAAAATTTATGAATCCTGCTTCGAACAATGAAAAATATATTCGTTTAGGAAGGATGTAAGCAAGAATCTGTTTGCATCCTTCCTAAACGAACTTATCTAAGGCAGCTCCACCACCTTCAGATTTCTGAAATGAATTTCCGCTCCTTCTGACTCCAGACAGATGTATCCTGATTTTTTCGATGATTTGCTAATGCCGTTCACGAACTTTCCGTTTACAGAAAGTTTAATGGTGCCATCCACGCAAACCACATCATAAACATTCCATTCCCCTTTTCCTTTGCAACGGTTTTCAATCGACTTACTTCTTGTTCCCCTGGGATTGTCTGGAATAGTTTCCACTCCACCAACACCAAACAATTCCCCATGAACATAGGCAATCGGAGGTTTTTCCCCATTTCTTACATTCAGGTTAACCCAGTCGAGTTCAAGCATCTGAACTTCAACTCCATTGGGCAAACGGTTTTCACCAGGTTCAGCATCACTCCATACAAAAGTTCCTGAATTTCCACCCGCTTCCATATGTTTCCATTCAATGTGAAGCATGAAATTTTCATATTTCTTTTCCGAACGGATGACCCCAATAGGATGACCAAAACAAACAAGTTCATTTTTTTTCATTTGCCAGGTTGAATCCTCAGTATTAACCTGTAACCATTGAATTGGTTCTCCTTTTACCTTTTTACCTGAATCAATATTCTCCGATTTTATTACCACTCCAAACTCAAACGACGGTTTTTGGGAAAAACCAATATTTGCAAATAGAATCAAGCCGATTACAATCATTAAAAACCTCATATTATCCCACGTTGATTTCATTCTTAACACGATGGTTATAAATGAGAAATCTCTCTTAGCAGAAACAGATTTCTCATCTTACATTGCCCGAATAATAAAATCTTAAACTAAAGTGCTTTATTTTCAACTCCAACCACCGGAATTTCTTCTTTTACTTCAGGAACAGGCCCAAAAGCATAAGTCTTTGGACCAAGATACAGATCGGAATTCATGACTTCTTCCCAGGTTACATCTTTACCAGTATAAGCTGAAATACGTCCCATTATTGTTATTAATGTTGAGTTTACCTGGGCTTCTACATCATTAACTGCTTTCCCTGTACGAATCCCGGTTACCAAATTAATATGCTCCTGCACAAACGGATTGGTTACTTTCCATGGCGAATTAGTATCACCTTCTTCTGGTGTAGGATATTTCCATACTTCGTTGCCTTTAAGGTCGTATATTACACCTTCAGCATCAGCATAACCATTTGTACCCATTATTTGCTGGACTTTCTGGTTGGTACATCCGTTAATCTGCCTTGCTGCACAATGCGTCCGAACCCCGTCATCATAAACATATTCTACACTGAAAAAGTCATACTGATCACCTGTAATCCGACGTTGTCTTCCGCCCCAGCCAATTGCTTTTACCGGATTCTTTCCCATATGCCAGTTCATAACATCAATTTCATGAATAAACTGTTCAGTAATATGATCGCCCGAAAGCCAGCAAAAGTTTACCCAATTCCGGATCATGTATTCCATATCAGTCCAAGCCGGCTGACGGTTCCTGTACCATAGCGCTCCACCATTACGAATAATATTTGCTCCGACAATTTCGCCTATTTCGCCATTTGCCACACGCCGTTGCGTTTCCATGTAATCTTTTTGAACACGACGAATGGTGCCACTAATCATACAAAGCCCCAAAGCTTCAGCCTTTTTCGATGAAGCCAGTACTGATCGGGCTCCAACCGGATCAACTGCACAAGGTTTCTCCAAAAAAATATGTTTTCGTGCATTTACAGCCGCTTCAATATGTTCTGCTCTGAAATGTGGTGGAGTACAAAGTAAAACCAAATCGACACCCGAATCAATCACTTTCTGATAGCTATCGAAACCGACAAAACAGTTTTCATCGGCTATTTCAACTTCTTTCTGCGCTTTCAACTCAGCCCTACAGTTATCTATTTTATCCTGGAAAACATCGCCCAGTGCAGTTATTTGCAAATTTGGCCCCGCATCCAAAAAATTAATGGCCGCACCAGTTCCACGTCCGCCACAACCAATCAATCCGGCTTTAATTACTTTTCCGTCGGGTGCCTGATCGAGCAACTTGGGCAGTTGAATTTCCTCTTTCTTCGATTTTTCTGTAGAACATGCCACCAGAATTCCGGCTGCGCCAAGGGTCCCTAAGGTTGTTTTTGTAATAAAATTTCGTCGGTTTAGTTCTTTCAAATCCATGTTTTAATCGTTTTAGCATTCTAAATAAAGGTTTTAAATTAACATATTTTTTTTGAATAAATTTACCAGCTGTTCAAATTTATTAGGCCGTGCTTTCCTGGCCGGTTTAAACTCATTGAAAATCCATTAAAATTGAATGACATTTACCTCAAATTATAAACTGCCGTTGAACCAATTTCAGGACATAACCGATAAAGAACTTGCCCGGAAAATAAAAACAGGGGATAAAAATGCATACCAACGACTTTATGAAAAGTATGCTCCACGGATCTATCATTTTGCATTCTCCTATTAAAAAAATAAACCTGATGCTGAAGAACTGGTTCAGAATGTATTTTTAAAAATCTTGGAAAAGAGAAATTTGCTGGATAGTTCACAAAATATTAAATCATTTGTTTTTAAAGTGGCAGTAAACACCATTTACGATTTTATTCGCAATAAAAAATATGGAATATGCTTTTTGAAGACTATGCCCGTTTAAATTATTCGCCGGGTGAAAACTCTACATGACATTCTGTAATTTTTGAGGAAATGAAGCACAACCTTCACCAACTGGTTTCGCAATTGCCCGAGCAACAGCAAAAATTTTTCATCTGAGCAAACTCGAAGGACTTTCCAACGATAAAATTGCCCAACAACTGAACCTTTCAAAACGAACCGTAGAAAACCATTTGTACAGGGCGCTCACTTAAAAAAAACACTTTAAAGCTGAAACTTTGTTTGCCCTGCATCTTGTACAACTGGGATATAAACCTAACTGCAAATAGCATGGGTTATGATGAGGATAGCAGGAAGCCAAAAAAGTTTGTTGAACAGGCTGGAATCGATACAAGCTTCGTAAAGTTAAACAATGAATTACCAACAAGTGTAGTTTGGGTTACACTGGATGCAGAAAACAATGCCACATACGAAATGGTTGAACCTATAGCCTGGGATCAAATAATTCTAACCCTAGAATTGGAAAAAACTGCCAACAAAGCTGAAACTATTATTTATGGCTCTTTGTCCTTAGGAGATAAAACAACGCTTGATACTATTATTTCATTACAGAAAAATAATAAAGCTATACGGTTAATAGATGTAAATTTTCGTCCGCATACGATACATGGAAGTTGTTGAACAACTCATTAAATATGCTGACATTGTAAAAATGAACGAGGAAGAACTTTTTAAAGTTTAAAAATTGGCACAACATTTAAATCTCTGATTTTGAAAAATCTAAAGCACTGCTTTTCAAGTAATCCCAATACTTATCAGATGTATTCAACCGAGATAGAAAGGGTGCTGTTATTTATAATCAAGACCCTATTGCCGAACATCTCGGTTTTTTGTAAAAACAATAGATTCTGTTAGTTTTGGGGATCCAGTTCTGACAGGCTCCATAAAATGTCTTATAGATAAAAAGAATTTACAGGAAACTGTCAGTTACGCATGTGCCTTGGAAGCATTTGTAGCCACCAGGCAAAGCGCTACTCCTGAATATCAATTTTAGGACATTAATGAATATTGAATAATGGAAATTTGAATCCGTCAAGGTCGTAAATTATTATCCAAATTTATATTACAATGAAAAATTTAGTATCAATAGGTTGTTTTTTTATTATTATAAGTTTTTGCACAACTGCCAATGCACAGTATAATCCACATCCTGAAGATTATAGCGAAAACTTTCGAGGTCAGTATCATTTCAGCCCGAAAACCGAATGGATGAACGATATTAATGGTTTGGTTTATCAAGGAGGGAAATACCATATGATCTATCAGTGGGGAAAATCGGTCAGGCACGGAGGTTATGCCACCAGCACAGATTTAGTCCACTGGAAAGATGAAGGAGTGGCATTAATTCCACAAAATTCATTTCTGCCCAAGAAAGTAGAAAGGAATGTTTCAGGAAAACAAGTTTTTTCAGGAAGCGCAGTTGTCGTTTCCGGTGAAATGTCGGAAAGAATTACCGGCTCAAAAGAGGAAGCCATTGTGGCTATTTATACCGGCACTGGTGTTGGTACTTGCCTGGCATGGAGTGTTGATACCGGAAAAACCTGGAAAGACTACAAAAATAATCCGGTCGCTAATCCAACAGATGGTGCATATCCACGAGATCCTTTAGTTATCTGGCATAAACCAAGCTCAAAATGGATTATGGCATTGTATGAAAATGGAACTACTTTTTATGGTTCTCAAGACTTAATTAAATGGTCTTACTTAAGTAATTTAAATTTTGGATTTGAATGCCCTGATTTGATTGAATTACCTCTGGACGGGGATAAAGAAAATATGAGATGGGTGCTATATGATGCTAACGGTTCTTATTTAGTTGGACATTTTGATGGAGTTAAATTTGTACCAGAACAAGGACAGGAAGAACATATAATGACTCTTGGTTATGATTTTTACGCTGCCCAAACATTTCCTGCAGGAAACCTGCCTAACAATGATAATAGAATAATTCAAATAGCATGGATGGATCATTGGAATGGTGGACTTGGTGAAAAAATTTGGGAAAGAAATGCCACATTCCCTGTATCACTTGGGCTTGTAACATACGAAAATCAAATGCGCTTAACAAGAAATCCAATAGAAGAAATATCATTGTTATATAAAAATGGTGAAAAATGGGAATCACAGATAATTCAACCAAACAATAATCTCTTTAAAGATATTAAATCCAAAAAGTTTGAGCTAATCGCTGAATTCGATTTAACGAACACAACCGCATCAAAATTTGGATTTCAGGTGGCTAATAAAAAAATTGCTTATCACATAAAAAGCCAGGTTTTGCTTGACGAACAATTGAAACCAGATGATTCAAATCGCATAAAATTAAGAATACTGGTTGATTGGGGACAACTTGAAGTTTTTGCCAATAAGGGAATCTTTTCGTATTCCGAACATTTTGCCTTTTCACCAGATAACAGAGGTGATATAACTTTATTTACCGATGGAGGAATCCGCTTGGTAAACATGGAATTTCATGAAATTAACAGAATATGGTAAACTAAAGCTCAATCTGTCAAGCCTTTTAATAAAGTTCACAAACTTCTCATCCGGCATCCAACCACAAGGAATTTTGATCAAAACATTCTGTAAACCGCTTGTTTCGGATTGGAAGAACAAAAAATCCAGGATACTAAAAATTTATAAAACAGAATTGCTTATTTTATTTTTATAAGTAATTCTGTTTTACTTTCGTATTGTTACCTCAAGTACACAATTTGTTAAAAATTATATTGTAAGGCAGTATAATATCTGAATGATGAAAAATATATTTTTTTCTCTTAATTTTCTCCGGCAATATTTTAATATTAAATAGCGCAGAATAATAAGTAGTAAACAAAAAATAATGAACAAGTCAAATATTTTTCTTCATTGCGTTATGTTGCTGATTATTTCCAGCTACAGTAGTAATTGTTTTAGTGCAGACAAAGACACCATTACAGCACGTTACAAGGTTACGCTTCCTGAAGCGCACATTGGAAATTTAGAAATAGATACCCGGTTGCTTGACAGTTACATACTTTTACCTGAAAATATCAGGCAGTTTTATTTTGCTGCACGCTCTGTTTTTTCTAACACACCGGATGCTGATTTTACAAATCCCGGAATTATTGCTGCTGCCCAGAAATACAATTTGCCCATAATGGGCGGCCCCATGCTTGGAAAATTAAGCGAAAACAGTGTTGACATTTGGGTGCGCCCGGCGACTGCAGAGCCTTTAATTGTGAAAGTAAAAAAATCGGAAAGTAACAATGAAATATCATCTATAAAAAACTCCGTCGAACCAGGCGTGGAACAAAGAATTGTAATTGACAGGCTGTCTTCCGCTACGGAATACGAATATACAGTTTACACCAACGGAAGTGAAGTTGCAGGGGGTAGTTTCACTACTGCACCTCCTTCCGGCGACAAAAGTACTTTTAGAATAGCTTTTGGATCATGTTTTCATAAAATAGGATTGCACAATCCCAATCTAATCAACCAAATTCTAAAAAGAGAACCTCAGGCAATGATGCTCTTGGGAGATATTGCAGTTGACGACAGGGAGAACCATATGAATTTGCACCGATCCGATTATCTGCTTCGTGATGTTTCAAAGCCATGGAGGGACCTCGCAGCAAATGTTCCGCTCTATACTTCCTGGGACGATCACGATTATTATAATAATGACCTTAGCGGTATCCCTAAGGGATTCACCACAACAGACCGCGAAACGGTCAGGGCAACATGGCAACAGAACTGGAATAATCCGGAAAACAAAAAGCCGGGCATTTATTTTAACACCCGCATAGGTCCGGTGGAGGTAATAATGCTCGATACCCGTTCATGCCGCGAAAACGAACAAAGGGGCCAGTATGGATCGTATCTGGGTATGGAACAACTCACCTGGTTAAAAGAAACGTTAAAGAATTCTGAAGCGCCATTTAAAATTGTCAGCAGCGGCACCATGTGGAGCGATTATATTAGTAATGGAAAGGATTCGTGGGGAACCTGGGATACAACATCACGAGAAGAAATTTTTTCTTTTATTGAATCAGAAAACATCTCCGGCGTTTTATTGATTAGCGGCGACCGACACGGCGCACGTGGATTTACGATTCCCCGACCATCAGGATTTAAATTTTATGAATTTGAGGCCGCTTCGCTTGGTGGTGTGCCGGGTCCTGAGGCAATGGCCAAAGACAATACAAACCAATTATTTGGCTATCACGGAACAGCGGCAATTGCCTTTGGTGAATTTACTTTTGACACGAGAGAAGACATGCCATTGGTCACCTTCAGGTTAATAGATCAGTTTGGCAATACACTGGAAGAATACCTACTACCCTACAATAAATTAACACCTTAGAATAACGCGTTTATTCTATTTTAGAAAAGGAAAACTAAAATATGAAGTAAAAATGAACCGGAGATTTTTATATTGCTTTCAGTTATTTGAAAGCAACATCTTTTATTCCACTTAGAACCGATTTCCACCAATAATTGAAAATCGATTTCTTCCGATCGCGTTCAAAACTTATTTCTCCTTTTTTATAGGATTTTTCGCTTGAAAGATTGCTGTTTTTGATGCCAAACTGATTTAAAACAAACGTCTTAACAAGTTTACTTTGGTTATCTCCCCTGTCAAGAATTTCAACCCTTAGGTTTTCATATTCCATTTCCACCTTGCCCGACGAATAAAAATCGTTATAACTAAAATTAAACTTCAATCGTTTTAACCTCCCCTCTTTAACCCTGGCAGAAGCAGCGCTGTTTACCATCGAATTAAAGGTTTTAAAATCAGAAGATTCAAGGCTGCCGGTTGCGTTATATTTTTTATTATTTCCATGAGGAAATGTAAACTCTGCTTTCAACAGAGGCCTTTTCATTAAACGGGCCTGAGCTGACAAAATCATCGGCCCCGTCATTAAAGAATCAATGTTGCCAACCGGCGAAAGTTGTGCCTGAAGGTTATTAAATGAGATTTTCCCGGAATTATCTGCATTTCGAACATGCTCCTGGTAAATCAATTCGCCGTCTTTCAATATTACAGAGTCACAATAAAACTTCAGATTCACATTTTCAAGCATTTCAACCGGCAACCGGGAGTCTGGCTTGCGCGGAAAAGGTAGGCGCCTGTCACGAAATATCCATCCATTCATGCCTTCAATTAAAGCTAATTTAGAAATAATCATTTTTTGTTGAATGGCATTCTGAAGGTCAATATCATTCACACTAAAGTTTTCAATTGTAAAGCTGAGCCAGTCGATCTGGGTTTTGGTAACACGGCCAACTTCGTATTTTTTATACCTTGTGGCAAACTTAAAATTGCTGATCTTTATATTTCTTTTATCAGAATTTAATTCACCATTTTTGAAGGAGGCAGAGTACAATCCGTTTGGTATGTTCCACTTAAAATTATCTAATTCAAGGTTCTGTATTTCAAAATTGGTTTCATCCAAAGAAAAGGTTGCATTCCTTTCTTTTAAAATATCTTCGACCTGCAAATTTAAACCGGAATAAAAAACGGTATCAGTATTTTGCAACCATTGATAAATTAATATCCCGGCATCTTCAACGCTCAAATTTTCAATGCTTATTTCAGGAGAGCTTTCCGGTACCGAATATACGTGCAGCAGTGAATCGAGGTTGGATGCAATTTTTAAACTGGGCTTAATAATTTCTATTGTCTTTACATGTATTGCACCTTTCAAAATAAAGGGGATCAATTCGATTCCGGTAATATTAACTTTCTGAACTGTTCCTTCCCCGAAATCAGATACACTATTTATTGTTATTTCTTCCAACTCTAATTGCTTTGAAAAGGGACTGAAATTTATTTTCCCCGATTCAATATTGAAAACGGAAATATTAGTTTTCTGTAGTTTTTGCTCCACTTTCCGGGAAAGCAGCAACTCACCTGTTACGGCAAAAAAAACGACAGCCGCCAAAATAATAGCAGCTGTCGTTAATCTTTTCAATCTTTTTTGCATGATTGCTTTGTCATGGTGTGACAATATATTATTTCTAACCTGATTTTTTTGCCAGCGTAATCATACTTCCGGTAAATACTACCAATGCACTTGCAATTAACGGAGTCCAGTTTGCAGTACTTACAGCTACATCCATTCCAAATAAGCTAAAACTTTCTGAATCATTAATGGCCTGAATTCCAAAAATAATTACACCAATTATACCTGCTATTATTAATATTATTCCAAAAGTTTTCATTGTGTTTTGTTTTGATGTTTGGTTAATCTATTGAAAAAAAAGTGCCATCTCCCACCGAAAAACACCAGCCCTCATAACTAACTAAAAATCAACAAAAAAAACAGATGATATTCGATTTTAAAAATGACATTTTGATTCATTAATTCCACACCCTGCGGTTTTTATTCCTCATTTTCGCTACAAGTTAAATGCTGGCAACAAGAGAAATTTATTACTAATCACTAATTCACCTTCACAAAACATAAATTTCTATTGAACAATTAAATTCATATTTTTTCATAAATTGGGAGATGCTTTAAAGTTGTAAAACCACAGCTGCCAAAATTGATGATATAATAAGGAGATAGCATGACGCAGCCAAACTCAGTTTTAAAAAATAAACTTGCAAATTTTACTGAATTAGTAGATTCAGCCCTGCAAAATGAGAAAGATAATGTATCGGAACTCAATTTACTGGAAGACTGGCTGAAAATTCATATCGAAAAAATCCGATTCTCAAGGTTAAAAAAAAGCGAACTGGTACCCCTCGAAAATAAAACCCAATCGCAACAAAAAGATGCAATCCTTGTATTCGACGATCAATTAAAGATTCATTATTATTCAGGTTTTATCAGTTACTTTTTCAATGAATCGCTTATTCGTTCCAATAATATTACTTTTCATGACATAATTGAAGATCTGAACACGACGAAATTAAAGTCATTTCTTGAATCGGATAAAAAAGAAAATGAGTTTGAATTAAATATAAAATCAAATGCAGGTCCGCCGGTGAAATGTTTTCTTTGGGTGGATGACAGATTAAGCAACTATGATCAAAAATTGTTTGTAGGCAATCTTGTTTTCAGGGAAAGTGTTATTCGGAATTTAAGCGATTATCAGTCGTTAATGCTCGACAACCTTCCCGGAATGGACATTTACCTTATCGATAAAAATTATCGTTTTATTGTTTCGGGAGGCAAGGAAAAAGAGAAATACCATCGATATAACAAAGATTATGTTGGCAAAACATTATTTGAAGTTACCGACAAAAAAACCCAGCGAAGCCTCTACCCTTTTTTTAGCAAGGCTCTGAACGGAGAATCAACAGAAGGTGAAATCCGGTATAAAAAAGATATCTATTATATTTCGGCCACGCCGGTTAAAGACCATGAAAGTAATACGCTGGCCGGTATTATCTTTCTTCAAAATATTACTTACGACAAACTCCTTTCACAACAATTAGAAAATGCAAAAGAAGAAGCCCAAAAAGCCAACAAAGCCAAATCGATTTTTATTGCCAATGTCAGCCACGAAATTCGGACACCACTAAATACGATTATTGGTTTTACAGAGCAACTTCAAAAAACACCACTTTCTGAAACACAATTGAAATATGTTTCCCTAATTAACAGTGCGTCGGACCATCTACTCAACCTGGTAACAGAAGTTGTATTCCTTTTTAAACTCGGGTTAGGAAAGGTATTTATTGAAAAATCGCCGTTTTCTTTAGTAAGCTTGCTTGATGAGCTAAACGAACTGTTTACTTCTCAGGCCAATGAAAAAAATCTGGTCTTTCATATTTATTATGACGATGCAATTCCTGAAACCGCAATCGGAGATTCGTTTCGGCTGAAACAGATATTAATGAATTTACTTGTAAATGCAATTAAATATACCGACAAAGGGCAGATTACCCTTTCGTGCAACATAGTAAAGCAAACCAGACAAAAAGTAGAATGTGCCTTTAAAGTTACCGACACCGGAATAGGAATAAAAGAAGCAGACCTGCCATTTATTTTCGATGTATTCGAGCAGGGAAACTTAAAGTCGGAAAACATAAGAGGTGGCGCTGGCTTGGGTTTGGGAATCTGCCAGAAACTGGTGGATTTACTTGGCGGGAGAATTTCCGTTAAAAGCAAAGTTGATGAAGGTACTACTTTCGAAGTAACTCTGCCTTTTGAAAAAACAATTCTAAAAAAACGAAAAGAAAAAGAAATTAAGTTCAACCTCGATGCTTATAACCTTCAGGGGAAAAGGGTTCTGATTGCTGATGATGACGAGTATAACCAGATGCTCTCGGCATTAATTTTAGAAAATTTCAAAACCAATTATACACTTGTCACAAACGGAAGTGAAGCTCTGCAGGAATTGCAACAGAATAAATACGACCTTATTTTGCTGGATATTCACATGCCAAAATTGAGCGGTACGGAGGTTATTCGTAAAATACGTTCCAACAACACAAATCTGAATTTTAAGACTCCGGCACTGTCAGTTACGGCCAACGCTTTAAAAAGCGACATTCATAATTACTTAAAATCAGGTTTCGACGATTATTTAATAAAACCATTTAAAGAACAGGAACTTTATAATAAACTTTGCAATCTTCTTTCGATAGAACCCAATATTATGGAGGAAAAAGAAAAAACGGACAACAACAAACAAATGAAAAATGTAGATGAATTTAACGCCACTGAACTTTTGAATACATCAAATGGTGATATGGATTTCTTTAATTCCATGATTGAAAACTTCATTTCGAATTCAGAAAATCTTATGAATAGTTTTGAATTGCTGGTAAAAAATAAATCGTGGGATGACATCGGCGAAAAAGCGCATAAAGCAATCCCATCATTTAAGTATTTTGAGCTAAACAAAACTTCCGACGATTTAAGACAAATTGAGACCTTGGCCTTACGTGAAAAAAAATACCATGCGCTGCCTGAATTGGTTAAAAAAGTGTCGCAGAAAATTGCTCGGATAGTTGACACTGCTAAAACCACAAAATCAAAATATACAGCGCACGAATAAACTTTGAATAACGTTAATTTGTCTATATTTAATACCGATTAATGGAAACTAACCATATGAAAAAAATACTTATCGTTGATGACGACACCTTTATTTGCCAGATATTAAAAAAACACTTACAAAACCACAATTACGACGTAGAAGTTGCTTTCTCAGGGAAAAAAGCCTTCACTGTTTTTAATAATACCCATTTCGATCTTGTGCTTTGTGACTTCAGACTTCCCGATATTAGCGGACTGGAATTATTGCAAAAAATGAGAGCGCTCAAACAGGAAATACCGGTAATTATTATTACTGCATATGCTGATGTAAGAGTAGCCGTGAAACTAATGAAACTGGGAGCTGCCGATTATATTACAAAACCTATTCAGCAGGAAGAATTATTATCGCTGATAAAGAAAACGATAAAACCGGAAACAGAAGAAAAACAAACAGAACGGGAAAAAGATTCAGGGATGTTTGTAAACGGGGCTTTTATTACCGGGACCAGCGACCAGATACAACGAATTATTGACCTGGCCGGAAGAGTGGCCCCGACAAACATGTCGGTAATAATTGAAGGTGAAACCGGTACAGGGAAAGAATATATTGCAAGGTACATTCATGAAAACAGCCTGCGAAAAAATAAACCTTTTATGGCAGTTGACTGTGGCGCTATTCCAAAAGATGTGGCCAACAGTGAATTATTCGGACATGTAAAAGGTGCATTTACAGGTGCCATAAACGACAAAGAAGGGGTATTTCAGAAAGCAGACGGGGGGACACTTTTCCTGGACGAAATCGGAAATCTTTCTTATGATATTCAATTAAAATTATTACGCTCAATCCAAGAACGTGTTGTTTCAAGAATGGGAGACAACAAACAGAAAAAAATTGATATCCGAATAATTGCTGCAACAAACGAAGATTTGTTAAACGAAGTACGAAACAATACCTTTCGCGAAGATCTTTATCACCGGTTAAACGAGTTTAGAATCTCGCTGCCGCCACTTCGTGAAAGAAAGCAGGATATTCCTGTATTTGTAAAACACTTTATAGAACAGTCGAATTACGAACTTAGCCGGAATATTGAAGGATTAACACCGGAGGTTGAAGACATTATTTTGAAATATCCGTGGCACGGTAATTTGCGTGAACTAAAAAACGTTATTAAGCGCTCGGTATTAATGGCAAACAGCGAACTTATCGACAAAAGTTGTTTGCCTCCCGAAATTGTATTTCCTGAAAATGAATCATCATATTTAGAAAATGAATCCACTCCGAATTCTGATTCGATGTTAAAGAATGCGTCATTCGAAATTGAAAGGCAATTAATAATCAAAACGATACAGGAAGCGGGTTATAACAAATCGAAAGCAGCCCGGATATTGAACATCGACAGAAAAACGCTGTATAACAAAATAAAACAATACAATATTAATATCTAAAAATAAACGGACTCTATTTACAAAATTCCTGTTCAAGCTTTTGGAATAAAAATTGAATATCCGAAATCGAAGGAGGAGTTTTAAAATGCATGAAAAACAAGGATATCATAAAATATTATTCATTGACGACGATAGAAACTTAGCAAATACTTATAACTCAATTCTTGAGAAAAAACATCTATCAAACTATCTGATATATTTTGACAATGCCATTGACGGCATTAAATATCTAACCGACAAAAGCGAAAAAAATGACGCTAAATACATTTTGCTGGATCTATACATGCCGGAAATGTCTGGATTTGAATTCCTTAAATACATCAATAAAATTAAACCCGTAAAAGAATCGGTTGAAGTTTATGTTTGTACTTCCTCAAAAGATAAAAAAGACCGTGAAAAAGTTATGAATTATCCTTTTGTAAGTGCCTGTCTTGAAAAACCACTCACGTGCGATTTCCTTGAAATGCTAATAAAAGACGGTATTGATTGTTGAATAATTCTACATTTTGAGGATTAAAATCCACAACGGTTTCCCCACCCAAATAAGGTGAGATTTTATAATAGCGCCAGCTCCATTTCGGAATAATTTCATTTACAGATACTTAATTTCAATTTTCGGATTAAGTTGTATTATGGCACTATTTTGCATACGGGTATAATAGAGTTAAAAAGATTAAATATAAAATTGAAATACAAAAAAGTCATGGAAACAAGATTAACAACATTTTTAACAGTTATCGCATTGGTTGTCACCAGTGCTTTTTATTCGTGCACGCAGAACCACAAGCAAAGTACAGCGGAAAAAGCCCAGAACAAAGTAGAAAAGCTGGGAGAAAAACTGGAAAACCTTTCCGAGAACGATCCCGACTTTGAAGCAAAACTTGAAAAAATACTCGAAGACTTTGACGAATCGATGGAAGAATTGGGAGAAAACGTGAAAGAAGCAGAAGAAAATGCAAACGATAAAACAAAGCAGTTTTTTGCTGAAGTTAAAAACGACAGCAAAGATCTTCATGAAAAAATAAGCGACTGGACTGCAAAAACAGGTGATGACATGGAAGACCTGGGCAAAGAAATTAAAGACGAGTTCAACGATTTAAAGAAAACAATAAGAAACGACAAATAGTGTGATTTACACCTTAAGACAATCCGGACATTGGGCTTAGTTCTTTTTTTAACTAATTGGCTATCAAATTAACAAAAATGAATTAACTCTCTGAATGCTTCAAAAAATGGAAACTGTCTATCATTGAAGTTAATTGAAAGCAAGCATAAATTTTCAACCTCTATAAATATTCTAAGTCTGATTTTCCGGGTTGTTTTTGTTAAGAAAAAATGGCTTCCAAATAGTAACACCGGTTTCTTTTCCACATTAAACCGTTTTAGCGCTGCACCGGCAAACGGGTCAAAAAAAATAAAAAAACATATTTGTACTTAATTTTTAATTAAAAAAATCTTACCTTTCGCCCGCCAATTCTGATATGTTTCTTAAAAAATTTCATATTTGAATTGGACAACAAATTGAATTAAACGTAACTAACTTAATCTTAATGACTCTATTATTATATACTTACCACATCTCTTTGTACTTTATAACATAAAAATTCATGGTAGCCTTTTTGTGCCTATACATGAATTATCAAGATAACTAACAAAACTATTAACGAATAAAAAGGAGGTGATGATGACTTAATTTAATCTAACTATGATGATAAAAATCTGTAGTCACATTTTTATCTGAAAGATGTATTGCAATTAGGCGAAAAACCTATTAATGCTAATAATTCAAAATTCAAAATTTATGAAAAAACATGAGATTTATTCTTTTCCGTTAAAAGGAAAAGCCAAAAAATTATTTCTGGTCATGAGACTTACCATATTAATGGTTTTGGTGGGTTTCGGACAAGTTTGGGCTATCGAAGGATATCCCGATGAAAAAAATCAAAACGCTACATTAGTAGGAGACAACATGGCTCCTGACCAACAAACCATTACTGGTAAAATTACAGATGCTAAAGGAGAAGCAATTCCTGGCGCCACAGTTGTTGAAAAAGGTACAAGCAACGGAGTGGTAACCGATATTGACGGAAATTATTCCATCAAAACAATAGGAGATTCTCCTATTTTAATAGTTTCATTTGTTGGTATGGTTACACAGGAAATTCCTGCAAGTGGAAAATTAACCATCAATGTTACCATGCAAGCCGACTTTATCGGTATCGAAGAAGTTGTGGCAGTTGGTTATGGTACAATGAAAAAAAGTGACTTAACGGGTTCTGTGTCCAGTGTAACACCCGAAAAACTGGTTGACAGGCCAGTTGTCAACGTTGGGCAAGCACTTCAGAACAAAATCGCAGGTGTTCAGGTAATCAGACAAGCAGCAGGTGATCCGGGCGGTAGGCCTCAAATTCGAATCAGGGGTACAAACTCTATTAATTCCAGCAATGATCCTCTATTTGTAGTGGATGGAATTGTTGGTGTGCTCAATGCATTGCAAAATCTCGATCCTGAAGACATTGCTTCTATGGATGTTTTAAAAGACGCGTCGGCTACTGCTATTTACGGTACACGTGGAGCAAACGGGGTTATTATTATAACCACCAAGCGTGGAGCTGCAGGAGATGTAAAAGTCAACTATAATGGTTCAGCCTCATTGGGTATCAAAACAAGAAACAACTACGCGGTAAATGCCGACCAGTTTATGTACCTTTATGAACAGGCATTTAATAATACACCTAAATATGGAAACCTGGTAACAACAAAAGATTTTCGCGGTCCAAACGCACCCGGTTTATCATGGTCGGAAATGCCATGGTTGTTCGAACAGGTTGCAAAAGACTCATATTTACCAGGTCTCAATTTCCAGGGTAACGATGGAAACTATTATAAACCAAGATTTAATACATTATTGGAAGACGAAGTTTTCAGAAATGCTTTTTCATACAAAAACCATGTTGAAGTGAGCGGCGGAACGGAAAAAGGAAGATTCTCTTTAACGATTGGTAATGACAACGTAGAAGGGCTCTTAAAAGAATCCTACAACAACCGTTTGAATGTAAGAGCGACCATGGACACTGAACTTACCAAATGGCTCGATATGAGCGCCAACATCGCTTATGCAAAAAGTAAACAGGACCGAATGAGCAGTAATATGATGAGAAATACCTCTGAATATTTTGCTATTTTGCCAGCATATCAATATCCGAATGATCCAGCAATATATGGGGCTTATGCCGGAACATGGCCTACTGCCAGGGACTTTAACGTTGGGGAGAACCGACCAGGTTCAACGTTTATGCTGAATCAAGACGAAGGCTATTACCTGCAAGACGAGTTTACCGGAGCAATTGAACTATCTGCACAAATTACACCCGATTTAACTTTTAGAACAAACCTCTCTGTTGCTAACAGGAATCAAGCAAGCAGATGGTATAGTGGTGATTACCAGGGCAGACGTAATTCAGATGCAAGAGGCGAACATTGGTTATGGCAATACTGGCAAAGTGAAAACTATTTCAACTATAATAAAACAATAGGCGATCATCAAATAACCGGTTTGGTTGGGCTTTCATGGTCTGAAAATACATATGACTATATAGATGCACGTGCATACAAATTCTCTTCCAATTTTTACCAATGGAATAATTTAGGTGCAGGTGCCAATCCATCTACAGTAGGATCCAGCAATACCAGGGGTGCGTTAAACTCTTATTTTGCCCGTGCTACTTATAGCTACATGAGCAAATATATGTTAACAGCAACCGGGCGTATCGACGGTTCATCAAAATTCGGGACAAACAACAAATATGCATTCTTCCCATCGGTTGGTCTTGCATGGAGAGTCTCTCAGGAAGGTTTTATGGCCGACAGCGAAACCATATCGAACCTAAAACTGCGTTTTAGTGCCGGACAAACCGGTAACCAGGAAGTTGGTAATTTTGTAACACAAACCTATATTAGTTCCACCAATGTTTTATTTGCAGGTGGCTACAGTGCAGGCCTTTATCCAGGTTCTACCGGTAACGATAACCTGAAATGGGAAACAACTACACAATACGATGTTGGGGTAGATGTTGGCCTTCTGGAAAACAGAATTAACCTTACAGTGGATTGGTATGATAAATTGACAACCGACATGTTATTTAATCTTCCATTACCTCAATCAACTACAACAGGTAATGCTTACGTAAACTTTGGGTCGGTTAAAAACACCGGTGTTGAGTTTACATTAAACACAGTCAATTTCCAGAAAAAGAACTTTACATGGCAAACGCTGTTTACCATATCAGCCAATAAAAACGAGATTAAGGAACTTGGCCCAACTGGCGCCGACATCTATACAGATACAGGAGCAGGTAACGGAACCAGCGTTTACAGAGTTGGTGAACCAATCGGATCATTCTTCGGATTGAACCGAATGGGAACATGGGGCACAGATGAAGCAGTAGAAGCAGCACGTTATGGAAGAGTACCGGGTGACCTCAAATTTGAGGATAAAAATAACGATGGTAAAATTGAGTTGCTGACTGACGGTGATGTAATCGGTCATTCATACCCGAAATTCTATGGTGGCTTTAACAACACATTTACGTATAAAAACTTCGATGCAAGTATCGACATTATGTTTGTAGGCGGAGTTGACAAAGCTATCGTTCATGAGTCTGCTCATGACCGTCAGTTTGTAAATGGTATGATGAACGAAGTTTTGAATGGATGGCGTCCTGATCATCAGGAAACAATGCAAGCCCAGGTTCGTGCCGGGAATGCCGGTGCACGCTACGACTCATATCCTGACACCCACATGATTTATAACGCTGCCTACATTAGAGGACAGGCGGCTTCAATTGGTTATACCATTCCTGGAAACCTTGGTGGTATTGAAAGATTGAGAGTTTATGCCACTGTAGATAATTTCTTTTTGTGGACCGCAGTTAAACTTCCTGCTTATGATCCTGAAGGTAGCGCTATACAGAAAATTAATGTAAGGGTACCAAATATTGATAAATATATGCACCCGGTTCCTACAACTTTCAGTTTGGGCGTAAATGTCACTTTCTAATTTTAAAACTTTTATATTATGAAATACAAATTAAAAAACAATAACGCATTAAGAACCACTTTGCTTTTGGTGGTATTCTTGATGGCGCTTAGTGGTTGCGAGGAATTTCTGAAAGAAGTACCTACAAACCAGCTAACCACCGCAGCAGATCTGACAAGTATAGAATATAAAGAACCTTTTACAGTTGGCCCATATCGACGGCTTCAAGACTGGACCGGTGGTGCAGGAGACTGGGGAAATAACCTTCCCTCTACACTTGAGTACCCAACCGGTGGTGCATACACAGATGAGCCACACGTTCAGTTCAATAAATTTTCGACCAACCAGGTAACTGGTAGTTTGCTCGACGATTTCAATAATCAATGGTATAATTGGTATTCAGGTGTACAGGACTGTAACCTCTCTATCCAACAGCTTCCATTAATTAATATGAGTGAGGCAGAGCTTAATAAAGCTTTGGGGGAAGTGCGTACCTTAAGGGCATTCTATTATTTCTGTATTGTACGCTATTGGGGTGATGCTATTCTTACAACAGAACCGATAACAGATGTATGGGCAACAGAGTTGCCTAAAACCAGTCTGAAAACCATTTATGATGAGGTAATTATTCCTGACCTTGAATTCGCAGTTGCAAATCTTCCGGCAGGCAGATCGGCAAAAGGTCGCGTAACTCAGGATGTAGCCCGGGCAATCTTGGCAGATGTATATATGACTGTTGCAGGTTATCCTTACCAGGAAGTGGCTACCAGCCCTGATAAAGACTGGTGTGGCACAGCTGCATGGACAATGACCGATTATCCTGTTGCAAGTGGTGTTGAATTCTTGAAAAAGGCACAAACACAACTTAACGCATTATATAATACTGTATATACATTAGGTACCTATGATGATTTGCGGGATCCGGCTAAGAACAATTTGGGGGAAGCAATATTTCAGGTACAATATGACAAAACACTCAGGGGTAATGGTCTTATGCAACCATCTCTTCCTTTGTTAAGTGCAATTACTCCAAGTGAAGAAAACGGTACATTCACTCCATGGGTTGGTTATTATAATTCCTATTCTGATAATGACTTACGGAAACAGGAACGTCAGTTTTTCTTCACATGGGATACTAAATATACCAATGTGTTAGATACAGTTCGTTTTGACGTTCCATATCTTTACAAACAGTATGTTCCTGCATCAATTAAATCCACAGATGGTTCAGGCCTGAACTGGTCGCATTACCGTTATGGAGAAGTTTTATTGATGCTCACTGAAGTAAACTGGGCATTAAAACAATTAGGCCAATCAGTATCAGACAATGACATTGTAAAAGGAATTAACGAAATCAGGGAAAGAGCATTACTTCCTACTTACACAGCAAGTCAGGTTGGTCTGAAAGAAATTTTAGCTGAAAGGGCATATGAATTGATATTTGAAAATAAAATGCTTTGGGATCAGCGTCGTACAAGAAAATGCGTAGTATATGGCAATGGCGAAATTTCAGCTATTCAGAATTTCGTTGGTCATCAGCCTGCGATTTTCAACTATGCTTTTGCTCCAATGCATTTGTTATCACCTATTCCTGGTAACGAAATTGCCAGAAACGGGTTGGCTCAGCAGAATAGTGGGTATTTGCCTACACAGAATTAAGTATTGCATTTTAAAATTATTTAATTAAGAAAAAATGAAAGCAAAAATTATGATAACACTATCATTAATCGCTGCAATAGCGTTAATGATAAGTTGTACGGATCAGCCTTATTACGACATACCTTATGATGAAAACGGGAATGTGTACATTACCGACATTGCAGTTGTATCAAGTGATGGGGTTACAACCGCAGACAATTCATTTACAGTTAATTGTTATTTCCCGAATGCAAAATCGGGAGATACGATGAAAGCTACAATTTTGAAACGCCAGGTTCCTTCGTGGGATCCAAATGGTGCTACTCAACTTCTTCCATTAGCAGGTACAGAAAAGAGTATCACTGTTGGTGCAGATTTTAAAACTTCTGTTACTTACACAAAAGCAGAGGCCCAACTGGTTAACGTAGGCGATGCAGTTACTGTTGTATTCTCAGGAGCCACTGATTCTGGCATTATACAAATAACATTAAAGGCTGCTCCGTAAACAAGAGAAGCTTTTGCATAATTTAGATTAAAAGCACTGCATATAGCAGTGCTTTTTTTTCAGAACTTACAGAAATAAAAAATCAATCATTTTAAAGGTATTTAAAGTTTCTTGAATTCTGTTTCCTGAAATAAACATTCCTCATATAACATTTTCTTTTTCTGTTACTTAAATAAGAAAATTTTGTGTTTTATGATAACCAGATTCTAAAAATATTGCTCCATCCGCATTAGAAACCGGAGATAATAAATTCAAGCTTTATAGACCACATAAGCAAACGTGATAAAATACATGAAACAATAGTTAAAAATAACTTCACGTTTTTACAATATTTTAGTTTCTTTTAAAAACCTTTTTACTATACTCAACTAAAAATAATAAGCTATGAGCGAAGAAAAACAAATTCCCCGACGCGACTTTATCAAATCGACTGCAGTTGTTGCATCAGCAGTAGCAGTAACAGGCTTACTATCAGAGTCTTGCTCTACTCCTGTTGCAGAAGAAAAACAGGAAAAAAAAGAATGGCCGGCAGGAAAACTAAATATTGCTGTGATCGGAATAGGTATGGGATATGGCAACTTTAGCAGATGTTCCGATGAAAATTTAGTTGCAATGTGCGATGTTGACACTGAGCGGTTAAAAGCCCGAATCGAAAAATTCAAAGAGGATTTTCCGGATAAGACCATTCCTTATCAATATCAGAATTATAAAAAGATGTTCGAGGAAATTGGGGATCAAATTGATGCAGTAATTATTGCAACACCAGATCATACACATGCCAATGTAACGCTTCATGCTATGAAATTAGGCAAGCATGTTTATTGCCAAAAGCCTTTAACTCATTCAGTATATGAATCACGAATATTAACACAGGCCGCTGAAAAATATAATGTTGCCACCCAAATGGGAAACCAGGGTGCCTCGGGAGACGACACGGCATGGGTTTGCGAAAGTATCTGGAATGGTGACATCGGCGAAGTTAAGGAAGTTCATGCCTGGACAAACCGGCCTATCTGGCCTCAGTGCCTGAACCGCCCGGAAGATACTCCGGCTGTACCGGCAGGACTTGACTGGGATATGTGGCTCGGCCCGGCACCGGTGAGACCTTATTCTCCTATGTACCATCCCTGGAGCTGGCGTGGCTGGTTCGACTTTGGAACCGGAGCTTTAGGCGATATGGCTTGCCATATTCTCGATGTTGTAATGCGTAGTTTACGGTTACAATATCCAACAGGAATTCAGGCAAGTTCTTCAAAATGGACACTGGAATCACCTCCCGAGTCGGAAAAAATTACGTATTATTTCCCTGAAAGAGAAAAGTACAGAAATGTTGAAATGCCGGAAGTAAAAGTTACATGGTATGATGGAGGCCTGATGCCCGATCGTCCACTGGAGCTGGAAGATGGCGAAACCATGGGTGACCGCGATGGAGGAGTTCTTTTTGTAGGAACCAAAGGCAAAATTATGTGTGGTTGTTATGCAAAAAATGCCAAACGATTGCCTTCAAAAGACTTTAAAGATTATGCCCCGGTTATTAATGAACGTTTGGTTGAAGGTGGAATTAGCGGCCACGAAAAAGATTGGATTAGGGCATGTAAAGAAGATCCGGCAACAAGAGTAAAAACAAAATCTCATTTTGGGTATGCCGGGCCTTTTAACGAAGTTGTTGTAATGGGAACAGTTGCTGCACGTTTAGCAGGACTCCAACGTATTCTAAAATGGGACGGTGAAAACATGAAATTCACGAATATTGAATCTGGTGAGCAAATCAAAGTGCCCAAATTTGTCAAATTAGATGCAAATCGTCCTTCACCACGCTATGATACGGAATACGAAGTTATTGATGCTTATGAATATGCAAAGAGTCTAATCAATCTGACACCCAGAAGCGGTTGGGAATTGATTTTATAATAGTTAATTACGTTGAATAAGAAAAGAAGAGTTGGGTACAAATGTATCCAACTCTTTTCCAAATACTATCAATACAAATGATTGCTTAAAACCTTCTAACAGTTAATCTATCTGCTTACAATTAATTTACGTGTTTCTGAAAACCGGTTATTCATTACCTTTACAAAATAAGAACCAGGTGGTAAGTGCAATTGCAAATTACCGGTAACAATTGTATCCTGGAAAACCTGAGCGCCCTGCGAAGTAAAAATCTGAATCGTATAACTTTCCTGCTTATTTTTCATTGCAATATTTATTTTTCCTCTTGTAGGGTTGGGATAAATTAAAAAACCGGACACTTCTTCCTGATAATATACACCGGTTTGAATATCATCCAAAGTGAATTCATTGGAATAGCTTTCGCAATTATTAAAGGCAATACACCGAAATTGATAACCATTCATGGTCTCAACAGGGTTTAAAATTGTAAGTTCTGGAAAAGCTGGATTTCTAAAATCCGTTCCGGTAATATTTTCCCAAACTCCTTCCCTATTTATTTCCCATCGATAGTTTACCATGTCTCCGGCATTTGCCAAAAGTACAATTGTACTTCCAACCTTTTCCATTATAATTTCACCTTCAAATTCAGGACATTCTTTTTCAGGATCAATAAAAATTGAAGAATTGATTTTTCTGGCCTCCACCCCACCTAACTCCCCTATTTCAAGGGCACTCATCACATAATTTCGTAACTGAATGCTACTAACAAATACCGGATTTGTTTCGTTATCATTATCCGAGAAGAAATGAGAAGCCTGAACTCCCCAGTTATTATTTAAGCAAAATCGTCCATTTTTACTGTCTTCCAGAATAACCGTGCCAACATAATTTCCATTTAAGTACTCATCAAGTTTTTCATTATACAAATCGAAAACCAGCACTAATCGAACCCAGGAACTATCGGCGAAACTTCCATTGTAATCTTCAAGAATCCCAAAGCTGTTTGAAGCTCCCATCAGAAAAAAGTCAGCATCATCACTATTATTATTACTAGTCTGAAGTAAAGCTGTATAAGAATCATTTCCATTGGGCATCAGCAAATCAAAAACCAAAGTATAAGTGTTGTCACAATCAAGCCCGCCTGGTAGACCTTCCGGAGCAATATTGGAGAAAAAACGAAGAGCATGATTTTTATCAAAAGCCGGAATTCTGGCTACATTAACATTTGTGTTTTCAATTAAGGGTATTCCAAAAGATTCAGTAGTTCCGAATTTAATTTTTTGGTTTTCAACGGTTGAATCTCCGATATAAACAAGCTGAGAACCGATTGTGCCTTCTAAATTAAAATTAAAATCCCACTGTCCGGTAATCCGTTTTTCAGGGAAAAATCCGCCAGAGCCCTCTTCGCAAAAAAACTGACAGGCGGCAGAGGGGCGATCGGTTTCCAAGGCATCAATGCCAAAATCTTTTAAAAATTGGAAATAAGTTGCATCGTTTACCGTATAAGCCCAAAATTCCATTCCGTTTTGATGTGCCAAATCTTTCATCTCGTGATATTCATCGCCGTTTTGCTTATAAATATAATCTGCAGGAATCTCTATAGCTACAACTCCGTTTTCCTTTAATTCAGCAAAAAAACCGGGCAATTCATCTTCCCCTGGGAAAGCTCCAAAATAAACCAGTGGTGTATTTGGCAAAATCTCATGATAGGCTTTCACTTTCTCTATATCATCGGGATCCAGCAAAATAATATCTTCATTAACACCGGCATTCTTCAATGTTTTTGCGATTAATTCGGGAGCAAAAATTTTCATATTTAAATAGAGCTTTTTATCGAATTGCCGGGCCAGTAACAGTGCCTGCTCCAACGTTGGGACTTTAGTTCCGGCAAACCTGGAATCTTTCCAACTCCCAGCATCTAATGACTTAACATAATCCAAAGTCAGATCTTCAATATTGCCTGAACCGTTTGTTGTTCTGTTAACATAAGAATCGTGCATTAAAACCAAAACGTTGTCTGCGGTAGAACGCACATCTACTTCGGCCGCATAAATATTTTCCATAAAACCCTGTTCAAGAGAAACCAGTGTATTCTCGGGATAATAATATGACGAACCTCCACGATGTCCAATGGGTTTGAAATTACACTGAGCCGTTCCCTGAAGATTTACAAACAAGGTTATTAAAACTACCGGAAACCAGGGATTCAAAAGGCTATTGACATTTGAGAAATCCTTAAAAAGACGGGAATTATTCAACATAAAAGCAATGATTTAATAGCACCTTAAATATAGCAATTAACACCATTCCCGAATTAATTTACTTATTAATTAGAATAAGAGGCAGGAACAATTATGTTTCTGCCTCTTCTAATATTACTTTTTACAAACTCTTCTTTTTCAATAATTCTTTTTTTTAATACTATGTCCACGAAGAAGGTTTTGAAGGAACAGATGACTGCGCCTGCGATTCCTTCGGGCTTAAAACTACCAGCATCGAAGCTGCTGTTATTGCGGCATACTTACCTGCCTTTCTTATTGCCTCTTTACGGCTCATGGGTCGATTGGGAGTTTTATCTTCCTTTATAATACTGCTCATTTTAATTCTGTTTTTCAATTTTACGATAATTCATCATTTTCAAATATGTTACTATCTGCTCGCAACCGGAACTTTTAAAACCTCGCTATGTTTTGAGTCTTTAACCTTTACAAGGTAAATACCTTTGGTGCCTTTGGGAACGCTTATCTTGTTATGACCTGAATCAGTTAACTGATGAACTGCAACTTTTCTTCCGTTAATGTCATAAATCGTTGCATCCCCTGCCCCATTCATTTGCCCGGAGATATAAATGTACCCGTCATTGTACCAGGCTTTAAAGTTTGACACTTTATTCTCGCCAATTCCTGTTGTACTTAAGAAGGTTAGAGTAAAACGTCCATAACCGTTTGCTTCTGCATTTACCGTCGTTGTGTAAACATCTTCTTTACTATTGAATACAAAGCTGGTTCCTGTTTGGCTATCATTTAACACCGGGATTATCCCTACAGGAAAATTTTCCTGTCGAAGGATGAAACTGATCTCTCCTACTGATTCTACATCTATTCCTAACGGTATTTCATACTGTTCGATTCCGGTTTCAGGTAAACTTTGTAAACCGAAATCTACACCATTGTCTTCTATGAGTTTTGTGTAAATATCAAAGCCGGTTTTAAATACACCTGCATCAAACCCGAAATCAAGGCCGATGGTAGTTGCATCATTGAATTTTAGTCTGGTCGTTCGGCTTGTATCTCCCATCGATGCAGTAATTTTTAGTTCAGGGATTGGCACTATCCCACCTTTAAAAGGAGCATCCATCTGGTGGGTTTGCATTGCTGTTGTAAACTGAACCTGTGTTGCCCCGGTTTTTACCTTTACAAAAAAGCCCTGACCAACCTGCGCATAAAATGCTTCTGCATTGTCAAGAGCTACAATTGTATAATCACCTTTTGTTTCTTCCCATACATAAACGGCTCCATAACTCCCATCAAGATTATTGATATTCAAATCAATAAAGTTATTATCCACATCGGCAGCATCGTTGATAAATATGGCTGAAGGATATGGGTTTCCAACACAGTTCCAGCCATAATCACCGGTACAGGTCACTGCAGAATTTACATCACCTGTATGCATAGTACCTGTAAAACTAACCACACCATCGGAATTGGTACGTAATGAAAAACCTTTTCCTGATGATAAGTCACCAACTTGCCCCGTGTTCAAAAAGAAGGTATTCCAATCATTGCTCAGTTCATCATAATCCATCATTCCACGGTAGTTACCACTTGTCGGCACATTGGTGTTAGCTGAAAGAAAACTTGCAATGGTTTGACCTGCAACTGGCGACGATACCAGATGCCAGGCGTTGCCTGTTAAGTATTGTTCGATAATTGTTGTGCCATCTATTGTTAGACTTTGCTGCCCTATAAGAGCAGCAGTTGAAGCTTCGCTGCTTGCCATAGTCAAATTGTTACATTCACCTGCTGTGGATAAAGTTGGGTAATTTGTTAACCCGAAAGGAATCGTCACATTGTAGTTTTTGTCGGGAACAACATCCCCATCCCAGTTAGCTGCCGTATGCCAGTCGGTGCTTTCACTTCCGTCCCAGGTAAGTTCGCCAATGGGTGTGGACACAGTTTGCAATGCTGTCCAGTCTCCGGTGCCAGCTTCATTTTCGCCACGAATCCGAATATAATATGTTGTATTTACATTTATTCCGCTAACCACGGTTGAAAGGTTGGTGATTCCGGTAGCATTGGCAACAATTTTGGTAAAAGTTGAGTTTGTGCTCACCTGGTATTCCCAGTCGGTAATACGGTAGTTATTTTTATTGGTCAGGTTAATTGTAATAGAAGATGAAGCAATATCAGTAACCGAAAATTCGGGGTCAACCGGTAAGGAATAGTTCCACCACACATCAAATTCAATCTTGTAATATCCGTTGCTACCTTCTGTTCCACAATCAACATAATCAACATTACTTTGCTGGGCATTTTTAAAACCAGTCCATGTATTACGGGTATGGCTACCGCTTATATCAGTATCATAATCAGTGTCATAATTATTGTAATCATCTTTCGTGCTTTCATAAGTACATGGGGTATTATTTTGTTCTTCCCATCCTTCCAGATTGATATAAATATTATCAGCGTTAGAAAGGCATTTCCCATTCCATCTTTCGGTTGTTTCAGCGGGATACCATTGACCTTGATTCCAGGCACCATAAGTTGAAACGTTTGTTAAATATACACATTCATAGGATGACCATGAACCCGAGGGGGAAGATGAACTTACCTTTCCTCTGAAATGCCAGGCGGGATCAGCGTAGCTTACATCAAGAAAGCCAGTTTCATCAGTTTGTGCATAAAACCGATTTGTCCTGATTTTATAATCAATATATTCTTGTGCCTGAGTTTGTACCAAAAAAAAGATTAAGACGAAAAAGAATGTCACTTTTTTCATAATTACGATATTTAATGTTAGTTTTTATTCCAAGAACAGTTTTTCTCCTCTATAAAAAGAGGCACTTTGAAAACACTTTGTCTGGCCTGTTCAATTAATTCTTTCAAACAGGAATTTTGGGTTTCTACACTTTGAAGCAAGTATGAGTTTGCTTTCGCCATTTGAATTAATCGGGTGAAATAATGGCTGTCAAAATTAAGTTTGAAGGAATTGAAATTCGTTGACTTTGGTTAAGAAATGACTTTCACCGCCATAAATATTTACTATTTTTGAGCAAATTGAATATTAGCCAAACAAAGTTTTTTATTTCCCGGATTTTCATGAACAATTACAGAAAATTTTTAGAAAACAAAGGTTATGACGTTTCAGAGCAATGGTCGGAATTTGAACAGCGAGTGACTTACCACAAATTCGCAAAAAACGAAATCATTGTAGCACCTGGAAACCTGGAGGCAAATATATATATCCTGGAAACGGGCTGCATCAGATACTTCCTGATAGAAGATGGAAAAGAATACACACACGATATTTTAAAAGCACCGTCTGCATTTGGCAGTAAATTCGGTATTTCTCCCAATGAGGTTTCAAATGTCTACATACAAGCATTAACCAATTCAGACATCTATATTCTTCATTCAAAAGATCATGAGTATTTAAGTGAAAACTATCAGGGTTTTCGTGAAATAGGTGAACGGAGTTTTGCTGAAACAATGAAAGCCAGGGTAATACATGGAAGAAAAATAGTTATGATGACTCCCGAAGAACGTTATACTGATTTTTTAGAAAACAATCCTGAACTTGTAAACCTGGTTCCTCAATATATAATTGCATCATACCTTGGTATAGTTCCCGAATCGTTAAGCAGAGTACGTAAACGAATTTATAAAAAAGATAGTCGATAGACCATTTAAATTCATCAGAAATTTAGCAACTACTGATTTTAACTTTCATCCAATATTTAAATTTAATACTCATTGAGCTGCTAATCGCACAGCATATTTCCATAAATAACTATTTCACCCGTTAGATACCAAAATTCCCAATTCTGTGAAAACATTTGTCTATTTTTGTCGTTCGACAATAAAATTACTTATTATGAAAATCAGATTCCGCACTATTTTTTTACTTTTTAGTGGCATTTTTTTGTTATCATCTTGCGAAAAAACGCCACCAACAGATTTAACCAAGACATCATTTATTCCTAAACCGGTTTCAGTTACAGCCACCGGCGAGGCTTTTACTATTGAAAGCACCACTGTAATTTATGTTGAAAATGAAACTGAAAAGGCTGGGAAATATCTTTCGGAAAGATTAACTGATGTTACCGGTTATGACCTCAGTGTTGAAAAAGCAAGTGAAACTCCTGCTAAAGGAATTTATCTTACACTTTCCGAAAGCTCAGAAGATTTGGGCGAAGAAGGTTATAATTTGAATATGGATAAAAAGCTGATAACCATTATGGCAAAAACTTCGGCGGGATGTATTAACGGAATTCAGACGCTGCTGCAAACGTTGCCGGTTTCAGTAGTTGCCGGCGATGAAATAAACATACCAACTGGAAAAATCCACGATGTTCCTGAATATGAATACCGCGGAGTAATGCTCGATGTTGCCCGTCACTTTTTTAATGTAGATGAAGTAAAACAGTTTATTGACTTTCTTGCCATGTATAAAATGAACTACCTGCACCTTCATCTTTCTGATGATCAGGGATGGCGGATTGAAATAAAATCATGGCCCAAGTTAACAGAGATTGGGGGAAGTCTTGAAGTAGGCGGCGGAAAGGGTGGATTTTTTACCCAGGAACAATATAAAGAATTGGTGAATTATGCGCAGGAAAGAAACATTACCATTGTTCCTGAAATTGATATGCCCGGGCATACGAATGCGGCACTGGCCTCTTACCCTGAATTAAATTGCGATGGAAAAGCACGGGAATTATACACCGGAACAGAAGTTGGATTTAGCACACTTTGCACCAGTAAAGAAGTAGTTTACCAGTTTATTGACGATGTGATTCGTGAATTAAGTGAAATAACTCCCGGCCCATACATTCATATTGGTGGCGACGAATCGCATGTAACACCTCTGGAAGATTACATTCCATTTATAAACCGGGTTCAGGAAATTGTGCTTTCACATGGAAAAAAGGTAATTGGCTGGGATGAAATTGCAAACGCAACACTGGTTGACAACGCTACTGTTCAGTTTTGGTCCGATGACAAAAACACAACTAAAGGATTTGAACAGGGTGCCAAAGTTTTGATGTCGCCGGCGGCCAGAGCTTATCTCGACATGAAATATGACTCTTTAACTACACTGGGCTTACATTGGGCAGGTTATATTGAAGTGGATCATGGATACAACTGGGATCCAACTTCCATGGTTCCAGGTTTAACAAGAGACAAAATACTTGGTGTTGAAGCAGCACTCTGGTCGGAAACAGTTACCAATATTGACGACATTGAGTACATGGTTTTCCCAAGATTGCCCGGTTATGCCGAGATTGGCTGGACTGCTCCAAACTCCAGAAACTGGGATGAATATAAAACACGACTCGCCCAGCATGGAAAACGCTTTGACGATTTGGACATCAATTTCTATCCCTCGAAGCTGGTTCCCTGGGAAGAATAAAAAGATAATTTAGAACTTATATACAGGGCTGTAGATTTTACAGCCCTTTTTTGTTTCCACCTTAGAATAATCGTAAAAAGGCAGAAGGAATTTTTGTTTCAAAAACCAAATTTTCACCGGTCACCGGGTGAATAAAAGCAAGTTTCTGAGCATGCAACCCTAATCTTCGTATCGGGCTTTCGGTTGCGCCATATTTTTTATCGCCAACAATAGTATGCCCAAGTTCCTGCATATGAACACGAATCTGGTTTTTCCGCCCGGTTTCGATATTAACTTTCAAAAGCGAATAGTTTTTGTTTGACCTCATCAGGGAAAAATGTGTTATTGCTTTTAACCCCTTTTTGGGATTCTGTGTTGAATGTACCCTGAAAACTTTGTCTTCAAACAAATAAGAAACAATAGTTCCTTCCTTTTCGTTAACTACTCCTTCTACAACAGCCACATATGTTTTCTCCAAAACAGCTTCGTTCCAGTTTTCCTGTAAAATATGTTTTACTTTTTCATTTTTTGCAAAAACCATTAAACCCGAAGTTTCGCGATCCAGCCGGTGAACAATAAAAATTCTGTTTTCAGCATCCTGTTTTTTCACATAATCGCTTAACATACTAAAAGCTGTATTTCGCTTTTCATTTTTGGTTGCCATCGAAAGCAAACCGGCAGCCTTATCAATAACGATAAAATGGTCATCTTCGAAAACAACAGTAAACTCCCGATAGCGTTTCTCCATTCGGCTTCGGTCTCCGGTTATTTTTACTTTTTGCGCAGGAAACAGCGGATGATTAAATTGAGAAACGGGTTCTTCATCCACCCATACCTGTTTATTCCGAAGCAGCGATTTAATATTATTCCGGTTTTTGTGCGCCAATTGTTCAATTAAAAAATCCATGAGAAAACCATTTTCACTGACCGTAAAAATTAAATCTTTCGGATGATTATCATTGGGCCTTTTTTTGCCGGATTTTGCAGGCTTTCGTTGCATCATATTTTGTTCATTAAATGTAGTACAAAAGTAGAGTAATTATCGAACAACAAATTCGCCCCTTTGCAATTCTTACTTCGCATAAATCGTATTTATACCATTCAGTAAGAAACCGTTCAATTGATTACCTCCGTATTGAGAAAAAAGTATTCCGGTTTCCATAACTTCTGCCCCCAATGAACAGACACAAATCTGTGAAATAACCGCACCAAAAGGGCATGTATCAGAATGTATTTTACCTGATGGTTCCGGGGTTTAGATAAATACAAACTCATCCATCATCTGCCATACAAACTCGTTCAATAAAACGATCCGCGTGGTTGAGTTTATTGGTGAAGTTTACGTTGAGGTGGCAAAAAACAAAGAAAAATCTTTCAGGGTAAAAACTGAAATTGCAAATATTAATGTCACAGGTACTTCGTTCAATGTAAAAGCCTATCCCAAAAGAAAAAGCTTTCGAAACTGTACTTGCTGAAGGAAGTATGGAAATGGAATTGAATAATCAAAATCACCTGAAAGTGAAACTCATTCCGGGCGAAAGAACAATTTATCATAAAAGAAAAAAACCATATCAATAGAAAAAGCAGAGGCTGATATCTATACATCATGGAGAAACGGGGAAATTCTGTTTAAAAATGCTATTCTTAATGATCTTATAAAAGAGCTTGAAAGAATTTCTGACATTCGTTTTCATTAAAGAGATCCGTCCTCAGGGGAATACAGATTCAGGCGAATGTTTAGCTACAACAACCTAATTGAAGCGTCAGGAAAAATTAAAAGAACAGCCAACATTAATTATTACATTGAAAACAAGTAAGTTTAGCTAACTAAAAAATAACTAATATAAAAACTAAACATAATGATTTTGTAAATCTTCATCCTGATTTGGACCGATTGGTATAAAAAATAAGAGGTGTTTTTTTAAATTCAATAAAAATTAAGTTAGATTACGATTTAAATGAGACATAAAGATTCATTCCATAGAATTATTCGAAATAAATGCAATTTGGTAAAGATGGAATTGAATTTTTATCCGGCATCTCCTTCTAATTTTTAAAAATAATTTATTATGACAAAACACGTATTAATTGTTTTATTTTTTATTTTTTTAGCGCAAATCGTTAATTCTCAAAATTTAGCAAAACACGAATCAGGGAAGTTAAAGTTACTGAACAATTATTTCATTTTTGAAGAAACAGAAACATACAAAGCTTTTCTGGACGACGGAAACACAAAGGGTAGCTTTTCTGCAGATGCAAATTCAGAAGATGGTTTTACATTAAAGTTTACTGTAAATATCAAGGATTTTAATGCCGAACAAATCCTTTTGGAAATTCCCGGAGTTGTAAAAGTTCAGCTTCGTCAGGTCGATCCAAATAATCGCGACAGACAAAATTATCCTGCATTTAAAATGCCTGATGGTTCTTTGCCAGTAATGGAAGCGAATATCTTGCTACATGCGCCAACAGAAAAACCGTTCAATCAGGAAATGTGCATAGGCTTTCCGCTTGCGATGCTCTCTAATCCAATGGGGAAACATGATATAATCCTAAACTTTACGGGCGCAAAATGGACAATGTATGCTGATAATCAATTAGTGGATAATGATTTCGCGATTGGCTATCCGTGGTGGGGCAGGCAGAATTCATGGAGGATTAATCCTGATTTTGTACATAATGCAACAATATTTTGCCCTGCATTAAAAGTGGAACGAGACTTGTCAAAAAAGAGTACGGTTATGCCAGATGTTCAGTACTGGACGCCAGGAGGACATAATTCCTGGGTTGGTGATGTTGCAACCCTTTATTACGAAGGACGCTATCATGTATTCTATCTTTTCGACCGCCGGCATCACGCAAGTAAATTTGGAGTAGGCGGACACTATTTTGAACATTTTTCTACTACCGATTTTAAAACATGGACAGAACATGAGGCTGCCACACCCATAGAGGAACAATGGGAAACTTTTGGAACCGGCACTCCATTTGTTTTTGATGATGAACTATGTATTGCTTATGGCTTGCATACTTCCCGCATCTATCCCGATGAAAAAACCATGAGCCCTGTTTTGACAGACTATTATAAAAAACACGGAAAAACGGGTTCGTTTAAATTTAACCTTAAAGAAGGGTATCCCTCCGGTGCAACATATTCAGTCAGTCAGGATGGGTTAACAAATTTTCAAAAATCCAAAATACTGTTTCATTACAGTGAAAACCCAAGTATTTTTACCGATCCCGATGGTAACCTGAGATTAATTGCAAATTTCCGTGCAAAAGGAATATGGGAATCAAAAACCATTGATGGCAACTGGTACTGTATAAATGAAGATTTTCCTCCTGGCGGCGATTGTACTTTCTTTTTCCGGTGGGGTAAGTTCGATTATATCATTGGTGGTTTTGTGAATTTATGGAGAAAACCTGCAGGCACACCGGATACAGAATGGAAAGATATAGTAAGTGAAGGGCTTGATTTTTATGACGGAATAAATGTTCCTGCTATCTCTGAAATTAATAACGGTCGTTTTATTATGGCAGGTTGGTTACCCATCCGTGGCTGGGGAGGTCCGTTTGTCATACATGAGTTGATCCAATATCCTGATGGCAGAATTGGCACAAAATGGATGAAAGAATTGGAACCGGAAACGGAAAACAGCAAATTGCTGGCAAAAAAAATTGCCACAAATTCGTTATTTACAGTAAACGATGAATCATTTATATTAACTTTTGACGTTCACCCGAAGAAAAAGAACAATGGTAAACTGGGTATTTCATTCCTTTCGAACGACCAGGAAATCAACGGATGTGAATTCCAAATCAGATTGGATGAGGCAATAGCTCAATACAGTAAAAGTATTAAAGACACATTTGCTGAAAAAGAAAAGTCATTACGACAAGGAGCAGCACCCCAGTCGGTTGGGAATTATGCTATCGAAAACCTTATTGGAACAGATAAACCCTTTACAGTCAGAATGTTTATAAAAAGCAACCCAAAATTGGGTGGAACAATAATAGATACCGAAATAGCCGGACAACGAACCATGATTACTTACCGGCCGGATCTGGATATCCAGACATTAAAGGTTCAAACAGACAATATTCAACTTAACAACCTGCAGATATCGAAAATAAAGTAACTTATAAAACATGAAAGATCAACCCAATAAAAGCAAAGGTTATAAACTTACACCCACACTAATTAAAGCTGCAATAGTTTCTTCTTTGGGAGGACTATTGTTTGGCTTTGACACAGCCGTAATATCAGGGACAACGTCTTCTGTTGCAAACCTGTTTAAACTTTCCGACTGGTCCATTGGATTTGTTGTTTCATCGGCACTGATAGGAACCATTCTGGGAACATTAATAACTTCCAAACCCGGTGATATTTGGGGGCGTAGAGATATATTAAAAATTCTTGGCGGATTATTTCTTATATCAGCAGTTGGCTGTGCGCTGGCATGGAATTATTGGTCACTGACCTTTTTCCGGTTTATCGGAGGAATAGGTGTTGGAGGCGCTTCTGTTCTAGGTCCAATCTACATCGCAGAAATTTCTCCTGCTAAAGTCAGAGGTAGACTTGTATTGCTTTTTCAATATAATGTTTGTTTGGGTATATTGTTAGCCTACTTTTCAAATGCACTGATTTCACTGTTTGGTTTTGATGAAATACATATTCAGTGGCGGGTCATGTTTGCAGCAGAAAGCATTCCGGCCATTCTCTTTATCACTATGTTATTTTCAATCCCGAAGAGTCCGAGATGGCTTGTATCGGTTCACAAGTATGAAGAAGCACGAAATGTGTTAGTTCGGGTTGGTGAATTAAATATTGAAAAGGAAATGGAAGAAATAAAAAAATCACTGGAAATTAAAACGTCCCATTTAAAAGTAAACCTTTTCCAGAAAAAATACTTATACCCCATTTTTCTGGGTGTTACAGTAGCTGCATTTAATCAATTATCCTTTGTGAATGGATTCCTTTATTACCTCAATGACACGCTAAATGAAATTGGTGCTTCTTTTGGGGGAAAATTTCAACCCGTAATTATTGGTGTAGCCAATGTTATTGCAGTAACGATAGCTTTGTTTACCATTGACAAGATTGGAAGAAAAACACTCCTGCTCATCGGTTCATGGGGTTCTGCCATCCCCTTAATTTTAGCAGCCTACATTGCATGGACGAGAAACCTGACAGAACTTTTCCCCTGGTCACTGGCTGTTTTTATCCTTTTCTTTTCCTTCTCACAAGGTTCTGTAATTTGGGTATACATTAGTGAAATCTTCCCAAATAAAGTCAGGAGTAAAGGTCAATCATTGGGAAGCTTTACTCACTGGGGCCTGGCTGCTATTGTATCACAGTTGTACCCCGTAATTGTTTCTATCCCGAAAGTAGGTTTGGCAACACCCTTTCTTATCGGCGGAGCAATGATGATTATCCAGTTTTTTATTGTTCTGTTCTTTTTTATCGAAACAAAAGGCGTTCCCCTGGAACATATGGAAAGCAAACTAAGAATAAACAATACACAAGAAAATTAGATATTAGTAAAACACACTTTTTCTATTTGAACGCGTTGGTTTAAGCATAAAAATAAAGTCATATGAATTTTTATAACCCAATCTTTTTCTCCCCCAACCGGGTATGGAGATTATATACCGGAGGTAAATTACTAGATAGGTTTAGGAATGAGAAACAGGAGCCTGATGGTCATTTCCCTGAAGAATGGTTAGCATCAACAGTTCCGGCATATAACGGAGAACATGCACAATCGGATGATGAAGGACTGGCAAAAGTTGTTATGGAAGAAATGGAAGGACAAACACTGTTAGAACTATTAGAAAATTTTGGGTCAGAAATTTTAGGAGAAAACCACTATAGAAAATATGGAGAAAATACGGCCCTTCTGTGTAAATATCCAGATTCCGCAGTACGACTTCCTATTCAATGTCATCCCGATATACCGACGGCTCAAAGATTGTAAAACTCATCTTTTGGAAAAACAGAGTGCTGGTGGGTTTGAAGAATCTGGAACAACATAAACAAATCGATAGTTATTTGAATCATTGGAAACGAAATAAACCCGACAACAACATTCTCAACTGGTGTGAAGCGATGCTAAAGAATAACAATGATGTAGCATTGAATATAGAAACACAAATTAATACTCAAGCAGGTGGAACACCAGGGGATCCTAAGTATGCAAATCCCGAGTTTGAAATTGTCAAAACAATAGCGAAAAAATTTAAATTATGAAAAGGTTTAATATTGTTATCTTTTTGCTATCCATATATTTAATGGGATGCTCATCAAAAAGTACTTATGATGCTAAGAGTCAATATCAAAATTTTTCTCCGGATGGAATTCCATTTAAAGTAGCTGATACGATATGGAAAGTTGATAACAGGGGCAATCATCGGGCAATCGTTGATGTTGAGGAACAGGAATACGATGCTGTCCTTGTTCAACTTCCATGGAGAAGGCCGGATTTACGTCCGGAAACAAAAAAAGTAGTGGTGATAGACGTAAATACTGGCCAGGAAATCAAAAATATTGCAATTATAGACTTTTCTTCAGAAAAAGGAATTATTGCATTTAAGCCAAAAACTATCCCTGGAAAATATTATGTCTATTATCTTCCCTATAAATACAGAACAGGTTGGGGAGATGCCCGTTATGGAAAGCCATGGAATGATTATCTACCACCCGTTTACGAAACTAACAAGGATTGGGAAAAAAAAGTAAGAGACAATCAAAATAAAATTCCTGAAGCATCTGTCGAGTGTTTTGAAAGTCGTACTGAATTTGATTTTTTCACTCCAATGGGATTGATAGCCACGCAAAAAGAAAAAGAAAAGTTGGCATCAGGAAATGAAGATGATTTCCTTTTATTTCCTGAAAACCGTGCTTACCCAGCCAAGCTGAGTACAATTCCTGTAAGATGGGCTAAACAGGGGCCTTCATCTGAATTTACAGGAGATGCTTGTCTTAATGAATATTACACATGGCAAATTGGATTGTGGGCTATTAAAAAAGACTTGCATAACATCGAAGTATCATTTAGCGACCTCACCCATGAAACGGGGAAAACTCAAATCAATAAAAAGAACATAACCTGTTTCAGCTTGGAAGGAATCAATTGGGACGGCTCTCCGATCGAGTTTGATGTGGATGTTACAAAGGATAAAGTTCAAACGTTGTGGTTTGGTGTTCAAATTCCCGAGACCGCAAAGCCAGGGAAATATAAGGGAAAGTTAACAATCTCTGCGAAAAATTCAACAGCAAAAACGGTTGATCTTTATATCAATGTGACTAATAATTTGCTTGCAGACAAAGGAGATGGTGAATTATGGCGTCACAGCCGGTTGAGATGGCTTAACTCAACAATTGGCATAGATAGTTTGCCAGTTAAGCCATATGATGCACTGGAGTTGAATGGACGCTTGATAACTGCAACAGAAAAATCTGTTACTATTGAAAAAGACGGTACCATAGGTTCAATTAAGGTTAATAATCTTGAAGTATTGTCAAAACCTTTGAAATTTATGGTCGAGACCAATTCCGATACAATTTCGCTGGAAGCAAAAAACTTTGTAATTCGTAAAAATGCCGATGGTTTGGTTAGTTGGAATTCTGCGGGTCAGTTGGGAGAAGGGATAAAATTCGATTGTAATGCTTACATGGAATACGATGGTTATATCCGCTATAATGTTAAATTGTCTTCAGAGCAGAATATTTCTGTAAACAATATAAAATTAGTCAGTCATTTTAATCAGGAATCGTCAGAGTATTTTATGGGCACAGGATATAAAGGTGGCTACCGTCCAAAGAATTATGTCTGGAAATGGGAAGGACCATATGATAGTTTTTGGATTGGTGGAGATAAATCAGGTTTGCATCTTGAATTGAGAGGCGGGACTTATCATGGTCCTCTTTTAAATGATTACAAACCCGCGCCTCCCGAAACATGGTCAAATAATGGACAGGGACAGATAAAACTAATGGAAGAGAAGAATGGTAATGTTACAGTCGAGGTTTCAACAGGCAAGAAAGTAATCTCAATATCTCCGATAGATTTTGAGTTTGCACTTTTAATTACTCCGGTTAAACCTGTTGATACAAGGAAACAGTTTACTCAAAAATATTATCATTCGACCGAAGATGGTTTTGCTGCAGCTGCGGAAGAAGGAGCAAATATTATCAATATTCATCATTCTCGTAAATTAAATCCAGTTATTAATTATCCATTTATAGTAAGAGATTCTTTGATAGAATATATTAGTGAGCAACATAAACACAACCGGAAGGTAAAATTGTATTATACCATTAGAGAACTAACAAATTATACGAAGGAAATATTTGCTCTAAAAAGCCTTAACCATGAAATATTTGTCTCAGGAGTAGGATATGGGCTGCCATGGCATTGTGAGCATCTTATTGATGATTATAAGCCTGCGTGGTACACCGAATTGCCAGATCAAAGGTCTGATGCCGCATTAGTATTAAATGGTTTTTCCCGTTGGATAAACTACTACCTCGAAGGCCTAAAATGGATGTTGGAAAATTACGAAATTGATGGGATTTATATGGATGATGTTTCATTTGATCGGTCCGTTATGAAACGAATTCGCAAAATACTAGAGACATACAGACCTGGTTCTTTAATTGACTTACATTCAAATACCGGATATTCAATTGGCCCTGCAAATCAGTATACAGACTTCTTTCCGTATGTGGACCGTTTGTGGTTTGGTGAAAGTTTTAAATACAATGAAATGATGCCAGATGAGTGGTTTGTAACCTTCTCTGGAATTCCATTTGGTGTTATGAGTGAAATGTTACAAGATGGTGGCAATCGTTTTTTGGGAATGGTATATGGTGCTACTGCAAGGCATTCATATAGTCAATATTCACCTGTGCCAGTTTGGAAACTATGGGAAGATTTTGATATTAAAGATGCTAAATTGCTGGGGTATTGGGATAAAGATTGTCCGGTTAAAACAAATTATCAGAATGTTAAAGCAACTGCTTATGTTAAACCCAATGAGATGTTAATATCTATAGGCAATTTTGATGATAAGAATAGGGCAATTAAACTAGATATAGATTGGAATAATTTAGAGATTAATCCACAGAAGGCTATTCTGGAAAGTCCGGAAATTGAAAATTTCCAAAAAGAAGAAAGCTTCTCATTAAATGATTTTATTTTTATTAATAGCAAAGAAGGAAGGTTGTTAATTTTAAAAGAAAAAGAATGATTTGAGACCAATTTACCTAAAGTTAACTGCTATCCGAATCCATTCATTAATAAAATTACAATAGAAATCAACCTGCCTATTGAAGCAGAGATATTTGCAGAAGTTTATAATCAGATAGGTCAGCCATTGTTCAAAATCATCAGAGTAAGACATAATTTTTAAATTTTACAATGTTAATATTGTCCCCTTAAAAGGGTGTTATTGATCTCTGCCGGCAGGCTCCGTTAAAGTCTGCCAGTTTTTTCTATTCAGTGTCAAATACAAATTTTTCTCAGCTGTTTTTTCCAGTGTTTAAGGTGATTTTCATAAATATTGATTTCAGGGTTGATAATATAGTAATTCAATTAAAAGTCAATGAGGTTTGTTTTTTAATGCTAAAAGAACATCAATGTTTTACAATAGGCCTTACTTGACCGCTTTTTGCTTAAATAATATTATTTTGTGTGTGATTTAGCAGTACCAGTTTCCAATGGCATTTTCTGATTTACATATTTTTGAAAAAATAAACAACGGTGATGACGCTGCATTTAGCCGATTATTTGACGAGTTTTATACTCCCCTTTGTTTTTTTGCCAACAGATATATTCGTGATATGGATTTGTCGCGTTCACTGGTACAACAGGTTTTTGTTGATTTGTGGGTAAAACGTGAAAAACTGAATATTCATTCTTCGCCTAAATCGTATTTATACCATTCCGTAAGAAACCGTTCAATCGATTACCTGCGCACAGAGAAAAAAAGTATTCCGATTTCCGTAACCATTGAAGATAACGGCACAACCCCCTTTTATGATTTGGTGGAAGAAGCCGAATTAAATGATAAGATAAACAAAGCCATCAATCAGTTACCGGAAAAGTGCCGCGAGATATTTATTCTTTGCCGTTTTGAAAGCATGAAATACTCAGAAATTGCGAAAGAACTTAATATATCTGTTAAAACCGTTGAGATGCAAATGGGAATCGCCCTGAAAAAATTAAGACAAAGTCTTTCTGATTATCAAATCATTAACTTGCTCATATTTATTCAGTCAAAAAAAAATTGATTCCGGTTACAGGGTAAGATGCCGCTTTTTCGTCATTTTAGCAGTTAAACCGATAAAGCAAGGTGAAAATAAATTCCGATAAAACAGATAATCTCATCGCCCGTTGTATCTCGGGAAATGCCAATGCAGAAGAAATAGATATACTTACCGATTGGCTCGATAGTTCTTCCGAAAACAAAAAGCTTTATGAAAAAAGTGTGGACGTTTGGGAAAAAAGCAATGTATGGTTGTCTGATTCAACTGTAAAACAGGATAAATACGAACTGCAAAAACGATTGACTTCTCAACTCGCCAAACAAATACGGCAAACCAAAAGAATCTCATTGGTATATAAAATCGCAGCTATTCTGGTCATCCCAATCACTTTTGCAATTTCATTTTACTTTCTGGAGCAAAAACCTTCTTCCAATAATGAACAGACACAAATCTGTGAAATAACTGCCCCCAAAGGACATGTATCAAAATGTATTTTGCCCGATGGTTCAGAAGTCTGGATAAATACAAACTCATCCATCATCTACCATACAAATTCGTTCAATAAAAAAGTCCGTGAGATTGAACTTGTTGGTGAAGCCTACTTTGAGGTAGCCAAAAACAAAGAAAAACCCTTCAGGGTAAAAACTGAAATTGCCAACATAAATGTTACCGGTACCTCTTTTAACGTAAAAGCATATCCCAAAGAAAAAGTTTTCGAAACAGTATTGGCAGAAGGAAGTATCGAAATGGAACTCAATAACCAAAGTCACCAGAAAGTGAAACTCATTCCGGGCGAAAGAGCAATCTATCAGGAAACTAAAAAAGAAATAGCAATAGAAAAAGCAGAGGCCGATTTTTACACCTCATGGAGAAACGGAGAGATTCTGTTTAAAGATGCAACCTTAAACGATCTTGTAAAAGAGCTTGAAAGGATATATGATATCCAATTTCACCTAAAAAATCCTTCGCTTGGAGAATTCCGGTTCAGGGGGATGTTTAGCTACAACAACAACCTGATTGAAGCGCTGGAAAAAATTAAAAGAACAGGCAACATTAATTATTACATTGAAAACAAGGAAGTTTGGCTAACTAAAAATAACTAATATAAAAACTAAACATTATGATTGAAAAAATACGCTATGGTTAAGTTTTGTTAGACGGTTAATAGAGAAAAATAAAGAGGGACATGTTGGTCGCATTCCCTCTTTAAAACCGCTTTAACCCGTATGAGCTAAATCAGTTTATTAATTAAAAACGTTCAAATTTATGAAAAAAAAATCACAAAGGATGGGGATATGTTGTCCCCGTGCTAAAAAACTAATGCTAACTATGCGCCTGACTATTTTATTTATAGCATTTTCAATCCTCTCTGCTTCTGCCAGCGTATATTCACAAAACACAACGCTAACGGTTAAAATGAAAAACAGCCGGATTGCAGATGTTTTTGACAAAATCGAACAACAAACTGAATTCTATTTTTTTTACAACCGCGACAATTTTGACGATAATCGGCTGGTATCGGTTGATTTGGAAGAAAAGACCATAGAACAAATACTGGACAAACTTTTTGAAGGGCAGCCGGTAACTTACGAAGTAGTTAACAAGAATGTGCTCATTAAAGTGAAAAGCGAATTCTCCGGAATTCCGGAGACACAGCAACAAAGAACGGTTAGTGGCAAAGTGAGTGATTCAGATGGGGAACCTCTCCCAGGAGTAACAGTTGTGGTTAAAGGGACAACCCAGGGAACGGTAACCAATGCCGACGGGGAATATACTTTGACCAATCTTCCTGAAGATGCCACGCTGGTGTTCTCATTCGTAGGGATGCAGACAAAAGAAATTGAAGTTGGAAATCAAAACTCAATTAATATTACATTGGAAGTGGATGCCATTGGTATTGAAGAGGTTGTTGCAATTGGGTATGGGACACAAAAGAAAGTGAACGTCATTGGTTCTGTCGCCCAAATTTCTTCAGAAAATTTGAAGGAAAGGCCGGTAACACAACTTTCAAATATTTTGGCAGGTCAAATGTCAGGCGTAACAGTGATACAGGGTTCTGGAAAGCCAGGAGAGACCAATTCTTCCCTTAGAATCAGAGGCGTGGGTTCCTTTGGTGCTTCCCCAAATGCCTTGGTGCTTGTGGACGGATTACCAACTGACCGGTACGACAATATAAACCCGAACGACATTGAAACCATTTCAGTTTTAAAGGATGCTTCAACCGCCGCAATATTTGTTGCACGTGCTGCAAATGGAGTTGTTTTAATTACCACAAAAAAAGGAAAAGAAGGAAAGTTCAGTGTCAGATATGATGGCCGTGCGGGAATTTCAGTGCCCACCGAGCTGCCAAAAATGGCCAATTCATGGGAATATGCAGAGATGATGAATATTGCAGTGGGCGCAAAGGTCTATTCAGACGAAGATATTGCAAAATTTGAATCAGGTACAGATATTGACAATTATCCCAATACAAATTGGTTTAATGAGGTTTTCAAAAACGGGACACAACAAGATCATAACATTTCTTTGTCAGGAGGGACACAGGCCAACAAATATTTTGCATCGTTCAATTATCTGAACCAAACAGGAGTTGTTGACAAAAATGGTTATGACCGTTATTCATTTAGGCTGAATACTGAATCGATGCTTGGAAAAAAAGTTAAGCTTTCGACTATTATTTCAGGGATTCAGGAAAAAAAATACGAACCGGTGGGACCAGGCGATCTTGGTCAAATGAATACGGTTGAACAAATCATTACTAATACTGTACGTATTCCCTCAATATATACTGCCCGATATACTAATGGAGAATACGGAAGTGGCTTGGAAACCTTCGGAACTCCTGTATCTTGGATAGGAAGTGAATCTTTTCTTAAAAAGCCTGAATGGTATGGGAAAATCAATGCAAGACTGGATTGGACACCATTCAATAACCTTACTGTTTCAGCAATCGGAGGCTACTCATTCAACTTACTTGAATGGATTCGTTATAAAGGTTCACAGGTTCTAAACTCTGATTATACGTTGAGATCGTCCAATCTATACCAGGACAGGGATAAGGAGATTTATAAAACCATGCAATATACTGCAGAATATATAAGGGATATAAAAGATCACCAATTAAAATTTCTTGCAGGTTATTCGTTTGAAGACCAAGTGAATGATTACATGAACGGTTATCGGATGAATTTCGCAACCAATACCTATACGGTGTTGGACATGGGTGCAGAAACCGATCAACAGACAGGGGGAAATATTACCGAATGGGCGTTACAATCACTTTTCGGCAGATTAAATTACAATTACAAACAAAAATACTTATTGGAAAGTACCGTCCGACATGACGGTTCGTCAAGATTTCCAACTACCAGAAGGTACGCCTTTTTCCCGTCTGTAGCGGCTGGTTGGCGTATTTCCGAGGAAAATTTTATTAAAGAAAACCCTAACTGGATTTCAAACCTGAAATTAAAGGCTTCTGCCGGAGTATTGGGGAACCAGAATATTGGAAATTACCCATACCAGGCTACGTATGCATCTGGTTGGGCATACCCAATAGGTGACCAGCTATCGTCCGGAGTAAGTTATACAACTTATACTGATCCCAATATTCACTGGGAATCGACACGAACCATGGATATAGGTATCGAATCCGGCTTTTTTGACCAGAAACTTACCTTTAATGTATCGTACTTTGACAGGCACACTTCAGACATACTTTACGCACCCTCTTCCAGTGTTTCATCAGTTATTGGCGTGGGAATCGGTTCGACAAACACAGGTGAGGCGAAAAACAAAGGTTGGGAATTTGAAGTCGGACACCAATTAAAGTTTGGCGATTTTTCGTATAACTTAAATGGTAACTTGTCAATCATCAACAACAAAGTAGTAACTCTTGGTGTAGGAAATGTTGAACAACCCAACGGTATGGTGGGTAACGGAAGTGACTTATTCATAGGTTATCCGATGCAGATGTACTATGGCTATAAATCAGACGGCGTATTCCTTGACCAGGATGATATCGATACCTGGTCAAACCAGTCACAGATTACTCCCACCCCCCAGGCTGGAGATATCCGGTATATGGACATTAGTGGGCCAGATGGAGTTCCTGACGGAAAAGTTACTTCAGAATATGACAGGACATATCTGGGATCGAGAATTCCCAAATATACCTTTTCGTTTAATGTAGGCACATCATATAAAAATTTGGACTTAGGTATCTTTCTGCAGGGAGTTGCGGGAGTAAATGGATTATTGAATCATTATGCAGGATATGCTTTTTCCAATGATGGATCCATCCAGCAGTGGATGATTAAGGGTCGATTCAATCCGGAAAACCCTGTTCGACATCCCGATTATCCCAGGTTACAGGTATTCTCAAATACAACTCCTCCAAATTATATAACCTCTGATTTTTGGATATTGAATGCTTCCTATTTGCGGTTAAAGAATGTTCAGGTGGGATATACTTTCCCAAAGAAAGTAACGAATGCAATTGGTGTGGATTATCTCCGATTGTATTGCACTGGAGAAAATCTTTTTACATTCAAGAGTTACAGAGAAGGATGGGATCCGGAGATTAATACGAGTGGTGCCTATTATCCTATTTTGTCAACATTCACTTTAGGTGTAAATGTTCAATTCTAATGAATTTAAATCTTGAAAAATGAATACACAAAACATATTTAATTATTTAATGCGCGGAATTTTTGCCGTCATTCTGTTAACAGGCACGATGTCGTGTGATGATGAATTGGATCTAAATCCTAACAATGCTTACTCTTCCGGTAATTTCTGGACAAGTGAAACAAACGCAATGCTTGCATTGACAGGTGTATATAGAGGGGGCGTGAACTATCTGCTAAGTCCACATCCAACTGATTGGTGGACTGTTCCCGGCACTATATTGTTTGAATTGATGAGCGATAACGGGTATGACAGAAGAGGTGACAATTCACCGTTCAATACAATAACAAATGGTCAACTTACAGCCAATAATGACTATATCAGAAGGTTTTGGGTTAATTCGTATAAGAGAATTGCCATTTGTAATAATTTTATTGAAAACATCGGACGTGCAGAATTTGGTGAAACAAAAATCAAACGTATGGAAGCGGAAGCCCGCTTTGTTCGTGCTAGCCAGTATTTTTACATGTCTCAATATTGGGGATCAGTTCCATTGGTTACCAAAACCTTGTCGGATCAGGAGGCCAATACCGTCGTGAAAAGTCCAACGCAGGAAATTGTCCAATTTGTGATTGATGAATTAATTGAGGTTTCCGGGGCTCTTCCGCTCCATCGGGAATTGACATCAGACGATAAAGGCAGGGTAAGTAAACAAGCAGCGTTGGCTTTCCTGGGAAGAATGTATCTTTCCGATCATCGTTACAACGAGGCAGCCACAGTTTATAAAGAGATAATGGATTATGGAGATAATGCTATCGATCCTGATTTCACATCTTTGTTTAATGGAACGAATGAAAATAGCAGTGAAATTCTGTTCGCTTATCAGTATATTGCAAATGTATATCAAAATGAATTTCCACAACGAGCATATCCCAGAAGCCTTGGAGGTTATAATTTTGTAAATCCATATTCTGATTTAGCAGACCAGTATGACTGGAATGATGGAACCTCATTTTCTTATGAAGATGAACGTTATAATCCTGAAAACATGGCTGCAAACCGGGATCCAAGATTTGATTATACCTTCTATTGTGATAACGGCACGTTTTGCAACACACCAATTAGTTTTGATCCTGATGACCTTCAATCCTTGGACCGAATCACATACACATTACAAGCTACCAGGTCAGGGTATGGTTTGCGGAAATTCTTTGATGAATCTTTCACCGGACCTTTGAACACCGGATATGGTGCTGATATGCCCATTATTCGATATGCCGAGATTTTGTTAAGCTATCTTGAAGCAAAACTGGAATCAGGCAGTGTTATTACACAGGATTTACTGGATGAGACCATCAATACAGTTCGATCCAGAACTTCCGTAGATATGCCTCCAATAATAGAGACAGACCCAACAAAACTGCGCCAAATATTGAGAAAGGAGCGACGTATTGAATTTGCTTTTGAAGGTTTCCGTTATTGGGATTTGTTGAGGTGGGGTATCACAGGTGAGGTATTGCAAGGTGATTTTTGGGGAGCACCATTCCCGAATTCCGCAAGATATGCGACCACAACCAAGAAAATTGATCCTGCTGGATATAGCAGATGGTTTGTCACTTCAAAGGCATTTCGTAAAGGTCAGGATGAAACCTGGCCAATACCGGAATCGGAATCAAATATCAATCCTGGCCTGTTAAATTAAACATAAATTGCAGTCATTTTAATACTGGTAAGGAAATGGTCAGGTAATTCCTGTTTCCATATTAAAATGACTGCGCTCTAAAGCAAATTAAAATGAGAAGCGTTATCATATTATTACTGGTTATTTCTTTTAATACCTATTCACAAAATGAAAAATCACTTGCTGCCAGTCCTCCGATGGGCTGGAATAGCTGGAATTGGTTTGGCAAACATGCGATTACCGAAGCCAATATGCGAGAATGTATGGACGCCGTTGTTGAAGAGGGCCTATTGGAAGCTGGATACGAATATTTTGTCATTGATGGTGGCTGGAGAGATACCCGGTTGGGGGAAAATGGGGAACTTTTGCCAAATCCTGAACGATTTCCCCAGGGAATAAAGGCTTTGGCAGATTATGCCCATTCCAAAGGACTTAAGTTCGGGCTTCATACTGTCCCCGGAACACATGATTGTGGTGGTGATCCGGTTGGAGGATTTGGGATAGAGGAAATTCATGTGCAGCAATTTGCAGATTGGGGAGTTGACCTGATAAAACTGGATAAGTGTAGACATTCAGACGGATGGAATGAAGAGCTTTTGCAGCATACCTATGAAAAGTGGCACAATCTGATAGAAGAACAGGGTAAGGACATTGTATTAAGTATCAGCGCCTATAAATGGCGGGACTGGTATCCGGAAGTCGGACAGATGGCACGTACTACCGGAGACATTGAAGCTAAAGTAACCGGTGGTGCCAAGTTTGATGGTACCAAAACACATAAATATGCCCATAGCGTTATGCAAATTGCGGAGGTTAACGACCAATGGGCATCATTCGCCGGTAATGGATACTGGAACGACCCTGACATGTTGGTAACAGGAGAACAGGGTCTTACTGAAGAAGAACAAAAGGCTCAATTTGCACTTTGGTGCATCATGTCATCCCCTTTGATGCTCGGCAATGATCCACGTAGTATGAAATCAAGTGAAAAGGAGATAATTACAAATAAACTTGCAATTGCCATTAATCAGGATCCCACTGAACAAGGCAGACGAATAATTAAAGACGGCAATGTTGAAGTCTGGATGAAAAAATTAAAAGATAATAGCAGGGCGGTTTTGTTATTGAATAGAGATCCCGAAACGTCGAAAAATATTAAGGTTACTTTAAAAGAACTTGGATTAAGCGGTGAAAGGCAATTCACAGATATCTATAAAAAGAAGAAACTCGGAAAAATAACAAAATCATTCTCAAGGAAGGTCCAACCTCGATCAGGCTTGTTTATTATTATCAGTTAAAAACTGTATTCTGTTTTAAATCAATGCTATTGAATATTAAGCAGGAACCGCCAATCATTGAAGTCATCAATCTTGATGATTTGGAAAGCTGTTGAAAATGGAAGTATTACAATTTCAACAGCAGAGAATGAGGCAGTTCTCATTCAATATTAGACACTTGGACTAATTGATGAGAATTATATAAAAATATTGATCATAAAACTATTTTGTTTATGGTTGATAACAATGATTTATTCAAAGAAGTTGTTATGAATATCATAGAGAAGAGAGAGCAAATTTGTGACCTCAAAATAATAGTATTATTTGTACTACTCATACCAAGTTTTTCATTTAGCCAAAACAGGTGGAATCTTCAGACAGATGGCTCAATTCAATGGAATATAGATCATAATATTCCTCACTTTGACCACATTGAAATGAGTGGAGAAAAAATATCCACAGTTTTAAGGTATGGTGTGGATAAAGAAGGCGGATTTATGCTCGAGCGAAGTTTTGTCTGGCCTATGTTACGCACCATCCCGAACAACACCCATGCAAGTTTGATGCGTCGGTTTGGGTGGGATATCATCAATGATATGATAACTGTAAATGCCAACAGAATGCCTCAGGAAAAAGTAATAAGCATTACCCTGAATGGTACCATGATTGTTGAAAGTGAATTTAATCTTTCCCGAAACGGAAAACTTGAGCTTATCCGTTACCTTTTCTCATCTACCACAAAAGCCGCTTATTGTGAAAAATATGTTTTACGTAATGCTGGAAAAAAATCAGTCATGATTGAAGTTCCTGAATCGCAATCGATAATTAAAACAGATCCGGAAAAAGGAGTCGATGGTGAATATATGATTGAAGCTTCAGTGACAGGAGTGGTGGGCCACTCACTTGAAGCTGGAGATTCGGTGGTATTTTATGCTGATTTTAAAGCCTATAATAACAATCAAAAAATAGCAACGATTGATTTTGAAAAGGAATTGGATGCCAGAAGAGCTTTAATATCTGAGCTATGGAGCAACCTGGTGCTCGATTCACCTGACCCGATAATCAATACAATGTTTGCTTTTGCAAAAATTCGAGGTTCTGAAAGTATTTATAAAACTAAAGGTGGATATATGCATGGCCCGGGCGGAGAATCCTATTACGCTGCCATCTGGGCAAATGATCAGGCAGAGTACATAAATCCATTTTTCCCTTTTCTTGGATATGATATAGGGAACCTGTCTGCTTATAACTCCTTTAAACATTTTGCCCGCTTCATGAATGATGAATACAATCCAATTCCTAGTTCCATCATCGCAGAAGGATTGGATTTCTGGAATGGAGCAGGCGACCGCGGTGATGGAGCTATGATTGCTTATGGGGTTGGCCGTTACGCTCTTGCCAATGGAAACAGACAGGAGGCACTTGATTTGTGGCCTTTGCTTGAATGGTGTCTCGAATATTGCCGTAGAAATCTGAATAATGAAGGGGTTGTCATTTCTGATTCGGATGAACTTGAAGGTCGGTTTCCGGCTGGAAACGCGAACCTGGCAACCTCATGTTTATACTATGATGCACTGCTTTCTGCCGTTAATCTTGGTGAAGAATTGGATAAGCCCACATCACAACTCCTCTCATACAGAAAACAGGCCAAAGAATTGCATATTGCAATTGAAAAATATTTTGGTGGGGTCGCGGAAGGTTTCAATACCTATAAATATTATAAAGAAAATGAGGTTCTTCGATCTTGGATTTGTATTCCGTTAACTGTCGGTATCTATGACCGAAAAGAAGAGACAATTAGGGCACTTTTTTCACCACAACTTTGGACCGAGAATGGTTTGCTGACCGAGGCAGGAAGCGAGACCTTCTGGGATCGCTCAACATTATATGCATTGCGAGGTGTATTGGCTTGTGGTGCCACAGAAAAGGGAATAAATTATCTGAAATATTATTCGACAAAGCGCCTTTTGGGAGATCATGTTCCTTATGCCATAGAAGCATGGCCGGAAGGCAACCAACGACATCTTTCTGCCGAAAGTGGCTTGTATTGTCGGGTTATTACGGAAGGATTATTTGGAATAAAACCCACAGGATTTAAATCCTTTACCTGTAAACCCAGTTTACCTTCAGATTGGAATTACATGAATATCAGAAATATAAAGGCATTTGATAGTGATTTTGACTTACAGGTAAAAAGACAAAAAGATAACATAAAAGTCACTGTGGTCTCTCAGGGAAATGTTGTTGATGAAAAATTGTGGAATGGTATAGATGAATTAAAATTCAATTTGCCGTAACGCAAATTTTGAAAATAAATTACACCAAAACAAAAGTCAAACTTATCAGGATGAAAGCTTTTAAAATGATTACATGATTTTTAAATACTGTCAATATTATTGACATAAAAACTTCATTAACATGATCAAAAAAATATTTTTACTTCCAACTTTCCTATTGCTTTTCACAGCCTGCCAAAATCAGCCGATGCAACTGAATCCCAGAAATCCCAATATTCTTATCATTTACATGGATGACCTGGGTTACGGCGACGTTGGTGCATACGGTGCCACCGAAATAAAAACACCAAACTTCGATAAACTTGCTGAAGGTGGCGTTCGGTTTACAACAGGGTATGCCTCGTCGGCAACCTGCACACCCAGCCGCTATGCGCTGTTAACAGGCGAGTACCCCTGGAAAAACGAAAGCGCGAAGATTCTGCAGGGCTCAGCGCCATTGATTATCGACACAGCTAAAATAACTATTCCCAAAATGCTGAAGGAACAGGGTTACCAAACCGGCATTGTGGGAAAATGGCACCTCGGTCTCGGACTTGGAAACGTGGACTGGAACCAGCATGTTTCGCCCGGCCCCAACGAAGTTGGATTCGACTATTCATTCATTATGGCAGCCACCCAGGACCGTACGCCAACGGTTTACCTCGAAAACGGCTATGTAGTTGGTTTGGAAAAAGATGACCCGTTGCTGGTAAGTTATGAGGAAAATTTTGAAGGCGAATCTACCGGCCTCGACAACCCGGAGCTATTAAAAATGCGGTGGCACCACGGCCACAACAACTCCATCCACAACGGCATTCCCCGAATCGGTTTTCAAAAAGGCGGAAAAGCTGCCATGTGGGTAGATGAAGATATGGCCGATGATTTTCTGGGAAAAGCGCAGGAATACATCAAAAAGCAAAAAAATAACCCATTTTTCCTCTACTACGCACTGCATCAGCCACATGTACCACGCACACCTAATGCACGTTTTGTGGGTACCGCGGGAATGGGACCGCGGGGCGATGTGATTGTGGAAGCCGACTGGTGCGTGGGCGAACTGGTAAAAACGCTTGAGGAGGAAGGCTTGCTCGAGAACACCCTCATCATCTTTTCCAGCGATAATGGCCCGGTAATTAATGACGGATACTATGATGACGCCGTGGAAAAACTGGGCGATCACAAACCCTGGGGCCCGCTGCGCGGTGGCAAATACAGCCTTTTTGAAGCAGGTACCCGTGTGCCGTTTATTACCTACTGGAAAGGAAAAATCGAACCTTCCGTTTCTGATGCCTTGGTGTCGCAACTCGATTTGATCTCATCTTTGGCACAACTTACTGGCAGCGAAAAAAGGGGCCCCGACAGCAAGGAACTGCTGGATGTTTTTCTTGGAAAAAGCAGCCAGGGCCGCGAAGAACTGATTATTGAAGCGACCTCCAGAACAGCCCTGCGCAAAGGCGACTGGGCAATGATTCCTCCCTACAACGGTCCGGCGAAAAACGAAATGGTGAATATCGAACTGGGCAATTCGAATGATTTTCTTTTGTATAATTTAAAAGATGATATCGGCCAGCAAAAAAATCTGACAGATACGGAACCTGAAAAACTTCAGGAACTAATAAAGGTTTTCATGAACCTCAGGGGAGAAGAATTCCAAAACATTGAACAACTAGAATTAAAATAAAAAATATCACAATTATGAAAAGTCTATTTTTTGTCCTGCTTATCGGTTTATCACTGCAATTATTTGGCAAAGAGTATCAAGTGTCATCACCTGACAAAAAACTCCTCCTTGAGGTTAGTGTTGATAAAAAAATCAGCTGGGGAGTAACGTTAAACGGACAACCTGTATTTACCGACAACGATATATCCATGGAATTTTCGTCAGGCGAGACGATTGGACACTCCCCGAATGTCATTGACTGGGATGTTACTTCCGTTGATCAAAATCTAACTCCTGAAGTGCCACGACGAAAATCAGTTTTAAGAGATAATTATAACCAACTTACACTTAAAATGGAAAGTGATTACTCTCTTGTATTTAGGGCTTACGACTACGGGGTCGCGTATCGCTTTGAAATAAACAGAAAGGATTCGTTATACATTCTACAGGAGCAGGTTGACCTGAATTTTTCAACAAACGCTACCTGTTGGTTTCCCGAAGAAGAAGAAATGGTCTCGCACAATGAAAGGCTATATATAAAAACAGATATAGAAGCCATAGACAGCAATCGATTTTGTAGCTTGCCCGTTCTCTTTGAAGATCATTCAGGCACCAAAATATTATTTACTGAGGCCGACCTTTTTGATTACCCTAACCTGTATTTATTTGGCGGTAAAGGTACCAGTTTCAGAGGTGATTTTCCAAAAATGGTAATGGAAGTCCAGATACCTGAAACAGGCGGAGACCGGGATGAAATCATTAGCAAGGAGGCTGACTACATCGCTGGAACAGTTGGAAGTCGCAGTTTCCCATGGAGAGTATTTTACATCACAAACCAAATGGCCGACCTGTTCGAATACGATCTGGTTTATCAACTTTCGCGCAAAACAAATTTGGAGGACACTGATTGGATTAAGCCGGGAAAAGTTGCATGGGATTGGTGGAATGCCAATAACATACGAAATGTAAACTTTAAATCAGGAATAAATACCGAGACTTATAAATACTATATAGATTTTGCGTCAAGGTTTGGACTCGAATATATTATTTTGGATGAGGGATGGTCGAAATCCACTACCGAAATCAAGGAATCGTCATCAGAAATTGATCTGGTCGAGTTGGTAAATTACGCAAATGAAAGAAATGTGGGAGTAATTCTTTGGGTTCTCTGGAAACCACTGGACCAGGATATGCAAAACACTTTGGATCTGTATCAGAGATGGGGTATTAAAGGAATTAAAGTTGACTTTATGCAACGTAATGATCAATACATGGTAAACTATTACGAACGTGTAGCAAGTGAAACCGCTAAACGAAAGATGCTGGTCAATTTTCATGGTGCCTTTAAGCCTGCTGGTCTGCAACGTTACTATCCGAATTTCATTACTAACGAAGGTTTAAGAGGATTGGAATACTGCAAATGGTCAGAACACATTACCCCGAGCCACAACGTAACGTTACCTTTCATCCGAATGGTTGCTGGTCCAATGGATTTTACTCCTGGGGCAATGATAAATGCCCAACCCAATAACTTCTTTCATCGTTTCGACCGGCCCATGAGCATGGGAACAAGATGTCATCAAATAGCTATGTATGTCATATACGAAAGTCCATTGCAAATGCTATCAGATAGTCCGTCAAACTATTATCGTGAGGAAGAATCTGCAGATTTTATTTCAAAAATTCCTGTGGTTTGGGATGATACCCGTTTTCTGCAGGGAAAAACCGGCGAATACGTTGCAATCGCCAGAAAAAAGAATGACTCATGGTATATTGGTGTTTTGAACAATGTAGAAAGTCGTCAAATTGAATTGGACATTTCGTTCCTTGAAGGCGACAAATACTTGGCGGAAATTATGCAAGATGGAGTGAATGCTTACAGGCATGCTGAAGACTATGCTAAAGTTTCCAGGACTATTGATGTAAAAAATAAATTGCAAGTTAACCTGGCACCCGGTGGTGGTTGGGCAGCTATTTTGAAAAAAAATTAATGTGTCTTTGAAGTAACTTGACGCAAAAAAACGTCAGAAAAACTGAAAAAAAGCTAAAAAGGAAATACTAAATTCACAAAAACAAAAGCCTCATTATAAAACCACGCATGATTCCGGTGAAAACCACACGTGTTTTTGGTTGGGATCACACGTGGTTTTTTACTTCATACAAAATCGGCCGGTAATTTGTATCCCCTCTACCTAACCCGTCTTATTAAATGCCTCGCTGAGCCCAAACTTCCCTTCGCTGGCGCGAGATTGTATCTCATGCCTCTTTTGAAACAAAAGAAAGATAAGTGAATAGGTAAGCCTCCAGTCGTTTACAACAACAAAATAACCTTACTCCCACACACTTGCCCCTTGGGTAATGCGGTTTTAACCGTGTTAAAAAAAAGCCGGCGAATACAATTCGCTGAACCCTCACTACTGGCTCCATCCACCGAACATCCAACCACGGAGAGTTCCGATTAAAATTTTCGGCAACCCGTCTGTTTCGCATCAGGAACACAAAAAAGCCGGCTGTGAAGATTCAATTCCCGTTGTGGGCAACAGAAATTGTGTTATGGACGCTCAATTCCCGTCGTGGGCATATAGAATCTCGTTGTGGAGGGGGTGATTCCCATTGTGAGACTGAAAATTTCCGTTGTGGCAGGTCATTTTTCGTTGTGGCCACAAAAAATCGTATTGGGGAGGGTGAAAAGTCGTTGGCATGGGTAAAAACTCCCCTGTGGAAAGCCACATCCCACAGGGGAGCTTAAAATCAGCAGTTTACAAGCTACTACGCATAGTATCTTTTCAATTTATCTTCGTTTTTCCAAAATACATACTGGCCATACTCGCGAATAATCCGGGCCTTTTCGGCCAGCAAAGTATAAGCCTTGTCACGTAATACTTTAGATTCGTTGCCTTCGCCAACAGCGCCGTTTGAAGCAGCCAGCAATTCCGACATACTGTACGAAAGGGTACGTGACCGGGCAAGCTTTTCCATATCAAAATTTATAGCTGCCAGTGGTTCCGGGTATCTCTCGCCCAAAACAGCCAGTTCAAGCAGATCCTGTACCATGTCCGCATTACTTCCGCCTTCACGGATACGCATCACTTTCTTTTTCACATCACTGAGATTGCGGTAAGCAAACGAAAAATCATGTAGGAGCTCATCGCGGAATTCAAAGGCCTCGGGAGATTGTTCCTGCCATTGGGTCTGGGCTTCCTCACGCGCCCGGAAGATACTCATCCAGTTGGCCTGGCAATAACGCAGTGCGCCACTTAGCGGCGTCAATTCGTCTATAAGCATTACATCCAGGCCGCCAGCCGCCAGGGTTTCGCGGTCTTCGCCGGCATCAATAGCCAGGGTTTCAATACTTGCCACAAAATCATCGATGGGGAGATTTGGCAGCTTTACATCTTTTGAGGCAATGTTTTCAATGGCTTCTTTCCATTGTTCAAAATCATCAGAGTAAGACATAATTTTTTAATTTTACAATGTTAATATTGCGCCCTTAAAAGGGTGTTATTGATCTCTGCCGGCAGGCTCCGTTAAAGCTTGCCGGTTTTTTCTATTCAGTGTCAAATACAAATTTTTCTCAGCTGCTTTTTCCAGTGTTTAAGGTGATTTTCATAAATATTGATTTTAGGGTTGATAATATAGTAATTCAATTAAAAGTCAATTTAATAATTATTTGAAAGAAAAAGTAATCAGAGCACCGGAAAATGTTGAAAAACATCCACGGCATGAATGATTTCGAAATCTGCATTTCTGACCTCCGTCATCACAACTGAGTCCGCGGAGACCGTTTCATCTCAATTTAAGAATTGTCATAGCTCAATGAGTTTTGTTTTGCTTTTCTTCCAACAGATACATTGGTGTATTGGATTTGTCGTATTTACTTGTACACAAGTCTTTGTTGACTTATAGGTAAAACTCGAAAGGCTGAATATTTATTCTTCGCCTAAATCGCATTTGTATCATTCTGCAAAACCCGTCAATCGACTGGATGATAAAAAAAGGATATTTCTTTGAACTCTGGGGAAATATTTACCACATTTAAATGATAGCAATTATTTACATTTCAGACGGAAAGTTGCAGCGAGTATAATAGTTTTCTGTTTGAGGTTTAAATAATAAATCAATCCTTTAATGAATAGATACTTTTTCTGGGTTTCCTAAATATTCTTTCTAAAAATTAGAAGTAAAAAAATCAGATGAAAAGAAAAGATTTTATTAAAATATCGGCCTTGGGCTCAGCCTATTTGGCTTCAGGAAGTTTGCTTGCGCAAGGGAAATTTGAAAGTGCCGGGGAATTGTATAAAGGAATTGATCCCATCGTTCCATTCAATTTCTTGATGAACCGAAAAGAAGAAATGCTATCTCAAATGATAGAGATAAAAAAGAGATTTGGGTTGCGGCGATTTTTGTTGACCGATCCGATGGAGCATGTAAGGCTTTTCGGGTACCCTACATCGGAAATTTACAGGCAGATTGGAGAGAAAGTTTTATATGTAAAACAGCAACTTTCGTCTTATGATGTTGAAGTTGGATGGTGGTGTGCTCCTTCTCTTCGGTCTGGTTCCGGGGCACCTTCCCAGTATATTACAGATCTTACAGGAAAAGTATCTTCTATATCGCTTTGTCCAATCGACCCAAAGTATATGGAAGATTTCAGCGGGAATGTTGCCACAGTGGTAAGAATCAGTAACCCTTTTATGGTGCAATTTGAAGATGATTATGAATTAAGCCACCAACCTCCTGAAGTTCGATTTGGTTGTTTTTGTCCTTTACATTTAGCTGAATTTGCGAAAAGGCAAAATAAATATTATTCGAGAGAGGAACTGTTCGAAATATTTCAGCAAGTTAATCCGGAAAGCATGAAACTACGCCAGGCATGGGCCGAGTTATCCCGTGATTCTCTCTCAAACCTTGCGAGCCTTATCAGAAAAAAGATTGACGAAATTGATCCAAAAACACGTATTATGTTGTGCCAATCAGGCTCTGCTGATTTCGACGGAGATTTTACCGAAGCCGTGACCCGGGCATTTGCAGGGAATACACGGCCAGCAGTGAGACTTTATGGCACAAGTTATGGCTCTGATCTTGCACAGTCGCTACCGGATAATATTTTCCACGCGCTATATAGTAAACAGCATTTACCCGATAGTTTTGAGTGTTTTCACGAATCAGATACATATCCCCACAACCGTTTTTTTATGTCTGCGGCAAAAATAAGAAGTTTGATAACTGCGGCCATATCGTACGGGTTTGATGATTCGCTGTTTTATCCTACACAATATCTCGATAACCCAACAGAAGAAGAGGGATATCTAAGTATGATCCATTCAGAAACGAAACGGTTGAATGCATTAAAAAGTGCAGTCAAAGATTGTTCAGTATCAGGAGTTGAAATCGTTCATAAACCTTTCGCCCATATTGTTAATCCCTACACAGGTTCAGGACGTCCATCTACCGATTCGGGTGCACAGTGGGTTTCCATATTAGGGCGTTTTGGAATTCCTTACACTTCAAAAAACGGAAATGTTAAGTTTATTTCCGGAAAAATGACTGATATGATGGATAATGAAGAAGTAGAAAAGTTGCTTCGAGGCAATATAATGATGGATGGCGAGGCTGCTTACTCACTATTTAAGAAAGGATGGGGAGAACTCATTGGAGCAGAGAAGGTATCAATCGGCAAAGAAGCCAATTTCTGTTATGAAGGAATTCGCGACGCATCTGATTTTTCGAACATTAAGGGGGATTTGATGTATAATAATATTTTTGCCCCTGCTGGCACAGAGAGTGGTTTGTTCTTTATCCTGGAGCCCGTAAGTAACGCTGAGATTATTACCGATTTTTTGGATGGGGAAGAGAAAAAAATTATGCCTGCCATGTATCGATTTCAGAACAACCTTGGGGGCAGAATTGCCGTCACAGCACTTAATGCGAATAACCGGTCCTCTGGTATGTTTAATTATAAGAAGAAAGAATTGATGCGCCAGACCATAGAATGGATGGCGAATGAGTCTTTACCGGTTTTTGTAAAAGAGTTACCCAATGTTTTCTGTATTTATAATAAATCGAACACAGCAAATTACGCAATAGTAACGTTAATTAACCTGTCTTCCGATACCTTTAATTCTTTTTCTTTAGACGTTGCCCCTGAATGGGACGGTAAGAATATTGAATTTTTAAATAAAGAAGGCACCTGGGAAAAAACCAGATGCAAAAAATTGAAAAGTGGTTACAAGATTGATTTGCAATTAGACATCATGAAACCTGTAATTCTGAAGATTTGCGATTAATGTATATTTTTTCAGTAGTGTTTGCATAACGCGATCAAGCAAAATACCTGGAATTCGGCAACTTTAAAACGAAAGCCAATTCTGCATAAGTATCGAATTTTGTTTGGTTGCTCCTGTTGTTGGAAAAATTTGAATAGTTTTATAAACCAGTAAAAAGGGAATAAGCATTTACACATTTCAAAAACAGAAGTTAAAGCTCTTCTCTTTTTATTTTCTGCCACATACATAATTCCAATCCATTGTTAACAGTACTTCTTATTTTTTCAGGGCAGATTTTCGCTGTCAGAGATATGCAACAGAATTTATTTTTTCCACCAATTAAAACAGATTTTCATACTTTTAACATTCATTCATGAGAATTTAAACGATGGGAAATTTTAGCAATTCAATACTACTGCCCGAGAATCTGCCTGAAGTAGATTCCAAAACATTTAACCGGCTCGACAAGAGCTATCTAAAAATCATGTTTATCCGAATTGTAGTCTTATTGCTGTTTATGAGCGGGATTTTGATGGCAATTTTGTTTCTGGCAGTAGATATACCAACTTTCATTGTTGCCATACTTGGGGGTTCAGCAATCGTTTTAATTACTCTATTTACATCGGTTATAACTGTACTTGGTTTTCCAAGAAAAGGCTACCTGGTCCGCGAACAGGACATTTCTTTTCAGCGCGGATTAATTACGTATAAACTAACCACTGTTCCGTTTAACCGAATTCAGCATGTGGAAGTTAATCAAGGTGTTTTAGCTAAAATGTTCCGGCTATCATCGGTAAAACTCTATACTGCTGGCGGCTCAATGAGCGATCTTTCCATTCCGGGCCTGCCGGTTTCCGACGCCAAAAGACTAAAAGCATTTTTATCCGAAAAAATCAGTGAACATGAGTAAGCCTGATTTATCAGTTCCTACCCGGCAATCGGTTCGCGGCCTTGTGCTTATTTTCCTGTTTAGCATACGCCAGGCTATTCGTATTTTCTGGCCGCTAATTTTGGTTTATGTTGTTCAGAATAATTTTTTCAGAAACAAGGGAATTATCATAACATCTGTTGTATTAGTACTTATTCTGCTGGTTATTCACACCATACTCTATTTCCTTAATTTTTATTTCTATGTTGAAAAAGGTGAATTCATTCTGAAAAAAGGGTATTTGCGGAAAAAAGTTTTGTCGATTCCATTAGACAGGATTCAGAGTGTAAATACCAAACAAAACCTTATCCAGCAGGCATTAAATGTGGTTTCGCTGGAAATTGACACCGCCGGAACTGTTGGTAAAGAATTAAAAATTCATGCGCTTGAACTAGAGTTTGCCAAAGAATTGCAAAACCACCTTCGCTCTGAAAAAAAGAATGCCGTGGCGACAGAAATTCAGGAAGAAACGGAAACCGCTGAAATCCCGGAACAACTGATTTTAAAACTTTCGCCTACCGACTTGCTTAAAATTGGAATCAGCCAGAACCATTTCCGGGCAGCGCTCATTATCATTGCGTTCGGTGGACAAATATTCCAGCAGGTTCAGGATTTATTTAAAGACAAAGCAGATGAATACTCCAACGAATTTATGACGTTTATGTCGAATTCGGGATTCGCACTCATCATTTTTATGGTGATTTTTTTCCTGATTATTTCCATCTTTTTCTCGTTGTTCCGAACGCTACTGAAATATTTTGAATTTAAATTGCTAAAAAAGGGAGATAATTACCGAATTGAATCAGGATTAATAAACAAACGAAATGTAATTGTTCCGCACAATAAGGTTCAGGAACTCAACTGGGAAACCGGCCCGTTGAAACGACTGTTCGGAATTTATCATCTCACATTTAAACAAGCCGTAAGTGGGCAGCAAAACCAAAAAAATCAACAATTGGTTGATGCACCGGGCTGTTTAACTTCTCATCTTGAACTTTTGAAAAACGATTTGTTTGGAGTCGATAAATTATCGGAAGCACCCAGAATTTTTTCGAATAGTTATTATTTCCGGCGTTTGTGGTTGATTTATGGTTGGCTTCCTGTTCTGGTGGCAAGCCCGTTTATCTATTCTGAATGGTTGTTTTGGCTTGGGTGTATTTTGTGGCTTTCTGCAACTGCCATTTACTGCCATTTAATTTTGAAAAAAAGATATTTCAGAATGAATGTAGAACAAATCCGGATCTCCAAAGGTGCCATTTCTCAAAAATGGAAACAAATGGAATTGTTTAAAATTCAATCGGTGCAATTCAGGCAAACTATTTTTCAAAAAAGAAGAAAACTGGCCAGCCTGCACTTAATGAATGCCTCCGGCTCCATGACCATTCCTTACATTGATGAAAAACTGGCAATGCAGATTTACAATTATCTTTTATATCATACCGAAGTCTCGAAAAAGAAGTGGATGTAATTAATAACTTACCTCGTATTAATCTGACCAAAAACTATCTGCATTGCTTCGTTTATGGAAATAAGTAAAAAGCAATAGAATGAAGCCGGCCAATACATTTCTGCAATTTTTGACACCAACAAAAAATTTGCTATTCAACTGCGATACACAATGAAAGATCGGATTAATGCTGAATTTCTTTTACTCAGAAATAATAAAAAATGCCGTCCAAAAATTGAACGGCATTTCTGATTTTATATTCTCTTTATTTAACAATCATCATACTTCTTGTTTCAACAAAATGGGTTGTTTTTAATTGATAGAAATAGATACCTCCGTCAAATGTTTCAAAGTTAAAATCGAAATTGTGCTCTCCTTTCGGCAACTCCTTATTTATCAAAACTTTTACGAGCTCTCCTTTTGAGTTTAACACCTTCATTGTTACAAACTCGTTACGAGGAATATGAAAGGAAATTGAAGTTTTTCCACGAAATGGATTTGGGAAATTCTGGCCTAACGAAAACTTGTTTCCAGCATCCAATAAATCGTAAATACCGGTTGTTGTTTTCGTAATGGTTTCGGTATTACTATATCCGGAGATAGCAGCTAAATTAAAAGCAGAAACCCGGTATGAATATTCAACATCATTCACTATCTGATTGTCGCTATACATATTTACACCCGCAAACGTACTATCAATTAAGGCAAATTCTCCCCCATTCTCCGAACGCTCAATATAAAATCCGGTTTCATTATCCGAATTATCCGCCCATGTTAAATCAATGGCATCTCCGTTAATCGAAATGCTTAATCCATCAGGGGCATTTACAACAATAGGTTCAATGGTTGCGGTAACTGTAGAAGTGTACTCCGATCCGCCATTTTCGTTAAATGCTTTAATTCGATATGTGTATTGCACTCCTGCAACTACATTTGCATCAACGTAAGAAGTAATGCCGCCCAGCACACTGTCAATTAACGAAAAAAGACTTATATCCTCAGCGCGCTCTATATAAAAACCCGTTTCATTGTCCGAATTATCCACCCACGACAAGCTAATGCCTTCATCGGTTATTGTGGCTGCCAGTTCCGAAGGGCTTACAGGAACTTCCGCAACAATTCCATCGCCGGAGCCAGACGTCCAGCTAATATTATCAACACTGATCGTTCCGCTTGTTTCTCCTTCATTTTTAGGAGTAATGGCTGCACTTTCACCGGTTTTAGTCAACAGCTTTATCACAGTAGAGGAAGTTTCCACGCCATTGTAAGTAAACCTGGAAACTTCAATTATCCGAAGTGCATTCAATTGTTTTCCACCAGGAAATTTAACTACACCGTAACCATCAACATGCTGCGTTACTTCAATATCCTGTTCAATGGTCGATGGAATCTCGCCAAAACCAGGCACAGTAACAATATTTGTCAGGGTTTGCTTTCCTGAATAGCTATTCTCATCACCGAAACCCAGCGGCAGTTTATATTCTACCCACGCCGGAGTGTATTTAATAATCGATTTTGTACTGCCAGCAGCAGCAGAAACAACCGAGCCTGTACCATGTGTGAGAAAGCTGGAAGTAACCGAAGTATAAACCCAGGTTGTGGACTGAACCCCGGCAAAAACACCTTGATAGTAAGATGCATATTCAGCATCCGGAAAATCAGTTTCGTAGGGCGAACCGGAAACAGCCTTATTCTCTGTCTCAAATTCGACTGAAGCAACCAAGCCTGAAAGATCCCAGGTATTTTGTCCGGCAGCCCCCACATTAATTGTTGTAGTGGTTGAATCCAGATAGGTTGTAAATTTTTCGCCAAGCGCCATTACTTTCGAAAAATCGTCGGCAGTTACATTTATTTGCGCATTTGCATTTAAAGAAAAAACAGTAATTAAGACCAATGCCAGTCTCTTGATTGGAGTAAAATTCATCATAAATTTTTGTTTTAAATTGAAAGATTGTTATTCTAAAAAATGTTTTGGGTTGTAGATCAACCCAAATTGTTATCATAATAAACACTAGTAAGAAGAAGATGTTTAGGTGTTTTAAAATTAATCCATCAAAGTTTCATGAAAAAGGTATCCATCATATCAAAACCACCGTCTCCAGAATTGCAATAATCTTCTACTAATCTGTGCAATAATTTTAAATAATAAGAAAGTATTTTTGCTTTTAACCTATAAATGAGGCAGGGTAAGAATCAAAAATTTTATAATATTGTACAGAAGATCGTTTTCAATAAAAAATGAAACAAAAATCTAAACCGATAATGAGAAACCTGACATTTATTTTTTTGATTAGCTTGTTAAGTATATCTTCTTTTGCACAAAAATACCAGCCCAACTGGGAGTCGATCAACAGTCGTCCGACACCTGAATGGTTTGAGGATATTAAATTCGGAATATTTATTCACTGGGGAGTATATTCTGTTCCGGCCTGGGCCCCTGCCAACGCTGACATTGGAGTTTACGCCAAGTACTCAGAGTGGTATTGGTGGCGAATTAACGAAGACAGCGAAGCAGGAAAATTATTTCGCGACTACCACAACAAAATGTATGGCGAAAATTTTAAATACCAGGATTTTGCCGGCGATTTTAAAGCAGAGCACTGGAACCCGGAGCAATGGGCCGATGTTTTTAAACGTTCCGGTGCAAAATATGTAATGCTCACATCTAAACACCACGAAGGTTTTACCTTGTGGCCGAGTGCACAAAGCTGGAACTGGAATAGCGTCGATATTGGCCCACACCGCGACATTTGTGGTGATTTAACCAAAGCTGTAAAAGATGCCGGGCTACACATGGGTTTTTACTATTCTTTGTATGAATGGTATAACCCGACCTACAAAAACAACCTGGAAGAATATGTTGACAATCATATGATTCCGCAAATGAAAGATTTGGTTACCCGTTACGAACCCGACTTTCTGTGGACCGATGGAGAATGGGATCAACCAAGTGAAAAATGGAAAAGCACAGAATTTCTGGCCTGGCTTTTTAATGAGTCGCCCGTGAAAGATAACATCTGCATCAACGATCGGTGGGGAAAGAATACGCGAGGAAAAGACGGAGGTTATTTTACTACGGAATACGGCCATGTTTACGGCGATGTGGAAGATATTAATATGATTGAACATCCGTGGGAGGAATGTCGTGGCATTGGAACATCATTCGGATACAACCAGGTGGAAGATTTAAACAATTACCTCACTTCAAAACAATGCATCGACCTATTAATCGAAAAAGTGGCAGCCGGCGGAAATCTTCTGCTCGATATCGGACCAACTTCCGATGGACGAATTCCTGTAATTCAGCAGCAGCGTTTACTTGATATGGGCGCATGGCTGGATGTCAACGGAGAGGCCATTTACGAAACCAGAAAATGGGAAGGTGCACAAGAAAATATTCAGGAAAATGTTTATTTCACAAAAAAAGGCAGAGATTTGTATGTTATTTGTACAAAATTTCCGGAGAAACCAATCGTTATCAATTCGATAAACAAAACAGGAAAGGCAAAAATGTTGGGTGTTGAAGGAGTTGTTAAAACAAAAAAATCGGGGAATAAACTTACCCTTTCAATTCCTGAAATAACACCTTTAAATAATCCAAGCGAACATGCATGGGTCTTCAAAATTGAAAACGTATTATAACAAATTATATAATCTAAAATAAAATGAATAAAACAGAACAGTTTTTAAAGGCACACAAATTAACAGCTGCTTCAATTGACATGAAGCCAATTATCGATGGATTTCTTAATGATATGAAAAACGGACTCGAAGGGAAAGAAAGTTCGCTTTTGATGCTTCCCACTTATATTGGTGCGGAAGGTACAATTAAACCCAACGAGCCAATTTTAGCCATTGATGCAGGTGGAACAAATTTCAGGGCCGTTAAAATGTCATTCGACAATAACCTGAACCTGATTACAGAAAAACTGCAACACCGTAAAATGCCTGCTGTTGACGAAGAACTGTCGAACAAGGAGTTTTTTGCAACCCTGGCTGCTTATTTAACAGAATACAAAGAAGTTTCGGATAAAATTGGTTTTTGCTTTTCATACGCAGTAGAAATCTATCCGAACAAAGACGGAAAATTATTGGAGTGGAGCAAAGAGGTTAAAGCCCCCGAGGTAATTGGGCAAATGGTTGGAGAAAACCTACTAAATGCGATGGGAACACCCAACAAACAAATTGTTTTAATGAACGATACTGTTTCCACACTTTTGGCCGGACAGGCTGCAACTGCCGGAAGAGAATTTGACACTTACATCGGATTCATTCTGGGAACCGGAACCAACGCCTGTTATATCGAACAAAACAGCAATATCACAAAAACACCGAATCTTAATCCGCAGGGAAGCCAGATTATTAATATTGAAACGGGGAATTTCGACAAAATGCTACGAAGCGATATTGATATTGCTTTTGACAATACAACTAAAAACCCGGGAAGGTATTCATTCGAAAAAATGATTGCCGGAGGTTATTTTGGAGGACTTTGTACAACTGCCCTCAAAGCAGCCGCCAACGAAGATATTTTCAGCGCCGAAACAAAAGTAAACATGAAAAACGTAGGTGAATTTACTTCGGAAGAAGTGAACAAATTTGTTTGCGGAATCGACCTTAGCACCAATTCATTGGCAACAAAACTGGCAACAAAAGAAGACGCCGAAGCTGCAGCAGTAATAATTAATTCGCTCATTCAACGCTCGGCTAAATTAACAGCCGGAAGCCTTGCCGCAGTTATCCTGAAAACCGGAAAAGCAAAATCGGCAGATAAACCGGTTTTGATGACCATTGAAGGAACAACGTTCTATAAAATGAACAACTTCCAGATTCTGTTTGAAGCATACCTGCAAGGATTCCTTTCTGGTGAAAACAGAAGATTTTACGAAATTGTGGAAGTTCCAAACTCCAGTCTTATCGGAGCAGGAATTGCCGCTTTGGTAAACTAAATACATTTATTTTATTGGGGGTGGCATCTCTTTATCCAGATGCCACCCTTTTTATATCCCAATCTCCACAATCCAAAATCAATTTCAACCAATAATATTCAGGCACAGGTGCAGGTTCGCTTACCACAATCCGGCATTTACTCACATTTGCAGGAAAAACCTGTATTGCCTCGGGAAAATAAATAACAGTATTAAATCCCCCCCTAAAATCCACATCTATATTTTGGATTACAGCAACTTTCGAAATCAACCCAATTAAGAAATATCAAACCAAAGTTAAAAAGCAGAAATATTCAGACAAAATAACATGTAAACAATCCAAATAAAACGAAGAGAAATGGGTATAAAATCAATTAATTACTATCAAATTAATTAATTACAAAAATGACCAGATTTTTAAAGATATTCATAAACGTAATTTTGTTGCTCGTTCTGAGTCTATTTACAGTCGGAAACATTTGGGGGCAAAAAAATACCCTTTCATTTCTACATATTTCGGACACACATGTCATTTTCGATTTGGATTTCCTTCGGCCCGATTTAGCAGAAAACAGAAGCGGTTATAAAAATGGAGAAGCCACTCTGCAAAATTTTGTAGAAACGATGCCACAAAAAACCGAAAGCGATTTTGTGCTGGCTACCGGAGATTTAATCGATTTTTTCGAAGGTGAAACAGCATCGAACAAAATGCTTAAATTTCAGGCAGAACAACTGGTTAACTTAACAAATAAAAGTCAGGTCCCTTTTTACTTTGTGCTCGGAAACCACGACATTATATCATATTCGTGGGGAGAAGGAAAGCGAATTTCGAACCAGAACAATGTAGGAAAAGCCCGCACAGCCTGGATAAAATCCGCTGCCTGCTTTAACGAAGGAACTTATTACAGCAAAACATTTAACACTGGGGAAACAACCTATCGCTTTATCTTCCTGGAAGATGGTTACTATGATTTCACCGATGAAGAAAATGTACAACTCCCATATATCGACAAACCACAACTCCATTGGCTGGAAAGTCAAATATTGGAATCGGACAAAGACGTAGAAATTATTGTAATGCACATTCCGTTAAGCAACGATGTTGCTGAAAAAGGAGGAGAATTGTTTTCGGTCTTGGCAAAATATCCGTCGGTAAAAATGATTTTTGCGGGTCACAACCATGTAAACGATATTCGAAAATTTTCAACCGGAAACGACCACGAACTTGTGCAAGTAAAAACCGGAGCATTTGCCAAAGATCCTTCCAACTGGAGAAAGATTGAACTTACCGATAATAAAATCACGATTTCAGCCCCAGGTAAAATGGAAAAAGAACTAGAAATCGATCTCTAGTATAATAACTTCTTCATTTAAAAACAGTACACTACTACTTAAATTGTTTATAGGGGTTTGGCCATATCTATTTTTCAATGTTACCAAGTCGAAAAACAGGAAAGAAAATTTTATAATCCGAATTTAGAATTGAATTAATAAAGAACAAAACAAAAATGGAAAATCAAAAATCAGAGCGACTGGGCTCGTTGGATATTTTAAGGGGCTTCGATTTATTCTGCCTGGTATTTTTTCAACCGGTATTTAGCCGCCTTGCCAGAAATTTAGATTGGGCACCATTTAATTGGATCGATTCAAATCTTCATCATGTCCAGTGGGAAGGGTTTGTTTTCTGGGACATTATAATGCCATTATTTATGTTTATGGCCGGAGCTTCTATGCCTTTTGCCTTTGCCAAACATCTGCGCAGCGGAGGTAAAGCAGAATTGTATAAAAGAATCCTGAAAAGAGTTATACTGCTATGGATTTTTGGAATGATGTGCCAGGGCAACCTGCTTTCTTTAGATCCTCATCGAATATTCCTTTTTTCAAACACCTTACAAGCTATTGCAGTGGGATACCTTATTGCTGCTGTAATGTTAATGCACCTGAAAAGAAACGGACAAATTATAGTTACAGCAAGTTTACTTCTAATTTATTGGGCCTTAATGATGTTTGTAAGCGTTGGCGACTGGGGTGGTGGAAAATTCGGCCCTGATAATAATTTAGCAGAATACATCGACCGAACCTTACTTGGTCGTTTTCGCGATGGAAGTACAATAACAGAAAACGGAATTAGTTTTGGCAAATACCGATATACCTGGCTGTTAAGCAGCTTAAACTTTGGCGTTACCGTAATGACCGGTGTTTTTGCAGGGCAAATTTTGAAAAGCAACCTTTCAAAAATAAAAAAATTACAATGGCTGCTTATAATTGGTGTTGCAATGATTATTGCCGGCCAGTTATGGGGGCTTCAAATGCCGATAATTAAAAAAATATGGACCAGTTCCATGACTTTATTCAGCAGTGGAATCTGCTTTTTACTAATGGCATTGTTTTTCTTTCTGGTTGATTATAAAAACTACGGAAAGTACTTAGATTGGCTAAAAATTTATGGGATGAATTCCATTCTTGCATATATGCTCTACGAAATTATTGATTTCAGCGGAGTTGTAAATTCTGTTTTTCGCGGAGTGGAACAATACATTGGAGGTTACTACGAAGTAGTATTAAAACTGGGAAGCGTTTCTATTATATTCTTTATTTTATGGCTTTTGTATAGAAAACGAATCTTTCTGAAAGTGTAAGTAAATTAAACTGTCCTTTTTACAGGTAAGTTGTTAGTTTAAAAACAAAGGCAGGGAGATTTCGTAGGCTATAGAGTTTCTTCAATCTCCCCTTCTTTTCAATTCAGGTTAGGATACAAATCCTGTTATTTCTTATTCTAAAACAACTTCAAAAAATAGAAAATTCATGAAATCAAAAAAAATAAAATATCTTCTGGCAGGGCTCATTTTTATGCATCATCTTGCTTTTGCAAATGGAATAAAAAAAGAAAACAGCAGAATAGAACATCCTGTTTTTCAGGTCGATTATCCTTTCCCGACAGCAGACAAACCGCAATCAAAATTATGGTATATGGACGATTGCTGGTGGGCGATAATCCCCAGGTTGAATGGTCCATCGCTTTGGCAACGCACGAATAGCGGGTGGATAGAACACCCCGAAATTAATAAGCAACTGAATGGAGTTCCGGGTCGTGCCGATGTTTATGTAAAGAACAATAAAATTACGGCTGTAGGTGTAGACGAAAAAAACCTGGTGGTATTTCGCATTGAGAGAAATAAAAACTCTTGGAAAGTAGAAAAACTGGCAACTTTACTTCCTCCCGGGAAGGAACACGATATTGAAACAGCCACCATAACTGCCGATTCGAAAGGAAATTACCATGTTGCTGCTGTTGACGGAGATAAAGTTTGTGTTTGGACATCAACAAACGGGGGAAAGAAGTGGGGTGCCTCTGAAGTCTTGGCAAGTGGCATTGGCAAAGATGATATTTGTGCAATTTCCACAATTCAGGAAGGAGTTATTGTAATCTGGTCGGATCAGTTAAACCAGGCAGTTAAAAGTAGAGTTCATCGGAATGGCCAGCAATTAGATACATGGGAAAACGAAATCGTTATTGAGCAGGGAAACAAGACTGCTGACGATCATTTAAATACTGCATTATCGGAAGATGGCACCCTTTGGGCAGCAACCAAAAACAGTATTGATATTGTTGGAGGGCCGCAATTTGTATTAAGAGTTCGTTCTCCAAAAGGGAGCTGGAGCAATTATCCGTACTGTAACCTGGCAAGTGTTGAACATCCCTCCCGGCCAATTATTCTATCCTTGGAAAATCAGCCCTCTCTCCTGCTGAACGGCTATACAATTTACAATTCAGAAAACAGGAGCCTAAGTAAAATCGTTTTTGGCATAATAGATACTACAAATGAAAATATCCTTAAAAAGGAAACAACAGTAATTGCCCCTTACCACAAAGAAACAGACGGAACACGTTTCGTGAATAATGTTACCGGTTCAAAAGCTCCTCTTCCAGAAAATGCACCCTGGATTGTACTTGCATCGGATAATGAAGGAAACGTATTTGAAGCCGATTTATCAATGTATTTTAATAAATAAAAAATGGAGAGAATCAATTTAAAAATAAGTATCTGTATCGCCATCATTACTATAAACTCGTTTATTGGGCTTGGGCAGGAAATACCAACCATTACTATAGAGCCGAAGATTATTACCGATACCGTAAAATGGGATACCGATGATCCTGCAATATGGATCAACAAAGCAGATAAATCAAAAAGTTTGGTAATTGGTACTGATAAAGATTCATCCGGAGCATTATACGCTTTTAATCTCAACGGCAAAGTAGAGAAAATACACGGAGGTTTGGCAAGACCGAATAATGTGGATATTATTTATGATTTCCCATTCAAAGGAAAATACATCGACATTGCAGTTGTAACAGAACGGATGAAAAACCGCATACGCATATTAAAACTGCCGGATCTCGAACTTATTGATTCAGGAGATTTAATTGTGTTTGATGGTGATGAAAACAGGGCCCCAATGGGTGTTGCGCTGTACAAAAGAAAAGAAGACAATTCCTTTTTTGTATTTGTGGGTGGCAAATCAGGCCCTGAAGAAGGATATATCGGGCAATATCTTCTTAAAAGCGATGAGCAGGGAAAAATTAAAATTGAACTTGTAAGACAATTTGGGAAATATAGCGGAAAGAAAGAAATAGAGGCCATTGCTGTGGATGAAGAACTGGGGTATGTTTATTATTCGGATGAAAAAGTGGGAGTTAGAAAATATTATGCTAACCCTGACCTTCCTAAAGCGAATGAAGAACTGGCGTTATTTGCAACCCAGGGATTTGTCGGCGACCATGAAGGTATTTCAATTTATAAAAATGCAGATGGTACTGGATATATTATTGTTTCCGACCAACAAGCCGATCAATTCTGGATTTTCCCTAGAGAAGGAACACCGGGAAATCCACATAACCACATTCCCTTAAAACGAATAAAGGTAAGCGCCGAACGCAGTGATGGAAACGACATTACCAGCACTCCTCTTCCCGGATTTCCAAACGGACTCTGGGTGGTTATGTCTAATAATAAAACATTTCACTATTATTCCTTCTTAACAAAATAAAACTATATGCTATTGGTATTTAATAGCAATCAGAATACATAAACTCTAAATAAAAATTATTAAAGATGAAAAAATTACTATCGATTTTATTATTCCTTTTCTTAACACAGTTTGCCATTTTTGCGCAAGATATTCCGCTACCTGGCAGCAGTAACTTCAACTTTATAATTATTAGCGATTTTGGCAGAAATGGCTATTACAACCAAAAGGAAGTTGCCGAAAAACTGACCGAAGTTTCGTTAAAAAGTGGGATGCAGTATTTTGTTACTGCGGGAGACAATTTTCAGGTTAAAGGAGTGCAAAGTACCCAGGACCCTTTGTGGATGACTTCTTTTGAAAATATTTATACACACCCGGTAACACATAACGATTGGTATCCGGCATTAGGGAATCACGACTATGGAGGAAACGTGCAGGCGCAGGTGGATTATTCAAAAATAAGCCGTCGCTGGAAAATGCCTGCTACCTACTACACGGTAGTGAAAGAAAGCAAAGGAACAAGCGTCAGATTGGTCATTTTAGATACACAACAAATGGTAATGGCTTTTCAGGGGCGCTTTAGTGACGACGAACGCTATTCGCTGGAAATTGCAAAAAAACAATTGGCCTGGGCGGATAGCGTATTGGCAGTTGCAAAGGAAGACTGGGTTGTTGTTGTAGGACATCATCCGGTTTACAGTGCCCATCCTTCCCGGAAAAACACAGAGGAATTGGTAGAGCACCTTAATCCGATGTTAAAAAAGTACAATGTTGATTTTTATGTTGGCGCTCATGACCACATTTTCCAGCATTTAAAAAATCCGGATAGCCAGGTTGATTATTTTGTAAATACTGCAGGCTCTCAGGTTCGCGATGCTTCTTCCAATGAAATGACCGTCTTTTCGGCCTCTTCACCAGGATTCAGTTTATGTTCTGCAACAAAAACGGATTTATCAATGTATTTTATTGGCATTGAGGGAAAACCATTATATTCCTATACAAGAAAGAAAGACTAAGTTATTTCATTTTCTTAGATACAAGAATAGATCAGGTGAGCAAGATAACTTTTAACAAAAAAAGTTATCTGCTTTACCGTTTAAAGCTGTCTGTTTTCCTATCGCCGTAACTATGCGTGGAAAACAGATTTTGTTTTTACTACCGGAGTGAATGGAAAAATTAGTACTTACTTTTTTGCTTAATGTAATTTAAAACAATCTTTAATGCAGGTCAATGTCAATTAATAATTCCAATTTAATTTAACGATGCCTTATTCTGTCCTATTTTAAAATTAGTTGACTCATTTAGAAATCATTTGTTTTACCTTACTGAATACTTTTTCTCTATAATATTTGCGATGAAGAAATAAATTCTCAAAGAATAGAAGAAATGAAACATAAAAAAGGCTAATTTTTAAATCAAACAAAAAGTATGTAAGGTAGGAAATCAAAGACATAAAAATTAAGTATGTTACAGCAGGTATAATTTACCTAGAAAAGGTATTTTTTTAAGAATTTCTTCAAGTTCTTGTTGAGGATAAAATACCAAGTAAGATACAAACCAAAGAATAAGAAATAGGTAAACCATAAAAGCTAAACCTATTTTATTTTCCATATTTACTAAAGAAAAATAAACATTAAGCATAATTAGAGCCCCTGGCATCTTTCCTACAATTGTTGGAAATTTATCGTTTTCAAATAGGTCTGCAATAACTACTATTTTGTCTTTTACCATATCATCTATAATAAAACCAGGATATGTAACTACATCTTGCAAATAGTGAATATTAGCATTTATTTCGAGATTTTCTAATTCATAATTAGTAATATAAAATTTGGGAATAAAGTCATTCAGAACTATTGAACCATTAATCTTACTCCATAATATTCCCCGTTCAATATTAGCTTTGTACAAATCTTCATACATTTTTAGGGGTATGGAATTTACCTTCTTTTTGCTGTTAAATAATTTATACTTAAAAAATGTATCATTATACAAATAAATCCTGGCTTCACCATAATTAATTGAATCACTATTAAAAACAGAATCTCCAGAATCTTTCCTGTATGGAATTACCAAATTGGGTTGCCTTAAAACCTGCTCCAAAAGAGAATCATGAATACTTTTATGTTCAAAGAAAACATCACAGAGCACGTATTTCTGATTTGGATGTGTTTTTAAATATCCCAGAAATTGAATTAGATGTTCCCTGTTTGTAACAGGAACATTACCTAGTCGTGTGTGTTTTTTATCATAGTTATCCACTAAAGCGTTATCATAGCTGGTATTTATAAATATTAGATCATTAATTAATGATTTATCCACGGTTGTTTTGACAACAACGATATTTTCTCAAAATACCTGCCTCTCTATCCATCAAAAAATAAATTTTCTGGGATAAAAAAAGTATAAAAGAATATTATTGCATTGAAAAAAGACGCTAATACATACTTTTTATCGGACGGGAAATTGCCATAACTATAAAACTATTTCAACAACATATTTATTATAATCATCCATTTTCCCGTAAACTTCTTCAGATAATCAATTGAATTTTGGGTTATTTCTTTCTGGTCTCCTTGATTTCCCATAACTGATTGCAAAATATCGACTTCATTTTTTACATCTTCAAATATTAAAATTGAAAGATTTGTACCTTTAACTAGCAAATCTTTGTTCGATCTTGCCTTATGGAAATATAGAGAAATATCCGTAATTGTATTTGCTATCGATCGGCTTATCGTTAATATAAAAAAAGTTTCTCTGGCGATATAACTATTTTTTTATCTCCATTGAGTTCCGGCTTAACTATTAGATTGTCTTTGTTTACTTTCATCCGGATAAAATAGTAAGACATTTCATCTTTAGGTAACAAGGAAACCTGAATATATTTAGGAAACAATAGTTGGTCTTTTTTATCGAAAACCAAATAGGCGTATTGATTTTCTTCTTTCCCTCTGGTCCCCGTGTATTCATTTTCCGGTAGCACATTATTTATCAAATAATATTTTAGCTCTCCCATATTCTTCTCTTCCTTATTTTTAAAAAGTACCATCCTCCCTCGTTGAGTGCTTGCTAAAATTGCAAAATCATCATCTGTAGAAAAATTAAATGCGATACTTCCCTGAAGTATATCTCCACTTTTTATCGGAGCATTTGTTTTTTCAATACTTATATTTCCTGAAACGTGTAAAACATAAAATATCTCCGCATTATCCTGGTCTTGTATGTATTTAAAGGATAAAAGAGACAGAAAAAAAAGACTGATGACAAACGGTTTCATATTATTGGATAAATTTGCATTTTATACCTGTCAAACTAAATAAATATCCATATTAAAAACAATAGTTCAATGAAAATAAGAACGGTTATTTTAAGCATTATTGTATCAGTTACAATAATTCCTAATATTCTTTTATCAAATTCATTAAACAAAAATTTACAACAAGCCAAACTATATGGAGGCAATGGATTGATAGGAACATTTGAGGCTTTAGATTTAAGAAGTAAAACAGAAGAGCTAATTGAAAATGGAAAGCCAGAAGAAGCTATAGAAAGTTACAAAAACTACATCAAAGATATTGATTATAAAAACCTTGGTACGCTTGATGAAATCCATGCCTACCTTATAATTATTGAAAGCATTGCCAATATTTATAACGATAAAGAGGATTATAATAATGCCATTGGTTACTATGGTATAATAAAAAGTACTTACGAATTTCACGAAAAAAGAATTTCAAACTATGAGAACATATCTTCTAATACACGAAGAGGCTTTTCTAAAGCGGAAAATATTGAAGATATTGAAGAAACCTACGCCTTTACTTTAAGCAGGATTGGTCTGCTACTTGACAAAGGATATAATTATCAGGATGCAATAACTTTCTATAATACAACTAATTCAGACAATTCAAAAGGCCCAATTGAATCAACCGATGATTTTTTGAGTAGAAAACAGATGGAAGTTAACACCTTGATAAGAGCAGAAATGTATCATACTGCGGAGCATGAGGCAAAACAGATTGTAAAACGGATGGAAGAGGAAGGATTAACCGAAAACATATATTATGAGTCCTTTTTAGTTGATCTTTTAACAATCTACCAACAATTAAATTTATATGATGAGAAATGGGATACTGTTCAAAAATTAAAAACAATAAATCAGGAAGATTATCTGGTAGAAGAAGCTACTATTCTTTATTTCAAAAAGGAATATGAAAAAGCTGCTGTTTTGTATGCTAAACTTTGCAACAACACAAAAGAGACTGCCCCCGAATATTTCTCTTATATTATCAGTTATTCTCATAGTCTTTCACTCATAGGGCAAACCGAAAAAGCAATTTCTTTATTAACTGATTATTTGACTGTTGTTAGAGAAAATTTAGAATATTATGTTGATGGCGTTATCACTTTCTTAGCCTATTTACATTATGAGAACAAAGAATATGCTAAAGCGGTAAAATATTATGAAGAGTATTACAATAAAAACATCAATAATCCGGCGCTGGTAGCAGCGTATGCCCTACCAATGTCAATCTGTTATTTAAAAACAGGCGATGTCAAAAAAGCCGATAAGTTTTTGCAAGATGGTGTTGAAAACTCAAAAAAAAGTACTCTCACTACATTGCTATACTTTACCGAAGAAAACAGAAAAGATTTTCTTGAACAAAACTCATATTATGCAGATGCAGTATTTAGACATTTGGATAAACGATATGAGGAGAATAGCTCTATTTCATCGACAGTTTGCGACTATATTTTGCTAACGAAAGAAATTGGGCTAAATACTATTCGTGCGATACGAAAAGAATCTGTAAACAGCGATAATAAAGAATATTATGCTTTATACAACAAGTGGATGGATTCAAGAAACCAATTGTTTAATCCTAACATTGCAATAAACAAAGATTCACTAAAGGATCTTACCCGTGCATACGAAAAAGAGATATTACTTAAGCTTTCTCAGACTATTACAAAAAATGATAAATTTAAAGACATAAGTTGGCAAAATATCCAGGAAAAACTGAAAACAGATGAAATAGCAATTGAATTTGTAGTTTTTAATAAAAAAGATATTGACCCGGATACACAACAATATGGAGCTTTAGTAATTACAAAAACATGTAAAACCCCGTTTTATATAAGGCTTTGTTCGGAAACTGAATTAAAAAAGGTACTTGAAATTGATTCTGATGCATCAGAAAAAAACAAGATAGAATTAATTTATAATGAAAGTGTTACAGGCTTATCGAATTTAATATGGAAACCACTTGAACCGCTATTATCAAATATCAGTAAAATCTACTACTCACCAGCGGGGCTACTCCATTCTGTTTCTTTTATTTCGTTAACTAATGCTGACAATAAAAGGTTAGGTGATATTTACAAACTATCACGTTTGAATAATACCTATTACATTGTGGACAAACCTTTTGATATTCAATTTAAATCCATTGCACTATTTGGGGGGATGGATTACTCTATTTATCAAGGTTCTACCACATCAAACAAGGATGCCAATAGAGGCTTTAATGGCGCCTTTTCCACATTACCAAATACTCTTGTAGAAATAAATGCATTAGACCAAATCTTATCATCTAATAACATTAAAACAAAAAAATATTTGGCCGGTGATGCTGTAGAGGAGAAATTTAAAGAAGAAGTATTACTAACTGACGACATCCTCCACATTTCAACACACGCTTTTTATTTGAAACCTCTTGATGAAGATGAACTTTTTGCAACTGAACTGTATGGATATGGAATCCATAAAATGGAAAACAATCCGATGAACCGTTCTGGGTTGGTCTTTTCTGGTGCTAACTATTATTGGGAAACAGGAAAAAACTTTCAAGAAAAAGAAGATGGTATTGTTACAGCAAATGATATTGCAAACTTAGATTTAAGTAATGTAAAACTGGTGGTACTCTCTGCATGTGAAACAGGAATAGGTGAAAATACTACAAGTGAAGGAGTATACGGGATGCAGAGAGCTTTTAAACTTGCAGGCGTTAATCATCTAATTCTTTCTTTGTGGCAGGTAGATGATGTAGCAACACAAGAATTCATGGAGTTCTTCTATAGCAACCTCGTAAATAGTGATTCCATTGAAAAAGCAATGATGCAAGCCAGGCTAAAACTAAAAGAGAAATACCCAGATCCTTATTTCTGGGGAGCTTTTGAATACATACGATAACAGCATGATGCTCTTTTAAACTAGTTCAAAGTTAATATATCTCTTATGAGATAATAACATGCTGAAAATTACAGCTATATAAAAATACGAATCAGAAGCTACAACTTACTTACAGATTTAAGATTAGCACGAGGTATATAAACTAATAAACTTTACATAAATTTATAGACACAAAATTTTTGTTGTGTTGTAAATGATGAGTACAATTGTTATTTGCGCATTTTCTTTATTCTGTTTCGAGGCTAAAAGCCCCGGAAAATTCCTTAGTACGTTTCAATACCTCATTTCTATATAAAAAGTAGAAGTGGTGTCGGGAAACAAAACAATGGGAACTTGACATTAGAAATAGCATTGTAATCCAATAAATATTTTAAACATATGAACCAACTAACTGTATTCTTTAGCCTCATTTTCATTTTAGTTTTAACGGGTTGCAGCACAAAGCAGCAGCTTAATGTAAATGATCTCAAATGTGAGGGCCTGCACAATCCAACAGCCATTGATAAAACCACACCGCGTTTTAGCTGGAAAATTCAAAGCACCGAAAACGGAACTGAACAAAAAGCGTTTCAACTTCTGGTAGCCAGCGATGTTTCGCTGTTAAACGAAGGAAAAGCCGATTTCTGGGATTCAGGCAAAACCGAATCATCGGCAAGTATTTTTGTTCCTTATCATGGGAAAAAGCTCTCATCAGGAATATCCGGGGTTTGGAAAGTCCGTATCTGGGATAATAATGGAAATGTTTCGCAATGGAGCGAACCGGCATCTTTTGGAATTGGCTTATTAAACGAAGACGACTGGCAAGCCAAATATGTAGCTTACAATACAGATGCTGGCTACAGCGAATGTCCTCAGTTATACAAGTCTTTTAACGTAGATGAAACCGGTTCAAAATACCTGCTCCATGTTAATTCGCTGGGTTACCACGAAGTTTTTCTTAACGGAAAAAAAATCGGCAACGGAGTTCTCACACCGGCCGTTTCCCAGTTTAATAAACGCTCGTTAATCAATACTTACGATGTTACCAATTGGATAAAGAAAGGAAATAACGACTTACTGCTCTGGCTCGGTAGCGGCTGGTACACTTTCGGTCTGCCCGGGGTTGAAAACGACGGCCCGGTGGTTCGTGCTCAACTTGAAAAAATTTCCGGAGAAAACAGGCAGTTGATAGTTGCCACCGACAGCACCTGGATGGGAAGAAAAAGCAGCTACACAAGGCATGGCAACTGGCGCCCCAACCGATTTGGAGGCGAAATAGTAAATGGAATTTTAACAAAAACAGATGTGCAGGTAAATGCCCCGGACAGACAATGGAATCCAATATCAGAAATTAAAATTCCAGCTCACGCCGTTAGTCCGCAAATGGTCGAACAAAATACTATCCAGGATACAATACATCCGGCAGCAATTATAGAAACTGGAAAAGATACTTTTATCGTTGATATGGGGAAAAATCTAACCGGTTGGCTCGAAATTCATTTTCAGGATTTGCAACCCGGACAGGAAATTACGATGGATTATTGCGATCACCTTACCGACGACGGAAAGTTTAACGACCGTAACCAATATGACAAATATTATGCATCCGGATCGGCACCTGAAATCTTCATCAATAAATTTAATTATCATGGGTTCAGATATGTACGTGTCACCGGACTCAATAAAATGCCTGATGTTGATTCAATGCAGGCTTTCCTTGTTCGCACCGGGTTTGAAGTAGCTTCCGGATTTGAATGTTCTGACCCCGATTTGAATGCCATTCATAATATGCTGAATTACACCCTTCAGTGTTTAAGTATTGGCGGCGATTTGGTTGACTGTCCGCAAATTGAACGGTTAGGCTATGGTGGCGACGGAAATGCATCAACGGTTACAGCACAAACAATGTACAATTTAGGCCCACTGTATTCCAACTGGTTACAAGCCTGGGCCGATGTTGTCCGTGAAGACGGCGGAATGCCGCATACAGCGCCGAATCCATACGGCGCAGGTGGCGGTCCTTATTGGTGCGGTTTTATTATTACTGCATCGTGGAATACTTTTCTGAATTATGGCGACACCCTTGTATTGGAAAAATACTATCCGGTAATGCAAAAGTGGTTGGGTTATGTTGATAAATACAGTGTTGACGGACTGTTAAAACGCTGGCCCGATACCTATTACCGAGGCTGGTACCTGGGCGACTGGGCAACACCTGTTGGAATCGACCAAACTGCTGAGGCTTCAGTGGATGTTGTAAACAACTCGTTTGTAGCTGTTTGTTTGAACGACATGCAGAAAATAGCCCGAACCCTGGGAAAAACACAAGATGAAAAAATGTACGCCTCTAAAAAAGAGCAATTACAAAATAAGATTAATGAAGCCTTCTTCAATAAAGAAAATAATACCTACGGAACAGGAACGCAAATTGATTTAGCTTTCCCGATGATTGCCGGCGTTGTTCCCAATGATAAACTCGAAAAGGTAAAAAGTTCACTTTTCAATGAAACGGAAATAGCACGCAAAGGACATTTTGCCTGTGGACTTGTGGGACTCCCGGTTCTTACTGAATGGGTAATTAAAAACCAGTCTCCCGAACTGATGTATTCCATGATGAAAAAACGTGATTATCCCAGTTATTTGTATATGCTCGATAATGGTGCTACAACTACATGGGAACATTGGAACGGGGAAAGAAGCCGCATTCACAATTGCTACAACGGAACCGGTTCGTGGTTTTACCAGGCTATCGGCGGTATTCAGCCCGTAGAAAACTCCCCTGCTTACCGAAAAGTACTTATTGAGCCACAAATTCCTAATGGAATAACCTGGGCAAAAACCTTCAAAGAAACTCCCTACGGAAAAATTGCAGTAAATTGGAAACTGAATGATAAAACTATGGAAATGCAAGTTGAGGTTCCTGTTGGAACGGAAGCAGAAATAGCACTTCCTGGCAACATAAATGGATACATTTTGAATGGTAAAAAATATTCTGTTCAGAATGAGAACTCAGGAATAACCATCAAAAGCGGAAATTATCAAATCAGTTATGAGATTTAAGAACTTAGCAGGTTTTATTTTACTGAGCATTTTATTCCTTTCTGTCTGCCCGGGTAATCTTTCTGCACAAAAAGAGGTTCCTGATAAAATTATGCAGAGCATTTATGAAGAAATAAAAACACCTTACAAATATGGTTTGATAATGGTGCCCGATGATGCTTCAAAAATGCTGGACAGCCCAAGTGTTTTCCGGGTTAAAAATTCCTGGTATATGACCTACATCATCTTCGACGGAAAAGGGTATGAAACATGGCTGGCCAAAAGTCCTGATTTGCTGAATTGGAAAACTTTAGGCCGCATTATGTCTTTTACTGAGAATACATGGGATGCCAGTCAGAAAGCCGGTTACATTGCGCTACAGAATTTTAACTGGGGAGGTTCTTACAAGGTGCAGAAATACAAGGGAAAACACTGGATGTCCTATCTTGGAGGAAGTACCAGTGGTTACGAAGCAGGAACCCTGGGAATTGGAATTGCCTCGTCAAAAGAATTAACCCGGGCGAAAGAATGGCAGCGGCTGGATCAACCTGTTATTTCTGCAGATGATGACGATGTTCGGTGGTACGACAATATTACGATTTACAAAAGCTCCGTAATCCTGGATAAATCAAAAAGTACAGGCTTCCCTTTTGTAATGTATTACAATGCAAAAGGAAACGACAAAGAAAAGGGAGAAGAAACAGCGGAACGTATTTCCATGGCTGTTTCGGAAGACATGGTTCACTGGAAACGTTTTGGTGACAAACCGGTAATCGACCATAAAACCGGCATCTCCGGCGATGCTTTTATTACCAAAATAGATGATGTGTGGATAATGTTTTACTTCGGGGCATTCTGGAAACCCGGCGCTTTCGACCGTTTTGCCTGTTCCTACGATTTGGTGAACTGGACCGACTGGCAGGGTGAAGATTTGATAGCTTCTTCAGAAAACTATGACAGGAAATATGCACACAAACCTTTTGTAATTAAACACAAAGGAATTGTTTACCATTTTTACTGTGCAGTTGATGAAAACAACAATCGGGGAATTGCAGTGGCGACTTCTGTTGATCTGGGGAAAAGCAACCTTTATTTTCAAGAAAAATAAATATAAATACATAAGAAAATGGCAATTAAAAACCTATTCAGTTTATTGGTTATTATCATGATTGTTTTAGGGAGTTGTTCTTCAAAACAAGGCCCGACTGATGAAAACAACCGTCCTTTAATTGTAAAAAAAGGAACCATTGATTGCGACCTTGTAGAAACTTCTCCGGTTGTTCTCAACAATAAAGTATATCGCTATGAATATGTTAGGCCTCATTACTGGAATAATAATACCGGCGACTCGTATTTTCGGTTTATCGACCATGAAACAGGGGAGCCCACCACGTCTTTAGCAAAAGGATTTCACCTCGGGAGCGCTTTTGTAGATAATGATACAGTTTATGTAACTGCCGTAAATATCTGGGACGGAGAAGAGATACACATTTTCTCATCAACCGATATGAAAAACTGGGATCACTGGATGGTTTTCAAATTACCCGGTTATGGCATTTTTAATACATCAATGACTAAGGCTGGGAATAAATATGTGCTGATGTTTGAAATTGGAAAACCTGAAAGCGAAGCCGGTAAACGTTTTACGGCACGTTTTGCAACTTCCCCCGACCTGAAGAACTGGAAAGTACTGCCGTCGCAATACAATTATGCCAAAGACCGCTATACTGCCCCACACTGCCTTCGATATCTCGATGGTTATTACTACGATTTCTATCTTGAAGCACATGAGGGATATGAAGCCAGGGTCGTACGTTCAAAAGATTTGGAACATTGGGAAGCCAGTCCGTTAAACCCGGTTTTGAAAGCTTCCGATGCTGACAAAAAAATTGCAAACGAAGACTTATCAGATGAATTGCGACAACGAATTCAAGTGGCAGAAAACCGCAATAATTCCGACATCGATTTTTGCGAATATAAAGGGAAGCTGATTATCAATTATTCGTGGGGAAACCAACGTGGAGAGGAATTTCTGGCCGAAGCCGGATACGACGGAACACTGGAGCAGTTTCTGAAAGGATGGTTTCCCGAATAAGTTACAATATAACAACACTTTAATAATTTAAAAATGCAATTAGTAAAAGCGTCAGGTCGGAAAAAACTACAATATCCTCCTATTTGAGCTTCTTCCTGACGCGAAATGTCATCCTCTGAAAGGTGGGCGATTTGACAGAAAAATTTCAAAATTAGATCAGTTTACAAACCCTATAATTGTAAATGATAAATAAACCTAAACCTATGATAAAACTTCAAAAAGAGAGATTTAGCCTTAAATACAGAAGACCATCAAATTTTATTGCCGCTTTGTTTTTTCTGATATTAGCTGGGGCATGCAATTCATCTAAAGTTCCCGAACAGATGGAAAAAAAAGATCCGCTGAAATATGTAAATCCCTTTATTGGTACAAAAGGCGATAACGGTCAGTTATATCCGGGAGCAACCTATCCTTTCGGGTTGGTTCACCTGTCGCCTGAAACAGAAGGAAAGTCTCACGTGGGTTATTACTACGAAGATAAATTTATTGAAGGATTTTCTCATCTCAGGATCGGTGGGGCCGGCTCCAAAGGAAAAGGAGGCGGAATCCTGATAAAACCCGGAATTGGGAAATTTACTTCGGAAATAAATGAGTTCAGGGAAAAGTATGATAAGAGTTCAGAATCTGCTTCGCCGGGGTATTACACAGTTACCCTGGAATCAGGAGTAAAAACTGAATTAACAGTTTCTGAAAGAGTCGGTTTTCATCGTTACACATTTCCAAAAGAAAAGAAAAAAGACCGTTATATTGTTTTGGAATTATCGCACAGTTATGTGGGAATGCTTGATGCACATCTGAATGTAAAAAGCAATCAGCAAATTACCGGAATGATTAAATCGCTGCACAACAGTGGTGGCGGTTATCATAAACTTTATTTTGCACTGATTACCGATTCACCGTTTACGTCCTATACAAGTTGGTCTGACGATAAAAAAGGGGAAGTTCCGGTAAGAGATGGCAATAAAATTGGAGTTTGGTTAAATTTTCCGGAAGATGGGAATAATGTGGTTCAGTTAAAAGTTGGGCTTTCTCCCCTAAGCGAAGAGCAGGCGCTGATTGAGGCTACCACCGAAATTCCGGATTTTAATTTTGATAAAACATATAATGCAACTGCTTCTGTATGGCGCAATAAACTTTCGAAACTGGAAGTAAATGGTGGTTCCGGCGAGTTTGATACATTGTTATATACTCATTTGTATCATTCTTACCTGGTACCTAATATTGCCTCTGCATCCAATGGCGATTACCGGGCGGCCAATCAACCTGATTCCTTATTCAACACAAAAAATACTGCTCCCGATTTTACCTACTATTGTACCTGGAGTTTGTGGGACGATTTCAGGAAATATTCGCTGGTTTCACTGTTGGAGCCACAAATTAATAAGAACATTGCCCGTTCGTTGGTTGATTATTACAAGCATCGCGCTAATGGCGACACCCAATACTGGCCGACACCCAATATACGGATGGAATTTGCCAGCGCTGTAGTGATGGATGCCTATAATAAAGGGCTGGGCGATTTCGATACTGAGGCTGCCTTTAAAGGGATGAAAGAAGATTACGAACATTTTGACAACCATAATGTCAGCGCGAAGCTTGAACGGGCTTACCATGCTTATCTTGCAATGGAAATGGCTGAAAAACTGGAAAAAACGAATGAGGCTAAAGAATTAAAAGCGGCAGCAGATGCCTGGAAAGAGTTGTGGTGCCCCGAGCAAAAAGATAACCAGGGAAATGTACGTGGTTTTTTTACACCGGATGGAAAATCTGTACCTGACGTGGAGGAGTTCGAAAAATATGTGTACGAAGGAAACCTCTGGCATTACCGGTGGTTTGTGTTACACGATATGGATGGCTTCGCTAATTTTCGTGGTGGAAAAGATAAACTGGCCGATGACCTCGAGTACTTCTTTGAGCATAATTTTTATATGCACCTGAATGAACCGGATTATCATGCCCCGTTTCTTTTCGATTTACTGGGCAAACCTTATCTCACACAAAAGTGGGCCAGAACATTTACCACAAAAGAAGTTACCCAATTGTATCATAACCACGGTTTTTTTGAAAAACCTGTGGTAAAACGAATTTACAGAACAGACCCCGAAGGATATATCGAATCGATGGATGATGATACCGGAGCGATGTCGTCGTGGTTTGTAATGAGTGCCATGGGGCTATTTCAACTTGATATGGGGAAACCGGTTTATTGGATTGGTTCACCCATTTTCCCTGAAATGACGCTGCATCTCGATAACGGGAACAATTTTAAAATTATTGCGAGAAACGTGAGCGAAGATAACTATTACATTCAGTCAGCTGAATTGAACGGAGAGAAATTTAACCAACCATGGATTGATTACAAAACAATTCAGAACGGCGGTGTGCTTAAATTTGAAATGGGGGCCAAACCAAATGTCAACTGGGGAAGTAAGTGAAAAATGATTCCCGGAAAACAGATGCCACGGGATACTTTGTTATTCTACTTTTTCTAACTTTAATAAATTAACGACTCGATAAATTTAATTTAATGAAATCAATAATTAGCTTTCTTATATTGTTCAATTCTTTACTCTCCTTTGAAAAAATTCAGGCCAACCCGGTAACTACAAAAGGAGAACAACCTGGTATTCAAAAAATTAAAGACGTAATCATCTACAAGGATACCAGTTTCTTTTCCAGTTTTCCATCGGTAATAAAACGCCCCGACGGTGAATTGATCGTCGCATTTCGCAGGGCTCCCGATCGTCGCATTTACGGAGCAAAAGGAAACTACCACGTTGATGCCAACAGTTACCTCGTAAAAGTTTCTTCAACCGATGCTGAAAATTGGACCAAAGAGCCGGAACTGATTTATGCACACGCCTTTGGCGGCTCACAGGATCCCTGCATGCTCCAGTTGAAAGACGGAACCATTCTTTGTGCCAGTTACGGTTGGACAATTTTGCGGGAAGATGAGAGGAAGAGTACGCCGGAAAAACCGATGGCGGAGTCTGGCGGCCATACATTTCTTGGTGGCTATTTAGTGCGTTCGATGGATGGTGGAAATACATGGCAGGGGCCAATTTATCCTCCGCATGTATCAGAAGTATTTTATACTCCCACTGGAATTCCTTTGCCTGCTTATAACCGGGGCGCTTTATGCGAAGATAAAAACGGCCGGATTTTCTGGGTGATTGCAGCGCATGACAGAGAAGAACCACGAAAAACATCAACACATTTGCTGGCTTCAGACGATAAAGGATTGACCTGGAAATATATGTCGGAAGTCGCTTCCGATGAGAAAGCTTCTTTTAACGAGACCTCGATTTACGAAACTCCCAAAGGCGATTTGGTCGCTTTTTTGCGCACCGCCGGGTTAGAAGATCAGGCATGTATTGCCCGTTCAAAAGACGGTGGAAAAACATTCGGGCCATGGCAGAAAATGGGTTTCCAGGGGCATCCGTTAAACGCGCTTCGTTTACCTGATAACCGGGTGTTGCTAACTTACGGTTACCGTCACGAACCGTTTGGAATTCGGGCACGGATTTTAAATGCCGAATGTACCGATTTTGCAACAGCTCCCGAAATTGTTTTGCGCGACGATGGCGGAAGTACAGATTTGGGCTACACCTGGCCGGTTTTGCTGGATGATAATCGCGCTCTGGTGGTTTACTATTTCAACAAAAATAAAGGTACCCGTTACATTGCCGGAACAATTATTGAAATCGAACCCTGAAAATAAAAGTTTGGTGTTGAGCAATATCATCTGAAAATAAAAACCTGAAGCAACTAAAAAATGAAGAACCGAATAAATTTTTCTTTCCCAAAAACCAACTTGATATTTTTAATCTTTCTGATGTCAGTTTTTATGTCTTGCAAATCGCCAAAACCGACAGATTCCGGCTTTATGAAAAAAGCAGTTCCGGTGTGGGCAGAAGGCCGTGAAAAGGAAATGAACTTGAACCTCGGGTTTCATGGTATTTTTCATAAAGATGAGAGCCGGAATATAAAATTGAAGATAACCGCCTCACCCCTTTACCGCGTTTTTCTGAACGGCGAATTTCTGGGGTATGGCCCGGCACGCGCGGCACATGGTTTTTCCCGGATAGATGAATATGATGTAAGCAACAAGGCAAAAAACGGCGAAAATATAATTGCCATTGAAGTTGCCGGATACAATGTAAACAGTTACTATACCATTGATGAACCTTCGTTTTTACTGGCCGAAGTTGAATCGGATGGTAAGATTTTACTGGCAACCGGGGCCGAGCCCGGCTTCAAGGCTTTTCAGATAAAAGAACGCCTGCAAAAAGTGGAGCGCTACAGCTTTCAGCGGCCATTTACAGAATACTACCGCTTAGCAGATAATTTTGACGATTGGAAAACATCGGCACAGAAACCGGCCAAAACACTTCAACTGGCCGAACAACCAGCAGTAAAACTACTCGAGAGAAATCTGTTACTTCCTGAATTTGATGTTGTCAGCCCGGCCCGTGTGTATGCAAAAGGACCCATTCAATATCTAAAACCGGAGAAATATAATAAAGATCGCTCATTAACCAGAATCAGTGATAAATTAAAAGGCTACAAAGAAGATGAGATTGAAGTTTTACCGTCGCAGCTTATGCAGGAGATCTCAGATAAAACCATTGAAACGGTTTCAGAGTCTTATAAGAAAGATGCCATCGTTCTGAATAAAAACGAGTTTACAACATTCGATTTTGGCACTAATCTTTCGGGGTTTATTGGCAGCAAAATCAGTTGTAAAGAACCGTCAAAAGTTATTTTCTATTTTGACGAACTCCTGACCGACGGCGATGTAAACACAAAAAAAAGGATGCCGGATGTAAACAACCAGGTGGTGTACGAATTGCAGCCCGGAGATTACAAGCTGGAATCCTTTGAATCGTACACCTTCAAGTTTTTGAAAACTATTGTTTTAGAAGGAAGCTGTCAAATCAACGACATTTATTTGCGTGAATATGCTTACCCATTAAATAAAATTGCCGCCTTTAACTCCAACAACGAAAAATTAAATGCCATTTTTAAGGCAGCACAACAAACATATCGGCAAAACTCGGTCGATATTTTTATGGACTGTCCTTCGCGCGAACGGGCAGGCTGGCTTTGCGACAGTTACTTTTCCGCCATTATGGAAAAGGATTTTACCGGTAAATCGGCCGTGGCGCATAACTTTTATGAGAATTTTGCACTGCCCGACAGCTTTCAATATTTACCCGACGGAATGCTGCCCATGTGTTACCCAGCCGATCACAACGATGGAGTTTTTATTTCCAACTGGGCGATGTGGTTTATTTTTCAAATTCACGATTATGCCCAACGTGGCGGAGATCCGGAACTGGTTGCCCGGCTTGAACCCCCGATTTCAAAATTGCTCGGTTACTTTGAAAAATTTGAAAATGAAGACGGACTTCTTGAGAAACTGGATAGCTGGATTTTTGTGGAATGGTCGAAAGCCAACAGTTTTGTGAAGGATGTAAACTACCCGACCAATATGCTTTATAGCGCAGTGCTTGAAAAAGCAGGGCAACTTTATCACAACGACAATTGGCTGAAGAAGGCAGGACAAATCAAACAAACCATTCTGAAACAATCGTTTAACGGAGATTTTTTCGTAGACAATGCCGTTCGGGTAGAAACCGGAAAATTGAAAGTAACCGACAATACCACCGAAGTGTGTCAGTATTACGCCTTCTTTTTCAATATTGCGACACCTGAAACGCATCCTGAATTATGGAAAAAGCTAACTAAGGATTTTGGTCCGAACCGGGACGCCAATGTAACTTACCCCAATGTTTTTCAGGCCAATGCATTTATCGGAAATTACCTTCGCATGGATATTCTTTCCTGTTACGGGTTACAAAAACAGTTGTTGGGCGAAATTCAGGATTACTTTTACGGCATGGCGCTGCAAACTGGTACTTTATGGGAAAATATGCAATCCAGCGCCAGTTGTAACCACGGTTTTGCTTCTTATCTTGGCCATGTTTTGTACCGCGATGTTTTAGGAATTGAAAACGTGGACTATCTCAATAAAAAGGTTACCATCTGTTTTTCAGATATTAATTTGAATGAATGCAGCGGTGTACTTCCTGTAAATGACGACTCCATTAATTTGCAATGGAAAAAACAAAACGGAAAAATCGTTTATTCGTTGCATGTTCCTGACGGATTTCAGGTTGATATAACCAATAAGAGTTCCAATGAAATTGAGAAAATGTAAAAACTAATACAAACCGAAATGGCAGTAAAAAGACGATTTATTATATTGCTTGGAATGATTTTCTTATTCTCTTGTACAGAATCGCCACAGCAAAAACAAATTCAGGTTTTGCCATTGGCGAAAGAACGAAACCGTTCTTTTGGACAACATGACGAAAACTTGTTTTTATCGCCACCCAAAGTATATCACCCCGAAACATGGTTTCATTTTATTGGCGGGAATGTATCGAAAGCGGGAATCACCGCCGACCTGGAAGCGATTGCAGGCGCAGGTATTTCTGGGATTCAGTTATTTCATGGGCAGTTTGGAGGGCCCTGGCCGGGTGTTGATGAACAAATTGCTTGTTTAAGTCCGAATTGGGACGATGCTGTGAAATTTACTGCTGAAGAATGCCAGCGGCTGGGCCTGCGTTTTACTATGCAAAATTGTCCGGGCTGGGCCATGTCGGGCGGGCCGTGGATTAAACCAGAGAATGCAATGCGCCACCTTGTTTACAGCCGTACCGATTTGAACACGGGTGTTGCAGACACTGTTTTGCCGCTCCCACAACCCAGCGAAGAAGAGTGGCGTGATTATAAAGATATTACCGTTTTGGCTTTTCCTACTCCATTAGGTGATACCGATACCAAACTTGTTCCCAAAACAGTAAAGAGTGAAGACAGTCAGCCATGGAAAGATTTTTTTGCAGGGAAAATCGAAAAAATATATTTGCCTTCCGTTTCCGAAGGCCATTCACATTGGGTGGAAGTGAGTTTCCCTTCTTCGGTAACCCTGCGCACAATTCAGTTTTCTCCTGTTCGGAGTTTTAATCCAAACTGGGCTTACGAACCCGGCGTGAAAGTTAAGGTTCAGGCTGTACTTGCTGAGAACCAGACAAAAGATATCTTAAATGTAGAAATGCCTTCTTCGAACTGGCAGGATTATAAGCCCATTTCACTGGCTTGTTCCGAGGTTGAAAATGTACAAACCTACCGGATAAATATTCAGAATAAACACGAAATGGCTTTGTCGTCCATAGATTTTCTTTCCGCAGCCCGAAAAAACAACTGGGAAGCCGAAGCAGGCTGGACATTGCGGGGATTTGTTCGCGATAGTGAACATACCAGTCAATCAACAGAAGCTTTTATTGATCCTGCAAAAATTCTGGATATTACTGAAAAAATGGACAGCGCCGGACATGTAAAATGGAATGTTCCAGACGGAAAATGGACAATATTGCGAATAGGACATGTAAATACGGGTAAAAAGAATGCTCCGGCTCCACCGGAGGGAACCGGCTGGGAATGCAATAAACTTTCGGAGGAAGGGCCAAATGCCCATTTCTCCGGATATATTGGAAGGTTGGCAAACGGGCCGCTGGCAGGAGGTTTGCTAAACGGAATGTTGCTCGACAGTTGGGAATGTGAAACACAAACATGGACAAATACCATGGAAACTGATTTCGAAAGTAATTCGGGATACACCCTGAGGAAATGGTTGCCAGCCGTATTTGGATATGTTGTTAACGACCAGGAAACCACATCGCGTTTTTTGCTCGACTGGCGTTCAACCATTGGAACTTTGTTCGCCAATAAATTTTACGGGCGTATGGCCGAACTGGCAAAAGAAAACGGGTTATCCGTTGCTTACGAAACGGCTGCGGGAGACATATTCCCGGCCGATATTCTGGAATATTACAAATATGCCGACGTTCCCATGTGTGAATACTGGCAACCTCTTTCCGATAATTTTGTGGGCTCGTCCAATTTTAAGCCTATAAAACCGGCTGTTTCGGCAGCCCGCTTATATGGTAAGCCGCGTGTGGCAGCAGAAGCTTTCACTTCATTTGAATTAACATGGGACGAGCATCTGTCTATGTTAAAAGAAATAGCAAATATTAAGGCGGTTGATGGCGTCACTCACCAGGTATTCCATACCTATACACACAATCCGCGCACCGACTTCCTGCCACCGGGAACTTCGTTTGGCTCTTCCATCGGAACTCCTTTTTTACGGGGGCAAACCTGGTGGAAATACATGCCTGAATTCACCAATTATCTCTCGCGGTGCAATTATTTGCTGGAACGGGGAAAACCGATTTCCGATGTGCTTTGGTATCTGGGCGACGAAATTAGCCACAAACCGGATCAAAATGCGCCTTTCCCCGATGGGTTTAAATACGACTATTGTAATCCCGATATTTTGCTGAACCGCATTTCAGCAGAGGATGGAAATCTTGTAACTCCGGAAGGACTTTCTTACCGTTTGTTGTGGTTGCCGGATAATGAGCGGATGTTGCCCCAAACTTTGGAGAAAATATATAGTCTGGTTAAAGATGGCGCTACCATTGTTGGCGATGCCCCCAAAGGTTTAGCAACGTTAAAAGACGAAAAGAATGCGCAACAGCGTTTCGATAATGCTGTCCAAAAAATTTGGGGTGAAAACCCCGCAACCCAGGCAATAAGACAGGTTGGCAAAGGAAAAGTCCTCACCGGAATGTCTGTTTTTGAAGCAGTGAAAGCCCTGAACCTCGTGCCCGATGTAACCGGTGGAGATGCATTATGGCTGCACAGACAAGTAAAGGGTGCCGACTGGTATTTTGTATGTGCTCCTGAAGGAAAAGGGTTTAAAGGAGAACTAAGTTTCAACATAGCTGGAAGTGCCGAATTTTGGGATCCGTTAACCGGTGAAACAACACCTTTGGAAACGAAGGTGGAAAATAACCGGAGCTCAGTCTCTCTTGACTTACCTCAGGCAGGGGCATGCTTTATCGTTTTCAGGCACAATTCTAAAAATACCGCCGCAATAAAAGCAGCTGAAAAGAGTAGCGAAACAATTGCCCTTGAACTTAGCAGCAACTGGTCACTTTCGTTCCCCGGGGGTTGGGGAGTGCCCGAAACTTTGTCGTTAGATAAATTAAAGGCCTGGAAAAATCTTCCTGTTTCGGAGGAAGGAAAGGCATTCTCAGGAACAGCGACCTATTCCGTTTCTTTTAATATAGATGAAGTTAAACCGGAAACAGGTTACCTGTTGGATTTGGGCCAGGTAGAAATGATTGCTGAAGTTTCGCTCAATGGGAAGAAATTACAGGCATTATGGGCACCACCTTATCGATTGAATATTACAGATGCATTAATAGCAGGTAAAAATGATCTTTCTGTTAAAGTAACAAGCACCTGGTTTAACCGGCTTGTTTACGATGCAGGGCAACAGGAAGAAAACCGGAAAACATGGACAATCAGTGGTCCATCGAAAGATTCATCATTAAGAGAAAGTGGATTATTGGGGCCGGTAAAAATCATTAAATTGAAATAAACAGTTTCTTAAATAAATATAGTTGTATGAAAACAAGAGTGGTGGAAGTTTGGATTTTTGTTTTAGTAGTATCGTTTTTAACAGCATGTAGCAGTAAAAAGAAAAGCACGAATGATAACGATTTCCCTTCTGAAATGGTAAAATTTCAACCGATTAAGGAAAATCCTCTTTTTAAAGGTACCGGAACAGATACCTGGGACAAAAAAATCAGAGAGCGGGGGTATATTTTGTTTGAAGACGGCATTTATAAAATGTGGTACACCGGCTATAATCCGGCTCTTTCTGAAGAAAAATATATGGGTTATGCAACATCTGAAGATGGGGTTCAGTGGAAACGCTATTCAGACAAACCTATTTTCGATAAAAAATGGACGGAAGACATATTTGTTATCAAAAATGAAGGAGAATATTATATGTACGCCGAAGGAGCCAATGATGTAGCTCATCTGCTTACTTCACCCGATGGTTTAGATTGGACAGAGCAGGGCGATATCACAATCCTGACAACCAAAGGAGATACGATAGCCGGGCCTTATGGAACTCCGACAGTGTGGATAGAAAACGGCAAGTGGTATCTTTTTTACGAACGGAATGATATGGCCATTTGGCTGGCAAAATCCGAAGATAAATTAACCTGGACCAACGTTCAGGACGACCCGGTTTTGCCATTAGGCCCCGACCAATATGATATTGGTGCGGTAGCAGCAGATCAGGTAGTGAAATATAACGGTAAATATTTTATATACTACCATGCAACATCAAGCATGGACTGGCAACACCCGGCCTCCCCGGTAACGTGGACTTCCAATGTGGCCATGTCAACCGATTTAATTCACTGGACAAAATATCCGGAAAACCCGATTGTTAAGGGAGATTATTCCAGCCCGATTTTGGTTTTCGACGGCAGGAAGCCTAGTTTATATACCATGCACTCCGAAGTTTGTCGTTACAACCCGAAATAAAATTTCTTATATACCTGCTAATTTACATGTGCTATGAAAAATTTAACTCGTCTGCATCTTTTTGTACTGGTACTGCTCGCCTTATTTTCCTGTAATCATGAAGAGAAAAATATTTCAGGTGTAACACTGGAAAGCGGCTTTGTAAATCCACCCGATTCGGTTCGAATTGGTGTTTACTGGTATTGGATTTCCGACCACATTTCAAAAGAAGGCGTTGTAAAAGATCTTCATGCCATGAAAAAAGCAGGAATAACCAGGGCCTTTATCGGAAATATTGGACTGGATAATGTTCCTTTCGGCAAAGTAAAAATGTTTAGCGACGAATGGTGGGATATACTTCATACTACACTAAAAACAGCGACGGAGCTCAATATAGATATCGGCATTTTTAACTCCCCGGGATGGAGCCAAAGTGGCGGTCCATGGGTAAAACCAGAAGAAGCAATGCGTTACCTGGCAACTTCAGAACTTCGGGTAAAAGGGCCACTAAAACTGAATAAAAAATTAATGCAGCCCACCGATTTTTTTCAGGATGTAAAAACGTTGGCCTTTCCTGTTCCAGATGAAACGAATCTGCTTCTAAGTGAAGTCGAATTGAGTTCTTACCCAAAAATTGCTCATTTAAATCGAATTCTGGATAACGATAAAAATACGGGAATTGATTTTCCACCGGGAGAAAATTTCACCATTAACATCAGTTGCAAAGAACCATTTACTGCCCGTAGCATTTCTATTCAAACTACCGAAAAGAAATTTAAGGCAAATGCAGCTTTTCAGGTTGAAAATGCAAAGGGGGAATTTCAAACCATTTCAGAATTTGAAATTGACCGTTCAAACCCAGCGTTAAATGTTGGGTTCGAACCATATGCACCAGTTGTAATTTCTTTCCCTGAAGTTACGTCAAAAAACTTCCGGGTAACAATAAAAGATTACCGGAAAGAAAGCGGTATGGCAGAAATCAAACTTTCTTCATCGCCAAGAGTGGAGCGCTTTGCCGAAAAAACGCTGGCAAAAATGTATCAAACTCCCCTTCCATATTGGAAAGAATACCAGTGGCAACAACAAGTGGAGCCGGATAAATCAACCGTTATCGATGCTTCAAAAGTGATTGATATTTCAACCTATCTTTCAGAAGACGGGACACTTAAATGGGACGTGCCGGACGGAAACTGGGTAATTTTGCGCACAGGAATGACACCAACCGGTGTACAAAACAGCCCTGCCTCACCGGAAGCAACCGGCCTGGAAATCGACAAAATGAGCAAAATACATATAAAAAAGCACTTCGACAGCTTTATTGGAGAAATAGTAAAACGCATTCCCGAAGCCGACAGAAAAAGCTTTAAAGAAGTGGTTCAGGACAGCTATGAAATGGGGGGACAAAACTTTACCGATGAGTTTATTGCTGAATTCCAGGAGCATTATGGTTACTCACCTCTCCCATTCCTGCCTGTTTACAAAGGTTTTGTGGTTGAAAGCCAGGAAGCGTCTGACCGTTTTTTGTGGGACGTGCGCCGAATGGTGGCCGATAAAGTAGCCTATGATTATGTTGGCGGTTTGCGCGATGCCTGCCATGAATACGGCTTAAAAACCTGGCTTGAAAATTACGGGCACTGGGGTTTCCCCGGAGAATTTTTGATGTACGGAGGGCAGTCGGATGGAATTGGCGGCGAGTTTTGGAGTGAAGGCGATTTGGGAAATATTGAAAACCGGGCGGCAACTTCCTGTGGGCATATTTATGGAAAAACACGAATTTCAGCAGAATCAAATACCTGCGGTGGCCCGGCTTTTAGCCGTTATCCGGCTATGTTTAAACAGCGTGGCGATCGCTTTTTTGCAGAAGGTATTAACAACACCATTTTACATGTTTATGTTTCTCAACCTTATGAAGACAAAAACCCGGGAGTGAACGCCTGGTTTGGAAATGAGTTCAACCGGAAAAATACCTGGTTTTCTCAAATGGATGTTTACACCGATTATCTCAAGCGAACCAATTTTATGCTTCAGCAAGGATTGAATGTTGCCGATGCAGCTTATTTCATAGGAGAAGATGCCCCGAAAATGACCGGAATTACCGACCCGGAACTTCCTGTCGGATATCAGTTTGATTACATCAACGCAGAAGTCATCGAAAAATATATGACGGTCCAAAACGGGCTACTAACATTACCGCATGGAACTCAATACCGCATTTTGGTACTTCCGAAACTGGAAACCATGCGCCCGGAATTGCTGGAAAAAATAAAACAATTAGTAGCTGACGGAGCTATCGTTTTAGGGCCGACCCCTAATCGTTCACCCAGCCTTCAAAATCAACCGGAAGCTGATGAGCAGGTAAAACAAATAGCTGAAGAATTGTGGGGCAACATTGATGGAAAAAATGTAAAAACACATTCTTTTGGAAAGGGAATGATTTTGAATGGGTTGACAATGAAAGAAGCTTTTGAAATAATTCGTTGTGTTCCGGATTGCAAATTGCCCGAAGATAACAGCATCCATTTTGGGCATCGAAAAATGGACAACACCGAAATCTACTTTATTTCGAATCAAACGGATACAGAGAAAGTATTTTCTCCTGAGTTCAGGGTGAAAAATAAACAACCCGAACTTTGGCAGGCTACCGATGGAACGATTCGGAAACTTCCTGCATTTGAACAGACTGAAACCGGAGTGAAAGTTCCGTTGAAACTGGCGCCTTATGAAAGCGCATTTATTGTTTTCCGTGAAAAAGCGGCAAATGCAACTGAAAAAGAAATTGAGAAAAATTTCCCGGAGCAGAAAGTAATAAAAGAAATAAAAGAAAACTGGCAGGTTCAGTTCGACCCCTCCATGCGAGGCCCTAAAGAACCGGTTATTTTTGATTCACTTGAAGACTGGACACTTTCTTCGGATGAACAAATAAAATATTATTCGGGAACTGCTGTTTATTCCAATAGCTTCAGTTTAGCAGAACTACCCGGAAACGATCCGATTTTTATTGATCTTGGAAAACTATCGGCAATGGCAAAAGTTACAGTTAATGGCACTTATGTTGGAGGAGTTTGGACACCGCCATACCGGCTCGATATTTCCAAAGCTGTAAAAACAGGAGAAAACGAAATAAAAATTGAGGTTGTTAATACCTGGGTAAATCGTTTAATTGGCGACCAAAATCTACCGGAAAACAAAAGGGAAACCTGGTGTTTAGTCAATCCTTATAAAGCAGATAGTAAATTACAACCATCAGGCTTACTGGGGCCCGTTGAAATTAAATCTTCAATTGAATTTTAACCCAATACCACAGGACAAAAAAATATTGCAAAAACTATATTTCAACACATTGAATCAAATAACTAAAATGAAAAAATTAGTAACAAATTCACTATTCCTGTTTTTTATCTGTTTCCAACTTTCGGCACAAGAATTTTCACAGGCACAAAAAAACAGATGGCTCGAAATTGCAGAAGCCAATACACCAACATTGGTGGTTTCGCAAAAGAATCCGGTAACTCTTGTTTCAATCGTAGAGGACAGCTCCGCTTTCCAGGGTTATAAAGCTCAGACCGTTTCCGGGTTAGAGGAATTTTATAATAACGGCATGAAACAGCAATCGGGAAAAGTATTTGATTTTGGAGATCATTTAACTGGTTTCTTAACCATTAAAATTGACGAGAAAAAAAGGGCAGTAGATGCTCCGGTCCGGGTGAAATTCACATTTGCAGAAACCCCTGCAGAGGCGCTTCTGCCGTTTGATCCCTATAAGGGAACTCTTAGCCGATCCTGGTTGCAGGACGAAATTATAACCGTTACGGAAGTTCCCTGTACAGTTACGATCCCGCGGAGAGTATCTTTCAGATATGTTCGAATTGATGTTTTGGGGACTGCCCCTGATTTCAGAATATCGGAAATATACCTGAATGCAACTACTTCGGTTAAGGTAAAACCGGAACCACTGGCCTCGAACACACCAGAATTAATTAAAAAAATCGACAAGGTTGCGCTAAATACACTAAAAGAATGCATGCAAACCGTTTATGAAGATGGCCCTAAACGTGACAGACGCCTTTGGATTGGTGATTTGTACCTTGAAATGTTGTCGAACAAATATTCCTTTAAAAATGATAGTCTTACAAAACGCTGTTTATACCTGTTCGCTGGCCTGATTCTGCCCGACGGAGTTTTACCGCCCAATGTATTTGAACGCCCGGAACCACATTCGGAGATTAGCCATTTATTCGATTATGCTTTAATATACAACGTTGTATTAAAAGAATATCTTGATGCTACCGGCGATTTTGAAACGGCAAATGACCTTTGGCCTGTTGTAAAATCGCAGGTTCAGTTTCCCAAAGAGTATATACTGGAAAATGGCTTAATCGACTATAAACGTGCCGATAAAGATTGGTGGTTGTTTTTTGACTGGAATGAAGAACTCGATAAACAGGCATGCATGCAGGGCTGTGTTATCTGGGCTTATAAAAACACATATGAACTGGCGAAAAAGTTAGGCAAAGAAGATGAACTTAAAGAAATTCCTGCATTGATTGATAAACTGACTAAGTCTGCTCGAAAAAACTTATACGACAAAAAGCAAGGCGTTTTTGTTAGTGGCGATAAAAAACAGGTATCCTACGGCTCGCAAGCATGGATGGTGCTAAGTGGTGTTGCTTCGAAAGAGGAAGGAAGTCAAGCTTTCAAAAAAATAAATGAAATTAAAAATGTGGTTTATCCCGGCGCACCATACATGTTTCATTATGTTGTTGAAGCAATGATTAATGTGGGATTAAAACAGGAAGCAAAAGATGTTGTTACGTCCTATTGGGGAGGCATGGTGAAAAAAGGGGCTGACACATTTTGGGAAGTTTATGTACCGGATAACGATCTTTTCTCTCCATACAATTCACATTTAATAAATAGTTATTGTCATGCCTGGGCTTGCACCCCAACATATTTTATCCGAAAATACCCTAAAATATTTCAGGATGATTCTGTTAAATAGATTTTGTTAAAGTTGAAAAAGCACAGAAACTGCTACATGATTTGCAAGATGAAGGTAAAGCACATCGGTTCTTTTGCAAATACAACTTATTTTAAGATTTTGCACTGTATTGAATTAATCAAATGTATAAAATGAAAGCACTAAGTTTAATCTGTTTTGTTTTGTTGCTTTTTAATGTTCCGTTAAAGGCTCAACAGATAATTCCTTTGTATGAGGGAGCTATTCCCGGAGAAATTCCCTATGACTATCAGGAAATTAACAACAATGGGATTTACCAGAAAGTCTCAAAACCGGACTTAACCCTTTACATTCCGGAGAATGCGGATACAGGCCGAACTGCAATTGTAATTTGTCCGGGAGGAGGATACGGTGCTGTGTGTGCCAGTTATGAAGGGCACGATATAGCCCGTGCAATGAATGAAAAAGGGGTTGCCGCTTTTGTATTAAAATATAGGTTACCTAGCGACAAAACATGCAGCAATAAATCAATTGCTCCTCTGCAAGATGCGCAGCGAGCCATAAAAATCGTTCGCGACAACGCAAAGAAATGGGGGATAAATCCCAATAAAATAGGAATTATTGGTTTCTCCGCGGGTGGACATTTGGCGTCAACAGCAGGAACACATTTTACAAAAAGCTATATTCAAAATGATGAATCTACTAATCTACGTCCCGATTTTATGATGCTTATTTATCCTGTTATTTCCATGCAGCCGGGATTAACACATGCCGGTTCATGCGAAAATTTGCTGGGAAAGAATCCGACACGGGAATTACTGGATCTGTTTTCCAACGAAAAACAAGTAACAGAAAATACACCACAGGCATTTTTAACGCACGCCATGGACGACGATGTGGTCGCTATTGAAAACAGTATTCGTTTTTATGAAGCGCTGAAAGCTAAAAACGTCCCGGCAGATATGCATTTGTTTTCATCTGGCAAACACGGGTTCCCACTGGAGCCGGCAAAATCCAACTGGCTCGGCTATGCATTTCAATGGATGAAAGAACAGCAATTTATCAGATAATTAAACAATATGAAATCTAAAATCATAAAAAAGATGCGCCAATCAATATTTATTCTTGCCTTGGTAGTATTTGTATTTAGCTCGTGTGTGCAGAACCAAAAGCCTAAAATAATTGAGCAAACCGGAGAAACTACTGAACAGGTTCCGTCGGTTGTAGTATCGGCCAACAAAAATATTCGCTCAACGGCTTTGGCTACAAAGTATCTTGCACCTACCCGCGTGGTTTGGACTACCGACAATGCTGGGGAACTGGTAAAAAATGCCGAAAGTATTTTGAAACCCGGAATTGGTCAGGCTGATTTAAACGAAGGAAAGTATCTCACATTAAACAGTAAAAATGGAGCGCAACCAGGAATCATTCTCGATTTTGGTTGTGAAATACAGGGCGGAATAGAAATCGTAACAACGATTAATAATTCAAAACCGGCAGGAAAAGTTCGGGTTCGTTTTGGAGAGTCGGTGAGCGAAACAATGATTACTGCCGGAGAAGGAGGTGCGACCAACGATCATGCAATGCGCGATTTTGAGGTGACTTTGCCGTGGCTCGGGCGGTTACTTGTTGGAAACAGTGGTTTTCGCTTTGTGCGTATCGATTTGATTGCGCCGGATACAAAATTGGAAATCAAAGAAGTTAGCGCAGTATTTACATACAGGGACATTCCCTATCTCGGTTCTTTTGAATGTAACGACGAGCGGCTCAACAAAATATGGATGACGGGAGCTTACACCGTGCATTTAAATATGCAGGATTATTTGTGGGATGGCATAAAACGCGATCGCCTGGTGTGGGTAGGCGATATGCATCCCGAGGTGATGACCATCAATTCAGTATTTGGAAATAATGAGGTGGTGCCCAAAAGTTTGGATTTGGCACGCGACCTCACCCCGCTGCCCAATTGGATGAACGGAATCAGTTCGTATTCCATGTGGTGGATTCTGATTCAGCGTGACTGGTATTATTATCATGGAGATTTGGAATACCTGAACGAGCAAAAAGAATACATGACAGCATTATTAAAATTACTATCCGAAAAAATTGATGATTCCGGAAAGGAAATTTTAAACGGAAACCGATTTCTGGACTGGCCTTCCAGTGAAAACCAGGAAGCCATTCATGCCGGGCTGCAGTCGTTAATGATTATAACTTTTGAAGCCGGTATCGAACTTTGTAATATTTGGGGTGATGCAGAAACCCTTGAACTTTGTAAAACATCCATCGAAAAATTAAAACAGCATGTTCCTGAAATGGCAGGTTCCAAGCAGGCAGCAGCATTGCTTTCCATGTCCGGGCTGGTAGAGCCTGGGCAAGCGGATAAAAACGTTTTGTCGAAAGACGGAGTTCATAACATGTCCACTTTTTACGGTTATTACATGTTAATTGCAAAAGCACTGGCGGGCAATTACGAAGGGGCATTAAATGACATTCGCGATTATTGGGGTGCCATGCTCGATTTGGGAGCAACTACTTTCTGGGAGGATTTTGACATTGACTGGAGCAAAAATGCTGCTCGTATTGATGAAATTGTTCCCGAAGGAAAAGTTGATGTGCATTCAGCGTATGGAAATTATTGTTACGAAGGCTTTCGCCATAGTTTTTGCCATGGCTGGGCATCCGGGCCAACATCGTGGTTAACCGAATATGTTTTAGGGGTGAAGGTTTTGGAGCCGGGTTGTAAAAAGATTAAATTGGAACCGCATCTGGGCGATTTAAAATGGGTGAAAGGAACTTTTCCTACTCCCTTGGGAGTTCTGGAGATTGAACATAAAAAGAATACAGACGGAACAATTGAAACAACGTTCAAAGCTCCCGACGGAGTAACGGTTGTGAAATAGAATTTAACATCAGATTAATAAATACTAATAACTCATTTATGAAAAAAATATTTGTTTTTTACGTACTACTTTTTTGCATCGCTTTTTCATCTGTTTCTAAAGCACAGGAAAACAACTCATTTTTAAATACTCCCCAAATTCTGAAAAAGCAGGATTTCAAAGAAAAACATTTAGCTGAAAACCGGAAGTTTACCGGAATATCAAGCCTGGCAATTAGTTCAAATGGAAGAATCTGGTGTGTGTGGTATGCAGGAATTACGCCGGATGAAGATGAAAACAACTATGTAGTCGTTTCAACAAGTAATGATAATGGCAGTACATGGGAAGAAGTCCTGATTATCGACCCGGATGGTGACGGGCCTGTGCGGGCTTTTGATCCTGAAGCCTGGATTGCGCCGAATGGAACACTCTGGCTATTTTGGGCTCAGGCTATAGATCACGATGGTTCCGTTGGCGGGGTATGGACAATACAAACAACAACCCCCGATGAAAAAGAACCTGAGTGGACTGAACCAACCCGGTTAACAAACGGAGTAATGATGTGTAAACCGATTGTACTTTCAAGCGGTGAGTGGGTGCTGCCGGCATCAACCTGGCGAAAAACCGATAACAGCGCGAAAGCAATTGTTTCCTTAGATGAAGGCAAAACCTGGAAGGAAAGAGGTGCCGTTAATGTTCCCGAAAAATTCAGAAATTATGATGAGCATATGATTATCGAAAAAAACAATGGAGAACTCTGGATGCTGGTACGCACCAACTATGGCATTGGCAAAAGCATATCATACGATAAAGGATTTAACTGGACCCCACTAATTCCTTCCGGAATTCAACATACTCCTTCACGTTTTTTTATTCAAAGATTGAATTCGGGGAACCTTTTGCTGGTCAAACATGGCCCCATAGATATGAAAACCAAACGTTCGCACTTAATGGCTTTCATTTCAAAAAATGATGGTTTTACCTGGTCAAACGGGTTGTTGCTTGACGAAAGACCGGGAGTTTCTTATCCCGACGGACAGCAAACGGAAGACGGAACAATTTATATTACTTACGATTACAACAGAACAAAAGATCAACACATTCTTTTGACAAGTTTTACCGAAGACGATATTTTATCGGGCTCAGATAATACTATAATTGAAGTATTTAATCGTCGAGAAATTATAAGCGACGGTGGTGCAACGAAAAAATAAACGAATCGTGCTCAAAATTATAATTCAATACAAAATCATACGGTTTTTTTTATCTTTCTAATGTTTTACGATTTCTCTGGAACAGGGTACCAACTAAAAACAAAAAAATGAAACATATTATTTTATTATCAGCGTTTATAAGTTTTTTTTCGATTAATAATATCCTACAAGCCAACACGTTAATCAAAAATCCCAAATGCGAATATCTTGAAAATCCGATTGGTATCGACACAAAGAATCCGCGGTTTTCATGGCAGCTCCAATCCGATCAACCGGGAACCCTGCAACAAGCTTATCTGATCCTCGTTAGTCCGGATTCGTTGGATATTGAAAATGAAAATGTTTGGGATTCAGGTAGGATTTCTTCGGCAACTCTTCCCGCAGTGTATAACGGTGAAGAGCTTCAGCCTTTTACCCGTTATTTCTGGAAAGTGAGAGTTCAATTACAGGATGGTAGTTGGTCTGCCTATTCAAAAATGGCAAGCTTCGAAACCGGAATGATGGATCAAAACAACTGGAAAGGAAGCTGGATTTCCGACAGTTACGATTTCAACATCAAACCTGCCCCTTATTTCCGCAAAGATTTTAACGTTGGGAAAAAGATAAAATCGGCACGTGCTTATATTGCAGTTGCCGGGTTATATGAACTTTACGTGAACGGGGAAAAAATAGGCAACCACCGTCTTGACCCGATGTACACGCGTTTTGATCGCCGAACGCTTTATGTTACTTACGATGTAACCGATAATCTGGAAAACGGAGAAAATGCAGTTGGCGTAATTCTGGGCAACGGCTGGTACAATCATCAGTCAACTGCCGTTTGGTATTTCGACAAAGCGCCGTGGCGTGCCCGTCCCAAGTTTTGCATGGATTTAAGAATTACCTTCGACGATGGTTCCGAAGAGATTGTTTCCACCGACCAAAACTGGAAAACCTCGCTTTCTCCTGTAATTTTCAACAGTATTTACACAGCAGAACATTATGATGCACGTTTGGAGCAACCGGGATGGAACAAATCCGGCTTTAACGATTCTGAATGGAAAGGTGCTATGCTAACCAATGCTCCTTCAAAAAACATCACAGCACAGGCATTACGGCCAATCCGAAATGTTTTGGAAATTCCGGCAAAAAAGGTGACAAAGTTTAGCGAAAGTAATTATGTGGTTGATTTTGGACGAAACATGGCCGGTGTAACCAAGCTTAAAATAAAGGGAACAGAAGGAACCACCATTCAGCTAAAACATGGCGAACGTTTATATGAAAACGGACATGTGGATATGTCAAACATCGATGTTCATTACCGACCAACCGATGATTCCGATCCGTTTCAAACTGATATTGTAATTCTGAGCGGCAGAAACGATGAATTCATGCCAAAGTTTAATTACAAAGGATTTCAGTTTGTGGAAATAACCTCCGATAAGCCCATCGAATTTTCGGAAGAAAACCTGACTGCTTATTTCATGCACAGCGATGTTCCTCCGGTTGGTGAAATAACCTCTTCTAACGAAGTTTTGAATAAAACCTGGAAGGCAGCCAATTCATCCTATCTTTCCAATTTATTTGGTTACCCGACCGACTGCCCGCAGCGCGAAAAGAACGGATGGACAGGCGATGCACAAATTAATATTGAAACCGGATTATACAACTTCGATGCAATAACCGTTTACGAAAAATGGATGGCCGACCACCGCGACGAACAACAACCGAATGGCGTACTTCCGGCCATTGTTCCTACTGACGGCTGGGGTTATACCTGGGCAAACGGACCCGACTGGACCAGCACTATTGCCATTATTCCATGGAATATTTACCTGTTTTACGGCGATGCAAGAATTTTGGAGGAGAACTATGAAACCCTAAGAAAATATATCGACCATATTGCTGAGAAGTATCCAACCGGAATTACCGACTGGGGCCTTGGCGACTGGGTACCGGTAAAATCGAAAGCACCCAAGGAATTTACTTCAACTGCTTATTATTTTGTGGATGCAACCATTCTGGCAAAAGCAGCAGCCATTTTAAACAAACCGGAAGACGCAAATAAATATTTTGCTTTGGCTGAAAAAATCAAAAATGCTATCAACGAAAAGTACCTGAACCGCGAAACCGGAATCTACGGAAATGGGTTGCAAACCGAACTGAGTTTCCCTCTTCAGTGGAATTTTGTTCCGGATGATATGCGCCAAAAAGTTGCCGACAATCTTGCCAAACGCGTTGAAGCCGACAATAAACACATTGATGTTGGATTACTGGGCACAAAAGCTATTTTAAATGCTTTAAGCGAAAACGGACATGAAAATCTGGCTTACGAAGTAGCAGCACAGGAAACATTCCCGTCGTGGGGATGGTGGATTGTGAACGGAGCCACTACCTTTTACGAAAACTGGCCGCTGGATGCTTCCCGCGACATTTCGATGAACCACATTATGTTTGGCGAAATTGATGCCTGGTATTACAAAGCGCTGGGCGGAATTTTTCCCGACGAAGAAAATCCTGGCTTTAAAAATGTAATTCTGAAACCTAATTTTGTAAAAGGATTAGACCATTTTACAGCCAAACACGAAAGCCCCTATGGCGAGATTGTATCGTCGTGGAAAAAGCAGGGAAAAGAAACCACTTATACGATTACGATACCGGTAAACAGCACTGCAACTGTGTTTTTAGAAGCAAAAACACTGAAAGAAAACAACAAGAATATTTCTGAAAATAAGAATATTCAGGTCCTTCAGAACGAGAATAACCAGATAAAAATGAAACTGGCTTCAGGTTCTTATTCTTTTAAAATAAGAAATTAAGTGCCTTGTGAATTGGAAAAAAGATAACGACTAAAGCCGTACAACCGGATTAGCAGATTAACTCAAGACTTATGTTTGGAGTTAATAGAACCACTGTATTATAAGGATTTTAATCCAACTTATAAAATGACCATTGACGAAAAAGAGAAAAATGAAATTGTACTGGATTTAACGAACCAAAATTATCTGAATTGTCATTTCGATGACGCAGGAAGAGAAATCTCTTTCAAAGTTGGAGATTTCTCTCCGCCAACTGCGGATTCGAAATAACAAGTGTATATTGATATATTTCTACTAAAATAACTTTAATGAAATCAATAAAACTTTTCACCATCTTCGTATTTACAGGGCTATTGTTTTTTTCGTGTTCTGCACCAAAACAAAAAGAAACGACGAAACCACAGGAATCCGAAAAACCAAAAATCGTAAACATCATCAATTTTATTCGGTTACTGGAACCACGTGACAGGGAAATTACCGAAGATGTGCTTTATCAAACGGTGGTTAGCCAGGTTGAAATGATGAAGCAATATAATCTTGGAGGAACATTTTTGTTACAGTACGATGCTCTAATGGATACACGTTACCAAAACCTATTGAAAGATTTACCAGACAGCACTTTTGAAATTGGGGGCTGGTTTGAAATTCCACAACCCCTGGTTGAGAATGCAGGAATGACATGGCGTGGCCGTTTTCCGTGGGACTGGCATGCCGATGTTGGTTTTGCCACTGGCTACACGCCCGAAGAGCGAGAAAAATTGGTGGACATTTACATGGAAGATTTCAAAAAGATTTTTGGCTATTATCCAAAATCGATGGGATGTTGGTTTATTGATGCACACTCGCTAAAATATATGTACGATAAATACGGGATTGTGGCATCCTGCAATTGCAAAGACCAGGTAGGCACCGATGGTTATACCATGTGGGGCGGCTACTGGAACCAGGCATATTATCCGAGTGTAAAAAATGCATACATGCCCGCACAGAACATTGAAAATCAAATACCCGTCCCGATTTTCCGTATGCTGGGCAGCGACCCAATCCATCAGTACGACAACGGTTTGGGAACAACCCGCCAAGGTGTAGTTTCACTCGAACCGGTTTATAAAAAAGGCGGCGGCGATTCCACCTGGGTAAACTGGTATTTTAACCATTTCATCGAAGGCGAGTGCCTTGAATTTGCTTATGTTCAGGCCGGACAGGAAAATTCGTTTACCTGGGAAGCAATGCAAAAAGGGTTTGAGATTCAACTTCCGTTAATTGCAAAACTTCGCGATGAGAATAAAGTGAAAGTGGAAACGCTTGCCGAATCGGGTGAATGGTTTAAGAAAAATTACAAAACCACTCCTGCAACTTCGGTTAATGCATTAAACGACCTTTCGGGAAGTAATCAGAAAAGTATCTGGTTCAACAGCCGTTTTTACCGCACCAACCTGCTCTGGGACAATGGCGTGCTCCGTTTCCGCGACATTCATCTTTTTGACGAAAATATGACTTCGCTTTATCTGAACGAAAAAGGAACTTCCAACCAGTGCCTGTATTTTACTCTTCCGTTTGTGGATGGTTATTTCTGGAGCTCAGCCGAAAAAATAGGAGGATTGTATTTTAAAGCAACTGAAAACGGGCAGAAAATTGTTCTGCATGGCGAAGAACTTTCTGCAACAAATCCCGAAAAAGGAACACTGGAAGTTAAATGGAAGCTGGACAATGGACATGGAACGTTCCTTCTTTCCATGAACGAAAACAACCTGACAATCGAGTTTTCAAATGATAAAAAATTGGATTGGTATTTAGATTTAGAGGTTGCACTAAATTCGGAACTCCCGTTTACCACAATTTCTGCAGTAAAAGTGGGTATGACATTTAGTGCAGTGAATTATGAAGTGAACGCTCTGACCGGTAATTTCACGGATTCTGAGAACAAGAAAGCTTTTCGTATTACACCGGAACAGAATAAAATTGTGTTGAATTTTTCCAATTAGCTGGCTGTCATTTCGACGAAGAATGAGGAGAAATCTGTTTCATTATTAAAGATTTCTCTTCACCAGCCGGTGGATTCGAAATGACAAGCCTGTATGAACAACTTATTATAAAAGATGAAAGCAAAATCAAATTTGAAATATGGACTACTTGTCATACCGATGGTTATGGCAATTCTGGCGCTTAACGGTTTTGGATTTTTCTTTAAATCAGGCTCTGCAGGAGCTGGAATTTTAATCATTTTGTTCGCCTATTGGAGAAGGCTGGGAAAAATTAAAGATATTTGGTTGATTATCGGGGCCTTTGTGTTTTCCATAGGCGGCGACTGGTTTTTATCGAACCGGCACGGAGATACAGGAATGTTTATTGCCGGGATTGCCTTATTTCTTGTAGCCCATATCGGTTACCTTTCCTATGCGTTAATGAATGGGAAAATGCACCTTATTTCACTTGGAATTCTGCTGGCAGGCTACCTGGTATTTTTCTTTTTAAAATTATTTCCGGCACTTGATAATCCGGTTCTGATGATTGCTGTTCTGGCTTACTTGTTCATTTCCTGCTTTTCACTTGCTGCCGCAATAGGAATAAAAGCAACTCCTTTTATTTACTGGAGTTATGTATTTGGAATATCTTTGGTTTTGTTTTCCGATACCATTATTTCTTTCCGGGAGTTTATTGGATATAAACAACTAGATTTTCTGATTCTGCCAACCTATTATCTGGCGCATATTTCGGTTACTTTTTCATTGATAAAAAGATCAGATATCAATTAATTCAGAGAGTTGAACAGCACAATTATTCCTGATACAACTCACATAGCACCACCTCTTGCTTTAGAATTATATCAATAAAAATGAATTGTAAGATACAACCATTAATGACTCATTAATTTTCACAAAAAAATCCGGCAAAGATTACCGGATTTTTTTATGTTTTTCATTCAAAAGTCGGCCTGCAGGGACTCGAACCCTGGGCCCGCTGATTAAGAGTCAGCTGCTCTTAAAACTTTCAAAAGCTTCGCTTTCGAAAGCGACCAACTGAGCTACAGTCCTTTACATCGTTATTAAAAATAACTACATTTTATTTTTTCTTTTCAGTTTACATTACGGTTTACACTGCTGTAATCCAAGACTAGTTAATAATATTGTTAATTTACTCTACTAATTCTACTCTCGATAAGCTATCAAAGCGTTATTTCATCGTTTATTTCATAGAATTGAGTTTTGTTTTAATCTTCGTTTTAGAACTTTTTAAAATGACAAAATTTGTTGGGTATTATATAATGAATTTTGAAGACCTTTTTCAAAGCAAAATTACTTTCCCATACATTTTACTCTGGGGGGTATTAGTGGACTGGTCTTAGACTCAAAAAATAAAAATATTTTTTTTGACCTACATGTATCTGTAAATTATCGTTAAGCTATTTACTTAGATTTATATGATAATCTTCTCAAATATTTTCTCATTACAATTTGCATTTTAAGAGCTCATTCAATTTAAATGGAGGTTATATTTTTACAATAGAAAATCCCACGTTAAACGCGGGATTACTATTATTTCAGTTTTATATATAAATTATTTTTTGCTTTATAATTGTGTAGCAATCAATAGTTTTGCCGTCAATTTTCGGAGATGTTTTCTTTACTTCAAACCATTGTTGTAAATCAGTCGCCTTTGCTGTCTTAACCTTATTATGAGTTTGTTTTAGTTTAAGATCATTGTAAATCTCTTGCAGAATGGATTTCCAATCCTTAGCCGTTTTTATAGTCCCAGATTCAACACCCAGTTCAGATAAACATTTCAAAATCTTACTATCAATGGAAGTATCAACCGATTTACTAATAATCTTTCGTTTAATATTGCTTACATTGTATTTGAGTGATTCAACTTGCTCAACTCCTAACACCTCATAAGCTTCTTTAATGAGTGGTCTTTCCTTTTCAATCAAAATAATTCGTTCATCCATATTGCCGATAAAAAAAGTCGGAATTTTACTCATTAGTTTAGCATATTCGATAAACAAATCTTTGAAAGAAATTCGAACTTTCGGACTTTCGAGTAGTTTATCAGTATATATAATCTCTTTAGTTTCTGTTACATTAAAACCGTATTTTGAATATTCCTCTGATAATGTTACACGTGAATTGTAGAGTTGTTTTGTAATCTTGAAATTGACAATATCCAGTTTTATTAAATTCTCATCTAAACTGAGTTTATCATCCTGTTTAAAAATGTACATTTCATTTAATCCTGATTTGTTGCCTTTCTCAATTAATTGTATGGTTTTCTTTCTGTTGGTTTCCCCCATATTATTAAGTTCGTTTAACCAGTCTTTTGTCTCTTGAATTTGCCTATCAGAGTGTGTTTTAAATTCATCCAATGAAACATAATTTTTGTATCTGGTTTCAGAGTAAATATGATGAACCTCGGTTTTGTATTTCGAATTTCGTATCCTACCGCATATTTGAATTACCAAAGTCGAAATATCTAATAAAGTATGTGATTTGTATTTATCGCTTACAATGTACGTTCGACCATTTTCATCATAAATATCACTACCCTCAAAACAAGTTGAAGTGTAGAAATTAATAGGTTTTACATTTTCTAATGTTGTGGCAATTTTGTAACTGTCACCTAACTTCTTTTGGTTGGTCTTTTTTCCTCTCCCAGGGTTTCTATTATCCGAGCAAATAACTCTTACTTGTTCCGGCAGTAATCCAGATTTTTTTATCGCATCAGAAATAAAATCTACACTATTTACAAAGAAATGCAAGTTGCCAAACGTCTTACCCGTAATTGTTGCTGTAATTAAATTACAAACGGAATTTATTGGCCTATTAGTAACAATGGGTTTAATATTAACATTTACTGTATTTTGTCAAACAACTTCTTTTATCGGCAAATCTTTTAGCTCCTTTAAGATAAATTCTTCTTCCATTGGTGTTGCTGTCATATATGTAACATGCTCAAATTTCGGGCTATGGTACAAGACTTTTTTTACAGCTTCATTTCTAAAAGCATAACTATTAAAAAGTATATGCCATTCATCAACAAGTAAAAAGAAATTTTTGTAAGGGTTTAAGCGTTGTTCTTCCAACAGTTCAATCAAATATTCCAACTTATCGTAAGTTACGGCAATCTTTTTTATCTGGTGAGTATTTAAATAATCTGTGATTTCAACCTCAGTAACCCCCTGATAAATGCCAAACAAGTTTTTGTGTTGTCCCTGTTTGTTTTTAATCACGTTGACATAAGGCATGGTAATAATTGTATCTATTTCGTTTTCGATGGCAATAGTAGTGCCACCACAACCAGTTCTACCTTTGTCAAAAAGACAATTCACAGGTAATTTGGTCATAAAATCAGCTAAATAGTTAGCTGTCTTTGGAGCTTGTATTATTTCTTTCTCCATAATTAAAGTTTTAAGGTTAAATGTGTGTTTCATCTAATAATTTGGATAACCGGATTTTTTTAAACTTTTACTTTTAATATGTTTTTATCATTTCGGAATTAAAAAATCCGTTTCCGCTATCTGAAAGTATTTTGAAAATTAGAGGTGTAGTTGTTCCTGAATTGTTTCTTTTGTTGGACTGTCAGTTTAAACATGGAAATTTTGGCAGAAGCTTTAATTCGCTGCAATTTCTGACAGGTTAGTAGTTGTTAACAAATAATCAACATTAAAATGCTTTTTAACCCAGCATTCTTAAAAAAAATGGCTTATTAAATTTCAGGAGTATTCCCTCAGATATTTTACACTACAAAGATAACTGAATGAGATGAAAAAAAATAGTCGCACTGGTGAGAAAATTCATAACACTTAAATGTCCGTAACTGATTCTTAATAACCCATTAAGTGTATTAACTGTGCCTTAATAAGAGTTGATATTCCGAATTTGCCTCTTATTAATGCCCATTTTTTCGGTTGTTAGGTGCTCTTAACTGTCATGTGGGTACAGTGAAAATATTTGTGCATTTTGGTATATGTTTTGTTGATTTAAATATTAGAGAATGTCATGAGTATTTTTACTCTAAACAAACTTGGCTGCATTTATAGGATGTAGTTGCGTAAGTGCAAATGGTTATGTTTTTAATGTACTTATGTTATAGATGAAATCTCTTTCCGGGAAAACTATTAAAGGCCACGAAGGAAGAGTGGGTGTAAAAAGCTCTTATTTTTTTTAATCCATAAACCTATAGTATTATGGAAACAAAGAATTTTGAAAATCACTCTGATGAGTGTAAAGTTGAGCAAGTAAAAGAAGTAGTTAACATTGAAAAAACAGAGAAAAGAAAACGTTCTGAATCAGACTTTTTGAAAACTCGTAACAAAGCGAAGAATATTTTCAGGAATCAGATTAGTAAATCTGTTGAAACGAAAAGAGCTTCTATTGTGAAAGCAGTTGTAAAAGTTGGTAAAAGTGATTATTCAGTCGATAGATTCATAGCAGAATTAGAAAAAAGTGCTCAAATCCTAAAGGATAGTGCTCGTTTCAATAAAGCTTGTGAAAACGCGGGTTTAAATACTCACAACGTCGCAACTCATATTGCTTTTGAAGGAGAAAGCAAGGTTTGGCTTGTTTTAAAAGATGGTTTAATTAAAACTTATTACACTCAACTTAAAGAATTTAAAGACCCTTTATATTCTGAACAGGAGCTAAAATGTGCGACTGAGGCAGATTGTGAAGGTTGTCCCCCCAGTGGAGGGCTTTTATTAAAAAATGAGGCTTTTCAATAGTGGAAAATTCTTCCGCAGAGTGATTGAGAGGTTTTTATTACTTTCCTTTTGATAAGGCAAAGTTATTTAAGAGAGTGTCAAATTGGGCACTCTCTTTTTTCTTCCATCATCAAAAATCTTCTAAATTTTTCCAAGAACTTTTTATTTCATTTTCTGAAAACGAGGGTCGTTAATCCACGGAGGAGAAATATTTGGGTCCATCACTATTTTATCAAAAACTTTAAAATTCTTGTATGTTTCTCCACTTTTATCAGAAAAGATCATTAAGAGAGTTGGTTTGTAGTTAGTTAAATAATAAAGTTGACCTTCATCATCTTCAAACATTACGAATTTATTTTCTTTATTGTACCCTACATATTCCCAGTTGCAAATTGTCCAGTCAGCACCTCCTATTTTAAAAGATATGGTATTATCAGTTAAATAAAACTGTGATTTAATATTTTCAGTAGACATAGTTACATATTCACTATGTAAATTACTCCAGATATTATTAACTCGAACAGTTGAACTAAAAGCCGTTTCATTGGCACTAAATGTTGTACTATTCTTATTTTCAAAATATTCTTTAAATTCCCTTTCCATTCTGTTACGGGCAGTAATCAATTCTTCTGTATATAAATAAAGTATATCTCCTTTCTTCTTAAAAGAACCCAAGATATTATAATGTTTAAGGGCTAACGTATTGAAATTTTTATCGTTCGATTGCTCCATTATTTGTAATAACGTGCTTTGTAATTCCAAAATTGCTTCGTAGTAACCTCTATTCATTGAAGCTTTGTTGCTTTCAGTTCTTTCATATTCGTTGAAGTTGTAATAATCGAAGTTGATTCTTGGCGGAGGAGAAGGCATTTCTTCAATAATTGGATTAAATGTTGATAATCCTTGTGCCCAACTAAATAAACTATGAGCAAGTAGTAGTAATATAAGATTGACTGTTTTCATATTTGGTTGTTTTATGTGGAAAGTTCATGTTAGTTATTGATAATCAAAAATTTTATTCTAAGTACCCTTTAAATTTTAAAATTTCATTTGTTTCCATGAGGACAATTTCGGCTGCAAACTTTAAAGTGTTTCCGATCATAATATGCTGTATGGTTACAACTGCTTTGCCACTGTTGCTGTCATAAGTATTGTAGTAATTCCATGTAAATTTAATTTCTAATGCTCCATAATCAGTAGCTGTTTCAGGTATTTCCCTACTTTTTAGAGCATGAACACCACCATAGGATTGAGAGTTAGTTTCTCTCCAATGGTTTGTAAAACATAGAGTATTTTCATCACACATATAAAAAGATAATGCTATGTCACTCTCTAATGCAAGTTGATCATAATTAATCCCATTAATTTCATAATTGGTTACTTTGTAAACAATATTGGTGTCTTGCCCAAATGAAATGGGGGCTAACATTAACAGAATTCCAGTTAAAATTAAGAAGTGTTTCATTTTATGTGTGTTGAACTAACCGTTCCCTGAGTCAGTGGTTAAAAAGAAGCGTGGGAACTGAAAGCTATCTGTACACAGGTATCGCCAAACACCCACATCTCAAATAGACAATAGTCCCACGCCCGTATGCGGACGTGAGCGCTATTGCTATTACTCTTGAGATGTTTAGAAATTGGCGATTTCGTGTACAAGAATAATGCTTTACGCTTACGTTAACTTCAATAAAATTGCTGACGTTTCAGCATTTACAAATTTATCAATAATATTAACGAAAGCAATGTCATATTAAGTGTTTAAAGTAAATGTTTCATTGCTTCATTAAATTGTTTATTCTCAAAGCTATCCAGATAAATTTGAGTTGTTGAAAGTTCAGAATGCCCCAAAGCTTCACTAATTAGAGCAATGTTTACACCTGAGTTTTTCAGAACGGTTGCAAAGGAATGTCTTGCGACATAAGTCGATAGATTAAAATCTATTTCAGCCAATTCAGAAATTAGTTTTAAATCCTTGTTCACCTTTATCATAATTTTATGCTTGCGATTTTCTTGTTGGATAGGTGTTCTGTGTTTGTCAATGTCTAAAATAGGAAATAAATAATTATCTGATCTTCTGCTTATTCTGTAACGATTTATAAGGTCAATTGCCGCGTGTGGAATTATAAGACTAATTCTTTTACCCGTTTTCTGTCTGCAATAATTTAGTTTGTCAGTTTCAACATTTTCAGGCTTCAAATTAGCTATATCGGTAAAATTAATTCCTCCACATAAATAACTGAAGATGAAAATATCTCTCGAAAATTGTACAGATTCATTTTCCTGAGACAGATTCAAATTCAATATTTTGAGAATATCTGCTTTAGAGATAGCTCTTTTCTTTGTCTGCTTACTGAACTTACTAACTTTAAATTCATTGAATGGATAGTTCTTTTTATTCGCAAGATTTGCTTTTATCGCTTTATTGTAAACACTTCTCAACGTGCGGAATCTAACCCCCATTGAAGTTTCTTTGTTATTTCTGCTCCTTTGCCATTTTTCATATTTTATAAGCCAGTCAACATCTATATCAGAGAATGTAAAATTCAGATTCCCTTTAGTAAATGTTTTTATTGAATTTAGTGTCCCTTTATGAGCACGTCTGTTTCCCAGTTTTCCAGATATTTCATATTCGTTTATTAGTAATTTGAAGAACTCACCTACTTTTGATTCTATTACTTTTTGCTTCCTTCCATTTAAAAGATTTCCAACAGTAAAATCTTTTTCCTCAGCTCCAAAATTCAGGACTTGTTTTTGTAGCTCAGATGTTTTGTTTAGAATAATTTGTTGGATGTATTCACCATCAGGACAAGTCGGTTTAGGACGGTTCTTTTTAAAGTCCCAATGGTTTTGGTTTACAGAGATACCCAAACTCTTGTACTTTCTCTTCCCATCCTTAGAGACTTGTAACATTAACGGATTCTCTCCATTAGCAAGGGTTTTAGACTTAAAACATACGATTGAAATTGATGCGTTCATGATGTAAAATGGTTTACATCTTGGTTTACATTGGTGCTAAAAAACGTAATAAAAAAGGGAAAAATAAAAGAGAGTTACCATGATTGAAATCTTGTAACTCTCTGTATATCAGGTCGGCCTGCAGGGACTCGAACCCTGGGCCCGCTGATTAAGAGTCAGCTGCTCTACCAACTGAGCTACAGGCCGGACGAACAAAGTTATAATTTATCTTCTTCTTTTTAGTAACTGAAATCTGTTTTCAATGTTAAAGTTTAACAATTACCGGTTTACTTAACACACTTTCATTATTTAAACGATCTAAAACAGAAATACGCACTTCATACTTTTTTTTCTTTTTATTAAAACGCTCAAATTGATACTCGTTTCCAGAAATTAGCGGAATAAAGTTTCCAGGGTCTTCCGTATTTAACAACTGTCCCGGCAAATTCACATAAATTAAAAACTTAACAGGGCGATCCATTTCATTTTGAGCAGGAGCAACTTCCCACTTTACTTTCTTCCCCTTCCGTTTAAATTTAGTAACCGGTTGAGGAGGAGTGTTATCGATCCATGGCATTGCAGGAACAAGCGCCTGGTACTTATACAAATTTTGCTTCAAACTATCCTGAAAACCAATCAAATCGCGTAAAAAATGCTTACTACTGTAAAAGGCAGATCCTCCAATCCCAGGAGTATTACGAATAAGATCTATCTGTTTGGGAAGCTCATCTGGCAAGGTCCATTCAGGTATTGTTGAGTTTTTGTCCACTTTAAATGGTGCCTGACCAATGTACATTCCCCTCCCATAACCATGGTTCTTCCACCAATCAATCAGTATTTCAAAATCAACCTGCGGATGCCCGATTTGCCAGTAGAGTTGAGGGAGCAAATAATCAATCCATCCTTTTTCCTGCCATTTGATTACATCGGCGTATAACTGATCATAATTGGTTGTACCTGCTTTTGTATCAGAACCATTCGGATCATCGGCTATGTTTCGCCAAACGCCAAACGGGCTGATACCAAACTTCACCCATGGTTTTGTGGCTTTAATGGTATCGTTTAACATTTTAATCAGGATATCCACATTTTCACGTCGCCAGTCCGCCTTATTTTCAAGGAAAAATCCGCGACCATATAATCGAAATGAAGTGGTGTCGGGAAAAGGCTCGGCCAAAGGATACGGATAGAAATAGTCGTCGAAATGAATGGCATCAACATCGTATCGCGAAATAATGTCCTTAACCACTTTCACTACAAACAGCCTGGCGCCGGGAATCCCCGGATCGAAATAAAGTTTGTTCCCGTATTGGAGTATCCAATCGGGATGTTGAAATGCAATATGATTTCCGGCCAATGGCTCTGATGCATTTTGAGCGACACGATAAGGATTTAACCAGGCATGAAGTTCCATTCCCCTCCTGTGACATTCATCAATCCAGAATTTTAACGGATCGTAAAACGGCTCGGGAGCTTTCCCCGACATTCCGCAAAGATACCTCGACCAGGGTTCCAGTTCCGAAAGATAAAAAGCATCTGCAGCTGGTCGTACCTGAAGAATAATCGTATTCATTCCCAGGCTCTGATGCATGTTCAGAATATCGATAATCTCCTTTTGTTGCTGCTCTGCAGACAAACCTGGTTTTGACGGCCAATCAATATTATTAACAGTTGCTACCCAAACAGCACGAAACTCAAACTTTGGCTGGGCCTGAGCAAAAACTACAAATATTAAAATGAATACAAATAATACATTATATTTCTTCATCGTCAGATTTCAATGATGTGGGGCAAAAGTAAACATTCCCAAATCAGTAAAAAATAGAGAATGCTTTTTCAGCAGAAATAATTGCAGAGGGTATTTTTTTTAATTTTGCAATATGAAACTGATAGCGGACAGCGGTTCAACAAAAACCAGTTGGTGTTTTATCGACGATAACAAAAACACTTCCTTCTTTTCAACGACTGGGATCAACCCATTTTTCAGAAGTTCAAAAGATATTGAAACAGAATTGCGAGAAAAGTTGAAAGAATTGTTTGAAAAAGATATTCAGCAAATAATATTTTATGGTGCAGGTATTATCAACGAAGAAAAAGGGAACATTGTTAAGTCGGCTTTAAAAACGATTTTCTCAAACTCCAATATTGAGGCCCACAGTGATTTACTTGCCGCAGCACATGCTACGTTGGGCAAATCTAAAGGGATTGCAAGTATTTTGGGAACGGGGTCGAATTCTTGCTTTTACAACGGAAATAAAATTACAGAACATATACCTCCTCTTGGGTTTATCCTTGGCGACGAAGGAAGCGGCGCAGTGCTTGGACGGAAATTATTAGGCGATTATTTAAAAACCATAATGCCTTTACCTCTTAGAGAAAAATTTGAAGCCCGGTTTCAATTTTCTTATTCCGAATTTATGGATGGTGTTTACCGGAAAGAGCGCCCCAACCTTTTTCTTGCTAACCTGGTTCCATTTATAAAAGAAAATATTAGCGAGCGTTACTGCGAAGAATTAATAAAAACTTCTTTTAACGAATTCGTAAAACGAAATATTTCTAACTATTATAATTTCCAGGAAGTTCCATTATCATTTGTCGGTTCCGTTGCATTTTATTTTCAAGAGCAATTAAAATCGGTATTACGGGAAAATAATCTACGCTTAGGAATAATACTGAAGGAACCCTTAAACGGATTAGTCAATTATTATTTAGAAGAAATACAATGAATGTAACGGAGTCAAATTCAAACTACGATAATCTCGACAAAATGAGTGTTCGTGAACTTCTGGAAGGAATTCACAACGAAGATAAAAAAGTACTGCCGGCAGTTGAAGAGGCAATTCCTCAGATTGAAAGACTGGTAACTGAGATTGTACCAAGAGTAAAAAAGGGAGGTCGCTTGTTTTATATCGGCGCTGGCACCAGCGGACGGTTAGGAATTTTGGATGCCTCAGAAATTCCGCCTACTTACGGAGTTGGCTATGGCTTGGTTATTGGGTTAATAGCAGGCGGCGACCAGGCAATCCGAAAGGCCGTTGAATCGGCAGAAGATGACGAGAACATTTCCTGGGAAGTTTTGAAAGAACATAAAATCAATCAGCTGGACACCGTAGTTGGAATAGCTGCTTCGGGGAGAACACCTTATGTGGTTGGAGCAGTAAAAAATGCAAAACAAAATGGCATATTAACGGCCTGCGTTACAAATAATCCCGATACCATTCTAGCACGGAGTGTGGACATTCCAATTGTAGCTGTTGTTGGCCCCGAATTTGTGACGGGAAGTACACGAATGAAATCAGGAACTGCACAGAAACTCATTTTGAATATGATTACCACAACACTAATGATTCAGTTGGGCAAAGTAAAAGGGAATAAAATGGTGAACATGCAACTTACCAACCAGAAATTAATTAACAGGGGAACAAAAATGATTATGGAAGAGTTGGGTTTTAGTGAAACAAAAGCCCGGAGGCTTCTCCTGTTACATGGATCAGTGCAAGCTGTTCTTGACGAGTTAAGAAACGATAAACTTTGAATTTAATGTTCATAAAATTTTCAACGGGTTAAGACAAAAAATAATATCTTTGCAGCTATAAATTCGTTCATTATAAATATTGTAGTACTTTTTAGTACACATAATAATAAGATATTTAAGATTAATCGTAGGCTTACCGTTCTGGTAAGTTTGTGGTTTATTAGGTTTAGTTGGTTTAGGTTAAAAAGGCTGTCAGTTGGGCAGCCTTTTGTTTTTATAGCCATCAATAAATTAAAAATCCGATCTTATTTTAAAGACCGGATTTATTTTTGTTTTACAAAATCTCAATTAAACATCTTCAGGCACAACATATGGCTTACGATAATTCCTCGTCAACATCATATCTGCTTCCGGATCATTGGCGAATTTTTCATAGCTGCCCATGAATGTAAGTTCGCGTTTTAATCGATACGAAATATTAGCAAGTATGGGTAAAGCCGAAGAATAGAAACCTTCGTTAATGTCGCAATGCAAATCATAATCGCTACCGGAACGGATTGCATCAACTAAATTAGCGTAATGGTCAGAACCTCCGGGAGGAGCAAGGAAGGTAGGATCCTTCGGAACTTCAGAAGTGGTCATATCAGAACCGGCAAAAGGTTTATCCTCTCTCTTCCTGAACGCTTTCCAAGTACTTCCGTTTAGTTCCAGATAGCCATCGGTACCGTAAAACATGTTTCCGATTTTAATATCCAGACTTGATTCGCCATTGGTGTAACGTCCACGGGTTTCAAATTCCAGAACTTTTCCATCATCATAAGTAAACAATGAGGTTTGTGTATTTGGAGTTTCCTGTGAACATTCTTTCGGACTGATTCCATAAATTCCACCCGTTGAGAAAATCGATACCGGATGTTCTTTCTTATTCAACCCCCAACGTGCAATATCAAACTGGTGTGGCCCCTGGTTACCGGTGTCGCCATTACCGGTATTCCAATGCCAGTGCCAGTTATAGTGAACTTTCTTTTCGTTATAGGGCTGCCATGCTGCAGGGCCTAACCACATATCGTAATGCAGACTTGCAGGCGGCATACTATCTTCAGCGATACCAAACGAATCGCGGGGTTTATAGCAAGTACCTTTTGCCATATAAACATCGCCAATTCCGCCTTCGTGAAGAAATTTCATTGCCGCCATTACATTGGAAATCGAACGATTCTGAAAACCAACCTGCATCCGGATGTTATATTTGCGGGCTGCTTCAATCATTTTTCTTCCTTCAAAAACATTGTGGCAAGCAGGTTTTTCCACATAAACATGTTTTCCGGCTTGTGCCGCCCAAATAGCAGCCAGTGCATGCCAGTGATTTGGAATAGCAAACGACACGGCATGAATGTCCTTGTCGTCGAAAACTTTGCGCATGTCCCATTCTTTCAAAGGCTTTGTTCCAATGGCATCCTGAACCTGTTTTGCTTTTTCGTTATAAAACTGTTCATCCACATCGCACAATGTTTTCAAAAAAACATTTCTGTTATCTTTTAACGCACACCAGTTTTTAATGTGTGCACCACCCTGACCACGATATCCTACCACTGCCACATTTATCCGCTCGTTAGAACCTAAAATAGAAGCATAGGATTTTGCACTGAATCCAACTCCGCCGATAGCAATTCCAGCCGTTCCAACCAGAGTTTTCTTAATAAAATCTCGTCTTTCTGTCATATTGAAATGAATTTTATTGGTTTAGATATTTCGGCATACAATTTACCAATTTGATCTGAAATGTAGAATAAATTCAGATTTCATTTCTTTAATAATCTTAAAACCCTCTGCTCGTTTTGATTTTACGCAGCTATAAACTGATATTTTATCAAAGGTTTCACGATTAAAAAAAAATACCCCGACTTTAAAAGTCAGGGTAAAAATAAAATAACTATTTCTGTTTCTGTCAGTTGAATTCGATATTCATAAGGTATTTCACCGGAACCGATTTTCCACGTTGCTTTCCTGGAGTCCAGTTTGGCATTTGACTTATAATTTCCGCTCCTGCTTTGCCCACTTTATCATTATCCTGCGAAACGATTTTTATATCGGTCACCTTTCCTTTTCCATTTACGGTGAATCATTTTGAGCTCACCTTCAAATTTGTACTTTTCTGCTTTTCTCTTTGCTACAAATACAGCTTTATTGAATTCTACCGGAAGTATTACCAGACAGCTTTTGCTCCAGTCCGTCCATTCCCGATGCAACCATTACACCTTTGGCAGCATCGTCATTATCTTTTTCAACTATTTTGATATCATTTACTTTTCCTTTGCAATTACGGTAAAAATACTTTTGCTTTCCTTTATATGCCTTTTGATTGTGCAATTTGTTGCATTTTCGAAATATAATCCTGCATTGCATAGTAACCACCCGGAAAATGGGGCATATCTTCTACAATATAAAATACTTTTATCACCTTGTTTAACAGGAGGTGGGTAAATTTTTTGTTGGAGGTGGAGGTGGAGGCGGTGGAGGAGGAAGCAATTCTCCGTCGTAAGTGGTCTAATCTCGTCGTAAAGTTGTTAGAAATAGTACTTATAGCATCTTTCATCGTGTATTTGCGTCTAACCCCCTCCTTTTTATCTTCCGAAGTAATCCCTTCAAATGAATCTTCAATTGTTTTCTTTCCCACGAAAGAAAGAACAATCGCTCCATTTTCCGGTATATCCAGACTAAATGTTCCATCAATATCGCAAACGGTTCCTACAGTTCCTCCCTTTAGTACAACCGAAGTTCCGGGCAGAGGTTCTCTATTTTCATCCAGAACTGTTCCCTTGACCGTTATGGTCTTTTGAGGAATCAAATCGTTTACCTGTGCTACGCCGGATTCAGGCACCTGACCTGTAGAGACCTTGTATTCCGGTTTGGCAAAAGCAAATAAGAGCAATGCAACTGCGGGCAAAGCCCACATTAGTTTTACCCGCCCAAAGGCGGAAGTTTTCGTTTTCGTCATCATTTTTAATCGATTTTTGTTAAGGGCAAAATTCAGGTTGCTGGTAATTCCAATAATCTGCATGCCCATTAACTGGTTAATTAATAAAGCCTGGTATTTGCCGAGGTTGAGTCCCTGCGCAAGGACAGCTTTATCGGCCAAATACTCATGGTTCTGTTTAATGGATCGTTCAAAGAACCAAATAAACGGATTGAACCAAAAGATGACTGTTAACAGTTCTATAAAAAGCAGGTCGAACCAGTGATTCTCACGAATGTGCACTTTTTCGTGAGCCAGAATTTCCGGCAGGTTCTCCTGTTTGTGAAATTTCGGATTTATAAATACAACATTGAAAAATGAAAATGGCAATCCGTATTTGTCGTTTTCAACTATTCGGATTCCGTCCAGCGATTTTACCCGGTATTTAATTATTATATGAATAAGAATTATGGTTTGAGTTAGTAGTCGCAAAAGAAAAATTGAAGCGCCGGTTAAATAGATTAATAAAACTCCCTGTTGCCAGTTAAACTCAGGTTTTGTTTGCTCTGCACCTGAAACAACAGGAATATGTTTAAAAGTATCTGAAATTGTTTTAAACATTGTAGCATCATTCTCAGGTGAAATTTCAACATGATACTTTACTGGAAAATAAGGTAATAAAATTGCGGTGGCCAAAGCCAGAATAAGAAACCAACGGTTTGCCTTGTAAAAGGTTTCATTTCGAAGAAATACCCAGTAAACAATGTAAAACAGGATTATTCCGACAGACACATTTACCAAAAATGTAAACAAAGTTTCCATGGCTAATTTGTGTTTTCTTCTTTATTTAATTCACTCTCGGTTATCTTTAACATTTCTTCCAGTTCCTGAATGCTAATGTTATTTTCTTTGGCAAAAAAGGTTGCCATTTTCGGGAACGACCCGCTAAAATAATCTTTGAGTAATGTACTAAACTGAAATTTAGTGTACTCCTTTTTACTTATCGAAGGATAAAAAAGATGCGTATTCCCAATGGTTTTATGACCTACAAATCCTTTTTTTTCCAATACTTTCAAAACAGTTGCAACTGTTGTGTAAGCCGGTTTTGGTTCTTCAAATTCATCAACAACCTGTTTTACAATCCCCTCTTTTAAGTTCCAAAGGATTTGCATAATTTGCTCTTCCGCTTTTGTTAGTTGTTTCATTGTATTGAGTAATGAGTATTTTGTAGTGAGACTAAAATCTTCAATTAATTAAATATCAAAAATCATTCTAATAAATTACACTACTACAAATATAGTACTAATCCTATAAAAGAAAAACTATTTTTATAATATTTCTACTATTTTATTAGTATTTCTGCTTTTAACATAAAAAAAGCTACCTGAAAACAGGTAGCATAAGGTTAGATAGAAAAGTAGATACTTTGTTTTAATTCAATTTCCAGACAACTGTGTAATCTTTTTGACTGACTTCCTGAACACTGTACGTGTAATCGTCTGCTGTTGCATCTGAGTCGTATTTAAAACATTTTATCCTTAATGTATAGGTATCGTCGTATATTGGTTGATTTGTCCAGACACCAACGTCTAATAATGTAGAAATGTAAAATTCGGGAGAATCAGCATTAACTGCATAACCGGTAAAAATAGTCGTACCAGAAGAATTGATAAGACTTACAGTGTAATTATCAGCACCTGTAACTTCTCCCCAGGTTAAATGCAGCCAATTGTTGTTTATGTCAAACGTCCTTTCAGAAAGTTGAGCAAAGCCCAAATCAGAAAATGATTGTTCATCATTAACTTCTATTGCTTCATTGTCAGAACTGGTTGCATTAAAAATATAATTTCCTTCAATGGGTGAACTTGAAGAGAATTCACTGTCAGAAGGTTCATAAGCAAAAAGGAATGTATTTATACCGTAAGCTGATAAAATTATATCCTCCGTAGAATTTGGAGTGGTAACTGCACATGAAGACAAGGTTTTACTTGAATAAGCATAATAAGCTGTACCAACAACAGGTTCACCATCAATTATTTTTTTTATAAATACCACTTCTCCATGGACATCAAATCCAACTTCGTCGTCTTTTGTGCAAGCTCCCAGAATAAAAATTATTGACAACATCGGAATGAGCTTTCCTGCAAATTTTATTTTTCTCATCATTTTAGTTTATATATTATTACAGATTAACAGATTTCCCCCCTACTATTTTCGTATAAAAGTTAGATGCATTTTTAAGAAAATGGTTGCGTAATTATTGTTGTTCATTTTATTTAACCTTGAATATGATTTAGAATTTCTTTTAAAAAGAAGTCAGCGGTTTCCACATTTGGAATATTTGAAAAACTCAAGGTTAATTTCTGATTTTTCTCTCTTAATTTACCTTTCCCGTTTTTTTGGATGTATTGAACCACTTTCAGAAACTCGGGCGACTGGTAAAACGGCGATTGCTGATCGGAAACAAAATAACAGATCATCGTCCCGTTTTTCAAAAGAATTTTTTCCATACTGAGTTCAATGGCTTTCCAGCGCAACTGAACTATTTCCAGCAACTCACGGCTTTCTTTCGGTAGCTTTCCAAAGCGATCGATCAATCCGTTCCTGAACAAATTTAATTGATCTTCATTTTCAATATTATCCAGCTCGCGGTATAAAAGCATGCGTTCCGAGGTTCCAGGAATATAATCTTCTGGAAAAAGAATTTCCATGTCGGTATCAATTATACAATCATTTACAAACTTAATGTTTAAAAATGCCTGCGATGCTTTTATATCTTCACCGGCAAAAACATCCTTAAATTCGTCCTGTTTTAATTCCTGGATAGCTTCATTCAAAATCCGGTGATAAGTTTCGAAACCAATATCGGCAATAAATCCACTTTGTTCGGCACCCAGCATATTTCCGGCACCACGAATATCCAAATCCTGCATGGCAATATTAAAACCGCTCCCTAAATCTGAAAATTCTTCAATTGCTCTTAACCGACGCCGGGCATCCGGATTAACCGTAGAAAGCGGAGGAGAAAGCAAATAACAAAATGCCTTTTTGTTGGATCGGCCTACCCTGCCCCGTAATTGATGTAAATCGCTTAACCCGAAATTCTCGGCATGATTTATAATTATTGTATTGGCATTCGGAATATCCAATCCCGATTCAATTATAGTTGTCGCAACCAAAACATCAAAACGTCCATTAATAAAGTCGAGCATCACTTTTTCCAGTTTTGGCCCGTCCATTTGTCCGTGACCGACTCCTGTTTTAATTCCGGGCACAATACGTTTAATTGTGTCCTCAACTTCGTAGATATTCTGAACACGGTTATGAATAAAAAATACCTGCCCGTTTCGCTCTGCTTCATATGTTATCGCTTCGCGGATAATCTGCTCATTAAATCCGTGCACTTCCGTAACAATCGGATAGCGGTTGGGAGGAGGAGTTTGGATAATCGATAAATCACGAGCTCCCATTAACGAAAATTGCAATGTTCTTGGAATTGGCGTTGCTGTCAACGTCAACGTATCTACATTTACTTTCAGTTGTTTCAGCCTTTCTTTCACTGAAACACCAAATTTTTGTTCCTCATCAACAATAAGCAATCCTAAATCCTTAAAACGAACATCCTTGCTAATCAAACGATGAGTTCCAATAATGATGTCAACTTTCCCTTCGGCGGTATCTTTTAAGGTTTGCTTTATTTCGGCAGTACTTTTTAACCGGCTTATGTATTCCACCCTTGCCGGAAAGTTTTCAAGCCGCTCAGAAAATGTTTTAAAATGCTGAAGCGCTAAAATAGTAGTCGGGACCAAAACAGCCACCTGTTTACTATCGGCAACGGCTTTAAAAGCGGCTCGAATGGCCACCTCCGTCTTTCCAAAACCAACATCACCGCAAACCAGCCTGTCCATTGGGATCGATTTTTCCATGTCCTCTTTTACTACTGCAGTTGCTTTTTCCTGGTCGGGTGTATCTTCGTAGATAAAAGAAGCCTCCAATTCATTTTGCAAATAAGTGTCCGGCGAAAAAGAAAAACCCTGTTCGTTTCTCCGTTGAGCATATAATGCAATTAACTCTTTGGCAATATCTTTAACTTTAGCCTTTGTTCGGCTCTTCATTTTTTGCCAGGCACCGGTTCCCAGTTTATTTATATTGGGCTCTCCTCCCTCTTTTCCCTTGTACTTTGAAATACGATGTAATGAATGAATACTTACAAGAAGTGAATCATTATCTCTGTAAACCAGACGAATTGCCTCTTGAATTTTACCATTTACTTCTGTTTTCACTAATCCGGCAAATTTGCCTATTCCGTGATCGATATGAACGACATAATCGCCAGGATGCAATTTATTTAGCTCGCTTAACGAAACAGCTTCACGTTGCTCTTTTCTGCTTCGAAGTTTAAACCGGTGATAACGCTCAAAAATCTGATGATCGGTGTAACAGCAAAACTTCAGATCATGGTCAATAAATCCTTCATGAAGAATAAAGTTTAACGGAGTAAAACGAATGTTTACGTTAACATCTTTAAAAATTGCCTGTAAACGATCAATTTGTTTTTCATGGGCGGAAAGAATGAAAATAGCATAATCTTTCTTCAAGAAATCGGCCAGATTTTCGCTTAATAAATCGAAATTTTTATTGAAAACAGGTTGCTTCGAATTGAGAAAAACAAATTCACTTGTGGGCTGAAATGCCAAATCAGTACCAAGCTCGTAAACCGTTTTCTTTACCAATTCCTTCTTCAGTTGTTGCCCTGAAACCAACGATTCTTCACCGATCTCGTTTTCCTGATCCGAAATTATCGATTGCCGGTAAATTTCTGAAACGTGATCAAAAAACTGATTCAGGTTATTTCCCATCCAAACTGTTTCATTCTGAATAAATTCAATGAATGAGGTTCGTTTTCCGGAAACACTTTCATCCTGAATATTCGGGACTATTGTTATGCTATCAAGATTTTCCTTCGATATTTGATTGTCAATATTAAAACTTCGGATAGATTCAACCTCATCGCCAAAAAAATCGAGCCGGTAGGGATCTTCATTTGAAAATGAAAAAATATCGACAATGCTTCCTCTTACCGAAAACTGTCCGGGTTCATAAACAAAGTCGGTTCTTTCAAAACCATATTCATAAAGGAATTCATTAATAAATTCCGTTGAAATTTTATCCCCTTTTTTTACCCGCAGTGTATTGGTTTGCAAGCCCTCTGCAGAAAGGACAGATTCAACAACCGCCTCGGGATAAGTTATAATAATGTAGTTATTATCGCTTTGATAAATCTTATTCAAAACTTCAGTACGCTGAACAACATTTTCCTGTTCCATCCCTCCATACTGAACAGAACGTTTGTAAGAAGACGGAAGATACAGTGTATTTTCCTCCAATCCCATATTATTCAAATCATCATAAAAATAAGCAGCTTCTTCACGTTCGGGAAGCAAAACAACAATGTGTTTATTAATACTTTGAAAAATATTGGAAATGAGAATGGTTTTCGAAGACCCAATAAGACCCTTCAGGTGAATTTTTTCACCCGGGGGGGTGTCAATTTTTGAGATAACCTCTTGAAAATTTTTTACACCCCTGAAATATTGCAAAAATTCCGTCTTCAGCAAATCCTGAAATTTTGTGCAAAGATAAACTAAAATGACTTTTAACGAATTAAGAATAACAAAAAAGGGCACTGTTAAAATGCCCTTAATTTTATTGTATTTTTAATGTCCCCGCGGAATTATTTTCCCGGCACCATTTAGGTGAAATGATACTGACAGGTTTCCGCTTTTATTCAAAAAAGCTTTTGAATCGTAAACTTTGGTATCTTCAACACCATCGCCATCAGTATCGAACGTAAACCGGCCAACTATCCAAATGTTTGCATAGGGTTCGAAAATAAAATAATCAAGAATTTCCTGAGGTACTTTTAAATGAGCTGTTCTTAAAAAGTTTCCACTGCCGCTGCCAACCTGAACACCTTCTCCAACAAATGTGTGCTCGCCTCCAAAATCGTCAATCAATGTAACTTTGGTTGTTACTTTTTCTACTGATTTTGATTGGGCCTGAACAAACCCAAACATGGTTAATAAAAAAACAAACGTAAAAAGGATACTGATTTTTTTCATTTTAGACCGTTTAAGATTATTGATTTCTAATACTATTTTGAGTAATTTTTTATGAACTCCAAAACCTTTTCAGCATCCTTTGCTGCATCCACCTGTTCATTTTTGTATGCTATTTTTCCTTCTTTATCAATTATAAATGTCCACCGGCTTGCTGTTTTGCCACGCACCAAATCAAAATTCTGCCCATCAACTTCCCGTGTTATAGAACCACCTTCTTTTGTTGGAACACCATATTTTTCAGCAATTTCACCGGTCTCGTCAGAAAGTAAGGCAAAGTTTAAATTTTCAGCCTTCTTAAAAAGTTTCAAACCTTCCACGTTATCGCCGCTTATGCCAACAACAATTGCATTGGCTGATTCTATTTCGGGCAAATGATCGCGATAGGAACATGCTTGTGCCGTGCATCCGCCAGTCATGGCAGCAGGGTAAAAATATACGACGATAAGTTTTTTCCCCAAATAGTCTTTCAAATCCCATAAAGATCCTTCATCTGACATCGTTTTAAAAGACGGGGCTTTATCTCCTATTTGTAAAGCTTTTTGGTTCTGGCTAAAAACATTTCCGGCCATTACTAAAATAATGAGGGCAATTATAAACCGCTTCATTTTTGAGAATATTATCTATTAATTTTTGAAAATCTTCCTATGAATCCCGAATTCACTCTTTAAAATTATTAATACTTTTTCTTTTACTAAAGAAATGTTTCCATTTTTCGTTAAATTTATAGCATTAGTTCAAAAATGGGACAGAATTATAAATATCGTTGTGAGAATTGCGGTTACGAAGAAAGTTTCAACCGCGGACACGGGTATTTAATCCATTCGCAACCTTTAAATGAATATTTAAAAAGTCCGGTGAAATTATTTCATTACAAAACCCACAAATTGCTTCTGGCGTTATCAAATGAATATTCGGGTTTGTATATGAAAGCCGGGTTCCAGGTTTATAAATGTCCTAAATGCAAAATTCTTTATGACAAGACGGAAGTTGTTGTTTTTAATGATAAAGAAGAAATTATGCATAAAAGCGAATTTCGCTGTACGAATTGCAGGTCGAGATTAAAATTGACCAACATCCATCGACTGAAAAAAGCGATTTGCCCGAAATGCCACCAACGAACGTTTCATATCAATCACCTGCATTCTGAACTCTGGGATTAATCTTTACCCAGATCAACTGAAAGTCGAGCAAAATATTCATTATAAGGAAAATAACTCGAAAGAATTACAAATTGTTCTTTTGCCTTTTCCGGTTCATTTTCAATTTCCAGATAAATTCGTCCGAGAAAATAATGCGCTAAAGTTTGAATAATTAAATCATTTTCTTCGGTGTATTTTCTAATTTCTGAAAGCGATTTTTTGCAGGCTTCAGATTTGGTCTGAATAGAAAAGGGATTAATTGAGTTATCGGAATATTCGAATAAGGCCACATACAAATTGAAAAGTTTTTTCCGGCCAGCTTCAATTTGAACTCCTTCATTTTGGATCTCTTCAATCTCGTGGCGAATTTTGGAGCGTAAAACCATGGCACCTATAATATTGTACCGTTTTACCTCATATCGAAATTGATACGAAGATTTTATAAGCTTATTTATTCTTTCTTCAACCAAATTTGAGTTAAGTTTATTAAAATCACCCAGTACATTTTTCAGGTTTTCCGCGTCTTCTCTTGTTCGCGATAAACTGTATTTCCACCAATATAAATCCAGATTCAATATATTGGAGTAAAACGGGTTCATTTCATTCTTGTGCTGTGAAAGTGCATTTGCAGCATCTTCAAATTTTTGGTTGTAAATCATCATAAATATTTGCTCAACCAGCGTATCTTTTTCAACTGAAAAAGAGCTTTGAACAAAAAAAACCAGAAAAAGAAATGGCAAAATGATTCTTAAACTCATTTCGTATAAGCAGAGTAGTTATTTTGAATTTTTCTGATACAACATTCCATAATGCGGAATGCCGTCTTCGAAATACATTTCGGTTACAATCTCAAATCCCAAATTTTCATAGAAACGTTGCAAATACTTTTGTGCGCTGATTTTTATTCGAGTCGCTCCCCAGCTTTCTTCCATGAACTTTTTTGCCTCCTCCATCATCTGTATTCCAAGGCCTTTTCCGCGTTCTGAATTTCTAACAACAACGCGTCCGATAGAAAACTCGGGAAATCGCGTGCCGGGCTTTAGCAATCTTGAATATGCTACAATTTCACCCTCTCGTTTCAAGAACTGATGCAATGCAACCTTATCCAACCCATCCAAATCATTATAAACACAATCTTGTTCAACAACAAATATTTCAGCTCTCAAACAAAGTATTTCATACAATTCATCTGTAGTCAATTCAGAAAAATACTTGTATTCGAATATCATTAAAAATTAAATTATTAAGATTCACTTGCGAGCGAATGACCTATGCATTCCTCTGGTGTGCAAATCTAAAAAAATAAACTTGCCAAAAGTGTAAAAGCAAGTCCACAAAAAGCAATAATGGTTTCCATTACTGTCCACGATTGCAGGGTTTGTTTTTCGTTCATGCCAAAATATTTTCCGACCAGCCAAAAACCACTGTCGTTTACGTGTGAAAGGATGGTTGCACCTGAAGCAATCGATAAAACAACCAAAGCCCGTTGAGGATCATTTAAACCAAATTCACTCAAAACGGGTGCAATAATTCCCGCAGCAGTTATCATTGCTACCGTTGCAGATCCTTGAGTCACCCGAACCACGGCAGCCAAAATCCACGCTAACAATATAGGCGGCAAAGCAGATCCGGCCATTGATTCGGCCATGATTTTCCCTATTCCGCTGTCAACCAGAACTTGTTTCAACACCCCACCTGCTCCGGTAATTAAGATTATTATTCCCGCCGGGCCAAGAGCTTTTGTACTTAAATCAAGAATTTTTTGTTTATCCAACCCTCGCCGGATACATAGAAAATAAATGGCAAGTAATGTAGCAATAATTAATGCCGAAAAAGGATGACCGATAAACTCAAAAATATCTGTATATACCGACTGTTCCACAAACTCCTTCTGAACAGCCAAACCGGTAAATGTATTTACTAAAATCAGGAATAACGGAACAGAAATAATTATTGCAATTAACCGGAATGATGGCAGATTATTTTCATCGTAATTCTTTTCCACTGAATTTTCAAACTCTGCCGGTGGTTGCAGATATATTCTTTTTGAAATATATTTTCCCCAAAGAGGGCCAGCAATTATTGCAGTAGGGAAACCCAGAATAATTCCCAGTAAAATTACCCAACCCAGTTGCACATTAACAATATCGGCCACCGCAACCGGACCCGGTGTTGGTGGAATAAAACTGTGTGTAACTGCCAAACCCGCCAACAAAGGGATTCCGTAAAAAAGCAACGAGCGTTTCGAATCGCGTGACAAAGCATAAATAATTGGAACCAGAATGATAAATCCTACATCAAGAAAAACAGGAATTGCAACGATAAAGCCTGTAATAACCATTGCCCAGGGTGCACGTTCGGTCCCAAATTTTTTGAGTAGAAAATGAGCCAAAGATTCGGCACCGCCGGAACTTTCCAACATTTGTCCGAAAATAGCGCCCAAACCAACAACCGTTGCCACAAATCCAAGTGTACCGGCCATTCCGTTCTGAATAGCCGTTGTTACTTCTTTTAAAGGCATTCCGGCAATAATCCCAACGTAAATAGAGGTAATTAACAACGAAATAAAGGCGCTGATTTTTAGTTTCAGCACCATAAAAAGAAGGAGAGCAACAGCTGAAACCACAATAAAAATAAGGAAAGGCGTAGTCATGTAATTTTGCTATTAAAAGAAATCTAAAGTTATGATTTAACCCCGACTATGCAAATCTTCCGAATATTTAGAAAAATTAATTCCCCTGTAGTTTACCTATTTCTCTTGAACCGGAACCCGATTCCAATCCAACATTCAAATCGCCAAGTTCTTTGCGTGCTTCTTCCACCAGGGGCATAATTTCTTCGGCTATTTCCGGGAAATATTCAATTACATTGAATTGTTCTCCTGGATCACGCATCATGTTATACAACTCTGGTTTCTCAACTGTTTTCCTAATCCGGGGGCCGCCATGACCATCCATTCCCGGTTTTGCATCGTACGATTGCCAGGTGTGAGGAAGAACCAGTTTCCAGTTTCCTTTCCGAACTGCATTTAAATTATTCTTTCCATAATAAAACAGAATATTATCACGCGGAGTGGCGTTAAAATTCCCCATCCACAATTCGGAAATATCTACACCATCAATTTTTAAATCAGGAAGTTTTGCGCCTGAGAGTTTAGCAAAGCTTGGCAGAATATCGATGGCACATCCAAGTTGATTACAAATGGTTCCGGCAGGTATATGCCCGGGCCACTTAACAATAAAAGGAACCCGCTGTCCGCCTTCCCAACTCGTGGTTTTTCCTTCGCGTAAACCTCCGGCGGAACCTCCATGATTACCAAAATTCAACCAAGGTCCATTATCTGTAGTAAAAATAATCACTGTATTTTCTGCAATTCTGTTTGCTTCCAGTGCTTTCTCTATTTCGCCAACCGACCAGTCAACTTCTTCCATAACATCGCCATACAATCCCTGTAAAGATTTTCCCCGAAACTTATCGGAAACCCCCAGCGGCACGTGGCCCATGCTGTGGGGGATGTATAAAAAGAATGGATTTTTTGCGTTCCGATTGATAAAATCAACAGCCTTTTCGGTGTAAAGCGTGGTTAATTTATCCTGTCCTTCAAAAGTGGTAATATACTCAATGGCTTCATTCCCTTCTAATAGCGGAAGATCCGGATAATTTTCACGCCGCGAACTGTCGGGCTTAAAACGCCACATGTCGTTTGAATATGGCAATCCGGTGTATTCATCAAATCCGTTCTGAAGTGGCAAAAACTGTTTATGATGACCTAAATGCCATTTCCCGAAAACAGCTGTTGTATAACCCCGGGTTTTCAACATCTCGGCAATAGTAGTTTCGTTCGAATTAATCCCAATTGTATCATGCGGAAACAACGCTCCGGAAATTCCAATCCGGTTGGGGTAGCAACCTGTCATCAATCCTGCACGAGATGCGCTGCAAACCGGTTGAGCCGAATAAAAGTTTGTAAATCGCATTCCTTCTGCAGCCAGTCTGTCGATATTTGGAGTTACATAACCGGTAGCTCCGTAACAACCGGCATCGCCGTATCCCATATCATCGATAAAAATAACGACAAAGTTAGGCGAACCACTGTTCTGCGTTTTCTGTTCCTGTTGAAACGAACAAGAGACAATAATAAAAGTGATTAGAACAACTACAAAATGATAAATGGGTTTCATTGTAAATGGTTTATGTGGTTTAAATTTTCGGTAGTAAAAATAATGGTTTCAAATTAATTGTTCGTATCAATATTACCAGAACTGATGCAGAAGAATTCAAGGCACACAGAACAAACGAAGCAGAAACAGGAAAATATATTGAAATTGGCCTTTTCAAAGTTGAAAACGGGAAATTATTCTATAAAGCTCCGACAGGCACCGTCACCACTTTTTTTGCAATTCCACACTAACACTAAAAGTATATTACAAGGTGTACAATGGCAAGTCAAATTCAAACCTTGTTCCCTGATTAACTTTACTGAAAACTTCGATTTTTGATTTATGTAAATCGAGAATCTTTTTAACAATGGCAAGTCCAAGCCCGGTACTGTTGGCGCCTTTTGTTTTGCTGCCTTTATAATATCGTGTAAAAATGTATGGCAATTCTTCTTCCGAAATTCCGCGCCCGGTATCTGCTATTTTTACTTTCACCGAGTTCTTCAACAATTCCAGTTCAATGGTAACGACATCGCCGGGATTACAATATTTTATGGCATTGTCAAGAATATTCTGAAAAACGCGATCCGTCATTTGTATATCGGCATAAACCAGCGGAAGACTTTTCGAGTAAATAGTATTGATGCTGATGTTCTTCTCTTTAGCAAGAATCTGAAATTTATCAGCTACATCCTGAACCAATTCGGCCACCTGCACAGGTTCTTGCTTTATCATTTGCGGATTCGATTCCAGTTTCGAGAGTTCGAACAAATCGTTTACCAGCTTGCTTAAGTTTTCAGAATTTTGAAGAATAATTTCCAAATATTTTTTCCGTTCTTCTTCTGTCAAAACTTTTTCCTTCATCAAAATGGTTTCGGCAAATCCCTGAATCGACGCAATCGGGCTCCTCAAATCGTGTGAGATATTGGCAATAAGTTCTTTCCTCAATTCTTCCACGCTTTTCAATTGCACAATGTTTTGCTCAATGGTTTCTGCCATGCTGTTAAAAGTACTGGCTACATTTGCGAGTTCGCCACCCGTTTTCACATCAATTCGAACAGAATGATTTCCATCTTCAAAACTTCGGACTGCCGCGATAATTTTGTTCAAACTCCGGGTTAGCAGCCAAATGGAAAGCAATCCTAAAACCAATGTAAAAAGCAGAGCGACCAAAAGACTCCTGACACCTAATTTCAGAATAAAACTGTTTTCTAAAGCCGCCATGGTTGACGAGTACTCACTGCTAGCCAAAACAATATACAGGTATCCTTTCATCTGTCCGTCTTCAATAATTTCGGCTGCTGAAAATATCTTCTGAACTTCAGGATTTCGAGGATCATCGCCTTTTATTGTTTTATCTCCTACCCTTCCTAAAAACTTCTTTACCGGATCTAAAGAAACATATTCAGTCTTCACATCAACCCCGGGAACAACATAGGTTAGAATTTTCCCATTAGGGTTAAGTAAATAAACCTCAATGCTCGGGTGAGCCACCATCATCGAATGCATCAAATCCTGAATTGCCAATGTGTTTACGGTGTCATTAACAAAAATAGGTGAAATCAGTTCCAATGCACTTTCGGCAATTTTACCATTTATTTTTTGTTGTGCTTCGCTGTTGTACTCTTCCGAGAATTTTACAGAAATAAAAATAAAAACAAGCGTTAATGCGATTGTAAACACCAGGAATATTCCTGAAATTTTCCAGTACAAACTGCTGAATATTTTATTCTTTGTTCCCATTTCTAAAGCTCATCATTGAATTTGTAACCTATTCCCCAACTGGTTAAAATATATTTAGGATTATTTATATCGGGCTCAATTTTCGACCGTAACCGATTTATATGCGAATTCACGGTATGTTCGTACCCGTTAAAATTATAACCCCAAACTTTATTTAATAAATCAGTCCGACTGTAAACCCAACCTGGTTTTGTGGCCAAAAGTGTTAGTAAATCAAATTCCTTTGGAGTAAGTTCCAGAACTTTTTCATCCAAAACTACTTTTCGTTTTATCAAATCAATGGAAAGATTTTCGAGTTTCAGAAATTCTTTATTTTCAACTTCAATTTCAGTGCTCATTGTTCGAACCCTTCGCAAAATGGCTTTTACGCGTGCAATAAATTCTCGAACGCTAAACGGTTTTGTCAGGTAATCATCAGCACCGGTTTCCAATCCAAGCACTTTATCAATTTCTTCCGATTTTGCCGTTAACATTAAAATATGCGTTTTTATTTTATCGGCCCGCAGTTGCCGGCAAACCTCTAGTCCGTCCATTCCCGGCAACATAATATCCAGAATTATTAAATTGTACTGATTGGTACTTGCCTTTTCATAACCCTCCCGACCATCTGTTGCTACATCAACAGAGCAATTTAAATCTTTAAGATGAATACTGACCAGTTCGCCAATGTGAGGATCGTCCTCTATTAAAAGAATTTTTTCCATTGCTGTGAAATACTTTTCGTTCTGCAAGAGTAACAAGAAAGTATCACGAAAAGGTCATGAAAAAGATGATTTTTTATAAAAACCGAAGTTATTAAGTGGTTCAAATAGAATAGATTCATATCGCACCTGTCGCTTTTAGAAGGCGTTACTTGCTACTGGTAAAGTAAGTCCTTAAGATTCGCTTTGTTGTCAATTCGACGCTCCAGATGGTTATCGGCAGAGGAGAAATCTTTTATAAACTGCATATTTCTCAGTCGTTCCTCCTTCGAAATGACAGATAAAAAAAGAATGTCATCTTCTTTTTATCCAGCAAAAAAATACGTTTGACAGTATTTGTTTTTATGAAAATTCAGCGAAAATATCAAAGTAGATTTGCTTCCGATAAAAGCTTCGCCATTTCCTGTTGAACTTCTTTTGCTGCCACCCCTGCTTTTTCTGAAAAATCGTTTCCGTTTGAAGCATAAATAATGCCACGGGAAGAATTTACCAGAAGTCCACATTGCGAATTCATGCCATTCTTTGCCACTTCCTGCAAGCTTCCGCCTTGAGCGCCAACACCCGGAACCAAAAGGAAATGTTCAGGAACAATCTCGCGAATTTCTTTTAACTTTTCAGCTTTTGTGGCACCAACAACATACATCAGATTTTCAACAGTTCCCCAGTTTTGCGAGGTTTTTAAAACTGACTCAAAAAGCTGATTGCCGGTTTCCTCATCTTTTAAAAACTGAAAGTCAAAAGCACCTTTATTGGAAGTAAGCGCAAGAAGAATTACCCATTTCCCATCATAAGTCATAAATGGCTTTACTGAATCTTCACCCATATAAGGCGCCACCGTAACTGCATCAAAATCCTGATTCTCAAAAAAAGCGCGCGCATATAAATTCGAAGTATTTCCAATATCTCCGCGTTTTGCGTCGGCAATAATAAATATATCGGGATAATTAGACTTGATATACTGAACCGTTTTCTCCAGACTGATTATTCCGTTTGAACCTAAACTCTCGTAAAATGCAAGATTGGGTTTGTAAGCTACCGAAAATTCAGCTGTTGCATCAATAATCTCCTGATTGAATGAAAACATGGGATCTTCCTCATCCAATAAATGCTTTGGAAGTTTTTGAATATCGGTATCTAATCCTACACAAAGGAAACTCTTCTTTTTCTGTATTTGCTCAAATAGTTGTTGACGGTTCATGGTTTCTGTTTTGTTATTCCCATGAAAATGAGAACTTGTTTTTATATCCTGAAAATTCCCGCCTCAGCGGGAATGACTTTAAATCTCAGCTAATTTCAGTTTCTCGGCATTTTCTTCAATCATCAATTTTTCAATAATTTCATCGATTTCACCGTTAATTATTGCCTGCAAATTGTACAATGTAAGGTTAATGCGGTGGTCGGTTACGCGTCCTTGCGGCCAGTTGTAAGTTCTGATTTTAGCTGAACGGTCACCGGTTGAAACCATTGTTTTACGCTTGGATGAAATATCATCGATATACTTTTGATATTCCATATTGTAAATACGGGTACGAAGTTCTGTCATTGCCTTGGCCAGGTTCTTTAACTGCGACTTTTGATCCTGACAAGTAACTACAACTCCGGTCGGAATATGCGTTAAACGGATAGCCGAGTACGTTGTGTTTACCGACTGTCCACCCGGACCGGATGAACAATAGGTATCTTTTCTGATGTCTGCTTCTTTTAATTCAATATCAAATTCCTCGGCTTCAGGAAGAACAGCCACTGTTGCTGCCGAAGTATGCACCCTCCCCTGTGTTTCGGTTTGCGGAACGCGCTGAACACGATGAACACCCGATTCATATTTCATTGTTCCATAAACATTCTCTCCGGTAATAGTTGCCACAATTTCCTTAAATCCTCCGGAAGTGCCTTCATTCACATTGGTAATTTCCATTCGCCAATTCTTCCGCTCACAAAATTTGGTGTACATACGATAAAGGTCGCCGGCAAAAATACTTGCCTCATCACCGCCAGTCCCTGCACGAATTTCAAGAATAGCATTTTTACTATCTTCCGGATCTGCCGGTACCAGGAGAAATTTAATTTGCTTTTCTTTTTCCGGAATCAACTCCTCGGCCATCTCAATCTCTTCGCGGGCCATTTCACGAAGTTCCTGGTCCGATTCCTGTTCCAGAATCTCTTTCCCTGATTCAATATTTTCAACAAGATTTTTGTATTCGCGAAAGACACCGACCAACTTCTCCAGGTTTTTATATTCCTGGTTTAGTTTTACATATCGCTTCATATCAGCAATAATCTCCGGGTCGGTAATTTGCTGCTGAATTTCTTCGAACCTGTGTTTAATCGATTCGTATTTTTCAAGTAATGCGTATTGTGCCATTTTTATACTTATTATTAAAAAGTCATTCCGAAAGAATTTATGACCGAGGAATCTCATTCAACAGATCCCTCTCTTTGTTCGGGATGACAACTAATATTCAAATTTTCCTTTATCTGAAATTATGGTAAGTTTCTTTCCTTCAAAAGGTTCTACTTTTCCAATAATTTGTGCATCAATGTTAAACGATTTCGAAATTGAAATTATTTCTTCTGCTACTTCAGGATTGGTGTAAATTTCGAAACGGTGCCCCATGTTAAAAACCTTGTACATCTCTTTCCAGTCGGTACCCGATTGTTCCTGTATCAATTGAAATAATGGAGGAACCGGAAACATGTTGTCTTTTATCACATGTACATTCTCCACAAAATGAAGCACTTTCGTTTGAGCTCCACCCGAGCAATGAATCATTCCCGATATCTGATTTCTGTATTTATCCAGAATCTTTTTTATGACCGGCGCATACGTTCTTGTTGGCGACAAAACCAGTTTTCCGGCATCAATTTCTACTCCATCCAAAACTTCAGTCAGTTTTTTAGCTCCCGAATAAACCAATTCGGAGGGAACTTCCGGATCAAAACTCTCCGGATATTTTTCGGCCAGATATTTTGCGAAAACATCGTGTCGGGCCGAAGTCAATCCGTTACTGCCCATTCCGCCATTGTATTCATCTTCGTATGTAGCCTTTCCGGATGAAGATAGCCCAACAATAACATCTCCTGCTTTAATTTTATCTGCAGAAATTACATCAGCGCGTTTCATCCGGCAGGTAACAGTTGAATCCACAATTATTGTTCGCACCAAATCTCCAACATCGGCCGTTTCTCCACCCGTGGAATAAATGCTGATTCCCATGTCCCGCAAATTTTGCAAAAGCTCTTCAGTTCCACTAATGATGGCTGCAATAACTTCTCCGGGAATATTGTTCTTGTTTCGTCCAATAGTTGACGAAACAAGTATATTATCGATGGCGCCAACGCAGAGCAAATCGTCAACATTCATAATCAGGGCATCCTGTGCAATTCCTTTCCAAACGGAAAGATCGCCGGTTTCTTTCCAATACATATAAGCCAGCGATGATTTTGTACCGGCACCATCGGCATGCATGATATTGCACCACTCCGGGTCACCACCCAAAATATCGGGTACGATTTTGCAAAAAGCCTTTGGAAAAAGTCCTTTGTCAACGTTTTTTATTGCTTCGTGAACATCTTCCTTCGATGCCGAAACTCCTCTTGCGTTATATCTCGATTCAGTAACCATTTAATTTTTCCGGTTTTGCGGCTACAAAATTAACAAAATCTGCTCATCTATAATAAAAAAAGGAAAGCCTGCCAATGACTTTCCTTTTCTGTAGTATTTAATTTTAAACGTACAAAAACCGCTTAATCTTTTTCGTAGGTGTTTTCTCAAACGGAATTGGCTGAAGAACAACCTGTTGAATTCTGGAGAATTTATTCACCTCTTCATTCACTTTTTTCTGAATCTCCCTTAGAATCTCGTCCGATTTATCGTGTATAAACTGTTGTGCCCCTGCTTTCAGGTCTTTAAAATTCTGTTCAATTTCTTCCATATTTAAATGAATCATGGCAACCAGTTTTCCTTTCTTCTCTACCACCAACGATTCTAAAACAAACTTCATTTTGTTGATAACCGATTCAATTTCTTCCGGATAAATATTTTCACCACTGGCCCCAACAATCATGGTTTTTATTCTCCCTTTAATGTAAAGTTTACCATTTTTATCAAACATCCCGCGGTCGCCTGTTTTAAACCAGCCATCTTCGGTAAAAACTTCCTGTGTCATTTCAGGTGATTTATAATAACCTTTCATAACATTCGCTCCCTGTGCCTGAATTTCCCCTTCACCTGTTACCGGATCGGCGTCAGCGATTCTCAAACGAACCCCTTCCATAACAATCCCCGTAGAACCTAAGCGCCGGTTAGCTGCAACAGCTCCCGCAAGCAAAGGTGAAGTTTCTGTTAACCCATAACCAATAGCATACGGGAATTTACCTTCGTATAAAAACCTTTCCACTGTCGAATCAAGTTTCGCTCCTCCAATTCCAAAAAAGTGTAGTTTCCCGCCAAAAGTTTGATGCAGTTTTTTCCCAGCCACTCTGTGCATAACTTTTCGAATTGGGGGAAAAGAATACAGAGTTCTTGTTATCGCACTTTTTTGAAACTCAGGGAATATTTTCGATTTAAATACTTTTTCAATAATCAGGGGAACAGAAAGCATTATGGTAGGTTTTACCAACTGAAAAGCAGGCATTAACACTGATGCCACTGGCGGTTTCCTTAAATAATGCACCGATGCGCCATACTTAAGAGGTAAAAGAAATCCTACCGTATTTTCGAGCGTATGCGACAGAGGCAAAACAGAAAGGAATCTGTCGTTATCGTTTATTTCCTGCAACGTATAGCACTGCTGTGCAGTCCACGTAAGGTTTTTATGCGTTAACATTACCCCTTTCGATTTTCCGGTAGTCCCCGAAGTATAAATTATCGAAGCCAAATCTTCCTCCTCAACCTCTGGTCGCGAAAAATTCTTCCTGACAGATGGAAGAGAAGATTTTAAATTTCCAAATTGATTTGCTTGTGTTCCTTCAGGGATAACTGCAAATTTCTCTATCAGGATCATGTGCTCCAGTAATCCTGCTGCTTCTTTATTGATATCTTTATATAGCCCTTCCGATACGAAAAGGAGTTTAGACTCCGAATGTTCCAGAATCGTTTTTATTTCATTTGCATGAAAGTCAGGGAGAATGGGAACTACAATTGCCCCTAAAACAGAAACAGAGAAAAAGGCTACTCCCCAATTGGGCATATTGGTACTTAAAATAGCTACTTTATCCCCTCTCTTTACTCCAAGTTCAGTTAACAAATCGGCCAACAAATCAATATCATTGCCCATTTGTTGGTAAGTATAGTTTTCCTCTCCTGCAAAAACCACCGAAGTTTTGTCGCCGAATTTTTGCACTGATTGATTTATCAGATTTTGGAGGGTAAGTTTTGACGTATTTGCCATTTAATATCTCTTACTTTTATCTTCCTCAAATAGCAGCATTGTTTCTGCCACGAACAGGGGACAAAAATAATAAAAAAAACAAATGTTACTTTCGCTTCAAAGGTCACACAAAGCTCAAAAAAATTCATCAGCCTTTATTTTCAGCACTCCCGAGCAAAATAATTATACCGTTTTAACAATTTTTATGTGTTTCAGAAAGGGATAAACGCCTACTTTTGATTCATGTTTCATAAAATAACAGAAAGAGAGTTACTCTTGAAAACAGAAGAGTTTATTCAAAGTGAATTTGAAAACGATGGTTCCGGTCATGATTGGTGGCATATTTACCGTGTTCGGAATATGGCATTGCAAATTGCCAAACAAGAAGGAGGCGATTTATTTCTGATTGAAATGAGTGCACTGCTCCATGATTTGGATGACTGGAAAATAAACACTGAATTGCATCCTCAAAAAACTGAAAACTGGCTGCGCAAATTGAATATTGAAAATCTACAGATATCTAAAATACTGGATATTATTGAACAGGTTTCTTTTAAAGGTGCCGGAGTTGAAACAAAGGCCAATTCATTGGAAGCAAAAATTGTTCAGGATGCCGACCGGTTGGATGCAATTGGAGCTATAGGAATTGCAAGAACTTTTGCATTTGGAGGAAATAAGGGACGTTTGATTTATCACCCTGAAATTACCCCTGAACTGCATCAATCATTCGCCGAATATAAAAAGACGACAGCCCCAACAATTAATCATTTTTACGAAAAGCTACTTTTGTTAAAAAATAGGTTAAATACGAAAACGGCCTTTGCAATTGCTGAAAATCGTCATACATTTATGGAAGATTTTTTAACCCGCTTTTTTGCCGAATGGGAAGGAAATATGTAGGTATATTTTCTTTTTGTTTTTTTAATATTTGAAATTTTAAATGATGAAAATCGATCATATAGCCATTTGGACCAACAACCTTGAAGGACTTCGCAACTTTTACATGCACTATTTTGATGCCTCGTGCAACGAGATCTACTACAATCATTCGAAAGAATTTCGCTCTTATTTCCTGACATTCGACGACGATTGTAAATTGGAAATCATGGAAATGCCCAATATTCCAAAATCAAAGAATGATGCATTAAAACAACATACCGGGCTTATTCACTTCGCCATTAGTACGGGTTCAAAAAGCCAGGTTGACCATATAACCGAGTTATTAAGAAAAGATGGATTCAGAATTATTGGAGAACCCCGTACAACCGGTGATGGAAATTATGAAAGTGTTGTACTCGATCCCGACGGTAACCGGGTTGAAATTATGAACTAATTCGAAAAATAACCTTTTACTTTTCAAAAAAAATCCCTCAATATTCCTTTAGGTTCTTATCATTGATTATTTTTATTGCTTATTTAAACCAACGCTGATGAAACCGAATAATCAATCCAGAATTGTATTAGTATTTTCTTTAGTCTTACTGCTTTGTGCATTTATCAGTTGCAAAGAAAAAGTTACACAGGAACTCCCTAATATTTTATGGCTAACCAGTGAAGACAACAGCCCGTTTGCAGGTTGCTACGGCGACACATTTGCCACTACCCCAAATCTCGACAAACTGGCATCGGAAGGATTTTTATATACACATGCCTATGCAAATGCACCGGTTTGTGCCCCCGCAAGAAATACAATTCTGACTGGTGTTTACGCCTGTTCCGGAGGGAACCAGAACATGCGTAGTTATTATCCAAAATCCGATATCGTAAAAACGTATCCTGAATATTTAAGAGCTGCCGGATATTATTGCACCAACAATGTAAAAACCGATTATAATCTGGGCGATTTTGATGACAAAGCGATTTGGGATGAGTGCAGCAATAAAGCTCATTACAGAAACCGACCGGAAAGGAAACCTTTTTTTGCCGTATTCAACACAACCATTTCGCATGAAAGTTCAATTCATAAATGGGTTCCTAACAAAGATCTTCGCCATAAACTAGAAGATGTTAAGTTACCCCCTTATCATCCGGATACGCCCGAAATGAGACACGACTGGGCACAGTATTATGATAAAGTCGAAGATATGGATACTCAGGTTGGTGTTTGGTTAAAAGAGCTGGAGGATTCAGGGCTGGCCGATAATACCATTGTTTTTTATTACGGCGACCACGGTGGTGTTTTGGGCCGAAGCAAACGTTATGTTTACGAAACCGGCACACATGTCCCGTTTATTATACGCATTCCTGAAAAATATAAATATCTTTTCCCGGCTGCAAAACCTGGCTCAAAAGTAGACAGGCTGGTCAGTTTTGTTGATTTGGTTCCAACTTTACTGAGTATTGCCGGGGTTGAAATTCCTGACTATCTGCAAGGAAATGCCTTTCTTGGAAAACAAAAAACGGAAGATCCGGAATACGCTTTTATGTTTCGCGAAAGGATGGATGAACGTTATGATATGTGCCGTGCAGTTCGAGACCAAAAATATCGTTACATAAGAAATTACATGCCCTATCGGATTTACGGACAACACTTGGAATATCTTTGGAGAGCGCCCTCGATTGGCTCATGGGAAAATGCCTATTTAAACGGCGAGTGCAACAAAACACAAAGTATCTTCTGGGAGCCCAAACCCTCCGAAGAATTATATGACACCGAAAACGATCCTTGGGAGGTAAACAATCTTGCCGAAAACCCTGATTATAAAGATGTACTTGACAGAATGCGTACTGCAAATAAAAACTGGTTAACAAGAATTTACGACACTGGATTTATACCCGAAGCAGACCAAATCAACCGCACTAACGGAATAGCGATGTATGATTATATGCGCTCTGGTGCAGTAAATTTCCCTGAAATAATGGAAGCTGCAGAAACAGCAACTTTGGGTAAAGCAGAAAACATTGATAAACTGAAAAACTATTTGCAAAGCGATGAAAGTGCAATTCGTTACTGGGGAGCATCCGGACTGCTTATTTTAAAAGATAAAGCTGCACCTGCAACAGAAGAATTGAAAAAAGCAATTAATGATCTATCACCGAATGTGGTAGTAGTTGCTGCCGAAGCATTGTACAAGTTAGGAGAAAAAGAAGAAGGGAAAAAAGCACTACTCGGTGTTTTAAATAATCCGAATGAATTTGCTCGTTGTCATGCACTAAATGCTATCGACTGTATTGAAGATAATAGTAAAGAAATTATTGATGGCACAATAGAAATGATTAAGCAACTACCGGAAATGAACCGCAACCGGTACGATTTAAGAGCAGCACGCGGTTTATTGGAGAAATGGGAAATCGATCCGCTAAAATATAATCTTGTTTTCAACTGGTAATTATGAAGTTTCTTTTAACCGGACAAGAATCAGAACGCTTAATATTCCGCAAGTTAGAAGAAAGCGACTTTGACTGGTGGATGGGGTTTGCATCAAACAAGATGGCTACCCGCTATTTTTCATTTGCAGAAAACTCTAACCCCAGAAAGTTTTGCCAATTTTGGTTCGACAAGGTTTTTGAACGTTATAAAAATAATACAGGCGGACACAATGTTCTTGTAAATAAATTTACGAATGAAAGAGTTGGAATGTGTGGACTTTTAGTTCAGGAAATAGATGGAACAAAAGAGCTTGAAATAGGATATTCGCTTCACCCCGATTTTTGGAAACAAGGTTATGCAACCGAGGCAGCAATAAAATGTAAAGTGTTTGCTTTTGAAAATAGTTTTGCTGATTCTTTGATTTCTATTATCCACAAAGAAAATGCTGCTTCTATGAAAGTGGCAAAAGCAAATGGAATGGAAGTTGAAAAATCAGTAATTTTTAACGAAATACCTGTTCTGATTTTTAGGATTTACCATAATTCTACCAATCATCATAAACGGTAAAAGTAATTGTAGTCTCAAATTGATTTGCGCCCATTCTCAACGAAGCTCCACTCAACCTGAAACCCAGAGGGATATCAGTTATGCCATATCTCCCACGAAAAAAATACACTGGAATATTTGTAACTGTCTGATAACTGGTTCCATGATTTATTGTAGGCGAAGGGCCCAACCAGGAAGCTTTTGTACCATTACCACTTCGCTTTATTTCCAAAGATAAGTTCTGGTTCCAACTAATATCTGATTTATTTACAAAAACTCTCCACTTAATATCAGACCCAAATATTTTATCCATCAAACTAAGATAATCTACTGAAATATAAGCAGATGATTCAGTTAACACTGAGGCAGAAAAGTCTTCTCCCGCTTCAGTAATTGAATAATCAGAGTTATTAAAATTTGCATAGCCTGTTACCGATATATCTATATTTTGAGCAGCAGAGGTAATAAGCAACCCAAGAAATAATAATGTAAAATATACTTTTTTCATAGAGAATTTTAGTTGTCCGTTATCGTATATAGAACCAAAAGATTTGCGTTTTCAACCGAAACCACTTTTGCGTAATCCGAAATATCGATTGAAAATGAAAGTGAATGGCCGTTATTTATTCCATCTCCAGTAAAACAATTACCAATATTTGTAATAATCGATTTTGGTTGAGAAGAAAGTGCAATTTTACCAGCACTTTGTCCATGCTGGCCTCCACCTGACCCTGAATAATTGGATGCTTCAAGGTACAATGTTATTCCATCAAGCAAGTCTGCCTGCGAAAGCTCTGCAACTACTGAACGTGAGTGCTGTAGGCTCGAAAGTGACGATGAATAATTTATCCAAATATTTGTGGATACCTGTTGAAATACCGGAGAATTACCAGACTCAACCCCTGAACTAATTGTAAAATATACATTATTATTAAAGTTAGGTTCTATATCAATTAGCGCAATTTCTGGCAAACTAAAATTAATATTAAGTTGAGCCTCATCTAATTGAGAGAAAGCCCTGTTTGTATACAAAACTAAAAATGTAAACAAGCAAGCTAAGAATATATGTTCTTTTTTCATGTTCCGATTTATTGTTTTATTCTAACTCTATTCTTGTAATAAATTATTTTTAAAAATTACGATAAATGAATTTTTAAAATCTGACTCCAAATCTTTCTTCGCTTTTTTGGCATCGTCCAAAGTTTCAAATTTACCAATAAAATATTTGTATACATTGTCAATTCGTTGCTCAAAATCAAAATGTTGCTTACTAAAAAACCTCGAATTATTTGTTTGCCTTTTTCTGAATGCACCAACCTGAACGGAATAGAAAACTGAATCAGGATAAATCTTTGCTTTATCCGTCTTTGTTAAAATTGTTTTATCCTGCTCTAAATTCTCTTTTTTTAAGGGAGTCAGCAAATTTGTTGAAGGTTTAAAAATGATGTTGCGTTTTTTAAGTTTCAGTTCTATTTGCAAACTTTTCTCTTCGTTAGGAGCAAGCTTTAACTGGTATTCCGAATTTTCAATTTCATATCCCTCCGGCAGAGAACTTTCATATATTTTGAATTTATAATTACCTGGCCTAACCAGTGGAAAAGAAAAATCCCCCTCCCCATCAGTGGTAATCCGGAATTGATCAAAATCGTTTCCCAGTTCAACAATAATTTAGTTTTTGCATCGGAAGCGTTTAAAACATCTCGTGTCTTTATTTGCGAGGCTTATCTACTCCATAACTTTTGCACCGGTGGTAATTTTAAAATTAACTACTGTTTCCTCGTCCTCAAACACTTCTATTTCCAAAGGCGAGGGAATATTAATAATCTGATTTATTTCGAATTTCGAACGGTCTACAAATAAGAGGTGCCTCCCGGGCTGAACAGTATTAAATAAAAACTCACCGTTTTTATTTGTAATTGTACTCTTATTTACAGATTTACAATTACTCCCTCAGCTGGCTCATCATTATCATAAGTTATTCTGCCTTTTACATTGCCTGCTTTAACGATCTGTTTTAGCGGAATACCAAAATTATAAGTATAATTCAGAGTCGCTGTAAACTCAGGATTATCAACGTGTTGTTTATAGAGTGTGTAAAAACTTCGTGCTGAAATCACATGATTTCGCAGAAATTTGTATTCAACATTTAGTTGCATTAAATTCCGGTTTCGATAATAATCGTCGATATCGTATGCATTTTGAACATGTATATCAGCCTTTAGATTTTTTGTAATTTGACTTACAACAAAAAGCCCTGTAGTAACATTTCGCTTGTCCCCCACAACAAAACTGTTGATATTCGACCAACTTCCGGTAACACGAACGCTGTTTTTCTGGTTAAACCGATATCCAACATCTGCTATTCCACGAAAAGTATTTTGCCTGTTATTTTCGTTTAATAACAGATTGGTTGTTTCACCAAATTCCCCCAATAAACTATATTCTACTTTTTTAACCTTGTGTCTGAATTGAGTATTTAACGATTTTGTTTTATAATGAAATTTATCTTGAATCAACCTGTCTTTCCGTTCAAATTGTCTCCAAAACCGAAGATAGGCACGTTGGGCTACGTTATAGTTTAATGATGATTGAAACGATTTTGTGTATGGTGTTACAAAAAAAGTATCAAGTTCGGCATTACTAAAATCTTCTTTGGCAAAAACTCCAAAGTTTATTTTTTTGCTGATACGCGCTGAAATATTCCCAGAATAAAAAGTTGAATTTGAATAATATCCCGGGTAATTTTTACCAGTATAAAAATATACGCCTGCAAGATAAAAGATCCAAAACTGAGTATTTAAACTCGTTCTAAATGCATTGGTTTGGAATTAACGTTATTGTAGTAGCCCGTGAAAATTCCAATTCCATGCTGTTTTTTCCCTGAGATAACCCGGCGGTAACACTGTACATTTGAACCGGTCTGTCGACTAGCCGATCCTTTTTTGCACGTAATAAGCGCTTATTTTATTATGCTTATTGAATTCAAATCCTGTAAAACCTGCAATTTCATTTTGTATATCTTCATAGTAAGTTGGCTTCACATAAATAAATCCAAGATTGAGACCATTATTAAATATTACTTTATTTTCAGTGCCAAACCCAAATCGGGACGATTCGGTTAACGGTGTAAAACTATATGCCTTATTGCCGACAAAAAGCTCAACATTTTTATTTGAGTAACCAACAAAATACTGATCATACAGACCTAAATAACTCAGGTTTGTTAAATCCGGCCCACGCGCCAGAAATTGAAGCTTATGTTTTCCTTCAGTATCAAGTGTTCCCTCACCAAAAATTTGAAATTGATAAGCTGATTCAAATTTATCATGAACATTTGTAGCAACGTAAGAAGCTGTAACGGAAACCGGGAATCTAAAAAAAAGATCTTTTTTACCTTGCTTTGTCGGAAACACAGTGAACGAACGATAAATACTTTGTTGTACCTCTCCTCCAAGAACAGCTCTAACGGTATAAAACTCTTTGCGGGCATCCTGCAAATCGTCCAAAGTTTGGGCTGCAACATCAAACTGAACCGATTTTCCTGCATCAACTTCAATTTCAGATGAACCAACAATATCGCAATTTTGGGTTTCGATAAAATTTTCTTAGATGTATTTCCCAGATTCTGAAGCAAGTATGTTGCGGTAAAAGTTTCGCCTGCATTTATATTATCGGGAGATTTTACAAACAATAAAGAAATTTTCACAATCTCTTCCACCCTTAAAGAAACCGAAGTTTTGGATAATGTATCATTTACTACATTGTCAATCGCATACAAATTCAATTCATAATTACCTACCGGTGTTGCAGAACCGGATTGAACCGTAAATAAAATTACTTTTTCCTCTTCGGAGTCTAAATGAACCGCTTGCGATTTTGTGATTAGTTTCCAGTTATTTGGCGGTGAAATAGTAAAATCGAGGTTTTTATTTTCGGACGAAGTATTCTTTATAAGAAATGGAAGATTAATAATTTGGCCAGGCGAAACTAAAAATTCCTTTTGTATATACTTTACCACCAATTTTTGTTGCTGGCCCATTAAATTAGCCTGCAAAAAAAACATCAAAAAGCAGCTTAAAAAGAACCGTTTAATCATTATTCGATTTCAAACGAGACATTTGTACCAAATACGTGATCCTCATCGCAATCGGCAACCAAAACGCCGGTGTATTTTCCAGGCTTTATTCCTTCAAGAAAAAGAGTTGCCATGATTGATGTTCCCGGAAACGTTTTTCTTCTTTCTGATTTAATTACCCCCGCCGAATTTCCCTTTTCATCAAATAACTCTAATGCTATTTCCGGTCTTAATTGTCGTTCACCAGTATTTTCTACTACAACATTCAAAATATTTATAGCATCCTCTTTCGCAATTTCCAGTCCAAGAAACTGCAAATCCGACACCCCCGAATTTCCCAAAGTGGTAACAATCTGAACTGCGTATCTTATATTCGTATTAATGGTAACTCCCTTTTTTGTGTTTGAGGTGTCAGGTGGCAAAATACCTTCCACCATTAAAACACTCCAATATGTCCCTTTCAGGGAATCTACTTCCGGAACTTTAACTTCATAGTCAATCACTGCCTTTTGCCCCGGTGCAAGATTCATTAACTCAGGGTTGAAAGTAATCCATCCTGCATTCGATCGTTCAAGTTCTCCCGGAACATCATGTCTGCTCTCTCCTGCATAATTGAATAAATAATCTCTTTGATAGACTTTTACACTTTTTGCAACCTCTGCGGTATTTTGAATTTCAATGGTCCCTTTATAGCTTCCACCAATTACTGAAATTTGCTCATGTGTAAGTCCGTTCAATACTACAACACTCGCATAGCTCATATACTTGCCCATAAAAAATAGCAAGCCGCAAATTAATATTTTAACAGCTAAGTTTTTAAATTTCATCTTTCAGGGTTTAAAACGTGACTATTTTCTAATTTGTCGCTAAAGTATGAATCTTTAACTTTAAAACAATGAAAATATAAAGCTTAAAAAGAATCAGTAAGTGTATAAATTATATTTATGGAAGTTTCAGAATCAGCCAATTTAATATAATTACCAGATGAATTATCGTATTCCAATCGATAGGTTAGAAAATGGCCGTTATTAACACCTTTCCCAGTGTAACAACTTCCTATGTTGCTTATAATTTCCGCAGGTTGATTCGATAGTGACATCCACCCCAATGATGTTCCAAGTTTACCTTTCCCTTCTCCTGTTGATTCTGAAGCCTTCACAAAAATACGAACTCCTTCAGGTGTTTCTCCCTCTATTTTTGCCACTATTTTTCGCCTATGGTTTTTATTATTTATGATGGAGGAATAATTTATCCATACCTTACTTTGATCCAGCTTTAAACTGTTAATAAAACTTCCTGCTTCCAATGGACTAACAGAAGCAATTGTCATTTTATCTTGATTCTCGGAAACCAAATTCAGAAGTGCTACCTCAGGAATTTCGAGTGAAACAGAATGAGTCTCTGATTTGTTTTGGGAGAAAACAAACAGAGGCGATCCGTTAAACAGGAGTAAAACAAATATTATGTATTTTAAGTCCACACATAAAATTAGCCATCTATTTTATAACTTATGACAACTATTTTTTTTAATTGAACGGTTTAAAAAACTGATTTTCTACTTCTAAAATTCCGGTTTTGATAAAAAAAGGCAGACCAAAATGGTCTGCCTTGATAAGTTTCCTTATCGTTTTTCTTCTTACTCTGAAACGGTATAAGTTACATTAATATTGAATGTCCCCGATTCCAGTTCATTGTATGCGTTATCTTCACTGCCATCTTTAAAACGAAGAGAATACTCTAAATTATGTCCGTTATTGACACCATTTCCAGTATAACAACTTTTAATATTATTAATTATTTCGGTCTCTCCACTAGTCAGCTTTTGAGCTGCTACATTTGACGGTTGGCCTTTTTGTCCCTTGCCATTACCACTATATGTATTTGCTTTTAACATTAAATCCACACCATCAGGAAGCGTACCGTCAACTTTTGCTGTAATCTTTCTTGTTTTTCCTTTTGCAACAACCGATGAATAATTTAACCACAATGTATTGTTGCTTGCATTATCAAAATTGATTCCTAAACCTGCTTCTGTTGGAGTTGTCGATTCTAGCTTAATTGAAGTATTATTACCTGGTCCTTCAATATCAATAAGGGCAAAATCCTTAATGTCGATAGTAACAGCGTGAAAAGCTGTTTTGCTGTCAGTTTGTGAGAAACTAGAAAAATAAAATACTAAAACTGCTACGATGGATAAAGTTACTTTTTTCATGATTTTGTTTTTTTTATGTTTATAAATATTTAAATAAATTTCTAAAAGTTTGTAAAAGCATCTTAAGCGTCGATGTGCCAAAACCAAGACAATCAAAGTGCCAAAAAACAAAAAACACTGATAATCAATTATAAAACCAAAAATAATCGAACAATCCACAAAGCCAAAATGAAACACAAAACCCCATAATGGGACAATTAACTAATTTGGGAATATCGAAATTGTAAAAAATAAAGTGCTAAAACTAATTTATGGGAAGGAAAAATGACACCAATTTTTGAGTGTTTCTATAAATCCTTGAGGTACTCCGCAGCGATTTCAAGCTCTCTATACCACTCCTCACCATAGTTCCTGATTAATGGCTCTTTTAAAAACACATATAAAGGTAGTTGCTGAGATGCACCGCATTCTCTGCCTGGCCGACAAATTTTTAGCCGTTCATAATTAAGCGCATCAAATCGTTTGTATTCAGTAATACGAATTGGAAACAGATGGCAAGAGATAGGTTTTCGAAAATCTGATTCACCCGAAAAGTAAGCTTTTTCGATCGCGCATTTCAGAATTCCTTTTTCATTAGTATAAGTATAAGCACACTGCTTATTATTTACCAAGGGTGTAACCAAATCACCATCGTTATCAATTATTGAGAAACCTTGTTTCTCAATCTCCTTTTTATGTTCTCGCGGCAAATATTTTTGAAAATTTGGGTAGTTTTTCTCGATTGAAAGCGCCTCCTCTGTAGTTACCGGAGCACCTGAATCACCCTCAACACAACAAGCACCTTTACATTTAAGCAAGTCGCAAAGAAAATGTTTCTCAAAAACATCACGACTAATTATGGTGCGTCCGATTTCAATCATCACAGTCAGATTCTGCATTTCGAACACAGTGAGAAATCGGCAACAGATCCCTCACTATATTCGGATTGACATAAAAATTATTTTATTAAAACTTTACCTTCCATTTCTTTTGGAATTTCAAGCCCCATAACACTTAACAAAGTCGGTGCTACGTCTGCCAAAATTCCGTTTTCAAGTTTTACATCCTTTTTATCACTAATGAAAATACAGGGAACAGGATTCAAAGAGTGAGCTGTATTTTCTGAACCATCAGGATTTACTGCATTATCAGCATTTCCATGGTCAGCGATAATCAAAATATTAAAACCACCTTCCAGAGCTGCTTCAACCACATCTTTTGCACAAGCATCTACCGCACTCACTGCTTTGTAAATAGCTTCGTAAACCCCAGTGTGGCCAACCATATCGCCATTGGCAAAATTCAGGCAAACAAAATCGGCTTCACCATTTTTCAACTTTGGAACGATGGCATCACGAATTCCCGGAGCCGACATTTCAGGCTGTAAGTCATAAGTAGGGACTTTGGGCGACTGAATCATAATCCGGCTCTCACCCGGAAACTCAGCCTCTCGACCACCACTAAAAAAGAATGTCACGTGAGCGTACTTTTCAGTTTCTGCAATCCGGATTTGTTTTAATCCTGCTTTGGAAACCACTTCACCCATGGTATTGGTTACATTTTCTTTATCAAAAATCACATTGATGCCTTTAAAGTCAGCCTTGTAATTAGTCATGGTGTACCATTGCAAATCCATCTTTTTCATTCCAAATTCCGGAAGATCCTGCTGGGTAAATGCAATAGTTGTTTGCCGCAAACGGTCGGTACGAAAATTATAACAAATCACCACATCGCCTTCTTCTATTTTGGTCAACGGCTCACCGTTTTCATCCACCATTACAATGGGTTTCATGAATTCATCGGTTATGCCTTCATCATAATATTTCTGAATGGTTGCCAATAAATCGGTCGAAGGATCGCCTTTCCCTTCAGTGTATAAATCATAAGCCAGTTTTAAACGATCGTAGTTTTTATCACGGTCCATTCCAAAATAGCGACCAATAATTGAAGCAAATTTACCATTGGTTGGTTTTAAAGCTTCTAAATCATCTTTTAAAAAACCGTATCCTGAACGTGGATCAGTGTCACGACCATCCGTTAAACCATGAACAAAAATATTGTCCAAACCCATATCTGTTCCAATCTGGCATAGAGCAACCATATGCGAGCTCAAAGCATGTACACCGCCAGGGCCAATCAAACCAATTAAATGAACCTTTTTATTATTTTCTTTCGCATAAGTATAAGCCTTCACAATCTGGGGATTCTCCCACAAAGATTTATCGCGGATTGACTTGGTAATTTTCACCATATCCTGATAAAGCACTCTTCCTGCACCAATATTTAAGTGCCCAACTTCAGAGTTTCCCATCTGACCATCGGGTAATCCAACATTCTCGCCCGAAGTTAATAATTGTGAGTAAGGATATTTTTCTTTTAGTGAATCCATGAATGGAGTAGGTGCAGTTGCTACAATATCATTTTTTGAACCATCTCCGATTCCCCATCCATCAAGGATCATCAATAAAACTTTTTGTATTTCAGCCATTGTATATTTTTTAATATTTTTCAAATGTGACGGACAAAAGTATCTTTTTTTAAGTCATTAAGAAAATAACAATCAAGATGTTCATGTGGATTTAACAAATTTTTACGCAAAGAATAATTTTAATTTTACACGCAACCGATTTCTTCTTAATTTCATCATTTCAATACTAATTCAAACAACATTGAAATACCTTACTTCCCTGATATTAATTTTGCTTTTGGCTTCCTGTTCCGATGAAAACATTGGAGACTACAGAAACAACAACAATAAATTCAACATTTATCTTGTAAAACAAAGCAGCGAGTACATGTATCGCGAGAAAGTCGATTCAGACTCGCTTCAACTGGAAAAAATTCCATGGGTAAAAAGTTCAGATATTGAATTTTATGATTGGTCTGCGCACACTTTTTATTTAAATAAGGAAGTGGCAAAAAGCGAATATTCAGCTCGTAACTTTGTTGTGGCAAGTGGAGACAAAAGATTGTTTACAGGTGTGTTCTGGCCGATGTACATGTCGTCTTTTCCAACACTACCTTCTGTTATGCCTGAAGACGACTTATTTTCACCCAAAGATGTGATTCGGTTTAATTCATTTGGCTGGAATTTTCCGGGTGATTTAGAAACTAATTCAGAATTCAAAAATGAATTGATTCAGGCCGGTTTATTTCGTGAAGGAATAAGTGTTGATATTTTGAAATTGAAAAAGATAAGTTCAACAGCACTCGAATATACCTTTCGGGCTACCAATCTTGATATACAAAAAATTTACATACTTGATCCGAACAAAATGGGTGCGGCACGATTTCATTATTATACAAATGGCATAAGTCTGCAACAAAATGATAATTATTTCTGGCCAAACAATTTCGAAACTACTTCATCGGAGAAAATAAGCGAAAACTGGTATTACAAACTAAAGCCCGGCGAATCGATCATCCGGACAGTAAAAATGAGCGGTTATACTAATTTGCCATCGGGAAATGTTAAAGTTACTTTTCAATTTCCGGGAGCGTATTATTTAAAATCAAAAGAATGGAAAAAGCCGGATGGCAGAATTTGGATTGGCAGTAAGTTCTGCGAAGGCAACATTCAAATGAACTAACCCGAAATAAATTACAATATTGTTTGCATGAATCTGCTAACCAATTCAGGTGAAAAATTCAAGCTTAGATAGGAATTGGCACGTTTTAATCCAAATTACATGATAACAATTTGGGTTAATGAAAAACCGCCAGTTTTTAACCGACGGTCTCCTTCACACTATTCAAATCAATTACTGAGTTTTCAGTAAATCTTTTATTCCGCCAATTGAGCTTAAAATTCCGCTGGCTTCGTATGGCAGATAAACCGTTTTATTGTTTTCGCCACTTACCATTTCCTTGAATGTTTCCAGGTATTTCATTGCCACTAAATAGTTGATTGGGTCACCATTTTTTGCCACAGCTTCGGTAACTTTTAAAATAGCTTCGGCTTCACCCTGGGCTCTGCGAATTCTTGCCTGAGCATCACCTTCTGCTTTCAATATCTCGGCTTGTTTCTGTCCTTCAGCCTGGTTAATCTGAGCTTCCTTAAAACCTTCAGCCTCCAGAATTTGTGCCCTTTTCATACCCTCGGCTTCCAGAATTTTTGCACGGCGGTCGCGTTCGGCACGCATTTGTTTTTCCATGGCATCGCGAATATCCCGCGGAGGATTGATGTCCTGTAATTCAACACGGTTTACTTTTACTCCCCATTTATTGGTGGCATCGTCCAAAATAATTCGAAGTTTTCCATTAATAGTATCGCGTGAAGTTAGTGTTTCATCCAAATCAAGCTCACCGATAACATTTCTCAACGTAGTTTGTGTTAATTTTTCAATAGCATCAGGGAGGTTTTCAATTTCATACATCGCCTTAATCGGATCCATAATCTGAAAATAAAGCAAGGCATTAATTTCCGTGCCCACGTTGTCTTTTGTTATCACATTCTGTTTCGGAAAATCATAAACGGTTTCACGCAAATCGATTCGATCTTTCGTTTTGAAATTTACAATTTTGCGACCTTCAAAATCTTCGCGAACATAACGCCATGTAATTTTTCTAGGAACATCAATAATAGGAATAATAACATTGATTCCTGACGAAAGCGTGCGGTGGTATTTTCCCAAACGCTCGATAAGCATGGTTTGAGATTGCTGAACAATGCGAATACCGGCTGCTGCAAATACGACCACAAAAACGGCCAAAAGGATTAGGATAAAAATGGTTGCATTCATAATAAATGGTTTTTAATTGATTTTTTTTACGATTAAAACAATACTGTTTAACTGAACAATTTCAACGAGTGAACCTTGAGGGATAATTTCGTTGCCAAGAGAGCGGGCCTTCCAGTTATCGCCATCGAGCAATACGCGGCCCAGGTTGTTTTCATTGCTTATTTCTTCGGAAACCGTTACCTGTTTTCCTACCATTGCTTCCATGTTGGTTTTAAATCCATCGCTACGGTTGTAAGCAAATCGTTTCATCGCAGGCCTGATTAAGAAAAAACTTACCAGTGTACCAACCGAAAAAAACAAAATCTGCCATTCGAGCGAAAGGTTTAACCCGGCAGCAAAGGAGCCGATTACAGCACCAATACCAAAATTAAAAAGTACGAAAGAAGGGACAAATATTTCCATAATAAAACAGATTAATGCGACAATTAACCAAATGTGCCAGAGTTCGAAATCCATGACGTTTGTTTTAAAATTGTGATACTCAAAGTTAATGGCAACACTACTCCATATGAAATATTTGCAAGCCGTTTCTTCTGAAATGACATAAAAATACAGACGAATACATTTCGTCGGGATCTACTAATTTTTCAACCAATCCCGAAATGCAGCCGCTTTTAACCGACTTACCGTAATGCTATTCGGGAAACCATTTGACAAACTCAAATGCACACTTAGTTTTCCATTTTGCATTGGTTTAATTTCTGAAATTACATTTCGGGTAACGATGAACTGTCGGTTAGCGCGAAAAAACATTTCAGCAGGCAAAATATCATTTAAGGTTTCCAGCGACAAATCGTGAATGTATTGTTTGCTTTCGGTGGTTACAATATTGGTAATTTTATTGGAAGAAAAAAGAAATGCGATTTCATTAAAACCAATAAAGAAAGTTCGGTTTCCTACCTTTAATGTAAGTCTCTCGCTTTTATCTTTCTCAGGAATATCAATCTCCGCTGATTTTATCGGGTGAGTTTCTTCCAGCAGTTCAACGGTTAAAATTATACTGTCGATACTAATAACACGAACTTTCTCTCCAATCGGAATAACCTGGTTCTTTACCGTAATACTTTTCCAAAGATCGCCGTCAATAGCAACGCAACCTGTATTTTTCGCTTCGTTTATTTCCTCCTTTACTTTTCCTATTCTTCCAACTAATCCGCCAGCATTGGTTTTAATTGCTTTTTTACTGTAAGCATATTTTTTCATCATTGGTTTTACGCTCATTATTCCGGCAAGTGTACCAACAATAAAAAGAATAATCTGGATTGAAAAAGGTACTTTAAACACAGCACCTACAAAAGCAAGAACACATCCAATACCAATACTTGCCATTAAAAATGAAGGAATAAAAATTTCCAGAAGGAAAAACAGAATTGTCGCAATAATCCAGTAATGCCAAATTTCAAAATCCATGTTTATTTTCTGAGTTCGGTTATTTTTTTCATGAATTCACTTACGCTTTCCCGACAAACTTCATTCTCCCACCTACCTCCGGTTTTCAATGAAGAACCTACAATAAAAGCATCAGCAAAATCCCAGTATTTTTGAATGTTATTTGTATCAATTCCCGACCCAATAATTACAGGTAGTTTTACAGAATCTTTCACCTGTTTTACTTCTTCTAATGAAGCTTCCTCCCCTGTTGAAACACCGGTAACAATTATTCCGTCACTTAAAAAGAATTCGGCAGCTTTTGCCGTTTCGCTTATTGAAATATCGCTGGTTATTTGATGCGATGAATGTTTCTTTTTAATATCGGTATAAATTTGAATGTGTTCTGCTCCAATCTGTTTACGATAACGCAATAATTCTGCCGCATCACTGTTCATCCATCCTTCATCGGCCAAATGCCCGAACACAAATCCTTCAGCCCTGATAAAGTCAAGGCGGGCAGCTAAAGCAACAGCCAGAGCTTCTTTGTTTGCACCAGCCAGAATTTGAATTCCCACAGGATTTTTTATGTTTTGTCTGATTTCATTTGCTATCGCAGTCATGGCAGCAACAATCTCCGGTCCGACACAACGATTCGCATAAGGACGGTCGTGCATATTTTCAATCATTACCACATCAATACCTTCTTCAACCAAAATTATAGATTCAGCCACGGCTTGTTCGATAATTTTATTCACAGATGCAGAATTTCTCGGAGTACCAGGAAGTGCTCCAACATGTATCATCCCGATTACAGTTTTCGATAGTCGCAAAGTTTAAAATTTAGGTGACTGGTTAAAGTTAATGTGAATTGATTTAAAATCAATAGGGTTAAAACTGAATTTTAGTCTATTAATTAATTTGTTTACAATTTAAAAAAAACATGAAAAACAGGCATGTCCTGTCAACATGAATACTTAATTTTACAAGTGTTTTTTACCTAAATCAATTATCATGAGAAACATTTCAGGACATATTTTATGGGTTGCGGCCATTTTTCTTTTTTCGTGTAGTGGTAGTAAAAACGACATGAATACATTAACGAAAAAAGAGAAAGAAGAAGGTTGGGAATTATTATTCGATGGCAAATCGATGGATAAATGGAAAACCTTTAATGGAGGTGAAGTTACCGGTTGGAAAATTATTGACGGAGTGATGTATAATTCCGGAGTTGGTTCCGACCATGGCGGCGACATTGTTACAAAGAAGGAGTATGAAAATTTCGAGCTCTATCTGGAATGGAAAGTTGCACCAGAAAGTAACTCCGGCGTTTTTATTCATGTTCAGGAAGGTATTACCGATGCTATTTACGAATCGGGGCCGGAATACCAGTTAATTGACGACAAAGGCTGGCCCGACAAACTGGAAGACTGGCAACTTACAGGAGCCAATTATGGTATTAATCCACCGGAAGACGCCGAGGTAAAGCCCATTGACGAATGGAATTCAACACGAATAATCGTAAACAACCCACATGTAGAACATTGGCTGAATGGCAAGAAAGTGGTTGAATATGATTTGTGGAGTGACGACTGGAAAGCAAGAAAAGCTGAGAGTAAATGGGCTGATGCTCCACATTACGGAGAAGCTAAAAAAGGACATATCGGATTACAGGACCACGGTGGTTTAACCATGTTCAGAAATATCAAAGTCAGGGAATTATAAACGTGTCCTTCCCGCGCAGACGGGAATCTGCTGCAATCAATGAGATTCCCTCTTTCGGGGGAATGACAATTTCGCGCCTGCTACTTTAGTAAAAAAACTATCTTTACCTGAAATTTTCAGATTATGGTTTTTACTGCATTTAGGGATATGCGCCCATTTCAGCAATTTATGTTTTCTATATTTGTTGTTCTTGTAAGTTTTTTAGCACTCCTGGTACTTTCACTTCTTATTGCAATTCCATTATTTGGTATCAATTCGATGTTAAGCATCCCATCCTTAGATCAGCTCAACAACCCTGAAAGCATGAAAATTTTAAAGTATTTTCAGGTAGTTCAGGCCATTGGTGTTTTTATTATTCCACCTTTTATTTTGGGCTTCTTGTTTTACGGAAATAGTATTCAATATCTTTATTTAAATAAGCCTTTTAATTTCACGTCACTTTTTCTGGTTGTGGTAATCATGTTTTTTGCTTCGCCATTTATCAACTTCGTTGGCGAATTAAACTCAAATATGCATCTTCCTGAATGGCTCTCAGGAATTGAAAACTGGATGAAGGAATCGGAAGACAAAGCTGCGGAACTTACAGAAGCATTTCTAAAAGTCGATACCATTTACGGATTATTTTTCAATGTGTTTATGATTGCAATTCTTCCTGCAATAGGTGAAGAATTACTTTTCAGGGGTGTGATTCAGCGGATTTTCACAAAAATGACAAAAAGCAACCATTGGGGAATCTGGATTTCTGCCATTCTTTTCAGCGCGCTTCACATGCAATTCTATGGATTTTTGCCCCGAATGTTACTCGGTGTTTTGTTTGGTTATTTGCTTGTTTGGAGTGGCTCGATGTGGCTGCCGATTGCAGCTCATTTTCTAAACAACGGTATTGCAGTGGTTGCCATGTTTATGATTGACAAAGGAATGTTAAGCCCCGAAGTAGAAAATTTTGGATCGGAAACCGACACCTATTATATTGCTGTTATAAGCCTGATTTTTGTAGGAATTCTTGTGTGGATGCTGAAAAAACAAAATGAAGGAAACGCTATAACACCATAACTTTTATGCTAATAATGCAAAAAGAAAAATATAGCCTGATTGATTTAATTCTACTGATAAGCCAAATTCGAAAACAAGGAATATAAAATAAAAACCCGGAATGGAAATGCCTTCAACTCCGGGTATTATTATATTGCAAGTTATTAGTTATTCCCTGTTTTATTGCCTTTACTACTTTAAGCAAAAGCTTACGACCGGAAAAAAATTAAGCAAATTCAAATAATAGATCGCGCTGTAATTCTTTCGGATTTAAAACCTTCTTTTCTTTCCTGCGGAAAATATAAACAATACCATATTCCTGCGCCAGCTGGCGTTTGTGTTTCGGAACATCGGTTTTTATATTCTCTTCTATTTCATTCCACATCTGACTGATAAAATCGTTGGTTGATTTTCTTAATTCCTGCATTTTATCGTAGGTTCGCGATGTGTTCCTTTTCAAATTTTGCTGATACATGGCAGCATCTTTAAACTCTTCGAGCTTAATTCTTACCAAAGCAATTGACGGATTATAAATTGCACTTCCTCCGCTCTGAATCCGTTTCTGCTCACCTTCAACTACTTTGTTCCCCCAGAACAAAAGTTCTTCTTCTGTATTTAAAGGCGGAACTTTACCTTCAAAATTTTCAAAACCGTAATACTTTATACCTCCGTTAATTTCACCTCTCTCTGAAGTTAAAAACAAAACCTGAATAAAATGAGACACATACATTCGTGCCTTTTCCATTGCGATTTTGTAATCCTGATTTTTTTCCGACTGAATTTTAATATTCTGTTCGTACAGCTTTAGCAAATTCTCGAACTTATTTTTTACCGTTCTTAACTCCTCAATAGTTTTATATGAAAAAGCAAGTTTTCCGGCAGGGGTAGTATTTGCTTTTTTTGAGGCTGCTTCCAAAGCTCTCATCCGGGCTTTATCTGTGGTAGGTAATCGTCTGTATGGCATAATATCTTCAAACTGTTTCAAGCGAAGTTAATATTTTTGAAACGGAGATTTATTTGTTCGCCCGTAAACTTATACACAAAACGATGTCAATTATTTTTTTCAAAAAAGGCCCGATCCGTCAACTGACGGACCGGGCCTTTTAAATCAATATTTTTTAAATCGTTCTTTACTTCCTATTCGCTAAACCTTGCAACCAGATATTCACGATTTAACCTTGCGATGTTAGTTATCGAAATACTTTTAGGGCATTCAACTTCGCATGCACCAGTATTGGTACAGCCGCCAAAACCCAATTCATCCATTTTAGCAACCATATTCCGGGCGCGTTTTTTAGCTTCCACTTTCCCTTGTGGTAGTTTTGCCAGATGAGAAACTTTTGCCGAAACGAATAACATTGCCGACGAGTTTTTACAGGCTGCCACACAAGCGCCACAACCAATACAAGCTGCTGCATCCATGGCTTCTTCAGCGTCTTCGTATGCAACAGGAATTGTATTCGCATCCGGAATTCCCCCTGTATTTACTGAAACAAAGCCTCCTGCCTGTAAAATTTTATCGAATGCGGTGCGATCAACCACTAGGTCTTTTATTACCGGAAATGCCTTTGCACGCCATGGCTCAACGGTAATGGTTTCGCCTTCTTTGAATTTCCGCATGTGCAACTGGCAAGTAGTAACTTCAGTATCTGGCCCATGTGGGCGACCATTGATATACAAACTACAGGTTCCGCAAATTCCTTCACGACAATCGTGGTCGAAAGCGATTGGATCTATTCCTTTTTCAATCAGATCATTGTTCAGAATGTCCATCATTTCGAGGAAAGAAGAACCAGTGGAAATATTTTCAATTGGATAAGTTTCAAACTTTCCCTTGTCTGCAGCATTGTTCTGCCTCCAGACTTTAATATTTAGTTTTTTAAGAATTTTATCAGCCATCTTTTTAGATTTTCGATTGTAGATTAATAAACGTGAGTACAAAGAACTACTTATAACTCCTTTGTGTTAACTTCACATTCTCAAATACCAAATCTTCTTTATGAAGTACCGGTTCATTTCCTTCTCCTTTATACTCCCAGCATGAAACATAAGTAAACGCTTCGTCATTCCTTTTTGCTTCACCTTCTTCAGTAGCCGATTCTTCGCGGAAGTGACCTCCACAAGATTCATTTCTGTCGAGTGCATCACGGGCCATTAATTCGCCAATATCAAAGAAATCGGCAACACGGCCTGCTTTTTCAAGTTCAGGATTCAGGTTGTTCATCTCTCCCGGAACTTTCACATCCTTCCAGAATTCTTCGCGAATTTCCTGAATTTCCTTGATAGCTTTTTTCAACCCTTCAGCGTTACGTGACATTCCAACATAATCCCACATAATGTGACCTAATTTTTTGTGGAAGTAGTCAACCGATTTAGAACCTTTTATATTGTAAAGTTTCTCAAGGCGATCAGTAACCGCCTTTTCTGCTTCAACAAACTCAGGTGCATTTACATCAGTTTTCGGAATCATAATTTCATTTGCCAAATAATCACCAATTGTATATGGAAGTATGAAATATCCGTCGGCCAATCCCTGCATTAATGCTGAGGCTCCCAAACGGTTCGCTCCATGATCAGAGAAGTTGGCCTCACCAATCGAATATAAACCGGGAACAGTTGTCATCAAATTATAATCAACCCATGTTCCACCCATTGAATAGTGAATGGCCGGGTAAATCATCATTGGCGCTTTGTAAGGATCAACATCGGTAATCTTTTCATACATCTGGAAAAGGTTGCCATAACGTGCTTCGATTACACTTTTACCTAAACGCTCAATCGCATATTTAAAATCGAGGAAAACTGCTTTTCCTTCTCCATTTACACCAAATCCTGCATCGCAACGTTCTTTTGCCGCACGTGATGCTACGTCGCGCGGAACAAGGTTTCCATAAGATGGATATCTTCTTTCAAGGTAAAAATCACGATCTTCATCCGGAATATCGTTCGGGTGCATTTCACCTTTCTGCAATTTTACTGCATCTTCTTTTTTCTTCGGTACCCAAACACGGCCATCATTACGAAGCGATTCCGACATTAACGTCAGTTTCGATTGCTGGTCGCCGTGAACAGGAATACAAGTTGGGTGAATTTGCACAAAACAGGGGTTCGACATAAATGCTCCCTTTTTGTAACACTGCCAGGCAGCCGAACCATTACTTCCCATTGCATTGGTAGAAAGAAAGAATACGTTTCCATAACCTCCTGTTGCTACAACCACTGCGTGGGCTCCATATCTTTTTATTTTCCCGGAAATCAAATCACGGGCGATAATACCACGCGCTTTGCCGTCAATTTTTACAACATCCAGCATTTCGTGGCGGCTGTACATTTCAACATTGCCTTTTGCAATCTGCCGATTTAAAGCCTGATAAGCCCCCAATAATAATTGCTGACCGGTTTGTCCGCGAGCATAAAATGTACGACTTACCAACACACCGCCAAAAGAACGGTTTGCCAGTAACCCGCCATATTCACGACCAAAAGGCACGCCCTGCGCAACACACTGGTCAATAATATTTGGTGATACTTCCGCCAAACGATAAACATTAGCTTCACGTGAACGATAGTCACCACCTTTAATCGTATCATAAAACAACCGGAAAACCGAGTCGTTATCGTTCTGGTAGTTTTTTGCTGCATTTATACCTCCCTGTGCTGCAATTGAATGCGCACGGCGTGGACTATCCTGGTAACAAAATGCCTTTACTTTGTACCCCAGTTCGGCTAATGAAGCTGCTGCTGAAGCTCCGCCCAGACCAGTTCCCACAACAATGATTTCGAGTTTACGTTTGTTGGCCGGACTCACCACTTTTATCGCAGCTTTGTGCCTGCTCCACTTTTCAGCCAATGGCCCTTCCGGTATTTTTGATTCAAGTTTGCTCATAATCAATTTCTCTAAAAATTAAAACTTAATGAGGAAATACAATGGAATAATTGAAAAACCTACTGCAACAAGTATTGCATAAGCTTGTCCGAGGAACTGAAGTCTTTTCATCCAGTTTTTATTGTTTAATCCCAAAGTTTGGAACGCCGACCAAAAACCGTGTGAAAGGTGGAACCCAAGTAAGATTGCGCCAATTACATAAAAAGCGTCATATACGGGGCTGTTTTTAAATAAATCGGAAACAAGAACATAGGTATTCTCCATTTCAACACCGTCAACTACTGTGGTTCCCATTTCGTGAGGTGCAAATTTTATCACCCAATAAAAATTGATAATGTGCATCACCAGGAATACCAATACCAAAGCACCCAGCACCAACATGTTACGAGACGACCAGGTACTGGTTCCACTAACATTCTTTTTGTTGTATTTCACCGGCCGGGCTTTCCAGTTTTGATATTCCAGAAAGAAAGACCAAACAATGTGAATGACAAAACCCAGTCCCAGTATGGGTTCCATTATTTTGATTAATGGATTAGTTGCCATAAAATGGGCACCCTGATTAAACAAAACACCACTGTCATCAAATACCAGGAACAGGTTTACAGTCAAGTGGACAGCGATAAACATTACCAGGAATAAACCGGTAATACTCATCATAAATTTTCTGCCAATTGAGGCCAATAGGAATTTGCTCATATAAATTTGTATTTACTTAAGTATTCATTTTTTTCAAAGCACAAAAGTAGATGAACGGGAGAATACTCCAAAGTTCAGGGCGTCTAAAATAGCTAATTTATATCGTTTCTAAGGAACATTTCAGATGTTGTACAAACGAAGATTGAAAATAACTCTGTGCTAAACCATTACCTTATTGTGATTGAATCCGCTTTTGTTAGGTTTATGTTAATCATAAAAATGGGTAACAGGTAAAGAAAGCCCGGCTATGTAAATTAAATTGTGCCAGAATATTTTAGATTCAGAAGAAAAGACCTCAACGGGTACTGATTTCCTTAAAGGCCTTATTCCATTCGCGTAAAGTAAAAACATCACTTATGGCAACTAATTCAGTCGGATGAACTCCGTTTTCTGTTTCAAAAATTTCGACCGATCCGGGGGTGCATTGCACTGCTACTGTCTTTCCATTGGTTAGGTTTGTAAATCCTTTTATCCGGTAAGCTTTTGGCGCCCATTCATTTAAAAACTGCTGAAGCGAGTGATACGACATTTTTCGGGTACTATTGATTACCATCGAATTTACATCAGGACGTGACATTGCTTTTATTTCGCCAAAATAAAATTTATTTAAAGCAGAATTCCATAATTCAAAATCGATGTTACAAAAAACAGATGTAACAATTTCGGCAAAAGGATTGACTTTTTTTACTTCTTTTATAATATCGTCAGTTCCATGTGGGGCCAAATCTGTTTTATTAATAACAACAACGTCTGCCATCCGGAGTTGGTGTGTAACCCGTTGTTTCATTAGTCCTGCTCTTTCAAAATTAAGGGCATCAACAACACACCAGTTTGAGGCAAGATAAATTTTAGAAGAAAGCGAACCGGCCGAAACCACCTCTGAAATGGCTGTTGTATCTGATAATCCGGAAGCTTCGATAATTAATAATTCAGGTTGATAATCGTCGATAAATTTTTCAAGAGAACGAACAAAACTGCCCATCAAACAAACACAAAAAACAGAACCGTTATTAATTTCGAGTAATTGAAAATCTGCGCCTGCTTTTTTCAACTCTGCTCCATCGATATTTGCCGGAGCAAATTCATTTTGAATGATTCCGATTTTTATTTCTGAAGCATACTTTTCAACAACCCGCTTCAGAAAAGTTGTTTTTCCGCTTCCTAAAAAACCTGAAATAATATGGAATGGTATTTTTTGCAATGTTAAACCTCTCACTTTATTTGTCATTTCGAACCGCCGACTGGCGGTGAGAAATCTCTGTCTCAAAGTTAACGATTTCTCATTCCTCTCTTATGAAATGACAATCAACTCTTATCCACCGCCTCCCGAACTTTACAAATATGTTCAGGAGTTGTTCCGCAACAACCGCCAATTATATTAGCGCCGGCGGCAATTATTTTTGGCACCAGTGCCGACATTTCATCCGGCGTTTCAGGGAAAACAGTTTCGCCGTCCTGATAAACAGGCATTCCGGCATTCGCATGAATTAACACCGGGATTTCAGCATTTACCTTTCTAATCTCTTCAACAATGCCAATCATATTTGCAATTCCATTTCCGCAGTTGGCGCCAATCAATTCAGCGCCGGCATCAACTAAGGTATTTACCATGTCTGCAGGTGAAATTCCCATCATCGAACGAAATTCTCCGGTTATGGTTTTTTCAAAGGTCATTGTACAAAATACCTCACACTTTGTATTTTCTTTAGCAGCCTGAATTGCTATCCGTGCTTCATCCAAATCAGTCATGGTTTCTATCATAATTGCATCAGCGCCGCCAGCTTCCAAACCCAAAACCTGCTCTTTAAACGCATCGTAAAGTTCTTCCTCCGTAACATCGCCGATCATTAAAATCTTGCCCGTCGGGCCAACCGAGCCCAAAACAAATTTGTCTCCGGCCGCCTTCCGACTAATTTCTGCCGCGGCTTTATTCAATTCAAAAACTTTATCTGCAAAACCATATTTTTCAACTTTGAAACGGGTTCCCCCAAAGCTATTGGTTTCAATCATATCGGCACCCGATTCAATATAACTTTTGGCAATATCAAACACTTCATCAGAATGAGTCAAATTCCACGATTCGGGGCATTCACCCGGCTGCATTCCTTTTTGCTGAAGAAACGTGCCCCAAGCACCATCGGAAACCAGCACTTTTCCCTTTTTTATTTCGTCCAGAATTTTTCCCATTTTGTTGCCATAAATATTTCAAACCAAATTCGAATTCAGATATTCTACCAGGCCCTGTGGATCTTTAGAATAAGCATCGGCGCCAATTCTTTTTCTGAAATCATCGGTTACAGGCGCGCCTCCAACCGCAACTTTGGCCTCCGGAACTGCTTCTTTAATTGCCTTTGTAATTTTTTCCATATTAACCATTGTTGTTGTTAATAGCGCTGATAATCCAACAAAAGCATTTTCATGTTCTTTGATGGCTGCTACAAATTGCTCTGCTTTTACATCGGTTCCCAAATCAATTACTTCCCAGCCGTTTCCTTCTACCATCATCGAAACCAGGTTTTTACCGATATCGTGCAGGTCGCCTTCGACAGTACCAATTATAAATGTACCTTTTTGTTTTACTTCCCCTGAAAGAAAATAGGGTTTCAAATGAACCATGGCGGTACTCATCGCTTTTGCCGACATTAAAACCTGAGGTACAAATACTTTATTTTCCCTGAATTTAATACCTACTTTTTCCATTCCAACCATTAATCCGCTGGTAAGAATTTCCTGAGCTTTGATTCCTTCATCGAGCGCTTGTCTGGTTAGCTCATCGGCGCCGTCCATACCTTTCATCTGCGGAGGATACGGCGCTAATTTGTTAATTTTCCCGAATTCAATGCAGTCAGCGATTTTTTGTAAAAGTTCACTCATTTGCTGGTTTTTTTAGGTTGTTATGATGTTGTACAAAAATACCATTAAAATCAGGGAGTAAAATAACAATTTTATGATTAAAAAAGGAAGATATTGTTTGACTTAAATTTAGACTTTTCAAACCAAGATCTTCCTTAGTAGTCAGTTGCACCTGTGTTTAGAGGCAGGTTACCATAATTCAAAATCAAAATGGCTTAATCGTTAATTTATATTTTTTCACACCTGGCAACACTCTGTATTTTTGCAGTACCCTGCTTGCTCCATCACCTACGCCAGTTACTTCGTAATCTACATTTAATATGGTATTTGGCGATTCTTTTAACTGGTAAGTGTAAACCGCTCTTTCCAGATTATCCGCAGAATATTTATGCAAACTAAAATTCAACAAATTGTTACCTTTAAAGTACAAGCCTTTTCCTTTTTCATCAGCCACTTTTAACCAGCGAACATCGCTTCTGTTACCATAATCTTGCGGAAGAATATACGGCACATACATTTCATCCACATTCGATTTATATCTTCCCACTTTTGCCCCGGTTTTCCGGTCGGGATAATTTTCGAAAGGCCCTCGACCATACCACTCCGCATTGCTGAATGTTTTTGGCAACTGAAATTGTATCCCTGCCTTTTGCAACATATCCGGCATCGGGCCGTGCGGAATAATTTCCTGTTCCAGTTCAATGGTGCCATCAGGCAAAAAAGTCCAGTTTTCAACCCGTTCAAAAGCGGCAGCTCCACTCCACAATCTCGTTCTGTTGCTACTTGACAAGGTTGAATTTGAAAAAGCTTTTATCTGAACTATCACTTTTTGTACAGTACTTTTTACTATTTCAATTTCATCAACCTGAGAAATCAATTCACGCATTCCAAGCGTCCGAAGTTGGTTGTCAATGCTTCTCCCTAAACCCGGTGTAAAATTCCGGTCCGTAAATTGCTGGCTTCCCCACGGGTCGGTGTCGTTGGCAAGCGGGGCACGCCAAACATTAAAAACCGGGCCGCTTTCCAGATAATCAATTCCTTGATATTGCAACGATTTTAATTCACCTGTACTTTTGTCGAGCACGTATTTGAAGTTATTTCCTGAAACCGTGATTTGCGAAACAGTCTCATTAGCACTGATTCTGCTTTTTACTTCCTGTTTTCCAATTTGATTAACCGGAGTTGGAACCACAAACTGTTCCCAGGCAATTTCGTGTCCTGCTTCTGCCCAGCTTGTATTTTCCTTTAGCAAAGAAGAGACCGTTAAAATACATTCCGAACCTGCATCTATGGTTGGCATTCTAAAATTAATGGTATCAATCGCTGACTGTTGAGCCGGTAAATTAAGGTCGAAAAATCCGCGTTGAATGGTGTCTCCTTTTACTGTTAAAACCCAAACTCCTTCCAGTTCATTTAAATTTTTAAACTGATGGCGGTTGGTTATTTTAATAATTCCATTTTCAATATCAACCGCTTTAAATTTTACGGGTTGCCCTGATTTCTTTATCTGCCATATTTCGGGCTGAATTTCACGATTTGGCCAAACAATTCCATAGGTTCTGCCACCAAGTCCGACGGCATAAAAATCGCCCTCCTTTTTATCGTTTTCAAAATTGAGGGCTAAAACAGCTTGTTCGGTATTATTTTTTAGTTCAGAAACCGAAACGGCTTTATCAAAAATCCGAACATCGTCAATCACCATTTTAGAGAGCCGCCCCGAAAATTCACCCTGATCGTGTGTGTCAGCATCGCGCCCAATACACAATGGAAACGGCGTATCCAGAATATTCCCGTTAAAACCGGTTTGCCCAACCTGTTTTTCATCGACAAATAGTTTTAATGCGGAACCATTATATATTCCGGCAATGTGATGCCAGTTTCCGTAGAAATCTTTTTCAACCTTGTATTTTACGGAATACCGTTTATCACTATGAACATAAAATTCAAGTGTTTCCGGGTCTTCCATAATTATTCCGTAACCATATTTTCCTTTCGCAATAAATGTGTTTGGTTGGGGAATTTCGAAAGGCTTTACCCAAAAACCAATCGATAGTTGGTTGCCGGTTATATCCAGGCTTGAATCGCGGTAAAATTCGACCCAGTCATCATGACCTGAAAACTCAAGCCCCCAGCCATTTTTACCTTCAGTAAAAACCGGCCTTCCCATAATTTGTCCATCATTCTTTTCAGGCGACAAATCGAGAAGAATCCATCGCGGAGTGTTAACTCCGGGGCTAATCCAATCCCAAATTGCGCCTCCCGTCAACCGTGGATATTTCCAGACATATTCCCAGTACTCATCCATACCTCCCAAACTGTTTCCCGTGGCTGCAAGATATTCGTCCATAAATGAGGCTCGTGTATCATTGGGTGGAAGAACTTTCCCTTCAGCAAGATTTTTATAATCGATGGGAAGCCAGTAGCGAGGACCAACCAAATCTTCAAACGGAATATAAAATTTGTTTCCTCCATACATCCATGCGGGGCGGCTGGGATCGATTTCCTTTCCGGTTTTTATAACCTCGTGAATATTCTGCCCGCTACCCGATTCATTTCCGGCACTCCACACAATTACCGACGGATTATTTCTGTCGCGATACACCAGTTTCCGGCTGCGGTCTTTAAACATTTCCGTCCATGCAGGATCAGAAGATAGTTCCTTATTTGCATGAGCCTCATCATCAACCTCATCGAAAATATACATACCAAGTTCATTCGCCAGTTCGATATACTCCGGCGACGGCGGATAATGGCAGGTCCGGACACAGTTAATATTAAACTGCTTCATAATAACCAAATCTTTCCGCAACGTTTCTATCGGAACCGCCTGCCCGTGTTTGGGATCGTGCATGTGGCTGTTAACACCATTCAACTTAACCGGAACACCGTTTACTGTGAGAATATAATTTTTGTATTCGACCTCGCGAAAACCAATTTTTTTCGTGAAAGCTTCCAGCGTGTTACCTTCCTTATCTTTTAAATGAACCAAAAGCGTAAATAAATTGGGAAACTCAGCCGACCATTTTGGCGGATCGACAATTAAAGTTGAAAGGGTTATTTTTTTTGTAGCAGCCGAATCCATATTAAAATTCAAGGATTGAGCGCCGTCTTTTAAAATCGATTGCTCCTTGTCATCCAGCACATCCATTTCGAGCTGACATAAAACTGAATCATCCAAAACATTCTTTATATCAATGTCCAGGTTCAGGGAAACATCTTTGTAATCTTTATCCAAATCGGTAACCACATAATAATCGTGAATATACGTTTTAGGCTGAGCGTATAGTTTTACATCGCGGTAAATTCCGGAGAGCCGCCACATATCCTGGTTTTCCAGATAAGAGCCGTCAGAAAACCGGATAACTTCAACAGCCAAATCATTCTCGCCGGGTTCAACAAAAGGAGTAATATTAAACTCGGCAGGTTCGAAACCACCCTGATTGTAACCAACCCGTTTCCCGTTTACCCAAACATACGAAGCCGATTTTATTCCCTCAAACCGGAGCATAATTTCTTTGTCCTTCCAAGTTTTCGAAACCGTAAATTTTCGTTTGTAACAACCCACCGGATTAAAATAATCGGAAATTTTTGGCGGATCACTTTCAAAAGTCAATCGAACATTTCTGAACTTCGGGTAACCAAACCCTTCCATTTGCCAGTTCGAAGGCACTTTTATATCGTCCCACTCGTGCGCATCGAATGTTGGCTCCCAAAAACCATCGGGTACCAGAGCAGGAATTTCAACCCACTTAAATTTCCATAAACCGTTTAAAAGTTGGTAATTTTCATTTTTACTGATCCTGTTTTTTATGGCATCATATTTTGTTGAGAACGGAATATGAAACGCGTGCGGCAGATTTTGTCCCTTTTCAAAAACTGCTGGGTTTTGCCAGTCGTCAGTAAGAAAATCAACTTCCTGTGCATTCAACAAACCAGTAAATGTGAAAAAAAAGATTAAAAAAAATAAACAGCGGTTCATGGTTGCAGGATTTCAATTAATATAAGCGAAGCTAAAAAATTATAGATAAAATACTGATAACAATTTTAAGTATTATTTTTATCGAAAAACGGAAACACAATGAAGCGTGTCTGTGTAATTATTCCTTGTTATAATGAGAAAGAGAACCTTCAGTATTTAAATCAAAGGCTTCAGGAAGTTTTTAAAACGAAATTGCTCAATGGTTATAAATTCAGGATACTGTTTATAAATGATGGCAGCAATGATAATACGCTTGAGGAAATAAAAGAATTAAGAAAAACAAACTCAAACATTGATTTTATTTCATTTTCAAGGAATTTTGGACATCAGCAAGCAATAAAAGCGGGAATTGACCATGTAGATGCCGACGCTGTTATTACAATGGACGCTGATTTGCAACATACGCCTGAATTAATTTCTGAATTTATAAAATACTGGGAAAAAGGTTTTGATATAGTAAATTCAAAGAACAGTTACAAAGAGAACCAAACTGCTTTAAAAAAAATGACATCGAAAGGTTTCTATTCATTACAAAATGTACTTAGCGATGTAAAAATAGAATCGGGGACTGCAGATTTCAGACTAATTGACAAAAAGGTACTGGAACAACTTCGAAAATTAAACGAACAAAATCTGTTTATAAGAGGTGTAATACCCTGGATTGGATTTAAGCAATATACTTTCGAATATCTTCCTGAAAAACGTAAGTATGGCAACACAAAATATACCTGGAGAAAGATGTTTAGCCTAGCTATTACAGGGATTACTTCCTTCAGCGTCAAACCACTCAGAATTTCAATCTATCTTGGTCTCATTTTTTCGGTAATAGCAATTTTCTATATGTTTTATGCTTTATATATCGGGGTTTTTACGGATAAAGCCATACAAGGCTGGACCTCGGTTATTGTTAGTATTCTTTTTATCGGAGGTATTCAGTTGCTTATGTTAGGTATTATTGGAGAGTACCTTGGAAAGCTTTTTCTGGAAAACAAAAAACGACCAAACTACATTGTCGACCAAATGAAAATATCAGATGAAAAATAAGAACATCGTATTACGTTTTACTAAAAATCGGTTGCTTCTAATTTTGGCAGGAGCATTTCTGATAGCTGACTTTACCTTTTCATTTATCCAATATTACAACACCCCTTTGCAAGGAGATTTAGCTGGCCATGTTTTACCTGATGAATTAATACAACCGATTTTTGATGATCCATTTGGTTTCAATATGTTATCCAATGACGAAACGCATTCCAACCCCAATCGTTTTTTTGCACACTGGGCAGTTGCAAAATATTTTCAATATTTTCCGTTGTGGTTACAAAATTTTACCAGCGCTATCAATTCTGTTTATTTGTCAAGTGCAATTGCAAAGCTGGCGATTCATTTGCTTTTTATTTATTTACTAACCTATTTTATTAGCGGAACAGCAAATCCTATAAAAAGAAATTTTATTAAAGTAGCTGTAATTCTCGCGCCACTGTTCCAGGTTTACGGTTATTGGAGCAGAATGGGGATTATAGATAAATCCATTCTTTATACCTTCTTTTATGCTCTTCCTTTAGTAGCACTGATGCTGTTTTTTCTTCCTGTTTTTAACTTATTAATGTACAGCAAGAAAATTACACTCGTCCATTATTTTTATATTATACCGCTCATTGTGATATTACCCCTAAGTGGACCACTGACACCGGCTGTTATTTTAATTGTTTGCTTTCTTATTTTTCTGTACTTATTCGGTCAATCCGAAAAAAGAAACCTGATTGTGTTTCTTAAATCAGTGCCAATTAACCTATATATCATACTAATTCCAATCAGTTTATGGAGTTTGTATTCACTTTTCCTGGGATTTTATAATTCTAATTATAGCGGTGAAATGATTTCTTTGGCAGAGCGCTTTTCCCGATTGCCTGAAGGAATTTTTTCGCAGCTATTTCATTCTTTTGGGTTTCCTCTTATGCTTTTGTTTATTGGCATTAACACCTGGCTGGTTAAAAGAATTAATAATCAAGAAGGGGAAAAACTTATTCGTGTATTAATCTGGTTAGGCCTTTTTGCCTTAATTTATATTTCTCTTTTACCATTTGGCGGGTACCGGCCTTATCGTCCGAAAATTATACGGTATGACACATTTATGCCGGTTACCATTGCCTTAATGTACTATTTTGGAGCATCAACCTACTTTTTGGTTAATCATCTTAAAAATAAGGACAAACAAAAATACCTGCCGGCAATACTGCTTTGTCTACTGATATTTACCATTGCAGATACGAAGGGCATCGGGAAAAACCGCTGCGAAAGGTCTGCCTTTGAGAAAATGGCAAATTCGAAAGAAAAAATTGTTTTGATACCCAATGGATGTATTGTATTGGACTGGGCAAATGAATTCGACTACACAAAATCCGAACGAAAGGCAGAATTAATTCATTACTGGAGAATTACACCTGAGAAGAAGCTGTTTTATAATGAACCCTAATACTAACTTTCCTCAATTGTCTTAAACTTAAAACGCAAATTCCACTTTGTGATGGAATTCCTTAAAGTAGTCGGTTGGAGTAAATCCGGTATGTTTTTTAAAGGTGCGGTTGAAATTGGAAATATTGTTAAATCCACTTTCAAACCCTACCTGCGAAACCGACATTTTTCCCTCGATAATCAACCGGCAGGCATAACTGATCCGCATATCGCTGATAAACTCAGACAATGATTTACCGGTTTTTTCTTTAAAATAACGACAAAATGCCGAAGGATGAAGATTTGCTATTTCAGCTACTCTGTCAAGTTCAATTTTACGTTGGTAGTTTGTGCTCAGAAAATGCATTACTTTAGTAAGCCTACTATTTGTAAAATCCAGGTTTTCAAACTGGTAAAGTTCACCGGCCAGTAACCTAAAATCGGTAGTTTTTGCCAATTCCTGCAAAACTTCCTGAAGTTTGATAATCCGCTCAAAACCACTTTTCTGAACTACCTGTATAATTTTCTTACTTATTTTTTGAGAAAATTCGGAAGAAAAATGAATACATCGGGAAGCACGTTTTAACAATTCACCAATTAAATGGTATTCGGGATAATTATTGATTTCATTCTTCAAAAAATCTTCGGGAAACTGAATAACTACATATTTCACTTTTAGTTTTCCCTGACTGTTTAAATAAGAATCATTACTTCTCCAGAAATGAGGCACATTGCTCCCGATTAGAGCTAAATCTCCTGAATAAAATTCCTCAATATTATCGGCTACAAAACGGGTTCCATAGCCTTCTATAACATACAAAATTTCGAATTCGCTATGAAAATGCCACGGATAGGTAAAATGCGGCATTTCGCGCAGTTTTACTTTAACGGCCGACCGGCCCGGAAAATCGATTTGCTCGTGCATTAATTTCATAATTCCAATAGTACAAAAAATGTTAACCGAATACAAATCATTGCAAAAAGAATACTGTTCTTTTATACTACGGAAAGTTAAATTTGTTGTTTTAACTAAAATCTAGGCATGACAAATAACCAATGGGAGCTGTTACTAAAAACAGTTCATGGAGAAATACCTGAAAAACCTGTAACCGGATTCATTATCGATAGTCCCTGGATTCCCGGATGGGCTGGTATTTCAACGCTACAATTTTATTCTTCAGAGGAAATTTGGTTTCAGGCTAACAAAAAAGCAATAGAAGCATTTCCTGACATTATTTTTCTGCCGGGATTTTGGTCGGAATTCGGAATGTGTACCGAACCTTCTGCTTTTGGAGCTAAACTCGTGTGGAATGATTATAACCTGCCACATGCCGATAAAATTATGAGTGATATTTCTGAAGCTGGAAATTTGAAAATACCAAATCCAAAAACAGACGGATTGCTTCCCTTTGTAATTCAGCGGTTGTTGAATTATCAGAAGCCCATTCAGGAAATGGGACATGAAATTAAATTTGCGATTGCTCGTGGCCCACTCAATATAGCTTCGTTTTTAATGGGTACAACTGAACTAATGATGGGTTTTATGATGGACCCGGAAAACAGTCATAAATTACTGGAAACCATTACCCAGTTTACAGTGAATTGGGTCGCTTATCAAAAAGAGATGTTTCCGAGCATCGAAGGAATTTTGGTACTTGATGATATCGTAGGTTTTATTGGCGACGATGAATGTAAAGAATATGCGGTACCTTATATTAAACGAATTTTTAATTCATTTGATTCCAAGCTGAACTTCTTTCACAACGATGCGCAGGGACTAGTTTCCACCCCATATTTAAACGATATGAATGTTCATCTTTTCAATTTCAGCTTTGAACATTCGATGAAAGAAATCCGTGAACTTGCCGGCCCGGAAGTAGCACTGATTGGGAATTTACCACCACGGGATGTTTTAGCTGCCGGAACTCCGGAACAGGTTCGGGAAGAAACAACCAGAATGGTGCAGGAATTCGGTGATAAAAGCCGGGTTATTTGGTCATGTGGAGGTGGAATGCCACCAAACGTAACCACCGAAAACATTCTGGCGTTTAAGGAAACAATTGAAAAAGAAGTTCCTAAGTTGTAAAACAATAATACCTAAACCATGAAATACCTGATTTTAATCGGAATTATTGTTCTCTGCTTTTCGGCAACTGGCCAGGAATTGGCAAAATTTAAAATAACAAGTAAGGATGCCCGAATCAACGACCCGATATCTGTTTCACTTGATGGAATAAACTACAACACCGACAAAGGAAACCTCACTCTTTATGAAATGACCAATTCAGGAGAAAAAGAAATTCCTTGTCAGTTAGAATCGGGTCATTCCGCGCTTCTCTGGTTTATTCTTAACGGAAATTCCGATACAAATTCTGAACGTAATTTTGTTCTTAAACTTGAAGAAAAGAACATTTCTGTTTCAGAAAAAGTAGAACTAAAAAAAGATTACAGGGATTTGAGTCTTGTTGTAAATGATAATCCAATTTTAAATTATCGCTATGCCATAACTTATCCACCTGATGGAATTGATCCAATATACAAACGTTCAGGATTTATCCATCCGCTTTGGTCGCCCGAGGGTGAAGTTTTAACAAGAATACAGGCACCGGATCATTATCACCACTATGGAATTTGGGGGCCGTGGACACATACTCATATTGATGACCGCCCGGTTGATTTCTGGAATTTGAGTGCCGGACAGGGAACCGTAAAATTTGCAGGGTTTCTGTCAGAAACAGAAGGAAATGTTTTCAGTGGGTTCAAAGCTTTGCAGCAACATATCGATTTTGGGGCAAAAGGGGAAGACCAGATTGCGTTGAACGAAATTCTGGACGTTCGGGCATGGAATCTTGGTAAAAAAATCTGGATGGTCGACTATACAACTTCCATATATAGTCCGCTAACCAATGGAATTCTTCTGGACGCTTATCGGTATGGCGGCGGAATTGGTTTTAGGGCAACCGAAAAATGGACTAAAGACAATTGTACTGTTTTAACATCGGATAACAAAACCCGGATTGATGCTGACGGTTCTTTTGCCCGATGGTGTATTGTTGAAGGAGAATCAGAAACCAAAGAAGGACGTTCCGGAATTTTATTTTTAAGCCATCCGTCAAACAGGATGCACCCGGAACCCATGCGGGTTTGGCCAATTGACGCAAACGGAGGCCGCGGAGATATGTATTTTGAATTTGTGCCTATCCGTCATGAAGAATGGAAGCTTGCGCCGAAACAGGAATACACGCTCAAATACAGGATGATTATTTTTGATGGGAAAATGGACGCAGCAACCGCTGAAAAATACTGGAACAGCTTTGCTTCAAATCCTGAATTCAGGTTTGAATAATCTTGAAATATTTATAAAACTAAACGTATGAAAATTTTAAAAATCTTGGCTTTGGCTCTTGTAATCACTTCAAGCAGTGCTTTTGCCCAAACAAAAGTAACAGCGGAGAAAGTTGGCGATAAAATAGAATTCAGGGTAAACGGAAATCTTTTTACCAGTTATATTTTATCTGAGTTCGAAAAATATCCTTTTTTCTACCCGGTTAATGGCCCATCAAATGCCAGTGTGACTTCAATGCGAAATGCAAACTATCCTCATCATAGTTCCCTATTCTTTGGCTGCGACAGAGTAAACGAAGGCAACTACTGGCAGGAGGGTATTGAACGCGGACAAATACTTTCGTTACGTGCCGACATACTGGAAAGTGGCGGCGATAAAGCCGTTGTCGAAAATGAATGTATCTGGCACCGCCCCGGCGCTGATGCACCTGTTAAGGACAAACGAATGATAACCGTTACAATTCCATCAAAAGATAAATTCTTTATTGACTTTGACGTTACAATGGAGATGCTAATGGATGTGACCATCTTAAAGACCAATCATTCGCTTTTCAGCGGAAGAATGGATCCGGATTTAGCTGTAATTAATGGTGGAACAATGGTAAATGCAGAAGGAGAAAAAGGTGAAAAGGAAACATTTGGAAAACGATCGGCATGGATGGACTACTATGGAGAGCGAATGGAGAAAATGGAAGGAATGGCCATTTTGCAACATCCCTCTAATGAATGGTTTCCTGCCCCGTGGTTTACACGCGATTATGGATTTTATTCACCAACTCCAATGTACTGGCCCGAAAACGATGAAAAAACCGAACTTAAAAAGGGAGATAAAATTCACTTGCGATATCGTGTTATTGTTCACTCAGGAGATACAAATGAAGCCGGAATTGCAAAAGAGTTTGAAAAATATAAAACTGAGTAGGCCTTTTTAGTCAGACAATAAAATTATAACGATAAAACTAAATCTTATACTAATGAAAAGAAGAAGCTTTTTAAAAAACACGTTGGCAACAACAGCAGGAGCAATTATTGTTCCTACCATTGTTCCATCTACGGTATTTGGGAAAACCGCCCCCAGTAACAAAATACAGCTTGGACAAATTGGCTGCGGACGAATAGCCGTTTCACATGATATGGCAGAATTATTAAAATATGATCAAGCCAGATATATTGCCGTTTGCGACCTTGATAAAAACAGACTGCAAGCAGGGAAAAAACTTGTTGAAGATACTTACAATAAAAAATCCGGCAGCAACAATTCGGTTGATGTAAAAATGTATGATGACTATCGGGAAATGTTGTTGAATAAAGACATTGATGCTGTTGCCATTAGCACACCCGACCACTGGCATTCACAACCTGCAATAGAGGCAGCTCTGGCAGGCAAAGATATTTATCTGCAAAAACCAACTTCTCTCACAATCACCGAAGGCAGATTGCTTAGTGATATTGTTCACAAACAAGGAGTTATTCTACAGGTAGGAACCCAACAACGTTCTTCTGCCCAATTCAGAAGGGCAGCCGAATTGGTTCGCAATGGCCGGATTGGAAAGGTCCATACCGTAAAAATAGGACTGCCTGGCGACCCGGCAGGACCATATTTTAAAGAAATGCCTGTCCCGAAAGAGCTAAATTTTGATATGTGGTTAGGCTCCACTCCCGAAATTGCTTATACCGAAAATCTGGTTCACCCGCAAAAAGGTTATGACAGGCCGGGATGGTTGCGTCACGAAAATTATGGCGCCGGTATGATAACCGGATGGGGACAACATCATTACGATTCAGCAGCCTGGGGAATGGATACCGAATTTACAGGCCCCATTTCAGTAGAAGCGGTTGCAGAGTTTCCAAAATCGGGAAGTTGGAATGTACATGGCGATTTTATGGTGAAACACGAATACGACAATGGAATTACTGTTTACACAAGCGGAGGATTCCCAAACGGAATCCGTTACGAAGGTGAAAATGGCTGGATTTTTGTAACCCGGGGAGCCTACCGTGCCACAGCTACTGACCCTATTCCCGAAGGTTCAACAAAAGCGCTGGATGCAAGTAGTGAAGATATCTTAAGATCGGTAATTGGCGACAATGAAATACATTTGTACGTTAGTGAAGAGCAACACGGTAATTGGCTCGATTGTATTCAGTCCCGGAAACAACCCATTTCTCCGGTTGAAATAGGGCACAGAGCTTGTTCTGTTTGCCTGATTAGCCACATTGCAATGAAAATACCAGGAATAATCAAGTGGGATCCAAAATCAGAAAGGTTTATTGATAATGATTTGGCTAATTCAATGCTTAGTCGCCCTCAAAGATATCCGTATGGTACTGACTATATAAAAAGATAATAACTATTGTGCACATACTTGTTTGAGAAGGCGGGTATGTGTACTTTCTAAAAAACACTACCAAACAGAACATTGATTGCAAAAAAAGTATCAGGATTCGCAAATCTAAGACAAATCAGAAACCTTCATTTTTTTTAATTTAGGCACAACGATACAGAAGATTTGAACTTCAAATAAAAAATGGTAACCGCTGCAACGTGCTACCCTTGGAATAGCTCAAATCAGAACTAATTAAACTAAACAAATCAAAACTATGAAAGAAAAATTTTATCCCTTTAAACCACCTCAAATTAAATTCAGAAATTAACAGATAATTAAAAAGAAACGAATATTTAGTTTCCAATATACTATCTCATTTTCTAAAATAATTTAACCTTTTTAAATCTTAAATTTATGCAAAAACTACTATTATTACTAATGGTGTTTATTGTTACTATTAGTAGTGCAATAGCACAAAAAGCTATTACCGGCACTGTGTCCGGTGAAGACGGAACGCCGCTTCCAGGTGTAACCGTGTTTGTAAAAGGAACCACAATTGGGTCAGTAACCAATCTGGATGGTGTTTACAATCTTGAAGTTCCAAACAGTGAGGCTTTCATCGTATTTTCGTTTATTGGAATGAAAACTCAGGAACTTCAGGTCGGAAGTCAATCAACAATCAATGTAACTATGCAAGCCGATGTTATCGGGCTGGAAGAAGTAGTTGCCATCGGTTATGGTACCGTCAAGAAAAAGGACCTTACCGGCGCAGTAACTCAAATAAACGCTGAGAAACTGGAAAGCGAAGCCACTTCCAACATGACTACTTTATTAAGAGGCTCAATACCAGGGCTAAATGTAACAATGTCAAGAAGTGCGAAGGGTATTTCTGGCTCACAAGATTTACTTGTTAGAGGACAGACTTCGGTGAGGGCTGATGACCCAAACACAAGTAATGACGACGATGATCTGGAAAAAGCAAATGCTCCGTTGATCGTTGTTGACGGAATGATTTATTATGGAGACCTTGCAGACATCAACCCTGTCGACATTGAAGCTTTTGACGTTTTAAAAGATGCTTCTTCTGCAGCCATTTATGGTTCAAGGGCTTCCAATGGTGTAATTATAATTACAACAAAAAAAGGAAAAAAAGGCAAACCAACGGTTAACTTTACAGCAAGCGTTGGCGTAGCTACCCCATCTTCAGCAGGACTCGATTTTATGGATGGCGATCAGTTTATTGCCTGGAGAATTGCAGGTTTTGAAAGTAACGAACGCCACCAAAACGATATCGGTGCAGGATATTACTATAGTTCAGACAATTTACCAAGCGGAGTCACTCTGGAGCAATGGAAAGCGTACGACGGCTCTTCCGCTTCAACTGATTTAACAGGTATTTGGTTAAACCGACTTGGTTTCTCTCCTATTGAAATTACCAATTACAAAAACGGAAATCGGTACGACTGGAAACCGGATTACTTACAAACTGGGTTAACACAGGATTATAACGTAAGTTTATCAGGGAGTTCAGATGCAGCATCATACTACTTTTCTTTAGGATATGTAAACAATGATGGTATTCGTTACAACGAAAATTATGAAGCCATCCGTTCAAGATTGAATTTGGAAGCAACGGTTAACAGCTGGTTAAAGGTCGGAACAAACACTCAGTTCTCAGTTCGCGATGAGAGTCCGATTGTTGGAAATACCAATTATGGAGATGTAAATCCTTTTGCATCTTATTATGAATCGGATGGAAAAACGATTACCTACGCGCCTACCGGAAACGTTTCTGCTTCGCGTCATCCTCATTTAGAAGTAGTTTATCGCGATCGTTTTTTGAAATATAATTCATTAAACAGTAAAATTTATGGCATCATTACGCTGCCATTCGGGTTCTCTTTTACTTCGGAATATATTACCCGTTTTAACTGGAACAGAGATTACAACTCTTATAACTCCGGACATTTGGACTGGGGAAAAGAAGGTGGACGCGCCAGCCGAAGAAATACAACTATTTTCGAGTGGCAGGTAAATAATATTCTGAAATGGAATAAAACTTTCGACGATCATTCGTTCGATTTCACTTTTGTACAGAATGCTGAAATGTATCAGTACTGGACAGATTTTATGCACAGAAGACAATTCCAACCCAGCGACGTGCTTGGATACCATCGCATGCAAGCCGCAACAGAAGATGTTGAAATTTCAAGCGACGACCAGAAAAGCACCGGTGATGCGTTACTAGGACGTTTGAATTACACATTTAAAGGCAGATACATGTTAACAGGTTCGGTTCGTCGTGACGGTTATTCCGCTTTTGGGCAAAGCAATCCACGCGCCACTTTCGGTTCTGCTGCATTAGGTTGGACCATCAGCGAAGAAGATTTCTTTAACCTATCCTGGCTTGAACTGTTAAAGCTTCGTGCATCCTACGGTACAAACGGTAACCGGGGAGTTGAAATTTATGATGCTTTGGCCAATTTGAATACCGGCAAATTTGTTTTTATTGATGGCGGCGGAGAGCATTATGTAACACAATTATATGCGAGCAGAATGGCAAATCCGGGGCTAAAATGGGAACGCACCGGCGCCTATAACTTTGGTGTCGACTTTTCTACAAAAGCAGGAAAAATAAGAGGTAACATCGAAATGTATCATATGGTTACGAAAGACCTACTTATTCCGCGACAATTGCCTGATGTTACTGGCTATTCCAGCGTATTCTCTAATCTTGGCCAAGTTAATAACACCGGTTTCGAAATTGCTTTAAATACGATTAACATACAGAAAAATAATTTCAGCTGGTTAATGGGTGCTTCCTTGTCGTACAATAAAAATGAGATAAAACACCTGTATTACGACTATGATGCTGAAGGAAATGAAGTTGATGACATTGGTAATAAATGGTTTATCGGACATGCTATCGATGAAATATGGGATTATGAACTGGATGGTATTTGGCAGGAAGATGAAGTTGAAGAGGCACATAAATATTCACGCGATCCAGGGGATTTTAAACAAGTTGACCAAAATGGCGATGGACTTTATACTGACGAAGACAAGGTATTCCAGGGAACAAAGTCACCAAAAGTAAGATGGACCTGGCGTAACGATCTGACACTGGGAAATTTTGAATTGGGAATTAAAATTTATTCCTATATGGGATATAAATCAGCCAATAATCACAGGAGAAATAATGATGTGTTCTATGATAGAGGTTCTTCACTTGATGTTCCCTATTGGACACCTGAAAATCCAAGCAACGAATGGGCACGTGTTGAAAGCTATGAAAGTGGTTTCGACGTATGGGAAAAGAATGATTTTATTCGCTTAGATAACATTTCTTTATCCTACAATATTCCTCAAAATATATTACAAAAAGCAAGCATCGTGAACTGTAAATTGTCGTTGATAGCTCAAAACCCATACGTGTGGACTAAATGGCAATGGATGGATCCGGAAATCAAAAACTACACTCCAACCAATATTTCATTTAAAATTAATTTAACGCTTTAAAACAGATGAATATGAAAAAATATAAAATAATTTCAATGCTAACACTGGTCTTTGTTTTAATCTGGACCAGCTGTACGGAAGATTTTCTAAAGCCGGAACCCCTATCGTTCTACGCACCTGAAAATACTTTCGTAAATGCAGACGGATTAAACAGCGCCTTGATAGCCTGTTTGCGTAACTCCAGACACGATGTGTATGGCGATACTCCTCCATTTTTAAATGACAATATATTTTCTGAAGTTGCTGTTGAAGGTACCACCGACAAAACTGGTCCACTTATGGATATGCCGGCACAACTTTTGCCCGATTTAAAAATGAATGACAAGGACAGAACTTCAATTGGCTGGTTTTGGACAGAAGCCTATAACCGAATTAAATATGCAAATACAGTAGTGTCAAGAATCGATGTTCCCGAATGGGAAGGTGGAGAGAATGATCCTGTGCGTAATAACATTCTGGGCAAAGCTTATATACACCGTGCCCGTACCTACTACCATTTAACCCAGCATTACGGTGACGTGCCATTAATTTTGGAAGAAATTACATCACCAAGACTCGATTTCTATAGCTGTACTCGTGAAAGTATCCTCCAAAAATGCAAAAAAGACTTACAATTTGCGGCACAATGGGTACTATCCGAGGCTGAAGGCTCTCCGATTGGAGATGTAAATAAAGCGACAGCCAATCATTTGCTGGCAAAAGTATGTTTGGCCCTGGGAGATTTCGACGGGGCAATTGCAGCTTGTAATGCAGTTATTAACGATGGATGGCATGGGCTCATGACTGAACGTTTTGGAGTTGATAAAGACGATCCGACACATGATGTAACATGGGATTTACACCAGGAAGCCAATAAGTCTGCTCCTGAAAATCGTGAAAGAATTTTTAACTGGGTTTGCAGCGAATCGTTAACTGAAGATGGCGCCAGTGAAAAAATAAGTGTAATGCGCCAGGCAATTCCTTTCTGGGGTGGTGCAGGAAAAAATAAAACTCCATCGGGTGCTGCCGGATTAAGCGACCAACCATTCGGAGTAACCGTTGGTAAAGGTAAAGTAGAAATTGACCAGGTAACCAAGTATGGCAGGGGAATTGGCAGACAACGTCCGACTCCGTATCTTCAGTTTGACATTTGGGCGGGTGAATTTGGAGATGATGACCGCCATAATGAAACCAACTGGATGACAATGGAGCAACTGGTTTATAATCATCCTGATTTAAAAGCCGATGGTGACCCCTATTATGGTAAAAATCTTCAAAAATATGACGATGCCGGAGGTATTCTATGCACAGATACCATTCGTTCATGGTATAACTGGCCATATTATAAGTTATATACTGCCGACCCAACCGATGTAACTCCCGACGGAGGAAACGGCGACTGGTATTGCTATCGTTTAGCCGAAACCTATTTGCTGAGAGCTGAAGCTTACTGGTGGAAAGGAGAAAACCAACTGGCTGCTAATGATGTAAATGCTATCCGTCAGAGGGCAGGTGCCACCAAACTGTATTCAGCAGGTGAAATCAATATCGGAACAATTCTGGATGAACGCGCACGTGAACTATATTATGAAGAATTCAGAAAAGTAGAGTTAGTAAGAATCGCATATTTGTTTGCAACTCATCCGGAGAAAACTTATAATGGGAAATCTTATAGTTTGGCAAACATCACAACCGACAATTTCTGGTATGATCGGGTTATCGAAAAGAATATTTTCTACCGGACAAATATTGTTGCACCACACTATACTTATCGTCAGGCACCCTATCTGATTCATTATCCAATTCCGGCGAATTCTATTAACGCCAACAGTTTGGGCAGAATAAACCAGGCTCCCGGTTACCCGGGAACAGAAAACAATGTTCCTCCATTATCATGGAAAGATGGCGAGGGTGAAGGTATTGTCGATTAGTTAATAATGAAGAATATATTTCATCTTTTTGATGAAATAGTTTAGTTAGTTTAATTCTGAATGCGTCGTCCTTGTTAGATGGACGACGCTTCATTTTTGCTCTTGAATCTTACTTAAAATGCATTCTCTGTTTTCTAACTTTCTGTTTCAGTTAATGTGGTTATGTTTAAAAGTTATAAATTTGCAGATGAACGAATTTTAATCCATTTAATCCATTTCCAATGATGAGAAAAATAAGCTTTCTTTTACTAATTGCAACCATTGTTCTGTCTGCGTGCACAGGAGGAACTCCAAAATCAGGCCAACCCACAAAAAAAGAAAATATGTTTACCGGAGCAAAAGGCGAAGTAAAAATCATGACGCTTGATCCCGGGCATTTTCATGCTGCCTTGGTTCAGAAAAATATGTATGGTCAGGTTGACCCCATAGTTTATGTCTATGCACCCGACGGACCTGACGTTCAAGGACACCTTGCATTAATAAACAGTTACAATACACGTGCAGAGAATCCAACTTCCTGGGACGAAAAAGTGTATACAGGACCTGATTTCCTTGAAAAAATGCTGGAGGAAAAACCAGGAAACGTTATGGTAACAGCAGGAAATAACGCAAAGAAGACCGAATATATTTTAAAAACGGTTGAAGCCGGAATTAATGTTCTTGCCGATAAACCAATGGTAATTTCTCCGGAAGAATTTCCAAAACTAGAAGAAGCTTTTAAAGTTGCTGATGAAAAGGGTGTTCTTCTTTATGATATTATGACTGAAAGACATGAAATCACAACGATGCTCCAACGCGAAATAGCTCATATTCCGGAAGTGTTTGGAACATTGCAGGCCGGAACAGAAGAAGAACCGGCTATTACCAAGGAAAGTGTTCATCATTTCTTCAAATATGTTTCAGGAAGCGCCCTGGAAAGACCAGCTTGGTTCTTCGACACCAAACAGCAGGGAGAAGGAATTGTAGATGTTACCACACACCTGGTAGATTTAATTCAGTGGGAAGCATTTCCCGAAGTAATTCTTAACAAATCAGATGTTAATGTACTCTCTGCCAAACGCTGGACAACCGATTTAACCCCTGAGATGTTTGAAAAAGTTACCCAGTTAAAAGAATATCCGGAGTACCTTCAAAAAGATGTTGAAGATGGTGTTTTAAAAGTGTACAGCAACGGCGAAATAAATTACACCCTAAAAGGTATTCATGCCAAAGCTTCGGTAATATGGAATTTTCAGGCTCCGGAAGGTGCCGGTGATACCCACTATTCAATTATGCGGGGCACAAAATGCAACCTGATTATCAAACAAGGTGAAGAAGAAGGCTATAAACCTCAATTATATATAGAAGCAAGTCCGGATGTTGATATAAAAGAGTTTTCAGGATATTTGTACAATGCAGTTCAGGGATTGACTTCGAAATACCCCGGAATTGAATTGAAGAAATTGAGCGATACAAAATGGCAATTAAACATTCCTGAAAAATACAAAGTAGGACATGAAGCACACTTTGGACAGGTAACTGAAAAATATCTTCAGTATTTGATTGACGGGAAATTACCGGAATGGGAAGTTCCAAACATGATTGTAAAATATTATACTACAACGGAGGGGCTCAAGGCCGCAATGAAATAGATAAATTTTAGTTGAAACGAAAAAAAGCTGCCCGGTTAAAACTGGGCAGCTTTTTTGCTTTATAACAATTGCTTAATTCATTCTTTTTCAATCGGGTCAAGGTTTGCAATCTTAAATCCCATAAGGAAACACAAATCGGCTACCCGTTTTATCTTGTCGAAATTAATTTTCGAAACCTCGTCTGTAACTTTATGATAGTCGGCGTGATAACCTGTGGCATAATTCAAAACAGGCACACCTTTTTTATGAAATGAATAATGGTCGCTGGTGCGGAGAAAGGTTTCGGGCAAAGAATAATCAGGAACCAGGCCCAAAAGTTCGCACACGGAATCATTCAACATTTTTAGCTCAGGCCAAACATTATTGGTTAGCGTAAATAACCCGTCAAAATCTTTTACCATTTTATGCGAGTTTTTCCAAATGGTATCTTTGGCCTCAAACACTCTCCCATCCATATCAATATTGAAACAAGCAATGGTATTATTTATCGGAAAAACTGGATGTTCCACATAATATTTCGAGCCCAGCATTCCAACCTCTTCACCTGTAACCCACAAAAACAGAATGCTGCGCTTTGGCTTTTTCTCCAAGCTTGAAAACGCTTCTGCAACTTCCATCAAGGTAACTGTTCCCGAACCGTTATCATCTGCCCCGTTAAAAACATCTTCATTTTTATCAACTCCCAAATGATCGTAATGTGCCATAAAAACCAAACATTCCTCTTTCAGTTTCGGGTCACTCCCCTCAACAAATCCAATTACATTTTTTGCAGCTAACTGTTGCGAGTTTATTTTTACCTCAAACCGAACTTCAACACCATCATCGTACTCCAAAGGAACAACATTTTCATTATTCTTTTGAATCAGACATCTACGGTACTTTCCTTTCCCTCCCAACAGAGCATCGGCAAAATCGGGTGTAACAACAATCGTCGGAATTAAGTTATTTTGATCGAATGTTTCCAGTTGAAATTGACGGCGGTTAAACCACGCCTTCACCTGATTAAAAGTTTTGTTTTCTTTATCGTATGGACTGGTTACAATTACAATACACTTTGGCAATTCCTTTGAAAGTACGCTGATTTTTGATCGCTCCAACTGGTTGTTCCATCTGAAATTATCCTTTGTTTTAAACATTTCAGCATTTCCAAGCGCAACAATCACCACTTTGTTCTTTAAATTGAAATGTCCAGCTTCGTCTCCCCCAAACCCGGCCATAACAATTTCATTGCTCAAAACCTCAAGTGAAAATTCGGCATTATTCAGATTGATTAATGTATTTGACTTATAAACAGATTTACCCTTATTCGTTTTTACTTCCACAAAGCTGTTTTCATCAGGTTGTACGGAACGAAGGCCAACATTCTGAAAATAACTTCCATCCGGTGGAATAAGTCCAATTTTTTGAGCATTTTCGGCTATATATTGTGCTGTTTTCTCTAAACCCCCATCGTTTGCGCCGAGCGCTCTCCCTTTCAAATCATCAGAAGCAATATAAGTTAAATGCTGCTTTAAATCATGTTGGTCAATAACATTCAATGCATTGCTTTGAGAGAAAACATAAAAAGGAACAAACATACAGCTAACAATAAAAGCTAATTTTTTAATGCAATACATGTAGTCAAAAGTTAAAATTCGGCATCTTAATTTCGATAAAATTACCATTTCGAAGCAGAAACACAAATCAGGAGAACTTACCCGTTGATAGCTTTTAAAACAAAAATCAGAAAGAATGCAAACTCTGTTTCATCATTGTTTTACGAGTTTCAAAACTTCGTCATCCAATTTTACAAAATAAGTATGGTCGCTAAAATTACTTAAATCGATATATACTTTTTCCTAAATTGATTTTTTTAGTACGATACGCCCTGCGATGTTGCTTATAAAAAGCTTTGATGAAACCATTCCGGCCTGATTGTCTTTCCTGTTTTGTTCAACTTGAAGAACAGCAACCGACAACCAAATACCTGATTTTCACACTTCTAAACAATAAACAAATATTCTCTGAGCATAAAAAAAAGGAAGCTGTTTGCTTCCTTTTTTTCGAGCGGGAAACGAGACTCGAACTCGCGACCCCGACCTTGGCAAGGTCGTGCTCTACCAACTGAGCTATTCCCGCAGATTGGTACCCGGAGGGGGACTTGAACCCCCACAGCCATAATGGCCATTGGATTTTAAGTCCAACGTGTCTACCATTCCACCATCCGGGCATCCTTGTTTTTTCAATGAACAGGAGATAAGATATTCCAATTTTCAATTTTGAAAACCGGTGTAAATCTTTCCTACCTTTCAAATTATGAGCGGGAAACGAGACTCGAACTCGCGACCCCGACCTTGGCAAGGTCGTGCTCTACCAACTGAGCTATTCCCGCATATTTTAAAGAACCTCTTTTTTTAAGTGGTGCAAATATATTGCTATTTTTTTATCTCACAAAATATTAAAAAATAAAATGTGACGCTATTTCAATCCTGTGAGTTTCTTAATCTCGTTTAACTTATTTAAAGCTTCAATTGGAGTAAGATTATTGATGTTTAAACCGGCAATCTCGTCTCTTATCTGTTTTAAAACGGGATCGTCTAACTGAAAGAAACTCAATTGCATTCCTTCCCGTTTTTCTCCAATCTCAACAAGCGGTTTCGACAGGCTTTCTTTTTCCTTTCCCCCTTCCAGTTTTTTAAGTATTTGTTCTGCCCGCTGAATCACCGATTTTGGCATTCCGGCCATTCCGGCAACATGGATACCAAAACTGTGGTTACTTCCCCCTCGAACCAGTTTCCGCAGAAATATGACTTTATTCCCAACTTCTTTTATGGAAACATTGAAATTCTTTACCCTTGGAAAAGATGTTTCCATTTCATTCAGTTCATGATAATGGGTTGCAAATAAGGTTTTTGCCTTCGCACGCGGATGTTCATGTAAATGTTCAACAATCGACCAGGCAATTGAAATACCATCGTATGTTGAAGTTCCCCGCCCCAGTTCGTCAAAAAGAATCAGGCTTCTATCGGAAACATTATTTAAAATACTTGCCGCCTCATTCATTTCGACCATGAAAGTTGATTCTCCTAAAGAAATGTTATCAGACGCGCCAACACGGGTAAATATTTTATCGACGTAACCGACTTTTGCCGATTCGGCAGGAACAAATGATCCCATTTGAGCCAGTAAAACAATAAGCGCAGTTTGCCTTAATAATGCCGATTTACCTGCCATGTTTGGCCCCGTAATAATGATGATTTGCTGATCGTCCTGATTTAGCACAACATCATTGGCAATATATGATTCTCCGATTGGAAGCTGCTGCTCAATTACCGGATGACGGCCGTTTTTGATTTCAAGCGATGTACTTTCATCAATAACCGGCCGAAAATATTTGAAAGCATGTGCACAACTGGAAAACGAAAGCAGACAATCGATTTGCGCCAGAATCGAAGAATTTAGCTGAATAGCAGAAACATATTCAGAAAGAGCAAAAACCAAATCATTAAAAATTTTTGTTTCAAGCACAAGAATTTTCTCTTCGGCCCCCAGAATTTTTGTTTCGTATTCTTTTAACTCTTCAGTGATATAACGTTCTGCACTAACCAGGGTTTGTTTCCGAATCCATTCCGGAGGAACTTTATCTTTGTGCGTATTTCGAACCTCAATATAATAACCGAAAACATTGTTAAAACTAATTTTCAGCGATGGAATTCCATACTTTTCACTTTCCCTCTGCTGGATTTTTGCCAGATAATCTTTACCCGAATAAGCCAACTCACGCAATTCATCAAGCTCATCTGAAATACCGGTGGAAATCACTTTTCCTTTATTCAGCGCTGCCGGTGGATCAGCCACAATCTCTTTATGAATTTTCTCGCGAATGATGTCGCACGGATTTAATTGCTCCGAAAACCGGTTTAATGCAGGATCGTCAACCTCTGCACAAGCTTGTTTTATCGGAATAATTGCATTAAGTGCATTTTTTACCTGCACCATTTCACGCGGATTTATCCGGCCAACCGCAACTTTTGAAATCAATCGCTCCAGATCACCGATTTGCCTTAAGTGCTCCTCAAGATTTTCTTTCAGTTCCGGGTTTTTCAGAAAAAGCTCAACAACGTTCAGCCTTCTGTTAATAGGTTCAATATTTTTTAAAGGCAAGGCCATCCAGCGTTTCAGTAACCGCGATCCCATTGGTGAAATGGTTTTGTCAATTACATTAATCAGTGATTTTCCGCTTTCGTGAAGCGGCGAAAAAAGTTCCAAATTACGAATCGTAAAACGGTCGAGCCAAACATATTTATCCTCTTCAATACGGCTCAAACTACTGATGTGGCTAAGCCTGCTATGTTGTGTAATATCGAGATAATGCAAAATTGCACCGGCCGAAATAATTGCCATTTGCATTCCCTGAACACCAAATCCTTTTAGCGATGTGGTTCCAAAATGCCGCATTAACCGATCGGTAGCTGCATCTTCCGTGTAAACCCAGTCTTCAAGATTGTAAGTATAAAATTTCGGGCCAAATATTTCCGTAAAGTCTTTTCCCCTTCCCCTTTGAAAAAGCACTTCTTTCGGCTGAAATGAATTGAGTAGTTTATCGATGTATTCGTAGTTTCCCTGCGCCGTTAAAAACTCACCGGTTGAAATATCGAGGAACGCAACTCCTGCCATTTTTTTATCGAAATGAACCGACGCAAGAAAATTGTTCTCTCTGTTTTCGAGAATATTGTCGTTAATGGAAACACCCGGAGTTACCAATTCCGTGATTCCACGTTTAACTATTTTTTTAGTAAGTTTCGGATCTTCAAGTTGCTCGCAAATAGCTACCCGCTGCCCTGCACGAACTAGTTTCGGCAAATAAGTATCAAGTGCATGATGCGGAAAACCTGCCAGTTCAACATAACTTGCCGCGCCATTTGCCCGACGTGTTAATGTAATTCCCAGAATCTCGGAAGCTTTAATGGCATCTTCACCAAAAGTTTCATAAAAATCACCCACCCGAAACAGCAAAACAGCATCCGGATGCTTGTCTTTAACAGCATAATATTGCTTCATTAAAGGTGTTTCAACATATTTTTTTGAATCTGCCAAAAGTCAAATTTTTAAATTGAAAAACAAAGATATAAGTTTCGTTACAGGAAGGAAACAGCATTAAAGTTTGTTCATACAATTTTTTCAACAATGAAAATAACTGCTTAAAAAACTGCCAACTATTCGAAAAACTAAAATTTCCGTTTGAACATGAAAATCGAATGAATAACAGATCGGCTTAAAACCATTAAAATGAAAAAGTAATGGGCAGCATGAAATTTTTGAGGAATAAATAATTCGGATAAAACCACTAAAACCAGCCAAACAGTAATAATTATATGATAATATTTTATTACCGGCCTCCATTTTTTCACTTTCCAGGCAATAGCAAAAACCAAATTTAACGGAACTGCCCACAAAAGATTATAGTTGGGTCGCATTGCCGGATGTTCGGAGAAAAAGACAAACCAAAGCATGATTGTTCCCATTAAACCGGTAAGACCATAAACCAGATAATCCGGCCAGGAAGTAAGATTGCCCTTCAAATATTGACGAACAGAAACAAACAGAACGATGATAAACAGCAAACCCAAAATTACAAACGGACTAATTATTCCAAGACTTTTGAATTTCAACTCAGGCGCCTGGTAAATCACATTCGATTCTTTTACCAAAGGTTTGGTTACCCCTTCCGATTTTATTACTGCTTCAGCGAAATATTTCATAACATAATCAGGCAAAAACATTTCTTCCGCAACTGAAGCGGTTCTGTCTGCCGGTGCCGAAACGACCAGATCGATCCCGAAATTGAGCCAAAGCAGTTTTGAGTGGTAATCTTTAATCAACTGACGAAATGTTTTTTGAACTTCAGGCTTGTCGGGAAAAACAACATTACCGTCTATTTGTTGAGAAACGACATCACGAATTCGGGTAGCACAATTATCGAAGAAAAAATTATACCTGTAAACACGGTTTTCGGGCTGTGCATTCCAAATCAGAAAGTCGAATATTTTTTGCTTTTCTTCCAACGAGATATTTAAAACCTGCTCGAAAATACTTCGTTTGTCAATTAAATATTCCTCGTAAAAAGCGCTGAATTTATAGGCTCCGAGTAAATAATCGGTTTGACCGGAAGCAAAACGATAAATAAAATCAGGGGTATTAAAATCGAAAATCCCATAGTTAAAAACCAAATCGTAATTATAAAGATTGTCCGTTACACGAATGGCAGAGTGCCCATATACAGAGTAGGCCTCATTTCCGGGGCTACAAGTCAACACACTTATTTCTGCTTCATTTGAAAGCTGCAACGAATAGCTCCAAAACGGCATTAACAAGAAAATCACTGGAAAAAACAACGCTTTTACGGGCATGCTTCTACTAATTACGTTAAACCGAATACAAGAATAAAAGAACAAAAAAAGTAGGATAAAAAGAACCCTGCCTTCATAAAATGAAATAATATTTTTTATATCCGGAACCTAACATTGCATCCACCATAACAAAACAACAAACAAACACCTTTAATACCCTCCTAAAACAAACAATGTTTTTTACATTAGAAAATAAGGCCGGGAAGTTGATAACAACCATAATCAGAATAAAACCAAGACAGGTTAATTTAAAATTAGTTGCAGTTAATTTACGGATATTTAATTCTTTTTTCAATCTTTGCAATGAATAACTAAAAGGAAGGGAAGAAATGAGTTGTAGCGGATGTTCATTTAATGTTTCAACAAGCAGCCTTGCCACGAGCGGTTATGGTTGGCTGGATGACTTACCAGACACATCTGACCAATCGGACATTGTTGAAGTAAAGTTTAAATCTACTCGCAAAGAATACTATAAAAACACCGAGAAGCTATCGATAAAAAGAGGAGACAAAGTTGTTGTGGCAACTTCTCCGGGGCACGATGTGGGCGAAGTTACCTTAACCGGTTACCTTGCCGAGAAGCAATTCAAAAGAAAAATTAAAAATCCTTCTCGTTATACGCTAAATACAATCTACCGGAAAACAACCCCCAGCGACATTGAAATACTGGAAGAGGCCAGGAAACGAGAAAAGGAGACCATGATTCGCGCCCGGCAAATTGTACTCGATCTCGGATTGGATATGAAAATCGGTGACGTAGAATTTCGCGGAGATAACAAAAAAGCAATTTTTTACTATCTGGCGGAAGGAAGAGTTGATTTTCGCGAGTTAATAAAAGTTTATGCGCAGGAGTTTGGAATCCGAATTGAGATGAAGCAAATTGGCGCCAGGCAGGAAGCCGGAATTATTGGTGGAATAGGCTCGTGTGGAAGAGAACTTTGCTGTTCGAGCTGGCGTACCGATTTTTCAAGTATTTCATCGGATGCAGCCACAAAACAGGGGCTCTCCCCATCGGCACAAAAAATGGCAGGTGCCTGCGGAAAATTAAAATGTTGCTTACTTTACGAATTGGATGCCTACGTTGAAGCACGTAACGAGTTTCCACACGAATTGCTTAATCTTGAACTGGCAAAAGGTTGGGCAAAACCAATAAAAACCGATTATCTGAAAAAAGAAATCTGGTACGCACTTGGCGAAGGACTTGGAACTACATTTAATCTTACCCTGAAACAGGTAAAAGATATTATTCAGAAAAATAAAAGAGGAATAAAACCAAGTTTGGATGTAGCTGAGCCAACAGTGAAGGACGAAGATAAAATGCAGGTAAATCTGGATGAGCGAATTGACCGTTTCGATAAGAAAAAGACCTTTAACAACAAAAGAAGAAGAAAACATTACAGTAAAAAGAAGGTATAATTATTTACAATACGAAGTGAAAAGAGAAAGGGTTCGGCTACTTAGTTGAATCCTTTTTTTACACCCTGTAAAACGTAAATCTGCTAATGTTGACAATTTTTTCAGAAAGTGTTTCAAAAAAAATTTACAACCTTTCTCTGTTTACCCTCTGCTTAATATCTATAACTATAATTAAGTTGACTAATTTATATCTCCTTCAACATTGCATTCAACAAACTTTTCGATTTTATCTTTTAGCTGTCTCATTGAGACTGGCTTCGAGAGATAGTCGTCGCACCCGGCTTGAACCGCCTTATCTTTATCACTTTTCATTGCAAATGCCGATTGCATTATTACCGGAATTCCGGGCAATTCCGATTTAATAATTTGAGTTGCCTGATAACCATTCATTCCCGGCAATTGAGCATCCATCAAAACCATATCAGCACCGTTGTTTTTTAAATATTCAATTCCTTCCGGTGCTGTTTCAAAGTTGACTAATTCATACCCAAGTTGGTTAACCACAATTTTAAGGTATTGGGCACTGGTTTTGTCATCTTCAAAAGAAACAATCTTTTTTGATTTTACTTCAGCTAAATCCCTCCCTGTTACCTGACTCCTCTTACCGTTAATTGTAGGCTTCTTCTCATTATTTCGCGGTAGGGTTACGTAAAAAGCAGTTCCTTTTTTTATTTCTGATTTTACAACGATTTCGCCGCCCAGCCTTTCAACAATTCCGGAAGTAATTGCCAATCCAAGACCGGAGCCATCATATCTTCTTGAGTTCCCTTCCTCTACCTGTCTGAATATTTCAAATATTAATCCTGTTTTTCCTTCTTCAATTCCGATTCCTGTATCCTCAACATATAAAACAATTTCTGATGTAGTTGAACTTAAACAGCCAAATTTTATATGTCCGGTTTCCGTAAACTTAAATGCATTATCAAGCAGATTCTTTAAAATTTGATACACCCTGTTTTTATCAGAAATAATATGATTATTTTCTGTTTTAAGACAGGTTTCCATTTTAAAATCAATTCTGGACAACTGAGATGCCTTTTGGTTTTTATAAACGACAAATACCTCTTCAAGCAGTTCATTTATATTAAAATCTTCACGTTCAATTTTAAGCTGATTGGACTGAATCATTGAGATATCAATAATATCATCAATTACTGTCATTAACCGCTGACCGGAATTTTCAATAATTCTTCCATATTTTTCCAGCTGGCCAGCATCGCACATACCGGAGCAAATTATATTCGAAAATCCAAGAATTCCGTTTAATGGGGTTCGGATTTCATGACTCATATTGGCAAGAAAAACAGTTTTCAACCGGTCACTTTCCTCTGCTTTTTCTTTCGCGATTTCCAAATCTTTAACCATTTGCTTAATGTTGGTTATATCTTCTTTTATCGCTACCAACTGCTTTATTTGATTTTTTTCGTCAAAAATAGGTGCAATTATAGCACTTTCCCAATACGGTGTTCCGTCTTTTCGCTTGTTATGAAATTCTCCATGCCAGTTTTTCCCTGAAAGAACCGTATCCCACATTGTTTTATAATAGTTACTGTCCTGCAATCCAGTATTTAAAATTCGGGGATTATTCCCAATTGCTTCGCTTTTCTTATAACCAGTTGTTTTCTCAAACCAGGGATTAACATATTCAATTTTCCCTTCGGTATCGGTAATTACAACTGAAAGCGGACTTTGCTCAATAACTTTTTGAAGCATCCGAAGCCGCGATTCATGCTCTTTAATGAAAGTAATATCGCGTCCGATGCCCACAAGGCCCATTATTTTGTTTTCGGAATCTTTTAACGGAATCTTTGATGTTAAAACCCATTTTGCATTATCTCCAAAAGGCAAAACTTCCTCACGATTGATAATAGGTTGTCCGCTTTCTATAACTTTTCTGTCATCTTCAGCATATTTCTGGGCAATTTCAAATGGATATAAATCATAATCGGTTTTACCAACCACATCATCTACTTTCTCCAGTTTACATAGTTCTGCATCTTTTTTGTTCGCCACCAACCTACAAAGCTCCCTGTTTTTCATGTAAATTGCATCGGGAATATTGTCAATAATTGTTTGCAGTAATTGATTTGAAGTGTTCAATTCAACCTCAATTTGTTTGCTCTCATTTATATCCTGAATTGTTCCCCTAAGCTCATAACCTTTTAAACCTCGCACCATTTCCGGTTGACAAATGACTTCAACCCACTTTGTTTTATTATTTGCAATCCTGGCTTTAAACTGAAACTGAAACGGAGTGCCCTGTATTACTGCCTTCTTAAAAGATACGATGAACTTATTATAATTCGCTTTTCCAAAAACCATTTTGTATTCTTCCGGGCTAAATGCGTTTAAAGAAATATCCCTCTCCAGAATTTTATAAACTCCCTCAGACCATTCAGTAATCCCGGTAATCGGATCATATTGCCAATTTCCGATTTTGGCGATTTGCTGGGCTAGCTTCAAGTTTTTAAGACTATCATCCAAAGCCTTTTCAGATTTAATTTTATCAGTTACATCTTTAAAAGTTACTGCAAAATATCCCTGTTTGGGAGAATATGCAGCTATCTCCAGAATCTTGCCTGTTTCAGGTGAGTATTCGGCGAACTTTATTGCTTCTCCTGTCAAAGCAACTTCTCCATATCTTTCAATACTGAAATTCGGGGTAGTTGGATAAATACTTAAAACACTTTTTCCTATCACTTCCTCACGCTTTAGCCCGGTGAGTTCTTCAAATTTGCTATTAACATCTATAAATATGTAATCGACAGGTCTGCCGTTTTTGTCTGTCACAATTTTGTGAAATGCAAAACCACTGTTCATATTCTGAAACAGAAGTTTTAAATTGTTTTCGCTTTCAATTAGGGCTTTTTGTGCCTTGTCGTTTTCAGTAATATCATGCAAAATGCCAAAAACCATTTTTTTGTCCTTCCTGTATTCTGCAACAGATCTTACATGACGTACCTCGCCATTTTCCTTTCTACGAATCTTAAATTTTACGTTATAGGGTATATCATTCGTTATTAAATTCCGTAAACTATCATCCAGTTTCTTTCTGTATTTATCAAGAGGATACTTCTGAATATCAGGTATTGTCAGATTATCTTCTGTTATTCCATAAATGCGTTTTGTTCCATCAGAGGCCTGTACAATTTCATTCTCAATATTAAATTCCCAATATCCAAAATCAGCAAGTTTTTCCGCACGACTTATGCGCTTACTGTTTATTTTCAGCTCTTTTCTTAAAAGTTCTTTATCGGTTACATCAGTAACTGTTTCTAATACTAAATCGTTACTAAAAGACGAAACTTTCGACTCAAAATACCGACTTCCTGATTCGTCTTTTTTCTCACCTAAAAATTCACCGGTATTTCCTGATTGCAAAAGACGTTCGCAAATACACTGATTATTTTCAATGTCACATGGTGATTCCCGATTAAAAATTCTTTTAAAACATTTTTCATTTCCGCTTCCTTGATTTTTATCGTTGGTTTGAACGATCTCCCTTGTTTTTATGTTAATCACATAATATTTACAAGGAATAATATTGAGAATATCTTCAGGTAAAAGTTTGTCCATAGTTTACACATTTTATATTCAAGGCGTTATTAATTTGTATCAGTCACACTTTTCACATCAAAGATGGATTCAAAACAACATAAAGTAAATGAATCGCCCGACCTTGTCCTGTAGTCATTCAAGCATAACTAACTAAAAACCGGATCTTTCAAAAACAATCTGAAATACTTTAATGAATAAAATGATTTAATGGTCCTTTTTAGTTATTTAAAAGCGATTACAAATATCTAAACAATCACACCCAAAAAACTGGTTGAAAATAAGATTTCTTCACATGGAAACCAAATTTACCCTTGCAAAAATGTATAAATCAAAGTTTTGCTGGGCATTTGCACAGAATAGTTAATATAAAAAAAAGAAATAGAGTTATTATGTTTTATAGAAACGGAGGTAAACAAGCTATTTTTTTCGAATTATGGTCATCCCGTCACGGAGAGGAAGTATCACTTTTTCCACCCGATTGTCATTTTTAATACGGGCATTAAATTCGAGCACTCCCTTTGTTTGCCCATCGTCGTTTGATGGTTCTGTCAGTACTTTTCCATTCCACAATGTATTATCTGCAAAAATGTATCCTCCCGATTTTACTTTGTCAAAAACCAAGTCGTAATATTGGGAATATTCTCTTTTATCGGCATCGATAAAAACCAGATCAAACGTATCATTCAATTCAGGAATGATTTCAATTGCGGAGCCAATTTTCTGGATAACATAATCCTGAATTCCTGCCTTTTGGAAATAGGTTGAGGCAATACTTTTCAGCTCGTCATCAATTTCGATAGTAATTAATTTTCCTCCCTTTTGTAATCCTTTTGAAAGACAAATTGCAGAGTACCCGGTAAAAGTGCCGATTTCGAGAATTGTTTTCGGCCGTATCATATGTGAAAGCATTGTTAGAACGCGGCCCTGCAAATGTCCGGAAAGCATTCTTGCCCCCAATACATTTAAATGTGTTTCCCTGTCAAGTTCACGAAGAATATCATCTTCATCGTCAATATGATCCAAAATATATTTATCCAGTTCCTTTTGGAAATTCATCACACAAAAAAATTAGTAGTACACCAACGTACTGAGTTGTTCTTCATTTAATACTTCGTTGGCAACTTCAAGCAACTGACTTGCTGTAATTCCTTCAATTTTTTCAAATACCACTTTCAAGGGGTCAACTTTATTAAAAAGCAGATAACTCTTGCCAATTGCAAGCATAAAATCATCATGGCTTTCAGTAGAAATAGCGATTTGCCCCATCAATTGCTTTTTTGCTTTACTCAGTTGTACATCGCCAAGTTTTGTTTCGCGCAGTAATTTGAATTCTTTTTTTACAATAGAAAGTGCCTTTTCAAAGTTTTCCTTATCAGTACCAAAATATACGTTAAACAAACCCGTATCCGTATAAGAAGTATATCCCGATTCGATATTATACGCCATTCCTTTCCGTTCACGTAAAGAAAGATTTAATCTCGAATTCATGGCGGGACCGCCAATAATATTATTCAAAAGTACCATTACATTGCGCATTGGATGCTTAATGTCGTAAGCAATGTTTCCGATTACACAATGGGTTTGAAAAGTATCTTTAATTGCAGAACGGTAGCCAGGAACGTAATTATCAAAAGACAATCGCTTTTTAGTTCTTACTTTTGAATCGATATTTCCAAAATATTTTTCCGAAAGCCGGACCAGTTTTTCGTAACTTAAATTCCCAACTGAACTGACAACCATCTGATCAGTATGATAATTTTTTTCAATAAAGTTCAGAATTGAATCCCGATTAAAACGACGAATGTTTTTATAAGTCCCTAAAATATTTCGTGCAATCGGATGTCCATCGTAAACAAGTTCTTCAAATTCATCGAAAATTAATTCTGACGGAGAATCTTTATACGAATTTATCTCTTCCGCAATTACTTCTTTTTCCCGGTTTAATTCCTTCTGTGGATAAACGCTGTTAAAAAGAATATCACTTAAAAGTTCTGCGGCCCTTTCGTAATCCTGGCTTAAAAAAGTAGAATAAAGCGCTGTTTCTTCTTTTGTTGTGTAGGCATTTAACTCTCCCCCAACATCTTCAATTCTGCTTAATACATGATAAGCTCTTCTTTTTCGGGTTCCTTTAAACACTGAATGTTCGATAAAATGGGCCAACCCATGTTCATCTTCCTCCTCATCGCGCGAACCTGTATTAATTAGCACTCCCAAATGTGCAACTGGCGAATCGGTTTGACAGTGAATCAACCGAATCCCATTTTTTAATGTATGTGTCAGAAAATCAGTTTCTACCATTCTAAAAATAATCAGCGTGCAAAAGTATAAAAAGAAATGCGGAACACAAGATGGAATGCCAGATTTCAATTTTTTTGAATTGTTTTTGATTTGGAAGAAATATTTTTTGTGAATTTAAAAAAATGTTTACTTTTGTCACACCAAAATTTAAGGGGTGCCATAGCTCAGTTGGTAGAGCAACGGACTGAAAATCCGTGTGTCCCTGGTTCGATTCCAGGTGGCACCACCCAAAAAGGGAAAACTAAAGTTTTCCCTTTTTTATTTTTCCTAGTCAATTTTTTCACAAACCGAACCCAACCTAACCTCTAAGAAACTGACAACCAGCCCAAAGCATTCTTTTCTTCTGAAAAAGCCTTAATAAATGTTCCCAATTTCAATTCCTCCATTCTTTCAATAAAAAGATGAGCATGAACCACATCCATTGGCTTTGCTGTAAGTATAGCATATTTCCGTTTAAAATTGATTCGCTTCGACAGCTGAATCAGAAATTCTATATAAAAATGCATATTGTCCAGAAAATCAACAATCTCACCGTTAGAAATATCAAGCAAAATATTGTACGTTTCTAAATATTCAGGGGAACTTGTTTTTTCATCGCGATATTTTATGATCTCGTCAACCGTTACTCTACCAATTACTTTCTCACGAATTATTCTCAATTCGTGATCAATAATACTATCAAATTTGATGTTCATTGATGTAGAAGTTTGGTCAATTGTAATCTCAATTTACAAAAAAAAACTAATTTAAAATTCAGCTTATGAAGATGAAGAAAGCTTTCTACTTAAAACCAACCACTTACATCTTAAAACTGACTTTTCAGAATACGAATATAAACGCATCATTGTTTCGCCAATCGGTTTACATAAAGAGGATCATAAAAGAAAATCATTTCATAGCACCAAGAATTCTTTATCCACTTTACACTAAATACTTTATTTTGGTCTTCATTTGTTAATTTTGAAGAATTGTAAAACGAATTGGGATTAACGGTTTGCCAACTAAAACGAATGGTTTAATTTTATCCCTTTCAAATATCATAATTATGAATATTGTTGTACTTGATGGATACACATTAAATCCGGGAGATTTAAGCTGGGAGGGAATTAAAAAACTGGGAAATTGCACGATTTATGATCGGACACCACCTGAACTAACCATCGAAAGAGCTCAGGATGCAGATGCTGTTTTTACAAACAAAGTTGTTTTCAATAAAGAAATAATTAAAAAGCTGCCCAAATTAAAATACATTGGTGTTCTGGCTACCGGATATAATGTTATTGATATAGATGAAGCAAGGAGTGCGGGAATTACTGTTACCAATATTCCTGCATATAGCACCAACTCAGTTGCACAAATGGTTTTTGCGCATATTTTGCATTTCACACAACACATTGCACTACATGCAAAGTCGGTTTCAGACGGCGACTGGTCAGAAAGCATTGATTTTGCCTACTGGAAAACGCCACAAATTGAGTTAAACGGCAAAACCCTTGGAATTATCGGGTTTGGGCAGATTGGGCAGGCAGTTGCACAAATTGGAATTGCCTTTGGGATGAATATAATTTTTAATAACCGGAGCAAAAAAGATACCGGGTTAAATGTAAAACAAGTTGATTTAGATACACTTCTTTCTGAAAGTGACTTTATAAGTGTAAACTGTCCACTTACTTCAGAGAATTCTGGCTTCATTAATAAACACTCGATTGAAAAGATGAAAAAGACTGCGTTTTTGGTAAATACCGGGCGCGGGCCACTTATTAATGAACAAGATTTGGCGGATGCACTAAACAATGGAAGAATTGCCGGCGCCGGGCTCGATGTTTTGTCGATAGAACCTGCCTCAAAAGAAAATCCGCTCCCCAAAGCCAAAAACTGTTTTATTACGCCTCATATTGCTTGGGCAACTATCGAAGCGCGAGGCCGATTAATGAAAACGGCAACTGAAAACTTAAAAGCGTTTATTGAAGGCAAGCCACAGAATGTAGTGAGTTAGGTGAAATTAAAACTCACTCATACTGTTCTTTCATTTTTAAACGAAAAGCCGAAGGTGTTAAACCGGTCTTTTTCCGGAAGATGCGGGCAAAATATGAAGGGTCTTCATAGTTGAGCTTATAGGCTACTTCTTTATTGCTCAATTCCGAAAACAGAAGCAACCGTTTTGCTTCAAGAATTAACCGTTCGATAATAACATCGCTTGCCGTTTTTCCGGTTACCGATTTTACGGCCCTGTTTAGTTGAACAGGTGACTCCCCCAACAACTCGGCATATTCTTTTACATGCTGAATTTGATTGTAATATTGATCGACAAGCTGACTGAAACTGAACATTGTTTTTTTCATCGAATCACTCACCTCATTTTCAGTAGTAACCATTTTCGAGAAATTTTGCCGCAGTTTCAGAAAAAATATACGTAAATACGAAACAACGATTTGCTGTGCATCTTTGTCCCCCGGATTCATTTCCTTTTCAATATTCTGAATCAACATATTAAATTCCTCAAACTGGTTTTTATCCAGTTTAAGTATTGGCCCGTCTTCCAATTGAGTTACCAGCGGATAACCCGGAATAATATCAATATTCTCAAAATTTAGGTTAAAAAATTCTTCAGAAAAAATAATTAAGAATCCTTTATATGCCTCGTTCCGCTTAATTAGATGCACCTGCCCCGGACGAAGAAAATGGATACTTGGAGACCAAATATCATGTTCAATAAAATCAATTTCATGTGTTCCGCCACCTTCTGTAAAAAAACAGATTTCGTAGTAATTATGCTTGTGTGGCAATTCTGTTTTATGCGGATAATCTGTTCGCTGAATTTTAGGTCCGCTCACACTGTAAATTTTAAAGGCAGGTTTCTCCTTTTCATTCAGGGGCATCTCGTAAACGGGTATCTTTTCAAGCATAATTATAAATAAAATTTGTGCACCAAAACATCCTTCCTTTTATTCTGTATTAAAAATTGTTAAGTTTTATAAAAGTAACTTTTTGCTAACATTGTATAAGAACTTTTTGTACAATTTTGTGTTTAATTTTTCGTTAGTCTAGTCAATATGGTTTTTAAGATTGGTCACGTAATTCTGCTTGCTTCAGTGAAGTACATTTTAACGCTTCCGTATGCAATGATTATCGGGCTTGAATACAAGCAGGCTATTCTTTCTGTGCTTATTGGCGGAATTGGGGGTTTTCTGTTTTTTTATTATTTAAGCAAACCTATAGCCAGGAGCTTTAACAACACCTTGCCTTATGTCTGCAGGTTTATACCGGCCTACATTAAAATAAGATTTAAAACTTATTGTGTTGAAAGGTTTCGGAACAAACCCAAAAAGATGTTTACAAGAAAAAGCCGGTTTCTGGCAAAATTCAGATCTACGTATGGTTTTTGGGGAATAATAATTACTACCCCGTTATTTTTAACTATTCCGGTAGGAGCTTTTCTGGCTAATAAATACTACTCGAAACGCAAACAAACCGTCCCGTTTATGATTTTATCGATTATAGGGTGGGCCGCAGTTTTATCAGGTCTTGTCCACATATTTCCGAAGGTATTCTTTTAGAATTATTCGGTTCGATTTTAGTTTGACCATTTCCAGGTCTGCTTCAGATAAATCTGTTTCTTCCAGCTCTTCTAAATCAATCCATTTGAATGCATGATGTTCACGTAAAAGGAATTCACCGGCTTTGTAGGAACACATAAAAGGAATAAGATTTATTTGCTTGAAGCCATAATCAAAATCCACAGGCTTCATTAATTTCAATACATCGATTTCAATATTTAATTCTTCCCTGATTTCGCGCTTAATACAATCTTCCGGCGATTCATTTATTTGAATCTTTCCACCTGGAAACTCCCATTTAAAAGGATGATCGGAGTTTTTGCCCCGTTGAGTTACCAGAATTTTACCATCGTAAATAATAACTGCACATGTAACATTTAGCATAATCCAAAAATAAAAACTTTAATTTCACTAACTTCTCAAACCCCTATATTTGTAAAAAAGAAAATCAATGACTCAAAAAGAACTGCTTGTAATTATTGATTCATGGGAAAATCTTCAGGTAATGGTTGACCTTGTTTCAAAAAAGCAGGAACATTATAAGCTATTAATAGAAACTGCGTTGCACGACAACTCTAAACATAGCTGGAGAGCTGCTTACCTGGTTGATAAAATCAATGATGTTCACCCGGGGCTTCTTTTACCTTATATTGATGCCATAATTCATCAACTTAAAAAAGAAAAGGACAGTAGTAAAAAACGACATTTTTTAAAGTTAATTAGTCAAAGTTCCATCGCAGAAAAACATTTTAGCTTTTTGATTGACTACTGTATTAACACACTGACTTCTGAAAAAGAACCAATTGCGGTACGGGTTCATGCCATGCAGGTTTTGTATAATATTTCAGAAAATGAAACTGACCTGAAACCTGAGCTTTTAATGATTATTGAGCATGAAATGGAATTCCATGCCACTCCGGGAATACTTACACGGGGTAGAAAATTAACCCAAAGACTAAGAAAACAAATTCAATAAAACAGGAGTTACTTACGAATCGATTGCATTCTCCAGTTTATTAATCAGTTGCTGAAGATGATCGTCAATTTCCTTATTCAAATCCAGCTGCTGGAAACGTTTGGTTACAACCAGCAAGTTTTGTAGCAACGACATTTCCCTGTTCTGCTCGTCCTGAATGCCACCAGCAAAATTCGACGGTAAAGTCAGAAAATACTCAAGTCTGCCAAAACTGTTTTTCGCCAGCGTGCGTACTAAATCATTTCCTTTTTCTGTTTCGTTAAGCAAATAATACAATTCAACCATTGGAGATGAATCATAAGTAAGCGGGATTTTACTGTCCGGAAAAATTTCAAACATTTTATCAATCACCTGAACTGCTTTTTCTTTTTTATTTTCTTCGTATAAAGCCCTTGCCAACCGCGCAAAAATATACCGGGTTTGCATAATATTAATTTGCTTACGGTTGTATTCATCAATATAAATATCAGGATCGTTTATATTTCCCCAAACAAATTTATTCATCACATTATTATACAAAATATCCGTATCTATTCTTCCCATATCAATACCCGATTTTGGTGTTTTTATCGGCACAAAACGATAGGCTAGTCCTTCAAATTGCAGATAATCGGTAAAGAAAATATTCCCGGTGTACAGCAAACTGTGGTCAATATAAATCGGACGTTCCCAGTTATTCGCAGCTATCATATTCAGAACTGCCATTTCACTTTTTATAATATAACTCTTCCCAATATGAAATTCAATCTGGTCTGTAATTAAGTCTGCATCCTCCGGTTTTACAGTTCCTGTTTCTATGGCTTTTTGCTTATCTACCGTAATATGAAAATCGCGGGTAGGCAAAAAGTCCATCATATCACCTGAAACCACTTTTACTTTTGTTCGGACATCTTCACTGCCAAGAAACTTCATTGCCTCGCTTAACTCAACCGAACCTTTTATTCGTTCGTTAAACAAAATTGCATCCATTCGCCCCATGTAATATTGTTCTTTGTCAAAAGAAAAAGGAATCGGGGCTGCATTGTTAGTTGCCATGCGGTGTTGAGTAATGTACCAGTCCATTCCGAGATAACCCAAATTAATGATTTTTATGTCCGGTCTCACTCCTTCCACTTCCTGAACATACCAAAGCGGGAAAGTATCGTTATCGCCGTATGTCAGCAAAATTGCATTGGGAGCACAGGATTCCAGGTAATTTATTGCATAATCACGCGTCATGTACCTGCCGGAACGATTATGATCATCCCAGTTTTGAGAAGCCAGAATTCCGGGCACTAAAACCAGCGATATTACAGTTACCACAACAGCTCCAGGAGCACCTTTCAATATTTTTTGCACCGAAGAATAAATGGCAGGTACTGCCAATCCAATCCAAATGGCAAATGCATAGTAGGAACCGGCGTATGCATAATCGCGCTCACGCGGTTGGTAAGGATATTGATTTAAATAAACAATGATTGCCAGTCCGGTAAAAACAAAAAGAAGCATGGTAACCGTAAATCCTTCTTTCCCCTTTTTTCCTTTGTTGTATTGATAAAACATTCCAATCAGCCCGAAAAGAAGCGGAAGGAAATAATAGGTATTTCTACTTGGGTCATTCTTCATAAAATCGGGCATATTATCCCGAGGACCAATTTTGGGCTCGTCCAGAAAGCTTATTCCACTAATCCAGTTTCCGTTTGTAAAACTCCCGTGCCCCTGTTCATCGTTTTGACGACCAACAAAATTCCACATAAAATAACGCATGTACATGTGCCCTATCTGGTAAGTAAAAAAGAACCGCAGATTTTCACCAAAAGTTGGTTTCATCAGTGTTTTTGTTTCGTTACCTTCTCTCACACGAACCGGTTTTCCTTTTACTTCACCCCATTCTTTGTAGGCCTGAACATGATTTGAATTTGAGCTGTACATTCTTGGAAAAACAGTTTCCATCTTTGAATCATAAACTGTCCCCCCTGAAAGAGAACCGGTAACCTTATATTCCCCATCAACTTTATTGTACTGATCTTTTTCACCTTTACTTGCAATTGCCGGGGCATTGTAATAGGGGCCGTACACCAAAGGGCGATCGCCATATTGTTCGCGGTTTAAATAACGCAATAAAGCAAAGGCATTTTCGGGGTAATTTTGGTTCATTGGAGGATTTGCCGAAGCACGAATAATAATCAGTGCAAACGAGGAATATCCAATTAAAATTACCACAATCATAGTAACCACTGTATTCCAAATTTGCATTCCCTTTTTAGTAGTGTAAGCTATCCCCCACCATGACGCTGCAATTAATGCAACTATTAAAAATAAAATCCCGGAGTTAAAAGGAAGCCCGAAACCATTAACAAACATTTTATCAAAAAAGAAAGCAAGGCGAGGAATTCCGGGGATAATTACATATTGAATTCCACCCAAAATTACAATCGAAAGAACAAATGCAATAATTGCTCCCTTCCACGAGAATTCATATTTTTTGAAATAATAAACCATTCCAATAGCCGGAATAGCCAGTAAATTCAATAAATGTACGCCAATTGACAAGCCAACAAGGTAGGCAATTAAAACTAACCACCGGTTAGAATTTGGCTCATCAGCAACATTCTCCCATTTTAAAATTGCCCAGAAAACTGCTGCCGTAAAAAATGAAGAAAGCGCATAAACCTCACCTTCAACCGCCGAAAACCAAAACGAATCGGTAAATGTAAATGCCAGTGCTCCAACCAAACCACTTCCCCAAACGGCAATCTGCTCGCCTAACGATAATTCTTCATTTACAAACAGTTTTTTTGCCAAATGAACAATACTCCAGTATAGTAACATTATTGTTCCGGCACTTGCCAAAGCCGACATGGAATTTACCATTACAGCCGCTTTTGATGCATCAGGAGCGAAGAGAGTAAATACCCGTCCTAAAATCATGTGAAAAGGCGCTCCGGGAGGATGTCCCACCTCCAATTTAAATGCGCTAGTAATGAATTCGCCGCAATCCCACCAACTCACTGTTGGTTCCAGAGTTAAAAAGTAAGTGATTGCTGCTATGAGAAATACCGTCCAGCCGAGAATATTGTTGATTAGTGTTGTTTTCTGCATGATCGATTTTTTTGGACACGGGCAAATATACGGTTTTAAAAAGAAAAGCTAACCCCCTGTTTTAAAATTGGTTTGTTAACAAATTCTTCGTCTAGAGAAAAAAAAAGTATCGGATGTTTCAAAAAGAAAAAAATTTATATTTTTGCACCGTCTTTAACAAAAAGACGATTTAAGGACTGACCCGTGGTGTAACTGGCAACACGTCTGATTTTGGTTCAGAAGAGTCCAAGTTCGAGCCTTGGCGGGTCAACCAAACAAAAAAAGGAACTCTGTAAAAACAGGTTCCTTTTTTATTTCCTGATAATCAGGAATTTATACCAGAATCTTTGTTGTCAGATTTTCAATACTTGTTCCAATTCCTTCAAAAGGTTTTCCGTTACCCTGGTTATCATCTTCAACAAACATATATTTCATACCTGCTTTTTCACGAGCTGCCCAAATACGGTTGAAATCGATTAGCCCAGAGCCAACCGAAGTAATATCATCTTTAATTACATCGTAAAACGGTTCACTTTTTTGCGACATATCTTTAAAGTGAAACAGCTGGAACCGGCCCGGGTATTTATTAAACATTTCCACCGGATCCTGTCCTGCTTTATTTGCCCAGTACATGTCCAACTCCATGGTAATCAAATCTGCATCCATTTCTGTCATAAAAATATCATAATAAGGAACTATTCCATCCACCGGTTTAAACTCAAAATTATGATTATGGTAAGCAAACTGAATTCCGTTTTGTTTCATAATTTCTCCAACTTTATTCCAGTCGGCAATCATCCTCTTATAAGTTTCCACATTACGGTTTTCGTCTTCAATCCAGGGCTGAACGCAATAACTTACTCCGATAACAGCATGAGCTTCCGCCATTTTCTTTGCACTCTCAAGTGTAATCCCTGCAGCTTCCACACTGGTATGACTACTGTTGATTTCCATGCCCAAATCATTGACCAGTTTTTTAAACTCGCTAGGTTCATACCCATAGAATTTCCCATTTTCATAATTGGCAAGCTCTACATATTTGTATCCTAGGTCAGATACTTTTTTCAATGATCCCGGAACATCAGCTGCCATGGCATCGCGGATAGTATATAATTGTAACCCTACCCCAAAATTTTTTCTGTCAACAGGCTTCGCCTCAGTTGTTTTTTTTGCGGCTGGTTTACATGCCGAAGCTCCAAGTACAACGACACCCAAAGCACTCGCTGCTGAAATCTTTAAAAAATCTCTTCTTTTTTGAACGTTTTTCATTGTTATAATTTTATGATTTTATTGATCGTTAAATTTTATCCGTCTAATTTTCTTAACCCGGTAATTCGTTTCAATTAATTTTAAACTTCCTGTCTTGAGCAAAGTGTAAAAATAATGTAAACCTGATATTTGAGCTACCTGAAACTCAAAATATTTCTAATTTTTTCTACTTAGAGTTGTAAAGAAACCGAAAATCTTAAAAATTCACTCGCAGATATCATGTTTAAATCATTCCTGCCAATTCTTTTACTTTTGCCCATACTCCTTCATCTGCCAGAATTCCAAGCTTCATATTTTCCTTCCGGGTTTTTAGCGACTGCTCGCCCGGATAATATATTTCGCCACCTTCTTTTGCAGGCTCCGAAGATTTTAATTGCCGAACCGTTTCGTTCAAAACATTATCAACAAATTCCTGCGTGCTAATTTTTAATGGATTAATGGCAATAAAGATCTGGTTGCATTTCCCACAACTTCCCATGCCAACCTGGTCAATTTCCGCTGTTGACAGCCCATTACTTAGCAACGCAGAAATAACATCAAGCAAAATAGCGAATCCTGAACCTTTCCAGTAGCCGGTTGGAAGAATACGCATCGTTTCTTCAATTGGCCCAGGAACATCGGTAAGGTTTCCTTCTTTGTCGAATCCACCCGGATAAGGCAGTCGTTCATTTTTCAAACGGGTTACCTGCAATTTACCATAAGAATACTGCGACATGGCCATGTCGAGAACAATATGCCCTTCCTTTCTTGGAACCGCCATAATAAACGGATTATTACCGATGTTAATATTTTTAGCTCCCCAGGATGGCATACATGATTCGGTGTTTGTCCAGCAAATGGCGATAAAACCCTTTTCTGCAGCCTGCCATCCAAAAGCTCCGCCACGCATCCAATGTGTTGTATTGTTTAGTGCTACAAGCCCTAATCCAAAATTATCAGCTATTTCGGTTGCACGGTTCATGGCAAAACGAGCATTTAAAATTCCGGGACCAAGATTACCATTGTAGATTTCGAGCGACCCCAGGTTTTTCTCCAAAGCCGGTTCTGCATTCACATCTACCCAGCCATTTTGAACATAACTGACAAAACGTTCCACCCGGTTTAACCCGTGAGAATAGACTCCGTCGCAGCTTGATTCTGTATGAACCTGTGCGCAAATATCAGCCTTGTCATCCGGCATCCCGACTCTTACAAATGCTGCTTTTATGGTAGCTTTCATTTCATCAAAAGGTATTCTTGTCATGATTGTTCCTCCTGAAATTTGGTATTGACTGATTGTGAAAAATCAAAGTTAACCGATCGTTTTAAAAATCAAATTGGTTAAAAACAAAAATTACAGAATATAAAGTTATCGTGTCCATACAGATTTGTAATTTCAACTTCACACCATACATTATTGGATGTGTAATTTTTTTAAACTTTTTATAATAAAATTCCACTTTTTATTACTTTTGCACCTCGAAGTTAAAAAACTGACCTGTGGTGTAATTGGCAACACGTCTGACTCTGGATCAGAAGAGTCCAAGTTCGAGCCTTGGCAGGTCAACAAAAAACAGGGATTTTATCAAGTTTGATAGAATCCCTGTTTTTTATTTCCCATAAACTTTTTCAGTTGGAAAATTGGAGAAAAAAATGAGTTCACACGAGTGGTTCGATAACAGTCTAATTCGCGATTACAGATAATTCCTTCCTGAAACAGCAAATTTCGAAATACCCGCTTACCATCCGGATTTGATTTTCACCCACTATCACTGAATTAAGACATACTTTTGCAGCAGATTCAACTAATTTCCTAAGGTTCGATTTATAACCACTTGTTTTACTTCGTTATCTCAATTTTTTGTAACAACCATAACAGTCTCCATTGAATAAGGTACAATTTTTACCGGCCCCTTTAATCCCGATTCCAGTTTTTCCTTTTCGCGCATCAAGCTTCCGTTATGCCACCAGCGAGCTGCTTTGTTGTCGATGTTGTTGTCCAGAATATTCCACGAAGCTTCGTTTGCCCGAAGATTGGCGACCACAACCGTAATTTCATTTTCTCCGGATCTGACAAAATGGGAAATATCGACTTCAAAAGGTGCCCACGGACAAAATGTTACCAGTTTGCCATTCACCCAGATCTCCGCAAAATAATTCACCTGTCCAAGGTCGAGTATTAACCGCGTTTGCTTATTTATATATTCCGACGGAATTTCAATGTTTTTGGAATACATCGCACGTCCTGAATACCAGCTCACACCCATTTCATCCCATGAAACCAATGGTTTTTCAACTTTTTTGCAGATCAGTTTCAACGGTTGGATTAGCCCGCAGGTTTCATCATCGGCAACAACGCTTATCGAAATGAAATTGTTTTTTTGGTTCATCCACCCCGAAATATCGCAAATATCGCCGCTCCAATCTGGGTTGAGTTTTATGCCATTAATAAATATGGAATATTTCCCTTTAACATCGGGTTTTAAAAGGGAAGTAACTCCCGGCGGCAAAAGCCGACGGTACCAAACCGTTATAGGAAATTCAACTTTTTGCAACGGACTTCGAATATTCCCCCACACTCCAAGTGGCGGATCGGAAAACCGGAATGCCGATTGTGCTTCTGCTTCACTCAAAGAAACCATCCAGCTTTCATCAGATTTTACCGGAATAATTTCCCCGTTTTTTAGGTGAATGTCACCTTGAATTAAGAGACCGCGGGTGTTCTGAGTTTTAACTTCAATATTGTTGTTCCCGGTTTTTAGAAATTCCGAAATCTCAGAAACGCCCACTTTTTTCCAGTCAATGCCGTTGCCAACCTTTATCCCATTCACAAAAAGTTCATATTCCGGATCGGAAGTAATGGCAAGTTTTGCCGATTTTACAGCGTTGCTTATAAACAGTTCCTTTTTGAACGTGCAGTTTTCTCCGGAAATTTCAGGCAGGTGTTTCGAAAAATCGTAGTAAGAAATCCATGCCGCATCCCAGTCACTCAAATATCGCTGAATCCCTTGCTTCCTGTTGTATTCGTCAGTAATTTTTACAACTTTCCAGTTTGAATCATTAAAATTATCCGACCGCCAATTCTTCTTCAAACCTTCCCCTAAAATCCTTTCAGGTTGAAATTTCATGATCGGTAGCGAAATTGTGTCACTTGCCACAGATGAGCTCCAGATATAATCCAACTTGTGCGGAACGAATTGAAATTGCCAGTCGCCAGTAACATTTATTTCTGCTAATCCCAACTCACTTTTCCACCGCTTTATCACCTGTTCTTCAATGGTTTGCAATTCCACAAAATGAGCCTCACCCGATTTTCCCCATCCTTCTATCTTAACCGAATTTCCGGTTTCGGTAATTCTATAATCGGTTAAATCCGTGTTTTCAATTAAACTTTCCGATGTTTTACTCTGCTCAGGATTCAATACCAGGAAATAACTCTGGCGGGGTTTGAAATCCAGGATCAGCTCCATCCGGCCATCATTTAATCTATAATTTCCAAAAGTCAAAACTTCACCTGTTTCCGGATCCCAAATAGAAGGAGTGCCAGTTTCGCGGATTGAAATCCGGTACTTTTCAGCAGAATTTTTGTCGTTGACGAAAAGATAACTTTCAATGTTATCAATTCGATGATGATTAAAATGAAAGAATCCGGTATTTTCAGACAAAACCTGTAAATCTGGTTTAATCCTTGAATGTATCATTTCCGGAAGTTCTGCGAGAAACCGGGAAAAATATGCGGTTCCTCCTTCCTGGTTTGATTTCGAAATGTAATGTTTTGTTTTATCTGCATTCCAGTGATAATATTCCTGCTGGCGCAGGTCGGAGGCCTTTATTCCAAAAAGCTTTTTAACTGTGGAATTTACAAGTTCATCTCCCGTTGGCCCCATTTCCGATAACGAAGGCAAGCCTTTTAATGCAATTACCATTCCGCCGTTTTCAATAAACCGCTCGATTTGCACAATTGCTTCTGTTCGTATGGTTTGAATTTCGGGCAAAACCAAAATACTGTATTTGCCTTTTCCGGCAACAATTTTTTTATCTGCTATGGTTGCCTTCACCAGCGACTCCGGGTCGATAATATTGTAATTAATATGGTTATCAATTAAGTTCTGCTGAACATCCTTGTAAAAAGTATCGTCCGATTTATCGGGATATCCTCCTTCCCAGGCACCGGTTAGTGGATATAAAACCGCAACATCGCACACTTCATCTCCCTGCGAAATCATAAATGAAATCCGGCTTCCAAAATCGGCCAGCGGTTTAAAATATTTCCAGTACGGATTCCTGAAAAACCAGCTTGGCGGCCAGTCGGACTGGCTTTCAGGCGTATTCATTTCGTAATGAAACAAATGCGGAATAAACATATTGATCCCGTATGCTCCCAGCATCGAAAATCCGTAACGGTATTCCTCCAGTGGAATAGTATAGCCGCCACCACCCATGGCTTCAACCATTACCCTTTTCCGGTTGTACAGATTGGCGATGGAACTGATTTGTTTCGTATTGTACCAGTCAATCATCCGTGGAAATCCGTAGCGGTATTCCTCGTTGTCAGCTCCCGGAACCTGCAATTGACCCATGGTGGAAAAATAGTCGGATTGCCGGCGGTAATGTGTGAGTTTTTCGGTAGTATGCCCAGTCGCCCAAATATGGTGTTTCTCGCACCAGTCGGCATATTGTTTAAACCAGGCTTTTATAAATAACTTCCGAACTACATCAAAATAGTCGAACCTCACTTTTGCCGAAAAAACAGGATCACTAAAAAATAAAAGCGGAAGATTTTCACTAAGGTCATATCCTTTTATGCTTTTAAATTGCTGAATAAAATCGTCGGTCCAGAAAATGTTATTGTCCATTTTCGAAAAGTTGGCAAAAATCTCATCAAAGAAAATTCCGGGAATCGTATTTCCAAAATACATTCCGTATCTCTTATAATATTCTTCATGTGTAATTTCAATAAATTTCGCCACAGCAGCAGAATCAAGATAATCGATCTGCTCACCCGGATCTTTTACAATTTCAAAAGAAATAATTGCCCAAAGACCATCCGGCACATTCCATTCCTTCCCAGCTTTTTCCGTTAGATCGATCTGCGATGAAAAATCATATTTCCCGTTTGCTGAAATTCGCCCGGCAAAAACTGCCATTGGTTTTTCATGGAGATTTATGGTGATGGTTTGTGGGCCAAACACTTCCATTTTATTGTAGAAAAGACCTTTTTTTATGAATTCTTCAGGATTTGCCGCCACTGTTCTTCCCCCTGCGCTTCCACTGGGCCATTTGTCCTCGTCATACAAGTACGCATTAAACCCTTTTTTTGCACTATATTTTATAGTTGTATCTACTGCTGCCCAAAATCCATCAGAAAAATAGGGTGTTTCACTTTCATCCAACCCGGCCCTTGCATGCATAAAAGCGCCATAAACACCCTTGTCCAGCATCTGATCGATTTGCCATGTTAATTTATCGGCAGTCAACGTTCCGTTCCACGACCAAAAAGGCAGAATGGAATATTCAGCAGATGGTGATTTGAAATTCCTCTGAAGTTCAGCCACTTGTGCATTTACTATCGCAGGAAAAATAAAGATCAAAGAAAGAATACTATATTTCAAAATCCTCATCGAATTAAATTTAACGATTTTCAACCTTAACCATTCGCAGCATCACCACTCCGTGAAATGGAATTTCAATTGTAAATGTATTTCCGAACTCGCCCAAATCCTTCTGTCGCCAGACATCGCGCAGCTTCCATTTCCCATTTAATCCGGCTTTTGCAAAATCGAATGTGAACGATTTAGGGATTTCATCACCCCACGTGAAATACGATTCTGGAGTTGTTCCATAGTTATTGGTATTGAAAAGTCCAACCGCAAAAGAACCATCTTCCATAGGTTTTACCCAGATTTGCACACCATTTTCATCGGCTGCGAGCCGGGCAGGTTTTCCTAGCGGATCCTGGTTAATTTCAATTACTTCGTCGTTGGAAAGCAAATTCAAGGTAAAAGCATCAAGACTATCAAGCTGACAACCGATTAACATTGGCGCCGCAAGCAAGCTAAAAATGCTGATATGACTGTATTGCTCATTGGGCGTTAATCTTGTGGGATGAAGAGCAGCTCCGGTGGCAACATCACCCAAAATCATCATATCTGGATCGTTCCAATGGCCGGGACCTCCATAAGCCCCCCATTTATCCAGGGTAAAAGCCAGCATGTACAAGTTGTTCCAGTTATCCCTTATATCAGGACCTGTTCGCCACATATTCGACAAACGCATCCAGTCTTCCACCTTAGCAAATGGTGCATTGTTCGACAAACTAAAAACAATATCCCGACCTGATTTTTTCAGTGCCGAAGACATGCGTTCCGTGGAATTTACATCGATACACCAGTCATATTTCAGAAAATCAAATCCCCATTCAGCCATCTGCATGGCATCGTTGGTCTCAAACCGGTATTTTCCAATACGCATAAAGGGCTGCTTGTCGGGTTGAATCATTTCGTGTGTTTCTCCGCCGTTTGGATAATCGGAAGACCCTCCTACATAACTTCCGTAGCTCGAAATATATGGGGTGGAATAAATCCCGGCTTTCAATCCCATCGAATGAATCTCATCCACCATTCCCCTGATATTGCTGAACTTTTCATTTGGCTGCAATGCATTCAGGGGACCTCCTCTCACGCCTTGCCAACTGTCGTCAATATTAATATAACTCCAGCCGTGATCACGCAGGCCCGACGTAACCATTCCACGGGCCGAAGCCATCACATTTTCTTTGTTTAAATTACCGGCAAGCGCATTCCATCCATTCCATCCAATCGGTGGCGTTAAGGCAATCGTATCCCCAATTTTGATTTTCAATTCTTTACTTGATTCGCCAAACTCATTTTTTGCGTTGACGGTTGAAAGGTAAACTCCCCGCTTATTTACTTTTCCTGAAATAATACCGGTTTGCGAATCCACAACAAGTCCGGCCGGTAGGTTTTCTGCCGAAAATTGCATGGGACGTTTTCCTGTAGCTGCAATTGTAAATAAAAATGGATTTCCGGGAGTGGCGCCAAAAACTGTGGCAGAATTGATTCGGGGTTCCTGTCCGGGCTCAGGTGTGAGTATATATTTTTCATCCGAATTCGGTATTTGTTTCGGGAGACTGTCAGCCCGCATTTCGAATTTTGCGTTTGCCCAATTACAATAAGTTCTTTTGTTGGCTAGTCCGCCAATATCATCGATTACCAAAAGGCCAAGCCGTTGAATGCCTTTCAGATCGACATCCACTTTTTGGGGCTGATCGCCCACACTCATTTCGCTACTTTCAAACAATACTTTCCTGTCACCAACCACATAAAATTTCATAGGTATTTCGGTATTTGCCGAATCTTCTACTCCAACTTCAGCAGTAAACCTGAGCGCATTCCCATTCAGCGACATGGCAAATACACATGGAGTGATTCCGCCTACACCCCGTTCGTAAGAAACACCGCCAATACTGATTGTTTCTGATTTGTAATTTGTTTTGGCTTTTACCGGCCTGATTCCCTGTGAATAGGTATCCAGCGGCAAATCGTCAAACCAAACCGTTTGGGTTGGGTTTGAACAAGCTACTGCCAGAACCACCAGAAATATGACGTATAAAAGCTGTGCTCTATTTTTCATTTTAAAGCTGTTAATCTGATGAATATAACGCCGTGGTGCGGGATTTCGGTGGAGAAATTTCCTTCAAATTCACCCAAATCCTTTTGTCGCCAAACATCACGGATTTTATATTTCTCACCCAATCCCATTTCCCGAAAATTGAGATTGAATGTTTTTGGTTTCTCGTCGCCCCAGCGAAAAAAGGACTGAGGTGTTTCCATAAAACCATCGACATTAAACAGGCCTACTGCCTGTTCATTGTTTTCAAGTTGTTTTATCCAAACCTGAACTCCGTTCTGTTCTTTTATAAACCGGCCGGGGTTCCCTAGCGGATCCTGGTTGATTTCAATTACCTCGTCATTCGTAATCAGGTTCAGCGTAAAATCGTCGAGTTGATCGATGGGGCAACCAATCAACAACGGAGCTGCCAGCAAACTGAACAAACTCACATGACTATACTGCTCGTCTGGAGTCAGCCGGGTAGGATGCATCTCAGTTCCGGTTGTCACGTTTCCGATAATCAGCATGTCGGGGTCGTTCCAGTGACCAGGGCCGGCATAGGGTGCCCATTTGTCGATTGTAAATGACGAAATGTAGAGACTCAGCCAACTGTCGCGAATATCGGGGCCGGTGCGCCATGCATTGCAGATACGTGCCCAGTCTTCAGCGTTGGCA
>JAWKKP010000008.1:0-343036 GCA_041393215.1 Draconibacterium sp.
AAAGATTGACTGATAAAATCGGAATTCCATTTCATATTGCTGAAGATCCGTTACGCGCCGTTGTTCGCGGTACCGGAATTGCTCTTAAGAATGTAGATAAATTCTCGTTCCTGATTCGGTAACCGCCGATCCGGAATTTACCTTAAAATAAGCAATGAGGAGTCTGCTTAGGTATGTATTAAAGAATTATGCTTTTCTTCTGTTTTTACTTTTAGAAGTAGTATCATTTGTCCTCATCTTTAATTACAATACTTATCAGAAATCGAAATACCTGAATACATCGAATCGGGTAGTTGCATCTGTTTATAGTTCATTTAACTCCATTGTCAGTTATTTCGGGCTTAAAGAAGTAAATCAGAAATTGTCGGACGAAAACGCGGCTTTAAAATCATTTATCAGTGATTTGCCATATCTGAAGGTTTTGCCGGATTCTGTTTTGTTTTCTACAGAAAAAAAAGATTCGGTTTACCGGTATATTTCTGCAATGGTAATAAATAACTCCGTAAATAAACAGTACAACTACATTACTTTAAATAAGGGCAGAAAAGATGGAGTAAAAATAGATCAAGGCATTTTGAATTCGAATGGTGTTGTTGGTGTTATTACCAATGTTTCTGAGTCTTATTCCATGGGATTCTCGGTATTGAATAAACGATGGGGCGTTTCTGCAAAATTGAAGAAAAGCGGAACCTTCGGACCAATTTCGTGGGATGGGAATAATTACCGGTATGCAAACCTAAACGGCATTCCTTTTCATGTTGAACTCGCCGTTGGCGATACAGTTGTTACCAGTAGCTATTCATCGGTTTTTCCGGAGGGAGTTTTAATCGGCACGGTCGATTCTTTTGAACAGCCGCAAGGCGAAAATTATTACATCATAAAAGTGAAACTCTCTGTTGATTTTAAGGCAGTGTCGTTTGTTGAAATTGTAGATAACCTGAAAAAAGAAGAAATTAAAGAACTTGAAAGTCACAGATTAGATGATCCGGTTTCTAATTAAATACGGAATTATGTTTGTGAGCCTGGTTTTAGTGCAGGTTCTCATATTAAACCAAGTGCAATTCAGCGGATTTGTAAATCCTTATGTTTATGTGCTTTTTATTCTTTTATTACCATTAAGCACCCCGCGTTACCTGGTAATGGTTCTGGCCTTTCTTTTAGGGTTGACGATTGATGTATTTTCAAACAGTCTGGGAGTACACGCAGCTGCTTCTGTTTTTATTGCCTATTTGCGCCCCTTTGTTATTCGTGTGATTTCAAACCGCGAGGAGGACAGGAATGATTATCCCGGGTTATTTCAGAATAAATTTACCTGGTTTTTATCGTATGTTTCCATTATCGTTTTTTTACATCATTTCGTACTTTTTTATCTTGAAGTATTTTCTTTTTCTAATTTTGGAAATACATTTTATCGTGTAATTTTAAGTGCTGTCTTTTCAATTTTTGTTATAGTTTTAAGTCAGTTTTTGGTTTTTAGAGATTAATCGTGGGTGACGTAGACATTTATTCCAAACGTAAGTATTTAGTAATTGCAGTTTTCGTGGCAGTTGGGCTCATCTTTCTGTTGAAATTATTTAGCATTCAGGTTATTGATCCCGATTACAAGGAATCTGCAACAAACAATGTGTTACGCGAAGTAGTGCAATATCCGCCCCGTGGACTAATCTACGATAGAAACGGGAAACTAATTGTTTATAATAAACCGGCATATGATTTATTGGTTACGCCCCGCGAAGTGGAAGCTTTTGATACGGTTTATTTTTGTAGTTTGCTCGATGTTACAAAAGAAGAATTGATAGAAGGAATTCGAAAAGCCAAAGATTATTCGTGGTATAAACCATCTATTTTAATTAAGCAGATTTCGCCTGAAAACTATGCTATTTTACAGGAGAAGCTTTATAAATTTAAAGGATTTCATACTCAATCCAGAACTTTGCGCGAATATGCAAGACCTGTGGCAGCACATGTTCTTGGGTATGTAAGCGAAGTAAATGCAAGTGATATTGAACGGGACAGCTACAATAAATCCGGCGACTATATTGGCGCAATTGGAATTGAAAGAACCTATGAAAAGCAGCTTCGGGGAACGAAAGGGATAAAAAAGCAATTGGTAGATGTTCATAACCGGATTCAGGGAAGCTACCGCAATGGAGGAGAAGATACCCCGGCAAAAATCGGTAAAAATATTTACAGCACATTGGATCTTGAATTACAGGAATATGCCGAAAAGCTTTTTCAGAATAAAAAGGGGGCATTAGTTGCTATTGAGCCCTCAACAGGTGAAGTACTTGCCATGTTAAGTGCGCCAACATATGATCCGAGTTTACTCGTGGGTAGGGTGAGAGGAAAAAATTATGGTATGCTTGAAAATGATTCGCTCAAACCACTTTTTAACAGAGCTACGCAGGCAAAGTATCCACCGGGTTCGACATTTAAAGTTATTAATGCACTCATAGGATTGCAGGAAGGGGCTATAAATACGAACACGCGTTTTTCCTGTGCCGGAAAAGGATCAACACCGATTAAATGTACTCATATTCATGTGTCGCCGGCTAATGTTACAGAAGCCATTCGGGAATCGTGTAACTCTTTTTTGTGGAATACATTCCGTGCTATTATCGGTCATGGGAAAAACGCTGAAGATGGATTTAACGATTGGCGTTCTTATGCCTATAGCTTTGGGTTAGGGCAGAAACTGGGTTCCGATTTTTCCAATTCGTTAGAAGGCGACTTGCCAACTGCAGATCGGTACAATAGAATTTACGGGAAACGAAGATGGAATGCGCTTACCGTTCGCTCGTTATCAATCGGACAAGGAGAGTTGGGCGCAACACCATTGCAAATGGCAAATGTGGCAGCTATTACGGCTAACCGGGGATTTTATTACGAACCACATCTGGTAAAATCTATCGAAGGAGATACATTAAGAAGTTCGATAAAGAACCAGCATAAAGTAAAAATTGATGTTGAGCATTTTGCTCCTATAATTGAAGGAATGCGCCAGTCGATTAAAGGTGCATATTTGATCCCAGGAGTTGAATATTGTGGAAAAACCGGTACCATTCAAAACCCGTCGGGATTGGAGCATGGTGCCTTTGAAGCCTTTGCTCCCAAGGATAATCCCAAAATAGCCATTTTTGTTTATGTCGAAAACAGCAAGTGGGGAGCAAGTTATGCAGCGCCTATTGCTAGTTTGGTAATGGAAAAATATCTTAACGATACCATTGCTAACAATCGGAAATTAGTTGAGGAGAGAATGGTCGATGCAAAATTGTTAAACCCTTATCACCTGGAGTAGTATGCCAAAAAGAAACAACCTTTGGGCAAATATCGACTGGATTACAGTTTTACTTTTCCTTACATTAGTTTTTATGGGGTGGCTAAACATTTATGCTGCGGTTTACAATCAGGAACACCAAAGTATTTTAGACATTTCTCAGCGTTACGGGAAACAGTTAATCTGGATTGGTGCTGCACTGGCTATCGCTTTTGTAATCCTTATCATTGAATCCAATTTTTATGTTTTCTTTTCCTACATCATTTACGGGGTTATTGTTTTTCTTTTAATTCTGGTATTGCTTGTGGGTAAAGAAATTAATGGTGCAAAATCGTGGTTTGAGATCGGCGGATTTGGACTGCAGCCATCCGAATTCTGTAAGTTTGCCACGGCATTAGCGCTGGCGAGATTTATAAATACTTATGGTTTCAAACTCCAGACTTTTCGATCATTGGCAATAATATCGGCCATAATTTTTACACCGGCAATATTTATATTGCTCCAAAATGATACTGGTTCTGCTCTTGTATATTTTTCATTTGTTTTGGTTTTGTACCGTGAAGGGCTTTCAGGTGTGGTACTATTCTTTATCAGCTTAGCTGCTGTGCTGTTTGTGCTCGCTTTAGTTCTGTCAAATCTCACACTTGCCATTCTTCTTGTTAGTTTCGTTTTGTTGGCTTTATTGGTCTTTAATTTTAAAACAAAACCGTTTTTAAGAATTTTAGCCATTTTTCTGGGAAGTATTCTGGTATTGTTTGGTGCAAATTTTATTGTAGGGAATAAATATGAACTGGCGGAAGTAATTTATGCAGGGGCGGCCTTGGGAGCTGTTATAATTCTTGTTGAAAGTTTTAGAAAAAGAATTACAAAGAATACAATCGTTGCACTGATTTTTCTCGGTTCCGTTTTGTTTACCTTTACGGTTGATTATGCTTTTAACAGCGTTCTAGAGAAGCATCACCAAGACAGAATAAACGAGTTGCTTGGAATTCAGTCCGATCCGTTGGGTGCGGGGTACAATGTTAACCAAAGTAAGATTGCAATTGGCTCAGGTGGTTTTCTTGGGAAAGGATATTTAAATGGAACGCAAACCAAATTTGATTTTGTTCCCGAGCAAAGCACCGACTTTATTTTTTGCACGGTTGGCGAAGAATGGGGATTTGTTGGAACTTTTGTTGTCATTACTTTATTTCTTGCTCTTTTTGTTCGTTTAATAATTTTAGCTGAACGACAACGATCTGGTTTTTCAAGAGTTTACGGTTATTCCGTTGCGATAATCCTGTTTTTTCATTTTATGATAAATATCGGAATGACGATTGGTGTAATGCCGGTTATTGGTATTCCTCTACCCTTTTTTAGTTATGGAGGTTCATCTCTTTGGTCTTTCACTATCCTCCTTTTCATTTTTGTCAGACTCGATGCCAGCAGGTACGAGAAATTCTAGATGCTGGAAGGGGAGTGTCTTACAACATTTTTATCTCCTGCCATTTTTATTACCTTAGCCTGGCAAAAAAATAAATCCTTTCACTTTTTTTTGAATTCGGGATTTTTGCAAAGACAGCAGCAAATACAACCTGTAATAAAATAAATCGTAAAATCGATAAATAAATTGTTATGAGTTATAAATCATACACATTACATAATTTTAGGCAAATACCTCAAATGAGATTATTAACAGAAGAACAAAAGTTTGAAATTGAGGTGGTTGGCACAGTTTTGCCATTTAAAACCAATAATTATGTTGTAGATGAATTAATAAACTGGAATAATTTTCAGGAGGATCCTTTTTTTATTCTCACTTTCCCACAGAAATCAATGCTGAGTGAAGCAAGCTTTAACGATATTGCACAACTATTAAAGTCTGAAGCTTCAAAACCGGTAATTCAAAAAGAAGTAAATAAAATAAGACTGAAATTGAATCCGAATCCGGCAAAACAGGAAAAAAATATTCCAAAATTTAATGGAGTGAAATTAACCGGAATGCAGCATAAATACAGAGAGACAATTCTGTTTTTTCCTGCACAGGGGCAAACTTGTCATGCATATTGTACATTTTGTTTCCGGTGGCCACAATTCGCGATGAATGATTTTAAGTTTTCAATGAAGGAAACTGATACACTTATAAATTATGTTCGTGCAAACCCAAAAATCACCGATATTCTTTTTACCGGTGGTGACCCGATGGTAATGAAGACTCGGTTTCTGGAAAGTTATTTTAATGCATTGCTCGAAGCTGAAATTCCGAATTTGAAGAACATCCGAATCGGAACCAAATCGCTGGCATACTGGCCCTATCGTTATACTGCCGATGACGATGCTGATGAATTGATCCGACTATTTAAAAAGGTGAAAAAACAGGGAATTAATGTTGCGCTGATGGCACATATTAATCATCCCGGGGAATTGAAAACTAAGTCGGTTAGAAAAGCGGTTAAAAGGCTGATTGATGCCGGTGTCCAAATTCGTTCACAGTCTCCGCTTCTTCGGAATATAAATGATAGTTCTGATATATGGGCTGAAAACTGGAAGGAACAGGTTCGTTTGGGAATAATTCCGTATTATATGTTTATTGCCCGCGATACCGGGGCCCAAAACTATTTTGCAGTGTCGCTTCAACGTTCATGGCAAATATTCCGGAATGCATACAATCAGGTTAGCGGAATCTGCAGAACAGTAAAAGGTCCCAGTATGTCGTGCGGCCCTGGTAAAGTACAAGTTACAGGAGTAACTCATATTGGTGGAGAGAAAGTTTTTGTATTGAATTTTTTACAAGGTCGGGATCCTGACTGGGTTGGCAAACCGTTTTTTGCAAAATACGATCCATATGCCATCTGGTTTTCCGATTTGAAACCTGCTTTCGGAAAAAATAATTTTTTCTTTGAAGATGCAGCTTGCCAATTGCTGGCATAACATTAAGCGCCTTCTGTTACATCCGGTTTTTTAAGATTTATTTTATGATATGATGAAACAAAACTGATTATATCCGTCATAAATTCTGAAAAATTTTCGCTTAAAAGATCATAATTGTCGATTAATAGTTTTCCTGCAATTTCAGTTTTATCAGGTAAAGAGGAGTATTTACTCATAATTTTAACCGATTCAAGAATTCCGGAAATATTTGCGTACGATTCGAGTCGTCGGTTCTGGATTAAAAAGGGAAGGAACCCTTGAACCCGCAGCGGTAAAACGGTAAAGTTTGATAGTAAAATCGCATGTGCTTTTTTTGCAAAATTGCGCAGCGTTAAATCGGAATATTTATTCCAGTTGGAAGCCAGAAAATGGTCGTAAAAAAAATCAATTATAATTCCGGAATAGAGTCCAAATTCCTCTCGAAATAAACTTTTGGCTACTTTAAAATTCGGATGTGAATCAGTGTAAGTGTCGATCTGGCGATGAAGAAGAATCCCTGACTGTATACTTTCCGGAAAAGATTGATATGCATTCCCCTTAATGTAATCTCCAATGAAATTACCGACAAGTGTTTTTTCATTGTCACCCGATAAATATAAATGTGCCAAATAATTCATCTAAAACTAAATTTTAATTTGAACGCCATAAGTAAATATTTGTTTTACAGGTCTTTTTTTTTAAAACTATTTTCTGTGTGATTTGCAGTCAAACAGCACTTTAGAATTTAACCTGAAAAAAAATATTATCATACACAATAAAATATTGACATGGGTTAATTTGAATGGTTTTTAATATTTTCTATTTTTGGACTTCATTAAAAAGTTTATGGGGAAAAAAGTTGTTGCTTTTGGTGAAGTCGTCTGGGATATCCTTCCAAATGGGAAAGTATTGGGTGGAACTCCTTTAAATATGGCGTTTAGGTGCAACACTTTCAAAGAAGAGGGTTTTCTGCTCTCTCGTGTGGGCGATGATGAGTTGGGGAACGAAGCATTGGAAAGAATTAAGGAGCTTGGAATTCCTGATGAAGATGTTCAGGTTGATACAGCTTTCCCTACAGGAACTGTTAATATTACGCTTGATAAAAATAATGAGGCGAAGTTTGAGGTAAAACTTGACGTGGCTTTTGACCATATCGAATTTTCGGCCGATGCTTTACGGTTGGTGAGAAATGCTGATTGTTTATTTTTCGGTTTGCTTCCGCAACGGTTCGGAATCTCAAAAAATACGATTCGCGAGTTAATTAAAGAATCGCCCGATTCACTTCATTTTTTCGATTTAAAGCTTTTTGAACACTTCTTTAATGTTAAGGTTGTTGAGTTCTTACTTCAGGCTGCACAAATTGTGCGTATTAAAGAAAAAGAAATTTCGTTTTTGAGCAGGGAATTAGGACTTAATGAAGACAATGCCGAGGTGTTTTGCGAGCAGATCTGTAAAAAATATAAAATAGATTTGGTGCTAATTACACGCGGTCAGAACGGCGTTTTTGCATTCCATACAAAAAAAGGCGCTTTTTATGATGGCGGTTACAAAATAGAGGTGGAAGACAATATCGGGTCAGGAATGGCTTTTTGTGCAGGTTTTTTGCACTACTACCTAAATGGAAGGACGATTGAGTCTGCATTGAAATTTGGCAATGCCGCCGGAGCCTTGAATACAACCAAACGAGGGGCAACTGCTTTTTTTAATAAGAAGGATGTTTTAGGTTTTATGAAAACTACTCCTCAGCAGAATTACATCTAATAAAGCTTTTCAATTAAAAAATACTCTTAAACATTTCTTATTTGGTAACCCAAATACTGATTTTGCTGTTTAAATAGGAAAAAATGGGGTATGAAACGTACAACAAAAGAAATTACCGAAGAGCTTTTTAACAGGCTCTGGTTGCAATATATTGAAAGAGTTCCCTATGCAAAAACTTACGCCGATTTAGTTACTGCAAAAGGAGGAACAGTTGTAAACGATCACATTGCATTCCGGACCTTTAACACTCACACCGGTGAACAACCTGAAGGAATAAGGGCAATTAAGCACATTTTAAATTTCCTTGAGTATAAATCGGTAGAAAAATATAAGTTTACAAAAACGATGTTAAATGCAGTTCATTTTGAACACCCTGACGAAATGCTGCCTAAAATTTTTGTAAGCCAGTTGGAAGTCGATCAATTACCGGAGTGGGCACAGGAAATTGTAAAAGGTTGTGTGAAAGATACCCTGTATCTACTTTCAGACAAAAGTATTGAGCTGCTGAATATTCTGAAAAACAATGGTTGGCTGCCGTTAGAAGCCGCCGATTATCTGTTGGATGATTTGGTCAATTATTTCAGAAGGCCTTGGAATATTCCGGCAAAAGATTCGGTTTTAAAAATTAACGATGTCTCGCAATATGGCGCATGGGTGCTTTTGCACGGAAATTCTGTTAATCACTTTACAGCATATATTAATTACCAGAATGTTAAACAGTGGCCCGATTTGGAAACAACCTGCAAAGCTCTGGCCGAAGCAGGAGTTCCGATGAAAGAAACAATGGAAGGCGAAAAGGGAAGTAAACTCCAGCAATCGTCAACTCTAGCAGTGAAAGAAGAAGTTAAAGTAAGAACAGAAAACGGCATTGAAAAAATTATTTGGACCTACGCGTATTACGAACTTGCAGAACGCGGATTTATTACTGAGAACGGGAACCGGAAATTGTTCAGCGGTTTTCTGGGAGAACAGGCCGTGCATTTGTTTGATATGACAAAAACGAGAGATAATTAATTAAACCAGAATATACGAACCGAATAAACTGTCGTCAAAAGCTTCCGTGAGGGCAAAAAATCCCGATTCAATTTTCTGATTGTAAATAACAAGCGGATGAAGTATTTCCATTTCTCTTGCAAATTCTTTAAAGGTTTTGCCTGGTGAGTAAAACATTCTGTAGATTCCTTTTTTGCCCGAGGTTATTAATTTTTCAAGATGGAGGGAAAGAAGCCCCATGTTTTGCCTGATGTTGATTTCGAGGCAAGGATTTATTTTAAGATCATCATTCTCGTCAGCATAAATTAATGTATCAACTCCAAAGTTCCCTTCATATAAGGTAGCCAATTCCGTGCTTTCCAATATGGAAATAAGTGGATCTAAGAGTGTTTTAATTACGTTTTGCTGAAACTCCCTGATTTTGAGGCTAACATTCACGGGTAATCCATTTAAGCTATTTCCAACATATTGTCCTTTGTTATCTGTGGTGAAATTACTGATTCCTAAAAACTCAATTTTTTCATTGCTCAACTTAAACTGGAAAGAAAAATCAAAAGCCTTATTTAGAAAAGGTTCGACAACAACGTATCCTTGTTCATTTATAACTCCAAGTATCTTTTCCCATACTTTGGGGTGTACCGGTATTTTTGTAACAGGTTGAAGTCCTCTGCCAGAGCTGCTCCATGGCGCTTTCACCATAATTTTTCCCCATCTCGAAATCAGCGTTTCAACTTCGGTTTTTGATGTGCATATTTCAGCAATCCTATTTTGAGGTATTAAATCAGAAGACGGAATTGTTGAAGTTATTTGTTTCAATACCTGAACTGCAAATTTCTTCGAGTACAAATTTTTATGCTCTGTTGCCCAGTTAAAAACAGGCGAATTTTTAAAACTTTCAGCACAAGAATCTTTTAAAGGAGATAGTAATTTGTGAGCAGCAGGACTCCAACCCCAGGGAAATAGACAGTTTTTACTGATTTCGGCTATCGTTGAACGTATAATGTTTTCTTTTAAAATAAAGCCGGGAGGATGAATGCCGATTGTTTTTAGCTTTTCGGTAAATTTGGCGGAGGGTAAACGGTTTACGATAATAAAATCTGTGTTCCTGGCGAAAAATAATTGTAATGAAGTCAGGTCTGTTTCCATTTTCTGCAAAAGCCGGTTGGGTTGCCACGAAGCTTTACCATTGGCGATTGCATAGTCGCAGGTAGGATTAAAAAGAAATATATTTGGCAATTCGCCGTTAAAATTCATCATTTATCAAATATGAAAACCATAAAAGTATTTAAAAGAGTTAGTACTATAAATTAGTCTGAAAAATATACATCAAATGGGCCCAAAATGTTAACACATATTAACTTTTACAAATAAAATACAGCCTTTTTCTCGATTTTTTTTGCACCTTGCAACGTCAAAATTGAAAAGATTGACAAAAGGGTTGGACAATCTGATTGACAATTAAATTAATTCTGTAATTCCCGGAGGGATATGGTTACAGATTTGTAAGCAATTGACAATTTAAAGCAAACTAATCTTCTATGAAAAAACTAACGTTGCTGTTCGTTTGTGTTTTGATTGTTGGTATGCAGTTAATAAGTGCTCAGGTAAGCAGGATTTCGGGTACCGTTACCGGTGCTGGCGATGGGGCAACAATACCAGGTGTTTCTGTAATGATAAAAGGCACAACTGTGGGAACTGTAACCAATATTGACGGTTATTATCAGTTTGATATTCCAGATAATTCGCAAACAGTAATATTTTCGTTCGTTGGAATGAGGACCCGGGAAATTCCGATTGAAGGGAAAAGCAGTATTGATGTTCAATTACAACCCGATATTTTGGGAATTGATGAGGTTGTAATTGTAGGTTACGGCACTGCAACACGTCAGTCATTTACCGGAAGTGCAACATCAGTAAAAAGCGAAAATATTCAAAATAAATCGGTTGCAAATGTTTCACAATCATTGGCAGGAGAGGCTGCCGGTGTAAGAGTCATCAATACCTCGGGGCAGCCCGGAAGTGATGCTACTGTTCGAATAAGAGGTTTTGGTTCTGTTAACGGAAATAAAAATCCGCTATATGTTTTGGATGGTGTTCCATATTCAGGTTCGTTAAACGCAATTAACCCGAATGATATTGAATCGACTACTGTTCTGAAAGATGCCACCGCCACTGCTATTTATGGTTCCCGCGGGGCGAACGGTGTTATTCTTCTTACTACAAAATCGGGTAGAAACGGAACTTCAGTTATTGAAGCCGATGTGAAAACCGGTGTTAATGCAAGAAGTATTCCACGGTACAGCACAATTAAGTCGCCTGAAGATTATATTAGTCTCTGCTGGGAGGCCCTGTATAATAAAGGTGCTACTTCAGGAGATCCGGAAGCCTATGCAAATAGCAACCTGTTTTCAAGTTCAGGAATTGATCCAAAATATAATCTTTGGAATGTAAATGGGGCCAATTTAATAAACCCGGATACAAGAACTTTATATAACGGAGTAACAAGAAAATATAATCCTGAGAATTGGGAAGATTATGCATTTCAAAATTCTTCGAGAACAGAAGCTAACCTTACATTAGGAGGTGGATCGGAAACAACAAAATACTTTACTTCGTTCGGATACCTGAATGATGTAGGTTATATTGTTAACTCCAATTTCAAACGATATAATGCAACGGTTAATATTGAAACAGAAGTCAGAAAGTGGTTGATTACAACGGCAAGATTGACTTACTCCGGAACAGAAACTACCAATAACGGCCAAACAAGTGATGCTGGAAATATTTTCTGGTTTGTTGATAATCTTCCGCCAATTTTCCCTCTTTTTCTTAGAGACGGAACCGGAGCTTATGTCGCCGATCCGATTTATGGTGGAAATCAATACGACTACGGGATAGGGCGATCTTTTGGTGCACTTACAAATGCAATTGCCAATGCACACTACGATCTTAATCAGACCAAACAAAATCAATTGGCCGGGAACTTTTCTGCAAATATCAAAATTGTTGAAGGACTTAATCTTGAAACTACATTTGGCGGACAATTTTTTTCCAGGAAATACACTGATTTAAGAAATCCTTTTTATGGATCGGCAGTCGGGCAGGGAGGCTCTGTTTACAAAGAGGATACGCAATTAACGTCGTATAATCTTTTAAACTTGTTGCGTTTTAGAAAAAGCTATGGCTCTCATAACATTGAAGCTTTAGCTGCACACGAAAGTAACTCGTGGGAAAGAAAAGTTGGAACCGCTCAAAAATCCAAAATGGTTCACCCTGATATTGATGACCTGAATAACTTTGTAATTGTGACAGCACCTCCAACTTCATTTACCGACAAGGTGAATCTTGAAAGCTACTTTGGCCAGGTGAATTATGATTTTAGCCGCAAATACTATTTGTCTGCTTCAATTCGGCGAGACGGTACTTCACGATTTATCGGAGACAATAAATGGGATAATTTTGGATCAATTGGAGCTTCGTGGATACTTTCAGAAGAATCATTTCTAAATATTGTTCCTTTAATAAGCTATCTGAAGTATAAAATTAGTTTTGGCCTTATGGGTGAACAGGATGGAGTTGGATTTTATCCTGCATACACAACAATGGATGTTAGTAATCTTAACAACGAGATTGCCCTTTCGGAGCATCATGTTGGTAACCCTGGTTTAACATGGGAAACTTCCAAAATGTTTCAAACCGGTATCGAACTGGGACTTGGTAAATTCATTGATGCTTCAATCGATTACTATCAGAAAAATACGGGAAACCTTTTGTTTGACAGGGGGGTTGGAGTTTCGGTAGGTTATCCGGTATTAACAGTTAATGATGGTGTTCTCAGAAACAGTGGCTTGGAATTCGATATTACAAATCATATCTTTAATTCAGATGATTTCGTTTTAGATTTTTCGATAAATGGTGAGCTGTTGTCCAATACATTGATTCGTATGCCAATTGATCCGGCGACAGGAGAACCTAAACTGATTGATGTAGACGGACGATTTGGAAGGGCCGAAGGGCATTCGTTGTACGACTTTTACTTAAGGGAATGGGCCGGTGTTGATCCGGAAGATGGAAAGGCAATGTGGTATCAGAGTTATTATGATCAAAATGAAAACGGAGTGGTAGATGCCGGAGAAGGAATAAGCTCGTTATATATTTATGAAACTGAAAATCCTGATCATAAAATAAGTACAACAACCACCAAAGATTATGCATCGGCCACCGAAAAATATGTTGGTAAATCAGCAATACCAAAACTACGTGGAGGATTCAGGCTTTACACGCAGATACTGGATTTTGATTTGAGTGCTCAGTTTATCTACAGTTTAGGTGGATATGGTTATGATGCCGCTTATGCTCTGTTGATGAATAATGATGCTGTCGGAGGAAATAACTGGTCAACGGATATTTATGGAAGATGGCAAAAACCCGGCGATATTACGAATGTTCCAAGGTTATCGAGCAATACTGATAAAAACGTAATTAGTAGTTCTACAAGATTTTTAACAAAATCGGATTATTTGAATCTGAATAATTTGAAAATTGGCTACACTGTTCCTAATGATGTAACTGAACGAGTTGGAATCTCTTCGTTGAACGTATTTATATCCGGAGATAATTTATTTTTGTTAAGCGCACGCAACGGATTTAATCCTTCTACTAGTGAAACAGGTACAACCAGTACCTATCGCTATTCACCTTTAAGCACATATACAGTTGGTTTAAGAGTCAGGTTCTAAAAACATTATATTGTGTTATCCATAAAAATAGAATGATGAAACAAATATATATTGTATTTCTGGTTACCCTGTTTTTATTTAGTTTTTCAGGTTGTAATGAAGATTTTTTGAATGTTCAGCCCACTGAGTTTTTGACTGTACAGCAAATTGCCGAAGCAAGCAAGGATAATCCGGATGTTGGAGCCGCTGGAATAAGAGGTTTGTACACTTTAATGTTTAAAACAGGTACCGGAGGAACCGAACGCCAGGATGATTTTGGACAAAAAGGATTTGATATTTATAGCGATTTTCTATCCAGCGATATGGTATTGTCGGCAAGCGCATGGGGATGGTATCGGTATTTAACCGAATATAATGTAACGACTGATTATACGCAAATTGAGAATGAAATTGTATGGACCTATTATTACAAGATAATTAGATCGGCTAATTCAATAATTGCAGCACTGGGTGGAAATAATATTGTTCCTGAACTGGAAGAGAACAGGCATACAATGGGGCAGGCAAAGACCATGAGAGCGTATGGATATTTTTATTTAACGCAGTTTTTTATACCCAGTTATAATCCCTCCATCCAGATTTTGCCGTTATACACTGATCCGACTTCGCCTAATCAGCCAAAAAGTATCACGCAAAAAGTTTACGATTTGATTGTAAGTGATTTAACCGATGCTATCTCGCTTTTGGAAACATTCAATCGTTCGGCTAAAAATGAAGTTAATAAATATGTTGCAGAAGGACTTTTGGCATATACTTATGCTGCAATGGGTGATGATGAAAGTCTGGGGAAAGCAAAATCGTTAACTGATGATATTATTGCCAATGGAGGTTTTCCTATAATGACAGCCGAAGAAATAGTCTTTACCGGTGATGGGAATATTGGCGGATTTAACAATGTAAATACACCCGGATGGATGTGGGGCGTTGATATTACACTTGATCATGGTCTAGAAGTTGGTTCGTGGTGGGGACAAATGGACAGATATAGCTATAGCTACCAAATGGCCGGTGACAGAAAAGCTATCGATAAAGGGTTGTACGATGCAATTCCCGAAGATGATGTAAGAAAAGGCCAGTTTAATCCAACTAGCACCTCTTCTTACTATCTTGTTCCTTCCAATAAATTTTACGATCCGAACAGGGTCACCGGCGGACAAGCAAACATTACAACCGACTATGTTTATATGCGTGTTGCTGAAATGTATTTGTTAAATGCCGAAACAGCGGCCAAAACCGGCGATGAAGCAACAGCAAGGGAAAGCTTAAAGGGCTTGATGAGCAAAAGAGTTCCTGATACCAGTTACATCGACGGACTTTCAGGGCAGAGTTTGCTCAATGAAATTTATCTTCAAACCCGCATCGAACTTTGGGGAGAAGGAAAAAGCTATTTGGCCATGAAGAGAAACAAGGCTACCATTGTTCGTAGCTCCAATCATTTATCGTATGTTGGTATTCCAATTGCGTATGACGATCCACGACTGACATTTTCGATTCCTCAAAGCGAAATTCAGAACAATCCTTTTATCAACTAATTGAGGAAAGATCAAGTTCGGAATCTAATTCTTTGCGAGGTCAAGGTTTTGAAGCGGTGGTTCAAGTATAACCAAATCGCCTTCGTTTAGGCCTTCTGTCACCAACACCGATTCGTCATTTTCTATTCCGGTTTGAATTTCCTGTTTTTTGATTTCACCATGTGTTTTCAGATAAACATAATTAGTTCCACCTTCGTTTATAACAGCATTTAACGGAACGCTTATAACGTTATCAGCATCTTCCAGAATAATGTCGTTATTACTGGTCATTGCCGGTTTTAGTCCTTCATCAGAATGGTTGAGGCGAATGATTACTTTAAAAACTTTCATGTCGAAATCCTTATGATCTTCTCCCATCCGGGCAATATCGTCTATGCTGCCCATAATTGTTGTGCCTTCAAGAGCATCGAACGTAACCCGAACGCTGTCGCCGACTTTTATTTTTGAAATGTCGATTTCCTTTACATAAATTTCGGAGATTACGCTTGACATATCAGGTAATGTGGCTATTGCCGGAGCAAAGTCGTACGTATAAACGTTATCGTCTTTGCTAAATTTTTTTCCTTCCCAGCTTTTTCCGAAAATGACAATTCCATCTTCAGGAGCCATAATTCTGGTAGCTTGCATTGCCTGCTGAAATTTCTGGAGATGTTTATTACTTCTGTCGACTCGTTCTTCAGAACGCCTGACTTGCATTTTTAATTTGTTTTGTTCCAGTAAATAATCACGTCGTTTTTTTGCGATTTCATTTTCTGCTTTTTGGTAGGTCATTTGAGCTTTGCGCTGGTATGCTTCCGATTCATATTTCGATTGTTCGAGGTCAATTTTGTTATATTCCAAATCGAGAAGTGCATTTTTAATACCTTCACGCTTTTCGGTTAAGTTAACCGCACTGTCGATTTTTGCATTTTTCAGATCCGCTTCTTCTTTTTCCAGGCTTTGTCTTACCTCACGCATGCCTTCCATAACCTGGTTGGCATCCAATTGAACTATAAAATCTCCTTTTTTTACACTTTTCCCGTCCTGGGTAAGATCGACAATTTTCATCGCCCAAAGCCTTAGATCGCGATCGGCAAGAATTTTAGGCGCCCTGATTTCTACCGCCTTTAATCCATTTATTTCACCTTTGCAGGTAAGAACTGCTTCAAACTTCCCTTTTTTAACTTCGTAATACTTTTCCGATTTTGCAGTGGTGCCTTTCAGTGAGAAAAAGGCCGCAACAAAAACAGCAATAATTACGACTGTACCTATAATGATTTGTTTTCTTTTTAAAGCCATTTTTTAGTTTTCTAAAATTTTGTCATAATCTACCACCAATGGCGCATTTTTTTCAAAATCGAAAAGCGTTAAGCTTCTTATTCTATAGTAGGAGGTCCAGAAATTGCGTAACATATTAAGATAGGCAATTCGTGCAGTTTCCTGGTCGGTACTGGCAATATTCAGTTTTATAACATCGATTTTTCCAATCAGAAAACGCTGAAAGGTAACATTATATCCCATTTGTGCGACGGTGTCGGCTTTTGCGGCATTGGCCACTTGGCTGCCCTGCAGGTTGAATTCCAAAACACTTTGCATTACATCCATTTCAAAGTCAATGCGTTCCTGTCTGATAGTTGCTCTTGCTACTTCCCGGTTCGATTTGGCCATCGAATATTGTCCCTTTCTTCTTCCCCAGTCAACAATTGGTATATTCATGCCAATATTAAAACGTTGACTTTTATCGGGTTGATTGTAAACATCCTCAAAGTTTTCCGAGGATTGACTTAATCCGTACATAGCAAATAACGAAGTGTTTATTCCTGCTTCCGATTTTGTTTGGGCCACATTTTCATCTTGTTCCAAAAGTTGCTGCTTGTGGCTCAACATTTCAGGATTGTTTTCAATAGCTTGCGAAATGGCTATATCCACATTAATTTGCAAATCAGGTATATTGCTGGGAACAATACATTCTATATCCGTATTTTTATCGAGTCCCAAAAACGAGTTTAAACTGGCCTGGGCCCTTTTCTCTTCCAATTGCGCCAAACTTAGCGCCTGTTCTGCATTTAACAAACTAAGTTCGAGTTTAAGCAATTCGTCCTGGGTCACTGTTCCTACCTGAAACCGGCCTTGTCCGATTTTATATAAGGTGTCGGCATTGGAATAATTGGTTTCGGCGATACCTTTTTGTATTTGAGCTGTTATTAATTCAAAGAATCGTGATGTCGATTTTATGCGGAGATCTTCTATGTCTTGGATAAATTCCTTTTTTGCCATTTCAAATTTCAGCGGTTCAATTTTTGCTTTCCATTTTAGCTCATTGTAACCGTTTAGGTCTTGCATGAACCCAATGCTGATTGGTGTTGCCGAAAAGGAAGTTTTCTGGTCGCCTCCCAGGTTTTTTACCATTCCTACATTCGACTGAAGAAAAAGCTGACCTCCGGTTAATGCAACATTCTGCATTGCTGACATCGTTAAATCTGAATTTACGTATTCTCTTAAACGGTACTCATCTTCACCGGTTTCGAAATTATATTCAATTCCCCTGTATCGGTTAAAGTCGATGGGATTGGCATTTAACGAAATTCCGGGCAATCGTTCTGCCTGATAATAGCGAAATTCCCAGTAGCTTGCCAGGTACATGTTTTTGTTTCTGAATGCATCAATAGACTGCGAAGCGGCGATATTCATTACTTCTTCCAGCCCGAGTTGAATTTTTTCCTGCGAATTCCCTTGGAAAACCAGTAAACTGATGATAAAAAGGAGTATTGTTTTTTTCATGATTTTGGTTTTTGTTTATGACCGAAGTGAGACAACAGGGTCGTTTTCAGACGCTTTCTTTGCCGGCAAATAACCAAAAGTAACGCCAACAATTACAGAAACGCCAAATGCAATGAAAATGGAGAAAAAGGATACAATGGTTTTTATATCGAATACCGCAGTAATAACTTTCGAAAGTACTACGCCCAGAATTATCCCGATTATTCCACCGCTTAAGCTAATTAAAGTTGACTCTGCCAAAAATTGAGCAATAATATCTTTTTGTTTTGCTCCAATAGCCTGCCGTACACCAATTTCCCGAATTCGTTCCATAACTGAGGCAAGCATAATATTCATAATTCCGATTCCGCCAACGATGAGCGAAATTCCTGCAATGGCGCCCAGTACCACATTAAAAATGTTCTTCGTTTTTTGTTGCTGTTTGAGCAAAAGTTCGGGTATTGTAACTTCGAAATCGTATAAATCGGAATGACGGCGCAATAACATTCTCTTAATCAGGGTTGCCGATTCACTAAGTTCTTCGGTTTCTTTTACCTGAACGATGATTTTATCCAACTGATTCAGATTGTTGTCAGTGTCCACAGGTTCCTCTTTTTGTTGCGAACCACCAATAATAACCATCCCGGTGTTTCCCTGGTTGGCTTTTGAAATTTCATCGGCGCGCAGCAGCGAACGGTTTTTAAACCGGAGAAGTATGGTTTGAACCGGAACAAAAATTTTATTGTCGGAGCTGCTTATTCCGAGTTCGTCGGAAGCAGAGGCAGTAAAGTCGCGTTGTTCAATAACACCAACAACTTTTAACCATACCTGGCCGCATTTAATATATTCCCCAAGCGGATCTTTCTGACGGAAAAATGTATTTTTAATATTATTTCCGATGATACATACCGGTAATCCTTTTTTTGTCTGAAGTTCATTAAAATGGGCTCCGTCTGCAATTTGCATATTAAACAGATCGAAATAATGATTATCGATTCCTTCAAGAACTACCGGTTTACTTTTTCCATCGAGCAAGGCCGAGTAATTAAACGAAATAACTGGCGAGATTCTTTCAATGGTTGGAACTACCTGCTTTATCGCTTCAACATCTAAAAGTGTAAGGCCTTTGGAGAACTTTTTCCCTCCCGGTTTGTCACTTCCCGACTCACTATTGCTACTTGATGAACCTTCGCCAACGGTAAATGTACTCGGCGTAATTACAATGTTGTTCACACCCACAAGTTTAATCTGCTCAAGGATTTCCTGCTCGGCACCATTTCCAATGGCGAGCATACTAATAACGGCAGCAACGCCAAAGATAATTCCTAAGGCGGTAAGTACCGATTTTAGCCGATTGGCAAATATTGCTTCAACAGCTATAGCTATATCATGTAAATATCTTTTTATAAACATTGGGATTCAGTTTAGGTATTATTTACTTGAAACAACTGTACCTGGCGCATTGGGGAGTTCCATATTTTGCGGTATTGGCTTTTCCTCCTGTTTCTGGAGTTTTTCCTGCTCTTTTTTTGCTTTCTCTTCCTCCTGCTTTTTAAGAATGTCGGTATAGATTTCAAAACCTGTTAATTCGAAATCTTCCTTGTTTTCAGGCTCAGATAAATAAAGCTCCTGACCTTCGCTTAAACCTTGCTGAATAATTACAAAATTCTCGTTTTCATCGCCGGGTTCAATAATCTGTCTTTTCTGTTTGCCGTTTGCGAGGTACACATAAGAAAGGCTGTCGTTGCTGAAAACAGATTCGATAGGCACATAAAGAACATCTTCAAAACGATTGGTTTGAATGGTATTACTGGTTGTCATGGCCGGTTTAAGTTCAGGATCGGTACCTTGAACCTTTATTTTTACTTCAAAAACTTTGGCATCGCTTTTTGGCATTGCCTGCCCCATATTTGCCACTGAAACTACTTCACCGGTTAGTTCTTTTTCTGGAAATGCATCTATTCCGATTTTTACCTTTTGGCCTGGTTTTATAAGCGAGATATCAATTTCATTAATAAAGGTCTTTGTAACCAAATCATTCATGTTGGGAAATGTGGCAATTATTTGATTCCACTGAGAAACCTGGGATCCTGTTTTTACCGAACCTCCCCAGGGATACTGATAATAGGAAACAATTCCTGCTCTTGGAGACCGGATTATGAGCTGGCTTTTTAATTCGTTTAGTGCATCTACCCGTTCCCTGACCTGTTTGTAGTTAATAAACGAACGGTTTACCTTGTTCCCTTCCTGCTGCGTGATTAGTTTGTATGAATCCTTGACTTGTTCAAGCTTTCTTTCTGCTTTGTCGAGATCCATTTCTGCTTTTCGTTTAACGGAGGGTGATTCATAGGCCGATTCGGTTACGGTAATTTCTTTTTCTTCCAAATCTAGCTTTGCATTAACTATTTGGTCGCGTTGTGTGCTAAGCGTAAGGTTAGAGTCGATTTTACTGTCCTCATATTCCGATAATGCTTTTTCCAGATCATCTATTGCTGTTTTTAGTTGTTCTTCAACAGCCTGGTAATCCAGAGTTGCAACGTAGTCGCCGGAATCAACAAAAGTTCCTTCTTCAACCAAATCGGTTATCGTTAAATAGGAAATTCGTGTTTGGCGATCTTTTAGTTTTTCAGGAATCAGAATATTGTCAGAGTTTTCTGATTCCAGCTGTCCGGTTGAATAAACCAGAATTTCAAAGGGGCCTCTTAAGGCTGTGGTCGTAATTGCTGATGTTTCGGTTTTCGAGCTTGGTAAAACAAAGAAAGCTAGCAATAAAATGATGAGAATGGCGAATGCGATTAGCCAGTGTTTTTTGTTCATGGTTAAAATAATGTTTTATTGGTGTGAACAGGCTCAGTTAAACAAAAATTATGCCTTTAATTCTGTAACGTAAAGATTTAAAATTAATTTCAGAATAAATGTTAATTAAACCTTTTTGTTGTTAACCTTGTCAATTTAATTGTTTCTTACCAGAATAATAAATAAAATTTTAACTTTTTGATTGTTTCGGGTTTTGCATAATTTTGAAAATGCCGGCTTGCGCCAATGCCATAATTAAAACACCTGCAACTGTTATTAATCCACCAATTAACTGATGTGTTAACGGAAGTGTTTCGAAAAAAAGATAAGCGCCGATTAACACAAAAATTCCTTTAAGGCTTTGTATAATTGAAGAACGGGATGCCTCGATGTGTTGATAAGAATAGTAAACGGTTAGAATGGCAACAAATTCCAGTACCGCGCCAATAATTGTATTTTTCATTGCACTACCCGAGAAAACAAATGTTTCATCGCGGACAAAAAACATGATCGCCGAAAAAAGAAACAGCCAAACCGAACGGTTCAGGTTCAGTAATTCAGGACTCAGTTTTTTTACATGTGCTTTAACAACAAGTGTTGCTGTTGTTGCAAAAATTGCATTGAAGAATACAATTCCGGTTCCTTTAATAAAAAAAGTTTCGAGGGTAGTTCCGCCACTGTAACTAATAACAAAAGCACCGGCAAGCGCCATAAATCCGCCGAAAATTTCAATCGGGCCAAAACGTTCATGTAAAATAAAAATGCCACCCAACATTACCATTACCGGGAACATATTTCCTAAAAATGATGTAACCGAAGGATCCGGAATAACATAAATAGAAAGAAAAAACAGGGTGGTCGTAATAATCTCAAGGAATCCGAGTGTAACAAGTATTCTGATTTGTTTGCCCGAAAGCTGTTTTAACTGCCCAAGCTTTTTATTGAATATCGCAAATAAAAGACAGGAAACAGCAACAACAGCGTACCATAAACTTCCGAATTGAGCCAACGGAAAATCATTCATGGCTGCCTTGCTAAAAATGTAAACATTGGAAAATGCAATTGTAGCAATCAAAGCAAATAAGTAGCCTTTAATAGCATTCGAATTCATTCAGTCCTTTACTTTAGGCGGCTAAAGTACAAAAAAATGATGGTGGATTTTGGTTGAAAATCTGAATTAGATAAACGTAAAATGCAGATTTCTTATTCTTAGTTCCTGTTTTAAAATATGTTTGCTTTTCAAAAATTGTAAAAAATGAAGGAATTTCGATGAGATACGTTAATTTTGAATACATCATATTTAAAAGAAAAAAATGAGAATTCCGGTTGTTATTCTGTTTGTAGTACTTTTTGCTGTCTTTGCCTGCTCGGAGCATACAAAAGAAGCGATTTCAAAAACGGTTAACTGGGAAAGCCGGGAGGCCAAAACAGAAACTGGGCAGCTTCTGTTTCAAGGGAGTTCCTATTTATCGGTTTATTCTGAAATATACGACATGTCGGACGAAACAAAGCATTTGCTTACTGCTACGGTAAGTTTAAGAAATACCAGTTTAACCGATTCTCTTTTTATTTCGAAAGCTGATTATTACAACACAAAGGGAAATCTAATTCGCTCGTATGTTGAAACCCCAATTTACCTGGTTCCGATGGAAACGGTTGAAATTGTTATTAATCGTCGCGATACACTTGGTGGTTCAGGCGCCAATTTCATATTTGATTGGGCAACACGGGTTGAAACTACCGACCCCATTTTTGAATCGGTTATGATTTGGACAACCGGAACACAAGGAATTTCCTTCTTATCAAAAGGTGTGCGGTTGAAATAACATTGAATTTTGTATAGGAGTAAATTCGTTGTTGAGTCATTTATACTTTTCTTAAACAAATGTTAACCATAGTTAATCCGTCGTCAACAATCAGTGCAAACCATTATCTTTGACCCAATTAATTTAAACAACAAAATAAAAACGATACAATATGTTACCAAAAATAAACCCAATGATGACCGATGCCTGGACAAAACTTGAAGAGTATTATTTCGGGTTTGAAGGAGTTCACATGAAGGAATTCTTTGAAAAAGATGCAGACCGGTTTAAAAAATATTCACTCCGGTTTGAGGATATTCTGGTTGACTTTTCAAAAAACCTGATTGACGATGAGGTGAAAAAATTACTTGTTGAGTTAGCCGAAGAATGTAAACTGAAAACAGCAGTAGAGAGCATGTTTACCGGGCAAAAAATTAACGCCACCGAAAATCGTGCGGTTTTGCATGTTGCACTGCGTAACCGAAGCAATACAACTATTGAAGTTGATGGTGAAAATGTTATGCCCGAAGTGAATGCCGTGCTGGAGCAAATGAAAATATTTTCGGATAAGGTAATTAAAGGAGATTGGCTGGGCTACACCGGCAAAACAATTACAGATGTTGTTAATATCGGGATTGGTGGCTCCGATCTTGGCCCGTTAATGGTAACAGAAGCTTTGAAACCCTATAAAACAAGGCTTAACCTTCATTTTGTTTCCAATGTGGATGGTACACACATTGCTGAAACTTTGAAAAAAGTAAATCCGGAAACCACGTTATTTATTGTGGCTTCAAAAACTTTTACCACGCAGGAAACTATGACAAATGCCAATTCAGCCCGCGATTGGTTTTTAAAAGCTGCTAAAGATTCTTCGTTTGTAAAAAACCATTTTGTGGCGGTTTCAACCAATGAAAAGGAAGTTGCTGCTTTTGGAATTGACACCAAAAATATGTTTCGTTTTTGGGATTGGGTAGGTGGTCGTTATTCGTTGTGGTCGGCTATCGGACTTTCTATTGTTTTGGGAATTGGCTTCGAGAATTATGTTGAATTGCTGGAAGGTGCTCATGCAATGGACAATCATTTTCGTAATACCGATTTCAATGAAAATATTCCGGTAATTTTAGCATTGATTGGCCTTTGGTACAATAATTTCTATGGTGCCGAAACGGAAGCAATTTTGCCTTACGATCAGTACATGCATCGTTTTGCTGCCTATTTTCAGCAGGGAAATATGGAAAGCAACGGAAAGTATGTAGATAGAAACGGGGAACAGGTCGATTATCAAACGGGGCCAATTATTTGGGGAGAGCCGGGAACAAACGGTCAGCATGCCTTTTACCAGTTAATTCACCAGGGAACAAAATTAATTCCCTGCGATTTTATTGCTCCTGCAATCAGTCATAATCAGTTGGGCGATCATCATCCAAAGTTATTAGCCAACTTTTTTGCACAAACCGAAGCAATGATGGTGGGCAAAACAGAGGAACAGGTTGTTGCCGAATTAAAAAAAGCCGGTAAAACCGAAGATGAAATAGCGGCCTTGTTGCCATTTAAAGTTTTTCTGGGTAATATTCCAACCAATTCAATTTTAGTTAAAAAACTAACTCCCCGTGTATTAGGTTCATTAATTGCAATGTATGAACACAAAATTTTTGTACAGGGAATTATCTGGAATATCTATAGTTTCGACCAATGGGGTGTTCAACTTGGAAAAGAATTAGCCAATGCCATTTTGCCCGAACTTTCTACTGATGAAAAGGTAATTGGCCACGACAGCTCAACTAACGGGTTAATCAATGCTTACAAGGAAATGAGATAATAGGAAGCTATTCTTTATATGCTGGCATCGTTTTTGTATCTTAAAATTATGTAAACCAGTCAAGGTTTCATTAAGCACAATTACTAACAGTTTAAATACAGTGTTATGAAAAATAGTTTAACATTTTTGCTTCTGAGTCTTTTTCTTATTCTGGCTTCATGTCAAAAGGATGATGAATACACTACCGGTGAATTAATTGCAAAGGAACTCCAGTCTGTAATTGAAGAAAATGACATCGAGCGGGTGATGGAATTCGGAGTAGAACAATCTTGGGGAGGTACCTGGATTATAGGCACATACGGAAAGAATTATAAATTTCAGGGACAGTTTATTTATATCGAAGGGGAAAGCTATAATCTTAATAATTTAATTAAGTATCAGATAAAGAGCAAAACTTCAGAATCTGGAAAGGAGATAAAATTTCTTCTTTTAACTTTTTATTAAGCTAAGGATAACGTTTTACTACTACATTAAAAAAACAATTTCTTCCGGTTCTATGGAAGAAATTGTTTTTTTTAGTACAACATTCTTGCCCGAATTGTATGAGGTATTTTCTTCAATTCTTTGATAATGACATCACTTAAGTCGCTTTCGGTGTCTATAATTACATAGCCAATATCCGCATCCGTTTGTAAATATTGTGCGGCAATGTTAATTTCTTTATCGGTGAAAATTAGGTTGATGTTTCGGAGTACACCCGGCATATTTTTATGAATATGAAGAAAACGCTGCTTGTTCAGATTTTGCTGCAAAGAAATTTGTGGAAAATTAACGGCTCCAATAGTTGACCCGTTGTCGCTGTACCTGATTAGTTTCTCCGTAACTTCAAACCCGATATTTTCCTGGGCTTCCGAGGTGCTTCCCCCAATATGCGGAGTTAAAATCACGTTATCAAAGTCTTGCAAAACCGAAATAAATTTTTCATCGTTCGAAGCCGGTTCTTTAGGGAAAACATCGGCAGCGGCACCCGATAAATGGCCACTTTTAAGAGCTGCTGCAACAGCATCGTAATCTACCACCGATCCGCGTGATGCATTAATCAGCAATGAATTTTTTCTCATCAGCTTGATTTGAGCTTCTGAAATCATATTTTTTGTGAGCTCGGTTTCCGGAACATGCAGGGTAACCACGTCTGAAACTTTTAGCAATTCTTCCAGTGAAGAGCAAGGCACGGCTTTCCCAAGGTTCAGTTTTTTCTCAATGTCGAAATAAAATACATTCATTCCCAGTGCTTCGGCTAAAATGGAAACCTGTGAGCCAATGTGTCCGTACCCAACAATTCCAAGATTTTTTCCTCGTACCTCAAATGAGTTTTTTGCAGCTTTTAGCCAATCACCCCGATGAGCCGCAGTATTTTTTGCAGGAATTTCGCGCATCAGCATAATGGTCTCAGCAATAACCAACTCGGCAACCGATCGGGTGTTCGAAAAGGGGGCGTTAAAAACCGGGATTCCAAATTCCTTTGCAGAAGTTAAATCAACCTGATTTGTGCCGATACTGAAACAACCAACTGCAAAAAGTTTTTTTGCTTTTTTTAGGATGTCGGGCGTAAGTTGGGTTCGTGAGCGAATTCCTATAATGTGAACATCTTTTATTTTTTTCTCCAATTCAAGGGGGTCAAGCGCAGCTTTTGAATATTCAATGTTGCTATATCCGGCCTCCTTAAAAGTAGCAATTGCCGACTCATGAATTCCTTCCAACAATAAAACTTTGATTTTGCTTTTGTCCAGCGAAAATTTTTTCACCATTGTTTTTTATGTAAAAATAAAAAGCAATAGTTTAACCTGAAGCCCGGCAGCCAATATTTTTAGAAAAAGTGATGTGAAATCGAAAATTTTTCAACTTAGTTTTTCAGTAAGCTGTATAATTTCTTTTCGTGGTGAAACATTTTCATAAAGAATACGATAAACTGCATTCGATATGGGCATATCAACATTGTATCTTTGATTAATTTCGTAGATGGATCTTGCTGAATAATATCCTTCGGCAATCATATTCATATCCAGCTGGGCTGTTCGCACCGAGTATCCCTTGCCAATCATGGTTCCAAACATGCGGTTTCTGCTGAATTGCGAGTAAGCGGTTACCAGTAAATCACCTAAATAGGCCGAGCTTTTTATGTCTCTCGAAATCGGGTGGACTGTATCAACAAAACGTTTAATCTCTTGTATCGCATTTGAAATAAGAACTGCCTGGAAATTATCACCGTAACGCAATCCATGAGTAATTCCTGAAGCAATTGCGATAATGTTTTTAATTACCGAAGTATATTCAGTTCCCCAAATATCATCAGAAACTGTTGTAAAGATGTAGTGGCTCTTTATCAGTTTTGCAAAGCTGCTGGCCTTGTCTTCATCGGGGCTGGCCACGGTTAAATACGACAAATATTCCAGTGCCACTTCTTCCGCATGACAAGGGCCCGCTAGCACACCCATATTTTCGTATTTCACATTAAAATACTTGTTCAGGTATTCAACAACCAGAAGATTTTCGTCGGTAACAATTCCCTTTATTCCTGATAAAATATATTTTTTGCTGATATCAACATTTAAATTTTCAAGAATAACAGGAAGATAAGCGGAGGGAACGGTTAATACCAGAATATCCGATTCCTCTGCAATTTCATTAATGTCGCTGAAAAAACTTATTCGGTTGGTGTCGAATTCAGCACCTGGAAGGTAGCGCGGATTGTGCTTGTATCTTTCAAAAAGTTCGATGGTTTCAGGTTTTCGAATAAACCAATTGATGTGTTTGACATTTTCAAGTAACATTTTCGAAACAGCGGTTGCCCAGCTTCCACTGCCGATAACAGCCACTTTTTTTGTCTTAATATTCATTTTCCTCAATTAAGTTTCTCCCCAAAAACACTTTGCTTTTTTAGAGCGACGCAAATTTAGAAGTTTTTCCCGTTTCCGATGGATTTTCCAGGAAGAATATAAAAACGCTAAGACAGAAGAAGGTTGTTTGCTTTTGTAAATCAGAAAGTTGCTTTTGTGTTACGCAAAAAGGAGCAAAGTAATTTCCAATAAAAATGTTAAATAGAACATTAGGCATATTTTTAATCGAAATTATTATTGTAAATTATGGGGCCTAAAATCCATCTATTCAAAGACTGATAAACGAAAACTTATGGAAAAATTTATTCTTTCACTTGATGCCGGTACAACCAGTAATCGGGCTATTCTTTTTAACTACTCTGGTGAAATTGTTGGCGCAGCCCAACAGGAATTTGAGCAAATTTATCCTCAACCGGGTTGGGTGGAACATAACCCTGATGCTATTTGGAAAACGCAGCTTGAAGTTGTTAAGGAAGTAATTCAAAGTCAAAAGATTTCTCCCGAACAAATTGCCGGAATTGGAATAACCAATCAACGGGAAACAACAATTATATGGAATCGTGAAACAGGCGAACCCGTTTATAATGCAATTGTTTGGCAAGACAGGCGCACAGCCGGAATATGCGATGATTTAAAGGAAAAAGGATTAGAGAAAACAGTAGCCGAAAAAACGGGGCTGGTTATTGATGCTTATTTTTCGGGGACGAAAATTAAATGGATTCTCGATAATGTGGAAGGTGCTCGAGATTTGGCCAATAATGGAAAACTTGCATTTGGAACAGTGGATAGTTGGTTAATCTGGAAACTTACCGGGGGTAAACTTCATGTTACAGATGTTACGAACGCAAGCAGGACATTAATTTTCAATATTCACTCTTTACAATGGGATAATGAATTGTTGGAAATGTTAGATATTCCCGTTTCAATTCTTCCCGAAGTTAAATCAAGCAGCGAGTTTTACGGAACAACTTCAAAAGAAATTCTTGGAGGAGAAATTCCGGTTTCAGGAATTGCCGGAGATCAGCAGGCAGCGCTTTTCGGGCAAATGTGTATTAATGAAGGAATGGTAAAGAACACATATGGAACGGGTTGTTTTGTTGTGATGAACACGGGTAATAAACCCATCGTTTCAAAGCACAAGTTGTTAACTACCATTGGCTGGAAAATTGGAGATAAAATTACTTATGCACTGGAAGGCAGCATTTTTATTGGAGGGGCTGTTGTTCAGTGGTTACGGGATCAACTAGGAATAATTCAATCTTCTTCCGAAATAGAAGAACTGGCGAAACAGGTCGAAAATAATGGCGGAGTTTCTTTTGTTCAGGGATTCGTGGGGCTTGGTGCACCGCATTGGGATCAGTATGCCACAGGTGCGATTATGGGGTTGAGCCGGGGGACTGGCAAGGCACACATTGCGAGAGCTGCATTAGAAGCCATCGCCTTTCGTTCCATGGAAGTAATTGAAACCATGGTTGAAGATTCCGGAATTCAGTTGGATGAATTACGGGTGGACGGTGGAGCCGCCGTAAATAATTTGCTGATGCAGATTCAGGCAAATTCGATTAGGAGAACGGTGGTCCGGCCCAAAGTAACCGAAACTACTGCACTTGGTGCTGCGTATCTGTCTGGTCTGGCAGTTGGGTTCTGGAAAAGCATGGATGAAATTAAAGACCAGTGGCAAATCGATAAAAAATTCGCACCGGTGGAAGATTTATCAGAGACATCAAAAACCATTTCAAACTGGAAAAAAGCAATAGAAAGAAGCAAAAACTGGTATCAGTAGTGAATTAAATCAGTTAAAACTATATCACCTTAAAGCTATGGACCGAAAAAAAATACTTAAAAAATTAAGGAAGAAAGATTGGGAGTGGGATATCATAATTATCGGTGGCGGTGCTACCGGTTTGGGATGTGCAGTTGATGCAGCTTCCAGAGGATTTAAGACACTCTTACTGGAACAGGTCGATTTTTCAAAAGGAACATCGAGCAGAAGTACAAAACTGGTACACGGCGGCGTACGTTATCTCCAGCAGGGCGATGTTTCGCTGGTTTTCGAAGCCCTCAAAGAACGGGGCCTGATGTTTAAAAACGCCCCGCACATGGTTACCAACCAGTCGTTTATTATTCCAACTTACGATTTTTGGGGAGGCCCTTTTTACACCGTCGGATTAAAGGTTTATGATTTAATGGCCGGAAAACTCGGCCTGGGACCTTCCATGCACCTTTCGCTGGAAGAAACTATTCAGGCGCTTCCAACTGTGGAAAGAGAAGGGTTAAAAGGAGGAGTAATTTACCAGGACGGCCAGTTTGATGATTCAAGAATGGCCATTGGCCTGGCCCAAACCTGCCAGGATTTTGAGGGAGTTGTATTGAATTATTGCAAAGTAAAAGAACTGTTGAAAAAAGATCAACTAATAAATGGAGTGATTGCAGTTGATCAGGAAACGGGTGAGGAGTTCAAGTTAAGATCGAAAGTGGTGGTGAACGCAACAGGTGTATTTGCCGATGAAATTATCAGGATGGATGAACCCGAAAAGAAAGACATGATAACACCCAGCCAGGGAATTCATTTAGTTCTCGATAAATCGTTTTTGCCGGGTGATTTTGCCATTATGGTTCCGCATACTTCCGATGGTAGGGTAATGTTTGCTGTGCCCTGGCACAATCATGTTATTTTAGGTACTACCGATACATTGGTTGAAGGCAAATCTTTGGAACCCGTTGCGTTAAGCTCGGAAGTTGATTTTGTTTTGGAAACAGCCGGAAGATATCTGACAAAGCAACCAACAAGAAAAGATGTGCTTAGCGTTTTTGCCGGGTTGAGGCCACTCGCCAAGCCCGATGGGGAAAAAAAAGCTACAAAGGAAATTTCGAGGAATCATAAGATTCTGATTTCGGTTTCCGGGTTAATTACCATAATTGGCGGAAAATGGACCACCTATCGGAAAATGGCTGAAGATACAATCGAGAAAGCGATTATGCTGGCCGGGTTGCCCGAACGGGAGTGTATAACAAAACATCTTCCCATTCATGGCTTTCGAATGGATATCGATCCTTATACCGATCCGATGGCTCCTTATGGGATTTTCAAAGAAGAAATTTTGAGCCTTGCGGAGGAGGAAGAAAATCTGACCGGATTTTTAAGTGAAAAGTTGCAGATTTATAAATCGCAGGTGGTATGGGCAGTTCGTAAAGAAATGGCCCGAACCGTGGAAGACGTCCTGGCCCGTCGTACGAGAGCACTTTTTCTGGATGCCCGTGAAAGTGTAAAAATGGCTCCCGAAGTAGCAGAAATTATGGCAAGGGAACTAGGTAAGAACGAGGCATGGAAAGAAGAACAGATTTCGAAATATAATCAGCTTGCAAATAATTATTTTTTCAAAGATTAATACAATATTATAATGGAATTTTTTGGTGAATTTTTAGGCACGTTTATCCTGATATTATTGGGAAACGGCGTAGTTGCTAATGTTAATCTCGATAAAACCCACAGTTTTGGCGCCGGCTGGATTGTAATAGCTGCCGGTTGGGGAATGGCGGTCTTTGTTGCTGTTGTTTCAACTGCCGATATCAGTGGTGCACATCTGAATCCGGCTGTTACATTGGGATTAGCATTTGCCGGTCTTTTTGAATGGGCAAAGGTTGCTCCTTTTATCCTTGCCCAGATGTTGGGGGCAATGTTTGGGGCGGTAACGGTTTATCTATTTTTTTACAATCATTTCAGAATTACAGAAACACCTGGAACGAAAAAAGCTTGCTTCTGCACAGCTCCTGCTATTCGAAATTATCCCAGTAATTTCTTTTCTGAAGTGGTTGGCACTTTTGTCCTCATTTTAGCGGTGCTGCTAATTACATTACCCCAGCTTGATTATCTGAGTCTGGGAAGTTCAAAAGTAGGAATGGGATCTTTGGGTGCACTCCCTGTTTCATTGGTCGTTTTTTCTATTGGTTTGAGTTTGGGTGGCACAACCGGATATGCAATTAATCCGGCACGTGACCTGGGTCCTCGAATTGTACACGCTATCTTACCTATAAAAAATAAAGATAATACCGACTGGAGTTATTCCTGGGTTCCAACTGTGGGGCCTGTGGTAGGTGCAGCGTTTGCGGCCGGGGTTTATTTATTAATAAATACAATTTGTAATTGAAAATTTGTGAAAAATTACAGATATTGGTGTCCTAAAAGCATTAAGAAATTTTTGAAATGGAACATAAAGTAAGTGGTAGTTCTTTGGAGCTGCGTGACAGGATTGAGAAAGCAATAGCAGATGAAATAATTACGCGGGAAGAATATGATGAAATCATAAAAATTGCTTTGGAGGACGGGGTTATTGACAAACATGAGCAAGCTCTCCTGAGCGAACTTCAGCAAATGATTGAAGATAAAGTTGTGAGATTCGCCAAAAAATAGAACAGGAGTCTTCAACCTTTTATACCTGCTTGGGGTTTTAATCTGAAATAAAAAAAGCCGATTCAAAAAAATGAACCGGCTTTCTGGTTTTCAGATTGCTGTTTAATTGTTCTCGTCTTCCTTTTCTACCTGAACATCTACTTCTACATTTTTTTTGCCGTCTTTATTTATTTCTTTTATTCGAATTACTTTTCCGTCTTCTTCAATTACCTTTATTTTCTTCCCGTTTGCGGCTGAATCCCCTTTTGCGATATTGTCCATAAATTCCATTTCCCCATCATCCGATTTGAAAACTCTAACATGGGCAGGAGGCATTGGAGGACGTTCCGGGCCAAACATCATATCATCGGGGCCACCACGAAAAAGAAACATTTCGTTTTCCATCTCTTCATTCACTTGTTTGCGGACAATGGTAATTTTTTCAGTTCCATCTTTATTGGCTTTCTTTTTAAATGAAATAATTTCGGGATCGCTTAAATCAATTACGTTGGCATTGTTCCGTTTTTCAATACGGATATCACGTATATGCGGAGGACGGGGAACTTCCTTAACTGGTGGCACAGCAAATGCAATGTCATGCCGGCTTCGGTCAAACCATACCATGGTTTCGTCGCCGTCTCCAAAAAACACATTCTCGTCAGTATTAAAGGTTGAATCTTCGAACATTTTAAATTCATGAACCATGTGTTTTCCTCCTTTTCCCGATCTCGTTACGAAAACTCTTCCGTGTCCGTCGTCATTAATATCGAAATTCATATCAAATCTTTTGAAAAGCGAGTCGCGTTCAGGTTCACCTTTCGAAATCCATTGCATTTCCTGTGGTCCGCCAATGGTATCACCGTTCCAAACAAATACATCATCGCCTACGATTATTGTATCCAGTTCCATACGGTTTCCGTCATCATCAATTTTCACCAAATTAATATGCCGTTCTTTTTTCTTTCCTCTTGGAGGGTCTTGTGGATTTTCACGAATAGAAAATGAAGACAAAACTAAAATGGCAAGTACGAGTAGCCCGGTTTCTAATAAATTACGTTTCATAATTCCTGTTTTAATGAAAATTTTGTTTTAGCAAAGATAGCTTACGTGCATATTTACAGTCAGTTAAAGGCTGGTTAAAATCTGTTAAGGAAAAGTTAAAATTTAAAAGTCACTTTTTTAAATACCTATATTTGAGGCACGAAACAAAAACAGTTAATCAATTTCAGGAGAATAAAAGGGAATTAAAAACGGATGAACAAAAGGATTATTACCGGACTTGTGGTGTTAATGGGCGTTTCCATTCTGGGGATTATTATCGTGCAACTGGTTTGGATGAACAATGCCATTGCTGTTAAAAACGAACTGTTTAACCGCAGTGTAAACGAAGCGCTGAATAATACGGTATATAAGCTCGAAGACATTCATAATTTTGATGTAGTCAACCGCATGGTTTTCGACGATTCTGCAAAGTGGAATCAACGGTTTGGAAAAGATTTTGATATGGAATTTCTGCCTTTTCCACCCGATGTTGCGAAACCCGATTCACTTAGAAGACCTCCACGTCCTGTGCATATTATCCGGGAGGTTAGTCCCCGGGGGAAAAATACAAGGGTTGAAATCCGGATTGACTCTGATTCGAAAACCACAAGTTCTGCTTACAGCTATCGTATAAGTTCAGATTCCGATTCAATTGCCGACGATAAAGTCGTTGTTATGAATGGAAGGCCTGCTTTGCCCAAAAATGTTTTTGTTATGAAATCGGATACCATTATTTCCGACTTGGATTCGCTTTATGACTTAGGGAAATTTAAAATCGACTCGGTAATTACCAACCTTGATACATTTCATTTTCTTCGACCCGATATTTCTCAGCGGGCACGGTTTAAAGCAGGGCGTTTAAAACAAATGGCCAACCAGGTTACCACTGAAATTTATGAATGGGATGTTCGCCGCATTGACGAAGAGCTTGTGCAGAAAGTTTTAAGAGAAGAACTAAACAACAGAAATATACCAATCGATTTTAAGTATGGCATTTGGCAGGACAGTCTTATGCTTGACAAGGAAATTATTCCTGAAGATTCGGTTCTGCTTATGAATTCGGAATACAAAGTAAACATGTATCCAAACGATATTTTTCAGAAAAACATAAAGCTTTCGGTCGTTTTTCCGGGGCGCAGTAACTTTATTTACCGTTCGTTAAGTTGGCTTTTGATGGCTTCCTTCATGTTCTCCATATTTATTCTGGTAACATTTGCCTTGAGTATTTTTTATATTCTCCGGCAGAAAAAAATATCGGAAATGAAATCGGATTTTATCAATAATATGACACATGAATTCAAAACGCCCATTGCAACCATTTCCGTGGCAACGGATTCTATCGTTAACGATAAAGTAGTGTCCGATCCGGAACGAATCCGCTTTTTTGCCGGAATGATAAAAAAGGAAAACACTCGTATGAACCGCCAGGTAGAAGATATTTTAACCATTGCACGATTAGACAGGAAAGAATTCGAATTTAACTGGGAAACGTTGAATACACATGAATTAATTGATGATGCTATACAGGGAATTATGTTGCAGGTGGAGAAGCGAAACGGCGCGATAATAAAAAAGTTGAATGCACCGAACCCCATGGTTACCACCGATAAAAATCATTTCACCAATGTTATTTTTAATTTGTTTGATAATGCAATTAAATACTCGGTTGAAGCCCCGGAAATAAAAATTACAACAACCAATAAAACGAATGGAGTTTTGATTTCGGTTTCCGACAACGGAATTGGAATGACAAAAGCAGTGCAAAGCAAAATCTTTGAACGGTTTTATCGTCAATCAAGCGGTAATATTCACAATGTGAAAGGTTTTGGGCTCGGTTTGAGTTATGTAAAAGCGGTAGTGGAAGCCAATAAAGGAACAATTTCGGTTCATAGCGAACCCGGAAAAGGAAGCAAATTTGATGTATTTTTACCTTTTGTAAGAGAATAAACCCGGAAGTAAATAGATGGAAAATGTTCAGCATATTTTTCTGGTAGAAGACGACTTGAGTTTTGGTGCAGTGTTAAAATCGTATCTCGAGTTGAACGATTTTAAAGTGACTTGGGTGGACGACGGCAAATATGCCCTGGAAAAGTTCAGAAATGGCGAATATCAAATCTGCATTCTTGATGTCATGTTGCCCAATGTTGATGGATTTACAATCGGCAGCGAAATCCGTAAAATCGATACCGAAATCCCGATGGTCTTTCTTACCGCGAAAGCATTGAAAGAAGACATTCTGAAAGGTTATAATGTGGGCGCCGACGATTATATTACAAAACCTTTCGACACGGAAGTCCTGCTCTGTAAAATTCAGGCCATTATAAAACGACAAACCACACAACCTCAAAACAACGATGTGGTGTTTTACATCGGCGCTTATGTTTTCAATTCGAAAATAAGAACCATTACAAAAGAAAAAATACAACAGAAACTATCGCCCAAAGAAGCCGATTTATTGAAATTACTGTGCCAGAATAAAAATGAATTACTGCCCCGTGAAATGGCACTTCGTAAAATCTGGGGCGACGATGGCTACTTCACCGCCCGAAGTATGGATGTTTTTATTACTAGGTTGCGCAAATATTTATCCGACGATCCCAGCATCGAAATCAAAAATATTCACGGAAGTGGATTTTTGCTTGAAATAAAAGGTTAAATACTTTGCTAACAGGAGTCAACGAGCGGCTATTCCATTGCTGAATATTTATCCGATGGCCGACGCGAATTTTCCTGTGCCGGTTTTAAGAAGTTGTAATTGTAACTCGTTTAGTATCGGTTAATTTGCTAAATTGTAGCAGTATTTAACTCAACCTGATAATCAAAACATGAATTCCAGGCGTAATTTTATGAAATCGGTGCTGGCAATTCCGTTTCTGGCAAACGGATTTTCTTCTTTGGCATCAACCGGCGGATCCGTAAACAAAAAATTTGGGCATAAATTCAAAATCAGCCTGAATCTTTATTCGTTTAACCAGCTTTTAATGAAAGGCACCATCGACCTGTTTGACATGCTCAATTTTTGCGCCGAATATAACTTCGATGCCATCGATCCAACCGGTTATTATTTCCCGGGTTACCCGGAAGTTCCACCGGAGGATTTTATGATGAAGTTTAAGAAACAAGCCTTTCTTTTAGGTCTCGACATTAGCGGAACCGGAGTTCGGAATGATTTTGCCAACCCGGATGAAAACAGCCGGAAAGCCGATATTGTGATGATAAAAAACTGGATTGAAGCCGCTGCCAAACTTGGAATACCCAACCTCCGTATTTTTGCAGGGACAAATGCACACGAAGGATTCTCCCGCAACCAGGTGTTTGAATGGATGGCGAAAGACATAAAAGAATGCTGCGAATACGGCAAGAAGTTCGGAGTGGTAATTGCCATTCAAAACCACAACGATTTTATTAAAACCGCTGCCGATGTTGACCGTATTTTCGAAATGGTGGATTCAGAATGGTTGGGATTAAATCTCGATATTGGCAGTTACCGGCAGTCTGATCCATACGAAGAAATCAAAAAGAACATTGAGTATGCAGTAACATGGCAAATCAAGGAAAATGTTTGGATGGACGGAACCGAAACACCTACCGATTTTGAAAAACTGTTCCGGTTAATTAAAGAAAGTGGTTATCGGGGCTACTTGCCTTTGGAAACGTTGGGAGAAGGAGACCCGTATCAAAAAGTTCCGGTTTTATTACTAAAAGTCAGAGATGCCCTGGGCAAAGTCTGAACAGCGTTTCTAATCATTTGTCTGTATTGCTGAATCATCGGTCAGGTTATTCGCTGCAGCAGAAGTTGTACCCCGATAAAATCATAAACTGTTTCCAATACACGTTGTGCTAGGGTTAGGTACAGTTCTGCCCATGCCGGAATTGGCTGGCAAATATTCAATAATGGCTTAAAAATAAAATCATCTCTTATAAAAGAGGTGCATAATTCCACATTAAATCGTTAAGCAATCGCTATATTAACTCCCAATCGTCAAAAGTAAAAAGTGAACAGATAAAATTTTTTTATAAGTTTGAATTAACCTTTTCGAAAATCGATAGTCAAATAGAACTAAAGATTTTAAAATTTAAACCAATTAAACATTCCATTTGCAGTGGCAACAAATAAAACATTTAGAATTACTATTAGTATTGTCTTGGTCTTATTTCTGGCAGGGATAATATTTTATCCGCAACTTAAGAGTTGGTTGTTTCCTGAAAAAAGCGGAGCACAACCCGGTGTAGGATATTCGCAAAAAGGCGCTCAAAAATTATTAGCAAGTGGTTACCTTATTGTTCCTACCGAAATGAACGAGCTTATATACAGCACCGGTTCTTTGCTGCCGGACGAGGAAGTTGAACTCGCTTTTGAAACATCGGGCAAGATTGTAGGAATTTACTTTGAGGAAGGAAGACGCGTAAAAAAAGGCGATTTACTTGCCAAAATAAACGACAAGCCCTTACAGGCTCAATTAGAAAAATTGCAGGCCCAACACAAATTACAGGAAGAGCGTGAATTTAGGCAAAGGCAATTGCTGGAGCGCGACGCCATTAGTCGCGAAAGTTACGATCAGGTAGCAACAGAGTTACAATCGTTACAGGCCGATATTAATCTTGTTGAGGCGAGAATTGCCGAAACAGAACTTCGTGCGCCATTCGATGGAATCGTTGGATTGAGATTAATTAGTGAAGGAGCTTTTGCCAATACACAAACCAAAATTGTAAGGTTGGTAAAAATCAGTCCGCTGAAAATCGAATTCTCCATTCCTGAACGTTATGCCGGTGAAATTGGCCCCGGATATCCTATTACTTTTATCCTTGATGGAATTCAGGGGGATTTTAGTGCGAATGTATATGCCGTCGATCCTAAAGTGGATATGGAAACCCGAACAATTGTTGCCCGGGCCCTATATCCGAACAAGAATGAAGAATTGAAACCCGGAAGATTTGCAAGTGTAACCGCAAGGTTGTCTGAAATAGACAATGCGGTTTCGATACCAACAGAGGCTTTGATTCCTGAAATGGAAGGTGAGAAAGTATTTATATACAAGAATGGCAAAGCACAACAAGTAAAAGTTGTTACCGGCCTTCGAACGGCTTCACATATTGAAATAAAACAGGGGTTGCATTTCGGCGATACTTTGCTTACTACGGCAACGCTTCAGTTAAGAGAAGATTTGCCGGTTCAGTTAGACACGCTTGTAACCAACCAACCTTTAGCCGATTAAGTTATGAGCCTGTCATCAACGAGTATAGAGCGGCCGGTACTGGCAACCGTTTTTTCCCTTGTTATTTTGCTTTTTGGAGCCATTGGAATGACCTATCTCGGCGTAAGAGAATTCCCAAGTGTGGATCCACCTTTAATTTCAGTCAGAACGTCCTATCCGGGCGCCAATTCTGATGTGATTGAGACCCAGATAACTGAGCCTTTGGAGCAATCGATAAATGGTATTCCCGGAATTCGAACGTTAACAAGCCAGAGTAGCCAGGGGAATAGTAATATTTCCGTTGAATTTGAGTTAAGCGTTGACCTTGAAACTGCGGCAAACGATGTTCGGGATAAGGTTGCCCAGGCACAACGATTCTTGCCCCGCGACTGCGACCCGCCTATCGTGTCAAAAGCTGATGCCGACGCCAACCCGATTATGTTTATTGCCGTAAAAAGCCCGAAACGCTCGTTACTCGAACTTTCGGAAATAGCAGAATTAACATTTAAAGAGCAACTTCAGACCATTGCCGGGGTAAGTTCTGTTTCAATTTGGGGAGAAAAAAGATATGCTATGCGTATTTGGCTTGATCCCGCAAAACTGGCTGGTTACCAGATGACTCCATTGGATGTTCGCAATGCGATTTTACGCGAGAATGTGGAATTGCCCGCAGGTAGCATTGAGGGAAACACAACTGAGCTTACGATTCGGGCACTTGGTTTAATGACTACTGCCGAAGAATTTAATAGTTTGATTCTTAAACAGGTTGGCGATCAACTAATTCGGGTTCGTGATATTGGAAGGGCGGAGCTCGGTCCTGAAGATTTAAGGGGAATCATGAAAATGAACGGAATTCCGATGGTTGGTACCGTGATCATTCCGCAGCCGGGAGCAAATCATATCGATATTGTTGATGAGGTTTATGAACGGTTGGAATTTATAAAAAAGGACTTGCCGGACGACGTAGGAATAGAAGTTGGATTTGACAATACGCAATATATACGTTCGTCGATTGAAGAGGTAAAAAGCACGATATACCTTGCTTTTTTCCTTGTAGTGGTAATTATCTTCCTCTTTTTGCGCGACTGGCGAACAACAATTCTGCCGATATTGGTTATTCCTGTTTCGTTGGTTGGTTCGTTCTTTATTATGTATGCCGCCGGATATACTATAAATGTACTGACACTTTTGGCTATTGTACTTTCCATTGGGTTGGTTGTTGACGACGCCATTGTAATGATGGAAAACATCTATGTGAAGATTGAACAAGGGATGAACCCACGGGAAGCTGGCATAAAAGGAGCGAATGAAATTTTCTTTGCTATTATTGCTACCACCATTACGTTAATAGCGGTATTCTTTCCGATTGTTTTTTTGGAAGGAATGACCGGCAGGCTTTTCAGAGAATTTAGTATTGTAATTGCCGGGGCAGTTGCCATTTCGTCTTTTGTAGCATTAACACTTACTCCAATGCTTTCTACAAAAATTCTGAAAACCCGGCATAAGCATGGCAAGGTTTATAATTTCACGGAAAGGTTTTTTGTTCGTTTGAATAGTGCTTATCAGAATTCACTAAATAGTTTTTTAAATCGAAAGTTTATTTCTTTGGTTATTCTTACCGCGTCCATTGTTTCTATTTATTTTCTCTGGAAGAATATCCCGGCTGAAATGGCTCCACTTGAAGACCGTTCTCAGCTAAGCATTAATATTACAACACCCGAAGGTTCAACCTACGAGTATAATGAACAATATGCCGAAGAAGTAACTGAATTGGTTGACCGGAAAGTACCCGAATCGGATAAAGTAACCACTTTTATTCGGGGGAGCAGGGCGTTTGTTCGTGATGTTCTGGTGCCGCCAAGTGAGAGAACCCGTTCACAGCAGGAAATTGCCAATCAGCTTACTGGCGAACTTCGAAAAATGACCAAGGCAAGGTCTAGTGTAATACAGCAATCAACCTTTGGAGGACGACGGGCAGGGCAGCCGATTCAATATGTTCTTCAGGCTCCAAATATTGAAAAGCTGCGTAAAATTTTACCCGAATTCATGGCCAGGGTTCATGATAATCCTGTTTTCGAAAGTGCGGATGTAAATTTGAAATTCACGAAGCCAGAGCTGCAAATTGTAATTAATCGCGACAAGGCAAATCTGCTTGGAGTTTCAACACAGAACATCGGTCAAACTTTACAACTTGCACTTAGCGGACAACGTTTCGGGTATTTTATAATGAATGGAAAGCAGTACCAGATTTTGGGAGAACTGGCACGCCAGGATCGAAATAAGCCGTTGGATTTAAAATCGTTATATGTGCGAAATAACACAGGGCAAATGGTTCAGCTCGACAATTTTGTGAATTTACAGGAAGAAACCGCGCCTCCTCAACTATATCGTTATAACCGGTTTGTTGCAGCAACCGTTTCATCGGGTCTGGCCGAAGGAAGAACCATAAGTGAAGGTTTGGCCGAGATGGATAAAATTGCAGCCGATGTTTTAGACGATACATTCAGAACTGCACTTGCAGGCGATTCAAAAGACTTTATGGAGAGTTCATCCAGTTTAATGTTTGCTTTTTTACTGGCGATTGTACTAATATTTTTGGTGCTCTCTGCTCAGTTCGAAAGCTTTAAAGATCCGATAATTGTGATGATGACAGTACCATTAGCGTTAACAGGAGCTTTAATTTTTATGTGGTATTTTAAAGTTACCATGAATATTTTTAGCCAGATAGGTATCATTATGTTGATAGGACTTGTTTCGAAAAACGGGATTTTGATTGTTGAATTTGCCAACCAAAGGAAAGAGGCAGGAATGAGTAAGTATGATGCAATAAAATATGCTTCTGCAGCCCGTTTCAGGCCAATTTTAATGACCAGTTTATCCACAATTCTGGGAATTCTTCCACTGGCGATTGGATTGGGAGAAGGCGCTCAAAGCCGGGTTGCGATGGGTATTGCTGTTGTTGGAGGTTTAACAATCTCTACATTTTTAACTTTGTATGTTGTTCCCGGTATCTATTTGTTTATTTCCAGTGAATCAAAAAATATAAAAAATGAATCTTCCTCTCCGGAGAAAATCGAATTTTCTGAAAATGCTTAGAAATTTTGTTGTAATAATAGTCCTGCTCGTTTTCCCTGCTATCTTGTGGTCGCAGGAAGTATACGATTTAAGCCGCTGCGTTATTACCGGATTGGAACGGAATTATTCCATCCAAATAGCGCGAAATGAGGAACAAGTTGCCGATAACAATTACACAAAAGGAAATGCAGGGTTCTTGCCATATATTAATACCACTAACCGTTTTGGCGGAACATTGAACAATACAGATCAGACACTTCGTGAAGGCGGCAAAAACATAACGAAAGGGGTTGCAAACACTTCGGGCTCGGCAAACGTAAATCTTGATTTAACAATTTTCGATGGTTTTAATGTTCAAACTACATACGAAAAGTTGAATCAATTGAAGCACATGGGCGAGTTGAATACCCAAATGAACATGGAAAATCTGGTTACAGATATTATTTCGGAATATTATTTATATGTTCAACAGCTAAATTTATACAAGAACCTTGCCTATGCTGTTGAGCTCTCGCGTGAGCGGGTTCGTATTGATGAAGAACGTTATTTGCTGGGGTCGTCTTCCAAGCTTGAATTGTTGCAGTCGATGGTCTATTTAAATGAGGACAGTTCGCGCTACGCAAAACAAGATCAAGTGATTGTTGCATCGCAGGTGAGGCTCAAAAAGTTGATGTCGCTGGAAAATCTTGAAGAGGAAATCCTCGTTAGGGATACTTCTATTGAAATAAATTCGGATCTTAATTACAACGAACTGCTGAATGAAACACTCAGTAAAAACACGAGCTTACTTATTTCGGCAAAAGATCAGGTAATTTCAGAATTGGATTATAAAATTATTGCATCTCAGTCATACCCGTATTTAAATGCATCAACCGGTTATACTTTTTCTTATAATGGTTATGGAACTGGAACAACAGACCATCAGACGGTTAGCGGAATGAATTACGGGCTAACTTTAGGAATGGATATTTTTGACGGGTTTTCAAGAAAAAGGGAAAAGACAAATGCCAAAATCGATATAGAAACACAACAATATAAGTATCAGGAAATAGAACAGCAGGTTAAAGCAGATTTAATAACCATTTATTATTCCTACGAAAATAACCTCCGTCTGTTAAAACTGGAAGAGCAAAATCTGGCAGTTGCACGTGAAAATAACGAAATAGCGCAACAACGTTACAAATTGGGAGATTTGTCGGGACTGGAATTACGGGAAGTTCAGAAAAGTTTGTTAGATGCAGAAGAACGGCTAATTTCAATTCAGTATTTAACAAAACTTGCTGAAATATCTTTACTGCAAATTTCAGGTGGAATAATGGGCTATATTTAGCGGAAAAGCACTGAGTATGTTTACAAAAAGTAATTCATCTGATTTTAAACTACTAATTGAAGGGGTAAAAATGCGTCCGTTAGTATGGGAGCAAAAAACTCTTCTTTGCGAATTTCAATTGGAAAAAGGAAATACAATTCCACCGCATCAGCATCCTTATGAGCAAACTGGTATGCTTATTTCAGGTAAGTTGAATTTCAGAATCAACAATGAATGGCATTTGGCCGGCTCGGGCGATAGTTGGAGTGTGCCTGAAAATGTGGAGCATGAGGTTGAAATTTTGGAGAATTCCGTACTGATAGAACTTTTTTCACCAATTCGAAAGGATTATCTTCCTTAAAATAAACTACATCATTAATAAAATCAGATAATCGCATTGAAAGAAATAGTAACTTTGCCGCTCACTTTTAAAGCGACATGAATGCAAGTGCTTGAATTTGATACTGTTGTTATTGGTAGTGGCTTAGCTGGTCTGACTTCTGCATTACATGCTTCCAATTTTGGTAAAGTTGCAATAATTACAAAATCAGGATTAGATATTAGCAATTCTTATAATGCACAGGGAGGCATTGCAGCTGCTATTGGTGATGATGATTCAACTTCATTACACATGGCAGATTCATTAAAAGCCGGCCGTGGACTTTGCGACGAAGACGCCATGGAGATTCTGGTTAATGAGGGCAAAGCGTGTGTAGAAGAACTGATTGAAATGGGAATGCCTTTCGACAAAGAGAATGGAAAAGTAATTCTTGGATTGGAAGGAGGGCATGGTAAAAGAAGAATTTTACATGCTGACGGCGATGCAACCGGAATGGTTTTAACCCGATTTATGTTGCAGCGTGTCAGTGCAAAAAAAAATATTCAGGCTTTTGAAAATACAACGGTTGTTGATTTGCTGGTAAAGGATAATGTATGTTACGGAGCGCAGGCGTTGGAATTTAAAACCCGGAAAAATATAATTTTTAGAGCAAAGGCTGTAATTATTGCGACTGGTGGGTTAGCGCGTATTTATAATCGCACAACAAATCCTCATACGGCTACCGGCGATGGTTATGCTTTAGGTTACCAGGCGGGAGCACAGTTGGAAGACATGGAATTTATTCAGTTCCATCCTACGGCGCTGCATTTGGAACATAAAGATGCTTTTTTGATTTCGGAAGCCGTTCGTGGAGAAGGGGCCTTTTTGGTTAATGAAAAGGGCGAGCGGTTTATGACTCAGCTCAACGAGTTGGCAGAATTGGCGCCCCGCGATGTCGTTTCCTTTGCCATTTTCAAGGAAATTGAAAAGTCGGCTTCCGAGCATGTATTTTTAAATTTAAAACATCTGGATGAAGAAACAATAAAGCATAGGTTTTCGCACATTTATGAAAAGCTTTTGGATTTTAGATTGGATTTAACCCGGGATAACATTCCTGTTGCGCCAGCTGCGCATTACACAGTTGGTGGAATCAAAACCGATTTAAATGGGCAAACCAGTGTGAAAAATCTTTTTGCTGCTGGCGAAGTTGCCTCAACAGGCGTGATGGGGGCAAATCGAATCGCTAGTAACTCTTTACTTGAATGCCTTGTTTTTGGTAAAAGAGCAGGTATTACTGCTGCAAATGTTAAACTTTTAAATAGTCCTGATTTCCACCAAAAAATGTTTTTTCTTGATTCGGAGAATGAAAATCTTTTCTTGGAAAAAAAGAATAGAATCGCAAAAATTATGAACAATTATGTTGGAATTGTGCGAAACAGGAAAGGCTTGGAATATGCAATTGAAGAACTTCAAAAAATCAGAGATGAATTTGAAGAGTTCAATGTTGAATATAATTTAAATAAACTAAAAAACAGTACCGGAATTTGTCTGCTAATTGCGAAAGCTGCACTTTTGCGGGAAGAAAGCAGGGGAGGGCATATCAGGGAAGATTTTATGCAGGAAGATTCCAGGTTTAAAATTCATTTTATACAACAAAAAGACAAAGAAATTCAGGTTGAGCCTGTTAGAAAGTAGAAAATAAAAATGGAAAGCAAAATTTTAAAATCAGCCGAAGTGTTATTTGATTTGGCTTATGCCGAAGATATTGGAGATGGCGATATAACAACAAATAACTTAATACCACCTAATGCAAATAAAACTGCCATTTTAGTCGCAAAAGAGCATGGCGTAGTTGCCGGATTACCTGTGGCGGAAATGGTATTCAAGAAATTTGATAAGGATTTGGTATGGGACGAGAAGAAACCAGACGGAAGTCAGGTTGCACCGGGAGATATTCTTGTGGAATTTAAAGGTAATTATCGTGCATTGCTTACCGGCGAAAGAAAAGCGTTGAACTTCTTACAACGACTTTCAGGAATTGCAACCTATGCCAACCTCTGTATGAAAGAAATTGAGGGTCATCCGGTTGAAATCCTTGATACGAGGAAAACACTGCCTGGTTATCGCCATCTTGATAAATATGCTGTTCGGATGGGAGGGGCTTCGAATCACCGGTTTGGACTGTATGATATGGTGATGATAAAAGATAATCATATTCAGGTGGCAGGTGGTATAAAACAGGCCGTAAATTCAATTAGGAAGAAGGTTCCCAAAAGTATTAAAATTGAGGTTGAAACCACAAACATGGAACAAGTTCAGGAAGCATTAGAAGCTGATGTGGATATTATTATGCTCGATAATATGAGTTCAAAAATGATGAGCGAAGCCGTGAAGTTAATAAATAAAAGGGCAAAGATTGAGGCTTCCGGAAATATGACAATCAAAAGGATTCGAAAAGTGGCTTCCACGGGTGTCGATTATATATCTATCGGCGCGTTAACACATTCAGTTAAAGCACTAGACATTAGCCAACGGATTATCGATTAATATGAATCTGGTGATTGATATTGGCAATACCCGAACCAAATTTTCTGTTTTTAACAGGGGGGAAGTTTTAATTACGGTTCCTGTTGATGAATTTCGCCCTGAACATGTTGAGGTTTTGAAAAACGAACATCCGGATTTAAAAAAGGTTATACTTTCGGCCGTTAAAGATTATTCACCTGATTTAAAAGAGGTGCTGAAAAATGAATTTGACAGATTCATTGAATTGAATGCAGACACCCCTCTTCCGGTAGAGAATTGTTATGCATCCAAAGAAACGCTTGGAAAAGACAGAATTGCAGCAATCGTAGGAGCTTTCGATTTGTATCCTGAAACAAATGTTCTGGTAATCGATGCAGGAACTGCGATAACGTATGATATAATGAATAACAAAGGACAATACCTCGGAGGCAATATTTCTCCTGGAATTGACATGAGATTTAAAGCATTGAACCAGTTTACCGGAAAATTACCATTGGTACACCATCAAGAATTTGAGAAATTGTATGGTACAACCACAGAAGAAGCAATATTAGCCGGAGTACAGCACGGAGTTGTTTTTGAAGTAGATAGGGCAATAGACGCTTTTAAGGAATTTTATAAAAATTTAAAAGTTATTATTACCGGTGGCAATGCCGATTTCTTTGATAAGAAATTAAAAAACTCTTTCTTTGTAAACTTTAATTTAATACCCTTGGGTTTAAACCGTATATTGGAATATAATGGGGAGATTTAGCAGAGTAGTTTTATTGATCGGGATAATAGTGTTCCCGACTTTTGTGTTCGCCCAGTTTAATAATAATACATCATCACCATATTCAAGATATGGTTTGGGCGATCTTCATTCATACAGCTTTGGTCGTTCAGTTGCAATGGGTGGCGCTACTATTGGTAGTCGCTACAACAAACAAATAAATCTGGGCAATCCGGCGTCTTATTCCTCCATTGACTCACTCGGGTTTATGTTTGATTTTGGAATGAACGCGAGTAGAACAAAATCTAAAAATGATCTTGGAAGTTCATCTCAAAACGATGTTAATTTTGAGTACTTCGCGATGAATTTTAGAGTATCCAATCGTTCCGGGGCAGTTTTAGGACTTGTTCCGTTTTCTGATGTAGGATATAATGTAGTAATTGAAGAAGAAGTTGCTAATACGGGAACAGTAGAAACCGATTATTATGGAACCGGAACCATTTCAAAGGCTTTTTTAGGATTTGCCTATGAACCTTTCAAGTTTCTTTCAATAGGGGCAAACCTTAATTATACTTTCGGAATGTTAAACCGAAACTCAGAAGTTTATTTTCTCGATGGTTCAGGGTATTATCAGATTCAACAGTATAAAAATCTGAGATTAAGTGACTTTAGTGTTGATTTTGGGATTCAGGCAACTATACCGATTAAAGCTAATCAAAAATTAATTTTGGGTGCTGTTTTTGAAAATAATCCTACTTATAACGCCCGGTTTTCGGATATAACACAGAAAAACCTTGTAGTTGGAAGCAGTGTCGATCAGGATACATTATATTCCGTTGAAGAAGGGGAGAAAGGAATTATCGAAATCCCGGTATCTTATGGCTTTGGTATTTCGTATGTAAAAGACAACAAATGGGAAATTAATGCGGATTTTTATCATCAGGCATGGGGCGATGCGAAATTTTTTGGAGAGAAGAGTGCATTTTTAACAGATTTGAATAAATTTGCGGTTGGCGCCGAGTGGATACCTGATAAATTCTCGATTCGGAGCTACGTTCGGAGAGTGGCGTATCGGTTGGGAGCTAATTATGAACAAACGTATTTGATCTTCGATGGTCACCATATTAACAAAATTGGCATAAGTTTTGGAGTTGGGTTACCAATATATCGTTCAAACTCAACAATTAATGTTGCTGCTGAATTTGGAAAAAGAGGAACAACAGATTATAATTTGCTTCTTGAAAATTATGCAAGATTGAATGTCAGTGTTAATTTATATGACCTTTGGTTTATTAAAAGAAGATTTGATTAATGTAAATATTAAACGAAAATAATATGAGAACTTTTTCACGCATAATGCTTTTGTTTGCCGCAATTGTTTTTTTGGCAGCTAACGGTGCTGTGGCACAAAGAGTAATACAAGGTACCGTTTATATGGATGGTGAACCAGCTGCCGGAGTTACAGTAGAAGCACATAAAGGAAGTTCGATGTTGACCAGTTTCGATGGTAAATATAAAGTTGAAGTTGATTCAAAATCGAAATATTTAAAATTCACATTTATTGATGAATCAAAAAAACTGGATATCAATGAAACTACTCCTGAAAATGTTGATTTTGCTTTTACAGGTCAATTGCCAAGTGCAGCAGATAATGAAGTAGCTAGTGGTGATGTAGTTCTGAAAACACATGAAGAATTACTTAAGGGCCAGGATAAGGATTATATGAATGAACTTTCGCTTTATACCGAGTTTTACAAGCAAAAAGATTATAAATCAGCTATTCCGCATTGGCGAAATATTTATAATAAGTATCCAAAGTCTTCATCAAATGTTTATATCCATGGAGCAAAAATATATGAGTATCTGATTGAAGATGCAAAAACAGATGCAGAGAAGGACAAGTATTTGGATGACTACATGAAGATGTACGATAAAAAGATTAAATATTTTGGTCAGCATGGATACAACATTGGACGAAAAGCTACTTCATGGCTGAAGTATAATCTTGTTGATTCTTTAAGGGTAACTCCGCTTGAAGGAGATGCCCGTACTAAAGTAATGAAAACCGGATATGAGTGGTTAAAACAATCCGTTGATGAACAAGGTGTTGAGGTTGAAGGTGCTATTTTAATTCAGTTCATGCAGACAACTGTTGCTTTATTTAAATTGGGTGAACTTCCTAAAGAAGCAGTAATTGAAAATTATGATAAGATAAACGGAATTGTGAATAAAATAATAGCTGAAGGAACTGATGAATCCATTAAGAAAGACGCTAAAGACATTATTCAGCCGTTTGTTGAGAATCTTTTTGGAAAATCGGGTGCAGCTGATTGTGATGCTTTGATAAATATTTTTGCACCACAGTTCCAGGAAAAAAGCAGCGATATTGAATTTATTAAAAGCATGTTGCGCCGTTTAAGAAATGCAAAATGCGATAAAAGTGAGTTGGTTGAGCAAGCTACACTAAGGCTATACGAACTTGAACCTTCGGCTGAAGCAGCTTTTAATATGGCACATAGTTATCTTGCAAAAGGAGACATTGATAAGGCTAAGGAATTTTATCAACAGGCAATAAGTCAGGAAACTGATCCGAAATTGTTAGCTTCATATTATTATGAAAGAGGTTATTTGCGCTATGCTAAATTAAAAGATTACGTTGGTGCCCGTGAAGATGCTCGTAAGGCGCTATCGTTGGAGCCCACTTTATGTGATGCCAACATATTGATTGGCGATATTTATGTCCAGGCCAGTAGTTCCTTCGGTAGTTCTAATCTTGAGAAAGGCGCTGTTTTCTGGTTAGCCGTCGATTATTACTCCAAGGCCAGAAGCAGTGAAGATTGTGCGGTTGACGCATCTCAAAAAATTGCAGACTACAAAAAATACTATCCGAATAAGGAAGATGCTTTTATGGATGGTCTGCAGGAAGGACAAACCTATAAAGTTGAAGGTTGGATTAATGAAACTACAAAAGTTAGATTTTAATATCTTTCAATTCATAAAAAATATTCGTGTTGCAGCTCTGTTTACTGGGGCTGCAATACTTTTTTTTAGTTGCGAGAAGAATAATCTCGAACAAATAAAAGCATTCACCTTAACAGATGACCTCCCGGTTGTTGAAGCCGAGAATTATGAAAGTTTAACAACAGATTCAGGAGAAGTGCGTTTTTTCCTGAAAGCGCCAAAGTTACTTCAGTTTGATGTGGAAGGAAAAACCCATCTTGAATTTCCCGCGGGAATAGAATTGATTAAGTATGATGCCAATCGTCAAATCATTTCCAGTATAACAGCCGATTTTGCAAAACAGTTCCCTGATGAAGATAAATGGGAGGCAAAAAATAACGTTGTCGCCACCAATGCTGCCGGTGATACGTTAAAAACTGAACATTTAATTTTTGAGCAGGATGCAGGAAAAATATACTCAGAGGAGTTTGTAAGGATTATTCGTCCTGACCAGATTATCACCGGCATCGGATTTGTTTCCGATCAGAGCATGCAAAACTGGAAGATAAAAGATCCAAAAGGAACAATATATGTTGCTGTCGAAGAAAATAATCAACCTGAGGGATCAGTTGAAAGCGTGCAGAGGGACAGTGTAAAAGAAACACCTCCGTTTAAGAGACCTTTGCAATTTGAAAATAATTGACCTGATATGAACCTGCTTCTTATTATATTAATTACCATATTGCTATCAGCATTCTTTTCCGGAATGGAAATTGCATTTGTTTCGGCCAATAAATTAAGGTTGGAGCTCGACAAACAATCAGAACCTTTTAATTCTAAAATTTTAAAGGTTGTAACAGCTAATCCAGGAAATTACATCGCCACAATGTTAGTGGGAAATAATATTGCTTTGGTAATTTATGGTATTGCTTTTGCAGCTTTACTTGAGCCGGTTTTTGGAATGTATATTCATTCCGAATCGCTGGTATTACTTTTACAAACAGTAGTTTCAACAATCATAATTCTTGTTTTTGCAGAGTTCTTACCAAAAACATTATTTCGAGTTATCCCCAATGCATTGTTGAATATATTCTCAGTGCCACTTGCATTTTTCTTTTTTCTTTTTTACCCTGTTACCCGTTTTACTGTGGGAATTACAAATTTCATGGTGAAGCGGTTTTTTAAAGCCGATTTAACAGCAACAAATAAAAACCTGGTTTTTAGCCGTGTTGATTTAGATGAATTTGTGAGTGAGCGCGACATTGGCCCCCTTGAGAAAAAAGAAACTGTGGAAACAGAAATTAAGCTTTTTAAGAATGCCCTCGACTTTTCAAAGGTTAAACTTCGCGAAATTATGGTTCCGCGAACTGAAATTGAAATGCTCGATGTAAATTCCACTATTTCCGAATTGCGTCAAAAATTTGTCGAAACTGGTTTCTCAAGAATTATTTTTTACGAAGAAAACGTAGATAATATTGTTGGTTATGTGCACTCCTCCGTAATCTTTCAAAATCCAGAAAGTATTAAACCTCACATTACCAATGTTTTGATCGTTCCGGAAACGATGCCTGCTAATAAGCTTCTAAGCACTTTTATTAAAGAACATAGAAGTATTGCCATTGTGGTTGATGAATTTGGTGGTACTTCGGGCATGGTTACCAGCGAGGATATTTTAGAAGAAATTTTTGGTGAAATAGAGGATGAACATGACACAACTGATATCATCGAAAGAAAAATCAATGATAATGAGTATATATTTTCAGGCCGTTCTGAAATCGATTTAATTAATGAAAAGTATTTTCTGGATTTGCCGGAAACAGAAGAATTTGAAACACTTGCAGGTTTCATTTTATATTACCATGAAAGTATTCCAAAAATTAATTCAGTAATTAAAATTGGTGCATTTCAGTTTAAAATACTAAAAGCCACCAACACAAAAATCGAGTTGGTAAAACTTACCATTACGAATGAATAATTTCATTTAAACTGGTTGTTGTAAATTATTGTAATTCAGAATATTTCTGATTAAGTCTGACGGAGTTTAAAAAAAAATCAAATTTTAAGGTAAAATATTTAAAATTGTTATCTTCGTAGCCTGAAAATTTTAAATGAAATTCGCATAAAAATAACTGTAAATCAATGGCAACGTTACAAAAGATTAGAACGAGAGCAGGACTGTTAGTAGCAATTGTAATTGGTATTTCACTAGGAGCTTTCATCCTTGGAGATATGCTGCAAAGTAGTTCATCAATTTTACAAAGAAATCAAATGGAAATTGGTGAAGTAAATGGTGAATCTATTCAGTATCCTGACTTTCAAAGGCAAGTTGAAGAATTAGGTGATATTTATAAGCAAAATGGCCAACAAAATCAGCTTGATGAAAATACGTGGGCACAAGTTCGTGAACAAACCTGGCAAACGAACCTACGTGATGTTATTATGCAGGATGTATATGACGATTTGGGAATAGAGGTAAGTTCAGACGAATTATTCGATATGATTCAGGGAAATAATTTGCACCCGATTATTCAGCAGTTATTTAGAGACCCTAATACTGGTATGGTTGATCGGGGAGCAGTAGTTCGTTTCCTTAAAAATCTTGAAACTGGTGTTTCTGCGGATCAACGTGCTTATTGGCTTTATATTGAAAAACAAATTGCGGAAGATCGGGCTCAAACCAAATATTCCGGTTTAGTTGGAAAAGGATTGTATGTTACTTCTTACGATGCTAAAAATAGTTTGGAGGCAAAAGATAAATCAGTAAACTTCGATTATATCGGTTTGAATTTTAGCACCGTTGCCGATAGCCAGGTTGTTGTAACTGAAAGTGATTTGAAAACATATTTCAATAATCATAAAGAGGATTACAAACAACAGAAAACTCGTAAAATAGAATATATTACATATCCTGTAAAACCTTCTGCCAGCGATTATAAAGATGCAGAAGGCTGGATAAATGATATTAAAAGTGATTTTGAAAATACATCAGATAATGCCCAGTTTGTAAACTCAAATTCGGATGTAAACTATGATGATACATGGTTCACAAAAGAAACACTGCCTGCAAATATCGGCACCTGGATTTATGATGAAGGCGCTGAAGTAAATGCTGTATTGGGGCCTTATTTTGAGAATGAGAGTTATGTGTTAGCAAAAGTGAATGCTATTGAAATGATGCCGGATTCAGTAAAAGCAAGACATATTTTATTATCTGTTAATACTCAGCAGGAGTTTGCTCCTATGCAGGCTTTAGCTGACAGTTTAAAATCTGCAATCGAAGGTGGAAGCGACTTCGCTACCTTGGCAAGAACTTTCTCAACCGACCAAGGGTCAGCAATTATGGGTGGTGACTTGGGTTGGTTTGGTCGCGGACAAATGGTAAAACCTTTTGAGGAAGCCGCATTTAATAACAAAAAGAATGAAGTAACCGTAGTTCCAAGTCAGTTTGGTATTCACATTATTCAAACTACCGACAGGGGAAAATTAAGTAAACAGGTACAGGTTGCTTATTTGGTTCGTAAGGTTCAGCCAAGTACCAGAACTTACCAGGACACCTATGCGATTGCAAGTAAATTCGTTGGCGAAAATACCAGCGGAGATGATTTTCAGAGTGCAGTAACAGAACAAAAACTGAATAAAAGAGTAATAACTGTAGGCGAGAACGACCGTCAGATTGTTGGCCTTGAAAATGGCAGGACACTTATTCGTGCTGCATATGATTCGGAAGTTGGAGATATTATTAAAAACTCACAGGGCTCACCGATCTTTGAATTGGGAGATAACTTTGTTGTGGCAGTTTTAACTCAGGCTACGGAAGAAGGTGAAGCTGAATTGGCAGATGTGAAAGACAGAGTTGAGTTGAGCGTGGTAAAAGAAAAGAAATCTGAATACCTGATTAATAAAGCAAAAACTGCGATGGAGGGAAAAACCGATTTGCAGGTAATTGCTGCCGAACTGAATTCAACCGTGAAGAATGCCACGAATGTTAATTTTGGAACATTTAGTATTCCCGGATTAGGTTTAGAGCCTGCAGTAATTGGAACCGTAACAACTTTGGATGTTGATAAAATTTCGGCCCCGATTGCCGGAAATAATGGTGTTTACATTGTAAAAGTAACTTCTGTTAATAATTCAGGAAATGACGATGTAAATGCAGAACAAATGCGTATGGCCCAAACTATGAAAACAAGATCAGCATCACAGGCTTATCAGGCTCACCGAGAAGTTGCTGATGTTGTAGATAAAAGAGCAAAATTCTATTAATAGACTTAAATTTTATATAGTTCAGAGCCGTTCATTAATGAATGGCTCTTTTTTTGTGCCGAATTTTAGCACTTATTACGTGCGCAGGGATTGTTGGTAACAAAAAAGCCAAATACTGCTCCAACCGCTACAAATTGAAAAATATCTCCGGTTGGAACTGTGTTCATTGTTCCCTGATTGTTAAAATATAAATAAAGAAAACCTCCTATGGCGCCAATCAATATTCCAATCACGCTTCTTATAAATTGTTTTGATTTTATCCAACCAATAAAACCTTGTTTTTCTGGTTCAATTTCCAGCTTTTTTACTTCAATCCTATTTTTAGTATCCATAAATGCAAATATATAGATATGTTTTAATTGGAGACTCAGTTTTGCATTTTAATGATAGTTTTGCAGTAACTTTTTCTAAAAGTTAAATGAATTTATTCTGTAATATCAGAATCATAGTCGGATTTGTTAACCCAGCCTGCCGGAATATTCTCACCTGATATGAAGCGGTTATAGTAATTACGAACAGCACCCTGGTAAGGATAATTATCAAAAATATTGCCGTTGCCTAAAATTCTGGGGTCGTTCTGCTTTGTAAGTTTTTGCTTCATTTTCGCTTGCAGCCTGTCCTTTATTTGTGAGAATTCTTTTTTGTAGGCAAGATTGTTCATACAAAAAGGATCTTTATATATGTTGTACAATTCTTCTTCTACACGTTTCCCAAAGTTCAGTTGCCAATATTCCATAATGCCTTTTTTTCGGCGGGTATCCAGAATATAGGTTTTGGTTGGGCTACCATCACAGTTTAAATATCCGGTTTCCGGATTTCCTGCAGGCCAGCGCTCTGGTTTAAAATTGTGCAGATACAAATAGTCTTCGGAAATTATTCCCCGAACCGGGTAACCTTCGTCATTCGGGCGGCCAACATCATGTCGTTCTTTTCCAACCAATACAAAATTTCGTTCAGGATTTACGGAGCCGTTTTTTGTTGAGTAGAAAATGTCTGTGAGGCTTTTGCCTGTTAGAGGTTGCATTCCCACGTTCTCCGGATTTATTCCGGCCAGTTCAAAATAGGTTGGAGCTAAGTCGATGAAATTCACAAAATCAGTAACCACTCGTCCAGGATTTGTAATTCCTTTGGGCCACATTATGGCGAGTGGCAGATGATTGGAATATTCATAAACCTGCCCTTTAATCCTCGGGAATGGCATTCCGTTATCGGCGGTTACAACAACAACTGTATTTTCTAATTCACCTATATCTTCGAGCTTTTGAAGCATCTTTTGCAGATGGTTGTCAAAATATTCAATCTCAAATGCATAATCAAGGAGGTCGGTTCTTATCGTATCAACATCGGGCCAAAAGGCAGGGATTTCATCAATCTCTTCCAGGTTCTTCCCACCTTTGTTAATTCCTGATTCGAATTCGTAAGCACGGTGGGGTTCGGTACTTCCGTACCAAAAACAGAAAGGCTTCCCCTTGGAACGTTTATTCAGAAAATCCTCAAAATTACGGGCATAATCGTTTGTGTTGATCCCACTGGTTGGCGGCTCGATTTTAAATTCATCGAACTTTGGTCCGGTAAGCTCACGTTTTGCCCCGTTTATTTCACCCGGATCTCCTGGCGCCCAACCTTTGGCAACACTTCCCACCCAATAACCGTTTTCGCCCAAAACTTCGGCATAAGTTTTAAACTTTGTTGGAAAAAGCGGAGAATGATTGCAGGCTTCTTCGAGTTGCCAGCTATTTCTCCCGGTTAAAATGCATGCTCTTGATGGGGCACATTTTGCATTGGGAGTGTAGGCTCGCGTAAATAATATGCCGTTTCTGGCAACTCTGTCGAAAGCAGGAGTTTTTACCCAATTGCAACCGTATGCGCCAAAGTGCTTCCATGAAGCGTCATCAGCAATAGCGAATAAAATATTTGGACGCTGAATTTTTTCTTCCGGAGGTTTGCACCCTGTGGTAATTAAAGTCAGCAAAAAAGCGGCCAATAAAATATATTTTTTCATTGAAATACGGTTTATTTGGTTTACAAATTGAATAAGGTGTGAATTTAACGCTTAATTTTACTGTTCTAAAAACCGAAATTAATACTAAAAATGAACGATATGAAAAAAATTCTATTCTTAGTGGTACTTGTAATTCTGTTTTCGTGTACAAAACCACCAAAATCACCCGAATTGATTGACAATGCAGTATTTAAAACTGAATTTGAAGGGAAAGTGGTTAGCCTTTTTACATTAAAGAATAAAAACGGATTGGTGGCTCAAATCACGAATTACGGGGGCAGGGTAATTAATCTTTGGACTCCGGATAAAGACGGAAATTATGAGGATATTGTAATTGGGTATAACAATCTGGACGGTTATTTACATTCTAATGAAATTTATTATGGTACCTTAATTGGCCGCTATGGCAACCGTATTGCAAAGGGTCAGTTTGTTTTAAATGATTCAGTCTATACGCTTGCAACAAATAATGGGGCAAATCATTTACATGGAGGTGTAAACGGTTTTAATAATGTAGTGTGGGATGCCAATCAACTGGACGACCAAACTCTTGAACTGAAGTATTTATCAAAGGACGGAGAGGAAGGTTATCCGGGTAACTTGCAGGTTACGGTAGTTTACCAGTTAACCAATAATAATGAATTACAAATTGAATACTGGGCAAAAACAGATAAGCCAACTCCGGTTAATTTAACCCAACATTCTTTCTTTAATTTGAAAGGTGTTGGAAGTGGTGATGTGAAAGATCAGCTTTTGCAAATTAATGCTGATTATTACACCCCCGTTGATTCGGGGTTAATACCAACAGGAGAAATTGTGCCTGTTGAGGGAACTCCGATGGATTTTAGAACTCCAACCCCAATAGGACAGCGGGTTGATGAAGATTTTGAACAGTTGATGTTTGGAAATGGTTACGACCATAACTGGGTTTTGAACAGTCCGGAAGGCGATTTAAATTTTGCCGCAAAAGTGGTTGAGCCAACTAGCGGAAGAACATTGGAAGTATATACCAATGAACCGGGAATTCAGTTTTATGGCGGTAATTTTTTAACTGGCAGCGATACGGGTAAAAATGGAAAAGTTTATTCCCATCGTTCTGCACTTTGTCTGGAAACGCAACATTTTCCCGATAGTCCGAATCAACCTAACTTCCCATCAACGATTTTGCAACCTGGCGATGAATATTATTCGATTTGTATTTACAGATTTGGAGTGGAAAAGTAATTATATATATACATAAGTTTTGAAAGCCCGGTTTTCCGGGCTTTTTTTTAGGTTCGACTAAGTGTTTTATTTTCAGTGTTATAATTTAACCTGGCAGACGGTCGAATTTGATTATTTTCTCCAGAGACTCGTCCCAACTGGCTTTGTTTGAAATAAAGATATGTGCATCTGGTTCTTTCACTAGTTGTGTATCTAAACATCCGGCTGGTACAACTAAAAGTTTGCCACCCATTTGTAAATTGGGTAATGCCGAGCCACAATTTGTACAGAATGCTTTTTTATGTTCACTCTTTGGTGGCTGAAAAGTTTTGATTTCTGTTTCTCTTTTTATCCAATCAAGTTTGGCTGTTGTCGAAAACAGATTTGCAGCATGAGCAGATCCCGTATCTTTTCTGCAATATCTGCAATGACATAGATAAAAACTTTCAAAATCACCTGTAACTTTAAATTTAACTCCTTTGCATAAACAAGAACCAAAATATTCCATATATATAGTCTCTTTTTCAATTATAAGGTTTTACCGGAAATGTATTTCCTGGCAATAAAACTAAAATTCTTAAGAAAAGCGAATTCTAAAGCCGCCAGTTATTAATAATCTTGGCTTGTGATTCTGAAAATGTAATATAGTCTGCGAGCATCTACAGACGTTTTATTTTTGATGTGTTCAGCGGTTGGTATATGTTTGCGGGCGGATTCCCATTTCAAAGTTGGCGTACCACCGAATCCTGCCCTACAATACGTACAGTGTTATGCATCGTTTTTTACTCAACAGGATATTTCGTTATATCAGGTTCACTTGATTCAAAAAGTCCTGTTTCATAAAAATAGTTTGCCATTTTTAGAGCGTCTCCTTTTGAACTTTTTGTGGCTTTTATTGTAACCCAGTTTTTCATAAATTCATTTTGTTCTACGAGTTCTGTATTTGTTTTTGTTATCACGTTATTTAAGTCTGTTAAATCTGTTTCATCAGATACTTTGACATAAAAAAGGCTGCTATAACTGTTTATACATAAATTTCCAATTGGTTCCCAAATCAAGTTTTCGCAGTTGGCGGTTTGAATAGTGTAATGTACATATGAGATTATGCTATTTTGCTGTAAATCGGAAATTATTGAAGCTAATTCTTCACAGTTTTTTGAAGATTTAAGTTTTAGAGGAATTTCTTTGTATTTGTAATTTGCTTGAGTGTAAATTTCGTAGTCATAATTTTGGTCAAAGTAGCTTTCCGTAGAAATAAATTCTTGAATTTCATTGTTTGTATAAGTCGTATCACAGGCAATTAATAAATAATCATTTGATAATTCCCCTAAGTACACCTCAGTCCCGTTATAGTATCTAAAATCAATATAATCACAACTACTCTGTAGGTTTTCATTTCCACTTTCGTCAATGCACCTTGCGAATAAGAAAGGGAATAAAATCAAGAAAGGAAGATGTTTTTTCATCGGTTCTTTTTGTGTTAGATGATGTACATTCCCAATAGGTTGCGTTAAAACTGGTGCCAACTATTATGGAAGTACAAGTAACTTGAAATGAATGCTTTTTTTTCGTTTGTGAAAATACTTTAGTTGTTTATGGCTACCAGTTTAAAAGGCTCAAATAATCCGTAATCCATAAAAAAGTATTCTGATGCAGCCGGAATTTTTTTCGGTGCAGAATTCCATGAAAACGGGCCAAAAATCCAGTTGTTATTGTTTTGATAGAAAAATCCAAAGGTGTTTTTCAGGCTTCCGTAAACTTTCACCGATATTTTATTCTCGCCGTTCTTCAACGATTCGGTAATGTCGGTTTCATAGGGTTGCCATGCTATTAATCCGGCTGGTTTGTCGTTCACCATTACTTCGCACAAAGGAGCATTCCAGCTGGCTAATTTTATTTTGTACGATTTTTCTTTTGACTTATCGATCTCAAACAATTGACTGTATGTAACCGTCTGCGAATAAAACGGCAGACCAAGACTACTCCAGGAACCCAGTGTGTTGAATTCGCCGCCGGTAATTTCAAATCCGGTTGTTGACGGTTTTACAAGAAAATCGCCCAGTAAATATACCGGCATAACTTCGGCAAGAATGTTCATTCTTGGCGCTTTAATCGTGATTGTGTTTTTGCCCGGTTTTAAAAATTCGCCCACCTGATAAACCGGAAAATCTTTATCAATCCAGTACTGCCCGCCAATTTTCTCTACGGGCTGTCCGTTTACAAACACATTCCATAATTCAGGGCGCTCAACAACCGCTTTAATTTCTTTCATTGCTTCCTGATTCAGTTCAGAATTAATCGTGAAATGGTAGCTGGCTTCAAATTCAGATTCAGGTGTAAAAACGGAATCCATTTCCAGATAATTCTTTTTATACTGAATTTTATGTTGCCACGGATTTCCCATGGTTATGCCGTTTTCTTCGTAGAGGCCAATTAATGCATTCATAAAGTAAACATCTTTTTTAGACGATTTTTTTGTTTGCAGGTCAAGGTAGTTCACCATCATCACATTGTCTTTATCGCGTTGTACTGAAATTGGTGTGCTTCCTTCAATTTTGGTTTCTGTCCCTTTAACCGGATTGTATTCAGGTTCAGCCGATTTTTTATTAGAAACCGTGAACAATGCACTTCCTGCAGGTTCCAGATTTACTTCGAAAATTACTTTGCCGTTTTCAATTTTTCCGGGGTAATTAAAAATCTCTCCGGAAGCTAGGTCAAGTTTCGAAACATATTTTCCATTAACGGTAATCTCAGCTGCTGCTTTTTGTTTTGGGTGAGAGTTTACCACAAAAATAATTTGATCATCGCCAAGATTTCTGCGTTGGTGATACAACATTCCGTTACGGGTTTTATCGTTCATTTTGAAATCATCATTGGAAAGCAATCCGATTACATTGTCTTCATTCAAACTTTTGGCGATGATAAAATTATCGCCGGAATTTGTGATTAGCTCTTTTACAGCAGTTGATTCATCCCCGTCAACAAATGGTATTTCAGCCCTGAATGACAAAACTTTGCCGCCATTATCCAGATAGGCTTTAAGGATGTCTAATGTAGTTTTGTCGATATTTTCCATCTCCGCCGGAATTACGACAAGAGAATAATCCCGCTCTCCGACCCGAAGAGTTTTATCAGCTACACTTCCAAGTGTTTTCAAAACATTTTCCGAACCGAGATCATACTCAAAGTGGTTTTGCTCCATTTGGTAAACGAAGTTTTTGAAACCGTTACGAATGGTATCGATAGCAGCGTTTTTTACTTTTCTAGAGAAGTACATCCATGCCGTGGTATTGGGTTGAAGAACCAGTGTTTTGTTTATTTGCTGGCCCGTTGACATGGCCATTGAAGCCCGCCCGATGTAATCACCCATCAAATTGTAATGCTCCCACCATGGTTCATGATACGAAAACGAGGGAGGATAGTCGAATTTGCGGACACCGTTTAAAGAATAGTAAGACAGATGCTGGTTGACAAAATTTACCCCCAAAACCATTTCCCAATCTACTAATCGTTTTTGTTCTTCAAAGCTCATTTCCCAGCCTCCGCCACCGTAAGTCTCGCTTAAAGTTCGTGTTCTGCCAGCCTGGTTTGCCGCACTCCGAAGCTCACGAACAGCGCGGTCGTTACCGAACTGCCCGCCAAGACCAAGTGTGTCTAACCGGTTTCCCAGCATATCCACACCCGGCATCTGGTGCCAGATGTAAAACGCCGATTCGTCAGATCCGTCAGTGGGTTCTGGCCAGCCGTGCTCCCAGTAGTGTCCGGTCCAACTCAGCCCCTTTTCGTCGCAATATTTGCTCCACGGTTTTGCCCAGCGGTCAACAAATAATTCCAGAATCAGCTCATAATAATCATGTCTCACTTTTTTCCAGTTTCCGGTTTCTTCAACTAAAGAAGGCAGGTGCAATTTTAAGTCATAACCCCAACGTTGTTCAAAAGCATCCCACAAATCGGGTGTCCACCGAAACGAAGTACCACGGGGCATGGCAGCTTCCAGGTTGGGTTCATCGGTAAAAATTCCTGGAAGTGTTTTCCCAAAATCGACGATGTTTTTTTCATAACCTTTAGTCATAGTAATTTCCATAAACTTGTCGGTTACTCCTTTATACAATAAATCGACATAAGTAAACCCACCATACCAGTGTGATTTTGCGGGGTAAGTTTTACTAAAAATATAATAGTCCCCTACTTTGCCGTTTTCTTCGCTTATTTTTGATGTAATATCAGAAAATCCGTCATTCGTCTTTTTTAGAACCACTTCAATCGTATCGGAAGTGCTGACATTCAACTTTTCCTGAGTTTCAAGTTTTAATCCGGTGCCGTGTTTGTAGGAGTCGGGCATTTCTGCGGGGACATGGCCGCCTGCAAAGCCTGAAGGATATGAGTTTTCATCATAAATAAATACTTTCATATCCAGCTCTTTTGCTTTTTGTATGGTATAATCAAAAAGATGAAACCAGTCGTCGGAAATATATTCGGTTAACAATCCGGGACGTGGATGTACAAAAACTCCACCGATTCCTGCCTTCTTGAATTCCTTCATCTGGAAATCAATTCCTTCTTCCGAAATCTGTTCATTCCAATCCCAGAGCGGCGCGCTTCTATATTCCGAAGGCGGATTGGCAAATAACTTTTTTAATTCGTCTATGGTTTGAATTCCTTCAGGAACAGGTTTTTCTGCGCAACCGGTAAAAATTACGAGTATTATCAGAATTAATAAAAACAGAAAGTTTTGATTTTTTTTCATATCCAGGCTGTTGGTTTAGTAAATTTGGTAATCGAATCTCAAAATAAATTCCTTATTATACTACTTTTCGAAACATTTATATCGATGAATCTAAAGTTAGACTTTCTTTTTGAAACCGTAAATGTTTTGATGTGCTTTTTAAGTAAATACGACGCCACTTTTTTTTGATTGAAGTTTACGAAGAATGGATTCCATTAATCTGAATTAAAATGATTTCCGTGAGTTAATACAATATTCATTTTACACAGAAATGAAAGGCTGCCTGCCTGAAAAAATCCTATATTTGCATATTTTTTAAAATCCATTGGATATTTAGTACGATTTTATGAATAGTAAATTTCAGGAATACAAACAGTTAGATCTGTCGCAGATAAATAAGGAAGTGTTAAATCGCTGGGAAAAAGACGATACTTTTCACAAGAGTATTTCAACCCGCGAAGGACACCCAACATTTGTGTTTTACGAAGGTCCGCCATCGGCAAACGGGATGCCGGGAATTCATCATGTTATGGCTCGCGCCATTAAAGATATTTTTTGTCGTTACAAAACGATGAAAGGATTTCGTGTGCACCGCAAAGCAGGTTGGGATACCCATGGTTTGCCGGTTGAATTAAGCGTTGAGAAAGCCCTGAATATTACGAAAGAAGATATTGGTAAGAAAATTTCGGTTGAAGAATATAACAACCAGTGCCGCAAAGAGGTAATGAAATATACCCGCGAGTGGGAAGAACTTACCCGGATTATGGGGTACTGGGTGAATATGGACGATCCGTATGTGACATTCGATAACCGATATATTGAAACGGTTTGGTGGTTACTGAAACAGATTTATTCTAAGGGATTATTATACAAAGGTTATTCAATACAGCCCTATTCTCCTGCAGCCGGAACGGGTTTGAGTTCACACGAACTTAACCAGCCGGGGTGTTATCGCGATGTAAAAGACACAACTGCGGTTGCACAGTTTAAAGCAATTCGGAATGAGAAGTCTGAATTTCTTTATCTTGGTGTTGATACTGATTTATATTTTTTAGCGTGGACGACTACTCCCTGGACTCTGCCATCAAATACCGCTCTTTGCGTTGGGCCTGGTATTAAATATTTGAAAGTAAAAACATTTAATCCGTATTCAGGAATTCCGGTTACGGTAATTCTGGCAAAAGATTTATTGAGTGCGCATTTTAGCGCGAAAAATGTCGATTTGCCTTTTGACGAATATAAGCCGGGCGACAAAAATATTCCTTTCGAAGTACTCGAAGAATATGAAGGGAAAGATTTGGCTGGCGTTCAGTATGAGCAATTAATAGAATGGGTAAAACCTTTAGGAAAAGCATTTGAGGTGATTACCGGCGATTTTGTTACAACCGAAGACGGAACAGGAATTGTTCACATTGCTCCTACATTTGGTGCTGACGATGATCGGGTTGCCAAGCAAAATGGTGTTTCTCCTTTAATTGTAGTAGATGCCGAAGGGAAAAACCAGGCGCTGGTTGATAAAACAGGCCGCTTTTTCAGAATAAATGATTTGTCAGAAGAATTCGTTTCGAAACAGGTAAACCTGGAGAAATATAAAGAATTTGCAGGCCGCTTTGTAAAAAATGAATACGACGAAACGTTGACTGAAAACGATAATACCGTTGATGTTGATATTTCGGTAATGTTGAAGATGGAAAACAAGGTCTTCAAAATCGAAAAGCATACCCATAATTATCCGCATTGCTGGCGTACCGACAAACCTGTTTTGTACTATCCGCTTGATTCCTGGTTTATAAAAACCACAGCAGTAAAGGATAAAATGGTGGAATTAAATAATACCATTAACTGGAAACCGCAATCTACCGGAACCGGAAGATTTGGAAACTGGCTTGAAAATCTGGTTGACTGGAACCTGAGCCGTTCACGTTTCTGGGGAACTCCGCTACCGGTTTGGAGAACCGAAGATGGCTCGGAAGAACTTTGCATTGGCTCTACCGAAGAATTGGTAACCGAGATTGAAAAAGCCATGGAGGCCGGTTTTATGACCGAGAATCCGTATGCCGGTTTTGAAGTTGGCAATAACTCAAAAGCAAATTACGACAAAATTGATTTGCATAAACCGTATGTCGATAAAGTGGTTTTAGTCTCATCCACAGGCAAAAAGATGTTTCGCGAACCCGATTTAATTGATGTTTGGTTTGATTCGGGTTCAATGCCGTATGCGCAAAACCATTACCCGTTTGAAAACAGTGAAAAATATAATCCGGAAAAAGGGAAGGGTGTATTCCCTGCTGATTTTATTGCGGAAGGAGTTGACCAGACTCGTGGTTGGTTCTTTACGCTGCACGCCATAGCTACAATGGTTGATGAATCGGTTGCATTCAGAAATATTATTTCAAATGGTTTGGTGTTAGACAAAAACGGAAATAAAATGTCGAAGCGCTTGGGAAATGCTGTCGATCCGTTTACCACGATAGAAGAATACGGTTCTGATCCGCTGCGCTGGTATATGATTACCAATGCTCAGCCCTGGGACAACCTCAAATTTGATATTTCAGGAGTGGAAGAAGTAAAAAGGAAATTCTTTGGCACACTTTACAATACTTACAACTTCTTCGCATTATACGCCAATGTAGATGGTTTCAAATACACGGAAGAAGAGATTCCTGTAAGTGAACGCCCAGAAATTGATCGTTGGGTAATTTCGTTGCTGAATTCTTTGGTGAAAGATGTTGGTGAAAGTTATGAAAATTATGAACCAACCCGGGCGGGACGTGCCATATCGGAGTTTGTAACCGAGAATTTGAGTAACTGGTTTGTTCGTTTAAGCAGGAAAAGATACTGGGGCGGAGAATATTCAACCGATAAAATTTCGGCCTATCAAACGTTGTACACTTGTTTGGAAACTGTGGCAAAACTAATGGCGCCAATTGCACCATTTTATGCCGATATGTTGTACGCCGACCTGAATAAGATTACTCAGAAAGAACCAGATCAGAGTGTTCATCTGGTTGATTTCCCAAAATTCGATGCAATTTTGATTGATAAAGAATTGGAAGAAAAAATGGATATTGCTCAACAGGCTTCATCCATGATTCTTGCTTTGCGAAGAAAAGAAAAGCTGAAAGTTCGCCAACCTTTGGCGAAAATAATCGTACCTGTGCTTAATCCTCATTTTAAAGAACAATTTGAGGCGGTTAAAAATATTATTTTGGCGGAAGTAAACGTTAAAGAAGTTGAGTTTTTAACAGACACTTCGGGTATTATAAAGAAGAAAATAAAACCAAACTTTAAAACGCTTGGGCCAAAATACGGGAAGTTAATGAAACAAATCTCCGGGATTATTAACCAGATGGGGCAAGCCGATATTTCCGGTTTTGAAAGTTCCGGAAACCATGAAATTTTGGTTGAGGGAGAAACAGTAGCATTAACACTTGAAGATGTGGAAATACAAACCGAAGATATTCCGGGATTAACGGTGGCGACAGAAGGACAGTTGACCGTTGCACTGGATATAAATGTGACCGAAGAGTTGAAAGAAGAAGGGATTGCGCGTGAGTTCATTAACAAAATTCAGAACCTTCGGAAAGAGAGTAATTTCGAGGTTACCGACAGGATAAATCTTTCAATTCTGAGTAACGAAGAATATAATATGGCGATTTTAAATCATAAAGATTATATTTGCACGCAAACTTTGGCAAATCAGCTTGTTTTGGTTGACGAATTACACGATTCTGAAGCAAAAGAAGTAGAAATAGATAAAGATTTAAATGCCATTATTTTGGCAAAGAAAATAAATGAGTGAGTTGTTATTTGGCCTGATTCTAAATTTTATTTTTATTAAATTAGGCCAAAATGAAAATGTTCAATTTTATTAATACCCTTTTGTTATGGGAGCGAAAAATAGATATTCAGATGAAGAGTTAAAAGAGTTTAAAGAATTGATTCTTGATAAACTTAAAACAGCTCAGGAAGATTATGAAATGTATAAGAATTCGTTAACCCAGAGCGACGGTAACGATACCCAAGACACCTCTCCCACATTTAAGGTATTGGAAGAAGGTGCTGCCACTCTCTCAAAGGAAGAAGCAGGTAAACTTGCCCAGCGTCAGCTAAAGTTTATTCAGCATTTGCAAGCTGCCTTGGTTCGTATTGAAAATAAAACCTATGGTATTTGTCGTGAAACCGGAAGGTTGATTTCAAAAGAAAGATTGCGAGCTGTGCCCCATGCTACACTTAGTATCGATGCAAAGAACAATCAAAAGTAAGCCGGAATAATAGTAAAAGCTGCTCTCCGGATATTCATTAAATGATTATTGGGGAGCAGTTTTATTTTAATGATTCATATATGTCACGGAGTATAAAATCGCTCTTAATCATCATTTCCATTCTTATTGCCGATCAGGTATTTAAAATCTGGATAAAAACATCCTTGTCATTAGGTGACGAAATTGTAGTATTTAAAAATTGGTTCATCCTTCATTTTGTCGAAAATAACGGGATGGCGTTTGGATTTGAATTTGCAGGGGAATACGGTAAAATGTTTTTAAGTATTTTCCGAATTCTGGCGGTAATTGCAATTGGATGGTATTTATTTAAGCTTGCAAAACAAAAGGATATTCCTTTTGGCTTTATTGTTAGCATTTCCATGATTTTTGCAGGTGCAATTGGAAATATTATCGATAGTCTGTTTTTCGGGCTCATTTTTAATCATAGTTACGGTCAGGTAGCAACATTGTTCCCCGATGGTGGCGGTTATGCCGGTTTTCTTCATGGGAAAGTAGTTGATATGCTGTATTTCCCGTTAATTGAAGGAACTTATCCCGGTTGGATCCCATTTGTTGGAGGCAATGAATTTATTTTTTTCAGGCCTGTTTTTAATCTCGCAGACTCTTCAATTACCATTGGAATATTTTCGATTTTGATTTTCTACCGGAAATATTTTAATAAAAACGAAGAAAAACCGGAGCAGGAAAAACAGCAGAGTGCTGAATCGATATAATACTTTTTTTGTTTGAAGTTCATGGATAGTCCATTAATTATATACAACACTTTAGTTCGGAAAAAGGAAGTTTTTAAACCGCTTGTAGAGGGTAAGGTTGGATTGTATGTTTGCGGCCCGACAGTTTACAGTAACTCTCATTTAGGTCATGCAAGACCGTTTATCACTTTCGATTTGTTGTATCGTTATCTTACTTTTCTTGGGTATAAAGTGCGTTATGTCCGGAATATTACCGATGTCGGACACCTTGAAGATGAAGTGGAAGGAAGCGGTGAAGACAGGATTTCGAAAAAGGCCCGATTAGAGCAGTTGGAACCAATGGAAGTGGTACAAAAATACATGAACACTTTTCACCGGAACATGAATGAATTAAATGTTCTGCCGCCTAGTATTGAACCACGCGCTTCGGGGCACATTATCGAACAGCAGTTAATGATCGAGTCAATTGTGGAAAACGGATTCGGATATGAATCCAACGGTTCGGTTTACTTTGATGTAGAAAAATACAATCAGCATTACCATTACGGAAAATTGTCGGGTAGAAATCTCGATGATATTAAAACCAATACACGAGTGCTCGATGGGCAGGATGAAAAGAGAAATTCTTTTGATTTTGCGTTGTGGAAAAAAGCCAGCCCGGAACATATTATGCGCTGGCCGTCGAAGTGGAGCGATGGTTTCCCCGGATGGCACCTCGAATGCTCTGCAATGAGTACCAAATACCTGGGTGAACAGTTTGATATTCATGGTGGTGGAATGGACTTAACATTTCCGCATCACGAATGTGAAATTGCGCAGTCAACCGCAAGTTTGGGAAAAGAAGCAGTTCGATACTGGATGCATAACAATATGATTACCATTAACGGGCAAAAAATGGCTCGTTCGCTGGGGAATTTTATTACGCTGGATGAACTTTTTTCTGGTTCGAATGAAGTGCTGGAACAGGCTTATTCGCCAATGACCATCCGGTTTTTTATTTTACAGGCGCATTATCGCAGCACCATCGATTTTTCTAACGAAGCGCTAAAAGCATCAGAAAAGGGACTTGAAAGATTGATGAATGGCATTAACACGTTGAATGAATTAAAAGCATCGGAAAAATCTTCGATTGATATTTCTTCCATGAAACAAAATTGTATGGAAGCGTTAAGTGATGATTTGAATAGCCCCATTGCGATTGCTCATTTGTTTGACGGGGTGAAAATGATAAATTCGGTAAAAGCCGGCACTGAATCCATTTCTGCAACCGATTTAGCAGAATTAAAATCTTTTTATCACTCGGTTGTATTTGATATTCTCGGATTGAAGGAAGAAAAAAAGGATAGTTCCGGGAGCAATGAAGTGTTGGCCGGAACAATGGAGCTTTTAATTCAACTTCGGAAAGAGGCAAAAGCAAATAAAGACTGGGCAACGGCCGATAAAATTCGAAACGATCTAAACGAACTGGGTATTGAAATGAAAGACACCAAAGATGGTGTAGAATGGTCATTAAAATAACGATTTTAAAAATATTTTTGACTTAACACTTTTAACTTTTTACTTGATATGTTTTCAGGAATTGTAGAAGAATACGGAACAGTAGTAGCAATTGAAAGAGATAAAGAGAATTACCATTTTTATTTAACCTGTTCGTTTGCTGATGAATTAAAAGTAGATCAAAGCCTTTCGCACAACGGAGTTTGTTTAACCGTTGTAGAAGTTGATAAGGCAAGCAAAAAATATAAGGTTACCGCCATTAAAGAAACCATATTAAAATCGAATTTGGGGTTACTTGAAGTGGGCTCGAAAGTAAACCTGGAGCGTAGCATGATGATGAACGGGCGGTTGGATGGCCACATTGTTCAGGGGCATGTTGACCAAACTGCAATCTGCAAAAAAGTAGAAGAAGCCGATGGAAGCTGGTATTTCACATTTGAATATGATTTTGATTTGGAGAAAGCCAAACAAGGTTACATGACGGTTGAAAAAGGTTCGGTAACTGTAAACGGAGTAAGTTTAACAGTCGTGAATTCAAAAGACAATTCTTTTCAGGTGGCAATTATTCCGTTCACCTATGAAGTAACCAATTTTCATACGTTTAAACAGGGCTCGGTTGTTAATCTGGAGTTCGACATTATAGGGAAATATTTAAGTAAATTGAATTCTTTTAACCGGTAAACTGAAGTATTGAAATCTTCTGAAAGGTTTTTGAATTGTATTTTTATTTCAGTTTTATTTTGAAATAGTTAACTTTTCAGGATGATAAAAACAGCTATTATAACAGGAGCTTCAAAGCGGGTTGGCAAATCAGTTGCAGAACATTTGGCCGCGAAAGGTTGGAGTATCGCCATTCATTATCATCATTCTGAGGATGAGGCAACCAAACTTGCAGTGCAACTTTCTGCTAAATTTCCGGATCAAAAGTTTAAGGTTTTTAGGGCCAATCTCAATGATATAAGTGAAGTAAAAAAGCTTGTTCCTGCTATTATTTCTGAAATGGGGGGCATTGATCTGTTGATAAACAATGCTTCAGTTTTTGAGAAAAGCTATCTTGAAGAAACTACAGTTGAACTTTACGATCGGCAGCTGAATATAAATCTTAAGGCGCCTTTTTTTATGATGCGCGACTTTTTAGTTCATTGCAAAAAAGGGAATGTCATCAATTTTGTTGATACAAGAATCACAACAAATAAATCGGATTTTGCTGCCTATTCGCTTTCAAAAAAGGGATTGTGGGAAATTACAAAAATGGCAGCGCTGGAGTTTGCCCCCAATATTAGGGTCAATGCAATTGCACCGGGAGTTACACTGCCACCAGAAGATAAGGACGAAGATTATTTACTGAAACTGGCAGAAAAAATACCGATGAAAAGGCCCGGAGGACTTGAGCCAATATTGAAAAGTATTGATTATATTTTGGAAAATAATCATCTAACCGGACAACTGATTTTTGCCGATGGAGGCGAAAATCTTGGAATAAACGCTTAAAACTATGGCAAGAATACGCGTAAAGAATTTATTGATAAGAACTTACATTGGATTTAATCCTGAAGAACTGGTAAACAAGCAGGATGTAATTATCAATCTCGAAATAGAAACCGATATACCCCCGCATGCTTTGGAAGCTGATGAACCGGTGGATATTTTTGATTATAAAACGATAACAAAGAAAATTATTGCTTTGGTTCAGGACGGAAGATTTAAGTTGCTTGAAGTGCTTACAAAAAATATTCTTGATTTGATTATGACTGACGAGCGGGTAAAATGGGCAAGGGTTGAAGTGGATAAACCGCATGCTCTGCGTTTTGCCGAGTCGGTTTCTTTGGAAATGGAAGCAAAAAAATGAACGAAGTAATTATTGGCATCGGTTCGAATATTGATGCAGAACTGAACATCTCAAAAATGTTGGAAATTTTAAAACACGAAGTTGATGTTTTGAAAGTGTCTTCTTTCGTAAAAACAAAACCAATAGGAATTATAAACCAACCTGATTATACCAACGGTGCAGTAAAAATCAATACTGCATATAACCGGGAGGAATTAAGAACAGTTTTGAAAAAAATTGAGGATGATTTAGGCCGCAACAGAAATACTCCAAAATTTGGTCCGCGGTGTATCGATTTGGATATTGTTGTTTGGAATCACGAAATTGTGGACGAAGATTATTATACCCGTGATTTTCTTCGAAACAGTGTGGGTGAAGTTACTTAACCGGCAAGTTTCTCAAAACAATAATCACAAGATAGTTTCGAAGTGACGCGTAAATTGAGCGAAACTTAAAGGATAACTTTCGCCCATATTATTCTCGTATTTTTTTGCAAACGAATTGAAGCTGAATTTTGCCAGGTTCGGATTATTTGCTTTCTGCTGTGCCCAAACCTGCAAATAAATGGCTTCTTCATTTAATTCATCGTAATCCAAAATTCGTTGCGCTACTTTTTCAATTTCCTGTAAATTGGATTCTTTTTTGTAAATCGAAGCCAGTTTTAAAAGATTATCGATAACCTGGTTGCCAGTAAATCCGCGTATATCATCCAGCCATTCCCACGTTATTCCTTTTAAAAATCGCCCTCGCCGTACCAAATGAAAAAAAGTGATTAGTTGTAGGCGTGTCATTCCCTCCGGAATCTGGCAGAGCTGAAATGCTTCGGCATAGTCACAAAAAAAAGGAGCTTCCGTTTTTACCTGTACATAGCCTGCATTTGAAACGATTTCAATTCCTTTAAACTGGGAAAGTAATTTTCTAAGCTTATTTAACGTTACAGAACGATTGTTGGATGCCTTTTTGTCCGGAATTCCAGCCCAAAGTTCCTCGTTAATTTCAGAAACACTGGCACCTAAACTGTTCTTTAATGTAGCGATTAAACAGAATAAAAACAACTCTTTTACTTTTGTCGTAAATTGGTCGGAAATATTTCTGCCGTCTGCATTAATAGCCTTAAATTCTCCAAACAAGACAATTTGATTTTCTTTTGCAATAACCGGTAAGTCAGGGACTTTTAAAAGATTCTTCTTTCTTACAAAAAAGAAAATTATGGCAATAGAGAGCAGTAATACAGTAAGTATCAGTCCATAAGTAATGATGTTAGTGTTTATCGATTTTTTTGTAGTTTTCAGACTATCGGCTTTTGTCATGGGAATTTCTTCATCCAAAGCCAAACGATTAATTTCTTCATTTCCAAGTGGGCGATCCCATATTCTCAAATTATCAATATATCCTCTTAAACTTGCTCCCGATGATAACGCACTTCCCAGATGAATATCACCTGTTCCTGAAAATGGCGGATGGCCATCGGACCCACCGATGTATCGGCCATTTAAGAATATGGCTTGTTCTCCGGTTTCATTTATATATCGCCAAGTAAGATGATACCAAATATTGGTTTGCAGTTTTTGATCCGATTCAAAATCGTTGTTCCATAATCCAAAATAGGGATGGCCAGATCGAAGAATTAAATGCAATCCCCTGCGATAGCCCGATTCGTAGTTTCCAAGAATTGCATTATCTCCAAAATCTAGAATTTCGGTAAACTTAACAAAGCATCCAACAGTAAAACTGCTATTTCGTAATCCATATAAATCGGGGTTCCCAAGGTTAATGCTTGCATTTTCAGGTAGTCTAAGAACTTCACCCCGATCTATATCTTGTACAAATGAAAAATTCTCGCCACTAAAGGTTTGTTCTGGTTTAACATTATTCATTAATATTCCCTCGAAATTGAAGCTTGCTGTTAAACCCTGCCTTAATTCCATGGGAGTTGCTATAATTGAATAACTCTCTGGAACAGCCATTTCTCCTGTTACAATTACTTGTTCAGGTGTCATTTTATAACCCGGAGCAAAAGGCGATAGAATAATTTCTTCACCTCCTCTGTATGGAAAGCTAAAGTTTCCTCCTGTGACTAAAACATCTGGATTTTTCCAGTAAACTTTATCCAGAGTTTTACCTGAAATCTTTACGTGACCTTTTATCCAGGTAAACGAATTCAATTGATTGATAATAAAGTCGAAGTTGAAAATATCTTTACCCACAAAAATAAAGTTGGGCTTTTTCCCATATAATTTCCAATTATCAAGAAGGAAGTTTATATAATCGGGAATCATATCTTTAGAATTTTGACCCACAGGAGTGACCGTAGGAGTTTTCTCAAAATTATCGATTACGAAAAGTTCCAGGTTAACATTCGAATTAATACCAAAGATTATTGAAGAATTGGTTGGCTTATCTGCAGAAATCTGAAATGCGTAATTTTTTAAATCGTGGAGAATTTTACTCTCATTGGTGAAATCACCTTCTATAAAGAAAATCAATCTCCGGTTTGATTGCACTAAATAATCCATTGAGGGCCAGGTTTCACCCTGCGGTGAATAAAAGATAGATGATGAAATTTCTGATTCATTAATTATTGAATCCAAAAGCAAGACATCATCGTTATAATTCAGAAACACGGGAATAATTTTAGAGGGGTGTTCTTTTAGGAGCTCATTCAGTTTAAATAATACATCTGCAAATGAAATTGAACTTTGTTGTAATAAAACATTTCTACCCTTTGCATAAAAGTTCATTTCAATTCCGGCAGCTTCCTCTCGTTTAAGAAGATTCCATAATCGTTCATTGTAGTAGTTTTGATCCGTAATTTCAGCAATTAGGAAGGTATTATCTGAAATGTCAGTTGCATTTGTATAACTAGGAAAGGAGGTTAAAATAAAAATGAATAAGGTCAATACTTCTATGAATCTTTTGTCCATCACAATCCTTCAAAATTAATATTTGAGTCCGCCTTAATTTTCTATTATTTTCTTTTCAAAATTATCAAATTCGTGGCAAATAATATATTTTTTTAGTAAAAATTATGATTTTGTAATGACTTTTATTTCAATAATTTGTGTTGAAAATTAAGAGTATATTAAGAAATGGGTAATCAGGAAGTAGGGGATTGGTTAAGATTCTGGTAATTGCGCGCGTGTATTATTGCGAAAAATAAATCTTGGGATGACTGATAAGACAATTAAACGAAGACACTATTTATTGTTTATTGCCGGTGGATTGACGGCTATCTTATTTTTAGCTTTATCGAATAAAACCATTAAGTATACTTCTTCGAACGAGTTTTGCGCTTCGTGTCATGTGCATCCTCACGCCGAGGCAGAGTGGAAACTTTCAGTACACAATAATACGCGAAGTGGTGTATCTGTAAAATGTGTTGACTGCCATTTGCCACCAGAAGATCAACCTGTGAAATTTCTTACAAGAAAAGCGTACCACGGATTTCATGATTTTTATGTGTATGTGACAAAAAATCCGGAGGAAATCGATTGGGAAGAAAAACGAACAAGGGAAGCCGCCAAAAGATTTGTTTACGAGGATGGCTGCAAAAAGTGTCACACCAATATGTTTCCATCAACTTTAAATGCTCTGGGAGCAGAATCACATTTAAAATATTTGCGGGATCCCGAAAACACATCTTGTCTGCAATGTCATCAGGGGATTGGGCATTACAGAGGTGAAGCAGGTTTAACCATTAATGAAGAATTAGCTATAGGTAATAAAGAAATTTTTACCGAACCAACGGAGGTTAAGGAATTTAAAAACTTCGAGGAAAAAATTCCAGGTTCGGTTGTTTCGTTCCAAATGGTAGCAATTCCTGGAGGTAAGTTTAACATGGGAACACCTGCCAATGAGGAATACCGAAGAAATGATGAAGGACCGGTTCGTGAAGTTCAGGTAGATAGTTTTTGGATTGCTGAAGTGGAGGTCACCTGGAATGAATACCTTGCATTTTTCGCTGCAACAGGTTCACAGGGCAGAAAAGAAGCAGTTGAAGCTGATGAGGAGACTGATGGAATTACCGGTGCTACACCTCCATGGGGTGCCCCTGATCAAGGCTGGGGAAAAGGAACCAGGCCTGCCATAACAATGAGTTACCACGGTGCTGAAACCTACTGTCGGTGGTTAACAAGTATTACAGGCAAAACATACCGGTTGCCGACTGAAGCAGAGTGGGAATATGCTGCGCGGGGTGGCACCAACACACCATACTTTTTTCCTGGCTCTCCAAAAGATTATGAAGCTGATGGAATCTGGCATAAAATCTTTGGTGCCGATACTACGGTAATAAACAGTTATGCAATTTATGCTGAAAACAGTCCTTACAAAACACAGGAGCCGGCACTGGTACGGCCTAATCCGTTTGGGTTGAAAAATATGCTTGGAAATGTTGCTGAATTTTGTCTTGATTTTTATGATCCCACAGTGTATGGAAAATATCCACAGGGAGTGGTTAATAATCCGCGGGGACCAAGAGACGGGATGGAACACGTGGTTCGTGGAGGAGCTTATAATAATTCTGCAAAAGATTTAAGGGTTGGAAGACGTGATTTTACAAGAACAACGGATTGGCTGGTAACAGATCCTCAAATTCCTAAAAGTATTTGGTGGTATTCCGATTCAAAAAATGTTGGTTTCAGGGTAGTTTGTGAATATCATCCTGATGAAATGAATGCTGAGAAAAATAAAAATTGAAATATTATGGAAAAAGATCAACTTTCGCGCAGGAACTTTTTAGGTAAAACTGCATTAATAGGAGCAGCTGGTGTGCTGGGTATGAAAGCACTGACCTCCTGTAAATCGAATACAAAAGCAGTTGATTATGTATTTCCTCCTTTATTGGACAAGGCTCCCGATGGGAAAAAGATTAGGGCAGGTTTAGTCGGTTGTGGTAACCGCGGAACAGGTGCAGCTCTTAACTTTTTGGCCGCAGGTAACGATCTTGAATTAATTGCCCTTGCAGATGTTTTTGAAGATAAAGTTTGGGATTGTAGGAATAAACTAAGTAAACAACATATTGAAATTCCTGAAGCAAATTGTTTTTGGGGGTTCGATGCATACAAAGAGTTGTTAAAGGTTGATTTAGACGTTGTGATTTTGGCAACACCTCCTCATTTCAGACCCGAACATTTTGATGCCGCAGTTCAGGCGAAGAAAAATATATTTATGGAAAAACCGGTTTGTGTTGATCCGGTTGGTGCACGCCAGATTATTGCAACAGCAAAAAAAGCTGAAAACATGGGGTTGACTGTGATTACCGGGACCCAGCGCAGACACCAGCGCGATTATGTTGAAACTTACAGGCAGGTTGCAGGCGGTGCAATTGGTGAAATTGTTTCGGCAAAAGCATGGTGGTTGCAATCGCATGTTTGGTTCCGTACACGCGAAGAAGGTTGGAGCGATATGGAATATATGCTACGGAACTGGAATAATTTCTGCTGGCTTTGCGGAGATCATATTTTAGATACTCATGTTCATAACATCGATATTATCAATTGGTTTATGGGAAAACATCCCGAAGAGGCCATTGGATTTGGTGGCAGAGCAAGAAGGTTGACAGGCGATCAGTACGATTTTTTTAGTATTGACTTTGATTATGGAAACGGTGTCGCATCGCACAGCATGTCCCGTCAAATTGATGATTGTGCTAATACTTTAGGCGAATTGATAATGGGTACGGAAGGATATACAAACTGTAAAAACACAGTGTATAATCTCGATGGCTCAATTAAGTGGAAATATGAATATCCAAAAAACAAGGATGGAAAATCAACGGAAGTGGTTGCTATTTCGCCTTATGTACAGGAACATATTCACCTTGTTACTGCAATCAGAACAAATACTCCAATAGTAGAAGCAGAACGTACAGCAATCTCAACCTTAACGGCAATTATGGGAAGGACTGCTGCTTATACCGGGCAAAAAGTCACCTGGGATGATATGATGAATTCGACCATGAGACTGGGACCTGAAAAATATGAAATGGGACCTGTAGATATGGAATTCCCTGTTCCGGTGCCGGGTTCTCAGCATAAAGCATAAAATATAAAATGATATCCGTCGTTATACCGCTTTTAAACGAAAGCAACCTGGTTGACCGGTTGCTTATTGAGACTTTTTCCAATCTTAATGCTATTGGAGAGTCTTTTGAAGTGGTTTGCGTTGACGATGGAAGTACAGACTCCACACTAAGTCATCTGTTGCATTTCAGAGAAAAAAATAGTGAACTAAAAATTGTTTCCTTATCCCGTAACTTTGGATTACAGGCAGCTTTAACTGCAGGGTTAGACTATGCTAAAGGTGATTATGTTATTATTATGGATGGCGATTTTCAGGATCCTCCTGAATTAATACCGGTTCTTTTTGATAAAATTAAAAAGACGGATTCTGATATTGTTACTGCGGTCAGGGATCAAAGAAATGAGAAGTTTACAAGAAAAATTTATACCAATATTTTTCATCATATATTCAGTAAAATCTCGGAAAGCGAACAGGTAGTAAATGCCGGCAATTTCTGTATTGTAAATAAAAAAGCTCATCAGGCAATTCTTCGTTTTACCGAAAGAAACAGATATGTTCCCGGGCTACGGAATTTTATTGGATTTAAGCACGATTTTATATTATTCGATAGGCCGGACCGATTAAAAGGAAAGGCAAAAATGAGTCGCAGAAAGCTTTTTTCGCTTGCTGCAGACGCAATTTATTCCTTTTCAAAATGGCCAATAAAAGCTTGTCTTTACTTTGGCTTGTTTGGAATTTTTATTTTTTTGGGAGCCATCGTTTATACTTTTGTGTCAAAATTTGCAGGGTATGCACCCATTGGATGGTCATCCACTTTTCTGGCAGTCAGTTTTTTTGGTTCGATTCAATTAACATTTCTGGGGCTAATCGGAGAGTACATCTACCGGATTTTTAAGGAAGTACAAAACCGGCCGGTATATTTTATAAAGGAAATTTATGAATAGGATTGCCAACATAGTATCATCAAAAAATGCTTTCATAATCAGCTTGGTTATGGCTGCATTTGTTTTGGCAGTTCTTGCACCAAAGGCAGCGGTAAATGTAGATGAGCAATTGCATTATCCACATGCAAAAAAAGTGGTTAACTGGTATTTTACCGGAGGGAAGGACGCTTCTTGCTTGGATACTCCTGTAACCAACTTAAAATATTACGGTCAATCGGTCGATAACGTAACCGCTTTAGTTAACCGTGTTTTTAATATTGAAAACGAATTTTTAACTCGCCATTTCACAGGAGCAATATTCTTTTGGTTGTTGCTTTTATTTGCGGGATTAATTGGCTATCAGTTGTCCGGTTCATACTGGGTTTCTGCTCTTACCATAATTTCAATCCTGGTTATGCCACGGCTTTTTGGGCAGGCTTTCGGAAACCTGAAAGATATTCCTTTTGCCACCGGTTATATGGCTGGAATTTATATGATAATTCGTTTTTTAAAAGAATTACCGTCACCACGTTGGAAAACTGCCATCGGGCTTGCTGTCGCAATTGCATTTACGAGTTCAGTGCGAATTGGTGGCCTGATTCTTTTTGCCTATACAGGCGCAGCATTACTTTTTTATTTCATTTTGAAGCCTTTTTTACTTAAACATATCGTTTCAACTAAACTTTGTCTTGTTAAGGTATTGGGCCAGGGAATAACAATTCTTGTTATTGGATATTTCGGAGGATTGTTGTTCTGGCCCTTTGCCTTGCAGGATGTTTTTCGACACCCATTACAAAGTTTGGGTGTGATGGAGCATTATGTAGTAAGTATCCGACAAATATTTGAGGGCGAATTTTTATGGAGTACTCAGCTTTCGTGGAATTATTTACCAAAATGGCTTCTGATTTCAACGCCGGAATTTATTTTCCTCGGATTGCTGGTATTTTTCATTTTATTTTTCAGAAAAATTCATCAACAAAATAGCGAACAACTCTTTATTGAGTTGTTTTTGCTTTTTACACTTTTCTTCCCATTGGTTTATGTTTTAATTATAAAGGCCAATCTATACAGTGGGATTCGCCAGTTGCTCTTTGTATTACCATTATTTGCCGTTTTGTCATCTGTGGGAATCGTGAGGTTTTTGACGGCAAGTAACTCAAAAGTTGTAAAGTGGGTTGCTTCCGTATTTTTTTTTGGACTCATGATTTTACCATTAAAACATCAGGCTGCCACATTCCCGGCCGATTATATTTATTTTAATTCTATTTCGGGAGGAAATAAAAAAGCCTGGTCGAATTTTGAGTACGACTATTATTTTCACGGAATAAAAAAGCCCTCGGAATATTTAATTCAATTAATTGGTGATGGGGATGCAACTGTGGCTTGCAATTGCAATCTTTCAAATTATTTCGAAGGAATACCGAACATAAAATATACCTACATCCCTTATTCGGAGAGAAGTTCAGCAGATTGGGACTACGCTTTGTTCGGAGTAAATTACATTCATCCTGAATTGTTGAAAGCCGGGAACTGGCAGTCATCCGAGATTATAAAAACGTTTTATCATCGGGGAAACCCGATAGCCGTAATTTTAAAAAGAGGCGCAGGTCTCGATTTTCAGGGTATAAAGAATATGGAATCGGGTAATACCGATGCCGCCGAATATGATTTGCTTGAAGCGGTTAAGAAAGATGAAAATAATGTTTGGTTATTGGCACAATTGGCAAAAATTGCATTTAAAGAAAAAGATTTTGAAAGTTTTAATAGATATTTGCAAAGTGGAAGGGAAATTTACCCCGACTATGAACCATTTTATTTATTGGAAGCTAATTATTGGTTTGAAAATGACGATTATCAAAAGGCAAAAGAGACATTGAATCAATTGTTGGCGGTAAATCCAAGATATGTAAATGCCGAACCTCTTTTAAATGCAGTAAACGAGAAGATTAAAACAGAATTATAAATTTTAAAAAGAAAGCAAAATGAAAAAGATGAAAAGACTTGCAGCCACAGTTGCTGTATTTTTAATGAGTCTTCCATTTATGTTGATGGCTCAGGAACAAACCGGAACTTATATCGATAACTTGAATGCCCAGGACAGCTCTTACATGCAGCAGGATTTGGGTGCAACAGCCGAACAATCATCTTCGGGAAATACGGCTGTTATTATCATTGTTGCAGTGGTGGTAATTGCTGCAATCGTATTTTTTGTGGTTAAAAAGAAAAAGAAATAACAGCCATTTTACGAAATTTAAAAACCTGTCTTTAATCGAGACAGGTTTTTTTGTGGGTTGTTGTCTGTCCGAAAGTTCCTATTTTTAGGGCGTGCAAAACAAAGAGAAAATACAGGATTTAATTAGGTCTAAAGCAAAGTCACTGGGTTTGCTTGATTGTGTTATTTTGCCGGTTTCATTTCTTCAAGATGAAAAAGAGCCTTTGCAAAAGTGGTTGTCAGAGGGTATGAATGGAGAGATGAAATACATGGAGCGGAATTTTGAAAAACGCCTGAATCCTTCACTTTTATTTGAAAATGCAAAAACAATAATTGTTGGTTTGCTTAATTATTTTCCCTCAGAAACGCAAAAAGATACTTCTGCCCCGGTTCTTTCGAAATATGCTTACGGAACCGATTATCATTTCGTATTTAAGGAAAAACTTCATTTTTTACTTGAATTTATTCAGACCGAAATCCAGGAATGTAACGGGCGGGCATTTGTGGATTCTGCGCCGGTTTTGGAGAGGGCATGGGCAAAAAAGGCCGGGCTTGGCTGGGTTGGTAAAAACAGCAATTTAATTTCGGTGGAACACGGCAGTTTCTTTTTTATTGGGGAACTGATTCTTGACATTGAGCTTCCCTATGATTCACCAAAGCCGGTCGCTGATCATTGCGGAAAATGTACCCGTTGTATTGATGCCTGTCCTACAAAAGCCATTGTTGCTAACAGAATTATCGATTCAAGAAAATGTATTTCTTATCAAACTATTGAATTAAAAGGTGAACTGGATTCGCAGCTAAAAGGGAAATTTGAAAACCGTGTTTTTGGATGCGATATTTGCCAGGATGTATGTCCGTGGAATTTGAAGTCAGAACCTCATAACGAACCCGCTTTCATTCCAAAGCAAAAACTACTGAACCTTCCGGCAACAGAGTGGTATCAAATAGATAAGGAGCTTTTTAGTGAGCTTTTTAGAAAGTCGGCTGTAAAGCGAACAGGTTTTAACGGCCTCAAAAGAAATCTTGGATTTTTACAATCAGGAGAAAACGATAAGTTGGTTTGAATGCGGGGCGTACTTCCTATCAGCTTTGCTGCTTGAATTTTTAATTTTAGATAAAAAAAAACAGCTAAGAGTGTAACCCAATCGCGCTCTGTTTAAGTATATCAAAATGTCGGTATAACTTATTCGGGGTAGTTGTTTGTTGTAATGTCGTTTAAATAGTACACCTAATATTAAACCTGTAATTCAATCACTTTAAGCTTGAAAATCATGTCTAATCGAATTTTATTTCTCTCGCTATGCATAGTTGCATTTTCCCCTGTTTTGGGGCAGCAAATGGAAAATTGGATTGCCGCCAATGAAAAGGTTCCGGCCGAAAAAATTTATATCCAGACCGACGGTGAAAATTATTTTCATAATGACACTATTTGGTTTAAGGTTTATCTCGTTGATAGTCGCTCCGGTAGATTAATTCCAAGCGCAGAAAATGTGTATATAACTATCCTGAATGATAATGGGATTCCTGTTTTGCAGTCAATCCTTCTTGCCGTGAATGGGCAGGGTTACGGACAAGTTGCCATTCCTGATACCATTAAGCCCGGAAAATTTATGATGCAGGCATTTACCAATTACCAGTTGAATTTTGGAAACGACGGATATTTTTACAAGCCAATTACCATTTCCGGAATTTCAGGTTACTCAAGGTCATCTGGCAAAAGTGAAAACAATTTGGTGGCCGATGTAACATTTCTTCCCGAAGGGGGAGTGTTGCTTGAAAATGTTACCAATCTTGTGGCTTTTAAAGCGATTAACCGTGAAGGATTTGGAGTGGTTGCAAAAGGTATTGTGAAAGATGAAAAGGGAAGTGTGGTAACCACTTTCGAAACCGATTACAAGGGGATGGGGATTTTATTTTTGACTCCTGAAACCGGGAAATCCTATTTTGCACAAATAACAGGTTTCCCTTCATTTAGGTACGAATTTAAGCCCTTAATAGGAGGAGTAAAAATTCAGTTGGTAAATCATACAAGCAAGGAAGTGATTGTAAATATTGCGGGTAATTCCGATAAAATAGTCGACAAAGTTTTGTATCTGGCCAACATGCATCATGGCGAGGTGATCTTTTACCAGCAGTTTACGATGGACGGGATGAACAAGGTAATGAAGTTCGAAAGCAGTTCGATGAACGATGGAATAAACCGGCTGGTTCTGCTCGACAAAAATTTTGTTCCGGTGTCGGAAAGACTTGTTTTTAAAAGGCCAAATAATGTAAATAGCCTTTTGGTACAAGCAAATTTGAATGCATACAAAACCAGGGAAGAAGTAAGAATTCAAATTACTGACAAGAAATATATGACGCCTGAAGATTTCTCAAATGTATCCGTTTCTGTAATTCATGAAGAAGCAATTCCTGAAGCCGGATGGAATAAAAATATATTATCTCAATTTTTAATTGATTCAGAATTAAATGGTTTTATCGAATCTTCTACCGATTTATTTGTGGATAATGACCTCAGTTCCGATGCAAAATTACGTTTGGTAATGTTAATCAACGGATGGAAAAGTTATTTTTGGAACGGAGTACCTGCAAAATCAGAATCATTAGAATATGTTCAGAGTGGAGGTTTTAATTTAAAAGGTATTGCAACCAACCAGTTAACTGCAAATCCAATTCAGAATGGTGAAATAACGCTGGTCATTCAAAAAGATACCGAAGTTGCTTTTTTGACCCAAAAAACTGATAATTGGGGTAACTTCGTTTTTCCGGGATTATTATTTAGCGATACAGCAAAAGTCTATGTTCAGGCAAAAGGCGAAGCCGGAAACATGAATACAATAATCGATCTGGAACCGGTTTTTAAAGTAGTAGATCCAAGCGAATCTCAGGTAAAATCGCTAAAAAGCAGGGGCAAAATTTCTGATGAGTTTTCAAAAATGAAATACGAGAGTTTTAATGCTATGCGAAAATATAATCAATCGCTAAATCATCGCGAGGTAAAAAGCAAGAAACCAGAAACTTCTGTTGCATCAGATAGCCATTTCAGACTATACAAAAGTGCAGATTTCGTTTTGGAAGTGGATGAGAACGAAAAAGCGTATGAAAACGTAATTGATTATATGGTTGGGAAAATTCCAGGTGTTGATATTAGTGATAATGAAGTCAGGATTCGAGGTACAAGTAGTTTTAGTGGTTCATCAACTCCCCTTTTTCTGGTTGACGGAGTTCCGTTGACTACAAATCCATCAACGGGTTTTTCGATTGCAGGCGCTCAACCTGAAAATTATGAAAATGGCCTCTCAAAATCAGAGGAAATCGTAATCAATTCAGTTAAAATGATTCCAATTTATGATGTTGATAAAATTGAGGTTCTAAAATCGCCAACAAATTTAGCCGTATTTGGTGTTAAAGGAGCAAACGGTGTAATTGCCATATACACAAAACATGGCAAAAAGAATACAGGTGAAATTTCCACGAAAGGTGTTCTTGAGAAAAATATTGTTGGCTATTCTGACTTTCGAAGTTTTTACTTTCCAAACTATTCTCCTGAAATTCAGAAGATCAATAAGCCAGATTTAAGGACTACACTTTACTGGAATCCTGATATTAAAACAGTTGAAGGAAGTGCAGAAGTCAGTTTCTACAGTTCAGATGAAGTAGGTAAGTATAGGGTTTTTGTTGAAGGTATTTCCAGCGATGGAAAAATTTGTATTGGCAGCAGCAAGTTTGAAGTAAAAAGTGCGAACTAATTAATTCGAATATTTCCGCTGTTAATCCAAAGCCTGCTCAATATCGGCAATTAAATCTTCGATGTTTTCAATACCAACCGAAAGCCGCATCATTGTATCTCTAATTCCTGCTTCCTTTCTTTCCTGCTCCGAGAACTCAGCATAAATAGTAGAGTGCGGATGAATAATCAGCGATTTATTATCATTCAAATTTGTGGCCCGTTTGATAACTTTCAGGTTATTCATAAAAGAAAAACACGCCTCTTTTGATTCCAGATCGAAAGACATAATTGTACCGGGAACACCATCAAATTGTTTCTTTGCCAACTCAAAACCGGCGTCATTTTTCAATCCGGGGTAATTTATCTGTTTCACTTTTTCGTTTGATTCGAAATAATTTCCCAATGTCATACAATTTTGATAGCATTTTTCAACCCGAAGTTCGAGGATGTCCAACCCCTGAATCATAAATTTAGCGGTTTGTGGAGCCATGCTTCCTCCTGTATTTCTGTAAATATTTTTACGGAGTTTTGCAATCAACGCATTTTTCCCATATTTTTCAGTGTATTGCAAAAAGTTAGGATTCTGCTTCCAGTCATAATTTCCGTGATCGATAATTACTCCACCAAAAGCGGTCGCGCCCCCCGAAATATATTTTGTAGCAGAAATTACTTCAATGTTGACTCCAAATTTGGCTGCATTAAAAACATTTGGTGGCGTAATCGTACTGTCACAAATAAGAAGAAGTTGGTGCTTTTTGGCAATTTTCGACAGCATTTCAATATCAATTACCTCAAGTTGAGGGTTGGTGACAGTTTCAAAATAAATAGCCCGCGTATTTGTGTCGATTAGTGATTCAATTTCGCTTTCCGATTTTAGGTTGGTAAACCTGGTTTCAATTCCAAGATCGTTTAAAGTTTGACTAAAAAGAGAATACGTGTGACCGAATAACTGACTTCCTGAAATAAAATTTTCACCGGTTTTGAGAACTGCTAAAATAGTATCCGAAATAGCCGCCATTCCCGAGCTAACAGCCAAAACAGCGTTGCTTTTAGTCAGGGTTTTCAGTTTTAACTCGAAATATTCAACCGTCGGGCTTGAAGCTCGTGAGTATGTATGCGCTACATGTTCTCCTTTAAAAGTGGCTTCAATTTGTTCTGCCGAATCAAATCCGAAAGCAACCGTTTCATAAAGCGGCATTTGCAATGAATTATGAGGATCGTTTTTTGAAAAGGGAACATTTAATGCAGTTGTTGTAAAACCGGATTTTCTCATCTTATTTTTAGTTTTTAATCAGAACATTTTGCGCTTGCAAAAGTTTTGTTCGCGTAAATCATGCTCAAATTTAAATCGGGTAAAGAAAGAGATTTTAATTCAATTACATTTGCACGTTTATTTTTCGACAAAGCAATTTCATAAAATAATGATGATGAAATATTTTCCTCATGTTATAGTAGCCACATTCCTGGTTTTTCAATTTGGGTTAAGTGCTCCTGCACAAATTGGTCCATCAGCATATATCGACAATAGCGGCCAGTTAAATTATTCTTCACTTGATTGGTGGTACTCCCGAAAAGTAAAAGAATCGTCGGTTTTAAGTGGGCAGACCATTGATTTGTATGGTGTTGGAAAAGTAAGCTCTCAGTCCGATTTTTTTGATATGCATCTACGAGACAGTTCATCACCATGGGGTACAACCAACATCTTTTCAAAAATGGTTATGGATATCGGGAATACCAGAGTTACTCCCGAGAAAAGGGACAATGGATACTGTGCCCGGCTCGAAACAAAAATAAGAAAGGATAATATTGTAGGAATTCATTTAGAGGTTTTAATTGCAGGAACACTTTTTCTTGGCGAGTTAGTTGAACCTGTAAAAGGATTAAAAGACCCGGAGAAAAATGTCAGTCAGGGAATTCCGTTTAATAAAAAACCCCAAAAGGTAATGTTTGATTATAAATATCATGTTGGAGAAAAATGCATTAAGGCAACTTACGGCAAAGAACCGGTAGAGGGTGCTGACAAGGCGGAGTTTTGTATTATACTTCAGAAAAGATGGGAAGACAAAAACGGAAATGTTTTTGCGACGAGAGTTGGTGGTAATCGCGTGTTTTTTACAGGTAAACAGGAAGATTGGATTAACAGTGCTGAGTTTCCGGTTTATTACGGCGATGCCACACATTTACCCCAATATGATTCTAAAATTATGGGATTAATTCCTGAAGTGGCTAAAGTGTATGTTTATAATTCGAAACAAAAATTGGTTCCGCTAATCGAAACCGGCTGGGGAACAAAAGATGACATTCCAACGCACATGATAATGTATTTTACGTCAAGTTACCGGGGAATACAATATATCGGCTCGGATGAAAGTACGCTGTGGGTTGATAACATTAAATTTATCTACTGAAATAGCCGCTGATTTTAAATTACAACCTCTGCGCTCTTTTTAGAGGAACATTTATCATTATTTTTAGCAAATTCATACTCGAGTTAGAATCCGATTTTTTTATCTTTATAAAAAACAACAGCATGAACTATATTCCGAAGCTAGTTAAAGACGATCCTTGGTTAGGGCCTTTTGCCGAAATTATTTCGAACCGGATAAAGGAAGCAGATGTAAAAGAAGCAGAAATTACCGGAGGTAAATCTTTATATGATTTTGCAACCGGGCATCTTTATTTCGGATTGCATAAAACCATGCAAGGTTGGGTAATTCGCGAATGGGCGCCCAATGCAACCTTTATTTATTTAATTGGTACGTTTAACGACTGGCAGGAAAAACATGGTTACGAATTTAAAAGGCTCGAACACGGTGTTTGGGAGTTGAACCTGAAGGAAGATCAGCTGCACCATGGCGACCTATATGCACTCTCCGTACATTGGGCTATCAATTTTGGGAAAAGAATTCCGGCCTGGGCAACCCGCGTTGTGCAGGATTCGGAAACGCATATTTTTAATGCGCAGGTGTGGTATCCGGAACATCCATACGAATGGAAAAATTCTGATTTTAAGCGAACGATTGAGCCACCTTTAATTTACGAAGCGCATGTTGGGATGGCTGGAGAAGAGGAACGTGTTCATACTTATAATGAATTTCGGGAAATCATGCTTCCGCGCATTAAGAGAAATGGCTACAATGTGATTCAGTTAATGGCGATTCCGGAGCATCCGTATTATGGGAGTTTTGGTTATCATGTTTCCAGTTTTTTTTCGCCTTCATCGCGTTTCGGTACGCCCGACCAACTAAAACAACTGGTTGACGAAGCACATGGAATGGGAATGGCCGTTATTATCGATTTAGTGCATTCGCATGCCGTAAAAAATGAAGTGGAAGGTTTGGGAAATTATGATGGCACCCGTTTCCAGTTTTTCCATGAAGGTCCCAAAGGATTGCATCCTGCATGGGATTCCTACTGTTTTAATTATGGGAAAAATGAAGTACTGCATTTTCTGCTCTCCAATATAAAATACTGGCTTCAGGAATTTAAAGTCGATGGGTTTCGCTTTGACGGCGTAACCAGTATGTTGTATTTCGATCATGGATTGGGAAAGGCTTTTACCCGATATGATGATTATTTCGATTTGAATGTTGACCATGAAGCTACAACCTATTTCCGATTGGCCAACAAGTTGATAAAACAGGTGAAACCGGATTCACTTTCTATTGCTGAAGATATGAGTGGTATGCCCGGATTAGCTGTTTCTGTTGAAAATGGTGGACTGGGGTTCGATTATCGAATGGCGATGGGTGTTCCTGATTTTTGGATAAAAATAATTAAAGAAAGATCGGATAACGACTGGGACGTTGGCGAAATATTTTACCAGCTTACTTCGAAACGCTTGGATGAAAAGGTAATTAGTTATGCAGAATCACACGATCAGGCGCTTGTGGGTGATAAAACAATTATTTTCAGACTCATCGATAAGGAAATGTACTTTAGCATGCGGAAAGATCAACCTAACCTGATTGTTGATCGTGGAATTGCATTGCATAAAATGATCCGGTTAATAACTGCAACTACAGCGGGTGGAGGTTATCTGAATTTTATGGGAAATGAATTCGGACACCCGGAATGGATTGATTTTCCGCGTGAAGGAAATGGTTGGTCGTACAAACACTGCCGGCGAATCTGGAGTATTTCGGAAGATCCGGACCTGAAATTTCACTGGTTGTATGATTTCGATAAAGAAATGATTCAGTTTATTGAAGAGAATAAACTATTAACAATCCCTTCGGTTGATTTTGTTATGGAAAACAAGCCGGATAATATCCTGGCTTATCATCGTGGTTTGTTTTTATTCGTGTTCAATTTCAATCCAACACAATCGTTTACCGATTATGGAATTCCGCTGGGTTCCGGAAAATATAAAATTGTTTTGAATACCGATTCCGGGCGCTTTGGCGGGCACGATTTAGTTGATGAAGATATTAGTTACTACACATTGCCAAGCGGAGGAATTACGAGCCAGCATTATTTGAAATTATATTTACCGGCCAGAACGGGTTTAGTTTTAAAAAAGATTGATTTTGCTAAGGTTCGCTAATGGAAATTTCAAAATTCCATACGGTTGTTGAGTTGCCAGAATATGAATGGCAAAGTGGTTACGGCATAAAAAATATGTTTATCGGTTCTTGTTTTACCGAGAATGTTGGAAATCGGATGGCCAATTTAAAATTCGATGTCGATATTAACCCTTTTGGTATTCTGTACAATCCGGTTTCGGTGGCTGCCAGCCTGCAATTATTGCTTGAAAATCGAAAATTTACTGCTGACGATTTAATTCAGTGGAAAGAAATTTGGCACAGCTTCTATCATCACGGACGGTTTTCATCACACCATCAGAATGAAGCGTTGGACGCAATAAACAACCGTTTGGAAATGTCTTCGAAAAATCTTCGCGAAATTGGGTTCTTATTTATTACGTTTGGAACAGCATGGGTTTACCGGTATAAAAAAACAGGACAAACCGTTTCCAATTGCCATAAAATTCCGGCGAAAGAATTCGAAAGGTTTCGCTTGCCGGTAGAATCAATTGTGGAGAATTATGTTCAGATTTTATCGGTATTGCAACAAATAAATCCTGATCTCAAAGTAATTTTTACCGTTAGTCCGATTCGGCATTGGAGTGATGGGGCCATTGAAAATCAAAGGAGCAAATCGGTTCTGTTGCTTGCCATCGATGAAATTATTAAACAACTGGGCGAAGATTTCTGTGCATATTTTCCTGCCTACGAAATTGTTATGGATGAGTTACGGGATTACCGTTACTACAATGAAGATATGATTCATTTAACGGATTTCACAATCAATCATATTTGGGAGAAATTCAGTGAGAGGTTACTAAACCGGAAAAGTCGAGAGGTTTCAAAGCGGGTGAATAAATTTATAATGGCGAAAAACCATCGGCCACAGCAAAAAGGCTCATCGGAATACCGAAATTTTATTCAGACAACATTGAAACAAATCGATCAGTTTTCAGTAGAATTTCCTTATATAAACTTAACGTTAGAAAAAGAATATTTTGTTTCTGAGTTTAACGAAACAGATAATAATATGAGGTAAATTTGGATATAAAATTTTACATTTACAGGAAAGCATTTTTCCCTGTACATTGCTAACATTACCAATAACTTCACCTTAAAAATTATTAATGATGAGTTACCTTAGATTTGATAAGGAACAATTAGTTAATCTGGAGTATTCACTAAACAAAGAAATACTTCGTTCAAACCGGGCCGGAGCCTATATTAGTACAACAATTAGTGGCTGTAACACACGCAAATATCACGGGCTTTTAATTTGTCCGATACAACAATTCGGAGGCGAAAAGCATGTTTTACTTTCTTCACTTGACGAAACAATAGTTCAGAATGGATCTGAATTTAATTTGGGAATTCATCGCTATCAGGGAGGAAACTATGAACCTAAAGGACATAAATACATCCAGGATATTGAATTCAACCGTGTTCCAAAATATAGTTACAGGGTTGGGGGAGTGGTTTTAACAAGAGAGAGGGTTTTGGTAGAGAAAGAAGAAAGGTTACTTATTCGTTTTAAACTTGAAGATGCTCATTCTCCAACCATTTTAAGATTCAAACCCTTTCTGGCTTTCCGGAATATACATCATTTGAGCAAAGCCAACATGTTTGCCAACAGTAAATTCCATGCTGTTGAGAATGGGATAAGTATGTGTTTGTATGAAGGATATCCGAACCTTTATATGCAGTTTAGCAAAAAAGTTGAATTTATTCCGGTGCCCGATTGGTATTACAATATTGAATATCTAAAAGAACTCAATCGGGGATATGATTATCTTGAAGATTTGTTTGTTCCGGGGTATTTCGAATTACCAATAAAAAAGGGAGAAACGATTGTGTTTGCTGCAGGTACCAGCGAAACAAGGCCTGTTTCATTAAAACAACGTTTTACAAAAGAGGTAAATGGCCGTAAAGAGCGGCTCTCATTTTTGTCATCGCTGGATAATGCTGCTGAGCAGTTTATTTCTCATAAACCAAATGAAACTGATGTTATTGCGGGGTTTCCTTGGTACGACAGTATAACACGACAAACGTTCATCTCACTTCCTGGGTTGTGCTTATCAATGAATGATGGCACAAATTGTCGAAAAGTACTTGATACTTATTTGCGCCATTTAAAAAATGGTTTCTTCCCTGACCAGATAAATCACACAGATAGGTCGTACTATCCGGCTGATGCACCACTTTGGTTTATGTGGACATTAATGCAATATTTTAAAAAATATGAGCATCCAAAGGAATTATGGAGGCATTATGGCGAGTCAATAAAGGAAATTTTAAATGCGTATAAAAATTCAAGGCTAAAGTATATTGGAACCACCAAAGAAGGGCTTGTTTATGCTCAAAAGGAAAATACAGCGCTTACCTGGATGAATTCGTATGTTGATGGTAAGCCTGTCGTTCAACGTGATGGTTTACCCGTTGAAGTTAATGCGTTGTGGTTTAATGCCATTTGTTTTGCGTTGGATTTAGCTGATTTGGCGGGAGATCATCAGTTTGTTGAGGAGTGGAAATCGATGGTGAAAAAAGTAGCGGATGCATTTCTTAAAACGTTTTGGCAGGAAGGTCATGAGCATCTCGCCGATGTTGTAAAGAATGGAGTTCGTGACTGGTCGGTGCGCCCCAATATGGTAATTGCAGTAGCAATGGATTATTCTCCGCTTTCAAAAGAACAACAAAAATCAGTTTTGAGTGTTGCAAAAAAGAAACTGCTAACGAATCGGGGCCTTAGAACGCTTTCGCCCGATCATTTAAGATACAGGGGATTGATTGAAGGAGGGCCAAACGAGCGGGAGGTTGCAGTTCACCAAGGTGCTGTGTGGCCATGGTTAATACAATTTTTTGTAGAAGGTTATCTGAAAATTCACAAAAGAGGTGGTTTGCCATATGTGAAACAAATAATGGAAGAGTTTGAAGATGATATAACAGAACATTGCATTGGTACAATGTCGGAAATGTATAACGGTGATCCACCACACAGGGCAAAAGGCGCAATTTCTCAGGCATGGAGTGTAGCGGGGGTTGTTTATGCCACGCATTTGGTTCAAAATTTTAAAGACTAATTTGATTATGAAGGTATTAATGTTCGGATGGGAATTTCCCCCTCATATATCAGGAGGACTTGGAACTGCATGTTACGGTTTAACAAAAGGACTGACAGAACTTGATGGCATTGAAGTTAGCTTTGTTGTGCCTAAAGAACATGGAGATGAACATCCGACATCAATGCAGTTAATTGGCGCCAATAATGTAGCGATCTCGCAAACAGAAATCCAATTCGAAGATTTGCAGAAAAAAATTGACTACTACGAGGTCGACTCGCAAATCATTCCGTATGTTAGCGAAGATGAGTTTTGGAAATTAAAACAGAAAAAATATTCAAAACATACCCGTTTTATTAACACTGACGAAGGATTCAAAATTAATTTTACCGGCGAATATGGTCCTGGTTTGTTGCATGAAATCAGGAATTATGCAGCTGTTGCTGAAATTATTGCTAAGCACAATTCTTTCGACATTATTCATGCGCACGACTGGTTGGCTTATCCAGCCGGAATTGCTGCAAAACAAATATCCGGAAAACCTTTGGTAATTCATGTTCATGCAACGGACTTTGATCGCAGTGGTGGAGATGTAAATCCAAAAGTTTACGCCATTGAACGTGAAGGAATGGAAATGGCCGATAAAATAATTGCAGTTAGTAGTTTGACTAAAAAGACGATTATTGAAAAGTATGGAATTTCGGCCGATAAAATAACTATAGTTTATAACGCCGTTGAACCGGTGGAAACAGGTAATGGTAGTTTCCCGGAACGGGGAATAGATGAAAAGATTGTAACCTTTTTAGGCCGAATCACCATGCAGAAAGGTCCTGAATATTTTATTGAAGCTGCCAACCTCGTATTGAAAAAAATGAACCATGTTCGATTTGTCATGGCTGGAAGTGGAGATATGATGGATTCAATGGTTCGACGCGTTGCCGAACTCGGAATTTCAGAAAGTTTCCACTTTACGGGGTTTTTAAGCGGGAACGACGTCACCCAAATGTTTCATATGACGGATGTATTTGTGATGCCATCAGTTTCTGAACCTTTTGGAATAGTCCCTTTGGAAGCGATGCAATCAAAAGTTCCGGTAATCATTTCCAATCAGTCAGGAGTAGCTGAGATATTGGAAAATGCCATAAAAATTGATTTTTGGGATACGTATGCAATGGCTGATGCGATATATGGTTTGTTGAATTACAACGCACTTTCCGAACATTTTAAGGAACAGGGGAAACTTGAAGTCGGCAATTTGAAGTGGATCAACTCGGCAAGGAAGGTAACTGAAGTTTATAAATCAGCCATAATTCAGGTGAATTAAATTTAAAATATGAAGTCTGTTTGTTTATTTTTTCAGGTTCATCAACCGTTTAGGCATCGTAGGTATCGGTTTTTCGATATTGGCAACGACCACTATTATTATGATGATTACACCAACGAAACAATAATGCGGAAAATAGCTTTAAAAAGTTATTTACCCACCAATGAAATTTTGCTCAAACTTGCCGATAAACTGGAAGGTAAGTTTAAAGTTTCTTTTTCAATTACAGGACCAGCTTTGGAGCAGTTTGTTTTGTATGCACCCGAAGTAATTGAATCTTTTCAGAAACTGGCGAAAACGGGGTGTGTAGAATTTCTGGCCGAAACCTATTCCCATTCTTTGTCTTCGTTAAAAGATAAGACCATTTTTGAGGAACAGGTAAAACTTCACGAACAGAAAATTCTGGAACTTTTTGCTCACAAACCCCGTGTTTTCAGAAACACGGAAATGATATATTCCGATGAGATTGGTGCACAGGTGGCTGAAATGGGCTACAGCGCTATTTTAACTGAAGGTGCCAAACATATCCTGGGATGGAAAAGTCCGAATTATGTTTATGTGAATGCAATTAATCCACGGTTAAAAGTTCTGATGCGGAATTTTAAGCTTAGCGATGATATTTCTTTTCGGTTTTCAAATAGAAACTGGACAGAGTATCCGTTAACAGCGGAGAAATTTATAGGCTGGATGGAAGAAATGAATCCGAGAGAGGAAGTGATTAACCTGTTTCTGAGTTACGAATCGTTTGGGGAACGCCAGCCGGAAGAAAGCGGTATTTTTAAATTTTTGGAGGCTCTACCCCAAAAAATAGTCGAAAGCAAAAACCTCAGATTTGCAACTCCTTCAGAGGTAGTGGAAGAATTGCAACCTATTTCATCAGTGCATGTTCCAAGTCCAATTTCCTGGGCCGATGAAGAACGTGACTTAACAGCCTGGCTTGGAAACGGAATGCAAAAAGAAGCTTTTGAGAAATTATATAATTTGCGGGGAAGAATGGTTCGTTGCAATGATGCAGAACTGAATAAAGATTGGAATTATTTACAGGTAAGCGATCATTTTTACTATATGTCAACCAAATATTTATCTGATGGAGAAGTGCATCGTTATTTCAATCCATTCGATACCCCTTACGAAGCATTCATTAATTACATGAATGTGTTAAGCGACTTTAAAATTCGTCTGAATTCGTTTGTTGCAGAAAGCGAAATTGAAAACGAAATAGCAGCATTGCATAGAATTATTGAAGAGAAGGAAGAAAAAATCAAAAAAATGGAGGCAAATATAATTCGGTTACAGAAAGGGAAAAAAAGAAAATAAAAGCCGGAATAAACAATAGTTTGGTGTGAAGGTTTAATTAATTATTTGGGTTACAGCAACGTATTTAAATCATTTTAGTTAAAAAATACTTTTTTTGCACTTCGCTTATTGTAAGGCGTACATTTAATCGATTAATTAAAATCAAAGTATGAAATCAGAAGGAATACGATATATAAAACTACCGGCAATAGAGGCACCGGTATGGAAAAAAATAGTAGTAGAATCAAATCTGCCAGAGGGTTTAAGTCCATTAAGAGAGCTATCCAGAAATTTATGGTGGGTATGGAATACAGATGCCCGGGAATTATTTGAATATGTAGATGAAGAGATATGGGAAGAATGTGAACATAATCCAGTAGTTCTTTTGGAAGAAGTAAGCTATAAAAGACTTGTTCAACTGGAACAGGATGATTTTTTTACAAATAAAATGCGAAATGTTTACGAGAAATTCTATCAATATCTCGAAGAGCGGAAATCATTAGATGGCCCGCAGATCGCTTATTTTAGTATGGAATACGGGCTACACGACAGCCTAAAGATTTTTTCCGGAGGCTTGGGAATACTTGCAGGCGATTATCTGAAAGAAGCCAGCGATTCAAAAGTAAATTTGGTCGCTGTCGGATTATTATACCGATACGGCTATTTCAAACAAACTTTAAATACAACTGGTGAGCAACTGGCTAATTATGAAGCTCAGCATTTTTCAAAAATACCTGTTACTCCTGTTGTTGATGAACATGGAAATTGGATAAAAGTAGAAGTTGAATACCCTGGCAGAACCCTTATAGCATGGGTTTGGCAAGTAAATGTTGGGAATGTAAAATTGTATCTTCTCGATACCGACCATGTTGAAAACCAGGAGCAGGATCGCTCAGTAACTCACCATTTATATGGTGGCGATAATGAAAATCGCTTAAAACAGGAAATGTTGCTGGGTTTGGGTGGAATCAGAGCATTAAACAAACTTGGGTATAAATCGGATGTTTATCACTGTAACGAAGGTCATGCTGCTTTTATTGGTGTTGAACGAATTTCGAATCTCATTGCCAATTCTGGTTTAAGTTACGAAGAAGCAAAGGAGGTTGTAAGGGCATCAACTGTGTTTACTACCCATACCCCGGTTCCTGCGGGGCACGATTCATTTTATGTTGATTTGTTTAAACCATACATGGAAAGCACATCCAAATCAATTGGATTGTCTTGGGATGAATTTATGATGTTGGGAAAAGCTTATGAAAATGAAGATCATTTTAATATGAGCTACCTGGCTAGCAACCTTTCACAGGGAATTAACGGCGTAAGTATGTTACATGGCGATGTAAGCAAAGAAGTACTTAAAAATTTATATCCCGGATTTTTCAAAGAAGAATTAGCTATTGGATATGTAACAAACGGAGTACATTACTCAACATGGACAGCAAAAGAATGGAAAGAAATTCATAAAGCGTATTTTGGAGAATCATTCCCTGCAAACCAACTACATTTTGATGCATGGAAAAACATTTATAATGTGCCTGACTATGATATCTGGGAGCTTCGGAAAAAGCTTCGGTTAAAATTGATAAATTATATAAAAGCCAGGTTTTCCGATAACTGGGTTAAACGCCACGAGAATCCGAAACTGATAACCGAAATAATGGGCAAACTAAATCCAAATGCTTTAACAATTGGTTTCGCAAGGCGCTTTGCTACCTACAAAAGAGGTTATCTTTTATTTCGGAATTTGGAACGACTGGCAAAAATTGTCAACGATCCAAAACGTCCGGTACAGTTTATTTTTGCAGGGAAAGCACATCCAGCCGATAAAGCCGGACAGGATTTGATAAGAAGTATCGTGGAAGTGTCAAAACGCCCTGAGTTCAGGGGGAAGATTTTGTTTATCCAGAATTATGATATGAACCTGGCAAAAATGTTATTACAAGGAGTAGATGTTTGGTTGAATACACCAACACGACCTTTGGAGGCTTCCGGGACCAGCGGAGAGAAGGGAGTTATGAACGGAACACTACATTTTTCTGTTCTTGACGGCTGGTGGGTTGAAGGTTATAAAAAAGATGCAGGTTGGGCATTGCCAGCCGAAAGGGCATATGATGTTCAGGACTTTCAGGATGAACTGGATGCAGAAACTATTTATACAATTCTTGAAGAAGAAATTACCACAGCATTTTACGAACGCAATAGTAGAGGTGTTCCTGAAAAGTGGGTTGGTTATATTAAAAACACAATAGCTGATGTAGCGCCAAACTTTACTACCGGCAGAATGATTCGTGATTACCAGGAAAGATATTATCATCCGCAATTTGAAAGGACGCTTAAAATGACATCGGATAATTTTAAGCTTACAAAAGAGATGGTTGCCTGGAAAAACAAAATAAGCTCGAAATGGAGCGAAATCGAGGTTGTAGGAGTTGATATTGCGGATGGAATTACCAACAAAATGAAAATTGGTCAGCATTATCCGGTTAGCGTGCACCTTGATTTAAAAGGTTTGTCGTGTGATGAGATTGGTGTGGAGTTGGTTGTGGCTGAAAATGAAAACGACAGGCCGGCAAGAATTGTGGAAACAGTTGAATTTGTTGCAGAGAGTTGCGAAGGTTCTGTTTGTTGTTATACGCATAAATTGCATCCTAATCATCCGGGATCCTTTAACTATGGGTTCAGAATTTTTCCTAAAAACGAAAATCTGGCTCATCGGCAGGATTTTAAATTCATTAAATGGATTTAGTGAGAAAAAAATAAAATAAAGGTGTCTTATGAAAGGCGCCTTTTTTATTATTTGTCAATTCCCATTGTTACTTTCCATTCAAAATTTAATTTTGTTGATTATTAATTTTTTTTGAAATGCAAAACGGGAATAAAGTAGGTACAAAAATTAAAGAGTACAGAAAATTCAGACAAATCAGCCTGGACGATTTGGCCATGAAAGCCAATGTAGATATAAAACAGCTTCAGTCCATTGAAAACGATGGAGTCGTTCCGTCACTTGGGCATCTAATTAAAATTACCAGGGCACTTGGTGTACGTATGGGAACATTTCTTGACGATCAGGAACAAATTGGCCCGGTTGTGGTAAAGGCTGGAGCAAAAGATCCTTCGCTGAGTTTCTCTACAAAGGATGAGTCAACCCGTGAACACCTGAACTTTTATTCCTTAGCTCAGGATAAAACAGGAAGACACATGGAGCCTTTTTTTATCGAAATTGAGCCTTCTGAAGAATCAGACTATAAGCTCTCATCTCATGAAGGAGAAGAGTTCATTTATGTATTAAGTGGCAAGATAGAGATAAATTATGGAAAAGATATTTACACTCTGGATGAGGGAGATAGCATTTATCTGGATTCAGTAGTTGCACATAATGTTCATGCTTTCGAAAAGCAAAAAGCAACAATACTTGGAGTAATTTACTATCCGCTTTAATCCATTCAAAAAAATCTAACAGACCAAAAATAACCATGCAGCTAATTGATTATACATTAGGAGAGATCCTTGAAAAGTGGGCTTTTGAAACTCCGGATAAGGAATTTATGGTTTATCCTGATCGTAACCTGCGTTTCACATACGCACAGTTTAACAAGCGGGTTGATAATCTGGCAAAAGGACTTTTGTATATTGGAGTAAAACCAGGTGATAAAGTTGGTATCTGGGCAAAGAATGTTCCTGATTGGACTTCCTTCATGTTTGCAACCGCAAAAATTGGGGCAATTCTTGTAACCATAAATACAAGTTATAAATTAGCAGAACTGGAATATCTGCTAAAGAATGCTGATATAAATACACTTTGTCTTGCTGATGGTTATCGTGATAGTGACTTTGTGGAGATGGTTTTCAATCTTGTACCTGAACTAAAAGAACAACTGCGTGGGGAACTAAACACAAAGAAGTTTCCTGAACTCCAAAATGTTGTGTTTATTGGTCAGGAAAAACATCGGGGGATGTTTAATACCGCTGAATTAATACTTCTTGGTAACCATATTGACGATATTGAGCTGGAAAGTATTAAGGTTTCATTGAATTGTCATGATGTAGTTAACATGCAATATACGTCAGGTACAACTGGTTTTCCCAAAGGAGTTATGCTTTCCCATCATAACATTTTGAATAATGGATTGGCAACCGGACAGTGTATGAATTACACCAGCGATGAGAGGCTGTTGGTTTGTGTTCCTATGTTTCATTGTTTTGGTTGTGTTTTGGCACTTTGTGCCATTATTACACATGGGGCCACTATTGTTTTTAACGAAGAATTCGATCCTTTAATGGTTCTTGCATCGGTTCAAAAAGGAAAGTGTACTGCTTTGTACGGTGTTCCTACCATGTTTATTGCAGAGCTAAATCACCCGATGTTCGATCTTTTCGATTTGTCTTCGCTTCGAACGGGTATTATGGCTGGAGCCCTATGTCCTATCGAAACGATGAATCAGGTAATGAATAAAATGAATATGAAAGACATCATTATCGTTTATGGATTAACCGAATCGTCTCCCGGGATGACCGCAACGCGAACACATAATACGCCCGAAGTCCGATCTACAACTGTTGGTTACGCATATCCAAATGTTGAAGTAAAAATTGTAAATCCCGATACAGGGCAGGAATGTGAAATTGAAGAGCAAGGCGAGATATGTTGTCGGGGATACAATGTAATGAAAGGCTATTATAATAATCCGGAGGCAACTCAGAAGGTTATCGATAAAGACGGATGGTTACATTCCGGAGATCTTGCTATAAAAACAAAAGATGGATTTTATAGAATTACCGGACGGATAAAAGACATGATTATTCGAGGTGGTGAAAATATTTACCCACGTGAAATCGAAAACTACTTATATAAGATGCCTCAAATCGAGGCCGTTGAAGTTGCAGGTGTGCCAAGTCAAAAATACGGTGAAGCAGTTGGTGCTTTTATAAAGCTTAAAGCCGGACAAAAACTTACTGAAGAAGAGATTGTTGATTTCTGCCGTGGACAAATTGCACGTTTCAAAATACCGAAGTACATATTCTTTGTCGATAGCTTTCCGATGACAGCAAGTGGTAAAATACAGAAATATAAACTAAGTGAATTATCAGTTAAGCTTTGTAAAGAACAGGGAATTGAAATTATATAAGAAAATATCAAGTTTATACTTGGGATTTTGTAATAATTATTTTAATAATCAAAAAAATAGATTGCATAATACTCCATCGATTATGCAGAAAAAATTAAGTTAATAAATAGTACCAATTTTTCTAAAAATATTGAAAACAAAATATAATGGCAAAGTATAAACGAATTCTGTTGAAACTAAGTGGCGAATCATTGATGGGAGACCAACAATACGGAATTGATCAGCAGAGATTAAATGATTATGCTGAACAAATTGCAGATTTAGTGAAATCATCTGTTCAGGTTGGAATTGTAATCGGTGGTGGAAATATTTTTCGCGGATTAAGTGGTGCCGCAAAAGGATTCGATCGTGTAAAAGGAGACCAAATGGGGATGCTGGCAACCGTAATCAACAGCCTGGCGTTAAATTCTGCTTTAATTAGTTATGGAATCAAGTCGCATGTTCTGACTGCAATTAGAATGGAACCTATCGGTGAATATTATTCCAAAGAAAGGGCAATTGAGTTTTTAAATAAAGGTGAAGTTGTAATTATCTCGGCTGGCACTGGAAATCCCTATTTTACAACAGATACTGCCAGTGCATTAAGAGGAATTGAGATTGAAGCTGAAATAATGTTAAAAGGAACAAGGGTGGATGGAATTTATACAGCTGATCCGGAAAAAGATCCAAATGCAAAAAAATTCGACACTATAAGTTTTGACGAAATTTACGCGAAAAATCTAAAAATAATGGATTTAACTGCTACTACTATGTGTAAAGAAAACAATTTGCCGATATTGGTTTTTAATATGGACCAAAAAGGTAATTTACAGAAAGTTATAGATGGTGAAAACCTCGGTACCATTGTGTTTTGTTGATTTTTTTTTCAATTGATTTTATAATATTTTCCATATAAAATTTCAATTATTTAATTTTTTTCTATATTTGCTAACAGTACAGAGTTGAAAAGAGGCTTTACCTAATGCAAGAAGAAGAACTTGATTTCGTTTTAGAACATACAAAAGAGAGAATGACGCAGGCGATAGCCCATCTTGAAAAGGAATTGGTTCATATTAGGGCAGGGAAAGCATCTCCTGCGATGTTAGATGGTGTAATGGTAGAATATTATGGTAGTTTGGTTCCATTGAATCAGGTTTCAAATGTTAGTACACCTGATGCCAGAACGGTAGCTATTCAACCTTGGGAAAAAGGATTAATTCCAGTTATTGAAAAAGCCATTTTGGTAGCAAACTTAGGTTTTAATCCTGAAAATAATGGGGAGATTATTCGAATAAACGTTCCTGTTCTTACTGAAGAAAGACGAAAAGGTCTGGTGAAGCAGGTTAGTCAGGAAGGGGAAGTTGCAAAAGTAAGTTTACGAACTGCACGAAAAGAGGCAAATGATAGTCTGAAGAAATTACTGAAAGATGGTTTGTCTGAGGATATGCAAAAGGATGGTGAGGCTGAAGTGCAGAGATTAACGGATGATTTTGGAAGGAAAGTTGATGACTTAGTGAAAGCTAAGGAGAAAGATATTATGACGATTTAATTGTTTCTAGTTTTCTGTTTTCTGAACATTGTTTAATTGTTTTCATGGCTTTGAGGCAGCTTGTAGAAGCTGCCTTTTTTTGCCTGGTTTTTTGTCAAAACAGAATAAATTTAATCTTATACTCCACACAAATAAAAAGAACCATGTTGTTAACAGCATGGTTCTTTTTATGGTTTAATCGACAATTAAAAGAATCCCAGTTCCAATCGGGCTTCTTCACTCATCATTGATTTGTCCCAAGGAGGTTCAAATGTTAAATCTACATTTACACTTTCAATGCCCTCCACTGATTTTGCTGCCAATGTTACATCGTCAATTAGAACATCAATTACCGGACAACCAGGGGCTGTCAGAGTCATTAAAATATTTGCATTGTTATTTTCATCAATATCAACGTTGTATATCAGGCCCAAATCATAAATATTCACCGGAATTTCAGGGTCGTAAACCTCTTTCAAGTTGTTTATTATTAAGTCTATTCTTTTGTCCATTGCTTTTCTCTCCTTATCCTTCAATTCTGTTATAAGCAACAGCATATAAGCGAATTTGTTTTACCATAGCTAAAAGTCCATTTGATCGGGTTGGAGAAAGATGTTGCTTCAATCCAAGATCATCAATAAAATGCAGATTATTTTCAATAATTTCCTTAGGGGTTCTGCCTGAAACAACCCGAAGTAAAAGTGCTACCAGTCCCTTTACAATAACTGCATCACTTTCTCCTTTGAAATTAATTTTTCCATCATTCATTTCTGCAACAAGCCATACTCTTGACTGACAGCCTTTAATCAGGTTCTGGTCATTTTTATCTTTCGCGTCCAATGCTTTTAATTCGTTACCGAGCTCGATCAAGTAACCATATTTATCCATCCAGTCTTCATAGATGGAAAACTCATCAATTATTTCCTTTTGTACTTCTTCTATGGTCATCTTTTCTTTTAAAATGCAAAGTTCTAAAAATTTTAATTTCTGACAACGATTAGAAATAACACTTATCAGGAATCTTTCAAAATTAGCAGTATATTAAAATTCAAAATTAGTTTTTGCTGCTGATCATCAGCTGATTCAATGTTAGGTGACTGTGTTTTTTTGTAGATGGTAGATTTAAATAGCGTTCTTAAAAATGTATATCCTGTTAATGCTACCATTTCTTAAGTAACTAATGTCACTTTAAATATGGTTAAAGCTTTGTTTCTTTATGAAAATTTGAACAATGAACGATTTTCTGTTTCGATATAGATGGAAGTTGATGGGAATAGCGATTGGTGCAGCTATAGGATTTGGATATTGGTATTTTATTGGTTGTACATCAGGGACCTGTCCTATTCAGTCACACTGGCAATCGAGTACTTTATACGGAGCATTAATAGGTTACATTTTACCCAAAAACCCTGAGAAAAAAACAGAAAATAAAGAATCAAAAGTAGCCGAACAGAAATAAGAGAAATCTAAACTAACATTACTCTAACTTTGTTCAAAGCATCTATGAAGATGTCGATCTCTTCTTTTGTATTATACATTCCAAATGATATTCTTACACATCCGTTAATATTGAAATGCTGCATAACCGTATCAGCACACAAGTGACCTGTCCTTACTGCAATTCCTGATTTATCAAGCAACATGCCCAAATCATATGAATGAATCCCTTCAATATTGAATGAAATTACACTCGATTTCTCCGGAGATTCTCCATAGATTTTTAAGCCTTCAATTTTTTTAAGCTTTGACGTTGCATATTTAAGCAATTCGTCCTCCCAAACTGAAATATTTTCAAGCCCTGTTTCGTTAATTAAATCAAGGGCAGCCCCCAAAGCAGCAACACCAGTTATATTGGGTGTACCAGCTTCAAATTTGTAGGGTGGTTCGTTAAAAGTTGTTCCATCGAACGAAACTTCTGAGATCATTTCACCTCCTCCCTGATATGGAGGCATCTCGTTTAGGTATTTCTTTTTACCGTACAGAATTCCAACACCATTTGGACCATAAATTTTGTGAGCAGAGAAAGCATAAAAATCAACATCGAGTTTTCGAACATCAACTTGAAGGTGCTGCACTGCCTGTGCCCCGTCAACAAAAACTGTCACATTATTTTTACGGGCAATTTTTACAATTTCTGAAATGGGGTTGATTGAGCCCAATACGTTTGAAACATGCGCAACGGCTATTAGTTTTGTTTTTTCGGATATTAAACTAGGTAATTTTACTATTTCCAGAACACCTGAATCGTTAAATGGCAACTTTACAATTTTTGCTTTTTTCCTTAAAGCAGCTAACTGCCATGGAACAATATTCGAATGATGTTCCATCTCTGAAACAATAATTTCATCCCCTTCACTGATAAATTGTTCGCAAAATGAAAAGGCCACCAAATTTATACTTTCGGTTGTACCTTTGGTGAAAATAATTTCTTCGCGCGACTCTGCATTGATAAACTGCTGAACCTTTGAACGAACATTCTCAAAGTGTTCAGTAGCCTTATCTGCCATAAAATGAGCCGCACGGTGAATATTCCCGTAATAATCGTTATGCAGCTTTTCTTCAGTCATCAAAACTTGTATTGGTTTTTGTGCCGACGCCGCACTGTCAAAATAAATCCACGGTTTGTTATATACTTTTTGTCGAAGTATAGGAAAGAAACCTCGTATTTTTTTGATATCGTAATTCATGGTGAAATTGACTTTCACAAAAGTAGAAATATTAATATTGGGCAGACTTTACCTCATAATTTTGATAGAAAAAATAATGGTTAACAATCGCAGTTGTAACCGCATTCGTGGCAACGGGCAACTTCACCACTTAATCTTTTGGCAATAAGATCGTCGATTCGTTCACGAAGCGCCTCAATTTTGATCTGCTCTACAACTTCATGTGCGAAGGCATTCATCATCATCAATCGGGCTTTATCTTCACTTATTCCGCGGGCACGCAAATAGAACAGAGCTTCCTCATCGATTTGGCCAACAGTAGCGCCATGACTACATTTTACATCATCGGCATCGATAATTAACTGTGGCTTAGTTTGCATTTTTGCCTTGTCCGTGAGTAATAAATTGTTATTTCGTTGGAATGCATTGGTTTTCTGTGCATCCCGAACAACATGAATTCTTCCGGAGAATGCCCCACTCGATTCTTCGTCCAAAACATTTTTATATAACTGATTACTTTGACAGTGTGGTTTGCCATGAATAATCTGTGTGAAATTATCGACATGTTGTTTTTTGTCGAGAAAAGCCATTCCAAATAAATTTGTTTCGGCATTCTCACCATCAAGAATTACTTTCAAATTATTTCGAATCATTCCACCATGTAACGATACAGTATGCGAAGTTACGTTTGAATTCTTTTCCTGTTGGACAAATACTGAATTTAAACTTGCTGAATTATTATGTTGGTTTTGAACTGTATAATAATCTAATTGTGTATTTTCTCCAACAAAAATCTCGGTAACTGAATTGCTCAGGTAGCGTGTTAAATCCAAGGTGTGGTTACATAAAATAAGTTGGGCAGTTGCGCCATCCTCAACAATTATTAAATTTCGCTGTGTCGTAAATGTATCTGTATTCGCCTTTAAAAGATTGATGATTTGAATCGGTTTTTCAACCATAAGATTTTTAGGAACATACAGGAAATATCCATCTTTTGCAAAAGCGGTGTTCAATGCAACAAGTGGATCTGTCGTCGTATCTGCTACTGTTGAATAGTATTTATGCACTAACTCAGGATGATTTTTTGCTGCATTTTCCAGACTTTCCAAAATTACTCCTTCCGGTAAATTTATTCCACGGATGTTTTTTTCGTAAAACCATCCGTTGTAAAGTAGAGTAGGGGTGTTATCCAACTCAGGAACATCGCATCTGAAAATTTCATTTAAATCTGCCTCCTGTTCCTGTCTCTCGTGTACAAATTCATAATCAGGTAAAAATTGAGGATTAAGGTTTGTATACTTGTAATTTTCGTTTTTAAAGGAAGGGATTCCAAGAGATACAAAATCCTGAAAAGCTTTGTTTCTTCTTACATTTAGTATTTCAGAAGAATTTTTGAAAAGCAGTTCTTTTATTTCGTTATAATGACTTATATATTTTAGCGTTAAATCCGCTTTTTCAATTGCAACACTCATTCTAATTGTCGTTTTCTTGTTTAATCCAGTCGTAACCTTTTTCTTCCAATTCAAAGGCAAGCTCTTTTCCTGCTGATTTTACAATTTTTCCCTTGTATAAAACATGTACAAAATCGGGAACGATGTAATCGAGTAATCGCTGATAATGTGTAACCACAATGGTTGAATTTTCAGGAGATCTTAACGCATTTACACCGTTTGCAACCGTTTTTAATGCATCAATATCCAATCCTGAATCGGTTTCGTCCATAATGGCAAGTTTGGGCTCAAGCAGTGCCATTTGGAAAATTTCATTTTTCTTTTTTTCACCACCCGAGAAACCTTCGTTAACTGAACGGTTTGTTAAATTAGGGTGCATGTCAACCAGTTCCATTTTCTCACGCATCATTTTCAGGAACTCACCGGCAGTCAATTCTTTTTCACCTTTGTATTTACGATGTTCGTTTACGGCCGCTTTTAAAAAGTTTACCATTGGTACTCCGGGTATTTCTACCGGATATTGGAAACTCAGAAACAAGCCTTCCCTGGCACGATCTTCTGGCGATTTCTCCAGCAAATCTTCACCCATGTATGTAATTTCACCCGATGTAACTTCATATTCTTCCTTGCCAGCTAAAACATTAGCGAGAGTACTTTTTCCTGAACCATTAGGGCCCATAATAGCATGAATTTCCCCCGGATTGATTTCAAGATTAATTCCTTTTAAAATTTCCTGTCCATCGACAGAAACGTATAAATTTTTTATTGATAACATGTTACGATTAAAATTTTAAGTAAAACGTGACTTTTACTTTTTGTTTTTATTCTGTTTTTGTGATTTTAAATTTTATCCGACACTTCCCTCCAGGCTTATTTGCAACAGTTTCTGGGCTTCTACCGCAAATTCCATTGGAAGCTTATTTAAGACTTCTTTTGCGTACCCATTTACAATCATTCCAATTGCTTTTTCAGTATCGATGCCTCGTTGATTGCAATAGAAAATCTGGTCTTCTCCAATTTTCGATGTAGTTGCTTCATGTTCAACTATAGAAGACTTATTCATTACTTCGATATATGGAAAAGTATGGGCGCCACACGTATCGTTTAACAGAAGTGAATCGCATTGGGAAAAATTGCGCGAGTTTATCGCACCTGGCATAACTTTTACCAAACCGCGATAGGAGTTGTCACTTTTACCTGCAGAGATTCCTTTTGAAACAATGGTGCTTTTTGTGTTTTTTCCTATATGAATCATTTTTGAACCGGTATCGGCCTGCTGGAAATTATTGGTCACTGCAACCGAGTTAAATTCTCCAACCGAATTGTCGCCTAACAAAATACAACTTGGGTATTTCCAGGTAATTGCAGAACCGGTTTCAACTTGTGTCCAGCTGATTTTTGAAGAAACTCCCCTGCAAACACCGCGTTTGGTAACGAAGTTGTAGATTCCTCCTTTCCCGTTTTTATCTCCGGGATACCAGTTCTGAACCGTTGAATATTTAACCTCAGCACGGTCTAAGGCAATAATTTCAACAACCGCTGCATGTAATTGGTTATCGTCGCGCATTGGTGCAGTACAGCCTTCGAGATAGCTAACATAACTATCGTCGTCTGCAACAATTAATGTTCGTTCAAATTGTCCTGTATTTGCTGCGTTTATCCTAAAGTAGGTAGATAACTCCATCGGACAGCGAACTCCTTTTGGAATGTAGCAGAAAGAGCCATCACTAAAAACCGCCGAATTCAGGGCTGCAAAATAATTGTCTGCCACTGGAACGGCCTGACCCAGAAACTTTTTCACTAACTCCGGATGTTCCTGAACTGCATCACTAAACGAGCAGAATATGATTCCTTTTTCGGCTAATGTTTCTTTAAATGTTGTTTTCACGGAAACGCTGTCCATTACAACATCTACGGCAACTCCTGCAAGCTGTTTCTGCTCTTCAATTGGAATTCCCAGTTTGTTGAATGTTTCAATGAGTTCCGGATCAACTTCATCTAAACTATTGTATTTAGGCTTTTTTACCGGCGCAGCATAATAACTTATTGCCTGAAAATCAATGGGTGGAATTTTAAGATAAGCCCAATCCGGCATTTTCATTTTCTCCCACTTCCGGAAAGCTTCAAGCCTGAAATTTAGCATGAATTCCGGTTCATTTTTCTTCTCAGAAATTAATCGAATTACATCTTCATTCAGACCCTTTTCAATAATATCTGTTTCAATTTCGGTTACAAACCCATATTTGTATTCACTTTGGGTAACTTCGTTTAATATTTTATCTTGTTCTCCCATTTTGTAATTTTCTCTTTATATAAATAACAACCGTTTCTTTGTACGGTTTAAAATCTCACTGGTAATCAGAAATTCCAATAAAAGTATTCGTAAAATTGAGAATATTTCAACATTTACCCTGTCTGATTTTTAACCAGCTGTACTTGATATTCCTGTTCAATGAAATTTTTTTAACGAAGAATATCAAAATTTTGGATTGCAAAGATACAAAACTATAAGTAATTTTACAGTTCAAATCGAAAAGAATAATACCTTTTTGTCTTAAATTAACAATGGATAAAGAAAGATCTCAAACGAACATATCAGAACTCGGTGAATTCGGGTTAATTGAGCGAATAACCAGCCAGGTGCAGATAAAAAATAAAAGTACAATTAAGGGCATTGGCGACGATGCGGCAATACTTGATTACGGTGAAAAAATGGTGGTGGTTTCATCTGATTTATTAACTGAAGGTGTTCACTTTAACCTGATGTATGTTCCGCTAAAACATTTGGGTTATAAGGCGGTGGTTGTCAACTTGTCTGATATTTGCGCAATGAATGCAATTCCTAAACAAATTGTTGTAAACATTGCAATATCCAGCAAGTTTTCTGTTGAAGCTGTTGACGAATTGTATTCAGGAATCCATCTGGCGTGCGAAAAATATGGTGTTGATTTGGTTGGTGGTGATACTACAAGCTCGCTCACAGGAATGACTATCAGTATAACTGTTTTAGGTGAGGCATTTAAAGATGAAATTGTATATCGAAACGGGGCAAAACCTAATGATTTGCTTTGTGTTACCGGCGATTTGGGGGGCGCATACATGGGACTTCAGTTGCTCGAACGTGAAAATGAAGTTTTTAAAGTAAATGAATATATGCAGCCGCAACTGGAAGGGTTTCATTACATATTGGAACGCCAGCTAAAACCTGAAGCACGTGTTGATATCGTTTCTGCATTTAAAAAACTGGGGATAAAACCTACTTCCATGATCGATATTTCAGATGGGCTTTCTTCTGAAATTCACCACTTGTGTAAAAATTCGAATGTAGGTTGCAATGTTTACGAAGAAAAAATTGTAATGGATTACCAAACCCGGGTAATGGCTGAAGAATTAAATATAAATCCGTTGGTTGCGGCATTAAATGGAGGAGAAGACTACGAACTTCTTTTTACTGTTTCGATGAATGATTATGATAAAATAAAGAATGACCCCGACTTTACTATTATTGGACACATTACAGAAGCCTCGGAAGGCTTAAATCTGATAACAACCGGAGGATCTTCAATTCGATTGGAAGCTCAGGGGTGGAACCATGGAAAATAAAATTGCCACTCCTGTAAAACAGAAATGGCAACTTAAAATATTGTTGAATGGAAATTAATCGGGATAATATCCCCTGATAATTCCACGTTTTGAGTCCTTCACAAATAAAAGAATTTCATCTCTTTCGGGAGTTGCCGGCATTTCTGCTTCAATAATCTCGGTGGCCTGGGCAACATTCAATCCTTTTTGGTAGATATAACGATAAATGTCCTGAATTTCACGGATTTTATCGTTGTTGTAATTTCTTCTTCTTAATCCAATTGAATTAATTCCGACATAGGAAAGTGGTTCGCGACCAGCTTTAATAAATGGCGGTACATCTTTTCTTACCAGGGATCCACCTGAAATCATTACGTGAGAACCGATGTGGCAAAATTGGTGAACTGCCACCATTCCACTTAGGATTGCCCAATCATCAACAATGACTTCACCGGCTAATTGTGAGTTATTTACCAGAATAACATTGTTGCCTACAACACAATCGTGTGCAACGTGGACATATGCCATTAAAAGACAATTGTTGCCAACTACAGTTTTACCTTTTGCAGCAGTTCCACGATTAATGGTAACATATTCGCGTATTGTAGTATTGTCGCCAATTTCAACGGTTGAGTATTCTCCTTTAAATTTTAAGTCTTGTGGAGTAGCTCCAATAACTGCTCCCGGAAAGATTCTGCAGTTTTTTCCAATTCTTGTTCCGGGGAGGATTGTTACACTTGAACCGATTTTGGTCCCTTCACCAATTACAACATCTCGGTCGATAGAAACAAAAGGTTCGATAACAACATTATCAGCAACTTTTGCATCAGGGTGAACATAAGCAAGTGGTTGTTTCATTCTAAATTTGTTTTCTGAATTAATTTTCAGTTTGTTTTACTATCTGTGCCATGAATTCGCCTTCTGCCACAATTTTGTTACCGACAAAAGTTACTCCTTTCATGTTTGCTATACCTCTTCGAATCGGCGAAGTTAGTGTTAATTTAAAAATCAACGTGTCGCCCGGAACTACTTTTTTTCTGAACTTAACATTATCAATACGAATGAAATACGTTGAATATTTCCCTTCTAGTTTATTCAGAACAAGTAATCCTCCGGTCTGTGCCATGGCCTCAATTAGGAGTACGCCAGGCATAACGGGCTCCGCAGGAAAATGTCCTTGAAAAAAAGATTCGTTTGCTGTTGTATTTTTTATTCCTACAATTTCCGTCTCAGTAGTCGAGATAATTTTATCTACCATCAGGAATGGATAACGGTGGGGAAGAAGTTTTTTAATTTTCTTTATATCAATAACCGGTTCCTTGTTGGGATCGTAAGTTGGAACTCCTTCGGCTAAGCTTTTTATTTCTTTTTTTAACTCGGCAGCAAAAAAAGTATTTGCTTCGTGCCCCGGTTTGGTGGCAATTATTCTTCCTTTAATATGCTTTCCACAGAGAGCTAAATCTCCAATTACATCAAGCAACTTATGACGGGCACATTCATTATCGTAATGAAGATCGATGTTGTTTAAGATACCCTGCGGTTTAACTTCAACCCTTTTATGTTTAAATAAATCGGCCAGCCGGTTTAATTCTTGTTGACTGATTTCCTTGTCAATAATGACGATTGCATTGTCTAAATCGCCCCCTTTAATCAGGTTGTGATTGAGAAGAAATTCAAGTTCGTGTAAAAAAACAAAAGTGCGACAGTTGGCAATTTCATTTTTAAAATTGCTTATTGAATCAAGTGTTGCAAACTGGTTGTTTAAAACGTTCGAATTAAAAGAAATCAGCGTGTTTAGGCTGTAGTCTTCATCCGGTAAGGCAATTAGCTCAGAGCCTGTTTTCTCGTTTTTATATACAATCTTTTCTTTAATAACCAAATAATCACGTTCAGCATCTTGTTCTAAAATTCCTGCTTCTTCAATTGCTTTTACAAAAAAGATTGAGCTTCCGTCAATAATTGGAGCTTCTTCATTGTTAACTTCAATAAGTACGTTGTCTAAATCCATACCTATTAAAGCAGCTAAAGCATGTTCTATTGTACCAATTCGCGCTCCGTCTTTTTCGAGTAATGTTCCTCTTGAAGTATCGATAACAAGATCTACATCAGCGTCAATTATAGGGGCATTTTCCAGGTCAACCCGTTTAAACTTGAAGCCGTGATTCTCGGGAGCCGGTAAAAAATTCATGGTGACATTTACACCGGTATGAAGACCTTTGCCCTCAATTTTAAATGAGTTTGCTAACGTTTTTTGTTTTACAACCATACAAATCTGATTTATCGTATTAGTTTTCGGGGGATTTGAGTTTTTCTATCTCTTTTTGAATTTGAAATACTTCGTTTTGGAGTTTGGGTAGATTCTTGAAAACACTGAGAGCTCTCATTTGATCTTTAATTGGAATAGCAGGTGTCCCCCAAATCGTTTCATTTTCTTTTACCGATTTTATAACTCCTGATTGTGCTGCAACAGTAACTTTATCTCCAATCGTAATGTGACCCGCCGCACCCGATTGTCCTGCAAATACACAGTTTTTACCAACCTTTGTGCTCCCTGCAATACCGGTTTGAGCAGCCATAACTGTATTTTCACCAATATCACAATTATGAGCAATTTGTATTAGGTTGTCGATTTTTACACCTTTACGAATGATGGTTGATCCCATGGTACTACAGTCAATTGTGGTATTCGCACCAATATCAACATCGTCTTCAAGTATTACATTTCCGATTTGAGGTATTTTTTTATACGTTCCATCGTTCTGAGGTGCGAACCCAAAGCCATCGGAGCCAATTACTACTCCGGAGTGAAGAATACAACGATTGCCAATTATTGAATCGTCGTAAATTTTAACGCCTGCATAGAGAATACAATCATCGCCAATTTTTACATTTTCACCAATAAAAACCTGTGGATAGATTTTTACATTATCGCCGATTTTTACATTCTTGCCGATATATGAAAAAGCACCAACATAAATGTCTGTTCCGTATGTTGCTGATTCATTAATATAACTGGGTTGTTCAATCCCTTTTTTTATTGAAGTTTTTGTCTGTATATATAAATCAAGTAACGAAGCAAAAGCCTGGTAGGCATCATTTACTTTTATTAGAGTTGCTTTTATCTCTGATTTTGGCACAAAACTTTTACTAACCAAAACTACAGACGCATTGGTCGAATAGATGTAATTTTCGTATTTCATGTTTGAAAGGAAAGCAAGTGTGCCCGGTTTTCCTTCCTCTATTTTTGAAACACTGGTTACTCTAATTGTTTCATCACCAACGACTTCTCCATTTAAAAATTTTGCAATGTCTGTAACTTTAAAATCCATTGTCTGTTTTTAAGCGGTGCAAATATAGTTTTAAACTAATTAATGTCCAATTCTTTCGGAAAGCACAAATAATACTTGCGTACTGTTTTAGTCAGAGCCGATAAATTGATATCAGAAGCTTGTTGCATGTCTTTCGTCTTGCCAAATTTATCTAAAACAAGAATTTTCTCATCGTGTTTATTGTAAGCGTTGTTGGTTATTTCACCAGTCATAACAAGGTATTCCGAGAGCTTTTTATCGATAGTAAACTTTTTTTCAATTTTTTTTAAAATTTGATTCTTTTTTTCTTGCGATACCGAAGTTGAGTTTAATTGTATTCGAAATAATTTTCTGTTAGCAAGACTTTTAGCCAAATAAGAAAGAACCAGATCTTTGTGAAACTGCCATTCCTTTACTGATACCATTAAGTCATTGTCGTCTAATAAAGAGTACCAGGTTAAAACATCTTTTCCTTCCACGATTCTATTCACTTTAAAATCTCTTGGCGTAAAGTCATTATTCAGAAAAATTTTCAAAGTGGGTGTAGAATAAATAGTTTCACCGGCAGCCGACAGTTCTTTTGCACGTTTTAAAACGTTGATTAAGAGGCTTTCGGCCGAAACAACAGTTTTGTGTAAATAAACTTGCCAATACATTAAGCGCCTTGAAATCAGAAATTTCTCGATGGAATAAATACCTTTTACATCAACAACTAACTTGTCGTTCCAAACATTCAGCATTTTTATTATTCTTTCTATACCAATAGTTCCTTCTGCAACACCTGTAAAAAAGCTGTCACGGCTAAGGTAATCAAGCCGGTCCATGTCGAGTTGACTGGCAACTAGTTGATGCAAAAAATGTTTTTTGTAGTTATTGGTAAAAATTTGAATAGCCAAGTCCAGTTTTTTTTCGAAAATGCGATTTAACTCATTCATTAACAGGAGTGAGATTTCTTCATGTGAAATATCTACCAGCGTGTTTTCAAGTACATGTGAAAACGGCGCGTGTCCAATATCGTGAAGTAGTATAGCAACAGTTACAGCTTCTGCTTCTTCTTCAGTAATTTCAATTCCTTTTAAACGAAGCACCGAAATCGCCTGTCGCATTAAATGGCTCGCCCCAACTGCATGTTCAAACCGAGAGTGATTGGCTCCGGGAAAAACAAGATATGAAAGTCCAAGCTGCTTTATTCTTCTTAACCTTTGAAAATAAGGATGTTCAATTAAATCGAAAACAAGTTCGGATTGAATATTGATAAAACCAAAAACCGGGTCATTAATGATTTTTTTCTTATTTAACTGAATTTCATTCACAGATCATGATTTCATCATACATCTCAAAAGTACAAAACTTTGACAAATAGATAATATAATCTATAAATATTGCTTTCCTGCCGGTAATCAAAACGACAAACATTATTGTTATGTATATTCTTCTTTTCTTTTTTATTATTTAAAATCAAGAAGTTATAAACCTGCATAATTTTGTGTTTGTGAGATAAAATTATTATTTTTGCGAAGATTTTTCTAAAACGTGATTTTAGGGGGCCTATGGTTCCCTATTTTGTTACTTATAAATGATTGAAGAAGATAAAGTTAGAAAGCTGGTTGAAGAAAAACTGGATGACAGGATGTTTCTTGTTGAGCTAAGTGTAAACGAAAAAAATGTGATAAACATCTTTGTTGACAGTTTTGACGGTTTAACAATCGACCAATGTGTTAATATTAGTCGACATGTTGAACACAGTCTTGATCGCGAAGAAGAAGACTTTGAACTGCAGGTTTCGTCTCCAGGGCTTTCTGAAAGTTTTAAAGTAGTTGAACAATACCATAAGTATAAAGGGAAACAACTTGAAGTAGTAACAAAAGACGGTACCAAACTGGAAGGAGTTTTGATTGATGTTCAGGACGATGGGTTTGAACTTGAAACTTCTTCTAAAGAGAAACTTGAAGGATATAAAAAGAAACAGGTGGTAATTAAAAAGCACCCTTTGAAATACGAAGAAATAAAAAGTGCGAAAGCAATCATTTCATTTAAATAAAGGATTTTAGAAATGGAAAACATTAATCTGATTGATTCATTTGCCGAATTTAAAGAGCTCAAGAATATTGACAGAGCAACCATGATGAGCGTTATCGAAGAAGTATTTCGTAGCGTACTTATCAAGCAATTTGAAACAGATGAAAATTTCGATGTTATTATTAACATTGATAAAGGCGACTTTGAAATATGGCGAAACAGGGTTGTTGTTGAAGATGATCAATTAGAAGATCCAAACACTCAGATAACGCTAACCGATGCACAAAAAATTGACGATGATTATGAAGTCGGCGAAGAAGTTACAGATGAAGTTAAGTTAATTGATTTTGGTCGCAGAGCAATTTTAAATCTCCGCCAGAACCTGGCAAGTAAAATTCTGGAACTTGAAAAGGATCATATTTACGGTAAATACAAAAATAAAATCGGAGATATTGTAACCGGAGAAGTTTACCAGGTTTGGAAGAAGGAAATCCTTATTTTAGACGATGAAGGAAATGAATTAATATTGCCAAAATCAGAACAAATTCCTTCCGACTATTTTAGAAAAGGCGACGCAGTTCGTGCTATTGTTTATAAAGTAGAACTGCGCAATAACAATCCGTTGATCATTTTATCGCGTACTGCTCCGGCGTTTCTTGAGCGGCTATTTGAACTTGAAATTCCTGAGATTTTTGATGGTTTAATTACCATTAAAAAGATTGTACGTGTTCCGGGAGAACGGGCAAAAGTTGCAGTTGAATCGTATGACGAAAGAATAGACCCGGTTGGAGCATGTGTTGGGATGAAAGGTTCCCGAATTCACGGAATTGTTCGTGAGTTGAGAAACGAAAACATTGATGTTATAAACTATTCGGGAAATACGCAGTTATACATAAAGAGAGCATTGAACCCGGCAAAAATAAACTCAATAAAAATAGTTGAGGCAGACAAACGTGCAGAGGTTTATCTGAAACCTGAAGAAGTTTCTCTGGCCATCGGAAAAGGTGGGTTGAACATCCGTTTAGCAAGCCAGTTAACAGGTTACGAAATAGATGTTTATCGTGAAATGGAAGAAGATGACGAAGATGTTAATCTCGACGAATTTGGCGATGAAATTGAAGGATGGATTATTGATGCTTTAAAAGCAATCGGTTGCGACTCAGCAAAGAACGTTTTAAATATTCCAAGGTCAGAATTGATTAAAAGAACGGATTTGGAAGAAGAGACAATCGATGAGGTAATCAAAATCCTGAAATCGGAATTTGAATAAATCAACTAACTTTGAGCAGTTTTAGTTGAAAGATAATAGAATAGAAAAAAAAGTTTTATGGTAGCAGGCAACACAATCCGACTTAGTAAACTTGCAAGAGAATTCAATGTGGGAATTCACACCATTGTTGAGTTTCTTCAAAAAAAAGGCTTTGAAATTGATTCAAACCCAAATACTAAGGTTTCTGCAGAAGCCGTTCAACTTCTTGAGAAAGAGTACAAAGTAGATATCTCACTAAAGAAGGAGTCGGAAAAAATAAGTTTAAAAAGTCTTCGTCCTAAAAAGGAAGTTATTACCATCGATGATGATATTAATGAAGAGGAAGAGGAGGACGAGGAAGAGCATATTCCTGTGCCAAAAGCAAAAACAGAAAAGCCGGAAGAAGTTAAAAAGCCGGAAGAAAAATTGGAAAGCAAAGTAAAAGTTCTGGGAAAAATTGATTTAAATAGCTTCCTCAGTCCTAAAAGGAAGAAACAGGAAGAAGAAAAGCAACAGGCCAAAGTCGAAGAAGGGCAACCATCGGTACCAGAGGAACCTAAAGTTGAACAACAACCCGTTGCCGAAAAACAACAACCCGTTGTGGAAAAGCAGCCCGTCGTTGAAAAACAACCCGTTGTTGAGAAAGAACCCGTTAAAGTAGAACCGCCTGTTTCAGCCAAAAAGGAAGAGCCCGTTGCTGAAACTCCGGAAAAGAAAGTTGCGAATGATCAAGAACCAGAAATGATAAAAACCGACGTTCCTAAAGTTGAAGAAGTTAAAGTTGTTGGAAAAATCGACCTTCAGAATATTAATCAGAAAATAAGGCCTGCTAAAAAGTCGAGGGAAGAGAAAGAAAAAGAACGCCAGGAAAGAATAAAACAACGCAGGGAAGGGCAGCAGACAACAGAAGTTAGATCCGAAGAAAAAGAGCCCAAACAAGACGAAGTTATAAGAGCAAAAGTAAATAAGCTGGACGGTCCAACTGTTTTGGGTAAAATTGATTTACCGGAGAGAAAAGAGAATTCAGGAGATCAGAATTCACGAAAAAAGAAAAGGAAAAGAATTTCAAAAGAAACCGGTAAAATTGAGGTTGAGCAAAATAGGCCTTCAGGAGACAGACCCAAAGGAAATTTTGTTGTTAACAAGCAGGGGAGTAAGAAGAAAAAATTGCTCAAAAAGGAGGTTAACGAGGAAGACGTTCAGAAACAAATTAAAGATACACTTGCCCGTTTAACCACAAAAGGAAAATCAAAAGGTTCAAAACATCGTCGTGATAAAAGGGCTGCATTTAGTGAAAGAATGCAAGCCGATGCCGAAAAGCTAAAAGAAGAACAAAAAATATTAAAGGTTACCGAGTTTGTGTCGGTTGCAGAGTTTGCTACCATGATGAATGTTAGCGTAACACAGGTTATCTCATCATGTATGAGTTTAGGATTGTTCGTTTCCATCAATCAACGCCTTGATGCTGAAACCCTTTCTGTTGTTGCCGACGAATTTGGATATAAAGTTGAATTCGTTAGCGTAGATATACAGGAAGCAATTGATGATGTGGAGGATGACGAAGAAGATATGGAAACCCGTCCACCGATTGTAACGGTGATGGGCCACGTCGATCATGGTAAAACATCGTTGTTGGACTATATTCGCGATACAAACGTTATTGCCGGAGAAGCAGGAGGTATAACTCAGCACATCGGAGCCTATCACGTAACACTCGATGACGGAAGAAGAATAACCTTCCTTGATACTCCTGGTCACGAAGCTTTTACTGCAATGCGTGCACGTGGTGCTCAAATCACAGATATTGCCATTATTATTGTTGCGGCTGACGATAATGTTATGCCTCAAACGGTTGAAGCTATAAACCATGCTGCAGCTGCCGGTGTTCCGATTGTATTCGCCATTAATAAAATTGATAAACCTGGCGCTAACCCTGAAAAGATTAAGGAGGAGCTTGCCAACATGAATTATTTGGTGGAAGAATGGGGGGGTAAGTACCAATCTCACGACATTTCCGCCAAAGCAGGAACCGGAGTTGATGAGTTGCTCGAAAAAGTGCTCCTTGAAGCCGAAATGCTTGATCTGAAGGCCAATGCAAATAAAAATGCGCAAGGAACCATTATAGAATCTTCATTGGACAAAGGCCGCGGTTATGTTGCCACATTATTAGTGCAGAGCGGAACATTGGAAGTAGGAAACATTGTTATAGCAGGCCAGCATTTTGGCCACGTTAAAGCAATGTTTAATGAACGTAACCAACGGATAGAGTCTGTAGGGCCAGCGGAACCTGCAATTATTCTTGGATTAAACGGCGCGCCACAAGCCGGCGACCGCTTTAATGTAATGGATAGCGAACGGGAAGCAAGGAACATTACCAATAAACGCGAACAACTCGCCAGAGAACAAGGTTTAAGAACGCAAAAACATATTACCCTCGATGAAATTGGACGACGAATTGCCATTGGTAATTTCCAGGAATTAAACCTGATTGTTAAAGGCGATGTTGACGGTTCAATTGAAGCGCTTTCAGATTCATTAATAAAATTGTCAACCGAAGAAATTCAGGTAAACATTAAACACAAAGCAGTTGGTCAAATTTCGGAATCGGATATTCTGCTTGCTGCTGCTTCCGAGGCCATCGTTATTGGTTTCCAGGTTAGGCCTTCGTTAAACGCAAGAAAACTCGCCGAAAAAGAACAAATCGATATTCGCTTGTATTCTATTATTTACGATGCAATTAACGAAATTAAAGCCGCAATGGAAGGAATGCTTTCTCCTGAAATTAAGGAAGAAGTGTTGGGAACCGTTGAAGTACTCGAAGTATTTAGAATTACAAAGGTTGGAACTGTAGCGGGCGGTATTGTTCGCGATGGAAAAATCAATCGGAATTCTAAAATACGGGTAATTCGTGACGGTATTGTTATTTACACCGGAACCTTAGGCTCTTTAAAACGCTTTAAAGAAGATGCTAAAGAGGTGAAGAACGGATATGAATGCGGATTAAATATCGAGAATTTTAACGATATAAAAGCGGGCGATCATATTGAAGCCTTCCACGAAATTGAGGTGGCAAAATCGCTTTAAAATATAGGATAGAATAGCAAAAGTAAAGGCCGGAAACTCCGGCCTTTATCATATTCATGGATAAGGTTTGTAAAATACCTCTTCACATCTGCTTTCTTGTTAATTACATTGTTGTTTATACATTCAAATTATAAAAGGATGCACTTAATAGTGCATCCTTGCTTTTCGGGTTACTCCCGATCGTATTTGCAGCATTCCGGTAATTTGTTGTAAGCTTCTTCTGTTGCTTTCTGGTTGGGTGTATCATTCCCTCCTTTGGCAATAGCTTTTTCAACAGCATCGAGCGACGTTTTTGTGTCATCGAAAATTACCTCAATCTGTTTGGTGGCCATATCCCAATTGGCCTGTAAAACGCCGTCAACACCCAGAGTGCTTTCTTCGATATGCGTTTTGCACTCTTCACAATCTCCACCTTTTACTTCAAATTTTTCTGTTTTGTTTTCGGCGAGTACGGTTAAAGCTCCAAACAGAAAGAGCGCTACAATACTTAAAATTTTTGTTTTCATGGCTTTAAAATGTTAATTAAAATTGTGTTGCCCCTTATTCAGGCAACGGGTTAATAAATAGATGGTAACCTGAATTTTCTCTACTTTATTTTCATGGCTACAGGCAGGGTTGTTCAAAGATAATTCCTTTGATGGCGTTTAAACTAAACCGCCTCGTTTACAGTTTTTTGTCAAATGTGCAAAAGCCTTTTGGCTATCAGATTGATAAGAATTTTGTCGATATGATAATTCTTTTCGGTTTGAAATGCCCATTTCAACTTTAACAGAAACCATGTATCTGCACGGTTCTGGTTGCAAAAACTCATTCATTTGTTTTAATTTTCGAACGTTTAACGGTAAACCCGGGTTGTGTACCCTTAGCTAACCGGAAAAGGTAACCCGGGGCTGGTGGTAGGAGTGGGGCCGAAAGGCAGTTGTTTTAGCCCGTTCTGTACGGTAAGGTGAACGCGAATTATCGCAGCCGAAAACACCTTGTTCCGGGTTTTTTAAGGTGCAGATTTTAATAGAATTTGGGTAACGGCACCGGGGTAAGGAAGAGTTTCAACAATGTTACAATAAAAACCACGCATGATCTCATGCAAAACCACGTGTGGTTTTACTCAAGATCACGTGTGGTTTCGATCAAAAGCACACGTGGTTTTCACCAAAACCTAACGTGCTTTTTTTATGAGGCATTTATCTTCACTTCCGGATTTCTTAATCTTATTTATTCTAGTACTAAATATAAATAAGCCATTAAATCAAAAAAAAAATCTCAAAATATCTCACTTTTTTTTAAAATCATTACTTTAGAACCTATTCCTGCAGAGAATGGACGATTCTTAAATATAGGATATCTTTTTTTAATACCTCAAAATTAAAACTCATGGACGAATTTGATAATTCTCAAAAGAAAGCAAAGGATGAGTTTGTTTTGCTTTTAGAGGAAAAAACAAAGGAAATAGATTTTCTGAAATCGTCGGTTAGATTAATGGAAGTGGAAAAAATAAAACTTCAACGTGAGCTGACGGAACGAACGAAAGAACTTCAAAGCGTGTATAAATTGTGCTCGCTTCTAGCACCTCGTTATTCAACTTTGAATAAAACGCTACAAGAATTTACAAATAATATTCCTAGCGTTTGGCAGTTTTCTAAAATTACGGGTGTAAAAATAATTGTAGGGAACAACGAATTTAAAACGCCAAAATTTAAAACCTCTGAATGGACGCAATCAGAAAATATTTTAGTTGGTGGCGAAACCATAGGGAGAATTGAAATTTATTGTCCGGAACAAATTCACGGTGAATATTACGGACCTTTTTTTAAAAAAGGGCAAAACCTTTTATGTGTAATCGCTGAAATACTCGGCGGAATTATTGGCCTGAAAAGTTTGAACAGCAAACTGGAAGAGGAGGAAGGGTTAAATCGGGCATTGGTAGACACCATGCCCTTTGCTATGCGCATTATCAACCAATCGGGTATTATTATTTATAGCAACGAAAAGCTTGAAAAGCAGTTGGGGGCAAACATCGAAGGTAAAAGTTGTTGGTGCACATATTGTTCGGACAAGAAGCAATGCTCAGACTGCCCTCTGGAAAATGGAATTAGTATTGGAAAAACGATTGTGTTTGAATCTGAAGAGATTGTTGAAAACAAGGTATTTGAGATTAGTACAACCGGAGCTGTTTATGATGGAGAGAAAGTTTTGATTGAGATTTTTCGGGACATAACCGAACAGAAGAAAACAGTTACGAGTTTAAACAATATAAATGAAAGGTTACAGGGCATTCTTAATGATTTGGGAGACGCCCTTGTTTCCGTTGATAAAAACGGCATTTGTACTCAAGTAAATCTGCAAATCAGTAAAATGTTCGGATACGAAGTAAATGAAATAGTGGGGTATCCCGTGGCTAAACTTTATGCAGATCCTGCTGACAGGGATGGATTATTTGAAGAACTCGCGAAGAAGAAGGAAATAACCGATTGGGTTTGCCAGGGTATTCGTAAGGACAATTCAACAATTTGGGTTTCCATGAATGTTAGGTATTTAAGAAATAAGGAAAATGAGATTGAGGGAACAATTGCTTTAATAAGAGATGTGTCAGAGCGAAAAATGGCCCATATGGAGCTGGAAGAAAAGAAAATCCAGTTTGATTCGGCACTCGAAATTGCAGGACTGGGCTATTATATTGTTACAGGGGCAACTGCCCAAATAGATTATATAGATAAACGCGCAAGAAACATCTTTGGGATGGCAAAAAATCAGAAAAGCAACACGATTCCATTTTGGTTAAGAAATATTCATCCTGAAGATGTAAAATATGTAAAAACAATACACAACAGTGTTTATGAAGGCTAAAGTGAGACTGCAGCTCTTGTTTACCGTTACCAACATCCGAAAAAGGGTTTACTATGGTTAAAACACAATGCCGAAGTTCTGCACAGAGATAGCGATGGTAAGGTCGGAAAACTTTTCGGCGTTATTCAAAATATTACAGAGCTAAAAGCCAAAGAAAAAGAACTAATTGAAGCAAAAGAAAGAGCAGAAGCTAATGAAACACGATTTAGAGCCATTACCGAACAAGCTATGGATGGGATTACATTAGCCGATGTGAATGGACAATTTGTTTTCGCTAATCAGGCTTTTTTGAATATGGTTGGCTATTCAAAAAGAGAGTTGCTTTTCATGCATGTATCCGACTTAGTTCCGGCTCAAAAGAAAAACAATACAGTATTTCATAAAATAAAACAAAAGGGGCAGTACAGTAACCGGAGTACAATTATTTGTAAAGACAATAAAGCAATTTTTGTTGATATTAACGGTACAACAATTGAAATTAGCGGAGAGATGTTTGTTTTAGGCATTGTTCGTGACGTAAGCAGCATTGTACAAAAAGAAGAAGAATTGGTACTGGCAAAAGAAAAGGCCGAAGAAAGCGAATATAGATATCGGAAAGCTCAGGAAGTAGGTCACATCGGGAGCTGGGAATATGATCTTGTGAATAATACTATCTGGGGTTCAGACGAAGGAAAGAGAATTTATAACCTCAGTCAGGGAAAAAAATATTTTTCCGTAGGGGAAGTTATGAGTTGTGTAATTGAAGAAGACAGGGAGCGTGTAAGTCGGGCATTCGTCGATTTAGTTGCTGAAAATAAACCTTATGATATTGTATTTACAATTATTCCAATGCATTTAAATGAGCGAAAATTCATTCGCTCTAAGGCTAATATTCTGAGGGATCATAGCGGCAATGCGTTCAAGGTAACAGGAGTCGTGCAAGACATTACCATTCAGAAACATTACGAAAGTGAATTAATTAATGCTAAAGATAGAGCAGAAGAAAGTGATTTCCGCTTAAAGCTTGCTGTAGATTCGGGCAAATTGGGTGTATGGGATTGGCAGGCAGATGGAAAACAGGTTGTTTGGAATGAAAAGATGTTTGAGTTCTACGGAATAGACGAAAAAATACTTGCGGAAGATTCAGATGCATGGATTAACCGGATTCATCCTGAAGACAGGGAGAAGGTTCTTCTGGCACATAAAACGGCTTTAAGAGAAAATGGGAAATTCAGCACTACTTTCCGGGTTATTCGTCCGGATAAAACGGTTTTACAACTAAAGTCCGATGGAGTTGTTATGTGGGATAAAGATAACGTCCCGTTCAGGGTATTAGGCCTTGCAAGAGATATTACAGATTTGGTTACAAGAGAGAATGAATTAATTAAAGCTAGAAACAGAGCTCAGGAAAGCGATCGTTTAAAATCTGCATTTCTAATGAATGTTTCTCATGAGATTCGAACGCCAATGAATGGAATTCTTGGTTTCATTAATTTGTTAAATGAACCTGATTTAAGCGAAAAGGACAAGCAATTATTTATGGATATGGTTAATAAAAGTGGTGAACGACTATTAAATACCATTAATGATATTGTTGAGATTTCAAAAATTGAAATAGGCGACCTAAAAACCGTTGAAGAAGAAGTAAACCTTGAAGAATTAATGCAAGGTCAATTTAACAATTTTGCAGGTCAGGCGAAAGAGAAAGGTATCGAACTACAAATAACCAAACAATTGATTGGGAACATTGCATTGGTTAAAACAGACAAACAAAAGTTGAATGGCATATTAATGAATCTGATTAAGAATGCAATTAAATTTACAACGCAAGGGAAAATTGAACTAGGAAATTATGTCGAAAATGAACGACTCTGCTTTTTTGTGTCTGATAGCGGAAGAGGTATTCCGGAAGATAAACTGGAAACTATTTTTGATCGTTTTGTACAGGTTGAATTGGGAAATACGCGTGGTTATGAAGGTTCAGGTATTGGGCTGTCGATTGTAAAGGCATACGTAACAGCACTTAAGGGCGAAATAGAAGTAAAATCGGAATTAAGAAAAGGTAGTACTTTTCTGTTCTCTATCCCTTTCTTTCCCCTTATTCTTCCTAACAAAAAAGAAAATAATAAAAAAGAAATACTACCCTTAAAAAAACAACATGTTATTTTGATTGTAGAGGATGATATTGTTAATTTTCACCTTCTACAAAATATCTTGAAAGAAAATTACAAGATATTATATGCCTCAAATGGGGAAGAAGCAATTAAATTGTTTAAAAATCATTCGGAGATTTCGTTAATACTGATGGATATAAAGATGCATGGTGAATTAGATGGGCTGGATGCGACAAAGAAAATAAGGGAAATTAATAAGGCTATCCCCATTATTGCCCAAACAGCTTATGTGACGGGCATGGAGAGTTTGAACGTATTGGAGGCCGGCTTTACCGACTTTATTTCAAAGCCATACAATAAAAGCCAGTTGAATACTTTAATTCAAAAATATATACCTCAGAAAGGCATAAAAGAAAGCCTGTTTAGAGATATTGGCCCGATAGAAAATTTAAGACGGAATTAGTACTGAATTCGAATTGCTTTTCTCAAAAATATAAATTACCGAACTGCAATAACCAGGCTTTATCATGCTTTTTAGCCAGGAAATAGTTCCATGAAACAAACCTTTTGCCAGGGCAAGTTTCGAGTGCATATATTTTTCGCTTAACAGGGAAACATAAAACGAATCGAACGGCATTGTTCGGATTGCCAGGAGTTTAAATTGATGCTTGTCGCCTAACTTCTGCATCTGTTCAGGGGCAAAATGCCAGATATGCCGGGGAACATCATAAGCAGCCCAAAATTGTTTATAGTGTTTAGCATCGTATGAAGTGTAATTGGGAACCGCAATAATTAGTTTTCCTTTTTCTTTCAGCAACTTGTTAAAAGTGGTAAAGTTGTAGTTTAACTGGTGAATATGTTCAAGTACGTGCCAAAGTGTAATAGCGTCGAAACTATTTTCCTTTAGCTCGAAAATACCTTCAGATGGGAGATTGTTTAACCCAAACTCCTTTTTTGCAAACTGGCGGGCGTCGCTGCTTTTTTCTGTGCCTGTAACGTGCCAGCCTTTTTCTTTCATCTCGCTTAAGAAGAAACCCGTGCCGGTTCCAACATCCAGCAATTCACCATTTTTTAAACCCGTTGATTTCTCAACCAGTTTTCGCTTTTGACCAAGCATGAATTTACGCACAGCATGATATATCGAATTAATTAACCCTTTTGTTGTATTGGAATGCGAAATGTATTTTTCCGACTGGTAGTATCTGCCAATATTTTCTTCGTCCTCAATATTTTCGGTGATTTTAAAACCACAGTCGCTACATTGTTTAATGGTAAATTCTTCGCCTGAAACAAAAAAATCAGCAGTGGTCAAAAATGTTGAAAATGAATTTCCACTGCAAACCGGACAGATTAAAACATTGAATTTTGTCATGGTAAAAAAATTTAGCGAAATATAGTCATAATGAATTTCTATATCTGGATTGAAAAGAGGCAAATTGCATGGATGCATAAAAAAACCACGAAAAAACTAATTTCGTGGTTCTCATATATGTTGGCTAAATTATTCTAAATAATCAACATTGCATCGCCATATGCACCAAATCTGTAATCTTCTTTTAAGGCAGCTTTGTATGCTTCCATCACAAAATCATATCCGCCAAAAGCTGCTACCATCATTAGCAGAGTTGAATAAGGCAGATGAAAATTAGTAACCATAGATGTTGCAACACTAAAGTCGTACGGTGGAAAAATAAATTTATTGGTCCATCCTTCAAAAGGCTTTAAGAAGCCTTGAGTAGAAACGGAACTTTCCATTGTTCTCATTACCGTAGTTCCAACTGCACACACGCTTTTTTTATTGGTTTTGGCATTGTTAACAATGTCGCAAGCGTCTTCCCTGATCCAGATTTGTTCAGAATCCATTTTGTGTTTTGTAAGGTCTTCCACATCAACGCTTCTGAAATTTCCTAACCCGACATGCAGTGTTAAATAAGCAAAATCAACGCCTTTAATTTCCAGTCTTTTCAGTAATTCGCGACTAAAATGTAACCCTGCTGTTGGAGCAGCAACCGCCCCTTCGTGTTTTGCAAAAATAGTTTGATATCTATCTTTATCTTCCGGCTGTACCGGGCGATTGATAAATTTTGGCAGTGGCGTTTCCCCCAATCCGTAAAGTGTTTTTTTGAACTCATCGTAGGGGCCGTCGAAAAGGAAGCGCAATGTTCTTCCCCGCGAAGTTGTATTGTCGATTACTTCGGCAACCAGCAAATCATCATCGCCAAAATAAAGTTTATTGCCAATTCTTATTTTTCTTGCCGGATCAACTAAAACATCCCATAAGCGCTGTTCGCGGTTCAATTCACGTAATAAAAAAACTTCAATTTCGGCACCTGTCTTTTCTTTGTTTCCATACAAACGTGCCGGAAAAACTTTGGTATCGTTAAATACCATCACATCACTATCATCGAAATAATCAAGAATATCTTTAAATAAACGATGTTCAATGGTACGAGTTGCTTTGTTTAACACCATTAATTTTGATTCATCCCTGTTCTCCGCAGGATGTAATGCAATCTTGCTATTGTCAAGTTCAAACTTGAATTTCGATAATTTCATATGTAGTAAATTTTATTAACTCAATTTTCGTTGGAGTTTTAGAATGTAAATCTATTCAAAAACAAATTTTAAACAGGCTACAAAGATAAAACAGTCCGTTGGTTTCGATTTTTAAGTGTTGAAAATACGGCTGATTTTTCAATTAGTTTCAAATAAATTTAAATTTTCAATAAAAAAATCAACGGTCATTGCATCTTCAACTTTTAAATTACCAATTTTTGTTCGTCTGAGCCCTGTTAAATATGCTCCGCATTTTAATTCTTCTCCAATGTCGCGCGCAAGCGAACGAATATAGGTTCCTTTACTGCACGTAACATTAATTTTAATAAATGGCAACTTAAATTCTTGCAATTTAATCTCTTGTATAACAATTTTTTTGGGTTGAAGTTTTAAATCTTCGCCATTTCTTGCAAATTCAAATGCCCTCTTCCCCTTTACTTTAACTGCTGAAAATATAGGAGGAACCTGATCGATTTCTCCTTCAAATTTTTTTAATGCTTTTATTAAAAGTTCTTCTGTAACATAAGAATAATCACTATTACTGTCTTCTTCTGTTTCCAGATCGAATGAAGGAGTGGTTGCGCCTAACTTAATTGTTGCTACATACTCTTTTATTCCCATTTGTAAAGTCTCAATCTGTTTGGTTGCTTTACCGGTACATAGAATCATTAATCCGGTAGCCAGTGGATCGAGTGTGCCAGCATGACCCACTTTCAGCTTCTTGATATGCATTTTCCGGCACAGTGTATTCCTCACTCTTTGAACTAAATCAAACGAAGTCCACTCCAAGTCTTTATCAAACAGTAAGACCTCCCCGCTAATAAAATTGTATGTGTTTTTGAAATCAGGCAATCGTAACTATCTATTTTTCAGTGTCTTGCAAAATATTGCAAAAATCAGGCTGCAAAGATAGCAATTACGCCAATAATCAGGCAGTAAATAGCAAAATAAATTAGTTTTCCGCGCTTTACAATTTTAATCATCCATGAACATGCAAGCAAACCGGAGACAAAGGCAGCAATAAATCCCACCAACAAGGGCATAACGCCAATGTTGTCGCCCGAAGTTACTTCGCCACTCATAATATCAAGAAATGCAGCTCCTAAAATGGGAATAAGAACCATTAAAAATGAAAACCGTGCTACGTCTTCTTTTTTATTTTTTAGCAATAAGCCGGTTGCAATGGTCGATCCGCTTCTCGATATTCCGGGTATTACAGCAATGGCCTGAGCAATGCCAATAATAATTGCTTTGGAGAATGTTATTTTTCCGTCGCCTGATTTTGCAAAATGTGTTGCCCCCAGCAATAGTGAGGTAAAAACCAAAGCGCTGCCCACTAACACAAGATTTCCGGTAAATAACTCTTCAATCTGGTCTTTGAAAAACAGACCCAGAATCAAGACCGGTATAGCCGATAATACCAGTTTTGAAACGTAAATAGTTGGTTCGTTCCACTTGAATGCAAACAATCCTTTCAGAAGTTCGGCAATATCTTTACGAAATACAACAATAGTGCTTAATACCGTTGCCACATGAACGACTACTGCGAATAATAGATTGTTATGCCCGGTAACTCCAAGTAAATGATGCCCTATTTCGAGGTGGCCACTCGAACTAACAGGGAGGAATTCAGTAAGACCTTGAAGTATTCCAAGAAGAAGCGCTTGAAATTCATTCATAGTAGAAAACGATTAACTGTTGCTTTTGGGCTTTTTCATTATGGCATAAATCTCGAATATAAAACCAAAAAGTAACAAGATTGGTGCAATAGTTAATCTTCGGAAACTAAAAATGTCTGGATTAAAAACATTTGGATCATCGCTGCGTCCACCTGCCATTAAAACAAAACCTAAAACTATTGCAGCAAATCCGATTGCCATCAGTTTGTAATTTTCTTTTCCGAGGGCAAATCCGGTTTCTTTTGTTTCTTTTTTAGCCATTTTTATTTATTTGTCGGGGTAAAGATAATTAATAATCAATAAAACATTTCATCAAATTTCATTCTCAGGAATTTGTTAACCGCAAAATGCGTTGAAAGGAACGAAAAAAGTAACCCAAGAACGATAATTAATCCGGCAACAATTGAATTTGTATTTATATCGTTTAGTGAAATGATTCCGTCCAGTTCTTTTCTGTAAGAATAAATAACAGCAAAAATGATAAGATTGGCTGCCAACGAACCGTAAAATCCCATCCACAAACTTTGCCGCAGAAAAGGTTTTCTGATAAACGAATTACTGGCGCCTACCATTTGCATAGTATTAATTGTAAACCTTTGAGAATAAACCGAAATACGGATAGTATTGTTGATGAGTGCAATAAAAATAATTAACATTAAAGCGCTTAATGAAAGTATGACTAGCGATATTCGCCTGACATTCTGATTAATTATGCTTACCAGATTTTTTTGGTAGTAGATTTCGGTAACTTGCGGATACGATAAAAATTGTTTTTCAAGGATACTTAAACTGTCCTGGTTGGTGTATGATGCCCGCAGTTTTACTTCAATGGAAGCATATAACGGATTGTATCCCAGAAATCCGGTAAAATCTTCCCCTAAATCTTCATACAGCTCTTTTTCGGCTTCTGCTTTATCGATATACCTAGTGGATTTTACGAAATCGTTGGCACTTAATTTTTTTTGAAGTTGCTCGAGCTCATTCTTTCCCAAGTCATCGTTTAGTACCAGGGTAAACCCGATTTTCTCACGAACATAATCTGAAAGTTTTCTGGCATTAATTAAAATGAAAGCTAACATTCCCAACATCACCAAAACAAGGGTTATACTCATGAACGAAGTAATCCAAGAATTAAAAATCCGCTTTTTCAGCCTCTTTCGTTTTGAATCTCTCATTATGCTCGTATCAATAGTTTTTTGAAATACAAAGGCAAATGTAAAAAATAAGAATCATTGTTTAAAAGAGTTATCTGTTGTAAAATTTCTGTTTTTGTTTATTCAGACAGTAAAAACAAGGTAATTTTGAATGTGTAATTATGAGCTTTTTATTTTTGATACAAGTTTTTCGTTAACAACCACTTAATCTGTTAAAAAATTAATTGTAAATTTTTGGAAATACGAAAAAAGGGAATACTTTTGCAGTCCCGATTATTGTCCTTAGGAATAAGGAGTGTAAATAGTTGATTTTCTTTGAAGTATGGATTTTTATCAAAAAAAATTCCGTTGCGATATAAATTAAACGATAAGGGAATCAAAAGTTTTGAATTTAAAAAATTAAAAAAGTGGACACACTTAGTTATAAAACGATTTCGGCAAACAAGGCAACTGCAAACAAAGAATGGGTTGTGATTGATGCAGAAGGACAGGTTCTAGGACGTTTGGCAAGTGAAGTTGCTAAAATCCTGAGAGGGAAAAACAAACCCTCGTTTACTCCGCATGTTGATTGCGGCGACAATGTAATTGTTGTTAATGCAGAGAAAGTTGTATTAACTGGTAAAAAAATGAGCGATAAAGTTTATATCCGCCATTCTGGTTACCCGGGAGGACAGCGTTCAGAAACTGCTACAGAGATTTTGGCCAGATTCCCAGAAAGAATCGTGGAAAAAGCGGTAAAAGGAATGTTACCCAAAAATAAATTGGGTAGAAAATTATACACCAATTTGCATGTAGTTGTTGGTCCGGAGCACAAATATGAGGCTCAGAAACCAAAGGTTGTTGAATTAAAAACGATTAAATAAAGATGGAAGTAGTAAACACCATAGGACGTAGAAAAACAGCAGTTGCCCGTATTTATCTTAGCGAAGGTAAAGGTAATATTACTGTGAACAAGAGGGAGTTTAGCGAATATTTCCCTTCTACTATTCTACAATATATTGTTACGCAACCGTTACAATTACTTGGAGTTCAGGAGAAATACGATATTAAAGTAAACCTTGACGGAGGTGGACAGAAAGGACAGGCAGAAGCTTTGCGTTTAGCTATTTCGCGTGCATTGATTGAAATTGATGCTGAAGCACGTAAAGAATTGAAAGCTGCAGGTTTCGTTACCAGGGATCCACGTGAAGTTGAACGTAAAAAACCGGGACGCCCAAAAGCAAGGAAACGTTTCCAGTTCTCAAAACGTTAATATTTTTATTTATTCATTATATGGATCTAAAACGGTTGAGATTCCGTCGGTTGACGGACTACTCAACAGTTGCTTTTAGGACATAAAAAAAGTAAACAGATGCCAAGAACAAATTTTCAGGAATTATTGGATGCAGGTGTACACTTTGGTCACCTGAAAAGAAAGTGGAATCCAAACATGGAACCGTATATTTTTATGGAGAAAAACGGAATCCACATTATCGATCTTCAAAAAACAATTGTAAAAATCGACGAAGCTGCTTCTGCAATTAAACAAATTGCAAAATCGGGTCGCAGAATTTTATTTGTTGCAACTAAAAAACAGGCTAAGGAATTGGTTGCCGATTTAGTAAAAGAGGTAGGAATGCCTTACGTAACCGAACGTTGGCCGGGTGGTATGCTTACCAACTTTCCTACTATCAGGAAAGCTGTTAAGAAAATGAACTCCATTGATAAAATGGTAAAAGACACCAGTTGGGACAATCTTTCAAAAAGAGAAAAACTGCAAATTACCCGTCAGAGAGCCAAGTTGGAAAAAATGTTAGGCAGTATTGCCGACCTTTCCCGCTTACCCGCTGCACTTTTTGTAGTTGACGTAATGAAGGAAAGAATTGCAGTTCGCGAAGCTCAGCGTTTGGGAATTCCCGTTTTTGCTATGGTTGATACAAACTCAAATCCTGATGATGTTGATTTTGTAATCCCTGCAAACGATGATGCTTCACAGTCGATTAAAATAATTGTTGGTGCAATGTGCGATGCTATTCGCGAAGGATTGAGTGAACGGAAAGTTGAAAAAGAAAACGACGAATCGGAAACTCCGGCACCAAAAAAAGCGAAGAAAAAAGTTAAAGAAGAAGTTATTGTTGACGAAGATGAAGACAATGATGACGAAGACTTCGATGACGAAAATTAATTAGGTAAGGAATTAAAAAAATAAATTTCATTATGTCTTTTACAACTGCCGACGTAGTAAAACTACGCAAAGTAACAGGAGCAGGGATGATGGATTGTAAAAATGCCCTGAATGAAGCCGATGGAAACTTCGACAGAGCATTGGAAATCATCCGTGAAAAAGGAAAACTTGTTGCCAGCAAACGTGCTGACAGAGATGCAGCAGAAGGTGTTGTGCTGGCTAAAGTAAACGCCGACAATAAATTCGGCGCAATGGTTGTTTTAAATTGTGAAACTGACTTTGTTGCCAAAAACGAAAATTTTGTAGCATTTGCCGATAGCATTTTAGATTTGGCATTAGCAAATAAAGCCGCCAATCTGGAAGCTGTTAAAGCACTTGAACTTGACGGAAGAACAGTTGAAGCGCAAGTAACAGAGCAAACCGGTGTAATAGGCGAGAAAATAGAACTCTCTTATTACAACTGTGTTGCTGCCGAAACAGTTATAAGTTATATCCATCCCGGAAACAAACTTGCTACTTTGGTAGGTTTTAATAAAGATGGTGTTGATATTCAGGTGGCTAAAGACGTTGCTATGCAGGTAGCAGCCATGGCTCCAATTGCTGTTGACAAAAATTCTGTTCCTCAGGATGTTGTTGAAAAGGAATTGGAAATTGCTAAGGAAAAATACCGTCAGGAAGGAAAACCTGAAGCAATGTTAGATAAAATTGCACAAGGAGCTTTAAATAAGTTTTTTCAGGAATCAACTTTATTGAATCAGACATACGTTAAAGATGGTAAGATTTCGATTAAAGAATTTCTTGCACAAAATGACAAAGCGCTTACAGTTACCACTTTCGATCGTTATACATTGAATGCGTAATAAAAAGCTGAAGAAAGAAATATAAAAGCTATCCGGTCAACCGGGTAGCTTTTTTTGTTTCTATGGATTTATCTCTTATTGGGTTGGTCTTTATCTAATCGAGCCGTAATCCTAGGTAGATGGAAATTTCAGCAACCATTTCATTTTCAAAAGTGCTGCTGCTATTTTTCACTACGCTCCTATTTACTAGTCCTGGATAGAACTTGGCTTCGAAAGAAGGCTTTATTATATTGGTGATTTTAGCATTGGGCTGAATTCCTAAAACTGCTCCATAATAGGCCATTCCAAAGAAATCTTTACCTGATTCACTAATTTTTTCATCGGCTAGTTCTGAAACTGAATTAGCAGTATTAACAGTTTTTGTCCCGATTGTTTTAGTTAATAAGTTAAAACCCAGAATAACACCACCGTAGGCGAATCCTGTACTTCTGCCCTGAAATTTTTTTTGAAATAGAAATTTAGAATAAGCGCTTAGGCTGTGGTGATCTAATTTGAAATCACGTCCAACTGTCTCGTTTCCCCATTTATTTTTTTCATTAAAAAAGTAATATGCAATTCCTGGATTGATACTAAATTTGTTTTTACGTTTATGTTCAATCGAGTAAGGCTTTTCAACTGAAATTGAGGGAAATCCGTTTATGATATTTTTTTCTTCACCAATATTGCCGCCTGTTTCGTTTATGTTTCCGAAAACGTACGGGTAGCTAACACCAATTTTTAAATCAGGACTTTTAATTTTTTTCTGTGCTTGGCTTTGAATTGATGAAAAACAAAATAAAATAACTATAAAGGTTAGTGTGTATTTCATAGCGCTAAAAGATTAATGGTTTGCAAATCAGCCTAAAGTTAGTTTTTTAGCGCAAAATTCCATATTCAATTTTGAATAATTTTTAAAACTTCAGGTAAAAATGTTTCTTCAATCTGTTCATATTCAGTCGATGAACCTGTCTTGCAATGCCGAAACAGGTGGTTTAGCCTGTCTAGTTCAATTGTTTTTAAAGTAGAATTTCCTCCTTTTGTTAAAGCTCTTTTAATGGACGAAAGGTTTGATTTTGCAGTCACCTGAAAATCGGGTTTCATTGGAGGTATTTTACTTCGCAATTTTATCCTTTTCTCTTTTCCCGGAACGAATACTTATAATTAGAGAAATTTTCACTGCGTTTCTTTTTTGTTCATTCATTGTAACAAAGTTGGGGTAGAAACTGAATTCAAGTTTAGGGACAATAAAGAAGTCAGATTGTTTTGGTGCAATTCCAAGTAGAAAGCCATAATACTCAGCGTTAAAAAAAGATCTTCCGTTGTCTTGATTTTGAATCTTCCTATTTTGGATTTTTTTAAGATCTGACCATAAATAAACACCCAGGTCAACCCCACCATACATAGTTACCCAGTAAACTTGTTTTAGATTTGGACAAAAAGTGAACTTTGAATACAAGGAAGCTGCTTTGGAATATTTATCATATTCATACCAAAATCCCATTCCGGTAGTAGAGTAATATTCATGAAATTTGATAAAATTTAGACCGGGGATTATGGAAAATTGTAAAGATTTATCTGTAAAAAAGGATATTTGCTTTTCAATAAAAAAATCAAGTCCGGAAATTGAGTATACGTCTGATGGCGAATGATTAGGGTTGATAATAACGGGAAAGCTTAATCCACCACTTACGATTGTTTTTTCCTGCGAATAGATAACTGTTGAAGCCAGGGAGATAAACAAAAATGTTAGCAAGGTTTTCATTTTAAAGGTTTTTGATTTTGCTTTAAAGATAGTCTTTAAGGAGAAGTAGAATACAGGGTTCTGTTATGTTCTACGATATTGAATATTAATGCATTGTTATTTAAGATTTGATTTTTGTTATTTGCTTCCGTAGCCTCCTCCACCTGGCGTTTCAATAATAAATCTATCGCCGGTTTCCAGGTCAATATTTTGGATAGATTCAAGCTGAATTTCTTCCCCGGTTTTTCGAATTACTCTCTGGCTTCCTGGTTGTCCGGCTTTTCCGCCTTTTACTCCAAAAGGGCCAGATTTTCTGCGTTGCGAAAGCACAGAAAGATTTACCGGTTCCAGAAACGTAATTTCACGGATAACCCCGTCACCGCCATTCCATTTTCCTTTTCCTCCCGAGTTTTTCCTAATTGAAAATTGTTCTAACCTGACCGGGTAGCGGTGTTCCAGAATTTCAGGGTCGGTAATTCGCGTATTCGTCATGTGGTGATGCACCGCACTGGCACCGTTAAAACCTTCGCCGGCACCGCAACCTCCGCAAATGGTTTCGTAATACCCAAAGTTTTTGTTGCCAAACAGCGTGTTGTTCATGGTTCCCTGACTGGCAGCAACCACACCAAAAGCTTTTAATAAAGTGTCGGTTAAGCGCATGCTTATTTCCACATTTCCGCCAACCACTGCTGGACAATTTTTCGGGTCGTCATCAAAGGTTGGATTAAGTAAACCTTCAGGCAAAATAAATGAAACCGGCTCCAGCAATCCGTCGTTTAGCGGAATTGGCTCGTTGAGCAACAATCGTAGCACATAAATGCTAACACTGTTTACAATGGCACGGGTTGCATTCATATTTCCCGGGTGGACGGGCGAACTTCCTGTAAAATCAAAAATGCATTTTCCGTTTTTGAGGGTGATGTTTATGTTTAAAGGCGAACCGTCATCCAAAAATTCGGTGGCCGAGTAAACTCTGTTCTTAAAGGTTTTTAATGTGGCTTGCATTTTTTCAGCAGCATGATTTCGCAACAAATCCAGGTATTTCTGAACGGTTTCTTTTCCATGCGTTTGAATAAGCGAAAGCAAAGCGTTTGACCCATTTTTATTGGCGGCCAGTGCTGCGTTTAAATCGGCCAGATTTTCTTCTACTGAACGCGTCGGATAAGCACTTCCCTTCAAAATTTTTCGCATTCCTTCCCAGTTCACTTTTCCTTTTTTTACCAGGTAGAAAGGTGAAATAACAACACCTTCTTCTTCCAGATTTTTTGCATTGGGCGGCATCGATCCCGGACTAATTCCTCCAATTTCGCTGTGATGTGCGCGGTTCACAACAAAACCAACGCGTTCTCCTTCATGAAAAACAGGTGTTACTACGGTTACATCGGGGAGGTGAGAACCACCATATTTGGGGTGATTGGTAACAATGGTATCTCCTTCCTCAAACAAAAAATGTTCGAGCAAAGTTTGTACACAAACACCCAATCCACCCAGATGAACCGGAATGTGAGGAGCGTTGGCAACCAACCGGCCTTTGGCATCGAGCAGCGCACACGAAAAATCGAGCCGTTCCTTAATATTCACCGAGAGTGAAGTTCGTTGCAGCAACGCGCCCATGTTTTCTGCAATCGCCATAAATCGGTTGGTAAAAAGTTCCAATTCAGTCTCCCGGGTTTGTGTTTTTGTAGTTTGCAGTTTGTCCTTAAAATATTGCAGAATGGCCGTTTCATTTTTCAGCAATTCAAAATTCCAGCCGGGTTTAATAAATGTAGTTGCAAAACTGTCGGCAAAAATTGCAGGGCCGTAGAAACTGGCTCCCGTTCTCAGTTCTTTTCTGACAAATCCATTGACATTATTTTGTGTGGAAAACGTGGGTTCTGGATTGTATTGTTCTGCCGAACTTTGTTTTGTTTCGTTATTTCTGGTTTGAACGGATGCTACCACACGTATCGTTTCCACTTCAATATCGCGGTTGAAAACGATATGCCCGTATATTTTCTGATACTGTTCTTTAAAGTCAGAAATGAGTTTTTCCGGCTCCGAAAAAGGGATTTCGAGACTTGAGTCCTGTCCTTTAAAACGGAGAAATACCATTCGTTGCCGGCTCTCAATTTCTGCTTTATTGAAACCCTCTTTTTCCAGTTTTTGAGTGGCTTCAATCTCAATTTCGGAAAAATATTCAGCGATGTTATTTTGAACTTCTTTTAAATTCTTCAGAATTTGCTTTTCGGAAAATCGTTCCACAGCTGCATTCCCAATTCCGTAAGCGCTTAATAATCCGGCATCTTTAGGAAGAAGAACGGTTTTTATTCCCAGAATTTCAGCAATATCGCAGGCATGCAAACCTCCGGCGCCACCAAAAGCAACTAACGCAAAATCTTTGGGATTGTAGCCTTTTGAAATGGAAATTTTCCGAATTGCTCCGGCCATAATTTCGTTGGCAATATCAATAAATCCATTCAGTATTTCTTCAGGTTTTCTGACTACTCCGGTTTTTCCTTCAATCTGTTCAATGAGTTCATTCAGCCTATTCTCTGCAGCTTCCCTGAAAACCGGAATTCCAAATTGGCGTGTGTCCAAACGGTGTAAAAGCAAATTAACATCGGTAATGGTAAGCGGACCGCCAGCTCCGTAACACGCTGGTCCCGGAAATGCGCTTGCACTTTCAGGTCCAACAACCAGCTTGTATCCGTCGAATCCGCAAATGGATCCTCCACCTGCAGCAACCGTTTCAATGGCAATGGCCGGACTGTTGATTTTTGTGTCGCCCACTTCCAGTTCAAAACGATAATCAAATTCACCATCGATGCGGGAAACATCGGTGCTGGTGCCACCCATATCGAAAGTGATAAGTTTTTTAAAACCACTTTCTTCTCCAATCTTTTTAGCACCAACAACGCCGCCTGCCGGGCCGCTCAGTAAGCTGTCTTTAGGATGAAAATTCCCGGCAGAAACAAGTCCGCCGGCGCTTGTCATAATTTGAAAAGAACGATCGCTGATTTTTTCTGAAATTCGATTCACATAGTTGTTTATAATTGGTGACAGGTATGCATTAACAACTGTGGTTTCGGCCCGATTCAAAATCTTAATTAAAGGCGACAGTCCGGTAGAAGTTGAAATAAACTGAAAACCTTCGTCTTGCAGTATCTCGGTTAAGTGAATCTCGTGTTTTGGATTGATATAAGCATTTATTAAAGCAATGGCTACTGCTTCTATTCCATCTTTTTTCAAGGTTCGTAACTGATTTCGTATCTCTTTTTCGTTTAGTGGTTTCAGAATTTTTCCATTAGCATCGATACGCTCATCAATTTCTAAAATATGGTGTGTAATTTGCTTGCGTTTTTGAACATTCAACGCGAAAATATGGGGGCGGGCCTGTGTTCCGATTTTCAGCAAATCTTTAAATCCGCGTGTTACCAGAAACAATGTTTTTGCTCCTTTACTTTCAAGCAGTGCGTTGGTGCCTTTGGTTGAGCCTAATTTTAGCAATAAGTCAGGGAAGGTTTCATTTAATGCCGTTTGTGTTATCAGCCGGGCACCCAAAACCGGGGCTTCTTCGCTTGATGTGATTTCAAAGTTTTTCCTGTCAACTACTTCTATACTTGAAACAGGTTTATTTAGCGTTAGCGTTTTACTCTCAACATTGTAGCTTTCAATTTTTAAGTCTTCATATGCTGTTCCAAGCAATCGAAATGAGAACCCCTTTAAAATATCGCGCTGCAGGTTCCACGATTCAGAAATTTGAAACTGATTGGCCGACACCATTTTTTTTATGGTGCCGCGTAAACTGCTGCTGCTTAGAACTTTTTGGCGGTATTCGTTTCCATTGTTATCGATTCCAATACAATCGGTGAACGTTCCTCCGGTATCCACAAAAAGCTGGAAATAAGTTGTGCTCATAAAATTTTTAATCTTTGTTCCTGCGGCGAACTTTTGTCAAAATGTAAATTGAAATAGCTGCGGAAATCAGCCCAATAAAAATAAGATATTTATTTTCTGAACTGCTTCCAGAATTTATTGCCGAATTAACAGCTTTTGCCGCACTGTTTAATCCGATAATCAGGGTTATAAAAATCACAAAAATCATCAAAATATTTAGCCGGAACGGATTCGGGCTTCCCTTTCCCGTAATTTCAGGGTTATTAATCACAAGAAACAAAAATATACTTACAAAAGGCAGCAGAAATCCGTTAAGTGCCTGAGCCAGGATAATGGCCGGAATAGGTTTTATATTTCCTACAGAAAAGGCAATTCCAATCAGCAGAACGACTAACCAGCCGATTCTGAAATTAAATGAACCTGGTTTCCATTTTTCAGGATTTTTATTCCCGAATAAACTTTTCAGCGTGATTGAGGCAGCCAGCGGTGCCGTAATTGTAGAAGTAAAACCTGCTGCAAAAAGGCCGAATCCAAGTAAATATTTTCCCAAAGGACCAATCTTTTGCTGAAGAGCAGATGAAAGTTCTTCAAACGAAAATGAACCAACAACCGAAGTTCCGACAACCAAAACGGCCATAGAGAAAAGCCCGCCAAGCAGGATCGCAATTGCCAGGCCAAACCGCATTTCTCCAATGGTTTGATTTAGTGTCGATATTCCTGAACCCAGGAACAGATTATAGGGCACAATTGTAGTTCCGATTAATCCGAGAACCAGGACGCCGGCTTCCGGTTTTGAAGGAATTCTTGGAATAAAAGCTCCTTTTACAATTTCACTTAAAGAAGGCTGAATAAGGAATGCGACTACCAGAAAACCAATACCCATAATTACCACTGAAAACCCCATGATAGTAGAAACGATTTTCAGAGAAGGAATGCTTAAAATGGTTGCTGCCATTGCTCCGATAACTGGCACTACGATGTAAGAAGGAACATCGAATAGAAGTTGAAATCCGGCTGTAGCACCCAGCAAATTTCCCATTTCGTAAGCTGCAGCACCTAAAACGATTGCTCCCAAAACTAATGACAAAACAAGCCATTTTGATCTACTTTTTTCAAATTGCTCAACAATTGCCTGCCCCAGGTTTTTCCCCGAAATCATAGTTAATCGTGCAGCGGCTTCCTGTAATAGTAAGCAAGCCAGCGTTGAAAATACCAGTGCCCAAAGCAGTTCGCTTCCAAAAGCTGCACCCGATTTGGCTGCAGTAGTAATGGTTCCCGGACCGATAAAAGCTGCCGAAACTACCGACCAGAAAAGGATATTGAGAATGCGCTTTTTTACCGACATAAAGAAATTTGAAGTTCCAAAATACAAATATCAATTGACAAAAAAACATATTTTGAGAATATGGCTCAAATAACCAAGGATGAACTATGTAGTTTGTTGATGGCCTTTTATTTCTATACTTTTTCTAATTTCGGAGAAAATGTATATCCATGCCATTTGATAAAAAACAACTGGAAATTTTACTGATAAACTATTTCAGGGAAACATATACTGATTTTCCAAAGGGAATTTTGCGAGCATCGGAATCACCCGATTTTATTTTAACATTTAAAAATCGGCAGCAACTTGGAATTGAACTAACACGCTTAAATCCGAAGAATGCAATGCCTCCTGATGCCGGTGAAAACAAAAGGAATGGATACCGGGAGCGCGTGATTGGTATTGCAAAAGAGCTATTTGAACGAACTTCGCCGTTAAAACTATTTGTAAAATTTCTTTTTTCTGAAAAGATTGAAATATCCATTGAACGGGAAATGCTTCTTGCTATTCAACTGACGAATCTGATCCGGGAGGCCGTTCATGGTGAAAAAGAAGAAAGTTTCTTTAAAATATCGCTTTCAGGGGAAAGGCTTCCGGAAGGAATTGACGATTTGCTGATAGTTAATCATCCAGCACTTAACACTTCTGTTTGGGAACGTTCAAACAACCTTGGAATTTCAAATAATGTAGTGGATGACATCCGGACTTCGATTCGCAAAAAAGATGAGAAACTTGAATTGTATCAGAAACAGCGGCTGAATTACTACTGGTTACTGATTTTTTCCGACAGGGTAAGAGGTGTCCGGAATTTTAATCTTTCGGAGAAAATTATTAATCACAAATTTACCTCTCATTTTCAGCATGTATTTCTTTTTGACCTTATAAAATCCGATATTTATGAATTAATCTAATACCTAATCTTGAACTAAAAACTTAGAAAATGATCAACAGAAGGAAATTTATTCGCAACTCGGCACTTACGGCTGCCACAATTCCACTTTTAAAATCGAATGTTTTGGCCTCTTTTGCAGAAACCAAAGGCTTAAAAGATTTATACAAAGGCGATTTTCGTATTGGTGCAGCTATCAACACAGGTACCTTCCGTCCTGAAAACAAGGATTTAAAAGAAATTGTTTTACGCGAGTTTGATTCAATAACTGCTGAAAATGAGTTTAAATGGACAGTAATTAATCCAAAGGGTGGAAAGTGGAACTTCGATTTTCCTGACCGTTTTGTTGAATTTGGACGGGAAAATAACATGTACATGCTGGGCCATTGTCTGGTTTGGCATAGTCAGGTTCCACCGGATTTATTTGTCGACGAATCGGGCAATCAGCTAAAAAAAGATGCATTGTATAAAAAGATGGAAGATCACATTAATACCCTGGTTGGAAGATATAAAGGAGAAATTCAGGCTTGGGATGTGGTAAATGAAGCACTGACTCCCGAAGATGGCTGGAGAAAAACCAAGTGGATTGAAATCATCGGTCCTGAATTTATGGAGCGTGCATTTAAATTGGCACATAATGCAGATTCTAAGGCTCATCTTATTTACAACGATTATAATATGGATATTGCAAAACGCCGGCAATTGGTGGTTGATGTGGTAAGGGATTATAAAAAACGTGGAGTGCCGATTCATGGGATTGGTTTGCAGGGGCATTGGCATATCGATTCTCCGCCAATGCAGGATATTGAAGACAGCATTAAGGCTTTTGCTGCAGAAGGTATGAAAATTCACATTACCGAATTAGACATTGATGTTTTACCTTATGACTGGGGAAGGACTGCTGAGATTTCGACCAATGCGGCTTATCGTGAATCGTTAAACCCATACAAGGACGGACTTCCAAAAGAAGTTGAAGATAAACTGACAAAACGTTATGAAGATTTATTTAAACTTCTGCTGAAATATAAAGATGATGTTGAACGAGTGACTTTATGGGGGATCAGCGATGATCTTTCCTGGAAGAATAACTTTCCGATGAAGGGGCGCACCAATTATCCGTTATTGTTTGATCGTGAGCATAAACCCAAAAATGCTTATTGGGCAATTGCAGCTCTTAAGTCCTGATTCAAATCGATATTTCTTAATAGGCAAAGCATGTAGTTATAATCTGCATGCTTTTTTATTTTGGAAAATTCAGGGTTGAAAATTCTCTTTTCAAATTTTATCCAGCGTTATATTGGATAATATAGTACTATGTTTTTTATTTCCGGGTTTTAAATGGTTTTTTTTATTGCGTTGAATTTCAATGTATTTTGTTTTTCTGAAGAAAGATTCATGTTGTTAAAATAATACAAGTGCCTGCAAAGATGGAAATATAAACAAAAAGTTTAATTATGGATATTTGCAGTAAAAGGAAAGACTGACATCCGGAATTTACTTACAGGCATTAATTATTGACAAATAGCACAGATATGAAGCGAGCATTTGAAGTAGAAAATCCAGATTACAATTTGAGTCCGTTAACAGGAATGACCAAACAACATTACATTGAAATGGCAAAGTATTTATTGGAAAGAGCTTTTACGCATATCAATTCCATCAACGATCCTTTAACATTTCCTCCGGTTCCGGGAAAAACATACCCACAACCCAATGATCCTGACTGGCGTTGGCGTTCATTGGAATTTGAAGCTTTGGAAAGAACTTTTACGTTGGCCGGTCCACTGATTCATGTCGATCCTGAAATAGAAATAAAGGGAATTAAACTAAGGGATTATTACAAACTTCAATTGTACAATACGCTTACTCCGGGGCATCCTAATTCGTTACCTTATCCGGAAGATTTGCCCGATGCAACTTATCAATATACCTGCGAATTTGGCGGGTTATTTAAAACCTTGTTGCTTATACCCGATACTTTGTGGTCGCAATACACACAGGAGGAAAAAGATGAGATGGCAGTTTGCATTTCAAAATGGGGGCATCACCGTACTACGCAGAACAACTGGCGTATTTTTAACATTATCACGCTTTCATTTCTGAAAAAATACGGCTATGAAATTGATGATGAGTTGCTGAAAAGCCACTTGCTTTGGGTTGCATCGTATCATTCAGGAAATGGCTGGTACCTGGAACAAACCTACAATTATTACTCAATCAGCTTATTTATTGTTTATACCACTATTTGGAACCGTGCTTTTGGCGATGAGTTTTATCCTGATATTGCCAACATTATCGAACGGTCGGCGATAAAATTAATGGAGTCCATTACCAGCTTTTTTGGCCGCGATGGTTACATTAACATGTGGTCGAGAAGTATTTGCTATCGAACGTGGGTTTCTGGAGCTTTCCCCGTTGCGTTTATGCTTCGGGAAGAACCACAAATTGATGCAGGTTTTGCCCGCCGTCTGTGTTCCGGTTCGTTATTGCAGTTTGTTACCCGCGAAGGTTTTTATTACAACGATATTCCAAGTCTTGGATTTTATATCCGCAAAGAATATATGGTGCAGAATTACAGTTGTCCCGGAAGTCCGTTTTTAATGTTTCTTCCGTTCATCTGTCTTTCGCTACCTGATGATTCGCCGTTTTGGACAGCCAAAGAAAATGAGGGTTTCTGGGAAGAGCTGGGAAGCGATTCAAAAGAGGTAGTTTTGGAAAACCCAGGATTGGTTTTGGTTAATCATGGAAAAACCGGAGCATCGGAAATTATTCCCGGTAAAGTTTACTACGATGATCCCAACTATTCAAAATTGGTTTATAATACCCAGTTTCCGTGGGAAGATCAGGATCCGGCAGGAGGAACTTCCATGGAGTACAGTTTCCGTAGTTTAGATCCGCGTGATGTACGTGGCGACGATATCAATTTTTATCTTACCGGGAAAACAGTGGATAATAGTTCAGAACAAAATCAAACCTACTCGTATTCCCAAAGTATGATGTTTAACGGGGTGGAAAATGGAGTTTTATATCGTCAGGCGATTATGCGGAAACCGCCCAATAATGGGGTAGGGTATATCATCGATTTGGCCGACATTATTTTGCCGGGTGGCGTTATCAGGGTCGATCGAACAAGGTTGGCTTTTGAACATGAATTGACTTTTGGCCACTTTGGTTTACCGCATATCGATGGCAAAAAAGCTGTTGTTAACCAGTTTGAAGATGGAAATAAGAAAGTAATAACCGCAGCCATCGAAGGCCGTCGGGTAGCATTAATTGCCTACAATGGCTGGGATAAACTGGATACGCTGGTTCATACCAACATGAATGCCGAGGCCGATGAAAGTACAGTGGTTTATGCCTATAAAAAGCGTTTGGCAAAGAATCCGGCAATGGAAATTACCATTACTGTTTTGCTGCATAAAACCGATGGTTCGGAATGGACAGAAGAAGAACTTTCACCAATAAAGAATATCGAAATTATGGATGTTACTCCGGTTTGGTCAGCTTTGGGAGCAAGGTTAACCTTGTCGAATGATAAGGTTTACGAAGTGTATTTCGATAAAATTGACGGAAACAGAAGGAGTTAATTTTTTGTATTCCTCCTCAATTTTTGATTGTAGTGGATATTCGTAGGGGTGTAAAATGTGTAATTTGTAGTTTTACTTAGTATGATTCAGTCTTTTTGTTATGAACCGTAAAAAAGACGGAACCCGATTATCGTTAATTGCATGTTGTGCCAGAAAATAAGAAGGTATTAATAAAAATTGTGTTCGTATTAAATAGGTGTTAATCATAAGGTGCTTTGTGTTGCCTCTTGTATCTTTGTTTACGAATACAAAACCATTTACAGAAGTTATTTTCAAGCAATTTTAACACGGGAAGATACAAATCAATATTTTGATTTTAAGCATGAAACTCTGAGAGCCACTCAGAGTTTTTGTTTTTTACCAGGGGGGCACTGATCTCTGATTTTTAATAATAAAAATCGGTAACTTGTACCACTAAAACCTAAGATATCCGTTATGCGTAAAGTCCTGTTTTCCTTTCTCATCACATTAATAGTGTTGGGGTTTGGCTGCTCAAAAGAAAAGCAGACAAAAAATGAATATCCTATAACTCCCGTTCCATTTACCAAAGTTCATGTTACGGATAATTTTTGGGGCAACCGGATAAAAACCAATCACGATGTTACCATTCCTATTGCCATACAGAAAAGTGAGGAAACGGGACGTATCGATAATTTTGCTATTGCAGGCGGGCTCAAAGAAGGCGAATTCTGTTCGCCGTTTCCGTTTGATGACTCTGATATTTATAAAATTATTGAAGGGGCCGCTTATTCGTTGCAAATGTTTCCGGATGCGAAAATGGAACACCTGGTTGATTCGCTTGTCGATTTGATCGGACTGGCACAGGAAGACGACGGTTATTTATTCACCAATCGTACGATTATGGGCGAAAATGGCCATGAATGGATTGGAAAGGAACGCTGGGTAAATGTGGATGATTTAAGCCACGAATTGTATAATCTCGGGCATTTTTATGAAGCTGCAACAGCATATTATCAGGCCACGGGAAAACGGAAAATTCTTGACATTGCCATAAAAAGCGCCGATTTAATTGATAAAACATTTGGCTATGGCAAAATTGAAGACTGGCCGGGGCATCAGGAAATTGAAATCGGTTTGGTAAAGTTATACCGGGTTACTGGTGAAAAACGCTACCTCAATTTGGCCAAGTTCTTTCTGGATGTTCGGGGAACCGGTAATGTTCATGAAAAGAAAACCTACAACCAGTCGCATAAACCGGTAGTTGACCAGACTGAGGCAGTAGGACATTCGGTTCGTGCGGCTTATATGTACACCGGGATGGCTGATGTTGCCGCCTTAACCGGCGATCAATCGTATGTAAATGCAATAACCAAAATCTGGGAAGATGTGGTTTATAAAAAACTGTACATTACCGGAGGGATTGGTGCAGAAGGTGGCCATGAAGGTTTTGGTGGCCCATATGAATTGCCCAACGGACGTGCATATTGCGAAACCTGTGCAGCCATTGCCAATGTTTTCTGGAACTATCGAATGTTTCTGATGACCGGTGATTCAAAATATATGGATGTTTTGGAAAGGTCGTTATACAATAATGTTTTATCAGGAGTTTCGTTGAGCGGCGATCATTTCTTTTATCCCAATCCGTTGGAATCGGAAGGACAGCATCAACGGAGCGAGTGGTTTGGTTGCGCCTGTTGCCCGTCGAATATTTCAAGGTTTATTCCTTCCATGCCGAATTATATTTATGCACAGAAAGATGATCGGATTTACATCAACTTGTTTGTTCCAAGTACTACCGCTTTTGATACTGAAAAAGGAACTCTGACGTTAACACAGAATAGTAATATGCCTTGGGATGGAAATATTTCCGTAAAACTTCAACCTGAAAATCCTGTGAAATCTAAACTCTATATTCGGATTCCGGGTTGGGCATCCGACAGTCCCGTTCCCGGTGATTTGTATTCCTACATTGACAAGCCATCTGCAACGCCTGTTTTCAAAGTCAATGGCAAAGTAGTAACCCCGAAAATGGATGGCGGTTATGCGGTTATTTCAAAAATGTGGCAACCCGGCGATTGGGTAGAAATTGGATTTCCTTTTGAAATAAGAAAGATAAAAGCCAATGAAAATATTGAGGACGATCGTGGAAAAATGGCGCTGCAAATGGGGCCGGTCGTTTATTGTGCTGAGTGGGCTGATTACGATGATCCGGATATTTTGAGCCTGGTTTTACCTGAAAATACTATATTAACTTCTTCGTTTCAACCATCCTTATTGGGTGGAGTAAATGTAATTTCAGGAGATGGTGAAGGGGTGCAGCGGATAAATAACTCGGAAGAGATTGAAACCTACCCTAGAAAATTTTCGGCCATTCCATATTATGCCTGGGCACATAGGGGAACGGGAGAAATGTCGGTCTGGATTCCAACAACCAAAGAATCTTCAAGGGGAAAATCAATTCCGGCAATCGCTTCTAAGAGTATTGTTGAAGCTTCATTGGAATTACCAACCATTCGCGGAATAAATTGAGCAGCAGATTCCAAAAGAATATTCTGCCAGGTTATATGAGTGAATTTTGAATGAATAAACCCTTTGGGATTTTTTCATCTTTTTCGGCCTTGAAGTTCGTAAATATTAATCAACCCAATCAGAAAATTAGAACATCAACGTACAAATTTTCAATAACCGAATTGGTTTATGGTGATTAATTGAGAGGACAGCGATAAATAAAAGCGGATACCGTTTTGAAAAATTCTAATTTTGAATCCTTCAAAATAAAATTAATCAAACAATGGATCATCTAATTGAAAGCACACCTTCAGCGTATACATATCCTTTAATCATTAAGCAACTTTTTGAGGCGCCGTTGGTCAATAATCCCGAGCAGGAAATCGTTTACCGCGACCAGCTAAGTATTACTTATCGGCAATGGAAAGAACGGGTTGCCCGGTTGGCAAATGCATTAACTTCAATTGGCGTAAAGCGGGGAGATACAGTTGCTGTAATGGAATGGGATTCGCACCGGTACCTGGAAATGTATTATGCAATTCCGATGCTGGGGGCCGTTTTACACACCATAAATGTTCGTTTGTCGCCGGAGCAGATGGTTTATACCATTGAGCATGCCGAGGATGATGTAATTATTTGTAATGCCGATTTTCTTCCTCTGTTGGAGGCCATTAAAGGCAGAATTGCCGAAGGGCGTAAATTTATTTTGATAGATGAAACAGGGAATACGGAAAGTCAGCATATTCATTTTGAGGGTGAATATGAGGAATTGCTTGCTAAAGCGTTGCCTGAATTTAACTTTCCTGAATTTGATGAAAATACACGTGCTACTACTTTTTATACAACAGGAACAACCGGGCTTCCGAAAGGAGTTTACTTTTCGCACCGGCAACTGGTTTTGCACACATTAACTTCGGTAACAGCATTGGCTTCACCTGCTTCGCATGGAAGAATGCACCGCGATTCGGTTTATATGCCGTTAACGCCTATGTTTCATGTTCATGCATGGGGAATTCCATACATGGCAACTTACCTGGGAATAAAACAGGTTTACCCGGGGAAATATATTCCCGCAGTTTTGCTAAAACTCCTTGTTTCGCAAAAAGTAACGTTTAGTCATTGTGTGCCTACCATATTAAATATGTTGCTCAAAGCGCCGGAAGCAGCACAGTGCGATCTTTCAAAATGGATAGTTATTATAGGTGGGGCAGCACTTCCAAAATCGATTGCTTCTGAAGCGTTGAAAAGAGGAATCGATGTATTTGGTGGATACGGATTGTCGGAAACTTGTCCGGTTTTAGCCATTTCGCATCTTACAAAAGAAGAGTTGGAATATCCGTTGGAAGAGCAGGTTGGTTTCAGGTGCCGTACCGGGAAACCTGTGGGAATGGTGCAAATAAGGGTGGTAAACGACGAAGGTAAAGATGTTCCGCAGGATGATAAAACAGCAGGCGAAATTATTGTGAGGGCGCCTTATCTCACGCAGGGATATTTAAAAGACCATGTTCATTCTGAAAAACTTTGGGCCGGCGGATGGATGCACACTAACGACGTTGCCTGTGTTGATAAAAACGGAAGTATCCGGATTACCGACCGTACAAAAGATGTGATTAAAGTAGGTGGTGAATGGTTGAGCTCGCTCGAAATGGAAGATGTTATCGGAAGGCATGAAAGAGTTGCCGAAGTCGCTGTAATTGGTATGCCCGATATCAATTGGGGCGAAGTGCCGCTGGCTGTTGTTGTTGCCAAAGAAAATGCAGAATTCGATGATAAGGAACTCACGCAATTAATTAAAGGGAGTGTTGATTCGGGAGTTTTGCCAAGAGAAGCGATAACGTTAAAAATTCGTCGCACCGATGTTCTTGATAAAACCAGTGTTGGGAAAATTAATAAAGTGGCTTTGCGAAAGAAGTTTATCCAGGAATAGTATTTATCTTATGAATCCCGGTTTTTGCCGGGATTTTTGTTTGTGGCTATTTCATTCTATTGAAATTGGACCCAACTGATTTGGGATTTCCTCCAAATGTTAAACCGGTAGTTTACATATCAATTGTTCTTTAATTGTAAACGGTTCGTTCAACATAATACCGAAAAAATCTGTTATAATTTAATAAGGGCATTATGGATAAAATCTAATAATGGTTTTAAATTAGCGGTACGTGAATTCGTTTTAATATGGCCAGAATATTTATCACAGGATCGTCGGACGGGTTGGGGCAGTTGGCAGCAAAAAAGCTGATTGAGATGGGGCATCAGGTAGTGCTTCATGCTCGAAACGAAATACGTGCTGAATATGCCCTAAGCCAGGTTCCGGCTGCCGAAAACGTATTGATTGCCGAGCTGTCGGATATGGAGGAAACCAAGAAACTGGCAAAGGCTGTAAACGATTTGGGAACCTTTGATGCTATCATTCATAATGCAGGAGTTTATCAAACCTCAAGCAAACTAATTTTTGCTGTGAATACACTGGCGCCATATATTCTTACCTGTTTAATAGAAAAGCCAAAACGATTGATTTACCTCAGTTCGGGGATGCACATGGGCGGAGATACGGAACTACGGAGTTTGAAATCGGGACAGGTGAGTTATTCTGATTCAAAATTTCATGTTGTTCTTTTGTCAAAAGCGGTGGCAGAAAAATGGCCCGACGTTTATTCCAATGCAGTGGATCCGGGGTGGGTTCCTACAAAAATGGGTGGACCGGGTGCTCCCGATAATCTGAAAAAAGGTTACGAAACACAAGTTTGGCTGGCGGTAAGCGATGATGCGAAAATCACCGGTCAGTATTTCTTTCACCAAAATCGATCCCGCTATTTAAGCGAGGCAGATAATGTTAAGTTACAGGAGCAATTTCTTGCTCGATGCAGACAGATTACAGGTGTTCAATTCCCCGCTTGATGTAATTTTCGAGCTAAAAAATGTATTGCAGGTAATCTATTTCAATAGCTGTGTTGGCGAATAACCAAACTGTTTTTTAAATGCAAATGAAAAATGAGATAGGTTTTCGAACCCGACTTCATAACATATATCAATTGGTTTTGATTTATTTTGGCTTAACCGGTAATGTGCCAGTTCGAGCCGCTTTTTCGTGAGCCATCGTTGTGGCGTAGTATTAAAAGCCTTCTTGAAGTCTCTTTTAAATGTAGTTAAACTGCGACCTGTCAGGTAACCAAACTTTTCGATGGGCAGATTAAACAAAAAGTTTTTCTCCATAAAACCTATAATGTCAATTTTGCCCGGTTCTTCAAAATTCGCCAGTATATAATCAATTTTCTTATCGATACTTCGAAGAATGCTGATAGCTTCAGTTATTTTTAATGAAGCAATTTCTGCCGGGATATCCGTCATTTCAAAATAGGGAATCAAAGAAGACATACAGCTTTGCAATAAAGGATGATTATTGTAAACCAGTATTTTGGGCGAAATAGTGGGGATATTCCGAATGTCAATATTGGCATAAAAATCTCTTAGTCTTACTGTTGAAAGATGCATTACCACTGTTTTGTGTGGCTGTCCGTGTTTTGGATAATTAATTATGGTCGCCAGCTGATTTCGCGGAATTAGAAATATGTCGCCGGTTTTGAAATAGTAGGTCGCATCAGTTTGTATAATTTTTGTTTCTCCGGAAATAAACCACACCAGCATGTGATGATCAAACATAATGTCCGATTTAAAAAAGCTATCCTCATACGAGGATAACTTGATGTCATCGGTAATATATTTTGCTTTAAATTCCATTCATTTCTTTATTTTCGAAACTAACAACATAGGAATAGCAATTAGGGTTTTAAATATTAAAAGTTATTCCTGTTAATTTTTCGCTCAGTTCCCACAATTTCTTAGCATCCGTTTCGTCCAGTGAATATTGTTTTACTCCTGCTGAAAAGGTTTGCTCATGGTTTATTTCAGCAACTTCTGCATCTTCACAATAAACACCTCCAATATTATCAAGCAACGGACTTGTTGCTGCCCAGACGGTTGTAGCTGCGCCCTGGGGAATTGTTTTTAACGAAGCGATAACTTCGGGTTTTAAGTTTCCGTCTTGATCAAGAAATCCCATTTGCTGAAACAGTTCCAAAGAAGCTTCCCTCCCAAGCTCTGTCCCGTAGATCGAACCGGGATGAAGAGAATAAGACCTCACATTAAAAGCTTTAGCCCGGTTATCCAATTCAAGCGAAAACAGGTTCACGGCAGTTTTGGATTGTCCGTAGGCTGCGAGGGTTTCGTACTCCCGCTGAAAAAAATTAGGATCTTCAAAATTGAAAGGCGAAAATTGATGCCCCTGCGACGAAACGTTAATGACTCTTGCCCCGTTGGCTTTTTTTAAGGCAGGCCAAAGTTTTGCGGTAAGTTGAAATTGTGCCAGGTAATTTGTTGCCAGTTGTGATTCTATACCCCTGCTATTACGACGTAAAGGCACCCACATAATTCCTGCATTGTTGATGAGCAAATGAAGTGGCCTGCCCGATTCCAGAAATTTAACTGCAAATGATTCAATCGATTCCGGATTCATTAAATCCATGGGTTCAATTTCTACGTTGGAAATGCCGTGCAAATTATGTTTTGCTTTGTTGACATCTCTTGCAGGAACGATAACCAAAGCGCCGGCAGACACCAGCGTTTTTGTGGTTTCTAACCCGATACCGGTATTGCCGCCGGTTACAACCGCAACCTTTCCGGTAAGGTCAATTCCGCTGATTACTTCGTTGGTTGTTGATTGCGCGTTAAAACCACTATTTAATGCTTTTTGCAACGCTCCCTGATAATTGTTTTGTTCCATCTTTTTAAAATTTTAATTGTTTTGATGAAACAAAGGTATGCGGAGAAGAAAAAGCCTACTTTGTTTAAAAGGCCGAATTTACTTTGTTTAAAAGGTCACGAAGTTTTATGTTTTAAGCTCCGATAGCGTCTGTTTTGACTTCCCCGGCTCGTTTGTAATGGGCAATAATCACTCCTTTGGTAGTCACAATACTTTCGGCTAATGTAAATGCTGCCGGGACTGCGCCTTCGGTAAACAAGTTTTTTCCTTTGCCCAGCATCAACGGGTGAATTTTGAGGCGGAGTTCATCCACAAGGTCGTGTTGAAGTAGCAGGTGAACGAGCTTGCTGCTTCCCCAAACATGAATATCAGCGCCTTCCGATTTTTTAATTTCTTTTATCGCTGCAACGTCTTTGATAAATACCGTGTTTTTCCATTCTGTCTTTTCCCTGGTGCTGGATAGCACGTATTTTGTACCGTCGTTAATCCCCGGCCAAAAGTCCCCGTGATGAGGCCAGTAGTCTTCCCAGATTTCAAAGGTTTTTCTTCCCAAAAGATAATCTGCCGGTTCCAGTTCCTTTTGCACTACCTCATTGTAAATTTCGTCGGAAAGCGGCGCTACCCAACCTCCATATTTAAATCCGCCCGATGTATCTTCCTCCGGTCCCCCGGGCGCCTGCAAAACGCCGTCCAATGAAATCATCGCTAAAACAATCACTTTTCTCATCCTATTTCTGTTTTGTGTAATACTAAACTAGAAAATAAACATAGTGAGATTGTACCATTTCTTCTGTATCTTGCATGCAGAAACAGTTTCCGGAGGCTTGTGCGCTTATGCAGAAAACATATTCGCTTTGGAATTTAAAACCGGAACAAATTAAACCGGTTTTCCTGAAGATTAAAAACCAGCAATTTTCCGCTGAGAACTTCGCCGTAACCGGTAATGATTTTTATGATTTCGTTGGCTTGCAGTGTTCCTGCAATTCCGGGCAAAACGCCAATTAGCCCGATTTCATTTTCCTTGTAAATTCCATCCTGCGGAACGCTCGGGTACAAATCGGTAAATGCCGGGCCGCCGTTGTAATTAAAAACACAAACCTGACCTTCGTAATTCAAAACCGATGCAAATGCCAGTGGTTTTTTTAGTTTTGCCGAAACCTGCCCGATCAGTGCCCGGGTTTTGTAGTTGTCGGTGCAGTCGGCAATGCTGTCGTAATCCTGAAAAAGTTGCTCTGCGCTTTTTTCGTTTAGCCGCACATCATAAGTCTGAATTTCAATTTCGGGATACAGCGCCTTTAGTTTTTGTGCCGCGATTTCCACTTTTTTCAGGCCAACTTCGGCAGTGGTATATAAAACCTGTCGCTGCAGGTTGGAGATGCTGACCACATCGTCATCCACAATTCCGATTGTTCCGATTCCGGCAGCAGCAAGATAAATTAAAAGCGGACTTCCCAAACCACCGGCTCCAATCACCAAAACCTTCGCATTTTTTAGTTTCTTCTGGCCTGCTTCGCCAATTTCGTTTAACGAAAAATGACGCGTAAATCGCAATGCATCTTCGCTATTCAGTTTTCTCATGATGATGATGGTGTTCGTGTTCATTGGTGACACAATCGCAGTTTTGTCCCCATTCGCTGGTTCCGTCGGCAAAGAACTCGTGCTTCCAAATCGGCACTTCGTTTTTTACTTTGTCGATGATAAAACGATTGGCGTTGTACGCTTCCTTTCGGTGGCCGGCTCCGGTAATCACCACAACGGCGCAACCGCTGATTTCCACGCGTCCCAGTCGGTGCACACATTCGGCCTGGTTCAGGTTAAACCTCGATTTGGCTTCCTCCAGAATCTGCGCAATCATTTTATCGGCCATTGGTTCATACGCCTCATATTCCAGGTGAGTTACTTCTCTTCCTTTGTTGTTGTCGCGAACTTCGCCGCTAAAAAGCACAACAGCTCCGCTGTTTGGATTCCGGAACTCGTCAAAAAGTGCACTGTAATTAATGTCGGTATATTGGATATGTTTCATGGGTTCTTAATTTTTACCCTCCGCTTGAAGGTGGAATAAGAAATAATGTGTCTTCCGATTTCATCGATTCGCTTAGTTGCACAAATTCTTCATTTACCGCAATCCGGCAACTTGATAAAATTTCAGTGGCTTCAGGATTAAGAAGCTGCATCTCTTCGATGACTTTTGAATAATTACACCCGGGTTCAACATTAATGGTTGTTTCTCCACCAAAATATTTTCGAAGCCCCGCAAAACTAATTATTTTGATTTCTCTCGTGTTCATATTATCCTCCTATGTTTCTCATTGATAATTCACTTCCATGGAACTTAACCGGTTGTTTCAGATGCAACAGTTCTTTTATTTTCTCTGTTAAAAGAAAGTCGTTGTGAATATAGGGCGAAAGTTTTTCACCGTGCGCGTTACTCAAACAGCCGTAAAAATATCCATTGCTGTCCATGCGTAACCGGTTGCAATCGTGGCAAAACGGTGTCGATTCGTTGGCAATGATTCCAAAAACTCCGCCGTTTGAAGTTCGCCAGTAATTCGCCGTTTCGGCATATTCACGCTGAATTTTTTCAATACCGTATTTGGTCTGAATCTTTTCCAGAATTTCTTTTTCTGAAAAGAACGAGCCGTTTTCAGCATGATATAAATGCCCCATTTTCATCAATTCCAGGTAGCGGATTTTCACTCCTAAATTTGTAGCGTAATCCAGCAAAGGAATAATTTGCGAATCATTTTTTCCCCTCATAATAACCGCATTCAACTTTACCTTCATCCCGGTTTTTACCGCAGCTTCAATTCCCTGGAAAACTCTTGATGTATTTGAATGCCTGGAAATTTTATTAAAAACGTCCAAATCAACGGCATCGACAGAAATATTCACTGCTTTTAACCCGGCATTAAAAAGTCGCGTCGCCATTTCCTTTAAATAATAGGCATTGGTAGTAAGCCGGATATCTGAAATTCCAATATCGCGAATTTGATTGATTAAAGAGATTAAGTTTGGGTACAAAAGCGGTTCGCCACCGGTAAGCCGAATACTCTTAATTCCTGTTAAGCGATGAACAGCCGCAATCAAACTGGTAAATTCATCAACACGAAGTTGCTCATTGAAGCCAGATTTTTTTTGACTTTTTACCGAATTATCACTAAAATCCTCGCTTACACAATATACACAGGAAAAGTTGCAGCTATTCAATAAACTTATTCTCAGCTTTTCAAATCTTCTCCCCAGTTTATCTTCAATTGCAATCATGCTTCTTTTAACCAACTTAAAAATAATTTGTTCAGGTCACATATTACGAAAAGAACCATCAAAGATTCAAACTACTCCTGATTCGTTTATTCCGGATGAGTTTCTGAACCATAATCAAATGTTCTCTGTTATTGATGGAGATGATTTTGTCTTTATTTGAAAAGATTATCAACAATTTAAGTGTGTAATTGGTGGCGACTATCTGTAAAAACTATTGTAACGATTAATAAAATGGCAGTTTTCAAATTAAAAGTCAATAAAAAGGAGTATGAGGTTGATGTTGATCCATCAACACCGATGCTTTGGGTTTTAAGGGATCATTTGAATTTGGTGGGAACCAAGTACGGTTGTGGAATAGCGCAATGTGGAGCATGTACAATCCATTTGGATGGTTATGCGGTTCGTTCGTGTATCACTTTCGTCGATTCTGTCGGCGATAAAGAAATAACAACCATCGAAGGACTTTCTGAAAATGGCGATCACCCGGTTCAGGAAGCCTGGATTGAACATGATGTTCCGCAATGTGGTTATTGTCAGGCGGGGCAAATAATGACGGCTGCTGCGTTCCTGAAATCAAATCCAAACCCAAGTGATGAGGAAATTGAAGCAGCCATGAATGGTAATATTTGTCGCTGTGGTACGTACACCCGAATAAGGGCGGCAGTTAAAACTGCAGCAAACTCTTAAACGTTTCTTCTCAACGAATTGTATATGATTATTGGCAGGTAATAATTGAACAAAATTCATCTAAAATGGCAACGGTAAAAACAAAATTCAATAGACGTTCATTCATAAAAAGTTCGGTATTGGCAGGCGGGGGCTTGCTTATTGGTTTTAACTGGCTGGCAGCCGCGTGCAGCTCAAATTCCAGTGGGCAGAAAATGCCGGAAAACTGGACAGATATCAACGGTTATTTGAAAATAGGAGAGAATGGTGTGGTAACGATTATGTCGCCAAATCCTGAAATAGGGCAAAACGTTAAAACATCGATGCCAATGATTGTTGCTGAAGAGTTGGATGTGGATTGGAAAAACGTGATTGTTGAACAAGCACCGTTAAATACCGATGTTTTTACCCGTCAGGTTGCGGGGGGAAGCCAATCGATTCGGCAAAGTTGGTCTGGTCTTCGTACGGTCGGCGCCACAGCCCGGACCATGTTGCGGGAAGCTGCGGCTAAAGAATGGCAGGTGCCGGTTGAGGAAGTGTCTACTGAGGCTGGGATGCTAATTCATAAATCAAGCGGGAAAAAAGCAGGTTATGGTGAAATGGCTACACAGGCTGCACAAATACCGGTTCCTGATGAGGTTAAATTGAAAGACACTAAAGATTTCAAAATTATAGGAACCTCCAGGAAAAATGTGGACGGACATAAAATTGTTACAGGACAACCGCTGTTTGGTCTCGATTATAAAAAAGAAGGTATGCTGATTGCCATGATGGTTCATCCGCCGGCGTTTGGGTTGAAACTCAAATCGTTCGATGACTCTTCTGCCAGAAATATGCCGGGGATTAAAGATATTTTTACCATCAATACAAATCCTGAAGAAAAGCCTGACTCAGGCGCATTTAACGAACTTGTTATTTTGGTAGGAAATTCAACATGGGAGGTGTTAAGCGCCAAACAAGCTTTAAATGTAGAATGGGAACCTGTCGATCCCTCAAAAGCACTTGAAAGTACTGCCAGTCATAATAAGTTAATGGCTGAAATGGGAGCAAAAACAAGGGAAGTTGTTCGTAAGGATGGCGATCCCGACGCCGCATTTAAAAAAGCAGCAAAAACTATTGAACGGGTATATACCGCTCCGTTTCTGGCACACAATACGATGGAACCGATGAACTTTTTTGCCGATGTTAAAGAGAACACTGCGGAACTGGCCGGTCCTATACAGACTCCCGAAGGCTCCCGGAACAATGTTTCCAAACGACTGGGAATTCCGGTTGAAAATATCACACTCGAATTGACCAGAATCGGAGGTGGTTTTGGCCGGCGGTTAAACGGAAATTTCGTTGTGGAAGCTGCTTTGATTTCTCAAAAAATGAAAGCACCGGTCAAGTTGATTTATACCCGGGAGGACGATATGACATTTGGGATTTATCGCCCTGCATACCATGCCTTATATCGGGCTGCTTTGGATGCGGATAATAACCTGATTGGATTCCATGTCCGTATGGGTGGAATTCCGCAAAGCCCTTTACATCAGAATCGTTTTCCAGCGGGGGCGGTTGAAAACTACCTTGCTGAAAGGTGGAGTGCCGACTCTTATATTAGTGTGGGAGCTTTCCGTGCACCACGATCCAACTTTAATGCCGTTGCTGAGCAATCGTTCCTCGATGAAGTGGCCGAACTGGCCGGAAAAGATCCGATTCAGTTTCGTCTTGATTTGTTAAAACGGGCAAAAGAAAATCCGGTGGGAGAAAAAAATGATTACGATGCGGCCCGTTATGCAGGCGTGCTTGAACTGGTGCGGGAAAAGGCAGGCTGGGATTCGGATTCAGCACATAAAAACCGTGGGGTGGCAGCTTATTTCTGTCATAATTCTTATGTGGCAAATGTACTTGATGTAACGATGAATAATGGAGATCCAATCATTCAAAAGGTTTATGCAGCAATTGACTGTGGCATTGTTGTAAATCCGGATGCAGCGGTTAATATGGCGGAAGGCGGAATTGTAGACGGAATCGGTCATGCCATGTACAGTCAGTTAACATTTAACAATGGTCAGCCCGAGCAGGATAATTTCGATTCTTATCGTTTAATTCGAAATGCGGAGGCACCAAAATCAATAGAAGTTCATTTTGTGGAGAGTGAAATTGACCCAACCGGAATGGGGGAACCACCGTTTCCGCCAGTGATGGCAGCGCTTGCCAACGCGCTTTATAAAGCCACCGGGAAACGATATTATCATCAACCTTTTGTAAACAATACTTTTGATGTATAATTCAGGAAAACAGGTTTTCTTTTCCTAATTTTGGGGAATGACTCACGAAATAAAGCTAATTTTTGAAACCCTAAAAACCTGGCAGGAAGAAGGCAAAAGATCTGTTTTTGTTTCGGTCGTTGCATTACAGGGATCGTCTTACCGCAAACCGGGTGTAAGAATGATTATTAGTGAGGAAGGTAAATCGGTTGGAGCGGTAAGTGGCGGTTGCGTCGAAAATGAAATTGAAAGACAGGCACAAAGTGTATTCAAAACCGGGAATTCTAAAGTCATAACTTATGATGGTCGTTTAAGAATCGGTTGCGAAGGGATCATTCATATTCTTATCGAGCCTGTTTTTTTTCCAGGCGAATTGTTAACCGATTTTGATTCGGTGTTAAAATCGAGGCAGAATTTCGAAATGGATTCTTTCTATCATTTGGAAGTCGGAGAATATAATGATGTTGGAACGGTCGTAAAACTCAGGAATAAAACTTATTCGCTTAATCCATCTTTCTCTTTAGCGCAGAAAAAAGATCAGAAATGCTTCTCTCAAACGTTTACTCCGCTTTTTCAGCTTTTTATATTTGGTGCTGAACACGATGCCGTACAATTGAGTCAGGCAGCAAATTTATTAGGATGGGAGGTCACTGTGGTTGCTTCGCCCGACGAGGCAAAATCGTGTGACTATTTCCCCGGAGCCAGTTCGCTTATTGCTCCTGCTTTTGACAATATCGATAGTTCGGCAATTGATGAACAAACCGCAGTGGTTTTAATGACACACAGTTTTAATAAAGATGTCCGGTATTTAATGGCTTTGAAGAACACAAATCCTGCATATATTGGGTTACTTGGTTCCATCGGTCGCAGAGAGCGGGTGTTATCGATGTTAATGGAGTACGCTCCTGAAACAACTATTGAATTTATAGAACAAATACACGGACCAGCCGGGTTAAATATCGGTTCGATAGGTGCACCGGAGATTGCGGTATCAATTTTAGCCGAGATTTTAAGTGTAATACGTCGGCAGCATCTTGCTGAGTGGACGGAAAAAGCAGATGCAAAAAATGGCTAACGTTCCGATAATTCTGTTGGCAGCAGGCAGGTCCAGTCGAATGGGGCAGCCCAAACAATTGCTACCGTGGGGAAATCAAACATTAATCGAACACCAGATTCAAACTTTTCTAAAAACTAGAAATCCGCTGATTGTAGTTTTAGGAGCAAATGAAGATTTGATTGTTCCCGTAATTGAAAAAACGGATGCTCTAATTGTTATTAACCGGCATTGGAAAACCGGAATGGGAAGTTCCGTCTCCGCAGGAATTAAAGCACTTGCAGAATTTTTCCCTTTAGCAGATGGAGCATTAATAACACTTGTGGATCAACCGCTAATTACAGTTGAGCATCTTCAAAACATAATTGATCAACTTCATCCGGGTAGGAAACAAATTATTGTTTCTCAGTCAAGCACAGGATGGAAAGGAGTTCCCGCACTTTTTGACCGTTATTATTTTGAGGAACTTAAAAAATTAAAAGGAGATGAAGGAGCAAAAAAAGTAATACAAACTAGCGAACATGCCGTTAAATGTATTGAATGCGGAGATTTGTTGGAAGATATTGACACAGCAGACAACTACCAGAGGTTGTTACAAAAATCGGTAAGCCGGAGTTAAATAATCTTTTATCAGAATTTTAAACCAACTTTCGTTCAACTTGTCAAAAGCGAAATACTTATTAATTTTATGGCGAACCAACGTTAAAAATAAAACCATGAAAAACCATCTCAAATTAGCTGTAATAATTTTTTTGTTTCTTGGGTTTCAGGTTTCCAATGCGCAGGAAATCTTCGAATTTCGCCCGGAAAACCGCACCGGCGTTTCAGCCGAAACCGGATTGTTGAAATCCTGGCCAGTTAACGGGCCAAAACTTCTTTGGTCGAATGAAGGATTAGAAAGAGGGAATTCTTCCGTTTCATTTGGGATCGACAAAATATATATCACAGGAACGAAAGATGGAAATGATATTTTATTTTGTCTTGATATGAATGGAAAAACGCTCTGGCAAAAAGTAATGGGACGTGCCTGGAATCAATCGTATCCTGAAAGCCGGGCAACTCCAACGGTTCAGGGCGACCGGGTCTACACATGCAGTGGTTTTGGTGATTTGGCTTGTTTCAACGGAAATACGGGGGAAATTATCTGGTCGTACAAAGCCAGCGAAGAAAACAAGGGAACTTACGGAAGTTGGGGAGTTGCCGAGTCCTTATTAATTGATGGCGATAAAACTTATTTCACCCCGGGCGGACCAGAAACCACAACAATTGCTCTGAATAAAAATACCGGGGCGATTATCTGGAAATCGAAAAGTATTGGCGATAAACCGGGCTATGTATCCCCAATTCTTGTTGAATATGCAGGTAAAAAAATGATAATCAATGTGTCGTTGGCACATGTTTTTGCAGTCGATGCATCCAACGGCGAAATTCTTTGGACTGTGGAAATAAAAAATACCGAACGGCCCGGCCGCGATTTAATTACGTGTGTTACCCCGTTATTTAAAAATGGAATGGTGTATGCTACTGCCGGATATAATATTGGCGGAATGATGATTAAAATTGCCGATGATGGGAAGAGTGCAAAAACAGTCTGGACCGATGATGTTCTGGATGTGCACCATGGGGGAGTGGTGGAAGTTAACGGTTACATTTATGGGGCTAACTGGCTAAATAATGCTAATGGAAACTGGTGTTGCATTGATTGGAAAACCGGCAAGAAAATGTGGGAGGAAGCCTGGAATTGTAAAGGCTCAATCATTGCTGCCGAAGGAATGCTTTATATTTACGATGAAAAAAGAGGAAACGTGGGATTGGTAAATGCAACCCCCGAAAAATTGGATGTGGTAAGCTCATTCAAAATTGAATTAGGTGATAACGGGCCGTTTTGGGCACATCCGGTCATTCATAACGGAATTCTTTACATCCGGCACACCAATGCTTTAATGGCGTATGATATTAAGGCGAAATAGGCAAATAACCCTCTGATTTCGAATTACCGCATATTTACTTTCGTATCAATTGTAACCTCCCAGGGTTAAAAACCGGGTTTGTACAGTATTTATCCAGAATTGGATTCTAATATTGAAGAAAAATGGAATGAAGCTTTTAATGGCAGAAGACCAGCGAAAGCAGGAGATATACAAATAAGTCAGAATCGCAATCATCAGAAATGGATTATTGAGAGCGGGAAACATTTTAAAATATACGGGGTGTTGGTGAATATTTTCTGCCAAAACGCTACTAATTATCAGAATGCCAGTTTTGTCTGGTGTGGATTTTAATCCTCATGTTCTAAAATATTTTCTACATGTTCATATTGGTGTAAATGTTTTTTATGTTGATAATGAGTTTTTTACGTACAGTTTGATTGTGGCATAATTTTCCATGCTTAATAATAATATAAGACGAATCCGACGTCAGAGATAAAATCAAATATTAATTATTCACTTAAAAATTTAAAGTCATGGATAAATTAGAAATTAAAGGAAATTGGAATGTTATGAAAGGTAAACTTAAACAACAATATGGTGAACTCACCGATGATGATTTGGTTTACGTTGAAGGAGAAGAGGATGAACTTTTAGGCCGAATTCAAAAGAAAACAGGCGAGGCCAGAGATAAACTAATTAAGAAGATTAAAAGCTTGTAGCTATGAGAAGCTTATTATATATAATAGCTGTAATACTGATTGTAGGCTGGCTTCTGGGATTCTTTGTATTCTCGGCAGGCCACCTGATACACATTCTTCTCATATTTGCGGTTATATCAATTTTAATATCGCTTATAAGAGGAATATGACAGGGGAATTTTTACTACTCTTCCTAAAGAAAAACGGAAATTGTTCCGTTTTTTTTATGTCTGCACTTTTACAAACTATATGAATAGAAGCATAAATAGTTCTACTTATCGCCCGTAGTTATTTCAAACGGTACAGCGTAATTTTGTGGTGTATTTTTATGGTTGTAGAAGATAGAATACTGGCGGGTGAGTTCTACTCCAAAATAGAAAAGAATTGATACATAATAAATCCAAATGAGGATAACTACAAAAGAACTGGCAGCACCATAAACTACTCCCAGTTTACTGTTTCCTATTACAATTCCAATCAAAACTTTACCAGCAGTAAACATAAGTGCTGAAAATGATGCCCCGAACAGGGCGGCGTCCCATTCAACATTTACATCGGGAAGAAAGCGGTATATCAACAGAAAAACTACTGTAATAATAGCAAGTGCGAAAACAACATTCACAATTTGGGCAAAAATAACCAATCGCGGGCCAAAATTTAAGGTGAGGAAATCCTTGAAAAAAGCTATTGATGCGTCGATAAACAGAGAAACCAGCAAAATAAAACCCAGTGTAAGGATTACTCCGAACGATAGTAAACGGTCTTTAAGCATTTTAAGAATATTATTTTTCAGATTCGATTTTGGCTTTACCCGCCAAATGTAATTAATAGAGTCTTGAAGCACGCCAAACAAGGTTGTTGCCGAAATTAGAAAGAATATTACCCCGATAAAAGTTCCGATTCCGCTTTTCTCCGCAATCTTATAGTTGGTAATTGCTGATTTTAAAAGCTCGGTGCTCTCTTGTCCGATAAGCACATTCAATTCGTTAAATAATTTTTGACTAATGATTTCGCTTCCGGTAAAATAGCCGAAAACGGAAATAATAATAATCAGAATCGGTACAATAGAAAATATGGCAAAAAATGCAGTTGTCCCGGATAATCCAATGGGACGATTCGAACCAAAATGCAACACCGATCTTTTCAGAATGCGATAGGTATTAATGACCTGTTTTAACAGTATTTTGGGTTTCATCTTTATCTTTATTTTTGAATTTCTTTAAATAGTCGAATTTAAACTTGTATTTCTCCATTCCACGATCGCTAATCAGGTAGGCAAAAGGTTTCATTCCATCAATGTTTCGCATAATAATTTTAGCAATTGCCAGACAAGGTACCACAATCAACATTCCGGCCACTCCCCAAATAATGTTGGCAATTAAAAGACTTAGTATAATGGCGAGCGGATTAATTTTTACGTTGTTGCCCACAATATTTGGGGTTAATAAATTGTTCTCGATGAACTGTACAATTACAAACATGATTATTATTTGCAGGATTGTTTCGAAAGGATTGTTGTAGGTAAACAAAACATATAAAACTGGTATTAACCCGCCGATAAAAGTGCCGATATAAGGAATCAGGTTTAAAAGTGCAGCCAGGATGCCAAGCATAATGGCATGAGGGACCCCGATAATATATAATCCCAGCGAATTAAGAATAGCCAGTATCAAAACTACCGTAAGTATGCCACCAACATAACGGGTTGCAATATTTGAAGTTTCGCGCATAATAAATAATGCTTTTGCCCTGTTCTTTCTTCCGGAGAGCCTGAGGATAAAATAGGCGGATTTGGTTCGGTAATATAACAGAAAGAAGGTAAATACCGGTAAAATGCCAATTTGAAACAGGATTATAGAAGTAGCAGAGAAAAAGTCGGTGATACGGGTTTCCCATGATGAAAATATATTATCGGAAGCTTGCTTCAGATAACGGTCTGTTAAACTCACATGCATTCCAAATCTCGCGTCAAGAAAACCCTGGAGTGAATCTATTTTTGTTGATACCTGATCTTTAAGCTCGGTTATACTTATTGCTGTACCCGATATTCGTATTGTTGTGAAAAGTGTAACTCCTCCAATAATTACAATTGCCAGCAAAATAACAGACAAAATTGAAATTACACGGTTAACCCCATGTTTTTCTATTCTCCATACAACAGGATAGAGCAAATACATAAAAAAAATACTTACTACAAATGGAATTAATACATTTTTGGCAAGTACTAATCCTGTAAAAATAATAGCTGCAATAAAAAGTATCAATGCAGTTTTAATCAATCTGTTTTTCATTGTTTGTTTTATTATGTAGAAAAAACTATGGAAAGAACTATGCCATAATTTCCAGAGGCAATTTCTTTTCTTTGGGCATCCTTAAAGAGCTAAGAGGTTTTTAGAGATTAAGTGTTTTAATTATCCTGAGAAAGATAGCCTAAAAAGGTAATCGTGTTTCTTTTCAAGAAATTGCTAATGTATTTATATATTTTCGAGGGTAAAAAGTTTTGTAAAAAGAAGGAGAAGCTGAATTTCGCTTAACAGAAGGAATTTTAAACTGGGGACAAATATCCACAAAGAATATATCGTAATCCACAAATTCGATCCACAAATCAAACCGATCATTCTTCAAATCACTGTTAGAAAAATATTTAGGGTTAAATGAATCGTAGCAGATTTTTGGCAGGATTCTTTCAGTGTGTTATTTGAATTTAAATTGAATGCCATGAGAAAAAATAACCAATATACCACTATGGTTGAAGCAATAAACAACCTGGTAAAAAAAGGGTATACACATAATTTTAGTGTAAGCGATAAGGGTAGGCTTGAAGAAGGGAATTCCCTTTTGTTTTATTCATACGAAGTTGAGCTTCATGAATTTCACCGGTTTGAAGGAAATACAAATCCATCGGATATGAGTATTATTTATGCCGTTCAAACAAAAACCGGTTTGCGGGGAATTGTTATCGATTCTTTTGGAGTGCAAGGTTCTGAAACCATTTCCGATTTTATGAACAAGGTTGTTCAAAAACAATTTGATAATTAGTGATATGAAACAATGAAAAATTATGAAAACAATTCAGACTTCTGCCGATTTGCAAAAGATTGTTGATGCCTGCAAAGATAGCGTTGAAGGTTACAAAATGGCTGCTGAAAAAGCGACCAATAACACCCTGAAAACACTTTTTTTACGACTAACTCAACAACGCAGAAGATTTATTGAGGAAATAAAAAGTGAGGCCCGGCGTTTGGGGGTTAAAATTGACGCAGATGGCACAGTGAAAGGATATTTTCATCGGCACTGGCTGGCAACCAAAGCCACATTTGGCAGCGATACCAACCAGCAGGTAATAGATGAAAGCATACGGGGTGAGAAAGAAGCCGTTGAAATTTACAGTAAAGTATTTATTAACCGGAATCTTCCGGAGTATCTTTATTTAAGACTTAAAGAGCAACAGAGCCAGATTCAGGTGGCCATTACCCAGTTACGTAATATTGTAGTTGATTATTAGCGCTTTTGAGAAGCCGGGATAAAAATTTAAATAGTATAGTTATGAAAAAGAAAACATCGTCCGGAATAAAGAATGAGGAGCAGTATGAAGCTCTCAGGGAGAAGGGTTACAGCAAACAAAAAGCAGCGCGAATTGCCAATACACCCGATGCCGGTGAAAAAGGAGGCAAAAGTGAAAAATATGAAGATCGCACAAAAGAAGAACTTTACAAGCAAGCTAAAAAAGTTGGAATCAAGGGGCGAAGTTCGATGAGCAAAAAAGAATTGATTTATGCGCTTCGCAACAATTAGCAGAAAACCAGCCGGATAAAATGTCCGGCTTTTTTTATTCCGTATCCATCCTGTTTTTCTCTTTCTTTTCCAATTTCTTTATTGAAACTGTTCCTTCTACTTTTTTGTAAGCGCATCAATGAAAGCGTTTTTAAATACATTCCCAATTCCGGTCCAAACGCCTGCATTCACATATCGTTTAAATTACCCTGAATGGGAACCTTTGATGCTAGGTGATCCTTTTCAAATGGGTTAACTATAGAAATTTACAAAAAGGAATGCGGATAAGTGGCTGTTGATTGTAGATTTAAAACCTCAGAATGTAGAATAATATTGCCATAAAAAACATACTTGAAATTAAAAAACAGTGTAGTGTTTTGCCTGTGTAATTAACAGAATTACAGACGGATGTAAAGTAAAAAACAAAGGCTTTTTCTGTCTGGCATAATTATTCTGTTGATGATTTCCGAACAAAATAATTTGAAATTATGAATACAGTAAAACAATTTAGTAAACATTCGGTGTTTGTCCTTTTTGCACTATTGATAAGTATTACATCGTGTAACACGTCTCGCACAGCTAAAGGCGGTGCCATGGGCGCAGGCGCAGGCGCAGCCATTGGAGGTCTTATCGGTTCCAAATCGGACAACGTAGCTAAAGGTGCTATTTTAGGGGCAATGGTGGGTGGAACAGCCGGAGCGCTTATTGGAAATTATATGGACAAACAAGCCGAAGAACTTAAAAGGGATCTGGAAGGGGCTAGGATTGAGCGGATTGGCGAGGGAATAAAAATCACATTTGACTCCGGGATTCTTTTTGGTTTCGATTCGTCAGTACTGACACAAGCTTCCGAAGAAAATATTACACAATTGGCAGAGACTTTAAAGAAGTATGACGACACGGAAATTCTTATTGAAGGTTATACTGACAGTAAAGGAACTGAGGATTACAATCTGAAATTGTCAAAAGACAGAGCCAAAGCCGTTTCTTCCATGCTTACACAAAAAGGCGTTTCTTCGGGTCGAATTACCGAACACGGTTATGGCGAAGCAATGCCGGTAGCCGATAATTCAACAGATGAGGGAAGGGCATTGAATCGCCGGGTAGAGATTGCAATTTATGCCAATAAAAAATTACAAAGAGCGGCTGAACGCGGAGACATAGGCTAATAAGTAAATTTAAAACGAATAACAATGAAAAAAGTATTGATAATAACAACTTTAATGTGCGTGTTAATCAATGTTCCTGGATGGGCACAAAATTCAGGAATCGGGATTAAAGGCGGATTAAATCTTTCCAGCTTAACGACAGATGGTAGTGATGATAGGAATCTGAATTTAGGGATCCATGTTGGTGTTTTTGATAAGATACCTATATCAGAATCTTTTTCTTTTCAGCCTGAATTGCTTTATTCAGCAAAAGGAATGCGGATGAATTACGATGAAAGCTTGATGGCTGATGGTGATACTAATTTTAATTTGCATTATTTAGACCTTCCCTTAAAGCTGGTTTACAACCTTTCGGACGATTTTGAATTCCAATTCGGCCCTTATGTTGGTTATCTCATTGCTGCAAAAGTTGATACAGATGCAAAATTTATGGATTCTTTCGAAATTGACTCAAATAGTGAATTAGATAGGGAGAATTTTAATACGATCGACTACGGACTAACAGCCGGGATTGGCTTTGACTTTAACCCTTTGGTAGTTGGTGCTAATTATAACCTGGGACTAAATCAGGTTGCAAAAAAAGGCAAAGCTCCGGAAAAAGTACTGAATAACGCGAAAAACTCGGTTATTCAGGTATATGTGGGAATTAAATTTTAAACCTTAAAAAATACAATTATGTTACGATTAGCAATATTATTCTTTATAGTAGCCCTTGTTGCCGCCATATTCGGTTTTACCGGAATAGCCGCCGGAGCAGCGGCAATCGCAAAAATTGTCTTTATAATTTTTATTATTCTGTTTTTACTGTCACTTATAGGCGGCGGACTCAGATCATGGAGATAATTTACCCCGGATAGTTTATTTATTCGTAAATCCTGCTTCGTTTTTCGGGCAGGATTTTTTAGAGAGTTGAGGTATTCTGTTTCAATGTTCCCCTTTTAATTCGGCTTGTAGCTCAGTGGAAGAGTTGCCCGCTTAAAACTGGGAAGGGGCCAGGGTTCGAATCCCTGCAAGCCGGCACAAAAAAACATCTTAATTGAAAATTGGTGCTGTCTCTTTCTTTTTAAAAATGGAAAAATGAATTATAATACCAATTCCAGTTTATTCAGTTCACCGGTAATAAAATCAAGTTCGGCTTTACTTAATTTAATCTCCATTGCCTTTGCATTTTGAACTGCCTGTTCTGCATTTCGTGCCCCAACTAAGGCAATTGTAATTCCCGGTTGCTCAATTGTCCAACGAATAACAAGTTGCGCAAGTGTTGTATTTTTATCATCAGCCAGCGGCCTGATTTTTTCAAGAAATGCATTGGTTCGTTTTATGTTTTCATCGTTGTAAAAGGGTAATCCGGAACGGTGATCGCCTTCTCCAAATCGGTATCCGGGTTTTATTTTCCCTGTTAAAATTCCCCGCTCTAACGGACTGTAAGCCAAAATCGCCTGGTTATTTGCGATAACATGTGGTACAAGTTCTTTTTCAATATCACGTTTCAGCATGCTATATGGAACCTGGTCCGAAATTACATCAACGTATTTTGTTGCCTCTTCTATTTGTGACGCATTGTAATTGCAAACACCGGCATATCTCACTTTCCCGTCTTTAATTAGTTTTGCAACTGCTTCCATGGTTTCCTGTATGGGAGTTGTTGGGTCAGCCCAGTGAATCTGGTATAAATCAATATAATCTGTTCCGAGCCTTTTCAGGCTGTTTTCGCATTCTTCTATTATGCTTTCTTTTGCCGAATATTTATATAAATCAATGGCTTTGCCTTCATTGTTCCTGCTTTTAAAATAGAACTGTCCTTTTTGCAGATCCCATCGTAGCCCGAATTTTGTAAGAATCTGAACTTTGTCACGCGGCAAATCTTTAATCGCTTCACCAACAATTTCTTCACTGGTTCCCTGGCCGTAAACGGGTGCAGTGTCAATCGATGTAACACCTAAATCGTAGGCAGAAAGGATGGCTTTTACTGCATCCGAACGTTCGGTTCCACCCCACATCCAGCCACCGGCAGCCCAGGCCCCAAAAGTTACGGTTGATAACTCAAGATTCGATTTTCCAATTTTTCGGTTTTCCATTTGATTTTTTTTGATTTAACAGAATTTGAAAATTTAATTCTCTAAATTACAATACAAGTAGTAAAAGAATTTGTTTTACAGATGTTTTTATAATTGGACAGAATATTTTGAAAACAAATTGATTTTAAAGTTCAGTTTCTTTTAAAATGAATTACAAAAACAAGAAGATGAAGGTTGCATTTTTAGGGTTAGGAATTATGGGAAGCCGCATGGCGGCTAATCTTTTGAAAAATAATGTTGATCTCACTGTTTTTAACCGGTCGGAAATGCCTTTAAAAGAACTTGAAACAAAAGGCGCAAAAATTGCCGGTAGTTTCATTTCAGCGGTTAACGATGCCGATGTAGTATTTACAATGCTTTCGGCGCCAGATGCAATTGGTGAAATAATGTTGTCTAAAGGAGGTTGTCTTTCTGCAATGAAAAAAAACTCGCTTTGGGTAGATTGCTCAACTGTAGATCCCGAATTTTCCAAAAAATCAGGTGGAAAAGCGAGACAGAATGCTATCCGATTTATGGATGCATCAGTAGCCGGAACAAAAGCGCCGGCTGAAGATGGAACACTTACATTTTTTGTTGGAAGCGACAAATTAAGTCTTGATGAAGTAGAGCCACTTCTTTTGTTCATGGGGACAAAAGTTATTCATGTTGGTGAAATTGGCATGGGAACTTCGCTGAAAATGTTAGTAAATGCGATGTTGGCTGAATCGATGATTGTGTTCTCAGAAACTCTTTTATTGGGTGAAAAAATGGGACTTTCGAAAGATCTTCTGTTCGATACATTGCCCAATCTTCCGGTGATAGCACCATTTGTTAAAGCAAAAGCCGAATTAATAAAAGAGAAGAATTTCGACCCGCAGTTTCCGCTGGAATGGATGTTAAAAGATCTGCATCTTATCTCAAAAACAGCTTTGGAAAATAAGCAGACAATACTAATGGGTGAGCTTGCGCGCAGTATATATTTGAAGGCCAATGAACAGGGTTTCTCAAGGAAAGATTTTTCTGCCATTTACCAGTTTCTTAAGAAAGAGTTTTAATTTCGGTCAAAATCTAAAGGCACTAGAATAAATAATTATATGCAGAAAAATACTGATTGTTTCGTTACATATTCCGGAAAATCGGAAACCCGGAAACTGGTTTCAGCACTAAATTCAAATCGAATTGTCAATCGTGTTTTTGTTGTAGCGTGTAAACCGGTTGAGATTAAAGGTGCTCAAATTCTACTGGTAAAAGACCTGTTTTCAACGTATTCAATAAAACAAATTGCAGAAAAAAGTGAAGCTCAATTTACTTTGCTTGCATTAAATAATTCGCCGCTGGAAATGGGCCAGTTTGCCATTGAAAGAATGATCCAGGTTGCCGAAAATATGGATGCAGCCATGGTTTATTCCGATTATCTGGAAATAAAAAACGGGCAACAATTCGCTCATCCTGTAATCGATTATCAGACGGGAAGTTTGCGCGACGATTTTAATTTTGGCCCGGTTCAACTTTTTCGCACCGGCGTTCTGAAAAGTTTTGCTGAAGGTGAATTCCGCTTTGCCGGATTTTATGCATTTCGTTTACACGCATCCCGTTTGGGCGATTTGGTGAGAGTTCCAGAGTTTCTCTTTACTATGGTTGAAACGGATACCCGGAAATCGGGAGAGAAGCAGTTTGATTATGTTAGTGGCAGTGCACGCGAAAAGCAAGTTGAGATGGAAAAGGCATGCACTGCTCACCTCAAAAAGATAGGCGCTTTTTTACAGCCCCCTTTTAAAGAATTTGACTTTTCAGAGCAGGTCTTCCCTGTGGAAGCTTCGGTAATTATTCCGGTCCGAAACCGGATAAAAACCATAGAAGATGCAGTGAAGTCGGTGTTGACTCAGAAAACAAATTTTAAATTCAATTTAATTGTTGTCGATAATCATTCTAGCGATGGCACAACCGCAATTCTTGCAAAGTATGCAGAAAAAGGAGAACTCATTCATATTATTCCCGAACGAAAAGATTTGGGAATAGGAGGTTGCTGGAACGAAGCCATTTTTAGTGAACATTGCGGGAAATTTGCGGTTCAGCTCGACAGCGACGATTTGTATTCCTCAGAAAATACACTGCAAAAAATAATCGATAAATTTTATGAGGAAAAATGTGCTATGGTAATCGGCTCTTACCAAATGACCAATTTTGCATTGGAAGAAATTCCTCCGGGAATTATCGACCATAAAGAATGGACTCCGGATAACGGGCCAAACAATGCGCTTCGAATAAACGGTCTTGGGGCACCACGGGCGTTTTATACGCCGGTTTTGCGAGAAATAAAAGTGCCGAATGTGAGTTATGGTGAAGATTATGCAGTTGGATTGGCCATTTCTCGTGATTATAAAATCGGAAGAATTTACGAGCCTGTTTATCTTTGTCGTCGCTGGGAAGATAACACCGATGCTTCGCTTGATATTCATAAATTGAATGTGCATAATTTGTATAAAGACCGGATTAGGACGATTGAATTGAAAGCGCGGTTGAAGGAAGTGGGCAGAAGTTAGTGAGCAGTATTCACAGTATTTAGTCTCAGTTTTTTAATAATGCCATGCTTTAGCGTGGTGGCCGTGAAAAGAAATTTTAGACAAGCGTTAGCCATTAATATAAATGTCAGAAACAAAAATTATATCATTAGAAAAACTCTCCGAATTTGGTTCAACCGAAAACCTGAATGAGCAGGCAAAATCGTTGTTAAACCAGCAAAAAGAAATCTGGGAAATGGCCGGGAGAAATTTTGAAGCTTTAACCCGCATTCAAACCCGTGATTTTGATTTTAAACATTTCAAAGTTACCACACAGTTTAACCCAGAACGGATTCGTTCGTCGGCTGCTAAAACCGATGCCAAAAGTCTTGCAGAAAGACCTTGTTTTTTGTGTTGTGAGAATTTATACGATAAGCAAAGAGGTGTTCTGTTTCAGGAGAAATACATGATTTTAATTAATCTGTTCCCAATATTTTCTAACCATTTGGTTATTGCAGCAGTAGAACATGTTCCGCAACAAATACTTCCATATTTCGCTGATATGTTGGATTTAAGTGAGAAACTATCCGATTTTACTGTTTTTTATAATGGACCGAAATGTGGCGCTTCAGCACCTGACCATTTCCATTTTCAGGCTATTGGTAAAGGAAATTTGCCGATAGAAAATGAGTTCGAATTACTGGAAAAAAGCTACTCGGAGACATTGGTGCAAACTGAAAAACTAAAAATAATTTCAGTAGAAAAATATCTTCGGAAATTTGTCGCTATCGTTTCCTCCGACAAACGAATAATAAAAGAAAAATTCGAACAGATTTATAACCTGATGGATTTGCAGGATGGTGAAGAGCCCATGATGAACGTGCTTTGTAATTTTACCGGAGATAAATGGCATGTAATTATTTTTCCACGGGCAAAGCAGCGTCCGTCCTGTTTTTTTAGGGAGGGAGACGAAAAAATAGTGGTAGGTGCTGCAACGGTAGAAATGGGGGGAGTTATTGTTTTGCCCCGCGAAGAAGATTTTATGAAAATTACTTCTGACGATATTGCCGAAATTTATGATGATGTAATTATTAGTGACAAAAAGTTTAGCGATTTAATTGGTTGTATAAAAAATATTGGTATATAAGCTGTTGTATTAATGGGAAATATATGAAAACACAACCAAAAATAAATGTTGGGATTTTAGTTTCTGAAGAATTGCATTTTGAATTTGTAGGTTCTTTTAAATGTGATGACACAGAAGTAAATTCCGGCGAATTTATTGCAAAAATTAATGATGGGAAAGTAGTTGTTACAGATGATTTGGGAAAGGAAATAAGCTCCGATGCTTTTTTATTTATCCCCAATTCGTTTAATTCAATTTTCGAATTACAAAACGTAACAATCGGGGTTGATTTTCATTGGGAGCAACAGGAAAACCAGATGTTTATGGGGAGTTTAAAGTTAATCCCCGAAAACGGTAAAGTTCGTGCCATTAATGTAATCGATTTGGAAGAATACCTGAAAAGTGTGATTTCGTCGGAAATGAGTTCTACCAGTTCTCCCGATTTGTTGAAAGCACATGCGGTAATTTCGCGAAGCTGGTTGTTGGCGCAAATTGAAAAAACAAATTCGTTGAAGGCTGGTGGCGGGCTTTACCAAACTTCTCAGGAAACAGAAAATGAGATTATTCGATGGTACGACCGCGAAGACCATCAAAAGTTTGATGTGTGTGCCGACGACCATTGCCAGCGTTACCAGGGAATTACCAAAATTCATTCGGAAAAGGCTTTGAAAGCGATAGCGGAAACTTTTGGCGAGGTTTTAATATATGACGAAAAAATATGTGACGCCCGCTTTTCGAAATGCTGCGGCGGTTTATCTGAAAACTTTGAAAACGTTTGGGAACCGGTTCGTCATCAGTATCTCACAAAAGTGGTCGATTCGGAATATGGCGATACCACATGCGTGGATCTCCGGCAGGAGGACGAAGCCGAACTGTGGATAAGAAATAAACCTCATGCTTTTTGTAATACCTCCGACCAAAATATTTTGTTGCAGGTTTTGCCCGATTTTGATCAGGCTACTACCGATTTTTACCGTTGGAAAGTGGAATATACACAACAGGAAATTGCAGAACTGATAAAAAGGAAATCAGGGTTTGATTTTGGTCAGATTATTCAACTTGAGCCGGTAAAGCGTGGCCATTCTTCCCGGTTAATAAAATTAAAAATTGAGGGTACAAAAAAGACATTCATCGTTGGGAAAGAGCTTGAAATCAGAAAGTGGCTGTCGGAATCACATCTATATAGTTCCGCTTTTATTGTTGATCATCAGGAAATAGAGAACGGAATTCCGCAGAAATTTGTGTTAACAGGTGCCGGCTGGGGGCATGGAGTTGGGCTTTGCCAGATTGGAGCTGCCGTGATGGGGGAAAAAGGATATTCTTACAAAGAAATTCTGGGGCATTATTTTAAAGGGGCTGAGCTGAAAAGATATTATTAATCCTGAAAATTTGGAATCAAATTCCAAATTATTAGTTTTATTTTTATATTTGCTATATGATTTTTCGAAATGCAGAAATAAAAATAAAGGAATTAATCCAGTATTTTCCGTGTGTTGCCATTGTCGGGCCAAGGCAAGTCGGGAAAACTACTCTTGTAAAGCAAATTACAGGAGAAGACGGCAGTGACTATATTTATATTGATCTTGAAAATCCGACAGATTACAACCGGTTAAATGATTCATTTTCTTTATTTAATCAATTTCCGGACAATTCGTTCGTGATAGATGAAGTACAAAGAAGAAAAGAATTATTTCCTATACTCCGATCGGTTATCGATGCAAACAAAAAGCCGGGCAGATTTATATTATTGGGGTCTGCATCTCCTGATTTAATAAGAGACAGTTCCGAAAGCCTGGCAGGAAGAATTGCCTATTCTGAATTAATGCCTTTGAATATCCTGGAAATTGTAAACGAATTTTCAATTGACAAATTATGGATTAACGGAGGATTTCCGGTTGCATTCACAGAAACTGTTCCCCAAAATATTTGGATGGAAAATTTCATACGCACATATATTGAGCGGGATTTAATTCAGCTCGGATTCCCTGGAAACACTGTAAATGCAAGGAGATTATGGCAAATGCTTGCTCATATTCACGGAAACATACTAAATTATTCGGAATTAAGCAGAAGCATTGAGTTAGATGTAAAAACGGTAATAAATTATATTCAATTTCTTGAAAGTGCATTCCTTATACACATTTTACAACCTTATTTTATAAACATCAAGAAACGTCTTGTGAAATCTCCAAAGGTTTATTTGCGTGATTCAGGAGTGCTTCATTATTTCCTCGGAATTGAAAACAAAAAAGAACTAATTGGGCATCCTAAAATGGGAGCATCATGGGAAGGTTTTGTTATAGAACAAATAAAAGCAAACCTGAAAACAAACAGGTACATTTATTTTTATCGAACTCATGATGGCGCCGAACTCGATTTGATTATCGAACGAGGAGGAGTTCCTGTTGCCGGAATTGAAATAAAATATGGTTCGAATTTTACGCCTTCCCGCGGAAATACGGAGGCAATTCAAACTTTAAATACAAAAGACAATTTTATTATTGTTCGCGAAAACGAAGATTTTATACATAAAAATTTCCGGGTTTGCGGTATAGAAATTTTTTTGAAAAAATATCTTCCTAAAATATAAGCTGGAGAACATTGAGAAAAATAGTAATTACAACGGGTATATTTTTGTTAATCAATTCTGTGATTTATGCTGTCGATGTCATCCGTATCAATCAGTTGGGCTACTTACCGAATTCGGTAAAAGTGGCTGTTTTTCTATCTTCCGAAGAAAAGGAAATTTCAATATTTACCGTTTGTAGTTCGCTTTCAAACAAAGTGGTTTTTACCGGAAAACCAGAAAAGAAAAAGGCAAATGACTGGGGAATGAAAACTGCTCTCCGTCTCAATTTTTCAGAAGTAAATATGGAAGGAGACTATTACATTAAAGTTGGAGAAACTCGCTCGCCGGCTTTTAGAATTAATGCGAACGTTTATGAAGGAACTGCCGATTTTATTCTGAATTATATGCGTCAGCAAAGGTGCGGTTACAATCCGTTTTTAAAAGATTCTTGCCATACGCACGACGGGATAATTGTCGATCATCCAACAAAAAGTGGCGAATTTATTAATGTTACCGGAGGCTGGCACGATGCTACTGATTACTTGCAATATTCCACCACTTCCGTCAATGCCGTTTTTCAGATGATGTTTGCTTACGAAAACTTCCCAAAAGTTTACAGCGATAAATTTGATGCGAATGGAAGCGAAGGAGCAAATGGAATTCCTGATATTCTGGATGAGATAAAATGGGGCTTGGAATGGATGCTGAAAATGAACCCGGCTCCCGATGAAATGTACAATCAAATTGCAGATGATCGCGACCACATCGGATTCAAAATGCCCACAGGTGATAAATCCGATTATGGAATGGGAGAATACCGGCCTGTTTATTTTGTAACAGGTAAACCGCAGGGATTGGCAAAGTTTAAAAATGAATCTACAGGAGTTTCATCTATCGCCGGAAAATTTGCTTCAGGTTTTGCATTGGGCGCCCGCCTTTTCGAGAAATCAGACCCTGAATTGTCAAAACAATTAAAGCAAAAAGCACTGGATGCCTGGAATTTTGCACTTTCCGACACGGGTTACTGTCAGACTGCTTGCAATATATCACCTTACTATTATGAAGAAAGTAACTATGCCGATGACCTTGAATTGGCTGCTGCCCAGCTTTATCAGCTTACCGGAAAAGATAAATTTCTGAAAGAGGCAAATTATTGGGGAAAGCAGGAACCGGTAAGTCCATGGGTTAAAAACGACACTGCGGGACATTATGCATCGTATCCTTTTGTAAATCTGGGCCACTATTTTGTGTCGAAAAACGAACAGGAAGATTTTACTGATTTTTATAAAGAAGGATTGGAACTGCTTTATAACCGTGGGAAAAATGATCCGTTTTTTTATGGATTGCCATTTCTATGGTGTTCAAACAATTTAGTTGCGGCTGCAATAACTCATGCGCGGCTTTACGAAAAACAAACCGGCAATAAGCATTTTGTGGAAATGGAAGCCGCTTTGCGCGACTGGCTTTTTGGTTGCAATCCCTGGGGAACGGCCATGATTTGTGGTTTGCCTGGTGTTGAAGATTCACCCCTGTTTCCGCATTCTTCTTATACCGTTTTGTTGGGCGGAACTACTCCCGGGGGGTTGATTGATGGCCCGATTGATGCAATACGCAACAAACAACAAATTGGAATTGTACTGCAAAAACCGGATGTATATGCTGCTTTTAATAACGGAATTGCCGTTTACCACGATGATGTTGGCGACTATTCTACCAACGAACCAACCATGGACGGAACTGCCAGCCTGAGCTTTTACCTGGCTTTTCTTGAAACAGAAGGTGAAAGGCAGTCTGGCGAAACTGGTTTTGAAAAAGATAGTCATGGGGCCGTTATCCGTATAAATCCTGAAAAGAGAAATATTTACCTTGTTTTTACTGCCGATTCATTATTTGAAGGAGGAGACAGGGTACTTGAGATTCTTAAGGAAAATCAAATTAAAGGTTCATTTTTTCTAACAGGAAATTTTTTAAGGAATCGGGATCATAAAAAAATCATTAAAAAGATGATAAAAGAAGGGCACTATGTTGGAGCTCATTCCGATAAACACCTTTTATATTGCGATTGGACAAACCGCGATTCAACCCTTGTTTCGTTTGAGCAGTTCAGAAAAGATGTTGAGAATAATTTTGCAGAATTGAAAAAATTCGGGATTACGAAAGAAGATGCCTCTATTTTTTTACCTGCATACGAATGGTATAATCATGAAATTGTTCAATGGAGCAGCGAACTGGGTTTGGAGCTTATCAATTTTACTCCGGGAACAGGAACCAATGCCGACTATACAACTCCAAAAATGAAAGACTATAAAACGTCGGCTGAAATTTGGCGCAAGCTGAAAATATTTGAAGAATACGATTCTAAACATTTAAATGGGGCAATTCTGCTTATTCATCCAGGAACAGAACCTGCCAGAAAAGACAAATTTTATAACCTACTTGATGTTATAATTGAGTATCTGTATTCGAACGGGTACCGGTTTTTGTCGTTGAAAGACTAGTTAGGCGCTAAAACAGAAAAAGGATAAACAGGAATATTTCGTAGAATCCAGAAAATGATAACAATCCCAAAAATAATCCACGGAGTTTGTTTCAAGTATAAAACATTAGGGAGTTTCCAGTTGAATAGTTGGTTTGCGAGCGGCCTCAGATAATGGTAAAAAATAAGCAGGAAAGCCGGGATGAATAAAAAATTATAACTAATCACTCCTGCAAAATCGAGATGAAGTAAACTATGAATGGCCCTTTGTGATCCGCATCCGGGGCAATAGTAACCCGTTAATGAGTTAAAAAAGCATCGTGGGAAAATACTGTGTTTGGCCGGATCAAGAATAAAAAAAAGGACCGCTAGTCCTATTACTACAACCAGCAGTCCGATGTTTAAAAATCTTTTCATTGTTAGAAATCCATTCCGCCTAGGCTTAATCCCGCTAAAACACCAAAAATTGATAAAAGTGTCACTGCTAAAATTATTAATACCCCGCTTCCAAATGCTACCCAAGCCCAAAGCTTGGCATTTTTGCTCGCGTTTAATGCTCCCTGGTAATCGCCGGAGTTCCATTTCGAATTTACCTGTGCCGCAAAAACAATGGATATTATTCCCAATATCTGGCAACAAAATATCGTAGTTAATATGGCAAATACCAAATAATTTGGTGGAGGCGACTGTGGTTGTTGAGTTTGTTGTTCGTTCATAATATTTGGTTTATAAAGTTGATATGTTATTTTTTGTTGGTAAATAACAAATTTACTGATTGGTTTCAAAAATTGATAGAAGATTCGATTTTATTTTTCAATGCAAGCTTTCGTTCACATTATTAATACGGCTTCCCCATGGAATCACATTTGGAGGTGTTACTTTAATGTTTTAATAATCCACGGGTTACAACTGTTTTCTAAATAACTTGTTAATATTTTAAATTAACAGGAAATTGAAGTGAAGTCAGTTAAAATGCTTTCAAATCAGTTAGAAAGCCAATAAAATAAGGTTTTTCGGAAGAAAAAGACATTAACATCTTATTAACAACCTTTTAATTAAACCCATCGTTTTGTTTTTCGTCTTAAAATGGAAAGCCAGTAAAACTTACAGGAAAAGAAACAATTGTAAATGAAAGTAATGAGAAAGACTATTTTTTTATTTTTTACACTGCTATTTTTTTATTCGTTTGCAGAATCAGCAATAAAGGATGCAAATGTTGATGCAGATGACAATAAACCAGGTATAATTAAAGGCGTAATTATCGATGTTCAGACAGAACACCCCATGGAATATGCAAACATAGCTGTTTACAATTCGATAGATTCTTCATTGGTTACAGGAGGGATCACCAATGAGAAAGGTCAATTTGAGATTACTGGCATGGCATACGGTAACTATTATCTTGAGGCTAAATTTATTGGTTTTAATAAATCGAAAGTTGATAAAATCAGCCTCAATAAAGAAAACCCTACATCGAATGTGGGAAAGATTTTATTGCGTCCTTCTACATTGGAAATTAGCGGTGTTGATATTGTTGCCGATAGAGCTGCGGTTGAATATAAATTGGACAAAAAGGTGGTAAATGTCAGTCAGGTGCTAAATGCCGCCGGTGGAACAGCAGTCGATGTTTTGGAGAATACTCCTTCTGTTCAGGTTGATATTGAAGGAAATGTGTCGTTGCGTGGTTCGGAAAATTTTACTGTATTAATTGATGGGCGTCCAAGTGTTTTAAGCGGTTCCGATGCGTTAAGGCAAATTCCGGCTTCGGCATTGGAAAATATTGAAATTATAACTAATCCGTCAGCAAAATACGAGCCCGATGGACAGGCCGGTATTATTAATTTAGTTACCAAAAAGAACTCAATGAACGGGTTAAGTGGAATTGTAAATGCATCCGTTGGAACAAAGGATAAATACAGAGGTGATTTTGCATTAAGCTACAGGACTGAAAAGTTTAACTTTACCGGAGGTGCTGACTGGAGAGACGAGACTCATTATGGAGGGATGAGCTCAACAAGGCAATCTTTTTTTGGTGATACTATTAAATATTTGAATTTTGATGGTGACAGAAATTTTAAAAGGGGTGGACAAAATTTTAAGGCAGGAATAGACTATTATATAAGTAATAAAACCACGCTTTCATTATCCGGAGAAGCCGGAAAATGGAAAAATAATCGCGGAGGTGCAGGTAAAAATCACGAATATGAAATTCCTGGATCCTATGAAATATTTTCAGTAGATGATGAAAACTCAAAAAGCGAAAATGATTTCTACAGCGGAACAATGAATTTTCAGCATAAGTTTAATGCAGAAGGCCATAAGATTGAAGCCAATGCATTTTATTCAAGTCGTAATGGTGGAGACTCTGAAGAAGAGAATGAGTTGATTGCAGATGAAAACTACATTCCGACCGACGTGTATCTTGCCCGAACTCAATCATCAGAAGCGGAAGATAGAAAAGAATTTCGTTTAAAAGTGGATTATACTTTGCCAATAAATGAAAACAGTAAGTTGGAGGCAGGGCTGCAAAGCCGGATCGAAAAAGATGTTGAAGATATCTCATTTCTGGAGTTTGACCCGGATTTAAATGATTGGATAGACAATGACTTTTTTACCAGTACAACCGATTTTAGAAGAAATATTCATGCACTTTATTCAACATACAGCAATAAAATCGGATTGCTTGAATTTATGGCCGGACTTCGGGGGGAGTTAACCAACCGTGAAACAGTTCTTGCAGACAAGGATTCTACAGTTTCGTTAAATCGTATTGATCTTTTCCCAACCTTACATACTTCGTTTGATATAAACGAAAATTACGAGTTAATGGCGAGTTATAGCAGGAGAATTGATCGTCCGAACGGACGCGATTTGGATCCAACACCCAGTTACTATAATCGTTATACGGTAAGAATTGGTAACCCGGAACTTAAACCGGAGTACACCGATTCGTATGAGCTTGGTGTGATGCGAAAATTTGGTCGTTCCTACATTTCATTAGAAGCGTTTCATAGGGTTACAAACAACAAAATTGAAAGAGTAGAAACCCTGGGTGAGGATGGGATATTTTATCTTTCTGCACAAAATATGAATAAAGATTATTCAACAGGAATGGAATTAATGGGGAATGTTGAATTTACCAAATGGTTGACGGTAAATGCAAGTATTAATTCATTCTACTACCGGTTGACGGGTGAGTTAGACGGTGAGTCAATTGACAGAAGCAGCAATAACTGGAGTGGAAGAATTAATACTACACTTAAGATTGCATCCGATTCGCGGATGCAGATTCAGGGATTCTATCGTGGCCCGTCTGTTTCTGCCCAAGGTGAATCAAAATCATTTTTTTACTCCAACATTGCATTCAAACAAGATTTGCTGAAAAAGAAACTTACGGCTACCTTGAGTTTGCAGGATCCTTTTAGAATGGCAAAATTTGAACGGGAGTCGTATGGGGAAAATTTTTACAGCAAATTCAAATTTGAACGGGAACCAAGAGTGGTTATGCTAACGTTAAGTTATAAGATCAATAATTTCAAATCGGATAACAGGGGAGGTCAGCCCGATGGTGGAGGTGGAATGGACATGGGAGGAGATATGTAATTACACCATGATAAATTATTAAGCGAACTAAAATCTGCTGCTCAGAAATGGGCAGCATTTTTTATTGTTGCAAACGTTAACTGAAAAATCAGTTGTAAAACTGAAAAAACAGTTGTATGTTTGTTGGTAGAAAGAAATGTCTTGATTCTTGTGTCTAAAAGTCTAAAAATCTATGATATGAAAAAACTCACCCGCAAAGAAGAAGAGGTTATGAAAATCCTCTGGAAGCTAAAAAAGGCTTTTGTAAAAGACATCATCGATGAATATGACGCCCCAAAACCGCATTACAATACCATTTCCTCCCTGGTTCGTTTGCTTCAGGATAAAGGAATTATTGGTTATACTCAGTATGGAAATACCTATCAGTATTATCCTTTACTGTCGAAGGAAGAATACCGAAAATCGTTTATGAAACAGGTGGTTAGCGATTATTTCGACAATTCCTATAAAAGTGCTGTGGCCTTTTTTGTAAAGGAAAAGGGATTAACTCCAAACGAACTGGAAGAATTGATTCGGATGATTAAAGACGAAAACTGATGGAACAGTTTCTTATTTATATTGGGAAATCGTCGTTGGCAGCCGGTGCTTTTTATATCGCCTTTTTGTTGTTGTTTCAAGAACAGAAACAATTCAAATTCAACCGGATTTATCTGCCTGTCTCATTTTTGCTGAGTTTTGTTATTCCGCTCATAACCTTTACTACTGTTAATTATATTGAATTAACACCTTCTCCTGTAAATGGAAGTAATTTGGATAATTTCGTTTATCCTGCGCCTGACATCGAAAGTGCCCCTCAATCTGCATTGGTTTGGGAATGGTATCATTATTTGTTCGGAATATTTATACTTGGAATGACAGGATTCTTTTTTCATCTTTTGCTTGGGCACCTCAAAGCCATTTTTATTGTTCGGGAAAGCAGGGTTTTGCAGCTTTTTAATGCATCGGTAAACCTTACAAAAAAAGATGTTCACCCGTTTTCATTTTTTAGCAAAATTGTAATTTCTGAGAAAACGATGGCAAGCTCAAATCTTGAAATGATTATTGAGCACGAAAAAGTGCATGTAAAAGAAAAACATACCCTTGATATTCTTATTTCGGAAGTTCTGTTTCTGTTTCAATGGTTTAACCCGTTTGCCTGGCTTTTAAAAGATGCCATAAAAAACAATCTTGAGTTCAAAACCGACCACGAAATTGTGAAACGGTTTAATCCACAAACTTATCAATTGGCGATGGTTGCACTTGCTAATAAAAAAGGGGTTGCCCCGTTTTTAACTGCATTAAACGGTTCCCAGCTCAAAACCAGGATAGTTATGATGAAAAAGAAACCTAGAAATAAATATGCCAGATTAAAACAACTGGTTGTGTTTCCTTTACTGGCTATTTTGGTAATGGGGCTTTCGAATAAGGAAGTTAAAACAATTTATAAAGAATCGGAGAGTACTGAAAAAACGAACGATTTACAACTATCTCATTATGAACAGATAAAAGCAAATAACGAAGAGGTTGCTGCTGATACAGTTAAAAAGGTTAGCCAGGTAGAATTGAGTGTGAATAGGGATGGTAATAAAAACACCGATTCGGCTGATAGTGTTTCATTGCGAGCAATTAATAAAAAGTCGGAACCGCTTTACTTTTTTGATGGAAAAGTTTTTAGTGGCGATTTTGACAAAATAAGTCCTGATGATATTGCACATATTGAAGTAATAAAAGGCGAGAACGCAGAAGCAAAATATGGTGAGTTGGGAAAAAACGGTGCGATTCTGATAACTACAAAAAAAGCGAAATCCAGAAACACACAGATTGATTATCGCACTCCTGAAAGCCCCGGTTCGTCGGTTGCATTCCGTAATTCAAACATTGATAAAGCAGGTTTTGATTTTGGCAGCTTTAAGGATGTTACGCCTTATGGATCGGCCATTGTAATTGTTGACGGGCAACGATACAATTCGATAGAAGATGCCAAGATTGAAACAAGTGATATTGCTAACATATCGGTATTAAAGAATGAAACAGCGGCAGGATATGTTAAAATATACGGCGAACAGGCAAGAAACGGAGTTATTATAATAAATACTAAAACGAAATATAATTCGGATGGAACAACATCGGAGTTGAAAAATCAGAAATATAAATAACGAAGTAGATCCCGTTTTCTACGAAGTGGAAGAGATGCCTGTATTTCCGGGCGGGGAACTGGCACTAAAGGAATATATTGAGAGAGAAACAAAATATCCAGAGCTCGCAAAGAAAAATGGGGTACATGGGCAGGTGCATGTATCGTTTATAATATCGAAAGAAGGAAAGGTGATTGAACCTAAAATCGAAAAAGGAATTGATCCGGTAATATGATGAGGAAGCCATCAGGGTTATTTCCTGCATGTCTGCCAGGGAACCGGGAAAACAAGGAGGTCAGAAAGTGAATACATTATTCACGGTTCCAGTTAATTTTAAACGGGAAGATTAATATTCCTGAATCTTTTGTTTCAAATCGCAATTTAATGCTATTGTATTAACAAAAAGCACAGATATGAGAAAAGGAGCCCTAAGCTCCTTTTACTATTTATTCTGGCGAACCAGAAAATATTAATTAAAAATTCTCGAGATTACGATTGATTATACCAATTTGGCATCCAATTCAATAGTAGCAGTGCCCCCGGCGTATAATCTTGAAATCGGGCACTTTTCTTTTGCCACCTGTGTAAGTTCTGCAAATTTTTCCTGCGAAAGTCCATCGCATTTTACAACTGTTTCAAGTTTTATACTGGTAATTGCCGGGCCTCCGTCTTTTTCACCAAGAGTAACAGCAGCTGTTGTTTCAATACTTTCCGGGTTTAATCCTTCGCCACTTAACAATGCCGACAAAAACATAGAATAACAACCGGCCTGTGCTGCACCAACCAATTCCTCCGGATTTGTTCCTTTTGCATCTTCAAAGCGGGTAGCAAATGTAAATGGCCCGCTGTAGCCTGTAAAACTCATGGTTCCCTTTCCTTCTTTCAGGGTTCCGTTCCAAATTGATTTAACGTTTCTGATTTTCATAGTAATTAAATTTTTTAGTTATAAAATAATGTGGGTTGTCCGGGTTCCCAGTTACAGGCAGTTAGTCCCGGGTTTTGAGTTGCTTCCAAAGCTCTCAATACTTCTGATACATTTCTTCCTGTAGAATCGTTATTCACGTTTACCCATTGAATTACTCCCTCCGGATCAACAATAAACGTTGCCCGATAGGCAACAGAACTGGGCTGAAGTATTCCAAGTTCAGAGCTCAAAGATTTTGAAGTGTCCGAAATTAATGGAAATGTAAGATTTGCAAGCCTTGGATCATTCTCCCGCCAGGCCAGATGTACTTCTTCTGTGTCAGTAGATGCACCGTAAAGCTCGGCATTTAATTCCTTAAATTTATCGTATTTATTGTTAAATTCAACGATTTCCGTCGGGCAAACAAAAGTAAAATCCTTTGGGTACCAAAAAATGACCATCCATTTCCCATCTTTTTTATGATCTTCTGAACTGATTTCCCCAAACGATTTGTCGGCCATAACTGCGGCTTTTTTAAATTCCGGAAATTTCTCTCCTAATGATTTCATAGTTTTTTTTTGATTTTATTATTTGGACTAAATTCAAATTATGATGCAAAGATAGCAATCCATTAAGGGGGAATCAAATTGATTTTTTTTAAGCGGAATAGAAAAAAGTTATTTTTGGGAAAGTAAAATGTTGAGTGATAATATTTTTAAAAAAAATGCTTTGTGCAACTTGTAAAATCAAGAATAGAATTTTGCTAATAAATGGTTTGAAAAGCATAGTTTATTTTTTTGACTGTAGTTGTAATATCACTATATTTAGCTGTTTTTTTAGAAAAGATAGAAATAAACATATTACCTATCCAATTAAAACTCTTAATTATTATGGAAAAGAAATCAAATTTAAACCCTGTTTCAAGGCGTGCTTTTCTTGGAACAACTGCGGCAGCTGCAGCAGGAATTACCATTTTACCTAGCAATGTAATTGCTGGGTTGGGTCATAAAGCACCGAGTGACAAACTCAACATAGCTGCCGTTGGTATCGGAGGTATGGGAAACAGCAACCTTAGAAATTTGCAGTCAGAAAACATAGTTGCTTTATGCGATGTTGACTGGAAATACGCGGCTCCTGTGTTTGAAAAATATTCCGGTGCGAAAAAATACAAAGACTGGCGTAAAATGTACGATGAAATGGGTAAAAGCATTGATGGTGTTGTTGTTGCCACTGCTGACCATACTCATGCTATTATTGCGGCTACTGCCATAACAATGGGGAAAAACGTTTACGTTCAAAAACCGTTGACACACAGTGTTTATGAATCACGTTTGTTAACAAAATTGGCTGCAAAATATAAAGTTGCAACGCAAATGGGTAATCAGGGTTCATCTGGAGAAGGTGTAAACCTGACAACAGAATGGATTGCAAACGGCGAAATTGGAGAAATCACTAAAGTTGAAGCATTTACTGACCGTCCTATCTGGCCACAGGGATTAAATACCCCGGAAAGAGGTGACTGGGTTCCTGAAACTTTGGATTGGGATTTATTTACAGGTCCTGCAAAAATGCGTCCGTTTAACCAGGTTTATCATCCCTGGAACTGGCGTGGTTGGTGGGATTACGGAACAGGTGCATTGGGCGATATGGCTTGTCATATTCTTCATCCTGTTTTTGTTGGTTTGGATTTAGGTTATCCAATTCATGCACAAGGTAACTCAACATTGTTATTACAAGATTGTGCTCCTAGTGCACAGTCGGTAAAACTTACTTACCCGGCTCGTAAACCAAATGCTGCGAAACCTTGGAAATTAAAGAAAAATGCAACTTTGCCACAAGTAGATGTTTACTGGTATGACGGTGGTATCAAACCAATGCTTCCGGAAGGATGGCCAGATGGAAAAAATCCGAATGACTCGGGTGGTGGCGTAATTTTCCACGGTACAAAAGACAAAATTATCTGTGGTTGCTACGGTGTAAATCCATGGTTGCTTTCAGGTCGCACTCCTGATGCTCCAAAATTCCGTCGTCGTGTAGAAACAAGCCACGAAATGGATTGGGTTCGCGCTTGTAAAGAAAGCCCTGAAAACCGTGTTAAAACTGCTTCTGATTTCAGTGAAGCCGGACCATTTAACGAAATGGTAGTTATGGGTGTTCTTGCAGTTCGTTTGCAATCACTAAACAAAGAATTAGACTGGGATGGAGAAAAAATGGAATTCACCAACCTGAATGACAGCGAAGAAATTAAAACTGTTATTAAAGATGGTTTTGAAATTCATGATGGTCACCCATCGTTTAAGAAAACATGGACTGATCCTGTTCCAGCAAAAGAATTTGCTGCTGAATTGATTAAGCACACTTATCGTAAACCTTGGAGTTTACCAGATATGCCAGCATAATCATAACAATAAGAAACAAAAAGGATGTTCAACCGAACATCCTTTTTTTGTGCCACTGAAGGCAACTGCAAACTCTCCCAATACTTGTCATTTCGACGAAGAATGAGGAGAAATCTTTTTCAAGAGAAGTATTTCTTAGTCGTACCTCTTTCGAAATGACAATTCCAGACTATCTTTTCATTCTTTTAAACCACATATACTCTCCAATATTATAATATTGATTTTCAAGATTCGGGTTTGCTTTCAATTCTTCAGAAGTGTATGGTTTGTGTGGAACAAGCACATCGTCGCCCGGATTCCAGTTTGCAGGGGTAAGAAAATTTTCTTTTTGGGTAAGCTGTAAAGCTGTAACCATCCTTAGTATTTCATTAATATTTCTTCCAACTTCTATCGGGTAGAAATTAATTGCCTGAATAATATTGTTCGGGTCAATAACAAAAACTCCCCTTACATCTCTTGAATCATTTTTTGAATCATGTAACATTCCGTACTTCCTTGAAATTTTCCCGGAAAAGTCGGCTATAATTGGAAAACTGATTTTCGTATCTTTAACACTGCCTTCGTTCAGAGCTTTTTCCATAAATTCTTTCCACAACAAATGCCGTTCAACTTCGTCAATTGAAATTACTGCAACTTTAACATTGAGGGAATCCAGTTTTTTTTGAACGCGGGCAAGCTCACACAATTCCGATGTACAAACTGCTGTGAAATCAAGAGGATGGCTAAAAAGAATTTTCCAGCTTCTTCCAAAATCTTCCGGGAAATTTAAAATACCATGTGTTGAGTTTTCACTAAAGGATGGTGCTTTATCTCCTATTAACGGGAGTTTATCATTTTTCGACCAGGTGGTGAAAGCAAAAAGTAGGATGAAAATGGTAAAGGCAAGCTTTTTCATAACTTAATAATTAATAAATTATAATTGTTAAAAGTTAAAGAACTTAAACACCGTAATGTCATAAAAATTTGAACGTCATTTTGAAATATAAAGTTTGTTAATAATCTGTTAATCTACAAAATAGGCGATAATTGCATGACGAAAATGACGGAAAACATTCATCGGATTTGGGTTTTTGACCAAAATTTGGCAATCATATTGACTTATTGGCCTTGTAGAAGCCAAATTCATAGGTGTTAAAGAGTAGGTAAAACCTTATATTTTTTCTAATTTGGAGCCCGGATTTCTTTTAAGAAGTTTAAATATATGAAGAATAAAAATATGGTTTCCCGAAGGTCGTTTCTTGGAACGGCAGCAGCATCAGCAATAGGTTTTACTATTTTACCTTCCGGTGTAATTGCCGGATTAGGACATAAGGCCCCAAGTGATAAGTTGAATATTGCCGGGATTGGAGTTGGTGGTAAAGGATATACTAACCTTCGGAATATGGAAACCGAGAATATCGTTGCACTTTGTGATGTTGATTGGAATTATGCGGGGAAGAACTCTTTTTCGCGATGGACAAGGGCAAAGTTGTACAAAGATTATCGTGACATGTTTGAACAACAAAAAGACATTGATGCGGTAATGATTGCAACGCCTGATCATTCGCATGCACTACCTGCCCTTATGGCAATTCGGGATGGCAAACATGTTTTTCTTCAAAAGCCGTTAACACATTCGGTTTATGAATCAAGAATTTTGAAAGAAACGGCTAATCGTTACCAAGTAGCAACCCAAATGGGAAACCAGGGAAATTCCGACGAAGGAATTCGATTGATTTGTGAGTGGATTTGGGCTGGCGTAATAGGAGAAGTAACACATGTTGATACCTGGACTAACCGACCGATTTGGCCACAGGGTTTAACTGCCCCCGAAAAAGGGAAGAGGGTTCCTAAAGATCTGGATTGGGATTTGTTTATCGGTACTGCAAAATGGCGTGAATACAATCCCATATATCATCCCTGGAATTGGCGTGGATGGTGGGATTTTGGCACTGGAGCGCTTGGCGATATGGGATGTCACATTCTGGACCCTGTTTTCAAAGCCTTAATGTTGGAATATCCAACCTCTGTTGAGGCCAGTTCTACTCCTTTTAATAATGATTCTCCGCCCAATGCCGAAATTGTAAAATACGAATTTCCACGCAGGGATAATTTACCAAAAGTAGGAATGCCTGAAGTTACTGTAAATTGGTACGATGGAGGATTAATGCCGCCAAGACCGGAAGAATTGGGAAACGACGAGCAAATGGGCGATAATGGTGGCGGATGCATATTTTACGGAACAAAGGGGAAAATAATGTGCGGAACTTATGCTAAGAACCCAACGCTGCTTCCAACCAGCGAGATGGATCATTTCGAGCAGCCTGAAAAGAAAATCAGAAGAATTTCAAATGCAATGGAAGGGGGCCACGAACAGGATTGGATTAGGGCGTGTAAGGAAGATAAGGATGCACGCCTTGAAGCATCATCAAACTTTAATTATTCGTCTCCTCTTAATGAAATGGTTGTTATGGGTGTTCTTGCTGTACGGTTACAGAGTTTGAACAGAAAGTTAATGTGGGATGGGCCCAATATGCGGTTTACCAATATTTCTTCTTCTGATAAATTACGGATTCTTTCTAAAAACGAATTTGAAGTTTTGGATGGAGATCCAAAGTTTAAAAAAGAATATGAAACTCTGCCTGCGCTTGAAATGGCTGAAGAATGGATTCGGCATACTTATCGAAGCGGCTGGGAGCAGATTTGAAAAACTTAAACTAACGAATCAATTAAAATCCTGCTTTTCAGGATCTATCAATAAACTTAACTTGAAAATAAACCATGTCTGAATCAAATGTTAAACTTTCCGTATGGGAAAAAATTGGGTATAGTCTGGGAGATCTTTCTGCTAATCTTGTCTTTCAAACTTTAATAACTTACCTGGCATTTTTTTACACCGATATTTACGGGCTTAAAAACAACGATGCTTCTATAATTATGCTTAGCGTAGGGTTAATAGCCGCGTTTCTTTTTAACCCAATCATTGGTGCTTTGGCTGACCGTACAAAATCTAGGTGGGGTAAATTCCGACCATGGATTTTATACACGGCTGTACCACTGGGGGTTGTAGCTTTGCTTGCATTTACTACTCCCAATTTTGCCTATAAAGGCAAGGTAATTTATGCGGCGGCAACCTATTCATTGCTGTTATTACTCTATGCTTCGAATAACCTGCCTTATGCAGCATTAAGTGGTGTTTTAACTGGTGATATGGCTGAAAGAAACAGCATTTCATCTATCCGGTTTGTAGCTGTAATGTTTGCACAATTTTTTGTGCAGGTGTTTATGTTACCTATTATTGAATACGCGGGTGGTGGCGACAAAGCTGTTGGTATCGAAAAAGTGATGACCTGGCTGGCCATTGTTGGAACAGCAATGTTGCTGATCACTTTCTTTTCAACTCGTGAAAGGGTTGTGCCAACTCCTGAACAAAAATCAACTTTAAAAGAAGACTTGTCGGACCTTGTGAAAAACAAGCCCTGGATTATCATGTTGGCTTCAACGATTTTGGTTTTCGTTACTCTGGCAATGAAAGGTGGTTCTTATGTTTATTACTTTACCAATTATGTTGACAGGACAGCATTAGCGAGCTTTATAAGTCCGATAACCGATACACTTTCATCAATCGGAATTAATTTCTTTGGTTCCGATCCTGTTTCCGCGGGTTTCGGATTATTTAATGCCGGTGGAATTATTTTTATGATTGTAGGAATCTCGCTTTCGAAAAGGTTGGCAGATAAGTATGGTAAAAGAGATGTGTTTTCTTCAGCTCTTTTTGTTTCTACACTTTTCATTCTCATTTTTATCTTTTATAAACCACAAAGTGTTAAACTAATGTTTGGTTCTCAAATACTTCATGGCTTTTTTTATGGTATCACCATCCCAATTCTTTGGGCAATGATCGCCGATGTGGCCGATTTCTCGGAATGGAAAACAAATCGTCGGGCTACAGCTATAATTTTTTCAGCAATGATGGTCGGACTGAAAGCCGGATTGTCGATTGGAGGTTCGCTGGTAGCATGGATACTAGGTCTTTATGGGTATATTAACAAAGAGAGTGTTGCGGCAGCCCAGGAAATTATTCAGCCTGAATCGGTGGCACAGGGAGCAAAAATGCTGGTGAGTGTTTTTGCATCAATCCCGTTTTTTCTGGTTGTTGTGTTATTGTTTTTCTATGAGATAAATAAGAAGAAAGAAGTTCAGATTGAAAGAGAATTAATGGAGAGAAGAAAAGCCACTGTTTAGTTCTTTCAAATAAAACCAATTGAATTTTACTAAAATGAAGAAAGCAAGATATTTAGTTGATAATCTTTTTATGGCCGATCCGGCAGCTCATGTTTTTAACGGGAAAATTTACATTTATCCGTCGCACGATATTGAATCGGGAATCCCAGAGAATGATTTGGGCGATCATTTCGATATGCGTGATTACCATGTTTTCTCCATGGAAACGATTGATGGTGAAGTTACCGACCATGGAGTTGCTTTGGATCTAAAAGACGTTCCATGGGCGGGCCGTCAAATGTGGGATACCGATGCCGCATATAAAAATGGTAAATATTATTTATACTTTCCGGTAAAAGATAAAACCGATATTTTTCGGATTGGCGTTGCCGTGAGTGATAAACCGGAAGGCCCCTTTGTGGCGGAACCACATCCTATTATTGGAAGTTACAGTATCGATCCCTGTGTTTTTGAGGATGTCGACGGACAACACTTTATGTATTTTGGCGGATTATGGGGGGGGCAGTTGCAACGTTATCGGAATAATAAAGCTCAGGAATGCGGGGCAGAGCCTGCCGATAATGAGGATGCACTCTGTTCGAGAGTGGTTAAAATGGCAGATAATATGCTTGGTTTCGCAGAAGAACCAAAAGATCTAGTAATTCTGGATGAAAACGGAAATCCGCTGAAAGCCGGTGACCATGAAAGGCGGTTTTTTGAAGCATCATGGATGCATGTTTATAACGGGAAGTATTATTTTTCCTATTCAACAGGAAATACGCATAAGTTGTGTTATGCAACCGGAGACTCTCCTTATGGCCCGTTTACTTATCAGGGAGTAATTTTAATGCCCGTTGTTGGTTGGACAACTCATCATTCCATCGTTGAATTCAAAGGGAAATGGTATTTGTTTCATCACGATAGTATTCCTTCAGGTGGAAGAACATGGTTGAGAAGTATGAAAGTAATTGAATTGGAATACAATGAAGACGGAACAATTAAAACGATCTTTCCTGAGTTAGATTAAAATCGATGAATTCTTAAATAAGAACCAAAATAAAACCCCGGTAAATCCGGGGTTCTTTGCATGGTTCAATTACGATTTAAAACTATTCTATTAACCTGGTTCAACTTTCCATCTTTTAACATTCTACAGATATAAATTCCATTAGGGACTTTTGCACCTGAATCGTTTGTGCCATTCCATATACTATTGTGCATGCCGCTGGGTTGAATTTCCTCTGTCAACTGTTTTATCTTTTGACCAAACATGTTATAAATAGCAATATTTACATCGGTTTCGGTTTTTAGATGATAACGAATTCTTGTAGTTGTATTAAATGGATTTGGGAAAATACTTAATGATTCATCAGTTGAATTAGAAGGATGGGTGTTGGCTGTTACATTACTTTTTTGTTTAACAACGATAGTGCTAAAGTGCTCAATCTTTGCATAGATTTTATTTTTTAATGTATCAATATCAACTTTATCATCCACTTTTACAAATCCGGCATTGTCAGCAAAAAATACATCCAGATTTTCGGGGTTCATTTGTAGCGAATCTAAAAGCCCTCGTTTAAATACCATACTCAAAATAACGGGTGTGTCAAAGTAATAAGGCTCAACAATTTCTTCGCTTCCGGCAGGGACAACATGAAACTTGACACCCGTAATTATTGATTCCTCAAACTCAACATCTATACCATCTTCATCTAAATCAGCATATTCTTCCGGAATAAACATAAAAATGGTAACATCTTCGTGAATACAACCAAACGGAAAATGGAGCATTCCTGCATTTAAAATATTGAGTGGGTACGGTAATCCGCCTATTTTGTATGATTCTCCTTCTTTAAAAGTTTTTGGAGGAAGTTCATTTCCATCGGGTAATACCCGATGAAGCGTGATTGTATTTATGGTTAAATCAGCATCCGGATCAACAACAAGCAGTTCTGCTGTTGCTGTAATTTTCCCGATATTTGCTTTTATTAATGTCAATCCTGTTTGCTCTCCAAGTGTCAGTAGTCCGGTAGCCGCATCAATTGTAGCTACTGATTCGTCAGACACGGTCCAGTTTAAGGCTGAAAAGTCTGCATTGATATTTTTCAGAATCGCATGATATTGTATCGTTTGCCCGGGTTGTAAGTGAATAATTGTATCACCGGGTGTAATAGACAGTTTTTTACTATTCTTATTTTCTGGATTTGTTTTTGGAGTAAGTACTGATAGTTTTACAGAATCGGATAAATTGCCCAGAGTTGCGGTAATGTAGCCTTTCCCTGTATGAAGTGCATAAAACATGCTTGTTGTATCAAGCGGGAATTCACCCAGTTCAGCATTTGAAACCGACCATTGGAAGAATGTATCAACCTTCAGCCCTGCCTCGTTGATGTAAAACGCTTTTAGTTCAACAGAGTCAGAGGTTTCAACCCGAATATTTCCGGGAACAATCTTTACCTTCGGATAATCATTTTCGTCTTCTTTATCGCCATCCGTTCTTTGTGTTCCTGTTACAGTTACTTTAATACTTGCTCTTGTATCTTTAAATTTTGCAATTAAAGTACCTTTTCCCGGATGCGAAGCTGTAAAAATTCCGTTTTTATCAGTTTTTCCTAAATAGCCGGGCTCTGTGCTCCATTTTACTGAAACTGCTAAAATTTCACTTTCCTCCGCTTCCTGGTAGCCCACATTTAATGGAAGTTGATAAGTTTCGCCGACAGATAGGGCAATTTCCTCCTTCTCAATTAACAGCCGAGGATATATTTGTCCGTTTGAAGAAAGCGTGATTAAAAAAAAGATAATTCCCAGTTGACATTTTAAATAGATGTAAAATTTTTCCATAATAAGATGTTTTGTACTTAGGTTAATTATTGTTTTACGGGCAACTTAATGAATACATATCCTATAAATTCATCTCAATCTTTAACGATTGCCCTAATACTAAATCTTTACAAGAATTGTTTTTGCGTCCTAATTATATATTCTGAAAACAATAAAAAGGTAACTCTTTTTTGTGATAAATTTTGTGTATTATTTTGATTTTAAACTGTTTTGACTCTAGTTTGTCTTATGAGTTACTTTTATTAAGTTAGATTTATGGTGTTGAAAGTCAGGTTTTAGTGCGTATTGTTTGTATTTGTTTTTTTTGAATGAATAAAGAAACAGTTAAGCAGGAAAGAGTTCTGGCTACAAAAAAGACCGTGCAAAAATAATGCACGGTCAAATTAAACTCGACAAATCACATTTTTTCGCGTCCAACAAAACAACTGATAGTCGAATTAACCACCTATATTTTTATCCTAATAAATTACTGTTATTCAGCGCCCACTACTGATATAATGGTCGAAAATAAGAAATAAAAAGTAGAAAAACAAACACAAATTCTCCGATTTAATTCATTGTGAAAGAGAGATACGACAGATCGTTTTTATACAGAAATAAACTCGCAAGTTGTTTTCGCAGAGAATGATACAATTTGTTTCAGGGAAACAACATGTTAAAGTAGCCCTTCAAGCTTTGTTTTAGTCCTCCAAAATTATGGTTTTACCTGTTTTCGCCGATTCCCGGGCTGCATCAAGAATCCGGACTACTTCAATGTTATTTTTCAGGGAGTAAAGTCCGTACTCGGGAACCGTAATTTTTTTATGAATTACATCGGCAAAATAAGCGAAAGGATCTTCATAAACAGTGACATCGGCAGAAGTAATTTTTTCCTGCTGCGCTGTTTTCATCCCTTCTCCTCTTATTTTCATATCGTTTCGGTTTTCGGCGAAGATATATCCGGCAGAACCATATATTTCCATGTCTTTCCTTGAGAAGGGCCAGTTCCAGGATGCCTGAATAATGCATTGCGATTCAGGATAAGAAACAATAATGGTAGCTTCATCATCTACATTCGGATAAATGTGGGGTTTGAATTGCCGGGTTACAGCAGTTACCGAAATTGGTTTTTCGCCGTTGGTAAGGGCGGTCATTAAATTAGCGCCATAACAGCCAAAATCAATTATGGCGCCACCTCCATTTAAAACAGGATCTGTCAGCCAGTCAAGGAACACCTTTTCGCATCCGATTTCTTTTGGACCTTCATGTCCATCATGAATTACCACTTTTCGAAGTTTTCCCACAAAGTTTTCTTCCTGTACCATTTTCATCGATTTTGCAGTAGTTGGATACCACGAAGTTTCGTAATCTGTAAGTAGAAAAATATTGTATTTATTCGCCAGTTCCAACATCTTGTTTGCATGTTCCATATTTACAGCCAAGGGTTTTTCCACCATTACATGAATACCACGTGGAGCACAAGCTTCAACAACTGCTAAATGGTCGTAAATTGAGCCGAAAGCAACCACTGCCTCGGGTTTGGTTTTGTCCAGCATTTCTTCCAGGTTGTGATAAATCAAATCCGTTGGGTAATGAAATCTTTCAGCAAGTTGTTCTGTCCTTTCTTTGTTGGTATCAAAAACACCCACCAGTTTGAAATCGCCTTTATCCGGTCTTTTAAGGATAAACGAAATATGTCCGTGTGTCATTCCGGCAACAGCAAGCCGAATGGGTTTTTCATTTTGTGATTTTACAACCGTTGACGACAAAAAAAGAATGAGGGAGAAAAATAATATTTTCAATCGAAGAGTTTTCATAAGATAATTTTAGTTGGTTTATTCATTGTAAATATATTAAAACGAAACATTTAAAACGTACAAATTATTCTTTTTGGTTGTTGTTGGGGCTGAATTAAGTACTTATCGTATAGAATCATTAATCGGTTATATTTGCAAACCAAGATTTTACAAAGTGGCAACTTTAAGAGAAATTGTTTCTGCGCTTACATTTATTGGTGTTGTATTTCACGAATACGGGCATAAACTGTTTTGCGACTTAACCGGAGTAAAAGTGATAAAAGTTCGTTATTTCCGGTTTGGAAATCCGGCGGGTTATGTTATTCATGAAAGACCAAAGAAATTTCTTCAATCATTTTTTGTTGTTTTGGGACCGTTTATAACCGGCGTTGTTTTTTCCCTTACTTTCTATTTTATTTCAAAATCGTTTTCGTGGCAGGAGTGGCCAAAATACCTGTTTATTTGGTTGGGGGCGTCGGTAGCCATGAATTCTTTTCCAAGCAATCAGGATGCAAGTAATTTGTGGAAAGATGCTAACCGGCACATTACAAAAAGCTTTTTTGCTGTTTTGGGTTATCCGTTTGTGTTTGTTATCTGGATTGCCAACAGTCTGCAAATATTTTGGATTGATTTAATTTATGCCGGCTTTTTATATTATTGGGTTGGTTCATATCAGTAATGATTAAAAAGGCTTTTGGCGCCATGCATAATCAGGAGTTGTTTCCACCGTATTGGGTTCCGCTTGGGGACCTCAACTGGCAATTGTTAGAAAAATGGTCGTATGTTGGCGATGGATTTAGTTTTTTTTCCTGATTCTCTTTACATCCCAACATTTCCTATTTTCATTCCAAAATATTGCATAATAATTAGAAAGACTTAGAGAATAAGTAATGGCACAGTTTGTTGAATATATCTTTATTATTGGTTTTGATTCATACGGAGGACTAGTCCATACTCGATTTGATTTAATTTTAATTGTGTCAAGAGCATTGCCGTTTTTACCAAATAAAAAAGTTATATCTTCGCTAGACTGATTATAAATATTAACCCTATTTTTTATAAATTCTTTTCCTTGCTCTTGTGAAAAAGCATTTAAAGAGAATATGAATAAAAATAACAAAACTAATCTCGTTTTCATTGTTCTCTTTTTTTATTGTTTTCCTTCCCCAATAAATAACCGGCAATAGTCCCCAATAGCCCAACTGCAGGCGCAATTTGATCATTGCTATAACCAGCAGTAATTAAAAATAGTGTAGCAGTAATAATTAAAGTAATAAGTACGATTTTAATACTGTTTTCACTTTCAATTTTATTGACTTTCACTAAGTAAATCACCATCCCTAATACAAGAAACGCAAATATTAAGACTAAAATCGAAAGAGTGAATTCTAGATCAGACAGAGGTAATTCAATCGGAGAATCTTGACTATTACTTCCTGGTGGTTCATTCACCAACTCTTGAGCCATAACCTGACCAAAAGGGAAAAAGCTTATTACAAATAGGATTAATTTATTTTTCATAATAGCATTTGGATAATGATTATTTGACTTCCATTAAAATATAAATATAAAGGATTTTTGTAAATCCTTCTTTGAGTAATCTTCTCAAAAAAATATAAACGCGTTATTTTGGGAATTTTTTTAATATTAAAGAAAGTGATGATTTTCAGCGCATTGTTTTTTTTAATAGCACTTAGCTTTTGCTCCTCATTTAGACGTTTACTTAAGAAATAAACATCGAATCCTGTGATATGTACTATCACCAACGTTTGTGTTTATGAACTTTTCTAATTTATGTTAAGTTTTACTTCAAGATTTTGTATGTCAATGATATATTTATTTTTGACAATAGTAAGTTTTTACAATCACTTACTAGTCTAATAAAATTCTATATCGGTTAGAAGTTTAGTTTAACTACTTGCCACTAAAAACTTAACCCAACAAAAAAGCCTCCCGAAAAATATCGAAAGGCTCCCTTTTTATCTTGAATCTTTATTCTTTGTTCTAAATCAACTCCACCATCAGTTCATCACCCGTTTTTTCCACTTTGGCAACTTTTTTACTGGTAAGTCCTTTTATGGCTTTGTCCCACTTTTTGTTGCTCAGTCCGGTTTTCTCTTTTAATGCAACCAATTCAATTGGCGAGCTGGCTTTTAATAATTCCAAAACTGCTTTTTCGTCTTCGCTTAATTCGATGGCCTTTTTTCGGTATAATTTGCCGGAAGAACTCCTCGATTTTTTGCAGTTGAATCGTATTGAGGATGATATGACTAAGATTAGCGGGAGCCGTAACAAACTATAACAGAATGAATATTTAACGGTTGGTACACCACCAAATCCCATTGTGCAACATGCACTGTGTTCGCAACCGGCATTAATCCGTTATAATTTTTTCAATTTCTTTTTGTAAAGAGATTTCTTTGCCAATAATATCAGACATCATTATTTTCATAAGTTCTTTTTTTGCTTTCTCCGTCACATAGATATTGGAGTATAAAAAATCAACCAATTTCTCTGTTTTCATTTTTAAATCATCCTTTTGTTCTTCAATATTTACCATGACAGAGACTTTTTCGTATTCAATTAATTCAATTTTTGAATTAGCAATAGCTTTCCAAGAATTCAGTTTTATTGTAGGCATATAAATTCCTTCAGCTTTAGATGTTATGTCAAGTATTGATATTCTATTATCGTTTAAATAAAAATCGAGGGTGTCAATAAATGATTCTTGTTGAGATAATTTGTCAATAATATCTTTATTGGTTTCGATTAGTTCCTTATTAAGAGATAAAAGTATTTGATTAATATAATTTCTATCTTTTCGATTTTCATTCCAATTTGTGATGTACATGCCTATTATAATGCCAACTATTATTGGAATCATTTCGTTGAAAAATTTCTTTATATTTCTTTTCATATATCTTCGATGTGTCATGTTCTTTTTTGCTTTTTGCTAACGGTTAGTTTAAGAGGAGTGGCAAATTTCGAAAGTATTCATCATCAAACATTGAATAAGTTGATATGAGCCACAAGCCTTGTTATTACTACAATCCTCGCCATTACATATACAGATTGTTGTAAGCAGTTTTTATTTAAGTTTTTCCTCTAATCGCAATTGCTCTTCCTATTAGTTTAATTGAACCATTGGATTCAAACTTTAGTCTTTTTTTTAGATTATGTTTTAATACTATCTGAAGTTCACTATCTAAAGAGGCCAGATAACCTGGTGCTGGTCCTTGCCCACCCAAAAATGGATTCCAATAATCATCAAAATTTTTAAAGTTCGTTTCAATATCAAGTACAGAAGATTCAACATCTTTTAAATTAGCATTTTTGAATGCTTTTATTAAGTTCTCCGAATTACAAATTGGGAATCGCAATCCTTCATCTAATTCTCTGGATTTTGGGTCAATTTGATAAGCTGCATCCCAAAAGAATCTTAAGAAATCCATCCTGTCCGAATAATCCCAAACGTAGGCAGCGATAACACCATTCTGTTTTGAAACTCTTTTTAATTCGGATAACGCTCTTTTTAAATTTTGAAAGAAGTTTAAAGCGAGTCCGGATACAATTGTCTCAAAGCTTTCATTTTCAAATGGCAAGTTCTCAACACTACCAACTCTGAATTCAGCTGTCATAGAAATTCTTTGTTTTATTTTTTCAATAAAATTCTCTGATGGATCAATGCAAGTTAGGTTCTTCGGTTTACAATTTTGTGCAATTGCTTCACTTAAAGCACCTGTTCCACAACCAACATCAAGCCAATTTTTATTTGAAGAGACATTCAACCACTTAAGAAATTCAGGAGCCATTAATGAGCTCCAGCGTCCCATAAAGTATTCATAAGAGTCTCCAGCATTCCATTTATCATTAATTTCTGTCATTATTTAAACTCTTTGTCTCAATAGATTTCGGTTAGCAAAATTGCTTATTACGGTTGAGTATATGCACTTTTCTAATTTATGATAAATTTTGCTTTAAATAGTGTATTTCAGAGATATACTTGTTTTCTATTGTAAGCATTTACAATTACTTAGTGAGTTAACAGAATCCTAATATAGGCAGCAAGCTAAATTAAGTTACTTGCCACTAAGACTTCGAACCTCAACCTAACAAAAAGGCCTTTCCGTCAATCGACGGAAAGGCTCATATCTTAGTACTAATTACTAACTACTCTAAACTAGCTCAACAATCAAATCATCCCCCGTTTTTTCCACTTTGGCAACTTTTTTACTGGTAAGTCCTTTTATGGCTTTGTCCCACTTTTTGTTGCTGAAACCGGTTTGTTCTTTTAACGTAATCAATTCAATTGGCGAGCAGGCTTTTAACAATTCCAGAACAGCTTTTTCATCTTCACTTAATTCAACGGCTTTTTTCTCCGGTTTCATTTGCGGGAAGAAAAGCACATCTTGAATTGAAGGGCTGTTGGTCATAAACATCGTTAAGCGGTCGATTCCCATTCCCATTCCCGATGTTGGCGGCATTCCGTATTCCAGTGCACGGAGAAAATCCTGGTCAATAAACATGGCTTCGTCATCTCCTTTTTCCGAAAGGCGAAGTTGATCTTCAAAACGTTCGCGCTGATCAATCGGGTCGTTTAATTCCGAATAGGCATTTGCCAGTTCTTTTCCGTTTACCATTAACTCAAAACGTTCGGTAAGTTCCGGGTTATCGCGGTGCTTTTTCGTCAGCGGCGACATTTCCACCGGATAATCGGTAATAAAAGTCGGCTGGATATAATGATGTTCGCATTTCTCGCCAAAAATCTCATCAATCAGTTTTCCTTTTCCCATGCTCGGGTCAATTTCAACTTCCAGCTTTTTACAAATGTCGCGAAGTTCTTCTTCTGTTTTTCCCGAAATATCATAACCCGTGTGGTCTTTAATGGCTTGTGTCATGGTTACCCTTGGGAACGGAGTTTTATAATCAATAATATTATCGCCCAGCTGAACTTTGGTTGTTCCGTGCAAAGCCATTGCAACCCGTTCACAAATCTCTTCAGTGAAACTCATCATCCACTTGTAATCTTTGTAGGCCACATAAATTTCCATTACTGTAAATTCAGGGTTATGAGTGCGGTCCATTCCTTCATTACGGAAATCTTTGGCAAATTCATAAACCCCGTCGAAACCTCCTACAATCAATCTTTTCAGGTACAGTTCGTTGGCAATTCGCAAATACAGCGGAATGTTCAGTGAATTATGGTGCGTGATAAACGGCCTTGCAGTAGCTCCTCCCGGAATTGGTTGCAAAATTGGTGTTTCCACTTCAAAATAACCATGCTCGTTAAACATGTTGCGCATGGTATTTACAATTTTTGTCCGCATTTTAAATATCTCTTTTACCTGCGGATTTACAATCAAGTCAACATACCGCTGGCGGTAGCGTTGTTCCGGGTCGGTAAATGCATCGTAGGTTTTCCCTTCTTTTTCCTTTACAATAGGTAGCGGACGCAGCGATTTATTTAAAATGGTAAACTCTTTTACATGAACCGAAATTTCTCCCATTTGTGTGCGGAAAACAAATCCTTTTACTCCAATAATATCGCCAATATCGAGCAATTTCTTGAAAACGTCGTTATACAAACTCTTGTCGTCACCCGGGCAAATTTCATCGCGGTTAACATAAATCTGAATTCGTCCTTCATGATCCTGAATTTCAGCAAAAGAAGCTTTACCCATGATGCGAAAACTCATTAAACGGCCTGCAATGCTTACTTCCCACTCATCTTTGCTGTCATCACTAAACTCGTTCTTTATTTGTGCCGAAGTTGCATTTACATGATACTCTGCTGCCGGATAAGGATCGATTCCCAATTCACGCAGTTTGTTTAACGAATTCCTTCGGATTATCTCCTGTTCGCTCAATTCCTGATTACTCATCTTATCAAACTATTTTTGTCTAACTGTAAAATTAATTTTTGCTGTCTGTTTCCCATTAACGGGATGCGGGTAATTTCCCCTTTCAAAAAAATATGGGCAAAGATAATAAAAGATGTTGTACAGCTTTTAAAATTAGGGAGATGTGTGGCGACTGGTAAAAATAACGTAACCCATTGTAGAATTAATTTATTTATCGGGTGGCAATTTATATCTTTGTGAACTAAGATTGGAAAATCTCAAAGGCGCAGCATGGAAAAAATCTGGAATTTAAAAAAGCAGGGCGATCAAAATGAAGTAAAGCATCTTTCTGCGGCCCTGAATGTAAACATGGTAATTGCCCGATTGCTTGTGCAACGTGGCATTACAACTTTCAATGATGCCAAAGCCTTTTTCCGTCCCCGTTTAAGCGATTTGCACGATCCCTTTTTGATGAAAGACATGGATAAGGCCGTTGCCCGCCTTGAGAAAGCGATTGCAAATAAAGAAAAAGTTATTGTTTATGGCGATTACGATGTGGACGGGACAACTTCGGTAGCACTTATGTATTCTTTTTTGAAAAGCCGGATTGAAAATATTGAATATTATATTCCTGACAGATACAGCGAAGGATATGGTATTTCACCCAAAAGTATTGATTACGCGGTTGAAAATGGCTTTTCGTTAATAGTTGCGCTCGATTGTGGGATAAAAGCTGTTGAAAAAATTGCCGGGGCTAAAGAACGCGGACTCGAATTTATTATCTGTGACCATCATAATCCGGATGATGAGGTGCCGCCAGCCGTGGCTGTTCTCGATCCGAAACAGATTGATTGTGAATATCCTTATAAAGAATTGTCGGGTTGCGGAGTTGGATTTAAGTTATTACAGGCATTTTGCAAAAAAAATAATTTGGAACAGGAAGAGATTTACGACTTACTCGATTTGGTGGTTGTAAGTATTGCTTCCGATATTGTTCCGATTACAGGCGAAAACCGGGTGCTGGCTTATTATGGCTTGAAGAAGCTCAATTTTAACCCTGGAATTGGTTTGCAAACCATTATTAATCTGGCAGGGTTGGCCGATTCTGAAATAACCATTAGCGATATTGTTTTTAAAATTGGTCCAAGGTTAAATGCATCGGGCAGGATTGAACACGGAAAGAAATCAGTACAAATTCTGGTTTCGGAAGATGAAGAAAAATCGGATTTGATTGGTGAAGAAATCGACTCGTTCAACGAAATCAGAAAAACATTGGACCGCGATATTACGCAGGATGCAATTGAAATGATTGAGAGGAGCGAAGAACTAAAAAATATGAATGGCATCGTTCTGTATAACCGCGACTGGCATAAAGGTGTGGTTGGAATTGTGGCTTCACGGGTTACAGAGCAGTATTTTCGCCCTTCTATTATTTTAACAGAATCGAATGGTTTGGCAACCGGTTCAGCGCGCTCGGTCCGCGATTTTGATTTGTATGAAGCTATCGGGAAATGCAGCGATTTGCTTGAATCCTACGGCGGGCATATGTTTGCAGCAGGACTGACAATGAAAATCGAAAATATTTCGGCATTCAGAAAGCGATTTGATGAAATTGTTACTCAGCAGATTACAGACAGACAGCAGATTCAAACGATTGAAATAGATACAAAAATTACCTTGAGTGAAATTACTCCCCGTTTTTACCGGATATTAAAGCAATTTGCACCGTTTGGTCCGCATAATATGACTCCTGTATTTATGACCGAAGATGTTTTTGATGCCGGAACCAGCCGTCGTGTAGGAAAAAACCAGGAGCACCTTAAACTCGACTTGGTGGAACCCGATGTAAATTCTGGAATTTTCCCGGGTATTGCATTTAACCAGTCGGTTGGTTTTGAGGCTATTACTTCCGGTTCTCCTTTCGATATTTGCTATACCATTGTCGAGAATGAATATCGCGGGAAAACAAATCTTCAACTTTACATTAAAGACATTAAAATCAGGAATATTTTTTAGCCTGAAGTAAGAATTTCAACGTCAGAAATTTGCTTAAAACTGTCATTTCTCATCTGTTCTTAATGTTATAGATTTTTTCTCGCCGACTCGGTGAAATGACAAATTCTATTTGATTGTTTTTATTGAAACGGTGGAATATTAAAAAGGAAAATCAACCATATTTTTTAATGATAGAATAATGGGAGCGCCGGTCTGTTTTAACCGTTCTTCCGATTGGTGACCGTCGGCAATTAAAATGCATTGAGTTCCCAATTCACTGGCTACTTCAAAATCGTGAATTGTATCGCCAACCATCCATGCGTTTTGTTTTTCAATCTCAAATTCAGCAAGAAGCTGTTTACCTCGTTCTATTTTTGAAAATGCATAATGATCATTTAATCCTGCAACTCCTTCAAAAAAGTTGAAGATGTTATTTTGCTTCAACGTTTTTTCGAGCATGGTTTGCCGCATTGCCGAAAGCACAAACTGCCGGATTCCCTGTTTCTGAAAGTATTCTAGAACCTCAATTGCCGAATTGTGAAGCGTGCAACCGTTAACGCCGCCATCATACAAATCGATAAATTCTTGGGCAGGAATTGCGAAATCTTCTTTTGAAAAGTCAAACCCAACAGCCTGATAATAATCTTTTACCGGAAAGGAGAATACTTCTTTGTATGAATAGTGGTTTAAAAGCGGGAGTTCTCGTTTCTTTAGAAGAACATTTATTGTAGATATGCAGAAATCGAGATCGTTAAGAAGTGTTCCGTTCCAATCCCAAATAATCGATTTTAACTGTTTCAATGGTATTAGCCGGTTAAAATTTACAATTCGGTTGCTTTAATTTTATTGATAACAGGGTTGGCATAAATTTTCAAAAAACGTTCCTGTATATCGGTAATGGGGTAGTCAATGTGAATCATGGCCTGTTCTACCATCATTTCAAATTTTTTCTCTTCGGCATGAGTGTACTTATGTTTGAACCGGTGTTCCTGCATCAGCATATCGTAAGCAATGTAGTTATTAGGCCAGAGCTTGTAGTTGGAATAAATCTGTTTGTCGATTTTGTCGGCAATTTCCTGGATAATTTTGTTTTGCTGTTCCTTTGTTTTTTCTTCACCAAAATCATCGGGAAGTTCCAGTGGAGTTCCAAAGGAAAAACGCATTCTTCCTTTCGGGTTAAACATTCCCATTGACATACTTTTTAAATCGTCTTTGCTGGTTTTGGTTTGCCCGTAATGTTCTTTTTTTATGAGTTCTTTAAGTTTTGCCAGCCCACAAGGTTCAATTTCATAAGAAATGGAAACCGGTACAATGTTTAGTTCTTTAAATCCTTCGGCGTAACTTTTGGTATTGCTCATGTTCAGCATCTTTAAAACACTAAGCTGGGTTTTGTCAAAACCGTCTTTGGTGCGTCCTTCCCGCTGGGCAATCCAGATTGAGTTTTTATCTTCAACGATGGATTTTCGCATAAAATGAGAAACTTTTTGCGAGGCCTCCATCAATTCGCGTGGCGGCAGGTTTCGTTTAATAATAAATGCACCGTTTAATTTTACCGCATGTTCAATCCATTTATACAAAAGCAGGTTGTTTCCAATGGCAACCAATGTGGTATTCATGCCTTTTTCAAAAATCAGGAAATTGAGCAAAGCTGCGTCCAATACAATGTCGCGATGATTCGAGATAAAAAGATATGGCTTCTTTTTGTCCAGTTTTTCAATTCCGGAGCAGGTTAATCCATTCGAAGTTTTATTGATAATCATCCGAAGCAGATCGTAAATAAAAGTCCCCTGTAACTGTTTGATGCTTTTTATCATTCGCAGTTGCAGTTTCACCATTTCAACTTTTGGCCTGAATTTGAAGACATGTAACAACACCTCGTCGAAAACGGGGTCTTTTACCATCTGCCTGATTTTGGATTTTAACTCTTTTTCGTAGTACGGACGAATATCGTCGAAATTGAATTCGGACATAATAATCTCTTATATGAACTGGCAAAATAAAGCATTCCTGTTCATATTTTCAACCGAAGTTGCAATTTTAACTCTGTTTTGTTTTTCCCCTGAATTTCATTATAGCCTGAACTAATGATTTCACGGTCGGTCCAGTGGGTGTTGGCAATTTTGAATCCCAGATCGAGTTTATCGCAAATCTGGTATTTCAAATAAAAATAAGTTCGAAATCCTTTTCCATAGTAGGCAGGTATTGAAAAAGTGTACAGTAAATCGTTTTCGTAAGCGTAAATCCTGGAATTGTAACTTTCTGTGTTGAACCAGGCAACCCGTGTTGAAAAATCAAACCGAATTTTTGCCGGTTTGTATTGAATATCCTGAAAAATCAAAAATCCGTTTTCGGCTTGCTGACCATCGTAAACAGAAGTTTCAACCCTCGTTTTTAATGTAATTATTTCGGATGGTTGAAATTGAAAATGGAATCTGATTTTCTGAGTTTTTTCAGGCAGGTTTATATATCGTTCATTTTGGGTAAATTTTTGGTCTTTTTCTTCATTTTTATACCGAACATAAAACTCCAGCCTTCGGGAAAAAACAAAATTTATCTGCCCCAAGATATCGTGGCCGGTTGATGGGGCAGCAGTTGTAAAATTAAGCCATTCAGAGCGATAAAAGTCGGAGTAGGCAGAAAGTGTTACAAATTTTACCGGAAGGATTTTGGTTCCAAAATAAAGACCGGATTCATTAATCGTGTTACTACCTTCTGCAAAAGTATTGGCCCAAAGAGCATGATAATCCTTATCGAAATGCCGGAACAACGCCGAAAAACTGAGCCTGTCATCCAATCGTGCAACAGCCCCCTGTAATAGCGCTTTCCCTCCCGATTTTGAAATGGCAGCTTCTCCAAATAGCTGGTATTTACTCCGGTTATACAGATAATTTACTCCGCTCGTATAATTTACTTCGCCGGAAAACCGAAAGCGGTTATAAAGTTGATCGCTTGGAATAAAAGGAATTTCAAAATGATCGTATAAAAATGTGGCGCCAATTTTTAAGTTTTTAAATGAATAATTGGCTATGGCACCCATATTTTGATGCAGTACCGATTTTTCATCATCCACTTCACTAATGGTGCGGTGATATCCTGAACTTTGAAGACTGGTGAAATAAATTCCGGCTTCATCAGATTCAATGTTGGCATCTGCATTTTTCCCTGAATAAAAAAGGCTCAAATCAAAATTCTGAAACTTTACAGTTGTGGCCACACCCCTGAAAAACAGGTTTTCATCCACCGAAGTATAAGGACGGATTCCCTGAGCCGTTTTCGAAATATCCATTGTGTAAACCGATTTTCCGGAGGTGTATCCCTGCCATAAAATTAATCCTTGCCCCGAACGAACAATAAAATCGCCCACTGTAATATTTTGTAAATATTTATTGATTTTCAGGCTGATATGTCCGGAGTAAAAATCAAATCCTTTTTTATTGGAGCCGCTAAAAAATGATTCGCCGGGATCTTTCTCTGCTGTAATTCCTGCCGAAAACTTTTCCCGCGCTTCAAACTGGTAGCGCGTATAAAGCCGGAACGGATTTCCTTCGTAAGGTTTTGTTCCGTCATCGCGCTGCAAATATCCTTTTGCTTTTTGGGTAGTTTCCAAAGCGCGAAGCAGTAATTGATGGCGGCCATTTTTCAAAGACTTCGAAAATTTTTCAGTTTCATTTTCCGGTGGGCCAAACTGAATAAACAGGCTGATTTTGTTTAACAAGTCAGGAGTGAAGCCGTCAATCGAATTTAGTTCGTAAATGGAGTAAACAGGCCCGAATTCTTTTACATAATCAAGTAATTTATTAATTTGAATTTCATTTAAAATGTACAATCTCGAAAGTTCTGTTTTTGAAGTTGCATTAATGTTTATCGGATTTTCCGCCAAATTCTCCAAATCCTCGACGACCAGGCCCACGTCGGTTTCTTCATCCAGATTTTCAAGTTGCGACTCAACAATAGCTTCAATTATTTTCTTCGGGTCGGTATGTTCCTGCGCAACAGAATGTAGTGTTGTAAAAAAAGAAAGTGTGAGGATGATATGGAAGTGCAGTGTTCTCATCACAATTCAAATTGAATGGAAACGGCTGGTGTAATTCCCAAATTTCCATGATATCCGAACCCGATATCGGTAGTGATTTTGCCAATTCGGTAGCCAATTCCGGCGGTGTATGTAAAGGGCTTTCCGGAAACGCCAAATCGTAGGAAAAGATCACGAACCGGTGAAAATTCAGCTCCGGTTTTTATAACCAAAGGATTTTCAGTATCCTTTTCCGTTTCGAAAATGAGCATTGCCATTTCGTTGAATTGGTAGTGTCCGCCAATACGGAATACCGCAGGCATTTTTTGTTTGCCTTCCAGTGTTTCAATTCCACTTAAAACCGGATTGAAAATATGCGCTCCGAAAAATAATTTTTGAGTTGGATTGTAAATAACACCTGCCTCAAAAGTGGCACATCCTTTCAAACGGTCGTTTTCAGGAAACCGCTGTGAAAAATAATCAAACTGAATTCCTGCATTCAATTTTTTAGAAAGTATCAAGGCGTATGAAAGACCATACTTATTTTCTTTAAACGAACCTTTTCCAAATTGCGAAAAAGCGATGCCAAAATTTCCCGATTTTGTTGGAAGAATAACTGAGCCGGCAGCCAACGATAACTCGTCAACCATAAACCGCGATTCATAATAAAAGCCGGCTGAACCATGGTTAATTCCGGCTATTCCCGCCTGATTGTGAAAAGTGCTCCAAACATCGGAAATGGAAATAAAGGCATTGGAAAGTGCACGGGAGCGGGCACCGGCGGGGTAATTTTCGATAGAATAAGAAACCGAAAATCCAAGAATTAGTATTGAAAGGGTTAAGCAGGATTTTCTCATGTCAAAAAAACAAAGAGGTGTATTTTTATACACCTCTTCGAAAATAACTAAAATATTTTAGATATCATTAATTCGTTTTGTATTTGAACTTTACCTCCGAAAGTTCCTGGTTGGCCTGAACGATTTTTTTCTTTAAACTTTCTTTATATTCAACCAGTTTGTGCATCAATGCTTCATCGCCGGTTGCCATCATCTGAACCGCTAAAATGGCTGCATTCATCGCGCCGTTTACAGCCACTGTTGCCACCGGAATTCCGGGAGGCATCTGAAGAATGGCAAGTATCGAATCGAAACCCGAAAGGCTTGCATTAATAGGAACTCCAATTACCGGCAGCGGTGTCATTGCTGCTATAACACCCGGCAAATGAGCTGCCATGCCTGCACCGGCAATAATTACCTTAATTCCCCTGTCTTTTGCCCCTTTTGCAAAAATTTCTACTTCTTCCGGAGTCCGGTGTGCGGAAAGAGCGTTGATTTCAAACGGAATTTCAAACTCGTCAAACAATTTTGCTGCCTTTTCCATTACACCTAAATCCGATGTACTCCCCATAATAATGCTAACTTTTGCCTTCATGTTTTGTATTTTATATTTTCAGTTAATCGAATTGTTTTGCTAATTTTGCCGCTTTACATTTCGCGAAACGAAAATACGGTAAATTAGCAATTTTAAAAAATCAAATCTCATTAATGAAAAAGGTAAAAATCCACGACAAAACATTCGGGCTTTATATTCCCTATGAAAAAATAAGATCGGTTATTGAAGAAATGGCGGAAAAAATGAATAGGGATTTTGATGGCAAAAAACCCTTGTTCGTTTGTATTCTGAATGGTTCATTTATGTTTGCTGCGGAGCTTTTTAAGAGGATTGATATCATTGAAACTGAAATTTCTTTTGTGAAGCTGGCTTCTTATTCAGGCGATACTACCACCGGAACTGTGAAGCAACTCATTGGATTGAATGAAAATATTGAAGGTCGTACAATTGTAATTTTAGAAGATATTGTGGACACAGGGATTACAATCGATAATATTTTGGTGCAGTTATCAAAATTAAATCCAAAAGAAGTGAAAATTGCCACAATGCTTTTGAAACCGGCAGCACTTCAAAAGAATGTTCAGTTGGATTATGTGGGGATGGAAATTCCAAATGATTTTATTGTTGGTTATGGTTTGGATTATGATGGTTATGGACGAAATTTATTAGATATATATTCTGTTATTAAAGACTAAAAACCAAAGACCATGTTAAATCTTGTTTTATTTGGTCCCCCAGGTGCAGGTAAAGGTACTCAGGCAAAATTCCTGATTGATTTATTTGAACTTGATCATTTGTCAACCGGTGATTTATTAAGAAGAGAGATTGCAGCAGGAACAAAACTTGGCATTGAAGCAAAAGGCTACATTGATAAAGGTGAATTGGTTCCGGATGCTGTTGTTATTGGGATGATTAAAAGCAAGCTTGAAAACAGCAAAGAAACCAAGGGTTTTATTTTCGACGGTTTCCCTCGCACTGTTGATCAGGCAAAAGCGCTGGACGAATTGTTAAATGAACATGGAACCCCCATTAAGGGAATGTTAAGCCTTGAGGTTGAAACGGAAGAACTGATTAGCAGGCTGCTTTGCAGAGGAAAAGTTTCCGGTCGGGCAGACGATCAGGATCAATCGGTGATTGAAAACCGGATTGATGTGTACAACAAAAAAACGCTTCCGTTAATTGAATATTACAAACCTCAGGGAAAACATTATGGAATTAATGGAATGGGAACCGTTGAGGAAATTGCACAAAGATTAAAAGAGGTAGTAGAGAACTTTTAGTTTTACAGATATTGATTTATCGTTAATTGCGAGGTCAGTTTTACAGGGTTTTAGGAGTCTTTCAGAAAAGAGAAAAAAAGGTAGGAAATGGTTGAATCGAATTTTGTAGATTATGTAAAAATTTACTGTAGGTCAGGGAATGGCGGGGCAGGTTCAGCTCATTTGCGTACCGAAAAATTTGTTCCAAAAGGTGGCCCCGACGGTGGCGATGGTGGCAGGGGAGGTCATATCATTCTAGAAGGAAATCAACACATGTGGACATTGCTCCACCTGAAATACAAAAAGCATAATGTTGCCGAGAACGGAGGTTCCGGTGGAAAACAACGAAGTACCGGTGCCGATGGCGAAGACGTAATTCTGGAAGTTCCGCTGGGTACAATTGTTCGCGATGCTGAAACCGGTGAATTTATTCTGGAAATCACAAAGCACGGAGAATCAAAAATATTAATGAAAGGAGGCCGGGGTGGTTTGGGAAATGATCATTTCAAATCAGCAACTAACCAAACACCACGGTTTGCTCAGCCGGGTGAAGAAGGAGAAGAAGGCTGGCGGATTCTGGAACTAAAAGTGCTGGCTGACGTGGGATTGGTTGGATTTCCGAGTGCCGGTAAATCCACACTTTTATCGGTAGTTTCAGCAGCTAAACCCAAAATTGCAGAATACCATTTTACAACGCTTGTGCCAAATTTGGGAATTGTTGGCCACCGCGAACAACATTCTTTTGTAATGGCTGATATTCCGGGAATTATTGAAGGAGCGCACGAAGGAAAAGGATTGGGTTTGCGTTTTTTGCGTCATATTGAGCGTAATTCAATGCTTTTGTTTATGGTTCCTGCTGACAGCAAGAATCATTTAAAGGAATATAAAATTTTACTTAACGAACTGGAAAAATATAACCCCGAGCTGCTCGACAAACAAAGGCTTCTTACAATCAGTAAGGCAGACATGCTCGATGAGGAACTGATGGCTGAAATCAGCAAAGAACTGAAAGGAATTCCGCACCTTTTTTTCTCGGCCATTACAGGAATGAACATTCAAAAGTTAAAAGATAAAATTTGGGAGATTTTAAATCAGTAAATGGGGTTATTTCAAAACATACTTGAACTGGACAAAGATTTGTTCCTGTATTTAAACGGATTTCATAACGATTTTTGGGATACCATTATGCTGATGGTAACGCGGAAAGAAACCTGGTTGCCGTTTTATCTGGTTATTATCTATTATTTTATAAAAAACTACCGTAATAAATCATGGTTGATCTTGCTGCTTTTAGCAGGTACAATTCTCGCCAGCGATCAAATTTCGGTTTTAATAAAAGAAACGGTTGAACGTTTGAGGCCGGCGCATGAACCTGAAATAGAATCGTTGGTTCACAATGTTTTGAGAAAAGGGGGATTGTATGGTTTTGTCTCTTCCCATGCTGCAAATTCATTTGCCATTTACGTTTTTACATCACGTATCTTTAAAAACAGGAGTTACAGTATTTTGCTGTTATTCTGGGCTTTGCTGGTTACTTATTCTCGAATTTATTCGGGTGTGCATTATCCTCTCGATGTAATTGGCGGCGCATTAGTCGGGTGTGCATTTGGATATGGATTTTATAAACTGCTGATTTTCCTCGAAACACATTTTCTCCTGGCCCGTCAACCCAAAGTGGAAAAAACAAAATTGCTATCAACCGATGCAGGAATTATCTGGTTGGTGTTTCTGGTTTTAATGGCAACTGTTTTTATTTCTTCGGGTATTCTTCATTATTACGGATATTTATAAAATGAATACATCAGTAAATCAGTTTTATAGCGAAAAAGCTGCCGAATTTTCAACCGAATTAAAATTAGTTTCTCAAAAGTTAAAATGGTTTGTCTGGTACCGTTTAACGGCGTTTATTTTAATTTTTTTCCCTTTGTTTATTTTCGGAACTAAAAGCTTTGTCACTCTTTTTTTTTCGTTAACTGCACTGGTGGTTTTTCTTTTCCTGGTTAAAAAGAATATTCAGCTTGAAAAGAAAAAGAAAAGGTTTCTGGTTTTAAAAAAACTGGCTGATGATGAACTGCTTGCACTCGGACACACTTTTTCGCATTTTAAAAACGGTGCGGAGTTTCTGGATACCGAACATTTCTTTTCCTATGATTTGGATTTATTTGGAGAGGGTTCGCTTTATCAGTTTATTAATCGGGGGTCCACTATCGGTGGACGGAAAATGCTTGCGGAATGGTTTATTCACCCTGAGTTGAGTAAGAAAATTATTGAAGAAAAGCAGGAGGCAATTAAGGAACTTGCAAAGCTGCCGGAGTGGCGACTCGAATTTTTGGCGGGTGGACTTCTATTTGAGGAAACAGAAGAAATGAACCGGGAATTTAAAAGCTGGGCGGGGATGGAATTGAATTTTAAAAATAGCCAGGCTGCAAAATGGCTGATTAAAATTGTTCCGGCAGTAACATTTCTCGCTTTAATTCCGGCCATTCTCGGAATTTCCAATTTTTTTATTTCTGCAATGGTTTTGCTACAGTGGGTTTTAATGTTTGCCTATGGAAAAACAATCAACAAATACTTTCGCTTTTTTGGGCGAAAATCGGAACTTCTGGAAAAATACATACAATTGCTAAAACTAGTTGAAGACAAAGAATTTAAGTCGGATTATCTTAACCGGTTACAGCAAAAAATTAAAATACCCGATTCGGCCAGCCATATTTTTAATCAGTTAAAAAAGCATGTTAAAGAGTTTGAATTCAGGGGAAATATAATTGTCGGCTTTTTTCTGAATTCAATTTTCACCTGGGATATTAGATGTATCTACCTGCTTTGGAAATGGCATACAAAAAACCATCATCAGCTGGCTGTTTGGTTAGACGTAATTTCAGAAATTGATGCATTAATTAGTTTGGCAAATTATGCCAATAATCATGCTGATTTTGTTTATCCTGAAATTGATGATAACGATTTTGTTTTTAACGCCCGGCAACTTGGGCATCCGTTGTTAAATCCCAAAAAACGGGTCCGTAATGATTTTGAAATCAAGGGTTGGTCGAAAGTAATGGTTGTAACCGGGGCAAACATGGCAGGGAAAAGTACCTTTTTGCGCACGGTTGGTGTCAACTTCATTTTAGCTCGTTTGGGTGTTCCGGTTTGTGCAGACGAAATGAAACTTACACCCGTAAAAATATACACAAACATGAGAACTACTGATTCGCTGCTAAAAGATGAATCGTATTTCTTTGCTGAACTAAAGCGGATAAAGGGGGTTTTGGACCGACTTCAAAATGGGGAACAAATTTTCGTTATTCTGGACGAAATGCTAAAAGGGACCAATTCAGTAGATAAATTAAATGGCTCAAAAGAACTCGTTCGTAAATTGCTGCAGTTTCAGTCGGTATCGTTAATCGCCACGCACGACCTGAAATTGAGTGAAATGGAAAAAGAATACCCGGAGGACATCTTTAATAAATGCTTCGAAATCAGGATTGAAAATGATGAAATGGTTTTCGATTATAAGCTTTCCAACGGTGTTACCCAAACCATGAATGCGACTTTCCTGATGAAAAAAATGGGGATTATTTGATCGTGTCAACTTTGCAGAAATTAATTCAGAATACCTTGTTTTTTATAAACCGGTCGAATCAGATTTTGCAGTTCTTTCATATTGTTCAAATAAATAAATGCTCCCAGAATACATGCTACGCCTCCAATTGCAAAGGTGGCAGGTGTTCCGATAATTTTTGCCAGGCTACCTGCAAGCAAACTTCCAAACGGGGCGGTTCCCATAAAAGCCATGGCATAAAAACTCATTACCCGGCCGCGCTTGCTATCATCAATAATTGTTTGGATTACTGTATTGCTGGCTGCCATCACCAACATCATTCCTGTTCCGGTGAGTATCATTACCAAAGCGGCCATCCAAAACATTTGTGAAAGCGAGAGCAAAATAAGCCCGAGGCCAAAGATTGCTGCCGAAAAAGGTATAATTTTTTCAAGACCAACTGCATTTTTTCGCGATGCCAGATATAAAGCTCCGGTTAAGGCTCCAAGTCCCGAGGCTCCCATTAGAAAGCCAAAAGTATGTGAGCTTCCGTGGAGGATTTCTTTGGCATAAACAGGCATTAAAACTACATAGGGCATTCCCATTAAACTTACCAGCGCCAGTAAAAGAATAATAAACTTAATTGGCTTAAAACCAAATGTGTATTTAAACCCTTCTTTTAATTCATATAAAACCTTTGTGGTTTTTTTAACTTGTTTTTTTACGTTAATTTTCATTCGTAGCAACGAAAAAATAACGACAATGTAACTTAGTCCGTTTATCAGAAAACAGGCAGCCTCGCCGGTTATTGAAATAAGTACACCAGCGATGGAAGGACCAAGTAACCGCGCTCCGTTCACCATGGTAGAGTTCAAAGCGATGGCGTTTCCAAGGTCTTCTTTCTTTTCCACCATTTCAATCATAAACGATTGCCGCGATGGCATGTCAAAAGCATTGATAAGTCCCAATATTACACTTAGTAGCAAAATGTGCCATACCTGAATTGCACCAAAGAAAACCAGTAAAGCCAGGGTGAGCGCCTGTAGCATTGCTAGAATTTGGGTGGCAATCAGAATATAATATCGGTTACTCCGGTCAACAATAACCCCGGCAAACGAAGCCAGCAGAAAGGTTGGAATTTGTCCGGCAAAACCTACAATCCCAAGCAAAACAACAGAATTCGAAATGTCGTAAACCAGCCATGGCATGGCAATTCGTTGAATCCAGGTACCAATTAACGAAATACTTTGCCCGCCAAAAAAAAGTCTGAAGTTATGATATTTCAGCGATCTGAAAATGTTTTTAAAACTGCTGAGGATTTTGTTTTGATGTTTGTTGTGGACACTCGTCATCAGCCATTTTTCTTTTTCTGTTTTCAAACGCCCGAAATTACTGAATTTAAAATCGATAGAAATCCTGAACCGGATTAATCTGGATCTGTAGTAAAATAATTAGCATTCACAACACATTTAATGGTCAGGTTTTTTTTGAAAACAATAAAAAAATAGACTTAAAAAAAAGGGTTATTATCTTACTCCGTTAAAAAGGATAAAACTTTGGGATATGAACTTTTTTTTGTGAAAAACTTTTCAAATGCCTGTAAAATCAATGGATACAAAGCATACTTTTCAACCAAATGATGTTAGTTACTGATTAACTCCATTCTTAGAAACCACCTTTGTTTTCGTTATATTTGTGGCAAATTGCAAAAAAACGCTTTTCATTTTTTGAGAGACAAAATCGTTTTTTGCACTTTTATCTTTTCAGAAAAGGGATAGCATTTCAACAAAATTTGTGATTCAAAAAAAAGATTTAATACGAGGATTGAAATATGACTCCGAATTACGACGAAGGAACAATTAAAACGTTAGACTGGCAGGAACATATCCGGAGACGCCCGGGGATGTATATTGGAAAGTTAGGCGATGGATCGGCTGCCGATGATGGAATTTATGTGCTTTTAAAAGAAGTTCTCGATAACTCAATCGATGAGTTTATGATGGGTTTCGGGAAAAAAATTACGGTAGATATCGATCAGGAAAAAGTAATGGTTCGCGACTATGGCCGCGGAATTCCATTGGGAAAACTGGTAGATGTAGCCAGTAAAATGAACACGGGTGCAAAATACGATTCAAAGGTTTTTAAAAAGTCAGTCGGGCTAAACGGGGTAGGTATTAAAGCCGTAAATGCACTTTCTTCAAATTTTACCATAAAAGCCGTTCGCGAGGGCGTTGCCAAGGAAGTTTATTTCAGCAAAGGAATAAAAACAGGAGAAAAGGATTTTGAAGGGGTGGATGAACCGAACGGGACACAGGTAATTTTTGAACCCGATACTTCTTTGTTTAAGAAGTACCGGTATATCAGCGACTACGTTGAGGATATGGTGAAAAATTATACCTTCCTGAATGCCGGGCTTGTAATGGAATACAATGGCGTGCGTTACCATTCTAAAAATGGGTTGCGCGATCTGTTGGAAGAAAACATGGACCACGATCCGGTTTATCCCATTATTCATTTGAAAGACGAAGATATTGAGGTTGCCATTACTCATGGAAACCAGTATGGCGAAGATTATTATTCGTTTGTAAACGGACAACATACAACGCAGGGAGGTACACATTTAGCTGCATTCCGCGAAGTACTGGTGAAAACCATTCGCGATTATTATAAAAAGGATTTTGACCCTTCTGATATCAGGGCTTCCATTGTGGCAGCCATTAGTATAAAAGTGGAAGAACCAGTTTTTGAATCGCAAACAAAAACCAAGTTAGGGTCAAGAGATATTGGACCCAATGGACCGTCAGTTAGGGCGCATGTTGGAAATTTCCTCCAAAAAGAACTCGACAATTTCTTACATAAAAACCCCGATACAGCTGAAGTTTTGCTTAGGCGAATAGTTGAGTCGGAGCGGGAAAGAAAAGCAATCTCAGGAATTAAAAAGCTGGCAAAACAACGGGCTAAAAAAGTGAGCCTTCACAATAAAAAGTTGCGTGATTGCAGGGTTCATTTCGATGACAATCATGAAAGAAAAGCTGAATCAAGCATTTTTATTACCGAGGGAGACTCGGCCAGTGGTTCAATAACCAAATCACGCGATGTAAATACACAGGCGGTTTTTAGTTTACGTGGAAAACCATTGAATACCTTTGGTCTTACAAAGAAGGTAGTTTACGAAAATGAAGAATTCAATCTTCTGCAAGCAGCACTGAATATTGAAGAAAGTATTGATAATTTGCGCTACAATAAAGTAATTATTGCAACGGATGCCGACGTTGACGGAATGCACATTCGTTTGCTGTTGATTACATTTTTCCTGCAGTTTTTCCCGGAACTGATTAAGAAGGGACATGTTTATATTTTGCAAACTCCTCTTTTCAGAGTTCGGAATAAGCAAAAAACCTACTATTGTTATTCCGAGGTAGAAAAGGAAGATGCAATAAATAAACTGAAAGGTAAACCTGAAATTACCCGCTTCAAAGGACTGGGCGAAATATCACCCGATGAATTCAAAAACTTTATCGGGAAAGATATCCGGCTCGATTCGGTAATGTTAAAAAAACACGAGTCAATTGCGCAGATGCTTGAATTTTATATGGGGAAAAATACTCCTGAACGACAGGATTTTATTATCGATAACCTTTATATTGAAAAAGACGAAGTAGCCTGACCCCAATTTTAGAAGCACCAAAATTATTGAATCCCGAATAGGCGTATATTAGTTGAATAAAAAGAATGTCAGAAGAAAATATCAATAACGAAGAACTGCAGGAAGAGCAACAACAGGAATCACAAGAGGAGGTAGTGTATTTGTCGGGAATGTACCGGAACTGGTTTCTCGACTATGCATCGTATGTAATTCTTGAACGTGCCGTTCCTTATATTAACGATGGGTTGAAACCGGTGCAGCGGCGTATTATGCATGCCATGCGCGAAATGGATGATGGACGCTATAACAAGGTAGCCAACATTATTGGGCAAACCATGCAGTATCATCCGCACGGCGATGCTTCCATTGGAGATGCTATTGTTCAGCTTGGGCAAAAAGAGTTGTTGATTGATACCCAGGGAAACTGGGGGAATATTCTTACCGGCGATGGTTCTGCAGCTCCGCGTTATATTGAGGCAAGACTTTCAAAATTTGCACTGGAAGTGCTTTTTAACCCGAAAACGACCAATTGGAAACTTTCTTACGATGGAAGAAAAAGAGAACCGGTTACGCTTCCTGTTAAATTTCCGTTGTTGCTTGCACAGGGAGTCGATGGTATTGCGGTGGGTCTGGCATCCAAGCTTTTTCCTCACAACTTCATCGAGTTAATCGATTGTTCTATTTCCTATTTAAGAGGTGTGGATTTTGAGTTGTATCCCGACTTTCCAACAGGCGGGATGGCCGATTTTAGTCGTTACAACGATGGATTACGGGGCGGCTCAATTAAAGTTCGTGCGAAAATTGAGAAACGCGATAATAAAACGTTGATCATTACCGAAATTCCATACGGAAAAACAACCGGTACATTAATCGAATCAATTATCAAGGCCAACGACAAAGGCAAAATTAAGGTAAAAAAGATTGACGATAATACAGCTGCCGATGTCGAAATTCAGGTTCATCTGGCACCCGGTGTTTCTTCCGATAAAACGATTGATGCGCTTTATGCATTTACCGATTGCGAAGTTTCTTTGTCGCCCAACTCGGTAATTATTGAAAATGAAAAGCCCATTTTTATTGGTGTAAAAGAGATTCTGAGACGCTCGGCCGACAGTACCAAAGAGTTATTGAAACTGGAGCTGGAAATCAAAAAATCAGAACTCGAAGAGGCATGGCATTTCCTGTCGCTTGAAAAAATATTTATTGAAGAGCGAATCTACAAAGACAAAAAGTTTGAAGATTCGGAAAATATGGATCAGGCTATTGAGCATATTGACACTCGTTTAGATCCTTGGAAACCACAATTGAAAAGGGATATCACGAGGGAAGATATTCTTAAACTAATGGAAATAAGAATGGCCCGTATCCTTAAATTTAACAAGGATAAAGCCAACGACCAGTTGCAGGCTATTGAAGACGAAATACAGGAAGTAATTAATAACATCAACAGTATTGTTGAATTCACGATAAAATGGTTCGAACACCTGAAAGCAAAATATGGTGCAGGCAACGAACGTAAAACCGAAATAAGGAGTTTTGAAAATATTGAAGCTGCTAAAGTAGTGGTCCGCAACGAAAAATTGTATGTCGATCGTAAAGAAGGTTTTATGGGAACAAGCCTTAAAAAGGCCGAATATATTTGCGATTGTTCCGATATTGACGACATCATTGTTTTCAGGCGCGACGGTTCGTATTTCATAACAAAGGTTTCCGAAAAGGCTTTTATCGACAAAAATCCGCTTCATATTGCCGTTTTCAAAAAGAACGACAAAAGAACCATTTATAATGTGGTGTATCGCGACGGGCAGTCAGGATTTCATTATATGAAGCGTTTTTCGGTTACCGGAGTTACCCGCGATAAAGAGTATAATCTAACCAAAGAGTCGAAAGGGTCGAGAGTGGTTTATTTTTCAGCCAATCCAAACGGGGAAGCAGAAACATTACGGATTGTGCTAAAGCCAAAACCTCGCCTGAAAAAGTTAAATTTTGAAGTTGACCTTGGCGAACTGGCCATTAAAGGCCGTCAATCGATGGGGAACCTGCTGACAAAATTCGAGGTTCATAAAATTAGCCTGAAGGAAAAAGGATTTTCTACTTTGGGAGGCCGAAAAATCTGGTTCGACGAGGATGTTCTTCGACTGAATGCCGACAATCGAGGGAAGTATCTTGGCGAATTTGCCGATGATGACATGATTCTGGTTATTTATAAAAAAGGCGATTATCAGCTTTATAACTACGATTTGAGCAACCACTTCGAGCAGGATATTCTTACCATTGAAAAATTCGATCGGAGCAAAATTATGTCGGTGGTTTATTATGACGCCGAACAGGAATTCTACTATGTTAAGCGTTTCGAGATTGAAGAAGCTGAAGGGAAACTTATCCGTTTTGTAGGAGAGAATCCGGATAATAAGCTTGTAAGTATAACCTGGGTTCGTTATCCGCGTTTAGAACTTCAATTTGGTGGTAAGAATGCCGAACGTGAAAATGAAATCATCGAAGTGGCTGAATTTATTGGCGTTAAATCGTGGAAGGCGAAAGGGAAACGGCTTTCGAATTATGAGGTGGAAAATATAACGGAGTTGGAGCCGGTTATTAAAGACGAAGATGATAAACCGGAAATGGATGAGTCAATTGAGCCTGAGGATCCGGAAGAAAAAGAAGAATCAAAAAACATTGATGAAATTCCTTTTGAAATAAAAAGGCCAAAAAAGGAAGACGATCCGAACCAAATGTCTTTATTTTAGTTTAAAGTTTAGTTCAAAAGAAAATACTTATACTTCGAACCTTAAACGTTGAATTGAAAAACATGAGGATATATTTGATTGGATACATGGGAAGCGGGAAATCGACACTCGGAAAGCGGCTTTCAATGCATTTGAATGTTCAGTTTGTCGATATGGATCATTACATTGAGGAGCGAAACTGTAAAACCATACCCCAAATTTTTGAGGAGGAAGGTGAGGCGGAATTTCGCAAAAAGGAACGAAAAGCGTTGGAAGAGCTCTCTGAATTTACCGACATCGTAATTGCAACAGGTGGCGGAGCTCCTTGCTTTTTCGATAATATCGATTTGATGAATAAATCGGGGAAAACCATTTATTTAAATATCGATCCTGAAATCCTTGCCGATCGTCTAATTCACTCGAAAACGGAACGCCCACTGATAAAAGGTAAATCAAAAGAAGAATTGGTAGCGTTTATCGATACCACGCTAAAAAAGCGAAACGAATTTTACAAGCAAGCCCAATATCAAATTACCCAACCGGATATGGATTTGGAAGAGCTCGAGAAAATGATTTCGGAATAAATTTTAATCGAATGGAATTGTCATTTCAACCAAAGGGAGAAATCTACTTCAAAATTGAGATTTCTCCTCGAATACTCGTCGAAATAACAAATTCTAAGGAGTTGCATTAAAACAGTTCTTCCAACAATTCATCGGAAACCAGATTAGGAAGCGTTATCAGTAACTCCGGGCTTCGCTGCATTTCCCTTTCAATGGCAAAACGGGCATTTTTATTTCTTGCCCACGACCGGCGCGCAATTCCATTGTTTACATCGTAGAAAAGCATTCTTTTTAAACGACTTTCGGCTTCCCCGGTGCCATCCAGCAACATTCCAAAACCGCCGTTAATTACTTCGCCCCAGCCAACCCCACCGCCATTGTGGATACTCACCCAGGTTGCTCCGCGAAAACTATCGCCAATAACATTGTGAATGGCCATGTCGGCAGTGAATTTGCTCCCGTCGTAAATATTGCTGGTTTCGCGATAAGGCGAGTCGGTCCCGCTCACATCATGATGATCGCGGCCAAGAATGACAGGCGCTGAAATTTCTCCAGAAGCTACTGCCTTATTGAATGCTTCGGCCAGTTTTATTCTTCCTTCGGCATCCGAATATAAAATCCGTGCCTGCGAACCCACCACCAGCTTGTTTTGCCCCGCTTCTGAAATCCATTTAATGTTGTCTTCCATTTGCTGCTGAATCTCAACCGGTGCCGTTGCTTTTATTTCATTTAAAACCTGAATGGCAATTTGGTCAGTTTTCTCCAAATCTTCCGGGTTACCAGAAGAACAAACCCAGCGGAAAGGGCCAAAACCATAGTCGAAACAAAGCGGCCCTAAAATATCCTGAACGTAAGACGGATACCTGAAATCAATTCCGTTTTCGGCCATAATATCGGCTCCGGCCCGCGAACATTCCAGTAAAAATGCATTCCCGTAATCAAAAAAGTAAGTTCCTTTTGCACTGTGTTTATTAATAGCAGCAGCTTGCCGTATTAAAGATTCATGAACCTTTTGTTTAAACAGTTCAGGATTTTCTCGCATCATCCGGTTGGATTCGTCAAAGCTCAATCCTACCGGATAATAACCTCCGGCGTAAGGATTATGAAGTGAAGTTTGGTCGGAACCCACATGAACAAAAATGCCATTATCGTAAAACCGTTCCCACAGTTCGACCACATTACCAACATAAGCGATGGAAGTTGTTTCCTTGTTTTGCTGAACCTGTTTGACACGATTTACAAGTTCTTCGAAATCATAGATTAAAACATCTACCCAGCCCTGTGTATAACGTTTTTTTGCTGCATTCTCATTTACTTCGGCGCAAACAGTAATACAACCTGTAATATTTCCCGCTTTGGGTTGTGCACCGCTCATTCCGCCCAATCCCGCGGTTAAAAATATTTTCCCTGCCGGAGTTTCATCGCTTTTCAAATTATTCCGAAAAGCATTCATCAACGTAATTGTGGTTCCATGTACAATTCCCTGCGGACCGATATACATATATGAACCTGCGGTCATTTGTCCGTATTGCGTTACGCCAAGCGCATTGTATTTTTCCCAGTCATCGGGTTGCGAATGGTTGGGAATCATCATGCCGTTGGTAACCACTACACGCGGCGCTTCTTTTGATGATGGAAATAATCCCATCGGGTGACCGGAATAGATGTGCAGCGTTTGATCGTCGGTCATGGTGGCAAGGTATTTCATGGTAAGCAGATACTGTGCCCAGTTCTGAAAAACAGCTCCATTCCCACCGTAAGTAATCAGTTCCTCAGGGTGCTGTGCAACTTTGGGGTCGAGGTTATTCTGAATCATCAGCATAATGGCAGCAGCCTGCTTACTTTTCGCCGGATATTCATTTATCGGGCGGGCAAACATTTCAAATTCCGGTTTAAACCGGTACATATAAATTCGCCCGTATTCTTTAAGTTCGCCAGCAAATTCGCCGGCCAATTCCTTGTGCCATTTTTCAGGGAAATAGCGAAGAGCATTTCGTACTGCCAGTTTTTTTTCTTCGGTTGAAAGGATATCTTTTCGTTTTGGCGCCCGGTTGACATACTCTGGTATTTTTCGTTTTGGCGGCAATTGTTCCGGTATTCCCTGTAATATTTGTTGCTTAAAATCTGCACTCATCGTTTTAATATTTTTCAAATAATTCATTCCATTCGCTTTCCTCCAAAATTTTGGTTCTGGTGAATGGTAAAATTTCTCGACTTCTGATGATTTCAATGGCTTTTTCAATGTCTTCCGAGAAAATGCGATCTTCATCCGCATGAGTAATTTTAGAACGGATATGGTTGTGGATATTGTCGATAACTTCGGTTGATTTTAAAGGTCGTTTAAAGTCGATGGCCTGTGCTGCGCAAACCATCTCGACGGCAAGAATTTTTTCGAGGTTTTCAATTACCCGAAGTGCTTTTCGTGCTCCAATCGAACCCATACTTACGTGATCTTCCTGCCCCAGCGAAGTTGGAATACTGTCGGCGCTGGCAGGGAAGCATAACCCTTTGTTTTCGCTAACCAGAGCGGCTGAGGCATATTGAAGAATCATCATTCCTGAGTTTACACCTGTTTCTTTCATCAGTAACTTCGGAGTTCCCTGCGTTTTTCCTTCCAGCGATAAATAAGTTCTTCTATCGGATATATTTCCCAGCTCGGCTGCTGCCAGACATGAATAATCCAAAGGTAACGCGAGCGGCTGCCCATGAAAATTTCCGCCGCTGATGGTAAAATCTTCTGAAAAGACGATGGGATTATCAGTCACCGAATTGATCTCGGTTTCCACCGCTTCTTTCAAATGCAGCCACGCATTTCGCGAACTTCCATGCACTTGCGGAACACAACGCAGGGAATATGGATCCTGAACCTTGTCACAATGCATGTGAGAGCTGACAATTTCTGAACCTTCGAGAAAATTATAAATTCGATTTGCCACATGCTTATTTCCTTTAAACGGCCTTATTTTATGCAATTCTTCGTGAAATGGCATCATCGAACCTTCCAGTCCTTCAATCATCATTGCTGCATTAATATCAGCTACCGAAAGGCAATTGTAAAGCCGGTCAACTACAAAAATGGCATGAGCCGCGATGAATTGTGTTCCGTTAATCAATGCCAGTCCTGCTTTGGGATGAAGCTGTAAAGGTTCAAGATTAAATTTTTTAAGAACTACCGAAGAAGGTAAGACTTCGTTTCCAAAATACACTTTCCCTTCGCCAATTAACGGAATAAAAAGGTGGGCAAGAGGCGCCAAATCCCCCGAAGCACCTACAGAACCTTGTTCAGGAACGACCGGTATAACATCATTTTCGATATGCCAGAGAATACGATTAATGATTTCCATCGAAATTCCTGAATATCCTTGCGCGAGCGAATGAACTTTCAGGATCATCATCAGCTTGGCAATTTTTTTGGGAACTGGATTTCCAACACCTACACTATGACTTAACAATAGTTTTCGTTGAAGCTCACTTGTGGTTTCTTTGCTCACTTTTGTAGTGCAAAGCGGCCCGAAGCCGGTATTAATTCCGTAAACTGCATTGTCGCGGGATGCTATTGTTAATACATTCTGGTGGCATTTTTCAATTTTTTTACGTGCTGCTTCATCAACTTCAGCCGTAATTTTCCTTTCCAGAATATCCAGTGCTTTTCCGGTCGTAAGTAGTTCAATCCCATATTTAAACATGGCCCATTTCTTTTCTATTTGACACAAATTTCCAATAATTTTTTCGAAATAATACTAGGATTTATCATGGTTGCTTACATAAAACTGTCCGCACGAAATAGTGTAAAAGAAACTTGAGGTGAGTTAATAAGAATAGTTCTAAAGTCCTTATTGTGGTCAAAACCTGACATAGATCAAGTGTTACGTTAAAGATTAGTATTAATTTTTTCGCCTCAAAAAACTAAACGAATTTGATTGAATGTAATTTCAATTTGAGTTCAAAGACTAATCTCACAGCTTATTGGGCGATAATGTTTTACAACGATAAATTATTATTTATGAAGCAAAATCTGGTATTGTTATTTGCGATGTTTATGTCAATTATTGTAATGGCACAAAACAATGAGAGCAAAGGGAAAATTGAAGCTGTTGAAGGTGGTAAAGGTTTTTATTACGAGTCGATTTTAAAAGATGTACGGAACGTAGAAGAGCAATTACAGGAAAAAGAACCTTACAAACGTTTTGTAATGGATCAATCCGGGTTGGACCTCCCTAATGATGCATCGCAATATACAACAGTGTGGTGCCAGCCTACCATTTCTCAGGGAAATGGCGGAACCTGCTGGTGTTTTTCTACTTCTTCTTTATATGAATCGGAAGTTTACAGACAAACCGGAAAACAGGTAAAACTTTCAGAAATGTACACCGTTTACTGGGAGTATGTTGAAAAGGCCAGAAGATTTATTGAAAAAAGAGGAGATTCGAATTTTGATGAAGGCTCTGAAGGAAATGCGGTTGCGCGAATTATGAAAAAGTATGGAGCGATGCCGGAAAGCGCTTACACAGGGTTGCTGCACGGACGTAAATTTCATACCCATGCAAAAATGATGGAAGAGATGAAAGGATTTCTGAACTCCATGAAAACATCGAATGCCTGGAACATGGAATACGGATTGGCAACCATTAAAGACATTATGAACCATTATATGGGAGTTCCGCCAACCGATTTCACAGTAGAAGGCAAAAAGTATACTCCGGCAACTTATTTAAAAGATTATTTGAAACTGAATCCGGATGATTTTGTTGAAATACTTTCCTACAAACAGGAGCCATACTGGCAGCAGGTGGAGTACAAAGTACCCGACAACTGGTGGCATAGCAAAGATTACTACAATGTTCCGCTGGATGTATTTATGAAAATTGTAAAAGAAGCCATTAAAAAAGGATATACCATGAGTATTGGAGGGGATGTTTCGGAAAGCGGTTTTAGCCGTGAAACCAACTGCGCGATGATTCCTGATTACGATATTCCTTCTGAATATATTAATGAAGATGCCCGTCAGTTCCGGTTTTCCAATGAAACTACAACCGATGACCACGGAATGCATCTGATTGGTTACCTCGAAAACTATAAAGGTTCAGGTCAGGACTGGTACCTGATAAAAGATTCAAGTTCAGGTTCAAGAAATGTGGGAGAAAGCAATCCTAATTTTGGTTACTATTTCTTTAGCGCCGATTATATTAAATTGAAAATGATGGGATTTACTATTCATAAAGATGCTGTGAAAGATATTCTGGACAAGTTTAATTAAACTTGCAAATTCAATTTTAAAACTGGAAAGGTTCCTTTAATCGGGAGCCTTTTTTCTTTTTAAATCCTTACTTTTACTTCGAACCTGAAAACATAGATATGAGCACGGTTGCACAGCTTTTTGCCCACACGTTGAAAGAAATCGGGGTGCGATTTGTATTTGGCGTACCCAGCGGAAATATGATAGATTACATAGAAGCCTTAAAACGGGAAGATGGAATCGAGTTCGTTTTGGTGGGGCACGAAACCACTGCTGCTTTTATGGCTGGAGTCTGCGGGAGGTTAACCGGCGTTCCGGGAGTTTGCTTTGGCACATTTGGTCCCGGAGCCACCAATTTGGCAACAGGTGTTGGCGGAGCCTATCTGGATTGTTTCCCGATGCTCGCCTTTACCGATGAAATGCCAGACCATTTATTGGAAAGAACAGTCCAGATGAATATTGATCACCAGGCGCTGTTTGAACCGATTACAAAATGGACGACCCGGGTGAATGCCAATAATATACGAGAGGTGATTTTAAAAGCCGCCGGAATTGCCATGGAAGAATCTCCGGGGCCGGTTCATATCGGGATACCGGCAGGAATCGGAAATTTTCTTGCGTTTGAGATGGACGATCGGATTCATTATTTACGGGTGGAAAAGGAATTGGCGAATGAGTTGAATGACAATTTTTATTTTGATCTGGAGAAGCTGATTTTCCTGGCCAGGAAACCAATATTTGCAGTCGGATTATCAGCTGTTCGCTCAGGTATTGGAAAACTGTTGATTGAGATTGCTGAAAGATTTAATATTCCGGTAGTTTTAACTCCTATGGCAAAAGGTTTATTCCCTGAAAATCATCCTTTATACATAGGTGTTTTGTTTCATGCGCTTTCCGATGAGGTTGCAAAAACCTATCGTGAAGCGGATTTGGTTATCGGAGTGGGTTACGATCCGGTTGAATTTAATTACGAAGACTGGATGCCGGATGTTCCGCTGATTCATTTTGATTCTAAAAAAGCAGATGTTAATCCGGATCAAATTCGGGAAGTTGTTAATGTAGTTGATGATTTAAACGTTTCTATCCGGGAGCTTTTGAATTTAAGAATTGGAAGAAAAGATTGGGATGTTGAAGTCTTGCAACAACGTAAGCAAAATCTGTTTGAAAAACTTGTTCCCGAAGAAAATTCTTTTGGACCCTTGACCGTGGTGAAAGAATTAAGAAAGGCGCTAACTAACAATGGCATTTTAACGGTTGACGTTGGTGCTCATCTTCATCTGATAGGACAAATGTGGAAAACTTCTTCGCCTGAAAAACTCCTGATGACGAACGGTTGGTCTTCGATGGGATTTGCTATTCCCGCAGCGCTGGCAGCCAAGCTATCTTATCCTGATTTGCCGGTAGCTGCAATTATGGGCGATGGCGGATTTTATATGACCGTTGGCGAATTAGCAACCGCAAAACGGCTTAATCTGAACATTGTTTTTGTCGTGATTTATGATCAAAGCTTGTCGTTAATCCGCATTAAACAGGAAAAACGGCATTACGATAATCAATATGGAACAGATTTGGGAGGAATCCCTGAAATTCCTACCAACCATTATTTTGGGGTGCCGGTAATCAGGGCGACAACAAAAGACGGGTATAAAGTTGCTTTGGAAAAGGCGTTTCCCTCCAAAGGACCGCTTGTAATTGAAGTTATTACAGATGGAAGCGAATATGATAACCTGGTTTTAAAGCCCAATAAAATCTGATCGTTTAACCAACCAGAATATGATCGATGCAATCATTCACTAAAAATATTCAATACTATAAATTTTGTTCTTACGGATTTTTAAAAAATCTCCGGTTTTTCGATGCATTCTTTATTTTATTCCTGGTCGCAAAAGGAATGACGTTTACTCAAATCGGAATTTTATATGCAGTTCGGGAAATTTCTATCAATGTTTTTGAAATTCCATCAGGGATTGCTGCTGACACTTATGGACGTACAAATTCACTTATCGGTTCATTTTTTGCCTACATCGTCTCATTTTTGGTTTTTTATTTTTCCGCCGGTTTTTGGTTGTTTTTCCTGGCCTTTGTTTTGTATGGAATTGGAGATGCTTTTCGCACTGGTACGCACAAAGGAATTATCATCGATTACCTGAAAATAAATAACTGGGAAAGCCAGAAAATAAGTTATTATGGTCATACCCGGTCGTGGTCGCAACTGGGCTCAGCAGTTTCATCGTTAATAGCTGGATTTATTGTATTTGTGAGTGGGAGCTATGATAAAATATTTCTGTATTCTACCATCCCGTATGTTTTAAACTTAATCCTGCTTTTTTCTTACCCTCCGGTTTTAAATAGAAAAGCAGAGAATAACAAACATGAAAAATGGAACGGATTCTTTTCAACCACCCTTTCTCTTTTTAAAGTAATCAGACAGCCCCGGGTTTTTAGAATTGTAAATACATCGGCCATGCATACTGCATACCTGGCTGTGGTAAAGGATTACATCCAGATTTTAATGGTCAGTGTGGCTGCATTAATGCCGGTTTTTATTGCACAGGGAGAAGAAAAGAAAAACGGGATTATTGTCGGAATTATTTACTTTTTTATCTACATCGCTACCTCATTTGCCTCGAAAAACGCTTCGAAAATTGCAGATAAAAACCGGGAAAATGTGGCAGTCATAACATTGATTGCCGGTTTTGTTTTTGGATTGATTTCAGGAGTATTCTTTTATTTTGAAATGTGGATTGTTTCTTTGATTGCATTTTTAGGAATCTATTTAGTCGAAAATCTGCGGAAACCAATACTGACAGGTTTTGTATCCGATAATGTTCCAAATGAAATTCTAACATCAGTGATTTCTGCCCAATCATTATTGAAATCTATTATTACAGCAGTATTGGCATTTTTTCTTGGTTTATTTGTCGACCATTTTGGAATGGGTATGGCTTTTATTTTTATTTCCGGTTTTTTGGTAATCAGTTCAGTATTGATCGATTTTTACCGAAGAAGAAGATTTGAATGATTATAAAAAAAGGCAGATTGTTAAAATCCCCTCAAAAAATATATCTTTATTTTCAGACTGAAAGATAAAAACAATGCAAACCAACAAGCAATTAGAGCTGGCTTTCAATTTTATTCAATACACAGGTCAAAATATTTTTCTTACAGGAAAAGCAGGCACGGGCAAGACCACGTTTCTTAAAAATTTAAAAGAACGGTCGCCTAAACGAATGATTGTTGTTGCTCCTACCGGGGTAGCTGCGATAAATGCCGGTGGGGTTACCATTCACTCTTTCTTCCAGTTGTCGTTTGCACCGCAAATCGGCAAGGAAAGGGAGCAGATCAGCCAAATGCGATTTAATAAAGAAAAAATCAATATTATCAGGAGTTTGGATTTGCTGGTTATTGATGAAATCAGCATGGTTCGTGCCGATGTTTTGGATGCGATTGACCGTGTTTTGAGACGATTTAAAAACCGGGCAAAACCATTTGGCGGAACACAGCTTTTAATGATTGGCGATTTGCAACAGCTGGCTCCGGTGATAAAAAACGAAGAATGGGGCCTGTTAAAACGCGAATATGAAACGGTTTATTTTTTTAGTAGCAAGGTTTTAAAGCAAACCTCATACATCAGCATTGAGCTGTTACATGTGTTTCGGCAGCAAGACGATCTTTTTATTTCCATTCTTAACAAAATACGCGATAACAAGCTTGATAAGGAGGCATTTGATTCGCTCAATAAAAGATATATTCCAGATTTTCAGCCAGGCGACGAAGATGGTTACATTACATTATGCACCCACAATATTCAGGCAGATCGGATTAATAAGTCAAAGCTTCGTTCGATTTATTCCAACGAACAAACCTTTTCAGCAGAAATCGATGGGAAGTTTCCTGAATATGCTTATCCAACTGAATTTAATTTGAAGCTGAAAGTGGGTGCGCAGGTAATGTTTATAAAAAATGACCCAAATCCTGACAAGCTTTTTTATAATGGTAAAATTGGAAAAGTTACTGAAATTGAAGATGATGTAGTGAGAGTTTTGTGCCCGGGAGAATCGGAAGAAATTGAAGTTTTGCCATTGACATGGGAAAACATAAAATATTCAATAGATGATAAAACAGCTGAAATAAAAGAAGAAGTCGAGGGGAAATTCAGTCAGATTCCGTTGAAACTCGCCTGGGCAATTACTATTCATAAAAGTCAGGGATTAACGTTTGAGCATGCGATTATTGACGCTGAGGCTTCGTTTGCACACGGCCAGGTTTATGTGGCTTTAAGCCGCTGCAAAACCCTCGAAGGACTGGTTTTAAGTTCGCCGATTTCAGATCGAAGCATTATCAATGATAGCACAGTAAGCGGTTTTATTCAAAATGTAGAAGAAAATCAACCCGGTGAAAAAGAACTGAACTCAGCAAAACTGGCCTATCAGAAAGAGCTGTTGACAGAGCTTTTCAGGTTTAATCTGATAAAATACATGGTCGATTCACTGGTTAAACTGGCCATTGAAAATAAGGGGAGCTTTCCCGAATTGCTAATTCAATCTTTTTATAAAATACAAAGTGAAGCCGCGATTGAATTGATAGAAGTAGCCGATAAGTTTCAATTACAGTTAGAAAAATATGTTGCCGTAAACCCTGACTTAGAGCAAAACCAGAAATTACAAGAGAGGATTTCAAAAGCATCGGTGTATTTTGCTGAAAAGCTGGAAAGTATAATTATAGAACCGTTAAATCGTCTCGATATAGATATTGATAACCGGGCGCTAAAAAAACAACTAAAAGATATGGTCAACGCACTGTTGGAAGAGGCAATAGGTAAACTGGCTGAATTCGAGGTCTGTAAAACAGGGTTTAATGTAAAAATGTTGTTAGATGCCCGGGCAGTGGCTTTAATTGAAACCAATCAGCCCAAATCGAAAGGGAAAAAAGTTAAAGAGCTTACTAATCCCGAAAATATTCCGCATCCGCTATTGTACTCTTTGCTTCGTTCGTGGCGATATGAAAAATCGCAGGAGTTGGGAAAACCGGTTTATATTATTTTCTCTCAAAAAACCCTGATTGAAATGGTTAATTATTTGCCTGTTGATTCGAAAACCCTTCGAATGATAAATGGAATGGGTAGCAGAAAAATCGAGCAATTTGGCGCCGATATTTTGCAGATGATTCAGCATTATTGCGAAGAAAATGAAATTAGGATAGGCGAAATTCCCCTGAAGATGAACAAGGGACAAGAAAAGAAACCCAAAGTTGATACGAAAAAGGTGAGCTTTGATTTATTAAAATCAGGGAAAACAATTGCAGAAATTGCAAAAGAACGATCATTAACTATAAATACAGTTGAAAACCATTTAGCATATTTTATTAAACTTGGTGAGTTGGATATCCATCAATTTCTTAGTGAAGAAAAACTCAGAAAAATAACAAATTACTTTAAAGAAGCTGAAAATAAGAGTTTTGGTGAAGCAAAATCGAAACTTGGAGACGAAGTAACCTATGGCGAATTACGCATGGGATTGAGCTACATCGAATCTGAAAAATCGGATTGAAATAGTGCGTAAACACAAATCTTGTCCGATTTTGGTTCGTCAGGATTTCTGAATCAGGAAGATTCCTCCCAATAAAAGGAAAATTCCGGCAATCTTTTGAACGGATATCGGATGAACATTCAAGCCGAATAATCCAAAATGGTCGATAATGGATGCGGCAATAAGTTGTCCTGCAATAGATGCCGCTAAAACGGTGCTTACACCAATCTTCGGAATAAAAAAGATAACAGAAGAAACGAAAATGGCGCCCAGCATTCCTCCTGCAAATAAATATTGGGGAGCTGTTTTAACGTTTGCCCAATCAGGTGTTTGAGTTCGAAAAACGATATTTAAAGTGAGTAATGCAAGAAAGCCAACCAGAAAGTTTACTAACGCACCTTGTAACGGATGTTTTAAAAAGGTGGTCAGCTGTGTATTTATACTACCCTGTATCGCCAGTAAACAACCGATTGCCAGAACAATAAATGTATAGACAATTTTCATCATGTAAGATTTTAAGCCGCAAGTTTAATCATTTGGTGCCAGCTATCGCTTTTTTATTGTCCTAAAAATTCCATGAGAGGGTTAATGAATTTTTCGAAACTTTCGATATGAGGCAAATGGCCGACGTTCGGTATTTCTGCCAGAGTGCAGTTTGGAATTGCTTTCTGCGTTTTTTTGCCCAGTTCGTTGTAAAGTCCCATCGTTTTTCTTACGTCTTCGCTAACTAATGGTTTCCCAAGGGCAGTGCGGTCGCGTGTCCCAATAATAAGCAAAGTTGGAGCTTTTATTTTATCGAATTCGTATAAAACCGGTTGTGTGAAAATCATATCGTAGGTGAGGGCAGCGTTCCATGCAATGCGTTTGTAGTCGGAATTTAACGTCCATCCGGCGAGCAGATTCACCCATTCATCGTATTCTGCTTTCCATTTATTGTCGTAGTAACTGCTAAGCTGGTATTGTTTAATTGCTTCATTGTCCTTTTTTAATTCGTTTTGATACCACCATTCAACCGGTTTATAAGGTACTACAAGTTTCCAGTCTTCCAATCCAATTGGGTTTTCGAGAATAAGTTTTTCTACCGTCTCAGGGTACATTAATGTAAAACGTGTGGCCAGCATTCCGCCCATCGAGTGTCCTAGAACTGCTGTTTTTACTATTTGTAACGAATCGAGCAAATGATGTGTGTTTAATGCCAGTTGCTGAAAAGTATAATGAAAATGCTCCGGTTTTGAGGATTTTCCAAAACCTATCTGATCCGGAACAATAACTCTGTATCCTTTGGATGTAAGCGATTCTATTGTTGTCTTCCAGTAAGCTCCGTTAAAATTTTTTCCATGAAAAAGCATAATGTTCTTTCCGTTGGAATTAGCCGGTTTAACATCCATGTATGCCATTTCCAATATTTGGTTCTGCACATGAATGGTTATAAATTTAACCGGATAAGGATAATTGTAGTTGGCTAATTCAAGATCCAGCCATTCCGGTTTTTCGGTTTGTGCATTAATACTTTTATTTAAGGTTAAGAGCAGGGTTAATAGTACAATTACTTTTAAAAAATTCATATGAGTTAAATAAAAAATGATTCCAACTATACTTAAAAATGAAGAGAACTTCATTCTTGTCTGTAAATAGCGGATTGGGGTTGTTAATTGTTCACTCCATAGAATGTATTTTTACATTCTGAGGCATTGGAATCTTTAAAGGCATCCGATTATTTCCAGCAATCCGGGGTGAACTTCTGGTCGGGCAACCAACAACTGATTTGTTTTTCCATCCCAGGGATTTCCCTGCCAGTCGGAAAAAATGCAACCTGCTTCCTGGGTAATTACCATACCGGCCGCAAAATCCCAAAGCTCATCGCCCACACAGATAAATGCATCAACGGCACCCGTGGCAACATGGCATAGTTCAATAGCTGTAGTTCCCAGTTTTAGGGTGTTATACGAAGAAGCAGTGGCCATCGTAAATTTTTTAAACTTGTCGCGGTGAGCTTCATCATACCCATGATTCAGAAAAATCATCGGAATATATTCTGTGTCGAATTCAGGGAGAATGATTTTTTCCCCGTTGCAAAAGGCTCCACCTTTTTTTGTAGCGTAGTATTCCTTTTTATTAACAACGTCGATAATTACACCAACAAGCGACTCTTTACCTTTCATGAGCCCTACTGAAACTGCAAAAAAGGGTAGAGAACGGGCAAAATTGTTGGTGCCATCCAGTGGATCGATTACCCATTGAATAAGAGATTCTTCACCTGAATAGCCGCTTTCTTCACTTAGTATGCCAAATTCAGATTCTGATTTTAGAACTTCAAGAATAGCTTTTTCCGCAGCTAAATCGGTGTCGGTTACCAAGCCTTTTGCATTTCCTTTTACTTTTGCATTTGAAGTGTTTCCGATTTGTTTCGTAATTTTAGTTGCTGCAGCACGGGCTGCCCGAAGTGCGATATCCAGACACTTTGAAAGATTTATTTCGTCCATTGTACCCTGAATTAAATTTCCGGCGCATTTGCCAGTAAATATTCCTCGGCTTCCACATTCCACAAACCTTTTGTTTTGGCCACTAATTTTGCCAGTTCGGCATACAATGGCTCTGTTTTTCCTCGTTCCTCAAAATCGGAAATAGCAACTAATGGTAGATTTTTGTGCGTGTAAATCAATTTTTTCCCTCCGGGAATATTGGGAAGATTGAGTGTAGTTTCAGCAACAGAATTTAATCCGCCAACGTGCGTAATTAACCCGGCCGGATCCAGTCCTTTGCTCATAATATCCAATGCTTCCACCATATCATCGTTGTTTCCTCCCGAGGTTCCAACAATATGTGTGTATAAATAGTGTACATTGTAAAAATTCAGTTTCGCAGAGAATTCAGTATTGGATGGGCCTGCAAAAAAGTTGAGACATCCGTCATGATCAAGAATAGCATCTGCCTGTTCAATAACAGGGGCAACCGGAGCGAAAACGAAAACATCATCATAACCTCCACCTGAAATCTCTTTTAATGCTTCCACCGGATTTTCAGCATCTCCGGTGTTTAGGTAAACCAGCCTGATACCATTTTCTTTTGCCCATTCCGGAGGAAAGATTTCGGAAGCCCGATCCAATCGATCCTGTGCGATATCAGTAACAACAAGCAGGGAAGGTTTCCGGTCTTTACGGTTGACAACATAATTGATGGCTGCCAATCCCATAGGGCCGACTCCGGCAAGAATGGCCATTTTACCGCCCTCTTTTATTTCCATCTGGTGAACATACGAACCGGGTTTGGTGTGGTAGTTAGCATGCATAGCGCCAATCACACAGCTTAAAGGTTCAGAAAGCGAAGCCGGGTAGTAGCCCGGGCCATCATAAACCAGCAAACAATCCTGAACCAGCACGTCTTTTGGAATTATAACATATGTTGCATCGCCACCTATATATTGATAAGTATATCCCGGAGCACTTAATATTCCGAGCGGGGCATTTTCATAATAGATTGCCGGCTGGATAGAATACTTTTGTCCGGGTTTGAATTTATGTTGCCATTTGGCACCCACTTCCACAATTACTCCGGCAAATTCATGTCCGATAATTATTGGGTTTTCAGCAATATCATTGGGTACGCGTTTGTGGTCGCTGCCTTGTTTTGATGCTTTATAACTCGACATACAAATGCTGTCGGATACCACTTTTGCCAGAATCTCATCATCTTTTATCGACGGAAGTTCGAATTCTTCCAATCTTAAATCTTCTTTTCCGTATAATCGAACTGCTTTTGTCTTCATTCTTTTAGCTTTTAGCTGCTAGCTTCTAACCGTTAGCTTTTTTCTTTAAACATTAAACATTAAACTCTGAACTAGTTCAGCATATTTTGTCCGCCGGTGACGGGTACCGCCTGGCCGGTTTCGTATTCCTGGTCGATGACATATAATATTGCTTTGGCAACATCGTTGGCCGTGCATCCGCGACCGGCAGGAACCTGTGCTTCGTAAAACGCTTTTACATCAGCAATAGTTTTTGCGCCCGGCACTTTGCCCGTATTTAAATATTGAACAAATAAACCGTTTTCCGGATCGCTCCATAGCGGACCATCAAAGAAATTGCCCGGGCAAATGGAGTTTACTTTTATTTTGAATGGCATCAATTCCAATGCGAATGATTGTGTTAAGCCAATTCCTCCGAATTTTCCACCTGCGTAAGCAAAGTTTTTGTTGCTTCCTTTTAAACCTGATTTAGAGTTGATTTGGATGATATCCATATAGTAAGTGGAATTAATGGAGTTTTGCATCTTCATAACAGGCTTGGCAAATTTTGCGCACAGAAAGTAACCTGTATAATTTACTTTGGTCATCAGTTCAAATGTCGCCTGATCCATTTCATCCAAACTCCCGGCACGCAGGATTCCGGCATTGGAAATCATTACATCCAGCCCGCCAAATTGCAAAACAGTTTGCGAAACAAGGCTTTTTACCGAATCACTTTCGGCAACATTTACTTTTATAAAACATGCTTTATTTTTGGTTCCTTTTGAATTTAACGCATCTGCAAATTCTTTTCCTTTTTCTTCATTTAAATCGGCTACCACAATATTTGCACCTTCGTTGTGAAGAATTTCGGCAATGCCTGCTCCAAAACCTTGAGCAGCACCAGTAATGATTACAATTTTGTTTTCCAGCCGGCCGGTTGGTTTTCCTCCTAATGAGACTTTTTTACGATAATTTTCCACTTCCCAATTTTCGATAAATGCAGCCTGTTCAGAAGTGAGCGGGTGAGGTCCTCCAAAGTTGTTGGACAGTGTACTGATTTCACAAAAATCGTTGACAATATCTTTTAAATAAGAAACCGATACCGGTGAATCTTCAGCAACAATAACTCCTTCATTCTGAATGAAAATTACTTTTGGTGTGGCGCCTTTTCTCAATTTGAAATCTGCAATTTTCGATTTTGCTTCTTCAATGATTGACCCGGTTGAAGAATTGTTCTCAATAAACAGGTATTCCGACATGCAATACACCATTTGGTCGGGATTAAAAGGACGGGCAATACCTTGATTAAACTGTTCTTTTGAACCAATAAAATTCGAAATCCATGAACTGTTAAATGCTGTTGCAACTTTTAACTTTTCCGAAGAAAGCAACATGCGAACTGCCGGTAACACTTCAACTAATTTTTCGGATACGGCTAAATCCTGAAACTTTGGAAAAGTATCAAATGAGTTGACTAGTTTATTTTTTACATCAGCGTAAATCTCGTGTATTTCTTCAATTGTGTCGGCAGCTACAAAAATTCCATGATTCTGAATGAGAACTACTTTCGGATCATGATTGAATTTCAGCTTGTATTCGGCAATTTTATCAGCAATAATTTTAAAAAGAACATAGCCGGGATCAGAATAAGGAACATAAAGGACATCTTCGCCAAAAAGTTCGAGCGATTTCTCTTCGGCAAGGTTGCTGCACATTAACCCGTTCACAAGTGTCATGTGGGTGTGGACCACAAATTGGTAGCTGAAAAGATTATGCAGCGAAGTTTCCACCGATGGCCGTAATCCGGAACCCGGATCAACCCGCGCATCGAGAAGTGCATTTTTCACCTGTTCCTCACGGACATTGGAATTATCGGAAAATTTCTGGTTCGGAATATTGTTCAGCTTTTCGCGTTCGAGCACACAGAACCCATTCTCGTCAATACTTCCGAGATTGATTCCACTAGCTTTTATCCACAGATGTTCGTTGGTTTTGAACGAAGTATTTCCGCCACCGGCAATTACATATTCTTTTTTTTGCCCGTACGAGTGTGAAACTTCGATTAAATCTTTTACTCCCTGATTCATGATTTTGTATTTTTTCCCTGTGTTCTTTTGTGCTTTCTTTGTGTCCTTTGTGGTATATTTTTTACCACAGAGAGCGCAGCAATTTTTCACAGAACTACACTGAGTTTTTGTTCAATTTAAATTGAAAGGAATTTAGTAATTACCGCTTTCCCCAATTCAATAAAATATCCTTTTTCTTCGGTTTTGGCTTTTTGCCCTGCTAAATAACCTTCTTTCCCGTTGGCAATTAAATACTGATGCGCTGCAATTACCGCCGTTCCTTCGTAATTAATTGCTTTTAATTCGTTGTCGAGTTCAATGCCGCCGCCACCAGTCAACTTTATCGGGTCGAGCTGCGGTGTGTTATGCTCGCTGCCAAAGGTGATCACAAAACCATTTTCATTAAAGAATTTTACGAAGTCTTTAAATATTTCATAGTTGTTTCTTGCCGGAATAAGCTCAATGGAATAAACATCATTTTTCTGTAGTTCCTGAAGTAGCTTTTCTTTGTCGGTTTCGTAATCGGTAAAGTTACCGTTGCCAAAATCAAGCAGAACCGGGTAACACGGAATTCCGCCTGCATCAATAATAATTTCTTTTACTTCTTCCAGCGACAGAAAGGCCTTTGGATCTTCCGGAACAAAAGCCGCACCGCCCGATTTTAAAAGGTTTCCACGAATTTCATTTTCCAGCCCCGCAACATCGTCAATGGCCGATTTTATGGTTTTTCCCTGGAAAATGGAATTCAATAAAGCCGCTCTTCCCAAATCAGTTTCCTCTTTTTCAAAAACTGCAATTCGGATTGCCTGGGCAATATGGCGTTCGCGAAACAGGTTTTTTGCCAGCCGTTGCTGAATTTCTTTGGGATTAAACTGAATGTCGATATTCTTCTCAGCAAAAAAAGCATTTAATTTTTCCACCATATCATACGTCTGGCGGTTACTTTCCTCTTGCAAAACCTTCACTTTTTTCAACGAACTTTCACTCATTTCTGCAGGTTGACGCAATCCTTTACCGCTAAAGTAGGTTCGTCCCGGATTGTTGGGATCGTTTACCCGAATCCCGGCTTCCTGTAAATGGTTTTGCAATGCCATGAATTCGATATTGAACAGTGGAAATATTTTATGTTTTTGCGCCATTTCTGCAAATTCATCATAGCCGTCGGTAGTATAAAAGTCGTTGATTCCAAGGACCGAAACCCCTTCCGATTTTGCCAGTTGGAAAGGTTGCTCAATACTGGAAAATGCACTAAACGAATGCGGCGTGTGAATGTGTCCGTTGATGTCAGGTGTTACTTTTTGGGCCTGGGCTTTGTACCAACTTCGTAATTCATCGGTTTTAGGAAAAGTTGTAAATATGCTCATGTTAATCCATCTCTTTTTTTAATTTCAACAAAGATAAGCAAGTAAAAGGTCGATTTTCGTAAAGTTAATTTGTAAAAACAAAATAAGAAAAGAGCATGATTTTGCCTGTCCTTTGGTATCCTGTTTTTTTGTTCATCGTTTAAAATATTCTTCAAAATGTGGGATGGAATTATGTATTTGGAAGTTTATTAAAAACAACATGTAATAAAAATTGTTAATCACTGATGAATATTCAAATTTTTTAAAATGGGTAAAACAATTATAATGACGGCCTCTGTTTTGCTTGCAATGGCAGTGGGTATTGGCGCATTTGGGGCACATGGGTTAAAATCGCAAATATCGGGTGAAATGTTACAGATTTACAAAACCGGGGTCGAATATCATTTCTATCATGCATTAGGATTATTATTAATTGGTGTATTGGCAGTTGCAGTACCATCTTTGTCATTAAAATGGCCATTTATCCTGTTTGTAGTGGGGATAATTTTGTTTTCAGGGAGTTTATACCTGTTGGCAGTAACCGGGTTAAAAGTGTTGGGAGCAATTACTCCATTTGGTGGGCTTAGCTTTATTGCCGGTTGGATACTATTGTTCTTTACGGTATGGAAAAATTTGTGATAAACAGGTGAAAGATTGAGTGTTAATATCTTTACCGAAAATTGTTAACAGGTACTAAATAAAATGTTACTGTTTGGCAAAAGAGGATTTATATTGAATTACACGTTAAATTTTTTATTTACTTGCGCCGTAATTAATAAATAAGAAATTTGTAATTTGTTTTATTTTTCATGGTCAAATCAAAAATAAATTCACTTTTTATTTTTTTGTTGATGATGTGCTGGAATACACTTCAAGCGCAGTATGTCAACACGGATTCTTTAGTGTTTATTCCCGGAATGCAAGAACCGGTCTCAATTAATCAAACGGTTGATCTTAGTTTAAATGGTTCCTGGGATACTTTCGAAGAAAATCAAACAGCAGGTGAATTACTTTCTCTCTTTGGAATGCCTGGTGAGGGAAAAATTATCAGTCGTTTTGGCGTTCGGTCAGGAAGAATGCATTATGGTGTTGATATAAAAATGCCCAAAGGTGATACTATTTATGCAGCATATAACGGTCGTGTTTCCCGTTCCAGTTATTATTATGGCTTTGGGAATCTTGTTGTAATCCAGCATGGAAAAAGTCTGGAAACATATTACGGACATCTTTCTAAATACCTGGTTCATTCAGGAGCCTGGGTTCAGAAAGGCGAACCAATTGGACTGGCGGGCGCAACAGGAAGGGCTACTACTAACCATTTGCATTTTGAAATTCACGAAAATGAACGTCCCTATGATCCGGAATTAGTTTATGATTTTGAAAATAATCAGATTAGAACAGACGCAGGGGACATTGAAAATCTTGCTGAATTGCACCAGGAACTTCGACCTAAGGGGTATTCTGTGAATGGGCCTTTGTCTCAGAAATACGTTGTACGTTCGGGAGATTCGCTCTGGAAAATATCTCAACGGGCGAAAACTTCCATCCAAAATCTGTGCAGATTAAATAATTTAACAGAAACTACTGTACTACAAGTTGGTCAGGTATTGAATGTTTATTAGAATTTAACGATTAGACTAAAAAATAAAAAGGATTTCATTCGATCAACGAATGAAATCCTTTTGTTTTTATTAAATACCTCTGGCATTTCTATCCAATTGTTCCGATTCGGTAAAATCGCTTTCAGGTACATATCCTTCCAGTGGTAATATTCTTTCATGAATGGCATCAATAATCCATTCCGGTTGCGGGAAAAAGTAATCTTCCAGTTCGTGTGCAGGAGTAATCCAGTTGCGCGAACCAACAACCACGGGCGGAGCATCTAAATAATCGAATGCCAGTTCGGTAATGTTTGAGGCAAAATCGCGAAGGAAGGAACCACGTCCTGAAGCATCGCCAGAAATAACAATTCTTCCGGTTTTTTTGATTGATTCGATCACTGGTTCGTAATTAAACGGAACCAGCGAGCGTGCGTCAATTACTTCGGCTGAAAGATGATACTTTTCTTCCAAAATTTTTGCTGCATCCAATGCGCGATACAATGTTGCACCCACAGTTAATATGGTAACATCGCTACCTTCCTTTTTTACATCCGGCTCACCTAAAGGAATTTCGTAATAACCTTCGGGAACTCCGTCTTTGTGGAACATTTCGCCAATATCATAAATACGTTGGCTTTCGAAGAAAATAACCGGATCGGTTCCCTGGAGAGCACTGGTCATTAATCCTTTTGCATCGTAGGGTGTAACCGGGAAAACGACTTTCAATCCGGGAATATGTGCTGCCAGTGCTGTCCAGTCCTGAGAGTGTTGAGCTCCGTATTTCGAACCTACAGAAACGCGAAGAATTACAGGCATTTTAAGCACATTTCCACTCATAGCCTGCCATTTGGGAAGCTGGTTGAAAACTTCGTCGCCGGCACGGCCAAGGAAATCACAGTACATAATTTCAGGAATCACACGGCCACCGCACATGGCGTAACCAATGGCAGTTCCCACAATTGAAGCTTCTGAAATGGGTGAGTTAAATAAACGGTGATAAGGCAAAGCTTCTGTTAATCCGCGATAAACAGCAAATGCGCCACCCCAATCACGGTTTTCTTCACCATATGCAATTAGTGTTGGGTCTTTGTAAAAACGATCGATAATTGCTTCGAAAATTCCATCGCGCAAACCGTAAGTTTTGATTTTGGAGTGTGGCTTTCCTGTTTCGTCGAACATAAACCGTTCTTTGGTAGCCAGCTGTTTCACGCGGGGATTTTCTTCCATCGGATGGTTAACTTCCACCGGGCGGTCTTCCATTTTATCGATACTTTGATTGCTGAACATCATTTCGCCAATCAGGTTTGGATATTTTTTCATATCCATGTGTGGCGAAACTTCATCGTCGATGGCCAGTTTCAAAGAGTTGGTTACTATTTCAATGGTTTCATTTTTTATAGCTTCCAGTTCTTCTTTTGTGGCAATTCCGGCTTTTACCAACTCGCTTCCAAACCAAACAATAGAATCCTGTTTTTCCCAGGCTTCAACTTCTTCTTTTGACCTGTATGACGAAGCATCGGAAGGAGAGTGCCCGCTATAACGGTAGGTTAAAACATCCAGAAGAACAGGGCCGCGTTTTTCTTCCAGTATTTTTCTTTTGCGTTTATATGCATCAATAACTGCAAGTGGATTATACCCGTCAACACGCTCGGCGTGCATCTGGTCGCGGTTTACCCCCGCACCAATTCTCGCCGCAACCGAATAGCCCATAGTTTCACCGCAAGTTTGGCCACCCATTCCGTATTGGTTGTTCATAATATTTACAATCAACGGAAGTCCGCCTTTCATATCGCCTTCCCAAAGTTCGTTGAACTGGTCCATCGACGCAAAAGCCAGTCCTTCCCAAACGGGGCCACAAGCCAAAGATGCGTCGCCAATGTTGGCTACAATAATTCCTTTTTTTCGGTTTACCTTTTTATATAGTGCTGCTCCAACTGAAATATCACCGGAACCACCAACAATAGCATTATTCGGATAAACACCAAATGGGGTGAAAAAAGCATGCATTGAACCACCGAGACCTTTGTTGAAACCGGTTTCGCGGGCAAAAACTTCAGCCAAAGTTCCATAAATCAGGAATTTTATGGCCAATTCTTTTACCGATCCGGTGTGCCCGGCTTTTACCGGTGCAAGCGTTTTACCATCGAAATGTTTTTCCATAATTTCTTCGAGCGCATCGTCATCCAGTTTTTCAATAGCGGATAACCCTTTGGCAAGAATTTCACCATGACTTCGGTGCGACCCGAAAATGAAATCTTCCACATCCAGCGTGTAAGCCATTCCAACTGCTGCGGCTTCCTGCCCGATGGAAAGATGTGCCGGTCCGGGGTGATTATATTCAATTCCGTTGTATTCGTTCCGTGTTTTAATCAGGTTTAACATGGTTTCAAATTCACGGATGATTACCATATCCCGAAAAATCGTTACAAATTCTTCGTTCGTGAAGTTTTCTTTTTCTTCTTCAATGGTTTTATCGTATTGATTGATTGGAATTGGTTTAAATTCCAGTTGCTTTGGTTTCCTGACTTCTTCAGGATTTATGAATTGACTTTTAGGCATAGCATTAAACTTTAAACTGAAAGATTTTCGATTTGATTTTTGATTTCGGCAAGGAACAATGTAGCTTCACCGCCGTCCAGCGCCTGATGATCGTAGGTAAGGGAAAGTCCCATCATTGGAACAAATCCGTAAACCCCTTCTTCAATCTCTTTGGGGCGTGGAATAATTGTACATACTCCAAGAATGGCAGTTTGCGGTAAATTAATAACCGGAGTAAACATTTCTACGCCGTAGTTGCCGAGGTTTGAAACGGTGAAAGAAGCTGCTGCCGGGCTTAATAAATCCGGATTTACATTTCCGTTTCGGGCTTGTTTAGCCAGTTGTTGTAATTGACTTGAAAGACCGGTAATGGATAGGTCGCTTGCATTTTGCAAAGCAGGAACCATTAGTCCGCGATCGGTGTCAACGGCAAGTCCGAGGTGAACTTTTTTAAACCATTTCATTTTGTCGCCCAGATAGTGGGTATTTGCCTGCGGATATTTTTCCAGAGCCCGGATTACCGCAAAACATACCAAATCGTTGATCGTTACATTTTGCGAAATTTTTCCTTCCGAAAATTCGTTTTTGTACTTTTTGCGAAGTTTTAAAATCTGTCGGGCATCGGCGCTCATGTGGTGTGTGAGTTGCGCCGAATTCTGTAACGACTGATGCATGGCTGTGGCAATTAACTTCCGAATATTCGGAATTGCTTTTACCTCAAAATCGTCACCCGATTCAAGAACAACAGCAGGTGCAACTGGTTTTGGCACCGGAGCAGTTGCTTTTGATGGTGCCGGTTTGGAAATACTTTTGCCGGCATTTTCAACATCGCGGGCAATAATTCTTCCATGCGGGCCGGTGCCTTTTACGGTTTGAATGTCAACTCCTAACTTTTCAGCCATATTTTTCGCCAGTGGTGAAATCCTTATTCGGTGATCCAGAACATTTTCTTCCACTTCAAATTCAATCACTTTTGGTGTGTCTTCGCTTTGGGTTTCTTCAGAAACTGATTTTTCTTCAGGAGTATTTGCGCCTGGTTTGAATTCTTCGAAAGATTCACCTTTGGCCCCGATGACCGCAATGTTAGTGAGAACCGGGATTTCATCGCCTTCTTCAAAAAAAGTAGCCAGCAAAACTCCACTTTCTTTTGCTTCCTCTTCAAATGAAGCTTTGTCGGTTTCGTAGGAAAAAAGTATATCACCTTCGCTTACTTCTTCTCCTACAGATTTATACCACTGTCCCAGAATACATGATTCGACAGATTGACCCTGGCGTGGCATTATTACAGGTATTGCCATATTTTATGGTATTTTTTGATTTAGTTTTAACTTGTAAATACAAATATTATTTTTAAGTATTATTAAATTACTGAAAATCAATTTGTTTTATTTGTTGTGATTTTTGGGGTGTAAAATTATATTTTTTAACTTGTATTTACAAGTTGTTTTATTTATTTAATTTATTTTTAACTTTGAGGCCTCAATGGAACAAATTCCGCAATATCGAAAATTGTATGAACTTCTTCGAAAGCACATTGTAGATGGAGTTTATGAAGAGGGTAGTTTATTACCGTCGGAAAATGAGCTTTGTGCCTCTTATCAAATGACACGGCCAACGGTTCGGCATGCGCTCGACTCGCTGGTAAAAGACGGGATGATTTTAAAAAAGCAGGGAAAAGGAAGTATTGTAAGGAAACAAATTCAGAATATTGGAATTTTATCGATTTCAGGAACAGCTTCTGCGGTTGGGGTTCGTTACCTGAAAACTGATATTTTGCAGAAACCGGTTATAAAAACATGGCCTGAAAATTTTTCTTTTGAATTAACGGATTTGGAGAAAGAATCGGGGTGTGTATATATGGAACGACTTCGTTATGTTGAAGAAGTTCCGGTGTTTTATGATATTAACCATCTTCCAAATATTTACCTTCCGCGAATTACAAACCGGTCGTTTGAAAACAAATCGCTGTTTGAAATTCTCAGAAAGAACTACCAGATTGAGGTTTTAGGTGGCGAACAAAAACTGAAAGCAATTAAGGCCGACAAATCAATTCAGAAAATTTTACAATTAAGATCGGGTCAGCCGGTTTTACATATCGAAAGAAAACTTACCACCAATAAGGAAGGATTCAATATTTATTCAACCATTTATTTTAATTCGGAAAAGCACGCCATTTTTGGAAATTTTTAAAACCAGCGGGGTAAACAAATCAGGTTGTTTTTTTTCAGTATATATTAATAATTCTACATTTGTTTACTGAATTATTAAAGTTGAAGATTTTGATCGAGGACCACATTGAGCCCATAAATATAAAAGGGAAACGGGCGACGTTCGAAAATGAGCAATACGGAAATCACGAACGAAATACTTTTGACATTTGGCTGGCTGAATCTACTAACCCAACTCCTTTGGTGATTTATATTCATGGTGGAGGTTTTGTAGGTGGCGATAAATCAAAGTATTATTCTTCTGAAGACTTGGTTCGGTTTCTCAATTCAGGAGTTTCGGTGGCAACGATTAATTATCGGTTTTTGAATGAACCTCCATATGGTATTCTTGCCAGTTTAAACGATTCCAAGCGTTGTTTGCAATATATCCGTTATCACGCAAAGAAATACAACATTGACAAAACACGGATTGCCTGTTCGGGAGGTTCGGCCGGAGCGGGAACTGCTTTGTGGCTTGCTTTTTCAAATGATATGGCCGATCCTGCAAATGCCGATCCTGTTCTGAAAGAATCAACACGGCTGCTTTGCGCAGGAGCTTTTGCAACTCAATCGACGTATGATATTTGCCAGTGGGATGACATTATCGGTCTGCCTAAAGACAAGTCGCCCGAAGAAATTCTTGCCATTGGTAGGGCATTTGGAATAAAGTCAGCTACCCGCGATGAAATTTATCATTTGTCAGAAATTCGTGCAGAGCTTGATTTTCTTGGAAAAATGGATAGAACGAGTCCGCCCATTTTTGTTTTTAACAAACAGGCAGCTGTTGTTCCTACCAATCAGGATGAATTGCATCATCATCCCTATCATGCGAGGGCCTTAAAAGAAAAGGCCGAAAAAGTTGGGATCGAAGCGGTTGTCTATGCTCCTGAAATTGGAATAATAGATCCGTCAGGTAAAGATCTGGTTGAATTCTTTTTGGATAAATTTTATAATTAAAATTCTTTTTGGTTATAAATATTCATTGCGGGTGAATATTTATTCAAAAATTATGAATACACCTTTTTAAAATCACGTAAAAAATATTCATATTTGCAGCCTTAAAAAATTGGAATAGTTACAGATACAATAAAATTTATTTTTTCAAGATGAAAGTTTTAAAATTTGGCGGAACTTCCGTAGGCTCACCCGAAAACATGCGTGCAGTAATGAAATTAGTTGCTGATGGTGAACAGAAAATTGTTGTTTTATCTGCAATGTCGGGAACTACAAACTCTTTGGTTGAAATTTCAAATTATCTTCATAAAAAAAATAAGGACACAGCGCTTATTAACATTGGCAAACTGGAAGCCAAATATAAGAAGGTAGTTAACGATTTATATGTAACTGAAAAGAGTAAGAAAGAAGGACTTGAAATTTTAAAGCATAGTTTTGATACGCTAAAATCATTTACTTCCGGCAAATTTGATATTGTTGGTGAGAACACAATTCTTGCACAGGGGGAATTAATTTCGACTCAGCTTTTCACTGTTTTGATGAACGAAAGCGGATATAATACAAAACTTATTCCCGCACTTGATTTTATGCGCATTGATGAAGATAAAGCAGCCGATTTAGGATTTATCAGGAAGAATATAAAGAATGTTTTGACGGATTTAAATGAGGTTGACTACTATATTACTCAAGGTTTTATCTGTAGGAATTCTCAGAATGAAATCGATAATTTACAGCGGGGTGGGAGCGATTACACTGCTTCTTTGGTTGGAGCAGCCATTGATGCTGAAGAGATTCAGATTTGGACTGATATTGACGGTTTTCATAACAACGATCCTCGTTTTGTGGAAAATACAAAAAAAATAGAACAGCTTTCTTTTAACGAAGCAGCAGAGCTGGCATATTTCGGAGCTAAAATATTACATCCGTTAACCGTGCTTCCGGCAAGAGTGCATAATATTCCGGTTCGTTTGAAAAACACAATGAACCCGACTGACAGTGGCACTTTAATTACATCGGAGTCGGACGGAAAGGGAATTAAAGCTGTTGCTGCAAAAGACGGAATTACAGCAGTAAAAATACGCTCGGGAAGGATGTTGATGGCGTATGGCTTTCTGAAAAATGTTTTTGAGGTTTTTGAGAAATACAAAACACCTATTGATATGATTTCCACTTCGGAAGTAGCTGTTTCACTTTCGATTGATAATACTAAATATTTAAGCCATATTACCGCAAAACTTGATCATTACGGAACTGTTGAAATCGATAATGATATGACTATTATTTGTATTGTTGGCGATATTATTCAGGAAGAAAAAGGTTTTGCATCGAAAGTGTTTCATGCGCTTGACGGAATTCCAATTCGAATGATTTCTTATGGTGGAAGCCGTTATAATATTTCAGTTCTGGTTCCGACAGCTCAAAAGAAAAAAACGTTGCAAGCACTCAGCGATAACTTGCTGAATCATAACTAAAGTTGGTAAATTTCACCGGCTGAATACCTCGAGGTCAGTATTATTTTGAATTTCGATTCGAGTGGTTTGATTTCGTTGTATGCTATTTCAGGAGTATTGTTTTCTTTCGATAAGTGACTGAGAAACACAAGTTGCAGGTTTTCGCCTGCATGGTTTGCTAACAGTTCGAAGGCCTGTTTGTTGGATAAGTGGCCGTTAGTGGAAGCAATTCGTTGTTTTAAATACCACGGATATTTGCCTTCCTGCAACATTTTCTCGTCATAGTTGGTTTCAAGGAATAATCCATCGCAAGCCCGAAGATGAGATTTTACATTTTCGCATGGTTCTCCAATGTCGGTAAAAACACCAATGTTTTTATTCCCATATTCAACACGAAAAGAACAGGGTTCCGAAGCATCGTGGTTTTTTATAAAAGAGTGAATCTGGAATTCTCCGACTGTTATTTTATCGCCAGGTACGAAGAATTTTGGATAGTCGGGGCGCATATTTTTGTATGCTCCATAATAGGTTTTTGCGGTAACATAAATTGGAATATTTAAATGTTTGCCCATCACCCTGGCACCGGTCATGTGGTCGCTGTGTTCGTGCGAAATAAAAATAGCTTTAATTTTAGCCGGGTCTAATTTTTTTTCATTCATTCTTACAAGTATCTGTCTTTTCGATATACCTGCATCAATAAGAACAGCATCTTTTTCATTTCCAATATAATAACAGTTTCCGTTACTCCCCGATGCAATCGCACAAATTTCCAACATTCCGTAAATGATTTAATTCTGCTAAAATAGTCAAAATTCACCGGTTGAGTTAATGTATTTCTTCGATGCAAAATACCTTCGCCAAAACTTGAAGTGAGTTAACGATGTTAATGTTATAAACCTGCTGAAAAATCGAAATCGCATTAAAAAATGTAAAATATTGTATGAAGCGAAAATGATGGGGATTCCGGTAAAGAGAATCAGGCTGTAAAAGATGAGTTGATAATGGTTTGCAATTGCCGGGAAGTGCTTTACCAGTTCGCTTAAAATAAAAAACGGAACAACAGAAAAAACCAGCCACCAGATAACAAACGTAAAAAAATGAGGTGTTTGTATGACGCGCTGCGGACACACATTCATACAATGCATGCAACTTTCACATTTTCTTGTCCAAAATGGTCGGTTGTTTTTCATCTTAATGGCATGAACCGGGCATTCTTTCTCACAAATCCGGCAACTGTTGCAATTGTAATCGGCAATAAAAGTTTTTGCAAGGGCAAACCGGCCATAAAAAAAGTAGGCAACCGAAATTGGGCTTATTAACAGATCGATTGGCAATGATTGAAGTCCTTTATATACGGGCATTCCTGTCAGTATTTTTTCAGAGAAAGTCTGAGTTATTCTCCTGCACCGTGAGACAACGGAATCAACAACTTTTTGTCGCAATCCGGGATGGAGTGAAATCCAGTTGGAAGGCAAATCCATGGGTTGAAACCCGATGATTTTATATCCTTTCGATTTCAGAATTAAGGCTGGGACCAATTGTGCCAGGCCACTCAATCCCGGCATAAATAGTTTTGATAATTTCATTCCCGCCCTTGTATTTACCAGGAATATGTTGTTTTTTGATTTTGGAAACCGGAGAAGAAAATTAACGACAATGGGAGGAGCATTAAATCCGTGCGTGGGATAACAAAAGCCAATCAGTGTATTTTGTTTAATTGCGGAAGAATCTACTGTTAAAGAGGGCGTAATTTTTTCAACAGTTACCTTTAACTGTCTCGACTTTGCCACATCTGCAATCCAGTTGGAAACAGCAAGGGCATTTCCCGTTCCGGTAAAGTAGTAGATATGTAGTTTATTGTACATGCCAATGTTTGAAACATTGACTTAAAATTACAAAAGAATAATAAACTTTTGTTGGCTATTTTACCAATTTCGAAATTGCCCTGAATTCAGCAGCCGAAGAAGAACGTGTAAGTTCAAACAGAATCGATTCATAGGAAGTCATCATAATTCCTTCAAAACGGAACCGTTCTTTTGCCAGTTCAATATTTTCAGCTTTTCTTGATGAAACGCAATCCATTACAACAATCGGATTCAATCCGGCTTCTTTTATATCAACCGCTGTCTGCAAGACACAAACATGCGATTCAATTCCGCAAATAATTACATTTTTTGCATCAAGTTGCTCAAATTGCCTGGTAACGGAGGTTTCGTCGTAGCAACTGAAGTCGCGTTTTTCAATAAACTCAAAACCCGGAATTATCGATTTTATTTCTTCAAGTGTTTCTCCCAATCCTTTAGTGTATTGTTGAGTAACAAGTAAGGGAATCTGTAACGTTTGTAGTCCCTGAATCAATATCTGGCAATTTTCCAGAAACTTTTCTTTTTCCCACATTACTGGGAATAGTCGTTCCTGAATATCAATTACTAATCCAATCGTATTTTCTCGTGTAATTCTCATAATTTTTCATTTTTGAATTTTGAACTCAGAATTCATTTTCGCCAGCAATCTTGATTTATCGCCTAAATAACCGCCATGATGACGCTTGGCATAATCCTCGCTGGTGAACCCTATTTTCTGCATCATTGAAACAACGAGTGCGTCACCAATTACTGTCATAACCGTTGTAGAAGTAGTTGGTGTTAAATTCAATGGACAAACTTCTTCCGGATTTCCTGTATAAATAAATGCATCGGCGCTTTTTGCCAGTACACTTTCCGGATTACTGGAAATTACAATTAAGGGTAGGTTTGGATGTAAATCTTCAGCCAAATCCACAAGCTCAATAATTTCACGTGTTTTACCTGAGTTCGAAATCAGCAGAAGAACATCATTTTTTTGAACAATCCCCAAATCTCCATGTTGCGAATCGCTGGGGTGCAGAAAAACTGCAGGTGTGCCGGTAGAACTGAAAGTTGTTGCAATATTTGCCGCAATTTGTCCGGCTTTTCCCATTCCGCTTGTCACCAGTTTCCCGTTTTTCAAATGAACCCGTTCGAATATAAATTCTATTGCTTTTTGAAAGTTTTCGTTAACCGGAATATTTTTTATGGCTTGTGCTTCGTGCTCAATCACCCGCCTGATTGTTTCTTCCATTTTCTGTTTTCGTTTTGCTGCAAAACTAAGCGAAAAAAATATTAATCGTCGTATTCGGCTTTATAAAGTTTGTTAACCGTAATAACAGATAAAAAGGTATCAGAAACCTTTACGTCAATTGCTAAATGTCAAGAAAAAAACCGACATATTTATGGTTATAGATTTTTAAATATTTGTTACTTTTGCCGAACATTTTTACTTTTCATTCTAAAAAACAATAATGAAGATTCACGAATATCAAGCCCGGAATTTATTCAAGAAATACGGGATTCCGGTACCGGAAGGCGATGTATGCCATTCGGTTGACGAAGTCAAGAAAAAAGTTTCTGACGACGACAAACTAAGAGTTGTAAAAGCACAGGTTCATGTTGGTGGACGAGGGAAAGCCGGTGGAGTTAAACTGGCAAAAACAAAGGCTGAAGCTATTGCCGCAGCAGAGCAAATTCTTGGGATGGACATCAAAGGACTAACTGTGGAGAAAGTGTTGGTAGCTGAAGCTGTTGACATTGAAAAAGAATTTTACATTGGTTTAATAAACGACCGAAACACTAAATCGGTAACATTGATGGCAAGTGCCGAAGGTGGAGTTGAAATTGAAGAAGTTGCAAAAAACTCACCAGAGAAAATCATTAAAATGGCTATTGATCCAACCATGGGATTGATGGATTGGCAGGCACGCAAAATTGCATTGCAATTGTTCAGTGATCCGAGCCAGGTGCGCCAGGCTGCTGGGATTTTCGTAAAACTATATCAACTTTATGTCGATACCGATTCTTCACTGGCAGAAATTAATCCACTGGTGCTTACACCGGATAAAAAGGTAATTGCTATCGATGGTAAAATGAACTTCGATGACAACGCACTATTTCGTCAGCCGGAAGTTTTAAGCATGCGCGAAGTTTCTCCAGATGAAAAGAAAGAGATTGAAGCTTCTGCAAAAGGCCTTTCTTACATTAAACTAGACGGAAATATTGGTTGTATGGTTAACGGTGCCGGTTTGGCTATGGCAACCATGGACATGATAAAATTGTACGGTGGCGATCCGGCAAACTTCCTTGATATTGGTGGTTCATCCAATCCGCAGAAAGTTGTGGAAGCAATGAACATCCTTTTGGGCGATAAAAATGTAAAAGCGGTTATGATTAATATTTTTGGTGGAATTACCCGTTGTGACGATGTTGCACGCGGTTTGGTAATTGCATTGGATGAAATTAAAACCGATATTCCGATTGTTATCCGCTTATCCGGAACAAATGCAAAAGAAGGTCTTGAAATTATCAAAGAATATGGATTGCCGACAGTTTCTACCATGAGTGAAGCTGCTAAAAAAGCGATTGAATTAAGTCAGCAGTAATTCAGATTTGAATGTTCAAAGTTTAAAGTAAAGAAAATGAGTATATTAATAAATAAAGATACCAAAGTAATTGTACAGGGAATCACCGGTCGCGACGGCGCATTTCATACCAGTAAAATGAAAGCATACGGAACCAACATTGTTGGCGGAATTTCTCCTGGCAAAGGTGGAAGCGAAGTGGAAGGCGTTCCTGTTTTTAATACGGTTGAAGATGCTGTAAAAGCAACCGGTGCCAACGCATCAGTGATTTTTGTTCCTGCACCTTTTGCCGGTGATGCTATTTTGGAAGCCAGCTATGCCGGTGTGGATTTAGTAGTGTGTATTACTGAGGGAGTTCCGGTTCAGGATATGATCAAAGTTACTCCTGTTCTGAAACAAAATAATACAAAACTGATTGGTGCCAACTGTCCGGGATTAATTACTACTGACGAATGTTTGATCGGAATCTTACCAGGCGGAATCTTCAAAAAAGGAAACATCGGTTTAATTTCACGTTCCGGCACCTTAACTTACGAAGTTGTAAATATGCTTTCGGAAAGTGGTTTGGGACAAACAACCTGTGTTGGAATTGGTGGCGATGCAGTTTCGGGACTGTATTTCAGAGATTTACTTGAAATGTACGAAGCCGATCCGGAAACAAAAGGTGTTGTTTTAATTGGGGAAATTGGTGGTGACGCAGAAGAACAGGCAGCTCAGTTCATTAAAGATAATATGACAAAACCGGTAGTTGCGTTTATCGCCGGTCAGTCAGCTCCTCCCGGAAAACGTATGGGGCATGCCGGTGCAATTATTTCAAGCGGTTCAGGAACTGCTGAAGAAAAAATTAAGGCATTTAATGCGGCAGGAGTACCGGTTGCAAAAGAACCCGGTGAAATCCCCGGTTTAATGAAAATGAAATTAGGCCTTTAAGTTGATAAAACCAGAGTAAAAGTAATAAACCGGTTGCTGAAAAGTAGCCGGTTTTTTTCTTTTACTCATTTCCTTCTATAACAATACTTCCATCGTTTTTACCATCTATTTTTATAGTTCGGTTTTCACCCTGAAGAAGATTATTTTTGATGATGATATTTCTTGATTTGTCAGCATCAATATGAACAGCTGCAATTTGGTCGGCTGTGGTGTAAATAATATTATCGGCAATAAGGTAGTCTCTTGTATATGTATTGGAAGGATCGCTTGCTGCGTTTACAGTAATATTGGCATTCCAAATTCGATAATTTGTATTTCCATTGGGTTTTCGGCCGTTTTTATCGAAAATATTTCCGGTTACCGTAAGTCCGGCACTGTTAGGAGCCCATAAACCTTGTCGCCCACTGTTTGAAACAACATTTCCAATTAAAGTGCAGTTAAATGAGCCTCGTTCAATGGTAACACCTCGCGAACCATTATCCTTAATAATGTTGTTAGCAGCGGTAACTTCCATGCAACCTTCCAGAAAATAGCCTCCCATTTGGGCACTGTACACTTTATTATCGGTAAATTGTCCCCGTTTACATTTATAAAAATGTGTTCCGTCCGAACGGGAACGTTCAAACCGACAGCCTCGAACAGTGAAGTCGTTTACATAGTAAAATGCCACTGAGCCTTGGTCTTCTCGCACGCTGCCTGGTTCTGTTCCTGGTTTATCACTTTCATAATCGCCATAAAAATTACAGCAATTGTCAATGTAAGTATCGGTTACCCAAACATCTGAAATGGGAGATTCTTCTTCGCCAAACAGTCCGATTCCATTGCTCGTCAGGTCGTGTATGTACATGTCTTTTATTCTGATATTGTCAGACTGGCCACTTATCAATATTCCTCTGATGTTTACTCCCTCTTTCCATTTGTCGTTTCTGCCAGAAATTTCACCCCCAAAGAGATTTAGTTTTTTGATGTCGTTTCCAATAAAAACCTGACCGTCGGAATCACATTTTTCATCAACAATGAATACAGCACCGTACATGGTTATTGTTAGGTTTGAACCTATTTTTAGTCCTTGTTCATCCACAAGGTATTGCATGGCAGGAAATACAAGAGGTAGTTTCATTTTTATAGCCGAGTCAATGGCTTTCTGTAGGTATTCCCTGTAGTTTACAGAACCATCTGTTACATAATTCTGCGGCAGATAATCAGTTACATAAATATTTTGGATTGGTGTATTGCCTTTGGCAAAAATTGAATGGTTCGTCAGCAGTGTAAAAAAAATAAGTAAAAGGTAGCTGGTTTGTTTCATCAGGTATATTTTTTATTTTTTAAATTTAAAACAATCCCGGAATATTTATATGAAACTTATTGATTGGTTTTTATGATATATTGAGCAGGAGAACATAAAACTTTTCTTAAGTAAAATGGTATTATTTCTATTGCAATTGGAAAGTGTTAAAAGAGCTGTTTGTTTAATGGCAATATCATTTAAAGTGCTTAAATACTTTAATAAAATTCGAATGTTGGGATTCTTGTTGTTTAATTATTTTTTCAAAAGTTTAAATGCATGGTTCCAGCTATTTTTCACAAAACCGGGAATACACCAAAGGATTGCCAGCGGTTCAATGGCACGGGCAGCTTCAACCGTTCCCATGTCCTCAGTTTCCCAACCAAACTTGTCGAGGATATCGGTTACTTCTTTTTTTGCTTCCGCGTTATTACCACAGATAAACATGGTCGGTTTACTTTCAAAATCAGGATTAACCATGCTGCCAGCTCCTACACAGCTAAAGGCCTTTACAAAATTGGCTTTTGGAGCTTTTTCCTGAAGGTCTTCCATTAAGCTTCGGTTAATAGAACTGTCGTATAAAAGTACACCGTTTACAGGCATTGCATTCGAAATTGGGTTGGTGGTATCAATCACTGTTTTGCCATTCAGATTTTCGATGCCTATTTCTTTTAATGCATCGATGCCCTGGTTTCCTTTTACAGCAAAAACAATTAATTCTCCCGATTTGGCTGTATTTTCAGGAGTGTCGGCTTTTAATTTATGGCCAAACTGATTTTCGAGTTCCACTCTTTTTGCTGCATTTCTCGAAGCAATTGTCACTTCAAAGCCGTTGTCGATAAATCCTTGTGCGAGTGCTTGTCCCACATTCCCTGATCCAATTATACCTACTTTTTTCATCTTCATCTTTTATTTAAGTTTTGTAAGAATTGTAATTTACGAAATAAAAGATAAATTAGTGTTATTCTGCCCGGGATAGAATAATACATTTTTATTAAAGCGATAATGGGTGAAACTAATTTTCAATCATTCCCGGATTTCAATAAGAGAAAGAGGTATGAGATGAGAAAAATATGTAACGCTTACGATTTCTTTTTAATTTTTAGTTTTTGCCCAACGTACAGTCCTTTTTCGTTGGTGATATTATTCAGACGCATAATTTCGTCACTGGAAATACCAGCATATTTTTGTGCGATGCCCCAAATATTATCTCCACTTTTTACGGTATAATATTCGTAATTAGGATCTGTATTTGCCGGTTTTGTACTATTCTTATTACTACTACTACTATTACTACTATTACTGCCGGCTGCCACAGTATTTACCGATTTTCCTACTGAAGCCTGTTTATCTGCAAACGACATTTTAGCGACTTTTTCATATTTCTCCTTGTCTTTTTCGGAAACATAAATCGCCAGTTTTTGTCCCGCCCGGATCATATTTCGGTTAATGTTGTTCCAGTATTTCAGGTCATTTTGCCGAACATGAAACCAGGCAGAAATATACCCAACATTGTCACCGGCTTTTACTGTATAAATAACTTTAGCTTTTCCTTTAACATCCACCGGAACAAAATATCCTGATGTACTTTCGGTAGGTTTCACCAACGTGTTATTCGGAAAGTATTTGTCGCGTTCCCAAGCAAAAACAGTAGTATCCCTATCAATAAATTCATCGATTTTGTTGTAGGGCAATACCAGAGGATAAGGTTTTTCGGGTTTGGCTGGAATTACATTCCGCCGATACATCGGATTCAAATATTGTAACTGCTCCTTATCCATTTGAAGCGTAGCTTCCAGCTGGTCGAAATGGAGGTAATCATTCACCATAATTGTATCAACCTGAATTGGTACTTCGGGGGTCAAGGGAATCAGGTTGTGTTCTTTATAATACGTCATAACATAAGCTGCAGCAATAAATGCCGGAACGTAGCCACGCGTTTCACGCGGAAGACGGTAATAAATTTCCCAGTAATCGGTTTTTCCGCCCGAGCGTCGAATAGCGCGATCTACATTTCCTGGACCACAGTTATAGGCTGCAATTGCCAAATGCCAGTCTCCATAAATGTCATAAAGTTGCTTCAAATAGCGGGCTGCTGCATCGGAAGATTTCATCGGATCCCGTCTTTCATCAACAAAACTGGTGATTTCCAGTCTCATATTTTTTCCGGTTCCGTACATAAATTGCCATAACCCGTTAGCTCCGGCTCTGGAATAGGCTTTCGGATTGAGTGCCGATTCAATAATAGGAAGAAACTTCAATTCAAGTGGTAGTTCGTATTTATCAAGTGTTTCTTCAAACATGGGAAAATAATATTCCGAAAGTCCCAGCATCATTTCCACTTGTCCCCGTTTTCTTTCGGTGTACATTTGAATAAAGTTTCTAACTACTTTATTGTAGGAAAGATCAATTACCTGTTCTGCATCCATCAGGCGTTTTATATAAACAGAATCGGGTAAATCTTTCGGGAAATAATCAATGTTCAATAGTTCCAGCGAATCTTTGTTAAAAGAATTTTGTGATAGCCAGGTGTTGCTGGCACTATCTATTTTTGCAGAGAAAATATCGTTCAGGTTTTCGTCAATTTCTGCATTGGCCGGAATCAAAGAGTCTGCTTCTGAAAGTGTATCAATTAAACTTAAAGAATCGGTTAATGCATAACTAATTGAATCGGGTTCTTGCGCTTTTACAGTATTAATATTGATTTGAAACAGAATTAAAATTGAAAAAAGAATCAGGTTTTTATGCTTCATCACTAAAAATTAAAAGTACAGTTAAATCCGTAAATATACTGGTCGTTAAATGTATTCATAACGGGTTGCCAGTTGAATGTTAAATCGTCGCTAATGTCGAAATTAAAAAGATGAGCGTCTACACTGGCATCAATAATGTTTAACCCATAAAATCCAAACATGCTTATTACAAGTAAATCCCGGTTTCTTCGGTAATACTCCTGTTGTTTAGATAAACCGGTTTTAAAATTATTATATTGTGTTGGATCATCCAAATCGTAATATTTTGTTGCATCCAAATCGAGGTGCGAATTCGTGTTGTCATCACCATCGGTAAGGTCGCTGTAGGCCTGTTTGTAGGTATGGTAATAACCATTATTCCATTTAATAAAATAGCCAATTGTACCAAAACCAGCATAAATGAGAGGAATCTTCCAGTATTTTTTGTTGTAGGCCTGTCCGAGGCCAGGCAGAACTGCTGAATATATTGTTGCTTTTTTAGGTGAATGAACTTCTTCTGCTTTTTTAGGAACTTCCACTATTGCAGTTGAATCAATTGCTACAACGATTGTGCTTGAGTCAATTTCTATATTTTGGGCCACACCTGTTATCGTGCCCAGCAAAAGCAAAATAAATACGATATTTTTTAAAAATATTTTAAGACTCCTCACACGTATAAATTTTGCGCAAAAATAGAAGATTACACCTATAAAAAGTGTCTATAGTTCTTAATATTTCTGATTTTCAATTATTTTAACAATTTTCTCCAGCTCGCTGGCCGACTTAAAAGGGATAACAATTTTTCCCTTTCCCTTTTCATTCACCGTAAAATCGATTTTGGAATTGAAAATAGAATCAAGCTGTTTTTTTATTCCCTGAAATTCTTTCGGATACTTTTGTTTGGTTTCTTTTGATTCAGAGTTTTTCTCAGCGCTTAGTTCACGAACAATTTCTTCTACTTTGCGAACCGAATATCCATTTTTAATGGTTTGATTAAAAATGCGGGTTTGAGTTTCCGGATCCTCAACCGTAATAATTGCACGGGCATGACCCATTGATATTTGTTTGTCAATCAAGCCTTTTTGAATAATCGCCGGTAACTTTAATAATCGTAAATAGTTAGCAATGGTCGAGCGTTTTTTTCCTACCCGCGAGCTCATTTCTTCCTGGGTAAATTGCAATTCCTCCATTAAACGTTGGTAGCTTAACGCAATTTCAATGGCATCCAAATCTTCACGCTGAATATTTTCCACTAACGCCATTTCAAGCATTCCTTCGTCTTTGGCCTTTCGTATATATGCCGGAATAGCTTCCAGACCTGCTATCTGGGCTGCACGAAATCTTCTTTCTCCCGCAATTATCTGGTATTTGTCTTCGTCAACTTTTCGGATGGTAATAGGTTGAATCAACCCAATTTCCTTAATGGAAGCAGCGAGTTCTTTTAGCGCTTCTTCATCAAATTTTGATCGGGGTTGAAAAGGATTTGCCTCAATTTTACTGATTTCAATTTCACTAATTCCTGCACTCTGCATTTTTTCAGCATCGTCGATAAGGGCGCCTAACCCCCGGCCAAGTACATTCCTTTTCATCTTGTTTAAAATTGTTTATTCTTTAAGATAACAGATCTAACCCGCATAAGATTCCAACCATTTTTTTTATATGATTTGTTCTTATGCCCATTTTCCCTGTTAATTTATGACAATATTTTTTTCTTTTCTCATCTGCGTCATTTCGTTCCGCTGCAGAATTTCTCGTGCAAGGTTCATATGATTTATTGCCCCTTTTGAGCTTGCATCATACAAAATAACCGGTTTCCCGTAACTGGGGGCTTCACCCAGTTTTACATTACGCTGAATAACGGTTTCAAAAACCATTTCCTGAAAATGACGTTTTACCTCTTCGTAAACCTGGTTCGAAAGATTCAATCTACCATCGAACATGGTAAGCAGGAAGCCTTCAATTTCAAGGTTTTTGTTTAAACGGTTCTGAATAATTTTTATCGTATTTAAAAGTTTTCCGAGTCCTTCCAGTGCAAAATATTCACACTGAACCGGAATGATAACCGAATCGGACGCTGTTAAAGCGTTAACCGTAATCAGCCCGAGCGACGGAGAACAATCGATAAGAATAAAGTCGTAACTGTTTTTCAGATGTTCAATCGTATTTTTTAATACGTGTTCGCGGTTGGGTAAATTTAGCATTTCAATTTCAGCGCCTACCAAATCGATGTGGGAAGGAATAATATCCAGTTTTTCGATTTCGGTTTTCAGAATTACTTTTTCAGCCTCAATCTCATCTACAATACATTCGTAAATGCTTGACTGAACATTTTTTACGTCGAGGCCCAAACCCGAAGTAGCATTAGCCTGCGGGTCAGCATCGATAACCAGCACTTTTTGCTCTAAAACAGCCAAACTTGCTGCCAGGTTAATCGTTGTTGTTGTTTTACCAACACCGCCTTTTTGATTTGCTAATGATATTATTTTTCCCATCTAAATTCCAATAATTTTTTGTTTCACAGGTTTCAAAGTTAACAATTTAGCACAAACCTGAAATTGTTTTTTCTCTCTTCGTCCTGAATTAAAAATAAGCAATTGAATATGAATATAAAAGGCGAATAAAATTTTTACGAAATTAGCTTTCACTAAAAATTATACATTAAAGAACTGAAGTGATTAATATGGATCTACATCGATATTGATGATGCAATTACTATTAGACGGAAAATGTTTTGTAGTGTTTACGGCATGCAGAATTTTGTCTTTTACTTCGTCCAGGTTTGGTTTTTTTCCGATTTTCAACCAGATTTCTTTTTGGTGCCAAAGCTGAATTTTTGCGATTAATGGAAATTCCGGCCCTAAAACTTTAAATAATCTAATTTTTCTTAGTTCTGTTGCCAGTTGTTGCGAAGCCCGCTCAACCGTTTCCACGTTTTTATGTTTAACCGTAATTTTAATCAGGCGGAAAAAAGGAGGGTATTCGAACAACTTTCTTTCGTTAAGCTGATTTTGAATTACCGTTTTAAAATCTTGTTGCTGAATTTGTTGAATTAGAGGGTCTTCGGGCTGGGACGTTTGTATAACTACTTTCCCCTGTTTATGTTTTCGGCCGGCGCGGCCACTCACTTGCGAAATTAATTGATATGCCCGTTCATGCGCCCTGAAATCAGGAAAATTAATCAGATTATCGGCGTTTAGGATTCCTACAACACGAACATTTTCAAAGTCTAACCCTTTGGTAACCATTTGAGTTCCGACAAGAATATCGGTTTTGTTGGTTTCGAGGTTGTGAACTATTTTTTCAAAAGCATTTTTTGTTTGCGTGGTATCCAAATCCATTCGTGCAATCCGTGCATTTCGAAACAGCGATTTTAATTCATCTTCAATTTTTTCGGTTCCAAAACCACGGGTTTTTATTTCGTTAGAACCGCAGTTATGGCAGGAATCGGGCAGTTGCATATGGTAACCGCAATAATGGCAAGTCAGTCTTTTTTTGTATTTGTGATAGGTGAGGCTCACATCACAATTCGCACATTTGGGAATCCATCCACAAGTAAAGCACTCCACAAAAGAAGAATATCCGCGCCGGTTTTGAAAAAGAATAACCTGCTCCTTATTTTCGAGCGCCTGTTCTACATCTTTGTACAATTCAGGCGTTAACATCGAATGCATTTGTTTTCTTTTGTATGCTCTTTTGATGTCGGCTACGACAATTTCCGGAGGTTCAACATCGGCATGTCTTTTATGCAGATTTACCAAACCGTATTTTCCGGTTATTGCATTATAATAACTTTCAACCGACGGTGTTGCCGAGCCAAGCAAAACTTTGGCATTGTTCTGATAACCCAGTACAACTGCCATATCGCGGGCATTGTATCGCGGTGCCGGATCGAACTGTTTAAATGAGTTCTCATGTTCTTCGTCAACAATAATAATTCCTAAGTTCGAAAAAGGCAGAAACAGGGAGGAACGAGCACCCAAAACTACCTGGTAACCTTTATCCGGTTCGTTCTGAAATTGTGCGACTTTATTCCAGATCTCAACCCGCTCCTGGCTGTTCAATTTAGAGTGGTAAATTCCAACTTTTTTTCCAAAAACGTTTTTTAGCCGTTTAACGATCTGGGTTGTCAGCGAAATTTCAGGAACAAGGTACAACGCTTGTTTTCCTGATTTTATAATCTCGTCGATAAGGTGAATATAAATTTCTGTTTTTCCGCTTGCGGTAATTCCATGAATTAAAGTAATAGGCTGTTTTTGAAAGGATGTTTTAATTTGATTTAATGCCTCTTCCTGAAAACGATTTAACAGATTAATACTTACCTGGGTAGTTTCATCTTCATCAATCCGCGAAATTTCTTTTTGAAAGAGGGTAAGAATACCCTTCTTTGCCAGTTCTGTTAAAAGAATCGGATTAAAGGCGGTTCCGTGTATCAACTCTTTTTTTGAAATAACTGGAATTTCTGCTTTATCAAAAACATTTGTTTTTTGGCAGAAATGGTAAAGAAGTTCCTGCTGTTTTTTTGCGCGTCCCAGTTTTTCAACCTGAATATTCAAATCACTTTCAGTTTTTATTGAAGAATGCAGCCGGACGAAAGTTTCAGTTTTGGGCCTGAATTTTTCATTAACCTTTTCTTCAATGGTAACCAGGTTTTTTACCTGCAACGAATTTAACGCGGCAAACGAAAAATTGCTTCCTGCTTTTTTCTGCAGCTCGGAAAGATATAGCGATTTTGAATCGATTTGGTGCAAAAGGAATTCTTCTTTTTCGCTAATGGAAACTTCGGTGTCGATTCCCGTAGAAATGATTTTTGATTTGCTTTCCAGTTTAAGTCCCGTGGGCAAAGCAGCTCGGAAAACATCGCCGAGCGTGCAGCAATAATATTTGGCAATCCACTCCCAAAGGCGAAAATTTTGTTGGAATACAATTGGGTTTTCATCCAGAATCTGAGTGATTTCCTTAATCTCAACACCCGATGGCTTTTGGTTGGAAAGAGATAACACGAGCGCGGCGTAAAAACGTTTCTGCCCGAATTGCACAATTACCCGCTGCCCCGGTTGAATAACGTTCTGCATCAACTCCGGTACTGCATACGTATAGGAATCGTGCAATGAAAGCGGTAAAATTATTTGTGCATAAAGTTCAGGCATAAAACTGGTATAAACTGAACTTTAAAAGTAGTTGAAAAAACAAAATGGTGAAAGAAGATTTTGAAATGAACCATTAACTAAAGTTCGTATGAATCCAGTTGGCAACTTCATCCATTAACCAGTTTGGAGTTGAAGTAGCACCGCAAATTCCTACCGATTCAACACCGTTAAACCATTCTTTATTAATTTCTTCAATTTCTGAAATAATGTGCGAATTTTCGTTTTCTTCCTTGCAAACCGAGTATAGATATTGTCCGTTTGAGCTTTTCTTTCCGGCAACAAAAAGAATTAAATCGTAATTCACCGCAAACTTTTTAAGGTTAGGAACCCGATTCGAAACCTGTCTGCAAATGGTGTCTTTAATTTCCAGTTTTACCCCCGGTGTCATTCGGGTTTTTACTTCATCGGCGATTGCATAAAAATCTTCAATTCGCTTTGTGGTTTGCGAATACAAAGAAACAGGCCGTTCGTAATTAATTTTGTCGAGTTCGTTAATACTTTCGATAACAATGGCATTACGGTTGGTTTGCCCGTCCAATCCAATAATTTCGGCGTGGCCTTTTTTGCCATAAATTACAATTTGGCCTTTATCGGCAACGTTTGCATCGTACGACTGTTTTACTTTTTCCTGCAATGTAATCACAACCGGGCAGGTGGCATCAATTAATTCGATGTTGTTTTGTTTGGCATATTCGTATGTTTCCGGCGGTTCGCCATGCGCACGAATTAATACCTTGCAATCTTTCAGTGTAAAATATTTTTCTTTTGATATGGATTCCAGTCCCATTTTTTCAAGGCGTTCCACTTCTTTTCCGTTGTGAACAATGTCGCCTAAACAATACAATTGGTTTGAAGTTGATAATAGTTCTTCTGCCGATTTTATTGCATTTATTACTCCAAAACAAAATCCTGATCTTTTGTCAATTTCAACTTTCATTTTTCTTCTGTAATTTCTTTCACTCTTTCAATTGTCCAATGCAATTGTTCCTCCCGCGTTAAATTGCTGTTGTCGAGAATTAGTGCGTCGTCTGCTTTTTTTAACGGACTAACTTCCCGGGTAGAATCAATTTTGTCGCGGCCCTCCACATTTTTCAGAATATCTTCAAAATTTACATCCTGACCTTTTTCTTTTAGCTCCAGGTAACGTCGTTTAGCCCTGATTTCAGGCGAAGCAGTCATAAATATTTTTAACTCGGCATCCGGAAAAACGACTGTTCCAATATCGCGGCCGTCCATCACAATTCCTTTGTTTTTACCATTTTCGCGCTGTTGCCTTACCATTTCGGTGCGCACTTCTGCAATGGTACTTATCGGGCTTACGTTTTGGGAAACTTCCAGTTGCCTGATTTCGTCTTCCACGTTTTCGCCATTCAGAAAGGTTGTATTTTTTCCCTTTTTTTCATCCCACTGAAAAGTAATTTTTATATTCTTCAATTCAGAAATTACTTTCAGGATATCGGGCTTGCCATTTTTAATCAGTCTTTTACGCAATGCATGTAAAGTTACCACTCTGTACATAGCGCCACTGTCAATATAAACATAGCCGAGTTCCCGAGCCAATGACTTTGCCATTGTGCTTTTCCCACACGATGAATGACCATCGATAGCAATAATTATTTTTTTACCCGGCATTATTTTTTAGTTTGAGGAACAAAGATAATTGAAATTTTATATCAGACATAATCGTCTTTTAAGGAGCGCTGGCTGACGACTATTTATTAATGTTAACGGCAAGCGAAAATAAATTTGAAGAACCGGCCAGATGGTACTGTGCAATTCCGTAATCGAGCCTGAACCGTTTTATCTTAATGCCAAAACCGGCAGAAAAACCAACCATTGAAACTTTTTCATCATATTTAAGTTCCTGCCTGCGTTGGTAGTTATAGCCAACCCGCAAAGTAAAGTTTTCCGATGGAAGGATTTCTGCGCCCATTACCAGATGCCGCATAATTTGTTTCCCAAATTTTTCATTGCTTTCAAAAAACAATTTTCCGTCTTCGGTATCTTCTTCTTCTTCGGGGTTAGCCAAATCCCAGTTGGTAAGATGTTGCATATTTAATGAAAGTACAATTGGAGCATGTTTTAAACGGGTACTAATTCCAGCCTGCAAATTAAAAGGAATGGGTTCGTGTTCAGCCTGATTGTAATATGTGGTAATTTGTGTCCCAAAATTTCGGGCCACCAGCGCAACGTTGGTATATTTGCTTTTACTTGCAAAGCTGACACCAAAATCGGCAGCAATTCCAACTGATTGATAGCTTTCGAAAGATGAAAGAATAGGTTTGAGTGTTACTCCGTAATTTAACCGTTTATAGTTGTTGGAGTAAATAATATTTAATGCATATTCAGCAGCTTTAAACGTACTTCCGGTGAGTTCGCCAAAATCAGTTGCTTCGTCGAACTTTCCATAGTTAATGTAGTGCATTCCCAGCGCAAAGTTTCCAATTCCCTCGAAAGATTTGGCAAAAGATGCATATCCGTAATTAACGTCGGCCAGGTAGTTGACATAATTTACCAGCACTTTGTTTTGCATTGTTTTTTGCAACGATGCCGGATTGTGATAAGGCAGGTTTAAATCGGTAGAATCAAGAATGGCAATCTGGTTTCCTCCCAAGGCACCAATTCTTGCAGAGTTGGTTAACTCTAAAAACTGATAAGTGAATTCACCTCCAATTTGGGCGTTTCCTTTAAAAATTGTTATACAAAAAAGAATAATGAGGTAGTATTTTATTCTCATCCGAAATTTTCATTTTCAGTAAAACGCCAAAGATATTTAAATATTATTTTATGAAAGCGAATTTCATAGAAGTTGTTTCTTCAAGTTGCTGAAGGCTTTGTTTTTGTTTCTTTTTATGAAAGATCAAATTAATTCGGGTTGGGTTGAAAAGTAGAGAATAATGAGAAACAAAACTACAATTGCAATAATTGCACTGAGGATATTGTTGTACAATTGTTTTCTGTTTTCTTCCTATAATTCTTTCCGAAGTTTTAGTTTGTATTTCGGCGGATATTTTCGCGTTAGAAGATCATCCAGTTTGTTTCTAGGTGATAATAATTGGTTATATGATTGGAAAAGTCATTTGTAACTCCACTCACCGGGTTTATTTATTTGAGAAATTTTCGCGGTTATTATGATTGTTTTGCATGGCTTATATCAATGAAATGTATTCTTTTTTTTGGGCTTTTGATTAGTACTAATATTTAAAAAATTCAAGTAAAGATAAATAGTATCAAATATCTTTTAGCAATTGATTGGTGGCGATAAAATAAGCTAATGTAACAGACAATGGTTTATAGTTTCAATTTTGATTTAAGAACAAGATTTTGTTTTCGATTAATACCATAAAAACAGTTTTTTTCGAACCTGTCCCAGGCAATTCCCTGTCCATGGAAATCAACTTTCAAGGTTTTTACGAATTGAAGAACTGAGCCCATTTCGGGGATTTGCAATACATAAACTTTAGTACTGTCGTGGCCGGTAACGTAGAGATTTCCATCTGGTCCCCACGAACCGCCTGAACAACTCATCGGTTTAAACTCGTTGAGCACATTTTTAGGGAAAGCCCATGATTCCAGTGCTTGCCAGTTTTCATCGAATTTAACCAACACTGTCCATGTGTTGTCGGTGTTTAATTGTTCCTTAAAATTATCGTAATGCGAAAAACAGACCCACCACGATTCGTTGTAAAAATCGGCCCAGGTGCAGGAACCGTATTGAATTCCAAAACTATGGGAGCTAACGTGGGTAAGAGTTTTTGTGTTAAATATTTCAATAGAGCTGGTCATTGGAATTCCCGGGTAGTTGGAATGGGCACAGTAAAGTTTTTCGCCTATAACAACTCCTCCGTCAAAATGGATAACCTGGCTGGTAGAATCGTTCCATTCAGCTATAAATTCGCCACTGCTTTTATCATATTTTCCAATTCCTTTGGTATTTATGGTATAGAAATATTTCTCGTCAACTGCAATTCCCTGGTGGGCTTTCTTTGTTTCAAAGGTTTGTACGGTTTCAAATTCTTTTTCAGGATATTGCGAAAAGGAAATTAATGACAGTATTGTAAATGAAATTGTTAGTATAACAAGAATATTTTTCATTGTTGGCACAAAGTTAATTGATTAAAGATAATCAAACGGAATCGATATTTCATACTATTTTTTTCTAAGTAGAATTTTAATAAAAGGCACAAAAAAAGGCACCCCAAAAGGTGCCTTCAAAAATCTAAACCAAAATTTTCTTACTTAATCGCGTTAATAAAATCGTCTGATGTAAAAGCCTTTGCCGAAGTGCTTTCTTGTCCAAATTTGTAAGTCAATACTTTATTATATTGGTATTCTCCTTCTTTATCCAACGCTCTTATAAAAATATCAACCGAGGATTCACCTTCAACCTGTAATTCGGAAATGTCGAAAGAAGCTACACTCCATTGCAGATAATTTGCAGGATCACCATTTTTGTTGTGTTTTAATTCAAGAATGATCTCACCATCTTCGGTTTCCAAATCTTCGGTGTCTTTTACCAGGTTAATGTAATGAATGTAGCCAAGTCCTCCGCCATATTCAAACTGAACGTTCAGATAATTGCCGGTAAACCATGTATCGACAATTGTAACTGCGTTGCTGCCGATAGAGTCTTTTACTTCCTCGGTTGTTTCTTCTGTAAAATTGAAGATTGGCTTGGTAAGAATTTTTTTGATTGAATTGATCTTCACGTAATAATCGTAAGCTTCACTGTCGTTGGCATCGCCAAGAATAGTGTAGTTTACAAATACCCGCATGCTGTCATCCACATGTTCCGGATCGACGTTTGTAGCCGCTGGCCACAATTTGTCACCATCATCTGTTGCTACATAAAAATAGTCAGTGGTTTTAACTATAGTTCCGGTTGTTAACCAAAAATCTCCCAACGAATAACCATCGTCATCGTTATTACAACTCATTAGAACAATGCTTAAAAAAGCTACAATAAATCCATTTTTTAAAAATTTCATAATCTGTTTTCTTTTATTAATTTCTATAATCTATAAATGGATTTCATAAAAAAAAGGTTGCTTCTGTTTGATAACTTTTTTAAGGTTTTGGATTACTATTTTACTTTATTGTGAGTATCGTTTTCAGTATCAGTATTTAATAGCCGGAGTTATAATTGTGATTTTTCATGTAATCGTCCTGGTCGAAATAAGTTTTCCCTTCAACCGGATATTCTCCAATTATCGATTCGAATGAGCTTGCTGCCGCTGAGCCAAAAATCCCGATTCCTCCGTTAATATTGGAATAAACCGGAACTGGTTCCGCAAAAGGATTTTCCCTTACATTTGTTTGTTGGTTTTGTGATTTCGCATAATAGTAAAGCTCTTTGCTAATATTTTCAACGATAGCTGCAACTCTAATATATTCGCCGATATCTGTCGCAACATCACGATTTGTATAGGTATTAAAAGACAAGGTGTAGTTTCCTCCAGTCATTAATTCATTGGTGAAAAGGGTATTGAAGTCTTCGTTTGTGCCCAATATATCGGTATTTGAAGAACTGGATAGCACGGGATCTTGTGAATCGATATACATGCTGTATTGTAATAATTGGATAATTGTATCGGTCGCGGTTGTATTAGTTCCGTAGCCGTAGTATCCGGAATATGTGTAATTTGACAAATCGATCCCCTGTTCCTGACGGGTATAAAGCCTGAAAAAATTATCTTCTGTTTCTGTGTTGGAGATATTTAACCTGCACTTTATTTTAAATTGCATGTAAAAATAATCGCTCGAAGATTTTTCAAGTTCTAAATTGAGGTAGTTTAGAGCAACCGGATACGGCACCGTTGTTTCGCAGGTAACCAAGTTGTGGCCTTCGGGAAGAATTTCTAATCGGTAAGTGGAGCCTGACTTAACAACGAGTGTTGAGTCAAGGTAGTAGCCATTTTCGTAAGGATAAGTTTTTATTACGCCATAATTCAAATACTCGCGAAAGGTGTCTATTCTGCTGGTATAAGGTAGGTCGGCTACAAATACATCGTCTTCATATAATTTTACACTGGCACCGGGTAGCGCTTCAAAATAATTTTTGTCGTTTAAAATGCTCCGGCTTTTTTCAACCCGAACATATTTGTATTTGCTTCCAGCCTGGAAAACAGCATTCACAACAATTTTCGGTTCAATATCGGCTGAGTTAAAGTCGATGGTTTTTTCGCACGAAAGGAAAATTGTCGACAGACAAACAGTTGTCATAAATATCTTAAATAGGTTCATCTTTTAGAATTTAAACGTGTATGAAATGGATGGGATTATAGGGAAAAGGCTCACTTGTTTTAATGCCCGTTTTGAATCTTCATAGTACCAGCCTTGGTCAGTATATCCGCCAGTTGTATTGTAACCCCAGTACAGGTAGAACGGGTTTTGACGACTGTATGCATTGTAAGCTCCCAACGACCATGTGCGTATTCCCCGTTTCTTTTGTTTATGGAAATTCACTGAAACGTCAAGGCGATGATAGGCAGGTAACCTGTAATTGTTTCGTCCTCCATAATACTCAATTCCCGATAAGACATTACTCCCACTGTAAAATCCAGATGAATATTTTTGAAGTGCCAGCGTAGTAGCATCGCCTGTACCAAAAACCCAGGAAGCGCCAAGGTCAATTCTGTCGTTAAACTTGTGCGTTAATGCTAAGCTAATATCGTGCCTGCGATCGTACTTGGCCGGAAACACCTCCCCGAAATTAATATTTTCGAATTTCCGGTCAGACTTTGACAAAGTGTAGCCAATCCAACCTGTAGTTTTACCAATGTTTTTCTCCAGAAGCACTTCCATTCCGTACGCCCAGCCTTTTCCTGTTTCAATTTTTGACTCCCAACTATCGCCAATGCCCGTAAACGATGCTCCTTCTTTGTATTCCATAAGGTTGTACATGGTTTTATAAAAGAGTTCAACGGAAAGATCGAAGCCTTTCGGTAACTTGTAAACGCTGCCAACTGCCCATTGATGAGATGTTTGAGGTTTAACATTTTTTGTTGCCGGAAGCCATAAATCGGTGGGCAAACTTATGGTTGATGTGGTAAGCAGGTGAATATATTGGCTCATTTTTGCATAAGAAGCTTTTAACGACCACTTTTCGGATGCCAGAAAACGCAGCGATGCGCGTGGTTCGAAAGAAGTATAAGTTTTTCCCTGAACGTTGAAAAGCGAAAAATGAACTCCGATATTTGCTTTGAATTTTGACGATAACTCAATAATATCCTCAGCATATAATCTGAATTCGTTGGCGCTTATATTATTGTTGCCATAAATGGTATCCGTTGATTCTTCCATGTTTTCGCCGTCGGTGTATTTAATGTGGTTCACCCCTGGGCTAAAGGTGTGAAATATGTTTTCCATCCCAAATTTTACGGAATGGCTTTGCGACGGGAAATAATCAAAATCTATTTTTGCTGCAAAATCTTTTATCCCTGAGTCATAATTAAAAATGTCTTCAACTTTGGTATTTTCGAGTGTGTTAAATTCGCGTGCTTCTTCCCCAACATTAAAATTATAGTTACTGAATGTAAGTGTTGCATTGCTAAATAATTGTGGTGAAAAAACGTAATTCCAGCGAAGGGCATTCGTGATGTTCCCCCATTTCAGCTGATTTTCATATTTTTCATTAAATCGTATGTGGTCGTCAACATAATAACTTTCTTCAATTGAATAAGCTTTGTCCAGCCCCATATACGAAGAAAAGTACAACCTGCTTTTTTCTGAGAAAATATGGTTGATTTTTGCGTTTAAATCGTAGAAATAATAACCGCCGGTATAATCGCTGCCATCTACGTTGTTATTTACGATTTTCATGACCGGTCGGGCCAGTAAATCAATATATGTTCTTCGGCCTGAAAGAATAAATGATGTTTTGTCTTTTTTTATCGGGCCTTCTATCGAAAACCGCGAAGAAATAAGCCCAATGGAAAACTCACCTTTAAACTCCTTCATGTTTCCTTCTTTCACCCGGATATCGATAACCGAAGAGAGCCTGCCGCCAAATCGTGCTGGAAAACCACCTTTATATAGCTTTACCGAGTTAACTGCAGAAGGGTTGAACACTGAAAAGAAACCAAAGAGGTGGTTTGCATTGTAAACCGGGACTCCGTCAAGAAGAAATAAATTTTGGTCGGGGCCGCCACCGCGAACATAAATGCCGCTTGTACCCTCCGCACCAGATTGAACACCGGGAAGCAACTGAATGACTTTTAAAACATCAGGCTCGCCAAATAAAACCGGAATTTTTGTTAATGTTGAAGTGGGAATTTCAGCCATACTCATTTGAGTGCGCTCTACTTTCGATACTTCGTTTCCATATACTTTTACTTCCTCTATTTCGGCCATTAATCCCAACTCAATGGCAATGGTTGTATCTTTTGTTATGTTTAATTCAATGGTTTGCTTTTCATAGCCGATATAAGAAAAAACAATGGTGTGTTTTCCTTCTGAAAGCGAGAAACTGTAAAAACCATATTCATTGCTTATGGTTCCGGTTAACGAATTCAGATCATAAACATTGGCGTTAATTAAGTTTTCTCCGCTTGCTTTATCTCTGATGTAACCACTAAGGTTAAAGTCTTGGGCACAAATAGTAGATATATTTGTAAGAACTAGGCAGCTAACAAAAAAATATTTCATGGATTTTGGCTTATTGTCTGGTTTTTAATTGTTTTCAGCAAAAATAAATAGCAATTGCGTTAACGAACATTTAAATCTGTTAACAATACCGAAAACGAATTAATAAATGCAATAGTATGTTAAATAGTATTGACTTAGAGCCTGATTTTCAACTCCTCAAAAATTTCGTAAACTACCGGGCAGGTTTCGCAGTTTTTGTGTGAAAGGCTTAGGATTTGATAAAAACGTTTTCTATCGGTGTGCGGATATTCGCGACAGGCTTTTGGGCGGCTTTCGTAGACCATACAATAATTATCGGGTAGTAAAAAAGGGCAGGGGTGGTCTTTAAAAACAAAATCTCCGTCTTCGTCGGTAATAATATATTGATCCATAAAATCAGCCGATTTCATTTTCAGATGTTTGGCTAATCGTTCAATGTCTTTGTCAATTAGTCGCGGGCCAATGGTTTTGCAGCAGTTGGCACAATCGAGACAGCTAAATTGCGAGAAAGCATCCATGTGCAAACCATGAACAAAATCATCCAGGTTCTTGGGCTTTTTCTTTTTTAGTTTTTTTAGAAAAGCGGAAGTCTCCGACCGGTTTTTGTCGGTGAGTATTTTTAGTTCTTCAGGCGTTTTGTATTCTGTTTTTTTCATTCTTTAGCTACAAGTTATAAGCTTCAAACCACAAGCATTTTTACTGGTTACTGCGACTGTAAACTGAACACTGTATTTTATCCTTTACGTTGCGTAGTAGCTTCAATAATCTCAATTTCTTCTCTTTTACTTCTTCTTTTAATTTGGGCCAGGAACAGTCCGGTTACTACGATTATAATTCCAATAATTTGCTGAAAACCCAAACTATCCTTCAATATAAAAAAAGAAAGAATAGCCACAAAAACCGGAATAAGGTTGATAAACGTGTTGGAGCGGTTAACGCCCAAATGCCTTATGCTTTGTGTAAAGAAAATAAAGGCAAGTGTAGATGCAAAAACCGCCAGAAAAATAATAGCCTTAAATGCCTGAGGATGAAATGGCCGGGTTACAAAATCGTTAAATTCTGCAATCAGCCAAACCGGTAGAAAAAAAAGTACCCCGATAATGTTTTGCCATGCAATTATGGTAAATGTATTGTATCTTCCAACCAGATTTCGTAAAACAATTGAGTAAGAAATGGCTGATAGCACTGCCAGAAATTCGAGGCCCACACCTATCGGCGAGGCATCAAACTGAAGCGAACCGTTTAAAACGACCAGCCCAACTCCAAGAAATGAGAAAAATAGTCCAAGAGCATTCATCCATTTCAGTTTTTCGCGGTAAAAAATCCAGGCTGCCAGTGGTGAAATTAACGGAATGGTTGCAACTATCACCGCAGCAACAGTGGATGAAATATACAACAGCCCGTAACTTTCGCCAATGAAGTACAAAAAAGGCTCAAAGAAAGCCATAAGGATAAAAAGCCAGAAATCCTTACGGGTGATTTTTTGTAGTCTTTTAGTGCTAATGGCAATTAGAGTTACCAAAAGTGCGGCAATGGAGAGACGGAAAATAACCACTGTAATCGGATTATATCCCTGATAGGCTATTTTAAACCAGATAAAGGAGAAACTCCAGAAAAAGGCAGCCCCCAATGCAGAACCAAATGCCAGTAGATCTTTGTTTTTCATGAATTAAAAATTGGCACAAAAATATACTTTTATGTCAATATGGAGGTCTTAAATCCGATAAACGATTAGGTCTGGTTCCTGAAAAATGGAAGATTAAATATACGATTGCTGCCAGTAAAATTCCGTAAATATTTGGATCGAGATCAAACGGAAGTTTTATCTGAATGACTATTAGAAACAAAGTTACTCCACCTCCGGTAATCATCGACCATAAAGCTCCTGTTGAGCTTCTTCTTTTTGAAAAGATTCCTGCTAAAACCGGTATAAACAACCCGGAAACCATAAATGAATAGGAGTGAAGCATGAGTTCAAGTACATTGGGTACTTTCCAAGCAATAAAAATGGCAGAGGCACCAATTATCAGTGTAGTTATTTGTGACAACAACATTATTGTGCTGGAATTGTGTTTGTTTAAAAGGTCGGTAATTACATTTCCGGAAGCTGCCATTAAACAACTGTCGGCAGTTGACATGATTGCGGAAAAATAGGCCGATAAAACTATGCCGGTTAATCCCACCGGAAGAATGGTTCTTAGCAGAACGGGAAGTCCCATTTCCGGGTCCATGATTCCATTCATATTACTTCCTATGATTCCATTTTCAAAAGCAACTTTTGCAAAAACACCTAGAATTACACCGGTGAAGGCCATAATCGGATATTCAAATAAACCTGCAATAAACCATGCCTTTTGAGCTGTTTTTTTATCTCCTGCGGCATAAATCCGTTGATAAAGCGTCATGCCAATAAACCAAATTGGAATAATTGTAATAAACCAGTTTACTATTTGCTGCCACGAAACATTCGATAAGCTGAAAAAAGAACCAGGTAAGGTTGCTTTAATGGTTTCATATCCGCCAATTCCGGAATAACAAATGGGAATTCCGACAAAAACCAAACTACTCATCAGTAAAATCCATTGAAAAGTATCAGTGTATATTACTGCCTTAATTCCGCCTGCCGATGTGTAAATAACGGCAATAATTCCCATCAAAACCAATGCGGTTTGAAGTGAAATATTCGGGAATGTTGCCGATGCAAGTTTAGCACCTGCCAGTATTTGCGAACTTGTGAATCCCAGGTATCCGATAGCTGAAATAAAGCCGGCAGTGAGCGCCACTTTCCAATTGTACAGTTGTTTAAGAAATTGAGGAAAAGAAAGAAAATGATGTACTGCAGCAAGTTTTGATACTTTTGGAATGAGCAGAACAGCGCTCAGCCATGCGCCAATTAAGCCCGTAAAAAGAAGCCATGTTCCGGATAAACCCATCACAAAACCAAGTCCGCCCAATCCAATGGAGAAACCTCCGCCGACATCGGTAGCAACTACTGATAACCCAATGTGGAATGCATTCATTTTTCTACCGCCCACAAAGTAATCGTCGACAGAATTATTTTTGAACATGAAGTATATACCAATCCCAAGCATTATTGCCAGGTAGGCAATAAAAATAGAGTAATCAATCCAACTCATCCAGTCTTAATTCTTTTCAGAATTCAGTTCGTATTGTAATCGTGGATTGGAATGCCGAATAATACCTTTTGATTTAAGTCTGTTTATGCTGCTCAATCCTCTGGAATTGGAAATTTTAAGTGCTTTCACAACTTCACCTAAAAAACTGGGTCCGTTTGTTTCGAGAAATTGAATAATTTTTGAGTCAATTTTGCTGATTTCTTTTGTCATTTTTTTTGTTTACAATTTGTATGGTGTTGTTTCCTCGTTTACTGATTTTCCGGATTCAAGGGTCCTATATCTTACACAGTTGTCCCATCCTTTTATTCCCCTGTTACAAAATACATTTCTGATCAGGAAAACGGGTTTTCCTAAATCTGGTATTTTTTTCTGATAAACCGGACATTCTGATGCATATTTGCATACACGTTGATATTGCATTATATATGTTTATAAAAAATGTTCATACTTTCAATGTTTCCACTGATGTTGGTATTGTTTAATAAAGTTCCGCTATAACTATAACCCGATTTTATAAAGGTTTTGTTCATTCCTGGTTCTTTTAAACGCGCAATAGTGTACAGCGTTTTTATTTGTATTGATTTCATTTCCCGTTCCATTCTTTTTAAAAGATGGTACGCTATTTTCTTCCCGCGATATTCTGGTAACACCGCGAAATCGGTCATTTCAGCATTTTGGTAATTCAAGTCTATTTCTGCCGATGAAACGCCGATAAGACGTGCCCCGTTTTTAACCCCAAAGTACCATGTTGTATTATCATTCATTGTTTTTTCTATGTACGATGCCTTATGAACGGGAAAGGGATAGGTCTCGAATATCTGTTTGAAAATTTCGGAAATAGCTTCGGAATCTTCAATCCCTAATTTCCCAATCTCATATTCGAATAATGAATTATTGTTATTATTTAAAGATGTGCTTAACAGTGATACAAAACCAGCCAGTTCATTTTCCGGAATTTTTTTACGTTGTTCATCCAAAAATTTCGACACAAAAAAACAATCTGTTTTACTATTGAAAAATAACGGGATTGAACCTTCAATTGCATAACCATGAAGTATAAAATCAGGTACAAAATTAGCCGGAACTTTTACAAATATTTTAGTGTAGCCATTTTTTAATGCCATCTCATCTATTTCTGGAATTAGCCACGGCATATCCAGGGGGTTAAATTTCATTACATAAATTCGATTGTTATATTTTCCATGTTGAATGATTGAATTGCCTAGTTTTTCAATTTTATCGTTCATCGTCCTCCCTTCTGCTATATCTTTCGTTGTTTCCCGGAACCAACGAAATTGTGGAATCGGCATCGAGCAATAATTTTTCAATACCTATTGATTTTTGTTCATTTACTTCGGCCAGATTTAAATCCAGGATGCATTTTTCGCAGTTTCTGTCGCAAAACTTCGATTCATATTTTTCGGGTTCATTATAGGTAGTGATTATTCCTTCATAGTTTCGAAGAATGACTTTATTCGTAGACCACGAAATGACATAATTGGGCATTACCGGAATTTTTCCGCCTCCGCCGGGAGCGTCAATAACATAAGTAGGAACCGCAAATCCGGTCGTGTGGCCAATCAAACTTTCCATAATTTCAATTCCTTTTCCCACAGGGGTCCTGAAATGTGAAAGTCCTTCCGATAAATCGCACTGATACATATAATAAGGTCGAACGCGGTTTTGCACCAACTTATGAACCAGCTTTTTCATAATGCGCGGACAATCATTTACTTCAGCCAGTAATACTGTCTGGTTGCCAAGTGGGAAACCTGCATCAGCCAGTTTTGTAAGCGCTTCCATGGACGATGTGGTTATTTCTCTTGGATGGTTGAAATGGGTATTTATCCAAAGAGGTTGATATTTCTTTAAAACGTGGATTAGGCTGTCTGTAATTCGATAAGGAAGAACAACAGGCATCCTCGTTCCAATCCGAACGATTTCAACGTGCGGAATAGCTGTTATTTCCTGGAGCAACCAATCAAGTTGGTTGTCAGAAAGCATCAGCGGATCGCCACCCGATAAAAGTACGTCCCTGATTTCATCATTATTACGGATGTAATCAATACCTCCTTTTAATTGTTCTTTTGATGGGATAAAATCCACATCACCAACTTTTCTTTTGCGCGTACAATGCCTGCAATACATGGCGCAAATATTACTTACATGAAACAAAACACGGTCAGGGTAGCGGTGTGTAATTCCATGCACCGGACTATCGTTTTCTTCTGCCAAAGGATCTGCAAGGTCGGTTTTAAGCACGTTTAGCTCATTTATACTTGCAAACGATTGTTTAAAAACCGGATCATTTTCATAGTTTTCATTATCGATTAGCGATAAATAATAGGGAGTTATAGATAGTGGAAATCGATTGAGTGTGGTTTTTAGCTTCTCTTTTTCAGTGTGAGTAAATTCAATCCCGGTGAGTAATTCAAATTTCTCGATTGTGTTAACCGCATTTTTTAACTGCCATTTCCAATCTTTCCAATTCGAAATTGTACTGCCAACATTAATCTTTTTGGCAATTTCTTGCTGAACATCATTAAATATTTCCATATAAATAGTTTCTATGCGAACAAAATTATGGAAATTATTTTAGCTGGCAAACTGGAATAAAGTCAGTATGAGTTCAATTTGTTGTATTAAGTATTTGTATATCAGTGGTTAAATTTGCTGTGAAGATGTTGGCATTTTAACAGCTAAGATAGAATCATTATAAATATAATTTTTATAGAAGCTATCTGGTTTAGTTAATGAGATTCACATTGAAGTTGGTGTTCAAGGGTTTGGTAATAAGGATAATAAACGGATTTTTGTTTATTGTTGTTCAATGTTTGACTCCAGTTCTTCAATGTGATCTTCAATGGTTATCATAGGTGATGCGTCAATTGACTCAATGTCAAGCAAATTAACAAGCAGTTCAAGGCTGTTCTCAAGGTTTTTAATTTTATCGGCACTTAATTTTGAGAGTTTATAGGAAAGCTGTTCATGAAGCAGTGATGGAATATGTTCCAATAATTTATCTCCTTTTGAAGTTAGGGAAATGGTAACCGTTCTTTTGTCTCCAAATTTTGGAAGGCGGGCAATAAAGCCTTTTTGCTCCAAGCGATTAATTATTCCGCTTGTTGTGCTTGAATTCAGATGCAAAAAATTTTTTATTTCGCTTTGGGTGGCCTGATAGTTTTCTGATTTGCTCAAATAATTTAAACAAAGAATTTGCGGAATACTGACTCCGTGTTCTTTCTGAATCTTCTTTGATTCCAAGTTGATGGAACGGACAATCTTCCGGATTTTAATCAGTATTTCAGTTGTATCCATTTCTTCGCAATTTGATTTTAAAAATAGTATTTAATTTTTATACGGCTGTTATTTCAGAAATCTTGTTTGAGATGCTCATTGCCAATTTATCCCGAATTAACCGTACTAAAAGCATCAAGAATATATATACATTTGTATCTCAATCAAAAGTTAGTATTAACCTAAATCAAAAAGAAGAAAATGAAAAAATCAGGATTGAAATCAATGTTATTTGTTTTTGCGGTGGCAGTGGTTTTCATTGGCATCGCTTCTTGTGGCTCTTCACCTAAAAAGGCTACCACAGAAGAAACTAAAAGTGCGGCACCGGAAAAATATATCGGGTTGCAACTTTGGTCGGTAAAAGACGATATGGGAAAAGATGTAGCTGCAACGCTTGCCAGTGTTGGTGAAATGGGGTATAAGTTTGTTGAAACTGCTGGTTACGGCGATGGGAAAATCTATGGAATGGAACCTGCTGATTTTAAAAGTTTATGCGAAAAAAGTGGTCTCGATTTTATTGGTGCACACACCGGGCAAGACGTCCCGGATGAAGCTGGCTGGGACAAAACCATGGCATGGTGGGACGTTTGTATTGACGCACATAAATCGGTAGGAGTAAAATGGATTGTTCAGCCATGGATGGGTGAAACCGGCTACGCAAGTGTGGAAGGGCTGAAAAAATACTGCGATTATTTTAATGCTGTTGGCGAAAAATGTAACGCGGCGGGTATTCGTTTTGGATATCATAACCACGACAAGGAATTTTCAACTGTTTTGGATGGGAAACGGGTTTATGATTGGATGCTGGAATTTACCGATTCTGAAAAAGTGATGTTCCAGATGGATCTGTATTGGATAACTGTTGGCGGGGCAACTCCACAAGAGTACTTTGAGAAATATCCGGGCCGTTTTGAGTTATGGCATATTAAAGATAAAGCTGAATTAGGCGGTGAAGGTAAAATAATGAATTTTGAACCTATTTTTGCGGAGAAAGAAAAATCAGGATTTAAATATGGTATTGTGGAAGTTGAGGAATATAATTTTGAACCTCTTGAGAGCTGCAAAAAAAGTCTTGAGTTTTTAAACGCAGCTGATTATGTTGAATTAGGCAAATAAAGGGTAATTAATATCAATAAAAAATGCCGGATTTTTCCGGCATTTTTGTTTACTTCCCCTGACCAATTAAAATTTTCCAAACTTAAAAGTAGCACCAAAATTAAATCCCCGCAGAACATCTTCGTCAATTTGATACATATCTATTTTTGAAGTGTAACGGTAGCTGGCATAAAGAGCTGTTCTGAAAAACCTTGCCATATTAAATTCCAGTTCAACGGCAGGTTCCAGTACAAAATAAACATCGTAATTATAATCGTACCATGGATCACTGGGTTCCCAATGGTCCCAGCTGTATAAATCGACTAACGAAACTCCTCCCATTCCTATTAATATTGGGAATGACAAGTGTACAGGCGATCTGCCAGCAACAATGGGTTCAATAAATAAACCACCATAACCGCCGGCAAGCGACATTTCGTTGTTTGGATTTGTTCCGTAGTAGCTGTTGTTAAGGTTGTTAACAAACCCGTAGCCACCAAGGCCAATGGCAAATGAATGATCGAAAATGAATGCACCCCGTGCACCGGAAATAAATGCATCACGTCCGTCGATATTGGTATATCCAACGGTAAGTGCGCCGTATGCTCCGTTAGAACGGTTCTTGGAAAAAATAGTCTGGATTTCATTACTTTGGTAATCATCCTGGGCGCTTGCAAAAATTGCAACAAGCAAAATAGAGAATAGTATTACTGTTTTTTTCATGGCTAAAATGTTATTAATTGTTTTCTAAAAAAGTGTTCAAAAAAGGTATTTTGCCGTAAATGCAAAATCAAAAAGGTCAAGGTCAAAAACTTCACGGCCAAAAAGATCGAAATAGGGTTTAACTTCAAATCCAATTGAAACAGGAGCTTTGTAAAATGTGTACTCAAGACCGGCAAGTCCGTCTAATCCGGCAATAAAGGCAGTTCGGTTGCGATAGTAACTGGAATTGTAATTATAGTAAAGTTCGTTCCAGCGTTCGTAACCAACGTGTGCCCCTGCACCAAATATAAAAACCAGTTGATCGGTAAAATCGAACAAATCGTAACGATGGAATTCTTTTAATGCATGAAACTGCATGCCATTTTCGCGTGTGCTGAGCAGTAGTCGGTACGAGTTTAAATCATTGGTGTAAAACCGGTATTCAAAACCTGAAGACCAACCTGCCCGTATTCCTATCGCCTGCCGAAATTCCTGTGCCTGAATAATTTGAATTGTGGTGAATAACAAAAGGAGTATTAAAGATTTTTTCATGGTAAAACAGGTATAGTTTTTAATTTACTTGTACTACTTTCCCCGAGCCTGAAATATGGGTTTCGAGTGCAGGTTCTCCGTAATAATAAACGTTACCACTACCCGATATACTTGCCCGGATAAAATCGATGGCATTTACATAAATGCTTCCCGAACCGGATATTTTTGCATAACAATCGTCGGTAGTAAGTTCGTAGCTGTCAATTCTTCCGGAGCCACTAACTGTATAATCCACACGGTTTGCTTCACCAGTGATGTTTAGTTTTCCCGAACCCGAAATTGTTGCATTGATTTGGTTGGTTTCAACAGCGGTTGAAATGACCCCGGAACCGGAAATAACAACTTCGAAATTTTCCGGGTCGAAATAGTCGGTGGTAATTAAACCCGAACCACTTTGTTTTACACTCTCCATATAGGGAGTTGTTACATAAACTTCCATTGGAAGGCGGTTCCTGATATTATGAACACCACGAATATCAATGTGAAGTGTATTTCCTGAAACGCGGGTATCAATGTATTGCAGAATGTTACTTTCAGCATTAACGATTACTTCGTACTGATCGCCTTTGGTAATGTGTACATCAAAACTTCCGGAGGAAGTTATTTTCGTAAAATTGGAAGCCGGCCGTCCGTCTGTTGCCGAAATACCATTTCCGCGAATGTTGAAATCTTCCATGCAACTGGTGGTTGCGAACAGCAGTGAAACTGCCACAATAAAAAGTAAATGTTTAATTGTTTTCATGACTTTGTAAATTTGTTTGTTCTTAAAAAATTGTTTTCTGTTGTTTTCGATGTTATAAGACAGGCGAATTTTTGAACGGTTGCAAAAAGTGAAAAAAAAGATGAATTTTTTTTCCCGGTTTTAATTTGTGCGAACATTTATCTCTCCAGAAGTCGCATTTATCAGGAGTTTTACGTTTTCTGATTTTCCTCCAAAGTTTCCTGTTTGTTTTATTTTTTTCTCTTTTTCGTCTAATGTTTCTTCTTTTTCAATTTGCATTTCGCGGCTGTAATTTGTTCCCGATTTTGTATTGGTTATTTCGAATTTGAATTTTGAAGCCTGGTTAAAGTACAAGTCAATATCAGCTGATTTCGATTCAATGAAAATCGTACTAAAATCGGTTGCAATTTTTTCGATCTGAATATCGCCATATTCGGCCCGGAGTGTAATTCTGTCGGTTAGTTCATTTATTCTGAAATTGGTAAAGCTTCCTTTTGCTTCCAACGTTTCTGCCTGTCTTATTCTGAATTTATCGCGGCGCGAATCCGTATCGAGTTTTTTAACTTCATTAATTTCGAAATCGGTTGATTTACTTATAATACGCACGTTATCCGCCTTTTTAATGTACACTTCGCTATAGTTGCAATCGAGCCGGCCCGATTTTATTTCGTTTACCGTAGCATCGGCAAAGTTTAAGGTGAGGTCCGATTTTCCTCCAAAATTGTGCGATTTTAAATTTCCGTTTGAAAGGTTAATATCAACATCGCCTAAATAATCTCCGATAAAAATGTCGCCGAATTTGTTTTCAACTTTCAATTCGTTGGTTTTTGGCATCCAAACTACAAGGTTAACTTCGGTTTTTCCATCGCTTTGCAAAAGTGTTTCCTTAAACCGGTTGAATTCTTTTTCCAGACTCCCCTGGTTTTCGCCAATTTTTGTTCGAATGATCAAAAAATGCTGGCTGTCGGTAATGTCGAAATCAATATCGTCTATTGCTTTTTCGAGTTTCGAGAGTTTTTTGTCTTCCACCCTGATGCTAATATTTAGAATTACGGAATCTTTATCCCAGGTGTTAATTTCAACTTTCCCGTATTTGTTAGTTAATTCAATCCGAGTATCCATGTTTACCTTAAAGCGTTTATTAATCTCCTTTGTTTCGGTAAACTGCGCGGAAGTATAAAAGGGCAGAGCTGCGAAAGTAAAAAGTAAAAGCAGAATGATATTATTTTGTATTTTATTCATTTTAAGGACTTTCATTAACAGTTAATTTGTGTAAGTACCTGATCGACCAGTTTTAAGCGAATCCGGTTGTTTTCAATCATAGCTTCTATAACTTCTTTTTTTGAGATATTCTCCTGAAGATCAAGTTTCAGGGTATTATACATATCCTGAAGTTCGTTTAAATCGGTTTCAATTTCATCTTTTATTTCAGGATTAGTATTGTAACATTTTCTGATTTCATTCAGCTTTCCGGTTACTTCCTGTGCATAAAATTCTTCAGCATCCATTAATTCCCTGATTTCAGGATCATGGGTGCCTTGCGCCATTCTTTCCGGTGTTACAATGTTTGTTTTAAGCAATAAAACCGAACTAATTATTACGATTACTAAAACGGCGGCCACACGAAACAAAACAGTGTTCAACCGAATTATTTTTGATTTTGGTTTCGTTCCTGAAATGTTTTCCCACACTTTTGCAGATGGTTCGAGTTGGTCGAATTCCTCGCGGTGTGCTTTAATAAAATCTTCCAAACGATCGCTCTTCATTTTATTTTACTTTTTGTTCTTTTAAAATTTCAATAACCCGGCGTTTAGCCCTCATAAACTGGCTTTTTGACGTTGACTCGGTAATGTTCATAATTTGTGCAATTTCAACGTGGTCGTATCCCTCAAAAAGGTAAAGCGAAAAAACCATGCGACTACCTTCGGGTAATAATTCCATTGCTCTGGAAATTCCTGCAACTGTAAGCTGAGCGTCATTCTCTTCTTCCTCTTCCTGCTGGATGTCTTTGTCATAAATGGTTTCAACATAGCTTAATTCCAACTTTTTCTTGTTTATCGAGTTTAAACACGTATTAATTACAATTCTTTTTAACCACGATCCAAAATTTGATTCATAACGAAAAGATTCGAGTTTTAAAAAGGCTTGTGTAAATGCTTCCTGAAGCATGTCTTCTGCCTCTTCACGATTATTCATCATGCGATAGCAAACGTTAAACATGGCTTTTGCATACAATTGGTAGAGCTCGTATTTAGAACGTTCGTTGCCTTTTTTACTGGCTTCGATAATGTTTTTATGTATGTGCTCCTTTTCTGCCAATTGGTTTACTTTCGCTTGTAATGACAAGAAAAAAAATGAAGGGTTGCAATTTTATATGGAATTGCCGGAGATTATAATTTTTTCGATATCCTGAGCAGAATATTCGGGCACGGCACCTTTTTGAGATGCAACATAAGCTCCGGTGGCACAGGCATATTCAAGAGATTTCTTGGGAGTTTTTTGAATAAGCAGATTTGAAATTAAACTTGCAAGAAACGAGTCGCCGGCGCCAACCGTATCGGTAGCTACTACTTTAAATCCCGGATGCTCGTAAAACGTATTCTCCGTAAAAAGAACTGCTCCTTTATCACCGCGGGTTACACAGATTGTCGGGCAGTTATAATATTCCGCCATGAACTTTATCAGACTTTTTTCGTCGCCCGAAACATTGTTCCAGCTTGCAATTTCAGCGAGTTCGTCGTTGTTTAATTTCACCATATTTGCCTTGTAAAGCATCTCTTCAACAATGGGCCGGGTGCTAAACGGCGGCCTTAAGTTTACGTCGAGCAATAAAGTTGCACTTGTGTTTTCAATCAACTGCAAAAGGGTATTTCGCGATGTCTCGTTCCGTAGCGCCAGTGTTCCAAAAATGATGAGTTCTGCGTTTTTAGCAAGCTCCTTTAAATCGTCATTTATCCGAATTGCGTCCCAGGCAACGGGTTCACAAATTTCGTAGCTGGCATTGTTATTTTCGTCGAGATGAACTAAAACCTGACTGGTAGCCAATTCTTCATCGGTTTGAATAAAATGAGTGGCTACATCCGATTGGTTTAGGAAGTCAAGTAATTGCTGACCATTTTTGTCATTGCCAATTTTGCTTACCAGTGCCGGATTTTGTCCTTGTTTTTTTAAGTGAACAGCTACATTTAACAAGGCACCACCAGGTTTTGCACCAGTTGGAAGCATGTCCCAAAGTACTTCCCCAAAACAAATTATCTGATTCATTTTATTGTTTATAGTTATTAATTTCTCTCAAATTTAATCTTTTGTATTGAGCTACAATCAATAAGTCAATCACATAAATCATTCATTACAGTGAATTCCTTCTCGCCGCATGAAGAATAATTTTAACAAGTAAAAAATAACCTTTCATTTATTTATAATTTTTGAATCTAGAAAAAAATAAAATACTATATTTGCCACCGCAAAATTAAATGGTGGTTGTAGCTCAGTTGGTTAGAGCACTGGATTGTGGTTCCAGGGGTCGTGGGTTCAAATCCCATCTACCACCCAACCAATAAATGCTCTGAATTATTCAGGGCATTTTTATTTGGGTTACGTTTTTGGCACTGCAATTGAAGCATTGCGTGTTAGAGTTCCGGAACTTACGGGGCTTCTTTAATTCATATGGTATGCAAGTTAATGCGATAATACTCGCTGGTGGTAAAAGTAAACGGATGGGAGTGGATAAGCCGCTGATGTCTTTTAATGGGGAAACACTTCTCGAACGTTCGGTAATACTCTGTAAATCGTTTTTCAAGGATGTTATAATTAGTTCTCAAAATCCGAAACACCAAGTGGAAGATTGTAAAATAGTTCCTGATTTAATTGAGGATTGCGGTCCGATTGGAGGAATATATTCTTGTTTGAGAATTTCTGATACAGAGTGGAATTTTGTAATGAGTGTGGATGCACCCTTTCTTGAACCTGCATTTATTTCACTTCTAATTTCCGAAACAGATGGTTATGATGCTGTTATTCCTGTGCATAATTCAGGAATTGAACCGCTACTCGGAATTTACAGGAAAAGAAGCTTGCTACAAATGGAAAAACAAATTGCTGAAGGCAATTACAAGATGCACGATTTGCTGGATCATTTGAATGTAAATTTTGTGGAGGCTCAAAGCTGGGTGGATCGCTATCCGCTGATTTTTAAAAATTTAAACAAGCCTGAGGATTTTGATTATTAAGCAGGTAAATAAAATTTAACAGCTGGTTTTTCTTTTAGTAATTCCATTCAGGTAGAATACATTTTGCACTTCTTTTTTCAATAAGCTCATCAAAATTGTTCAGGCTCATCGTCATTACTTTTGAGTTTTCTTCGTGGCAAGTTAAACATGCTCCCACGGTAAGAATTTGTTTTTGTTGTTCAACGGTAAATGGAAATACATTGGTGCGGGTTGAAACATTTCCTTCACGGGTTTGGAGAAAATCTATCCATGCATCGGCAGGCAGGCCATCGTTGATATCCTGATCGTATAACGGATAAAATTCCCATTTTCCTTTGCCGTTTTCAATTTTATATTTTAGTTCGCCTTCGCCGTAACCCAGTGCCAGCGAACTGTTGTGGCAGCTCACACAGCTTCTTCCTTTTGACGAAGTAGTGTGCGGCGCCGCGGGTGCATACAACCGGTGAAAAATCTGCTCTTCATTTTCTTTTCCGGTAAACGATTTTTTATCAATGGTGAGAATCATTCCCGGAATAACAGGAATTACTTCCGTCTTATTTTCTGTTTTGCGGATACCGAGTGTGGGGAGTTTGGCTTCGTAGGTTCCCACATATTCCACCCAGCTTCCTTTTTGTTCTTTATTTTTAACCATGTTGTAACCAGGTTCATTTTTGTCGTAGGAATTATGACAGCCAATACAGGTTGGTGCCCAAGAAGTATGGCAACTTGAGCAGGAAAGCGATGAGTGTGCTTCGTTACGTGTACAAACACCGGCTGGAGATTTCATCGTCATTTTTTTACCACCGTTTTTGGTGAGGAAATACACCGAATCGTTCTCAACGTATGTACTGATTAAGGCCCGGTTGTGCTTTTCCGTTACGAGAATTTTTTTACCTGTAATATTTCCAAAACGAAGGGCTGCGATTATTGCCGATTCATTATCCATGTTTTCGGCAGAAATGGTTCTTGGTTCGCCATTAAAATGACAATCAGAACATTGAACATCTTGTTGATCCTCCTGGTGCGCATAATGATTTCCGTCGCCCATAACTTCATAAGAATGGTGACAGTCGATACATTCCAATCCTAATTGATGATGAACATCTTCCTGCTTTTTTACAAAAACTCTACTTTCTTCAATTAAACGGTAGTTGCTGCTGTCCGGCATTTCATTGGGTGCCAGCAACGTTTCATGCCAACCTTCGTAATTGGTTGAAATTCGCCCTGAACGACTGTGGCATCCAAAACAGTGGTTATTGGAAATGGCTAAACTTATTGAAGGGTGATTTTTGTGGATTTGACCCGGGAATCCGCTTTGTTCTTTTAACGTTTCTTCGGAATAATTTAAATGGCAGGCAAGGCATCCGCCTCCACGGCTTGTTTCTGAAATTGGCCCGATTTCAGTTTTAGGATTTCCTAAATGGCAACGCACGCATAAATTTTTTAGATGTTCGTCGGCTGCCGAATTTCCCAATTGGTGTACATCAGTTAAAGTATTCGGATTGTCCTGTTCATTAAATACAAACCGGTCAACACTTATCATTCCGCTTAATGTTGACATCAACCCGGTTGGAACACGTTCTGTAATTTCAGGATGACATTGTGTTGTGCCGCAGGATTGTTTTGCTGTAGCCAGGTTTCCCGGAATTAAAATCATATTCTTGTGCGACTGATTTTTTCCTGTCGCAAACGGATTTCCACCATGGCAAGAAAAACATCCAATTGCTTCTGGTTTGTGCGAATCGGTGAACCCGTGTGTACTGGAATGACAAACCATACAACTTTCAACTTTTCCCTGTATGATGGGAGAATTCAAAAACTGGGTTTGTTCAAATTCAGGTTTGAAATTGACTTTTGGCGTTTTAAAATTATGTAAGACGTTGTAAGCATAATTTTGCTGGCCCGGGAAAGTCCACTGCCAGCGTTCTCCCCGAAAAAAAAGTCCGATTCCGGTTAAAACCAGATAAAACGCGGTAAACACCAGAAGAGATCGCTTGCTGAAAAAAAATGTTTTTCCTTTCTGTGTATTGACAAGATATAAAAGAATTAAAACAGTGAGAAACAATAATAACGACCATTCGGGATGACTCAGCCAATGAAGAATTTCCTGAAAGCCAACAAAATACCATGGCCCTTTCACGGTTGGATTTAAGTTATCGTGTAACGGTGCGCTAAAAAAATAACTGATGAGCAGGGTAGCAAAAAGTGATAGGGCAAAATCCTGAATGGAAGGCCAGAACTTCTTACTGTGTTCTACCATTACGATGGCAATAAAAACAGTGAAAGTGGCGATATGATGAACGTAAATCAACAGGTAACTTTCTTCTTTTCCAAGCAGTGAAAACGCAAGTGATTGGCCAATCAAAGGAATTCGTTCAGCCAGCGTTTGTAAAATTAAGCGTGCCTGTTCACTGTCGGCATCGCCTTTTAACAGAAATCCGGAGAGCATGGCCAGAAAAATAATGAGTAATCCAACACTCAACCGAAATGCAATTCCGGCATTGAACCTTATTTTTTTCTTTTTGTGAAAATGGTCATACAAATGAATCAGGCTTAGAATGAGAAAAAACTGGGAACTCCAGTAATGAATATTCCGGGTAAAAGCAGCCCATGGATCGCCTACTGTTATTTTGCTTACACTTAAATAGGGTGATGCAACATCGAAAGGGATGGCCAATAAAATTCCCGAAACTAAAACTATCCAGAACAGGGCCAGTGCCACTGTTCCAAAAGTTGTTCTTTCAGGCTTTTGTTTACCCTTCGATTTCAAGTTGCGTACCATCCGAAGAAATTTTATAAGGTAGTTTATCCAGGTTTTTATAAGAAGGTCCCTTTAGTACATTTCCGGAAAAATCGTATTCTGATCCGTGACAGGGACAAACCAGTTTTCCGTTTTCCGTTTTATTTATTTTACATCCCAAATGTTTGCATTGCGATGATAGTACCGTAATCTTATTACTTTCGTTTACAACAATATATTTATCGTAGAATGTGATGTTTTTATTCTGGTTAAAAGGAATGATGTTCTTCCCTTGCTCAAGTGTTTTCAGGTGATTTAAGGTTAGTTTGTTCCAGAGAAAAACAAAGAAGGAAACAATACCCAACGCAGCGATCTTTAAAAATATCCTTCTGTTTCTTGCTTCCATTCGATTTGCATTTGTAGCAAAAGTAATAATTTGATGAAACTAAAAATGAATATACAACATAAGGTTTATTCAAATATGTCGCTATGTTAATTCATAAATAGCTAAATATATGTTATTGAGCATACCGTAGTGAACAATTGGTTAATAAAAATTTTATTTAATTTTAACAATTGAGAACTAAAGTTTGAAAATAAAATTGAGCTTAATTCAGGAAGAACATTGTCTGTATTTGATTACTAGGTTGTAAAGATTTGAAAAAGAGTTTTTTGTATTTAATTAATTGTTTTGAGGATAGTACAGTAAATCTTAAATAGAGGCATTTTGTATGCTTATTTTTATTGATTTCAAATTGTTGATATGTTGTGTTTATCTTAAATTCCTTTTTTACATTTGCGCTCAATATCTATACATGTAAATAATTAGATATAAATCGAGATTAGGTTTTAGGAATATTATAAATAGTATCCCTCAATGACCTAATTTACAAGCAGTTTGAAAATTATTCACGAATGAAAACAAGACGGGATTTTATAAGAATTTCAGCAATTGGTGCCGGTGCGGCAGCTCTTGGGTTTAAAGCACTTGGTTCAAATGGATTTGGAATATTTGAGTCAAAAGCTGATGGCCCGGTCAGCGATGAGGATTTGACACCGTATCCTACTTATTGTGAAGTATGTTTTTGGAAGTGTGCGGGTTGGGCATATGTTGATAAAAACGGTCGGATTCGGAAAATTATTGGTAACCAGAATGATCCGCATTGCAATGGTCGTTTGTGTCCACGCGGTACCGGTGGCGTTGGAATGGTTTATGACGAAGATCGATTAAAGACGCCATTAATACGTGAAACAAAGGACGATGGCAGTCAGTATTTCAGGGAAGCTACCTGGGAGGAAGCACTGGATTTAATTGCCGGTAAAATGAAAGAGGTGAAGGAAAAATATGGTCCGGAAGCTTTTGGCCTTTTTAACCATGGAACACCAGGTGGGCATTTTCATCATCTTTTACGTGCTTATGGTTCTGAGTCGAATGCTGAACCCGCTTTTGCAAATTGTCGCGGACCACGGTCTTCAGCCTATTTTTCTACTTTCGGGGCCTATGTAGGCTCTCCGGAGTGCACGGATATTCGCGATACACGCTGTTTGGTTTTAATAGGTTCTCATATAGGGGAGAACATGCACAACTCACAAGTACAGGAAATGTCGGAAGCCATTGATAATGGTGCAACAATTATTACTGTCGATCCCCGGTTTTCTACGGCTGCAGCGCATTCCACTTACTGGTTGCCAATTAAACCTGCAACAGATATTGCTCTTTTGATGGCCTGGATTCATGTTTTGATCTATGAAGGACTTTACAATAAAGAGTTTGTTGAGAAATATACTTTTGGATTTGATTATCTAAAAGAACATGTAAAAACAATGACACCGGAGTGGGCGTATGGAATTACCACCATTGAACCGGAGCAAATTCGAAAAACGGCCCGAGAAATGGCAGGCGCTGCCCCTGCAGTTGTGGTACATCCCGGCCGCCATGTAGTTTGGTATGGCGACGACACACAGCGTGAAAGAGCAATGGCAATTTTAAGTGCGTTGCTTGGTGCATGGGGAAAACGCGGAAGTTTGTATATGCCTGAAGGTATTTCTGTTCCAGAGTTTCCGCAGCCGGAATATCCGGAGCCGGAATGGACATGGAAAAATCTGAATTATGGAAAATATCCGCTTGCAACAATGGGGATTACCACCGAATTATTAAAAGCTTCCATTCCAAGGTATAATTATGAACATCAGGTAAAAGCCTGGCTGGTTGCCGGAACAAACCTTCCGCTATCAATGCCGGATAAACCATTATTCAAAGAGGCAGCAGCTTCTGTTGAATTTATCGCAGTTATGGACACTATGCCGATGGATATCACTGGTTACGCCGATGTTGTTCTGCCGGAAGCTACTTATCTCGAACGTTATGATGTGATTCGTTCCGCACCGAACCGGGAGCCCAATATCGCACTAAGAATGCCGGCAATTGAACCAAAATATGATTCGAAACCGGGCTGGTGGATTGCGAAGCAAATCGGAGAGCGTTTGGGATTGCACGATTATTTCAACTATGACGATTATGCGGAAGTAATCGACTGGCAGTTGAAAAAGCTGGGAACTTCTTTGGATGAAATGAAGAAAATAGGGGTGAAGAAATTCCCGAGAAAAAGCGGGCCACTATATTTAGGCGAAGGTGAAGATTTTACTTTCAATACAAACACAGGTAAAATAGAACTTTACTCAACTGATTTTGCAGATCACGGTTTCGATCCGATGCCAAAATTTACCAAACATCCTGAACCGCCTCAGAATTTTTACAGGTTAATTTACGGACGTGCGCCAATGCACACATTTAGCCGTACTTCAAACAACGCGAATCTTTCTGATTTAATGAGCGAGAACAATGTATGGGTAAATCCAAAAGTGGCCGATTTGTGGGGGTTGAAAAAAGGACAAAGAGTCTGGCTGAAAAACCAGGATGGTCATATTACTTCGTTTCCGGTGGCAGTTCGTGTAACCGAGCGAATTCGCTGGGATTCAGTTTATATGGTTCATGGATTCGGGCATAATAACAAAAAACTTTCAAGAGCTTTCGGAAAGGGAGCAAGTGATACAGAAATGATTACAAATGTTGTTGTCGACCCGATAATGGGGGGAACAGGAATGCGGGGAAACTTTATAACTTTTTTAACAACAGATCCAGCATTGGAGGGAAAGGAGGTTAAAGCATGAGATATGCAATGGCGATAGACACCAAAAAGTGTGTCGGATGCGGTGACTGTGTAGTGGCTTGTCAAACCGAGAACAATGTGCCACATGGTTATTGTCGCGACTGGATTGTGGAAAGTGTCGATGGAACTTATCCAAGTCTTGATTTGGAATTCAGGTCTGAAAGATGTAACCACTGCGATAATTCCCCTTGTGTAAGGTGCTGTCCAACCGGAGCAAGCCACATTGAAGAAGGCGGCGTAGTTTTAGTTACGCACCATAAATGTATTGGTTGCGGAGCGTGTATTCAATCCTGCCCTTACGATGCAAGATACTCACATCCTGAAGGGTATGTTGATAAATGTACCTTCTGTTTACACCGGGTTAAAAAAGGACAAAGTCCGGCGTGTGTTGATGTTTGTCCAACACACTGTCTCCATTTTGGCGACTTAGATGATCCAAACAGTGATGTTTCATTGGCATTGAAAGATCGAAAATGGAAAGTGCTTGCTCCTGAAGCTGGTACAAAACCACAATTGTATTTTCTAACCTAATCATCATAAATGATTTTAACATGAAGGAAGAACTTTTTGCAAGTGGACGAAATATTCCGAATATTGATCCATACCTCAACATCTGGCACTGGCAAATTCCGGTGTACTTGTTTCTTGGAGGCTTGGCAGCCGGAATACTCTTTTTTGCCGGATTTTATGTAATTCGGGGTAAAGAGAACAAAATGCAGGCAACAGTGAAATGGGCGCCTATTATTGCACCAATAGCGTTGGTCTTAGGATTGTTTGCTTTATTTCTGGACTTAAAACATAAACTTTATTTCTGGCAACTCTATACTACAATCAGGCTCGAATCTCCAATGGGATGGGGTGCCTGGACTTTAATGATTATAACTCCTATTTCATTTATTTGGGTAGCCAGTTATATGAAAGAGTTGGTTCCCGGTTGGGATTGGAAATTAGGTATTTTGAATAAAGCGGAAGCCCTGGTAATCAAATACAGGGTTCAGCTTGCCTGGGTAATGATGATTTATGCAATCATCCTGGGAGTTTATACAGGTATTTTATTGTCGGCTTTTAACGCACGGCCACTCTGGAATACGTCAATTCTTGGCCCGTTGTTTATGGTTTCAGGATTCTCAACAGGTTTGGCAGCTACAATATTAATAAGCAAAGATCCAAAAGAGCGAAAAGTTCTAAGTCGAATAGATCTGGTTTTTATTGTTATTGAGATGTTTCTAATTATTCACCTTTTTATGGGATTCTTGGCCGGGTCTCAAACGGCAATCGAAGCAGCAAATCTTTTTCTTGGTGGCCCGTTTACAGTGAGTTTCTGGGTGTTTGTTGTAATACTTGGTTTGATTTTTCCTGCCATTTTGGAAACGCTTGAACTTTGGGGATACCATGTGCCAAGATGGTTGCCACCGGTTCTTATATTATTTGGTGGACTCATGTTCCGCTTTATTATGGTTGAGGCAGGGCAAATTACCCGCTATTTGTATTGATTAAATAACTTGAACGATGAATAAGGAAGTCATAAAAAATCAACCCAATTACATTAATCCCTATTTAGGAGGAGTGTTACTGGGACTGTTGGTAATTATTACTGTGTATATCACCGGCCGGGGTTTAGGTGCCAGTGGTGCAATTAAAAGTTCGGTAGTAACAACTGCAAATGTTATTACACCGGAAAAGGTAAAGGGCAATGCATACATGAACCAGTTTATTAGTGACGATCACTCACCCATGTACACATGGCTGGTTTTTGAATCGCTTGGGGTATTTCTTGGTGGTCTTTTATCCGGAATACTTTTCGGTAGGGTAAAAGGATTCCGAACAGAACATAGTCCAAAAATTACCAGTAGAACAAGACTGATTTTTGCGCTTATCGGAGGTATGCTGTTTGGCATTGGCAGCCAATTTGGTAGAGGATGTACAAGTGGTGCAGCATTAAGCGGCACTGCAACATTTGCGTTGGGAGGTGTTATTGTGATGTTTTCCATATTCGGAACAGGGTATGCTGCAGCTTACTTTTTTAGAAAATTGTGGATATAAAAGAAAGGAAACCGTCGCAGTTTAACAGCAAAAACAATTACTGAAACTGAAAACTGGGACTGAATACTAAAAACTATGATTCAATATTCAAAACAGAACTATAAAAAAATTAAGATATGGGACCTTTAATTCCTAACGGTATAATTGATGGCAGCTGGGATTTCGTAATTGCCCTTTTGTTGGGTGTGGCTTTTGGATTTATACTTGAGGCTTCAGGATTTTCTTCATCACGAAACATTACAGGAGTTTTTTACGGATATAATTTTGTTGTTCTTCGTGTATTTTTCACGGCCGTAATTGTTGCCATGGTTGGTTTATTGTATTTTGATTATTTTGGGTGGATCGACCTTTCAAAAATATTTATTCTTCCTACTTATCTTACACCAATGATAGTTGGTGGAGTTATAATGGGTTTGGGCTTTATAATGGGTGGATTTTGCCCGGGTACAAGTTTTGCCGCAATTGCAATTGGTAAACTCGATGCTGTTATGTTTACCGTCGGACTTTACCTTGGTATTTATCTTTTCTCAATCGGCTTCCCTCTAATTGGAGATTTTTACAATAGCGGAAATCTTGGCAGTGTAAGCTTAACTGATGTTACGGGCATTCCGGCTTACTGGTTTGCTATTGCTTTTACAGTGGTAGCGTTAACCGCTTTTTGGGTGACCATGTTTATTGAAAAACGTGTAAGAAAGAATATTACCGAATACAAATTCTAAACCGATGAACAGAAATTATATATTCCTTACCCTGTTGATGTTGCTTTTGGCATTCGGAACTATTTTTATTGGCAGGAAGAAAGAACCAAAACAAATCGATGCTCAGCAATTATTGTCTGAGATTGTTCAACCTACCCGATATGTAACCACCGATCAGGTGGCGAAACTCATTATTGCAAAAGATCCTTCCTTAATGTTAATAGATGTTCGTAATGAAAGTGATTATAACAGTTATACTTTGCCCGGAGCAATAGACATACCTTTAGATAGTCTGGTAAGCAAAAGTTATCTGAGTTATCTGGGAATTCCCGGAACCAAAGTAGTTTTCTTTTCAAATGATGATATAAAAGCAGATCAGGCGTGGGTACTGGCAAAGCGGCTGGGGTTTAGCCGTACTTATGTAATGAAAGGTGGTTTGAATTGCTGGATGCAAACGATTATTGATCCAACTGAGCCTTCGGAAGTGGAAGGAGCATCTGCCCACGAAAATTATACTTTCAGAAAAGGTGCACAGTTATATTTTACTGGTGCTGAAACAGAAAATGCTGAAACATCAAAAGTGAAAGTAGAAGTGAGAAGAAGAGAAAAATCATCTGCTGCGGCCGGTGGTTGTTAAAAGCTAAAAGTAAAAGTTGAAACAATGCATATACACGAAATCAATCCTTGGAGAACATTAATTGCACTATCTGTTTTTGTACTTGTAATCATAGTTGGTTTTCTGACCATGTCAAAGCCATTACTAACTTACAAACTCGATATTAAACAAAGTGTAGCAGAACTGGAAAAAACAGACGGGTTATTTTATCCATGGCAGCTCGATAGTTTTTTGACGAATAAAATGCAAAAAGTTGTTCTTTTTGATATCCGCGACAACTTTGTTTTTGGTCAGGGGCACATTCCCGGGGCAGAAAATATGTCGGCAAATGATTTATCTCTCGAAGACAATATTGAAAGGCTGGAAGACTTGAAAGAAAAGAACTATACCGTTGTTTTATATGGAGAAGATCAGTTACAGGCCAACGGCCCGTGGATGTTGTTCCGTCAGGTAGGTTTTAACAACATTAAAGTTTTGGTTGGAGGTTATCAGTATTACATTGAAAATAAGGATAACCTGTCGGCTTCTATAACAGATGATCAATATCAACGGGAAATTCCACGATTTGATTATGCTGAAATGGCTGCCCCAAAAGATGGTTCTTTGCTAAATTCCACACAAAATAAAAAGACAGTTCCGGTACAAAGAAGACAAAAATCGAAAGTCGCCGCAGGTGGCTGCTAAAAAACCAATTTATATAGTATTAGAAATTCAATGATAAATCCTGTAGAAATTTCTACAGGATTTTTTTTGTTGCTGTCCTTCATCTGCTATTTTTGTTTCAAATCTGAAAAAAAGAAAACATGTCAAGAATCCTGGTTATTGATGACGAAAGAAGTATCCGGAATACGTTAAAAGATATTTTGGAGTATGAAAAGTATGTAGTTGAACTGGCTGAAGATGGCTCCAAAGGAATCGAAAAAGTAAAAGGAGCTGAGTTCGATGTTGTTCTTTGTGATATTAAAATGCCGGGATTGGATGGTATTGAAGTACTGGAACATTTGGTTGAAATAGCACCCGATACCCCCGTTGTAATGATCTCCGGACATGGAAATATTGATACTGCGGTTGATTCGATAAAAAAGGGTGCGTTCGATTATATTGAGAAACCACTGGATCTAAACCGGTTGTTGATTACTATCCGAAACGCGATGGACAAATCAAACCTGGTAACTGAAACCAAAATTCTGAAAAAGAAAGTGGCCAAAAAATTTCAGATAATTGGCGAGTCTCCGGCAATTAAAGAAGTTATTGAAATGGCTGACCGTGTTGCACCTACTGATGCGAGGGTTCTGATAACGGGGGCGAACGGAACCGGAAAAGAATTGGTTGCCCGCCGGATTCACGACCAAAGTAATCGCTCTGGTGGGCCGTTTATCGAAGTAAATTGTGCTGCCATTCCTTCTGAACTAATTGAAAGTGAATTGTTCGGACACGAAAAAGGTGCTTTTACTTCGGCTGTAAAACAACGCCAGGGAAAATTTGAGCAGGCCAACGGCGGCACTCTTTTTTTAGATGAAATTGGCGACATGAGCCTTTCTGCGCAGGCTAAAGTTTTGCGGGCTTTACAGGAAAGCATTATTACAAGGGTTGGTGGCGATAAACACATAAAAGTTGACGTAAGAGTGGTGGCAGCAACCAATAAAAATCTTTCGGTGGAGATTGCATCCAATAATTTTAGGGAAGATTTGTACCACCGGTTAAGTGTAATTTTAATACATGTTCCTGCGTTAAACGATCGTTTGGATGATATTCCGCTTTTAGCCAGTTATTTTATCAGCCAGATTTGCAGTGAATACGGAATACCTGAAAAGACGGTTACCAACGAGGCAATTGCTGAATTGCAAAAATTAAACTGGACAGGTAATATTAGGGAATTCCGAAATGTAATTGAAAGGCTGATAATTTTGTGCGACCAGGCCATAACGGATTCAGATGTGCATAAATTTGCAGCTCCAATAAAATAGCCTGGGGTGCAGATAGTTTACACTTTGCTATTTTCTTCCTAAGAATCGGGCTTTTTCAGGTAAAAATGTATATTTTTTATTTGGGATGCAAAACAACTTTCTTGTTTTGTTGTTGATTAAATTGTGAATATTACAATAGAAACATTCTAAATATTAGCCTCTGTTATCGGAAGTAATTTGTCATGGTGTATTACTAATGTTTTCCGCAGGAAAATATAATCTTCCGATTTCAGGGGCTTTCCTTTTTTTATAGCAGAAACTTTTTATTAAACTAATAAATTGGATTTAGAACTTTACATTGAAGATGTAAAATACAAGATTCAGGATGATATAAAGAATAATCACAAAGGCAAGTCCATAAAAGTTAAATACAACCAATAGCAGGAGCGAAATTCCCAGGTATAAATAGCGATACCAGTTTTCTTTTATTCCAAACGAATGAGGTTTTAAGGAAAACATTGGCATGGAAATTACCATCATTCCTGCCATGAAAATGCCAAGAATAACCAGGTTTTTTGTTGAGTAAATCAACTGAAGCAAATCGTAGTATTTGGGTGATTCAAGCATTAATCCGAGTGATGCCCAAAAGATACCATTGGCAGGAATGGGTAATCCCCTGAAAAAATTCTCGTTAGCCGTATTGGTATTAAACCGAGCAAGGCGAATCGCGCCAAACAACGGAATTAATAATGAAGAAAATAAAATTAACCATTCAAACCATTCGGCACTAATTTCATAAATTGGGTCATTCTTTCCAAAGAGCGAAAACTCGAGCAGTGTAAAGAGAATTGCTCCTGGGGCTACTCCAAAGGAAACTACATCGGCCAGTGAGTCCAATTGTTTTCCAATTTCAGAATAAGCTTTTAAAACACGCGCAACAAATCCGTCTAAAAAGTCGAAAACCGAAGCTGCACAGATAAAAATGGCTGCCCAAACCAAATGCCCGTCAATCGCAAAAATAGTTGCAACTGTTCCTGAAACCAGATTCAGTGAAGTAATAAAGTTGGGTATTTGCTGAATAATCTTTTTCACCATGATACTTTAGTGGTTGTGTGAATAGCTTTTTGGTTCAGAACTATCTCTACTCTTATTTTATATATTGCCAAATAAATTTAACCAGACAAAAATAACAGGAATTGCAAAAAGAAGGCTATCAAATCTGTCAAGAAATCCACCATGGCCGGGTAAAATTGTACCTGAATCTTTTACACCTGTTTCCCTTTTTAATTTCGATTCAAAAAGATCGCCGCAGGTGCCAAAAATAACAGTTAATAATGCGATTACAATCCAGTTAGTTATGCTTAATGCCTGGAAAAGAACTGCATTTAAAATTCCCATAATTACTGCAAATACAGCACCTCCAATAAGTCCTTCCCATGATTTTCCCGGTGAAATCCGCGGATTAATTTTATGTTTCCCGAATAACGAGCCTACAACATAAGCCATGGAGTCGTACATCCAAATAATTAAAAATATGCCAACTAAAATCCATGGATAAAAGCCTGAGTTAAAGTTGTCGCCCGGAATTATCAGAAAATTCAGAAGGCTAAATGGTAGTGCAATGTAAATTATTCCTGCCATTGTTGCCAGGCTATTTCTAAGGCTGGTAGAACTCTTCCCAAATACTTCAACGGAATAGGTAATAAGTGGGATAAGGATTATGGCAAATATATATTTATGCGAAATGAGCTTATTGGCAACCAGGAAGAAAGCAACAAAAAGTAATCCTCCGGAAACCAGCCCGACAATTCTGTGCGGAACAAAACCATTAGTTTCTGTAATTTTATAAAATTCAAATTGCGTGAATAAAAGTAAAGTACAGAATACTATTGCAAACAGGTAGGGATGAATAACTGTTCCGGCCAGAACAATAACAACATAAGCAAATCCGGTTAGGCTCCTTTGTACGAGATTTTTCAATTTTTTAGTTTTTTTAGTGCCTCAACTGCCTTTTCTGCAAACTCATCGGCCACATAAACTACAAATTCACCAAAAGATTGATAAGCACTGTCGTGCTGGCTTATTATAACTGCTTTTATACCCTCAATTTCTAAAAGGTCTTTTGCCATGTTGGCTCTGTATTCGTGCGCAGTCATATACACTTCTTTCCATCCTTCTTCCATAGTGCAAATGTAAAAAATAAATATAAGCTATTGAATAGTTTATTATGGTCGCAAAATTCTCTTTACAGGTTGTTTCATCGTTTATCACACAATGAGTAAAACGAAATTCAAATCAAAAAATAAAGACGTGAAACTCTTTCGGCCCATGCGCACCCAGAATCAGTGTCTTTTCTATATCAGCAGTTCTGCTTGGGCCGGTTATAATTGAAATCTGAGATGGAAGATTATTCCTATACTTTTCTTGTATGCCTGAATAAGCCTGTTCTAAATAAGGCACTATTTGTTCTTTTTTTGCAATAACAATGTGAATTGGAGGGTAAACAAACATTTGTCTGCCACCTTGTTGAGAAGAACTTACCATAACTGAACCTGTATGTGCGACCAGGAACTCACAGCTTGTAATTCCAACCTTAATATTCTCCGGAAGTTTTAATGTTGAAGTAAAAAGAATTTCAAATTCAGATAATTTACCGGTTAGTTCTTTTTCGTTACAGAGAATAGTTTCGAAATTAAAGCCGGAAAGAAAAGATTTTAGATTTTCAAATAAATCTTTTTCTGTTGAAAATAAATGAACACTCCCGCTTATCTTTTCCAGATTTTCCTTAAAAGCAATTTCCAACGGTTTTTCAATAGGATGATAAACGGGAGTATCAAAATCAGGTTTTGCCGGTTCTTCATGAAGGGCTTTTTCAAGCTTCTCAAGTATCTCCTGCCGTGCCGATTTCATATTAAGCTAGTGCAATTCTGTTTTCAGTATCTTCTTCCGCATTTCGGATGGGAGTTTTATCATCGGAGGCAGTTTTTACTTTTTCTGTCTCTTTAACAACCTGCTTGTCTGCATTTTCAGGAATTACATGTTTTCTGTCCCATGGGCGTTTCCCAAAAATAGCTTCTAAATCTTCACTAAAAATTACCTCGCGTTCCAATAGTAAATTGGCAAGTTTGGCATGACCTTCAGCATTTTCTTTTAAGACATTTAAAGCCCGCTCATATTGTTTGTCAATAATAACTTTGACTTCTTCATCAATTAATTCGGCAGTTTTTTCACTATACGGTTTGGTGAAAGAATAATCCGACTGACCCGAAGAATCGTAATAACTAACATTTCCAACTTTCTCGCTCATGCCAAAAATACTAACCATGGCATATGCCTGTTTTGTAATTTTCTCAAGGTCATTCTGAGCGCCTGAAGAAATTTTATTGAAAATCAATTGTTCTGCTGCTCTTCCACCTAGTGCAGAACACATTTCATCAAGAAGCTGCTCTTTTGTAGTGATTGAGCGCTCTTCGGGTAAGTACCAGGCGGCTCCCAATGCCTTTCCACGAGGAACGATAGTAACTTTTACCAGTGGATGTGCGTGTTCCAATAACCAGCTAATGGTAGCATGCCCCGCTTCGTGGTATGCAATTGTTTTTTTCTCTTCCTGCGAAATTATTTTGTTTTTCTTTTCCAACCCGCCAACAATTCTGTCAACAGCATCCAGGAAGTCTTGTTTAGTAACCGACTCGTGATTTTTACGTGCCGCGATCAAAGCAGCTTCGTTACAAACATTTGCAATATCGGCACCTGAAAATCCGGGAGTTTGTTTGGCTAAAAAGTCAACTTTAAGTTCTCCGCTTAGTTTCAGAGGACGCAGATGCACGTTAAATATCTCAGCCCTTTCGTTTAAATCGGGTAACTCAACATGAATTTGCCTGTCAAAACGACCTGCACGCATTAATGCCCTGTCGAGAATATCGGCACGGTTTGTCGCTGCAAGGATGATTACGCCTGTGTTGGTGTCGAAACCATCCATCTCGGTAAGCAGCTGGTTAAGGGTGTTTTCGCGTTCGTCGTTTGAACCCATGTTGGGGTTTCTTCCCCTGGCACGGCCAATTGCATCAATCTCATCAATAAATACAATACACGGAGCTTTTTCTTTTGCTTGTTTGAATAAATCACGTACACGCGATGCACCAACACCTACAAACATTTCCACAAAATCGGAACCTGACATGGAGAAAAACGGTACATTAGCTTCTCCTGCAACTGCTTTGGCAAGTAATGTTTTCCCGGTTCCGGGAGGGCCAACTAATAGTGCCCCTTTCGGAATTTTACCACCAAGTTTTGTGTATTTTGCCGGATTTTTCAAAAATTCCACGATTTCTTCTACTTCCTGTTTTGCTTCGGCCAAACCGGCAACATCTTTAAAGGTTGTGGAAACTTTTTGGTCTTTATCGAATATTTTGGCTTGTGATTTTCCAACATTAAAAATGCCACTCGCGCCGCCACCGGCACCTCCACGGCTCATTCTTCTGAAAATCCACCACCAAAGCAAAATTATAAGGATAAACGGGCCTATTGTCCATAAAATTTCTCCTGCCCAGTTTCTTTCTTCTTTGTATTCCGGTAAAATTTCGTTTGCATTTTCTTCCTGTGCTTCCCTTAAATTTCTTTCAAATGTTTCAACAGAACCGATATTGAATTTAAAATGAGGCCCAGTTTCAGATGGCTTTGAAAAATGTGATTCAAACTGTGATTTATAATTATCAAGTTTGTCTTTTTTAATATAAATATTAGCGACCTTATCGTTAACAACTACAATCCTTTCAATATCCTGGTTGGCAAGCATTGTAGAACGAACTTCACTCCAATTGGTCTCTATCGGTCCACGGCTGTTACTCAAATAGAACTGAACGATTATAAATGCAATGGCAATTACACCGTAAATCCAATAAGCATTAAATTTAGGACCTTTCCCATCATTTTTTCTACCCGAGTTAAACCGCTCAAATGGATTGTTCTGATTCTTATTTTTACTGTTTTTATTGTCTGTCATTTTAATCTTCTAAATTTCTTCTTCTATTCGTGTTACTTTCGCATCTGCCCATAGCTCCTCAAGGTTATAGAATTCTCTTGCTTCCTTTTGAAATACATGGACCATTATTTCACCATAATCCAGTAAAACCCAGATTGCGTTTCGGTAACCGTCCTTATGCCAGGCGTTAATGCCCCTTTGTTCCTTAACTGTTTCTTCTACCGAAAGCGCAATTGAGCTTACCTGGGTGGAGGAAGTTCCATGGCAAATTACAAAGTAATCACATTCGGTATGTTTTATAGTTTTTAAATCAATTACTGTTATCCCTTTTCCCTTGATTTTTCTTATTCCTTCAAGAATTTCTTCTAATATTGTTTCTGATTCTTCTTTATTACTATTCATAAAATTTCTATTCCCTGCAAAGATAATCTTTTTGCTCAACTCTCTTTTTCCCCGATTTATGTTTATATTTATATGTCAAATGGCAAATTGAAAAATTACATTGTATAGAACCATCTTTCTGACTTATAGTTTAATCCATCAATATTTAAATGAGCAATTTTAGCAAAAAAAATATCGTTTTAAACGAAATTGAATCTACCAACAACTATGCCAACCAACTCATTTTGTCTAATGCGGCAGATGATGGAACTGTCGTTTTGGCACAATACCAAACAAAAGGCAGAGGTAATGCAGGAAATCAGTGGGAGAGTGAGTACGGGAAGAACCTGTTAATGAGCATGGTTTTATTTCCGAGATTCCTGGATGCTGCAAAGCAATTTATGATTTCGAAAGCAGTAAGTTTGGCAATGGTTGATTTTTTAAAACAGGAAACAAATTTTGTTACCATAAAATGGCCAAACGATATTTATGTTGAAGACCGGAAAATCGCAGGAATTCTGATTGAAAATTCGGTAATGGGGCACAAATTGTTTTCAACAGTTATCGGTATTGGGCTGAACTTAAATCAGGAATTCTTTTTTTCTGATGCACCAAACCCGGTTTCCTTAACTCAACTTACAGGAAAGGAGTATAATATAAACGCGGTTGCGGAGCGTCTTGTTAATTTAATTCTGGAATGGTATAAAAAACTGGAAACAAATAATTTTACGGAAATTAATGAGAATTATTTTTCCAATTTATACCGAAATGAAGGCTGGTGGAAATTTTCAAAACAGGGTGAAATTTTTGAAGCCAGAATAATTGCAATTGGTGAATTTGGACACCTTATTCTGGAAGATTTGAACGGAAAAGTTCACCAATTTGGTTTTAAAGAGGTTGAGTTTATTATCGGGAATTCGTGAAAGAATTCTTTTTGTATCAATTATTTATACGGAAGCTTTGAAAGGGTTTCTGCAAGTTGATTAATTCCTTCTTCCAACCGACTTCCTGCCATCATTTTAATCATCATCGACATTTCAGCATGTAATGTAAGTCTAATTTTAGTTTGAAAGGCATCGACGGGGAGAAGTTGTATCCAAAAGGTAAAACTTAGCGGCAGGCCTCCGGAGCTTTCAACCTTAATTGTTTTAAAAGGTTCACGGTTTACTATCTTTATTTCTGCAACGCCTAATCCGGTAATATTAAACTTGCATGAATCTAGATCTGATTGAAAATCAGTGATTTTTACCTGCGGTACTTTTTCTGTAATTTTTTCAATCAATCCTGAATTTAAATAAGTAGATAAATTTTCAAAATTGGAAAGATAATTGAAAACGACCTGTTCGTTATGATTAATGACTTCTACCTTACTTGTATATTTACTTAGTCCCATGTCTGTTTTCTTAAATGAAAAATCCCACCATTGGGTGGGAAATATATAAAATGTTATTCATTATCAGAAATTACTTTCCCCAATTTGCGGGGTCTTCTCTCCATTGCATCAGTGTTTCCACCTGATCTTTGGTGATTTCCCCAATTTCAACTGCAGTGTCAATCAAAACCTGGTAGCGACTTAAGGAAGTAAGTTCAATTCCGGCTTTTTTAAAATTTTCCTTTGCGTGAGGAAAATTATAAGTAAAAATGGAAACCATTCCAATTACGTCGCCTCCAAAGTTGGAAACAGCTTCAGCAGCTTTTAAACTACTTACGCCGGTTGAAACCAAATCTTCGATAATTACCACTTTTTGGTAAGGAGCCAAATCTCCTTCAATAAGATTTTCTAATCCGTGATCTTTCGGTTTTGAACGGATGTAAATAAATGGTAGTCCAAGTACGTCGGCCACCAAAACTCCCATTGCTATTGCGCCCGTTGCTACTCCTGCAATTACTTCTGCCTGCGGATATTTTTCCCTGATAACCTCAACAAATTTATCACGAATAAAAGTCCGGGTTTTGGGATAAGACAAGATTTTTCTATTGTCGCAGTAAATGGGCGATTTCCATCCTGAAGCCCAGGTAAACGGATTTGTGGGTGATATTTTTATTGTGTTAATTTCGAGTAATTTTTTTGTAACTTCAATTTGAGTTGATTCCATAATGACCAAGAAATTTAATTCGGTGCAAATGTATAAAGTTTTTTTTAATGACCGGAGAATTAACTTTACCTCCGACCGCAATATAACATATAATCAATCGTCGGAATTTATTGATGATTTGAACTCTTCGGAAGAGGTAAAAAAGTGGTTTTTGCATTTTGCAAAAGATAATTCCAACGAGGTTTTTATTTTTCACCCAAACGTTGCTCTCTTTTTTAGAGAGGTTTTTATCCCGACCTTCAAAATACTATGTGCAGCGGGCGGAGTTGTGTTTAAAAATAAAAAAATGCTTGTTATTTTCAGAAATGGAAAGTGGGACTTGCCCAAAGGGAAAATTGATAAAGGCGAATCAACAGAATCAGCTGCTTTGCGCGAAGTTCAGGAAGAGTGCGGAATTACCGGGCACGAAATTGTTAAAAAACTGGATCCAACTTTTCATATTTATCAATCACCATACAAAAACTCATTGGGTGAATGGATTCTAAAAGAAACTTTTTGGTTCGAGATGAAATATTCAGGTAACGAAAGCGGAACCCCGCAGGTTGAAGAAAATATCTCGGAAATAAAGTGGATTGAAAAAAGTGAGTTGGACAAAATCCTTTTCAACACGTATGAAAATTTGAAGGAGATATTTTTATCCTATCGCGACTGATTGCGTTGTTTCTCAAATAGCTCGTGTTGTAAAAAAGTACCAAATTGCTGTTCGAATCCATTGAGCGGGGCCTTTGCGGAAACCAATGAAACCTGGTGTTTTTCGTTTAGCAGGAAACATTGAGGGAATGATTTTATTTTGTATTTGGTAATAAACTCGCCATTTTCATCAATCATTTTAATTCCCGGGACTTTATTGGAATCCAAAAACTTCTTCATTTCTGTTTGGTCGGTTTTCCTGAGAACAATAAAAATTTCAAGATACTTTTGAAATCTTTCCTGTATGCTGGTTAAATATTTTAAATGCTCCTGGCAAACCACCATTTCTACATCGGCAAAAACAATGTATTTGAATTTACCAGCCGTTATATCAGTGCAGTTGGTTTTTCCCGAAAAATCCTTCAAACAAATGACCGGAGCAACATTCCCGGGTTGAAGAAACGTAATTTTCTCATTAATATTTCTTGAAGTTATTTGTACGATTTTGTTCTTATTGTTTACGAAAACAGTTGAGTTTACCATGGTTTCAATTGCTTTTTTTGAGAAATCGCCAGAGTACCATGCATCATGAAGAAGTTTTAACAAAATAATTTGAGCGTTTTCTCCGGTAACCTTGTACTTGTCTTTTAGTAACCCAAGCAGGTAATTTGTATTCGAACCATTCACTGCATTTCGAATTTCGTCGCCTTTAACCGATTTTGCCTCAAAACTCAGCAAATTGTTAAAGGTTCTTTCCATTAATCCAATATAGGCAGGCAATAGCCAGTATTCCGGGTTTACTTTTGAAAACAGTTCAGTGTAACTGTCCGGTTTCTCCCGGAATGCTTCAGCTTCGACCATTTTTAGCGAAAAGTTTTTATGGAAATTAAATGCATCCGAAGCATTGGCAGGAAGTTCTTTATCGATGTAATAAAGAATAGAATCATAAATTTTCCTGGATTGCCGAAAATAAAGCTGGTCAAAATATTTGTTGGTTAATTGGTTTAATCGGATCGTGAAATCTGAAATTTGACTAGCTAACTGACTTTTATTTTGTGTTACAAACCAAAACTGAACAGGTTCGAAGTATGGATTTTTTTCATCGGCAAACGATTTTTCACGTCGTGGAGGCAATTTTAATTCCAGAGTTTGATTGGGCTCAAGAATTAACATTCCGTGATAAATTCCAAAATCGGAAAAAACAAAAGTTGGTGCAGTTATATCTACTGAAATTGATCCTTGTCCGTTTTTATCAAACTCTAAAGAAGTAATAAAAGCTTTATTGCCTGTTACCGGATCGGCATTTGCATAAAAATCGAGTTTTCTGCCTGCATATTCCAGATTTCCGGCTTTAATAATTGTTGCCGAAACAGCAATATTCGAAATAAAAAGGAGAGTTGTAAAAATCAGTAAATAACGCATGGCCTGCATTTACTTTTTATGAATAATAAATTCACTTTTATCCAAAACCTTGGGTAAAAACATACTTGCATCGCCCCCGTGAGAAACAATGTCGCGGATAATCGTTGCATTTACCGGCGTGTGTTCCGGTAATGTTAAAAGAAAAACCGTTTCAATTTCGGGGTGCATTTTTTTGTTAATCTGGGCAATGGCACGTTCATACTCAAAATCGGCAGATGTTCGGATTCCACGCAGAATATACCGGGCGTTTACTTCTTTGCAAAAGTCAACAGTTAATCCGTCGTGTACTCTAACTTCAATTTGCGGATAATCCTTAAAAACCTGTTTTATCCACTTCATTCTTTTATCTACAGGGAAAAACGATTTTTTGTTGGCGTTGTGGCCAATCATAATGTAGATTTTATCAAACATCGACAACGAACGTTTTACAATGGATTCGTGACCGACGGTAAATGGATCGAATGATCCGGGAAATATGGCGATTCTTTCCATGTTGTTATTTTTTCCAAAATTAACCTAAAAATGTATTTAATTAACTGAAAAGGAAATTAGTTTATTGTTTTGGCCCGGTTTGCGCTAACAAATAAAATGTTACCTAAATCCTGGTAGCCTTCGGAAAGCTCTTCAATATTTTTCAACATATCCGAGGTAAATCCGATTAAAGTCAGGTCAGCGTCAGCCGAATATTTGGTAATAACATTTTTCCGGTTTTCTGTTTCAAAAGGAACCATGGAAATATTGGAAGGACTAATCGGAAGCCTTCCTGCTTTAATTAAATCCATCAAATCTTTTCTTTTTTCTTCCATTAACTCTTCCGGGTAAAGTGCAAAAATTTTAATCTTTCCTTTTTTCCAGTCGGGGTGCCCCAAAATAATATAACCCAACAAAATCATCAGGTTTGCATTTTGGTAATCGTCAGGGCTAATCCAAATATGAAGTTCATTTTTATAGCCAAAACTTTTATAAGAGGTATTCAAAATACAAATGTCGAAACCCGCTGATTCAACAATTCCGTAATTGGCATTAATTTCTTTTAAATTTTGAGGATCGGTTCTTGAAAACTCAAATAAAATAAGGTTGTTTCCTTTTCCCGAAATTCCCGAAAGTTGTACAACCTGTGCTATTGCTGATGTGTAAGAAGGCGAAATAATCGTATCAAGATAAACCCGGTTTTTACTTCCGGCAGAAAGCAGGATCAGACGGTCAAGCACTTTTTTCGATTCTTCGGTTGTCGTTTCGTTTAAATAACCTTTAATAAAATGAATGTAAGTTCCAAAGCCGTATTTATAAGAAATCCAACGCATAATGTCAAAAGCTGATCGGCGTTTAAAAGTATCATGCGAAATGCAAACGCCAAATGGCCTCCAGCTAATTTCTTTTTCACTGTTGTCAGCCCGTTGCAGCATAATTTGCAATTGTCGGCTCAACTGAAAAATAACACCTTTAAAAAGCTTGTTCAACCCTTGATTTTCATCGTTGTTCTTCATGATTACGTAATAAATCATACCCATGATTAGTAATGAAACTGCGGCATAAGTCGTATTCATTTTAAACATCAGCCAAAACGAGAATAAAGCACCCAGGGCAGAAATATACCAGTTGGAGCGAAAGGTTGGACGATAGGCGGGATCGGCGGCAAAATGTTCTAAAAGTGAAATAAGACAAATGGCCCCGTAAGTAACCATAAAAAACATGGAAATAATCTGGGCTACAAAATCAACATCGCCAATAAAAATAAAGAAATAGGCAATTACAATGGTTATTAATGAGCCGTTAACAGGTTCATTGTCTTTTTGCTTTCCTTTTGCAAACCAGCGATTTATGGAGTTTTGAGGGAAAATATCGTCTAATCCAATTGCCTGCAATGTTCGTGGTGCTACCATTATCGAGCCTAAAGCAGAACTTAATGATGCTGCTGCCAGACCAATTGGGATGATAGGGCCCCAAACCGCAATTTTTCGCATAATGAGTTGGTCGCTAACTAAATCATCAGGTGTTGCAGAAATGGCAAATTTATAAGCAACTGCTATGTAAACCAGCATTCCAACAACGGTTGCCCACAATGTTCCCCTCGGAATCGATTTTTTGGGATCTTTTAAATCTCCGGACAACCCTAAACCTGCCGCCAAACCCGTGAACGCAGGGAAAATAATGGTAAATACAAAAAAGAAATCGAGATGTTCTGTTACCCGTGCATGAAAGTTTATTTCGTTGGGTTGTAACGTTGATTCGCCTAAAAAGAACATGGCGAGTGAAGTTAAAAGAACCGCTACAACAACATAAAGTGCCTTCATGCCAATATTGGCGCCCTTCAACAAAATCATAAGCGACAATAAGGTCATTGTTGACATTGAAATCCATCGTTTGTCAGGTATCAAAAATCCGTAAGTATTGTAGAGCCAGTCAATAAGTGGTTCAAATGCTTCTGCAAATGCAATAACATAAAAAGCCACACTAATGGCCTGCGAAAGATAAAGCGCTATACCAATTGCTCCGCCAATGTTAAGCCCGAACGAACGGCTGATGATATAATACGCTCCGCCTCCCTGAACCCGCTGGTTGGTTGCAATTTCGGCTACTGCAAAAGCGGTTGGTATTGTTACAATGTGGCCAAGAATAATAATTCCGATTACGCCTAAAAAGCCAACCTGGCCGACTGCCCAGCCAAAACGTAAAAAAAGTATAGCCCCAAGTATTGTTGAAAGTGCGGTAAGAAATACAGGCAAAGTGCCAAATTTTGCATTGGTATTTACCAGTGATTTAGCCATATTGATTTTTATTTTGATTTTAAAATTGGCTGAAATATCCGAAAAATCAAATCTTCGAAAAAATAATTGTTGTCAATTTTTGCCAAAAATATATTTTGAGTCGGGTAAATTAGCTCATAATCGTTTATTTTGCTGAACATATATTTTTTGCTGAATTTGAAAATCAAACCTGAAAATATTGGATGGTTGCTGGCTTTCGCTTTGGTTGCGTTGGCTTACTTTTTCGGACTTTTTATCGATTTAACCGGCGATTCTGCTTTGTATTCGGCCATAACCCGACAGATGGTGGAATCAGGGGACTGGTTTAACCTGAAGATAAATGGCGTTCCCTACGACCAAAAACCACATTTGTTTTTCTGGCTGGCCGGAATTGGGGTTCAGCTTTTCGGATACACAAACTTTGCTTTTAAGCTATTTCCTTTTTTATACGGGTTAGCCGCAATTTATTTTACTTATCGTTTGGGGAAACAGTTATATTCAGCGGAAGCGGGTAAACTGGCGGCTCTTTTTACCCTGACTTCACAAATGGTTTTTCTCTATTTCTTCGATTTTCATACCGATTCGATTTTGCAAACCGGTGTAGTTTTAGCACTGTGGCAATTGGCTGCATATTTACAAACAAAGAAATCTATTCATTTTGTTATTAGTTTTGTGGGAGTTGGTTTGGCGATGATGACAAAAGGTCCTGTCGGTGCGGTTTTACCATTTTTTGCAGTTCTTTTTTATTTGTTGGCGCAAAAAAAATTCAGGCAAATTTTTCATCCAAAATGGATTTTGGGAATTGCGATTTCTTTTTTAGTGGTATCACCGGCGCTAATTCATCTCTACAGCAGCTTTGGTTTAGAGGGATTGAAATTCTTTTTTATAACGAATAATATCGGACGAATTACCGGAGAGTACGCGGGCTCGAGTACCGATTATTTTTATTACACCTACAATGCAATATGGGCATTTTTGCCATGGACACTTTGGAGCGTTTCAGCCCTCGTGATGGAATTTACGGAATGGTTAAAAAAGAAGAATGCAGATGCAAATGGCGTTTTCCTAATTGGGGGAACATTGCTTTTTATTATCATTCTGAGTGTTGCCAGAGGGAAAGCGCCAAATTATTTTTTAATTACCATCATTCCGTTTTCGGTATTAACCGGTAAATGGATTAGTGGCTGGTGTAGTTTAACCGAACAGATTCAACGTATTTTAGGTAGAATGCAATTTGTATTTGTAGCATTTTTAACTGTTGCTTTAATTTTTGTTTTATGGGTATTCAGATGGAATAGTATTTGGCTGAGTTTGTTAAGTTTTATTTTGGTGATTTTATTTTTACTGACTCCTGTAATTCTGAAAACCACTTTTCGAAATCAATTGATTTTGTCCTCTGTTATCGTAATTGGAAGTTTAAATCTTTTTCTGAATACAAAAGTTTTGCCCGGGTTGTTTCGTTTTCAGGGTGCACGGCAGGTTTTAAGTATTTTTGAGAGAGAAAGTAGCGAAGGAAGTCAACTCTGTAATTTTGAAGTTGAACAATATGAATTATTCTTCTATTCAAAAGGAAATGTAGGGCAAATACATGATTGGGAAGAATTGAAGAAGAAAATGGCTCAACCCGGAACCTGGTTATATACGAATGAAGTAAAATACTACGATATTTTAAAAATGAATTTTCAAATTGAAAAGGTTTACGAAATCAAATACCGCGGTATGAATCGGGTTAACTTCGCATTTCTGAATCCGAACACGCGCGAAAAAGCATTAAAAACAAATTATCTGATTGTAATTGGGGATAGTACTCATTATTAACCCGAAAATAAATAAGTTGAAAATTGATTTTGAAATTATGTATTATACAATATTATATCTTTAACAGACTTTAATAAATATTTAACCTGCATGGAGGTCAAGAAAAAGCTATCGGTAATAATTCCGGTTTACAATGAAGAAAAAACAATTCGATTAATTCTGGATCGGGTACTTGACGTTCAGTTAAAATATGAATTGAAAAAGCAGGTAGTTTTGGTTAACGATTTTAGTACCGATAAATCAGGTGAAATAATTGAAGAATACATAAAAGAGCATCCCGAAACTGAAATGCAACTTTTTCATCAAAAACAAAATATGGGAAAGGGAGCAGCTTTGCACCGGGGAATAAAAGAAGCAACCGGCGATTATATTATTATTCAGGATGCCGATTTGGAGTATGATCCGAGAGAATACAACGATATGTTAAAACCTATGATTGAAGGTAATGCTGATGTTGTTTATGGCTCACGGTTTATGGGCGGTAATCCACACCGTATTTTGTTTTTTTGGCATTCAATAGGAAATAAATTTTTGACCACGGTTTCCAATATGTTTACCAACCTTAACCTTACCGACATGGAAACCTGCTATAAACTCTTTAAAGCCGATATTATTAAAAGTATAAATTTAAGGGAGCAACGATTTGGTTTTGAACCTGAGGTAACTGCAAAGATATCAAGATTGCCAGATGTGAGGATTTATGAAATAGGAATTTCTTATTATGGCCGAACATACAATGAAGGGAAGAAAATTGGCTGGAAAGATGGTTTTCGAGCATTATGGAGCGTTTTAAAATATAATATTCTAGCCTAATAAAAATGCAAATGAAAAACTTAAAAAATAATCTTTCGAAATATAGTATTTACTTCGTTCTATTTATTGTTTGTGTATTGATTATTAGTGCGAAACATTGGGAGAAGCAAGATAAAGTTATTGCGATGGATGTTGTAAGTTATTATGCCTATTTGCCAGCCACCTTTATTTTTCATGATATTAAACTTGAAAATAAGGAAACTTTCGATAAAGGGCTGTTTTGGCCTGAACCTTTGCCCGACGGTAATCAGGTTTTCAAAACGACAATGGGAATGTCAATTCTTTATTCCCCTTTTTTCTTTGCAGGGCACGGTATTGCAAAATTTATGGGATGGGAAGCTTATGGTTATTCACCTATTTACAAAATAGGACTTTTGGTGGGAGCTGTTTTTTACTTTTTTATTGGATTGTTTTTTTTACGTCGAATATTAAAGAATTATTTTTCGGAGCGAATAACGGCTTTAACAATAATTACAATAGGTTTGGGTACTAATTTGCTTAACTATGCCACTTACGATGCATGTATGTCGCACATGTATAATTTTACATTGATTAATGTATTTGTTTGGTATACCATTCAATGGTACAAATCTCCTCGATTATTCAAACTACTAATGCTTGGTTTGCTGTCAGGATTAATTGCTTTAATCAGACCAAGTAATATAGTTGTGCTTGTTTTCTTTTTTATCTATGGTATTTCTTCCGTTGAGGAGTTGAAACAAAGAGTTAAGTTAATTTTTACAAAGTTTCATTGGTTTGTTTTGATGGGGATTGCATTTTTTATTGTTTGGATACCTCAGATGATTTATTGGCATTCAATTACCGGCCACTATTTTGTGAATTCATATCCCGATGAGCAGTTTTTCTGGGGAAACCCGCATTTCATCGATGGACTTTTTAGTTATAGAAAAGGATGGTTTCTTTACACACCGGTTATGGTTTTTGCAATTTTAGGAATACCTTTTTTATTCGGAAAACTAAAAGAATTCTCGTGGGCGATATTGATTTTTATTTCGCTGGCTACTTATATTATTGTTTCATGGTGGTGCTGGTGGTATGGAGGTTCTTTTGGAATGAGATCGTTTGTGGATTATTACGGTTTACTTGCAATACCAATGGCGCTATTGTTTACGGAGATATGGAATTACAGGAAGCGGTCTAAGGCCATTGTTTTGGGTATTGTATTTTTAGCTCTTTTGCAAAACAACTTCTTTTTAGAGAAATATAAACACGGAGGTTTACATTACGATTCAATGACTAAAGCTGCTTTTTGGTTTTCGTTTTGGGATATGAGGCCTCGTGAAGGTTACTGGGAGTTACTGGAAAGCCCTGATTATTTCAAGGCGCTGGAGGGTATTGATGCTGTTGTAATTGAAAAAAAGTAAAGCATTTTGTTTCTACCTAATAAAAAGTCATAAATCTTCGATTTTTACAATTTTGTAAGGCAATTCCTGAGAAAGGTTAAAGTATCTTTGATTTAAATCGTTGATCCCCCATTCCAGCCAGAAATCAGCTCCTAGAAAAACGTCTTTCGCTCCATCAGTGTATTTGGTGAGTTTCGATAAATCATTTGCAGGGAATATGGTTTGTGTAGGGATATTAGCTGTTATCGAACTTAACATTAAAGTTTCAAAAGAATACGACCAGTAAGTGATATAATGTTTCTGCAACTCGCTGCTCTCAATTATAAATTTTCGGTTTGGAAACCTTGATGTTTTAGCAAGAAGTTCCTGGTTAAATCGTGTTCTTTCCCGAAATGTTTTTCCCTGCAGGTAGATTCTGTTTAAACTTAAAAGAATAATTCCGGTTAGGAATATTAATTTAAAAGTATTGAACCGGTTATAATTTTTAAATATTTCTGTTAGCAGAGGAATTGATACAAAGAGAGCAAGTGGCATAAAAGCTCTTTCCATCATCATATCGGAATCACCTTTGTTGTAGGTGAGAAGTGTAATAATGAGAAAGAACCCTGTGATTGCCAGTTGCCAAATAAGTTTTATATACTCCTTCTTTAAAACAAGAACCATTATTAAAGAAAGTTCAAAAACCATTACCCAAAAGTACAGTCCGAATATTCTGCCAAGTAAAAATTTTGTACTGTATGCATGTGGCAACTGCAATATAAGTAGAGGCGATTTCAGTAATTCTGAGAAGAATTTCCCTTCGTATGAATTTTCGTCAGTTAGCAGAACTTTTGCAATAGCTAAGCCAACAATAAGAAGCAACAAAATATAAGGTTTTGCCGACTTTAACTGTTTTTGATCGATAGCGCTGTACCCAATTACAAAAATGAGGGTATAAAGAGCAACAGGGTGCGCAAAAAAAGAAAGCAGGATAACTAAAAACGCAGGTAGAACCTGGAGCCGATTGTGTCGGATTGAGGAATACTGGAGTATTGCAAAAAGTAAAACCGAAAAAATAAGGCTTTGATGGGTTTCGGTTACAGGATGGAAGAATGACTGACTAATACAGAGAATCAGAATAACAACAACTGATAATGCGGCAGAGGTATTTCTGAAAAATTTTATTGTAAGCAGGAAAATCGCATAATATAAAGCGATAAAAGATACCGAATAAATAATGGTTAAAAGCTTTAATCCAATTCCCAGTTTCATAGCAAGGAGCACCGGAAACTCTGGAAGAATTGCCCCATACCTGTAAGCTTCAACATTGATTTTCTCAAAATGGAGAATTTTAAAAAACTGAAATGCAGAATCAGCAAAAAAAATCCTTTCCTTGTAGAAGTAAACTGATGCAAGAAACAGCAGAAAAAAAGATAAATGTCCCAAAATACCGAAACCCCAATCTTCTTGCTTTCTTTTTTGAAATTTGTTTTTAGTTTCAGGTTTCATATACCTTCTATTTAGGCTTTTATTTTAATTGTTTTATCATTTTGCATTATGGCACATGCTTTTTTTTAATTAAAGAATGACACATGTTTTGTCATCATTAATAATTTCAAAATTGCCGGTTAATGTTTCTGATTGATCATTTGTATTGTTGATAGGCAGGTTTTGAGAAAGAGGCTCCTTCTTTTTCTTTAATAGAAATACTGGATATTCTTTTCCTATTATTTCCCATTCAGGATTATTCAGATAATTATTCCTGTATTTCTCATTTTCTTCAGCCGACATTAAATAGTAATCATCGAAAATTGAGAAAATAATATAATCAGCATCATATACCGTTGGGAAAAAATGAATAAACTGTCGCTGGGCCAAATGTGGGGCTATTACATTTGAAGCGCTAACCTTAGCATCAGGTGGGATACTTTTGAGCATGCGGTTTACTTTTCTTACATTGAAAGGTGCTTTGAAAAAATCCTTGTCGTAGATTTTTACCTTAGATGGATTTAATATCCAGGGAATTGTATTATTTACACGATCTAGTTTGTGTATAGTTACACCAAGTGTTGCAACGCAAAGGATTGCAGCAAATGTATTCTGTATCGTTTTTGATTTTATTGAGGCCAGTGCCAGGAACACGGATAACGGAAGCAATGTGACGACCTCAATGGAGTAGTAGGTAGCAATACCCCAGCGAATAAATGAATCGTTTAATACTTTTTGAGCTACAATTGGAATAAACCAAATAAAGTATTGTGGCCGAAAAAAAAGTACAAACCCTCCTGAAATAATATACACAAGATAAAACTCAGCTTTTACACCATCGTAAGCTGGATCCCCGGAATGGTTTACAAAAAAAAGTTTTATGGTTTCGATAGGGTTTCTCAATACAAACGAAAATGCTTCTCCCGGTGTTTTGCCAAGCGCCAAATAGTTAAACAGTGTGAATTTATTTTCTTCAGTTTCAAGTGAAGGAATAAATACTTTAAAAAGCAAAACAAAATAAATTACCGAAACGAGAATTCCAGCAATGCTAAACCATACGGCTTTCTTTTCTTTTTTGTGTTGTATGGCTAATACAATAAAAATGAAAATGAACCAAATGGGAATATTCTCTCTCGAAAAAAGTGAAAGGATGAATATAATTGAAGCGATCCAGTATCTTTTTATCTCAAAGTAATAGATGAAAACAGGAATAAAACAAGCTGAAATAATGGCCAGGTTTACATCTGCCGAAAAAGAAGTGTATCTTCCCAATAACAAAAAGTAGTAGGTTAAAACGCCTGCTTGAAGCCAGAAGTTATCCGTTTTTAATTGAATAATTTTATAAGAGTACCAAGCTGCAATTAAAATTAAGCCCCATTGAATAATAATTAATGTATAGGTTCCGGTTAGCCAGTTCAATAACCAGTAAAGAGGTATAAAGTACATCAGGGTTAATGAAAAATGATCCTGTAAAAAATTAATATTGGCAGGCCATGTTGGAACGCGGCTAAGTCTGAGATGTGAGTAGTCCCAGAAAGCAAAATTATAATTTGCGTAATCCCAGGTAAATGTCCTGAATAGGTAATGATTGGCGACTCCCATTGTTAAAAGTAGGAGGCCAAAAAATGTAATTATAAAATAAGGAACATGAGTTTTTTTTAATAGGTTTTTCATGGTCAGAATAAGATATAACATTACCTGATACTACAAACATAAAAATAATATAGGTTTAATTTGCGTTCGACAAAATATAATCACTAGGGGGATTCTCTTTTTCATAAAACTGGAGATTATTTTTCTACAGAAAAATAAATTGTTGTGCTTTTTATATTATTTCTAAATTTATCCGTTTTTCCAGATTGGGAGTTGTTCTTTTTTAAAAAAGAGAATTTCGTAATTATCATAACATTTACAATATGAAGGGAAATATTTTAAAATCAAAGCTGGCAGGGAATATTTATTTCGTTGTAGTTTTTATTTTACTTTTTTTCTATTATGGTTTAAATGAAACGTTGTTTTATCCCCCTCAGTCGGTACATATTTGGCGACAAACAAATAGCCTTTCGCTTGCGCAAAATTATTATCAAAATAATTATCCGTTACTAAAGCCTGAAATGCATAATCAGTTTCCTGATGACGGGCATTCAGGTAAATCCGTTGGTGAGTTTCCTATTATTTATTATGTAGTTGCACAACTTTGGAAATTATTTGGCAAGCATGAATGGATTTTTAAGTTTCTCCAGGTTTCTTTGTTGTTTTTAGGTTTGTTTTCATTATTCCATGTGGGCAGGCGGCTTTTGGGTAACACTTTTTGGGCAGGTTTTATTAGTCTGTTGATATTTACGTCACCAATGGTTATTTATTATGGACCAAATTTTTTGCCTGATGTTCCTGCCTTGTCGTTTGTATTTATATCCTGGTTTTTTATTTCCAAATTTTTCGATACAAAAAGGCTGATTTATTTATGGGGTGCAGCCTTGTTTTTTTGTTTGTCGATGTTATTGAAAATAACATGCGGCACTTTCTTTGTCGCATTAGGAGGATGGGTTGCCTATGAAATCATTTTTCTGGACGAAGATAAAAGGATCTTTAATTTTAGATTCAGACATATTTTCCCATTTTTGGTTGCTATTATACTCGTTGTTGCGTGGTATTGGTACGCTGGTTATTACAATCATATCCATAAAGGGCATTTTTCTGTTCATGGAATATGGCCGATTTGGGGTGCTTCAAAAGAACAACTTAACCGCATTATTGATTCTTTAGACCAGATTTATTTTAAAGAGTTTTTTCTTCCTTTCACCCAATATCTGACGTTGGGAATCTGGATTTATTTAGTGATTCGTATTAAAAAGTTGAAACCAGTTTTCCGGTTTTTTATACTGGTTTTGGCAGTTGGTTTTTTATTACAGGTTTTACTATGGTTTCAGGTTTTAGATGCACATGATTATTATATGATCAATCTTTTGGTAGTTTTTGTTTCTGTCTGGGGTGTATTTTTATATCAGATTCGCCAAGGAAAACCTCTTGTCCAATATATTGCTTACGGATTAGCAATCATTTTTTTTACATATAATGTTATAACATGTAAACACAGGGCGGAAGGTCGCTACATTGGTTGGATGAATTCACCTTATGAAAATAACTATAAGGCATTACTATCAATAGAACCGTTGTTCGATGAGTTAGGGGTCGGAATGGATGATAAGGTCATTTCAATTCCTGATCCCTCAATCAACGGAACTTTATATTATATGAACAGAAAAGGATATACTGATTTTGGAAGCGATTTTAATAATCAGGAAGCGTTTTATAACCGTATTGCTCAGGGAGCTAAATATTTAATTGTTAACGATTCTACCATTTTGAAAAATAGTGGAATAAAGCCCTTTATCGTTGAAAAAATGGGTGAATTTGAAAATGTTCAGATTTACGATTTGAGGGGCATAACAAAACCATCAATGTAAAGCACTTGTTACGAATGATTCTTTTTTGTGATAAAATAACTGAACACAGTGTTAAAACCTTCAGAGAACAAAATAAATCAAAATGAATATCTACAATACGAAGTATAACGCGCTCAGAGACTATTTTGATAAGGCCTCCGAAACGCGAATAAAATATCGAAAAAAGAAAAGCTATTACTGGGACAGTATCACTAATTACTGCAACTTTTTTGTTGACGAAACGGCTTCCGTTCTCGAAATTGGTTGTGGAACTGGCGAGTTGTTAGCGAAAATAAAAGGTGCAGAAAAAACAGGGATTGATTTTAGTGAGAAAATGGTTGAAGAGGCTCAAATTCAGTTTCCGGATATTCAATTCATTTGTATGCCTGCCGAGGAGATAACTATTAATAAAAAATATGATGTAATTATCCTTTCAAACCTTGTAGGTTATTTGCTGGATATCCAAAAAGTTTTTGGAGAGTTGCACAAAGTTTGTCATGAGGAAACAAAAATAATTGTAACCTATTATAGTGTTTTTTGGGAGCCGTTTATCAAGTTTGCAGAGTTTATTGGAATCAAAAAGAAAGGTCCTAAGCAAAGCTGGCTTTCGTCGAAAGATATTTCAAACTTATTATATCTGGCCGATTTTGAAACATATAAGCAAAACTCGTCAATGCTTTTCCCGTTTTATATTCCTATAATCTCGGAATTTCTGAATAAGTTTCTCTCCCGGCTCCCTGTGTTTAATTGGTTTGCTTTAAACCAATATACATTTGCACAGCCTGTTTCCTATTTAAGCGAGATGGAAGTAAGTCGGAAATATTCAACAACAGTTTTGATTCCTGCAAGGAATGAAAGTGGAAATATTGAAAATGCCATTTTGCGAATGCCTGATTTTGGCAAACATATTGAGATTCTTTTTGTAGAAGGAAATTCTACCGATGATACATGGAGAAAAATTCAGGAGATTCAAAAAAAATATGAGGAAACACACGATATAAAAATCCTTCAACAGCCAGGAAAGGGAAAAGGAGACGCAGTTAGAGCGGGATATAGTATTGCTGCCGGTGATATTTTGATGATCCTGGATGCCGATTTAACTGTTCCGCCTGAGCAGCTCCCCAAGTTTTATAATGCCATAGCTCAAAATAAAGGAGGCTTTATAAACGGGACCCGATTGATTTATCCAATGGAAAAAAATGCTATGCGTTTTCTAAATACGCTGGGAAATAAATTTTTTAGCATGGCTTTCAGCTGGTTGCTCGAACAGCCCATAAAAGACACACTTTGCGGAACAAAAGTAATGTTTAGGAAAGATTATATCCGGCTAGCGGCAAATCGTCACTACTTTGGAAATTTTGATCCGTTTGGTGATTTCGATTTGCTTTTTGGAGCTTTTAAACTTAATCTGAAAATTATTGACATGCCTATTCGTTACCAGGAGCGTATTTATGGAGACACCAATATTTCAAGGTTTAAACATGGGTTACTATTACTAAAAATGTGGTGGTTTGCGTTGTTTAAAATAAAATTCAAATAGTCAAATCCTTGTCAAAAAACTTCCAGTAGATATATACAATTACCAGATTATACTTTTAAAAGCGACCTCGTTCTGTTTATCCAAAATGAAATTGGTTGAGAGAATGTACTTATTTTAATATCGAAGAGTTATGTGATTGGACAGATTGGAAAATTATTTTGGATTATTGACTTTTTACATTACTATTTAGCTTGCTCGCTTAAATATTCTGTTTTTATTATGCCCAGTTTTTGCAATCTATATTGTAGAGAGGTTTGAAGTACGCCAATTGCATAAACCGAGCTGTTTTTAAAATTGATGCTCGATGCATCATCAAAATATTTGGTTGGGCAGGTAATTTCAGCAATTTCATAACCGGCAAACCAAATTTGGGCCAGCATTTGGTTATCAAAAACAAAATTATCGGAGTTTGCATTGTAATTTACTTTTTCCAGCACTTCACGTGTAAAAGCCCGGTACCCTGTGTGATATTCTGAAAGTTTGGCATTCATTAAAATATTTTGAATAAATGTAAGTCCCCGGTTGGCAATATATTTAATTAAAGGCATTCCGCCTTTTAGCGCGCCTTTCCCGAGGATTCGGGAACCAAGTACAACATGGTATAAGCCACTTCCCAATAAATTGGCCATGGCAGGGATTAATTTTGGCGTGTATTGATAATCGGGATGGAGCATAATTACGATGTCTGCGCCAATCTCGAGAGCTTTGTTGTAACACGATTTCTGGTTCCCTCCGTAACCGGTATTCTTTTGGTGAACTACAATATGTTTAATCCCCAGCTTTCTGCCTACTTCAACCGTGTCGTCTTTACTTAGGTCGTCAACCAGAATGACATCATCAACAATTGTAAAATCGATTTCTTTATAAGTAATTTCTAATGTTTTTGCTGCGTTGTAAGCAGGAAGAACAACTACAACCTTTTTGTTATTTATCATTCTGATTAGTTTTGGATGTAAAAATAAAAAGAAAACAATAGTTGCAAACCCAAAAACGGATTTAAAGCAACGCACAATATTTATTTTGAAAGACTTGAATCTGGCTAAGGGTACTACAGTTTTAGTCTGCCCATAATCCGGGTTGCAAATGTTGCAAAAGCAACCACTGAAACGGAACTGATCGGCATTAAAATAGCAGCTACTATTGGAGATAAATTTCCGGAAATGGCAAAGGCAATCCCGATTATATTATAAAAGAACGAAATTGTAAAACTCAACTTTACAATATTTAGCGAAGTTCTTGTAAAATGCACAAATCCTGACAGCTTTTCAAATTTACCGGCTTCCAAAACTGCATCGCTGGCTGGTGAAAAGTGATAAACTTTATTGGCAATGGTAAGTGCTACATCGCTTTGCATTAATGCTCCGGCATCGTTTAACCCGTCGCCGGTCATAAGCACCGTTTTTCCTTCGCTTTGAAGTCTTTTGATAAAGTCAGCCTTATCAGCCGGTTTCTGATTAAATAGCATTGAATCTTTGGAGAAAAAGGATTGTAAGTTTTTCAATTCCGAATCGTTATCACCGGAAACCAGAAAGAGATGAAACTCTTTTCTCAGTTCGTTCAAAACTTTTTCGAAACCTTGCCGGTATTGATTGCTAAAAGTGAAAAAACCGGTAATTTCTCCGTTCAATGAAAAGAATACAACAGAAGCGTTTTTATTTTCCTGTTGCTTGTTTCCTGTAACATATTCTTCCGACCCCATTTTTATATCAAAGTTGCCCACTTTCCCAAATATTCCGCGCCCCGAAACCTCTACAAAATGTTCAGGTTTAATGTATTCAGCCTTACTAAAATGATTGGTAATGGCAGTACTTAGCGGGTGAGTCGATTGTTTTGCCAGTGAATAAACAGCATTTTTTTCATCCACGCTTAATGTTCTTCCTTCCCAAAAAATCTTGTTTTCATTCGGAATAGTAAGCGTTCCGGTTTTATCAAAAACAATGGTGTTAACATGCGAGAGTTTTTCAATAACATCGGTATTTTTTATGTACAGGCCGGTTTTACCAAAAATTCGCATCGTATTTCCAAACGTGAAGGGAATCGAGAGTGCCAGCGCACAAGGGCAGGCAACAATTAGCACCGCAGTAAAAACAAAAATTGCCGTATGTGTTTCGCCTTTTATTATCCAGTAGATAAATCCGATAGTTGCAATGGCAATAATAATAATCGTAAAATATTGACTGATCTTGTCGGATAATGATTTAAGCGAATCTGTTGGTTTTTCGTAAGTTTTATCCTGGTTCCAGAGTTTGGTCAGGTGGCTTTGATTGACTTCTTTTTTTACCCGGACTTTTATAATGCCGCCCATTTGTCTTCCTCCGGCATAAATAAATTCACCGGGCTTTTTCATTACCGGCGTCGATTCTCCGGTTACAAAACTATAATCAATTTGGCCGGTTCCTTCAATTAATTCCGAGTCGGCGGGAATCAATTCCTTGTTCCGAATTACAAGTTCATCGTCGGTTACAATTTTTTCAAGAAGAATGCTTTCTTCAACCTGTTTATTGATTTTTGTAACTGCAATTGGAAAGTATGATTTGTAGTTTCTTTCGAAAGAAAGCGCTTCATACGTTTTACTTTGATACCATTTCCCCACCAGCAAAAAGAAAATCAAACCCGAAAGACTGTCACAATAACCGGAGCCGCCGGTAAAAAATATTTCCCAGGTGGTTACAATAAACAGCACAATTATTCCAAGTGCAATTGGCAAATCAATACTTATATTTTTCTTGCGAAGATTTTTAAATGCCGAAATGTAGTAATCGCTACCACTGTATAAAACCACAGGAATTACAAGAATGTAGCTTAAAATTCCAAAAAGTGATTGTAATTTATCATCCAGCGGGCGGCCATTAAAATAAGCGGGCAAACTGTAGGTCATTACGTTAACAAAAACAAAACCGGCAACACCTATTTTGTAGAGGAGTTTTTTATAGGAGTGCTTATCTTCTTTTTTATCCGAAAGGCTTTGCGATAAATCCGGAATATAATGAATAGACGAAAGCAACTCTACAAGTTGACGCAACGTAATGGCTGATTCGTCGAAAGTAACATCAACCTCTTTTTTCGTGAAATTGACAAATGAATAGCGAATGCCCGGATTCAGTTTCGCCAAATTTTCCAATAACCAAATACAGGAAGCACAGTGAATAACCGGGACAAAAAACTTTACTTTGCAAATTGAGCCTTCCCTGAAAGTAATCAGTTTTTCTTTTACATCGTCGTTATCCAGAAAAGCATATTTGTTTCCAAATTCAGTGGTTTCAACTTTAATTCCCGGGGTTTCCTCCAGTTTGTAGTAGTTGTAGAGTTTGTTTTCGTTTAGCAGTTGATAAACTGTTTTACAACCGTTGCAGCAAAAAGGCATGTCGTTCCAGATAACCGGGCTTTTCCCGCAATCGGCGCCACAATGTACACAACTGTTATTTTTCTCCTGCCTTTTTTCCACTTTTCCCGTTAAGCAAAAATTAAAATCCAATTTTAAAACCAGAACCGGAAGTGTTTATTGTTCCCGTTTCCGGTTGATTGGAAATGAATGATTTATTTACAAAAAAATCGATTGTAGATTTCTTCAATTTCGTTTTTACACCAGCTCCAAACTCCGATTGCAAAAATAACGGATTTGTTGAAAGAAAGGGGTCGAAAAAGGCATCCGGTTTTCCAAGAGGTTGAGTAACATATTGTCCGTAGATGTAAACGCTTGTTTTGTCGTTAAATGCGTATTCGATAGAAGATGACAAACTAAACTGATAGATGGGAGCCTGCCCACCAAATATGGTATATTGCTTTACAAAACCAACTCCGGAATTGATAGTGAAATTATTCGCTGCATTGAAGCTTAACTTATTGATGTAGTGTTCGTAACCTCCCATGTTTTGGAGGAAATTACCGGACTTTTCCGGGCGAAATGCGAACCGGTTTAAAAACCGCTTATTTGTTTGTTGAGGCGCGAAAAACTGTGACTGATTCAGATTAATAAAATCCTTAGAGTTAAAGGCGCTGTTAAACGTGTGAATTTGAAGATCGTAATTTGTTTCTTTTGGCGTAAAAACCGGTTGAAGATTGTATTGGGTTGTATCTGTTTCCAAATATTGTTCAATCTGAGAAAAACTTCTGCCGGAGGTTAGTAATATCAACATAAAAGGCACAACGACCCGAAAATGATAAATTCTAATTCGCACTATTGAGGAAAACGGCATCTGGTTTTGATTTTAGTCTCAAAAGTAAGTAATACCAACGGATGTTTCTTTTATGCTTAACAATCATTAAGTTATTTTTTGTTAGATTATGAATGTTCTTCAATCTTTAGAAGAGTTCTTAAAGATTACTTCGTTTTACCCCCCCCTGTAATTACAACAAGCCTTGGCATTTTAATGGAGAGTAGGCAAACAACGCCTTTCAATATCGAATTATAAATTGTGCTTTTAAGGTGTTGATTGGCAGCAGTCTCCTTTGGAGTCCATAATAATTTGAGCCGCATTCTTTTCCAGGCTTTTTTCAAACTTCTGTTCTATTTTTTGTTTAGGCGGGCTCAGAAACGGAATTCCGAGACTTAATCCGCGCAGAATAAAAAGAATTCCAACAACTACAATTAAAATCGGAATCAGTTTATTTACTTTTTTACGAATGGAATGGCTCATCATATTCCCTGCTAATGAAATAGCCAATAACATTGGAATAGTTCCCAGCCCAAATAGAATCATATACAAAGTTCCATTGGTAACACTTCCGGTTCCAATCGCTCCGGCAATAGCCATATAAACCAGCCCGCAAGGTAAAAGGCCGTTTAGTAGCCCAATAAAAAACAGACTTGAATACGAACGAACAGAAAACAGGCCACCAATAGATTTTTTTAATTTGCCAACGAAAGAAAACCAGCTTTTGTCCATTCGATACTGATTCTTAAAAAGGGCAGGAAAGAGCACCGAAATTATCATTACAGCACCCATAATAACAGATACTTTTTGCTGAAATCCAATCATTACAATGCCTTGTCCTAGTAACCCGAAAATGGCTCCCATAAAACCATATGTTACTGTTCTTCCCAAATTATAAAGTGTTCCGCCAAAGATTTTCTGTCCGGTGGTATTTCCCTGCAAGGGAAGTGCAATTGCAATTGGGCCGCACATTCCTGCACAATGAAAACTTCCCATTAACCCAAGTACCAATGCTGAAAAAAGAATAGCCATTCTTGTTTGTATTAGTCAAATGTTCAAAACAGAGTTGAAAAATAGCAAAATTTATTGAATATTGACAGGTTTGTCTATTTCGTATTTTAAACCATCGGAAAACCAGTTTAGTTTTAAAATGTATCTTCCGGAAACCAGGTTCGATTTAGAGATAAAAATGCTGTTATCAGTCAGGGAAAGTGGCATTATAATATCCTGGTTGCTATTTGATGGCCGGTACAACAGAACGTTCCCCGAATCGATTTTTGCTGCCAGTGATTGCTCAAAATCAACCCTGAGATATTCATTCTGAAGTTGGGTTTGAACAGAACTGTAATATTGTTTTGATCGGGCATTAGTATTCATTTGTTCGGTATAGTTTACCCCTTTTTCGTAGTAATCTTTGTGAACAAGATTTACATCCTGTTGCATGGCAAAAATGATAAATGCTGTGCATGCTGCTAAAAACAGCACCAAAAAAATGAAAATTCCCGTTCCCCAATTCCACTTCATAATTTATTCCTTTCCTTTATCATAAAAATAACAATCTTAATAATTACGGACCTACAAACGTTGTCTGATACGTTTCAACTAATTCGTTGTTGCTGAAAATGCCAAATTTAACTTCGGTTTTATCGCCTTTTAGTTCATCTTTCGGAATAAATAGAATAAATGTCGATTCAAACATCGATTGATCTTTAATTTCCATTTTGCTTCCTGCCATTTTAATTTCACCTTTATGCGAAAGCAGTTTTATTTCCAGCGGCATTTCGTTGTGTGTTTTGTTTACAATTTTAATGTTATAAACATTCGAAATGGTATTGTTACTATTTTCCTGGTATAATAATCCCGGAGTTCTTAAAATGGTAGTTTCAAGTGCCGGGCGGGTTAAAAGTGTGTAAACAAAAAATGAAAATAATAAAACGAGAACTACAGAGTAAGCCCGGTTTCGAGCATTCCAAATTGTTTTGTGACCGTTTTTAATTCCATTTTCCGAATCGTACCGGATGAGTCCCGGAGGTTTCTTCGTGATTTGCATTATTTTATTGCACTGGTCGATACAAGCCGTGCAGTTAATGCATTCCAACTGAGTTCCGTTTCTGATATCGATTCCGGTTGGGCACACTGAAACACACTGGTGACAGTCGATGCAATCTCCTGTGGTGTTTTTGGGACCGCGTGGTTCTCCACGTTTGTAATCGTAGGTTACAACCACTGAATTCGAATCGAGCAAAACTCCCTGCATCCTGCCATACGGGCAAACCATGGTACAAATTTGCTCCCTGAAGAAGGAGTAAATCCAGTAAAAAACGCCGGATATCAGCAGCATAATTATAAACCCTTTCAGATGTTCCGAAATTGGTTCTGAAATTAGTTGAAACCATTTATCTGTACCAATAAACCATAGCAGAAATGTATTAGTCATGGCTATGGCAATTACGATAAAAATGGAATGTTTAGCTACTTTCTTTATTATTTTTTCGGTTGTCCAGGGGCCATTATCTAGTTTGTAACGTTTTTTGTAATCACCTTCGATGAGGTACTCTATTTTTCGGAAAACCATTTCAAGAAATATGGTTTGCGGACAGGCCCAGCCACACCATAATCTTCCAAAGGTAACTGTGAATAATACCACAAAGAGTACAAATGAAAGCATCAGCAATGCCAGGATAAAGGTGTCTTGAGCCCAGAAAATAGCTCCGAAAATAATAAACTTTCTTCCTGTTATATCCAGAAGAACAAGTGGTTCTCCGTTAATTCGAATAAATGGGACTCCCACCAAAAATGCCAAAACAAACCAACTAAATATCGTTCGGCGGGTGTACCACTTTCCTGACGGCTTTTTAGCATAAACCCATCTTCGTCCGCCTCTTTCATTCATATTAATCGGACGATCCCTGAATGTAAGTTCTGTGTCTGACATTTTAAATGAAAAATAAAAAAGGGAACCGGAATTCCCTTCTTTACCATATTTTAATTATTTACACTCTTCTCCCTGCGGTGCTTTTGCGTTTGCAGGATTTGTACCTTTTAGAGTTAATACGTAACTGGCCACCTTCTGAATTTTATCATCGCTAATCTGGCCTTTGAATGCTGTCATCCCTTTAGCCGGTTCCCCGTTTTTTATAATATTGAAAACATCCTGAATGCTACATCCGTGAATCCAATAATCGTCGGTTAGATTTGGGCCAACAGCATTTCCTTCACCACTCATACCATGACATGCAAAGCAATTCATATCGTTAAAAATTTGTTTGCCTGCGTCAATATCTGCAGCATCGGTTAACATCACCATATCGTCTGACGAAAGGGTGGCAATTTTGTATAACTGATCATGCTTTTCTGATTTTTTTGTATATTCTGCATCCTGATGATCGCCTACATCTAACCAAAAATAGTAGGCTCCATAAAGGATAGAGAAACCAATTGTAATATAAAATAAAGCCATAATCCAACGTGGCGCTGGATTATCCAGTTCGTGAATTCCATCGTAATCGTGATCCATTACATGATCATCCATTTCTTCTGACTGTTTATTTTTTGTAGCCATTGAATAAGGTTTTTATTTAATTAGAAACAGCATCTTCAGTTTCGTTATCTCTCAAAATAGAATTTTTAATGTCTTCCATATCTTTATTCGGTATTCGCATTGTTCGAATAAAAATAACGATGAACAACAACACAAATATGAGTAGCCCGACGATATAATATATTTGTATCCCTTCAATATTTTCAAGTAGATTACTTACTATTTTCATTTTTATTCAGAACTGTTAATATGTAACTGGTAAGCTGTGTAATCTGTTTTTCGGAATACTGGTTCTTATAAGCAATCATCCCTTTTTGAACGTTACCTTCTGCAATTGAATGATGGACCTGAGCCGGAGAATTTCCTTTTATCCATTCATTATCCGTTAAATCCGGAAATGCAGGCGGAATACCTTTTCCTTCAGGACCGTGACAAACTGCACAGGTTTTGGTAAAAATATCCTTGGCCGCTGCCAAATCTTCTTCGCTGGTTAGCAATTGTACTTCTTTTAGTTCCTGTGCACCTGTAGCTTCCGGTACTGCCTCTGTTTCAGGAGTCATAATGTCCTTCCCTAATTTATGCATATAAGCAATCATTGCTACCATTTGTTTTGTCGGCTCAATTTCAATGTTCGAAGCCTTTAAATCGGCAACAATCTCTTTGGCTTGTTTCATGTAGTCGTCAACAGCCACTTTATCATATCCTTCTTCATAGGGGACACCAAGCGTTTGCATTGCCCTGATTTTTTTTGGAATTAAATCCAGGTTTACATCTTTTTTGGCAAACCAGGCATAATTCGGCATTATTGACTGTTCGTTCATTTTTTGAGGATCCATAAAGTGATTATAATGCCATGCCGCATTTTTATACATTGGCCCGCCCATAACTCCGGCTCGCGCTAAATCCGGTCCGGTTCGGCGTGAGCCCCACTGATAAGGGTGATCGTAAACAAACTCCCCGATTTTTGAGTATTCGCCGTAACGGTCTGTTTCCCAGCGGAACGGGCGTACAATTTGCGAATGGCATGTATAACAGCCTTCTGAAACATAGATATCTCTTCCGGTTAATTCAAGCGGAGTGTAAGGTTTAACGGATTCAATGGTTGGAACATTCGATTTAATAAATATCATCGGAATAATTTCAACTGCACCACCGATAGCCAATGCAATAAACACCCAAATTGAAAAACGGACTGCTTTTCTTTCCATCCAGCGGTGAACGGTTTCAGTTAACGGATTGCGCGGCCCCGCAGAAACCAAAGCAGGAGCTTCTGAAGCTTCGTCGTTTACAAAAGATCCGGCTGCCATTGTTTTTGCAAGATTATACACCATAATCAAAAATCCGCCTAAGAATAGCAATCCTGCAACAACTCGCAAGGTGTACATCGGTAAAATTTGTGTGAGTGTTTCCAGAAAATTAGGATAAGCTAAAAATCCTTCGGGTGTATATTCTCTCCACATTAACCACTGTGTAACGGCCGCCCAGTATAAGGGAATGGCATAAACCAAAATGGCAAGTGTTGACATCCAGAAATGGATATTTGCAAGTTTCTCGGAGAAAAGTTTAGTTTTGAAAAGGGTTGGAATCAGCCAGTAAAGCATTCCAAACACGATTCCTCCATTCCAGCCCATACCACCAATGTGAACGTGAGCAATGGTCCAGTCGGTAAAGTGTGTCATCTGGTTTACCGTTTTCAGCGATATCATCGGTCCCTCGAAAGTGGACATTCCGTAAGCTGTAACCGCAACAACAAGGAACTTTAATGCTGCACTGTCACGAACCCTGTCCCAGGCACCGCGTAAGGTTAAAAGTCCGTTTATCATACCTCCCCATGATGGTGCAATCAACATAATGGAAAAGGTTACTCCCAGTGCCTGAGCCCATTCTGGTAAAGCCTGATAAAGCAAGTGGTGCGGTCCTGCCCACATGTACAGAAATATCAGCGACCAAAAGTGGATAATCGAAAGTTTGTAAGAATATACCGGGCGGTTGGCTGCTTTGGGTAAATAGTAGTACATCAGTCCTAAAAAGGGTGTTGTTAAAAAGAATGCAACTGCGTTATGACCATACCACCATTGTACAACTGCATCCTGCGCCCCTGCATAAACCGAATAGCTTTTAAACAACGAAATTGGTAACTCAAATGAGTTTACAATGTGTAAAATTGCTACGCCGATAAATGTAGCCAGGTACCACCAAATGGCAGCATAAATATGTTGAACCCTTCTTATTATAACGGTCCCAATCATATTTACACCGAATGCTACCCAAACTAAGGCAATTAAAATATCAATGGGCCATTCGAGTTCGGCATATTCTTTACCGGAAGTAAATCCTAAAAGAAGGGAAACAGCTGCCAAAACAATAATAAGTTGCCAACCCCAAAAATTTATTTTACTAAGCAAATCACTAAACATTCTTGTTTTTAGCAATTTCTGCATGGAATAATAAACACCCGCAAAAATGGCATTTCCTACAAAAGCAAAAATGATGGCATTGGTATGTACTGGGCGAACCCTGCCAAAAGTGGTAAACTCTAGCCCAAAATTAAAAAACGGAAACGCAAGCTGGAGTGCGATTACAATTCCAACAAGAATTCCAACAACGCCCCAAACCAGTGTTGCAAGGGTGAAAAGCTTTACTATCTTGTTGTCGTAATAGAATTTTTGATTTTCCATAGTTGTACCGTTATTTCTTTTTCTTTTCCTCTTTATTATTTTTTTCTTCCGTCTCTTTTATATCATCGTCGAATAATATCCGAATGGCAGGTGTATCGTTATCATCGAACTGCCCGGTGCGGACTGCCCAAATAAATGCACCCAAAAAAATTAAAGCTGCAAATAAACTTACCCCTATTAACAGATAAAAAATATTCATTTATTCCGCTGTTATTCTTTTCCCAATCGTTTTATTTTTATAATCTGAAATATTACATATCCGATTGCAATCCAGGCACCACCTGCGGCTGCCAAATAAGACAGCAATAACCAGATTTGTATATTTTCGTTGGTTGACCAAATAATTTCGCCTTTTTTAATTAACTGAGGTACCACTTTTCGTTGTGCTACTTTTGCAGCATCAAGAATAACCCTGTCTGCAACGAAATTATCTGCAAGTGTTACAACAATATTTACATTTCCTTCTTCGTCGCCGATTAAGGTTTCGGGAATTGTAAATTCGGCCCTGCCATTATCGTCAGTCGTAACTTCGCCAATTTTTAAATTGCCAAATGTTTTTTTCGCACTGATAGTGACGGGAGTATTGGTTAATTTTGAATAAGTCCCTTTGTTGTCATATTCAGCAAAAACCTCTACTTTTTTTTCTGCTTCATTAACCGATGCCAGTATTTTTGCTTTTACCGGAGGAGCATTTACCAGAAGTGGTTCGTTTTCAGGATTAAAATTGCGGATGTAATTAACAATTCTCCACCTGTCATCATCAGAGATATTGGTTTTGAACTGTGGCATCGGGCCCCGTCCGTTGGTGATTTTATAATACAATTCACCTTCCGTATTGTTTTGCATTAAATCCGACGTAACATCAGGAGGGGGAGGAGCAAGCGGCAGCCCGTTGTGTTTTCCCGGATCGCCATGGCAAGACTTGCAGTTTGCAATAAACAGGTCTTTCCCCTTTTTTACATTGTCGAGATTATATTCAACCGGATTCTTTGCGTTTTTACTTTCATCGGGCACAATCCATTCTTGCGCAGAAACCTGCAACGAAAGAAATAGAATAACCATGAATAGCATAAAATTAATTTTTCTCATAGCAGGTTAATTTTGTGATTTTTCGGTTAGGTATTTCTTGTCAATTCCCTGTTCTTCCGCATATTCCCATATTGTTATTACGGGGAATAACCGGGCAAGTATGGTGATGATCAGTAACGATGCCGTGAATGAAAAAATGGTAATCATAATTTCGATACTGGTTGGCATGTAATGCATAAAGTAATTCGGAACGTTCTGCACCGGTAAAAACGGATGTTCAAGCGTTGGAATTACAATTAAATATCTTTTAAACCAGGCTGCAATTAAAACAACTACCGATATAATTGTTAAAGGCAGTGGTTTACGGAAATATTTCAGCAACATTAGCAAAATTGGTAAAACCAAACCAACACCCTGAACAAGCCAAAACATGGCAGAAAAGGAGCCACTGAATAAATTTCTTAAATGAATTCCTTCGGCGGTTTTCATTTTATAACCGGGAACCAGAAATTCATTGATATTGAAATACAGATAAACAAGGCTAACAAAAACCAAAAGTTTGCCCATATAATCGAAGTGCAGGTTTTCAAAGTAATTTTCGAGTCCGTAGCGAAGACGATAAACATACATTACAATAACAACTGCTGCAGCCCCGGCCACAAAGGCTCCGGCCACAAAATAAGGTCCCATAATGGTTGTGTCCCAACCTGACCTTAACGTGGCAGCAAACAACCAAGAAGTTACAGTGTGGATGGATAGCCCAACCGGAATGATGAGTATCATTAAAACCCGTAGTGCATGGTACACTGTTTTGAATTGTTCTGCATTTCCTTTCCACCCCAACGAAAGTATTTTATACATTTTGAGTTGCCAGCCTGGTACTTTCCCTTTCATTCTTTCACTTAGCAAAGCTAAATCAGGAAGTAGTGGAAGATAAAAAAGAAGAACTGAAATTGTCAGGTAGGTGGTTACAACAGTTACGTCCCAAATAATTGGAGACGCAAACCTTCCATGCAAAAATACGTTTAGAAAGCGATCTGGTCGTCCCATATCCATTACAATAATAATTCCGGCAAGAGCAACAGCCGCAATCGCTATTTGCTCAGCAACCCGCGATATGGGTTTCGACCATGGAATTTTGAGCAAATGCATGGCAGAGCTAATCAAGAACCCGATTAAACTTACCGCAACAAAAAACACAAAGTTGGCAATGTACATTCCCCAGGAAACATAATCTCTCATTCCTGTTACACCAAGCCCCCTGTTAAATTGAATAATCCAGCCCCATAATCCAACAATGGAAAACATAATTAGAATAAAAAGCCAGAAACGAGAGAGCTCATCCTTTTTTAGAATTGACTTGGTAAGATCTGTCGTAATCTCATTTAGTAATTTTCTCGATTCCTCAGGAGATTTTATTTTATTATTCATCGTTCAGTTATTTTCGGTTAAGAATGATGTGTTTCAATTTCACCCTGAAACGGGAAAGCCCTGTCTTTTGGTGGAAGATAGTAAACACGTGGTTTTGTTCCCAGTTCTTCCATTAAAGTATAAGCTGCATTATCTTTTATCAGTTTACTGAAAGTAACTGTTTCTTTTGTGGTTCCATTGGTTACCGCGTCTTCGTTTCTGTCGCCAAACCAATATACTCCGTTCGGGCATGCCGAAACGCACGAAGGGAGTTTCCCGTCTCTAAGCCGGTCGGCACTAAACAAACATTTGGAAATGGTTCCCTTCTTTTGAGGAACATTTGCTTCAATATTATAAGTAACACCTTTGTATTTTTCTGCATCTCTTGGTTCAAACCAATTGAAAACACGTGCTGAGTAAGGACATGCAGCTATACAGAAACGGCACCCTATACATCTTTCATTATCGATGAGTACTATTCCATCCTCGCGTTTAAACGTTGCATTGACCGGGCATACTTTGGTACATGGCGGATTGTCACAGTGTTGACAAGGCTTTGGCATGTAGTATGGTGCTGTGTATTCAGCATCCTGCATTTGTAGCACATTAATATGGTGTTGTTCCGGTCTTAATTGGTGATGATTCTGACAGGCTTTCATGCATTCGCGGGCATTTCGGCATTTCGATAAATCGATTACCATAACCCAGCTTTTTCCAGGTAAGCCTTCTCTTCCACGCTTCTGATTTTCGCTCAAAGAAGGCATGTCAGCCGGTTTTAGCTGTGAGCGATCAACTTCAACCAACTCACCACTCGAGGTTAACAACTTAATTTTATCTCCTTCTACCGTTTCAACACGGTTGCATGAACTTATAAAACCTGAACTTCCCACAACACCAGCGGCTCCCAACGTAACGCCCAGTTTTTTCATGAAATCTCTTCGTGTCTTTTTCTCCATATGTTGGTTATTTTTTAGGAACAGAATTTCTTTTATAGAAATAAACTTCACGAATTTAGTTAATCTAACGAAAGATGCAAACAAATGGATTGAGCCTATTAATAAAAGATAAAAAAGGGTTTATTTCCTAATAATGAGATGTTTACGGAAGCAGTTTTTTTTGGAAAAATATGTAAATGTTATAATATATTGATATATAATATTTAGTTTGAGTTCCCCGAGAAAATAATAATTCCACACTAAACAATTTTATGAAAGCTATGTTTACTTATAGTTTGTCCTGAATACTTGGTTATTTAGGAATATTGTTCTGTAATTTAGAATATGTTATAAAACATGTTTTGACTGGTGGTTAAAAAAGACAATGTCATTAATCCTCCCATTTTATAAATGTTTGTGAGGTATGATTTTAATTTTCAGGTACTAAAAAAGATTATCTTTTTACGATGATTTGATAGGTTTAAAAAGTTTTAAAAAAAACATTTAAAAAATGATGTTTTGCTAAACATTAATTCCTTTTTATGGTTTTTAGATTAAAAACTTCAAAGCCTTTAAAGGTTTTAGATGAAATTGAGAATTTAGATGGTATTTAGATTTAGAAAAATCAACAAAATAATAGTTTTTATCTTTTTTATACTTATTTCTTTTTCCGGTTTTAGTCAGGCCACAATTAAGCCTGCGGCTACGAATGAGGATGTTGAGATAGGTATTGTTGAACATTTAGGTGATTATCTGCCGGATAGTATCCGGTTAATAAATGAACAGGGAGAACAGGTTTGGTTGGCCGATATTATCGACAAACCTACAGTTATTAACTTTGTTTATTTTCGATGCCCGGGAATCTGTAGCCCTTTAATGGAGGCGGTAGCCGGTGTCATGGATAAATCTGATTTAACCGCCGGAAAAGACTACCAGGTTTTTACAATAAGTTTTGATCCAGGTGAAACGATTGATTTGGGAATTCGAAAAAAGAACAACTACCTGAATTTAATGAATAATGAAGATAAAGTTGAAGCCGCAAAAACCGGGTGGAAGTTTTTTGTAAGCGATAGTACAAGTATTGCGCGGGCTACCAATGCAACCGGCTTTAGATACAAAAAAACCGGCAACGATTTTTTACATGCCGCCTCACTAACAGTTGTTAGTCCCGACGAAAAAATAACCAGATATTTAAACGGATTATATTTTTTACCATTTGAATGGAAGATGGCCATTGTGGAAGCATCGAAAGGCCAGCCGGGGCCAACGCTTAACAAAGTGCTTCGGTATTGTTATTCTTATGATCCTGAAGGACAGACATATGTTATGAATATAACCAAAGTTAGCGGGACCATAATACTATTTTTTGGAGTCGTTCTTTTATTGGTTTTAATTTTCAAAAAGAAAAAAAAGGTAATTTAAACTGAACTATATGCAAAATGATCATGTAGCTAATGAAGCAAACTATTTAACCTACCAGGGGAAGTATAAAGGTTTGCTCGGATGGATTTTGTCAACCGATCACAAAAGAATTGGGTTGCTTTATATGTATTCCATAATGACCATGTTTTTGGTTGGGGTTTTGTTGGGACTAGCAATGAAGTTTGAATTGCTGGCTCCCGGAAAAACGATTATGGGGCCTCAAATGTACAATTCGGCATTTACAGTCCACGGTGTAATCATGATTTTTATGGTTGTTGTCCCAGGCTTGCCGGCAGTTTTTGGCAATATTTTAATGCCAATTATGATTGGCGCCCGGGATGTAGCTTTTCCGAAACTGAACCTGCTTTCTTGGTATCTATATGTGGCAGGTGTTTTTCTTGTTTTAGGGGCATTGTTTTTTGGAAAAGGCGCTCCCGATACAGGATGGACATTTTATGCTCCATACAGTTTTAAAGTTGGTACAAATTTGTTACCAGCCATTTTTGGTGCATTTGTACTTGGTTTTTCTTCCATCCTAACTGGATTAAACTTCTTGGTTACTATTCACCGGTTAAGATGCCCCGGTTTGAAATGGACAAAGTTGTCGCTATTTGTGTGGACTCTTTATGGTACAGCCTGGATTCAGTTATTGGCAACACCTGTTGTGGGTATCACACTTGTACTCGTTGCCCTGGAACGTATCTTTGGAATTGGTGTGTTTGATCCCTCGTTGGGAGGCGATCCTATATTATATCAGCATTTGTTCTGGATTTATTCTCATCCTGCCGTTTATATTATGATTCTTCCAGCCATGGGCGCAGTGTCGGAAATAATCCCAACATTCAGTCAGAAACACATTTTTGGTTATAAAGCAATTATTGCTTCCACCATGGGCATCGCATTTGTGGGATATTTAGTTTGGGGACATCACATGTTTACAGCAGGAATGAGTGGCACCGCTCAATATTCTTTTTCGTTGTTAACATTTATTGTTGCTATTCCAAGTGCAATTAAAGTTTTTAACTGGATTTCTACTCTATATAAAGGTTCAATAAATGTTCAAACCCCCCTTTACTGGGCAGCTTCGTTTATTTTTGTATTTATGATTGGCGGGTTAAGTGGTTTAGTGCTTGGTGCCCTGGCAACAGATGTTTATGTACATGATACTGCATTTGTTGTAGGCCATTTTCATTATATCGTTTTCGGGGGAACGGGTTTTGCCTTTATGGCTGCTATACACTATTGGTTCCCAAAGATTTATGGCCGTATGTACGACAAAGGCTGGGCAAACATTGGATGGATTGTATTCTTTATCGGATTTCTCGCATTATATACACCTATGTTTTACTTGGGAATGATGGGGATGCCAAGGCGGTATTATGATTATCTGGAAGAGTTTCATGCAGGAAATATATTAAGTACGTTTGGTTCATGGGTGCTTGTAACCGGGTTAATTATAATTATAACTAATTTGGTTCGGTCAGCAAGAAAAGGTCCTGTCGCGGAGATGAATCCATGGCACGGAAAAACACTCGAATGGACTGTTCCTTCGCCACCACCAGTTGAAAATTTTGATGAAATTCCCGTTATCGCAGAAGATGACGGCCCATATAACTATAAATAAACCAGGACTATTAAAATTATGGAGAATACGGAACATAGTGAACATGTTCACTACGATGCGGAAGGGTCGAAGATTGGTATGTGGCTCTTCATTTTCACTGAGCTTTTATTGTTTGGAGGACTTTTTATAATTTATTCGGTTTATCGTTATATGAACCCTGAAGCGTTTCACTTGGCAGGGGAAGAGCTGAATAGAACAATCGGGGCAATCAATACGATTCTTTTACTCGTAAGTAGTATGACCATTGCAATGGCTACAACAACATTGCAACTTAAAAAGAAAGGTGCTACGCTTGCCCTGATGGGAGTGACAATTTTGCTGGGTGTAATTTTCCTTGTTAACAAATATTTTGAATGGGGAGTAAAATTTCATCATGGGATATGGCCCGGTTCGGAGCATATGATTAATGATTTTAGCCATGGAGAAATTTTGTTTTTTGGTTTGTACTTTGTAATGACCGGATTACATGCCCTGCATATTATAATCGGCTTAATAATTATAGTAGTGGCTGCCCGAGGGGTACAGAAAGGTAAAGTAAATGAAAACCGTGCAGCTCTTCTTGAAAATTCGGGGTTATACTGGCACTTGGTTGACCTGATATGGATTTTCCTGTTTCCATTATTTTATTTGATACACTAAAATACTAAACTATGTCAGAAGAAAAACATCATGTAGTCCCTTATCGGGTATATATTTTGATACTGATTGCTTTAATCGCACTTACTTTGGCTTCTATCTGGATTACCAGTATTGAGCTTGGTGAATATACCGTGGCTGGTGCCCTTATTTTGGCCAGTATTAAATCATTTTTGGTGCTTACCTATTTTATGCACCTGAAATACGATAAAGGATATATTAAAGCTATGGTAGGTTTCGTATTTGCCATTTTTCTCGTTGTGACAATAATAACATTTTTAGATTATTTATATAGAACTTAGATTATGTATAGTCCGGAAGTTACACAAGCATCCAATTTTGTTCAGGGAGTAGATACGGCCTTTATGGTCATTCTTGGTATTTCCTTTTTCTTCCTGATTGCATTAACGATTGTAATGATCTATTTTCTTTATAAATACAATCGGAAACGCAATCCTGTAGCAACGCAAATTGAGGGGAGCACGAAACTGGAGTTGATTTGGACCATCGTTCCTTTTCTTTTGACGATGGTCATGTTTTATTATGGTTGGGCTGGTTGGCATACCATGCATAAGCCACCAAAAGACAGTATGGAAATTACGGTTTACGGTCGGATGTGGAATTTCAGTTTCGAATATGAAAACGGAAAAAGAACAGATACACTTTATGTTCCGAAAGACCAGCCGGTAAAACTTAATCTGGTTGCAATGGATGTTCTTCACAGTTTATATATTCCTGCTTTCAGGGTAAAACAGGATATGGTTCCGGGGAAAAAGGACAATTTTATGTGGTTCGAACCCCAAAGGGAAGGTTTATATGATCTTTTTTGTGCAGAATATTGTGGACTGCAACATTCCTATATGCTGTCAACGGTAAAAGTTATGGAAAAAGAAGCTTTCCAGTCGTTTATAACCGATACCACAAAAGTAGCCTCGGCTGGTGGAGAAGGAGAATCGGCCGCAGCGACAGGTAAAAAAATTATGCAGAATATCGGTTGCTTTGCCTGTCATACCATTGATGGAACAAAACTGGTGGGACCAAGTTTTAAGGGAATATGGGGAGAAGAACAAACAGTTGTAACCGGAAAGGAAACACGAAAAGTTCATGTAGATGAAGAGTATATTAAACGCTCAATCTACGATCCTAATGCCGATATTGTTGATGGTTTCAACAAAGGGCTCATGCTTTCTTACCAGGGGCAACTTTCTGAGGACGATATAAGTAACATTATTGAATATCTGAAAACTTTAAAATAACATTGAAAGCACTTCTGAAAGATATACTTGAACTTGGGAAAGTACGAATTTCTATTTCGGTTGCTTTATCTGCGTTAACCGGATATGTGCTTTATACCGGTATATTAGATGGCGTAGGGTGGGCAATCACGGCAGGTGTTTTTTTTATGTCATGTAGTTCGGGTGCTTTAAATCATTGGCAGGAAAGAACAACCGATGCGTTTATGCCGCGAACACAAAATCGCCCGATCCCGTCAGGAAGGGTAACTCCTCAGAAAGGTTTGTTGGTTGCCATTGTTTTTGCGGTAATTGGTTCAATAATTCTTTTGATTTCTGCTCCGGTTATCGCGCTTATTGTTAGTTGGGCTACCCTTTTCTTCTACAATGGAATTTATACACCACTAAAAAAAGTAACAGCTTTTGCCGTTATTCCAGGCTCTTTTGTAGGCGCATTACCTCCTATGATTGGGTGGGCCGGAGCAGGTGGAAGTCTGACTTCTGAAATAATTTTGTTGGTATCCGTTTTCTTTTTTATTGGACAGATTCCGCATTTCTGGTTATTGTTACTTATGTTTGGCGATCAATATAAAAAAGCGAATCTTCCGAGTTTGAACCAGATTTTTAGTGCAGTTCAAATAAAAAGAATAACTTATACCTGGATTCTGACCACAATTGCATCGGCACTGTTGGTGATATTCTTTGTATTCAGTAACCGCATTCTTATTTTCCTGTTATTGTTTTATGCGTTTTATTTATTGTCATCATTATCGATGGCTGTTTTTGCAGAAAAGGAATTTAAAGTGCGCCCTGCATTTTATAAACTGAATTTTCTGTACCTGTTTATGATGATTTTTCTGGTAGCCGACGGTTTGCTCCGGAATCAGATTTTATAAATCGGAACCGGGCAGAAGGTATTCAAATAAGACTCCTTCCCGCAAAGCAAAATCGGTTTGAATGATTTGTTTAATTCCAATTTCGGAAACAAGTTGTTCGATTAAAATTACAGCGGGAACAATTAAATCAACCCGGACAAAGTCCATTCCTTTCATTGTCAATCGCTCTTCACGGGTCGATTCCACGAGGGTTTCATATACTTCATAAAACTCTTCCAGGTTGATTAGCTGTGTTCTTCTTTGCTTTTCCCCCGGATTCACGGAATCAATAATATCTGCAATTGTATCGAAAGCTCCGGAACAACCAATTAATGTTTTAACCTTCTTTTCTTTACACTTTGTAAATGCATTTTTATGGGCTTCAGTAAAATAGTCTTGAAGCATTTTTACTTCTCCCTTTTGAATAGGGTCAGAAAGTGAGAAGCGATTAATAACCCTTGCCATTCCTGTAGGTTGACTTTCTTTCCAAAGCCACTCTTTCTTATCACCGAGAATAAGCTCGTTGCTTCCTCCTCCAATGTCAAGAATAACAGAAGGCCGCTCGAATTTTTCAATTGCCAGCAAAACACCCCTGAAAATAAGTTCGGCTTCTTTCTCTCCGGTAATTACTTTTACAATCCACCCCGATTGCTCGCTTAACTTCTCAAGAAATTCAATTTTATTTTCTGCAGTTCGGACTGCCGAGGTGGCAATAACTTCTATTTTCCCGACATTGTATTTTTGAATGATTGTATTGTGAATTTGAAAAGATTCCAAAACCCTTTTTGTTGCCTCTGGGCTAATTTCATTTTTTCTTATTTTATCGTCGCCCAAACGAACCAGCTGTTTGCTTTGATGTAAAATTTTGAAACCTGTATTAGTGGTTTCGGCCACCAGTAAATTACAGGTGTTCGTACCAAGGTCTATAACGGCAATTCTCATGAAACAAAAGTACGTAAATAGGTATGAAGCATTGTAGCCGGAAATTATAAAATTGCTTAAAGTTTGCTTTCCGGTTCAGATTACCATGTTTTGGGATTGTTCCGGTAGTTTTCTTGGATTTTACATTCCCCGTAATCGTCCGCTTACCAAGTCCGGGCATAAAGAATTTGGGCAATTTGAATATTTTCAGTTATACACGTTGCTTAACAACCCTAATTCAAAACTGGGCAAATTGGATAAAAAAGATTTGGTGAAACATAATTATGTATCAAAAGATGCCCCTGATGCTATTTCAGGCGAAACCATTCATATCTCAAACGAAATAATGGTGAGCGGGGCCGCATTTACCTGTTACACACTTTGGAATAAAGTTGATTCAACCCGACAGTTTATAACGGGGAAGCTGGTTGATAGTGAAGTAATATCTCAAAACGATTTTAAAGTGGAAATAACCAATATTAACGAAATTCCGGCGGCAAAACTGGCATTAATATTGAAAATAGCCGATGAGCAAAAATGGCTTCGTAAGCTTTCAATTCAAAATGAACTGGTCGAAAATATCAATAGTATTTCGCCACTAAAAAGTCTGATTGTCAGTAATTATTTAAACCACCAGAAGTATCTTTATCCTGAAGTAAAAGCGAAGCTTGATAATTGTCGGAATTTACAGGAATGCTTTGAAAATATGATTGGTGCAGCACTGACTAACTAGGTTTATGAGCGTTAATATTCCTGTATAACTGCGCTGTCGTTTCAATCAACACTAACTTTTTAACCGCCATTTTATTTATTCATATCTTATTTTACTTTCAATAAAAACACATAAATTGGTGTGAAAATTTGAACGGTATGGAATTTTTGCTTCAGCCCGAAACGTATATTTCGTTGATAACACTTACATTTTTGGAAATCGTACTTGGAATTGACAACATCATTTTTATTTCCATTGTAACCGACCGCCTCCCGGAAGACAAACAAAAACGAATTCGAACCATTGGGTTGATGCTGGCGCTGGTAATGCGCATAATTCTTTTATCGCTGCTGACACACATCATTCGAATGCAAAAGCCTCTTTTTACGGTATTCGATTTCGACGTTTCCATTCGCGATGTTATTTTATTTTTGGGAGGTACTTTTTTACTGGCAAAAAGTGTTTCCGAAATTCATGAGAAAATGGAAGGAGTTCATGAACAGAAAGTTTCGGTTAAGAAACATTCCTATACATATGTTATTTCCCAGATTTTAATGCTTGATATTGTTTTTTCATTCGATTCAATTTTAACAGCGATCGGATTATCCAATCATCTTGAAATTATGATTACAGCCGTTATTATTGCGATGATAGCCATGATTTATTTTGTTGAAATCATCAGCCGGTTTATCAAGAAACATCCAACTTTTCAGGTTTTGGCACTTTCATTTTTAATTTTAATTGGTTTTATGCTTATCCTCGATGGTTTCCATTTCGACATTCCGAAAGGATATATCTATTTTGCCTTGTTCTTTTCAGTAATGGTGGAAATGATCAATATGAAAGTCAGAAAAAAGGCCCGATCGGAAGATCTGGCCTGATTTAATTCTTTAATTCATATTAAGTTAAGTGTGCAAAATTTTATCCCAACATTGAACCAACCAATATTTTCATTACAATTAAAAGGATCTCCATTAACACGATAATAAAGAAAAATATCCGTGCCGTGATTCTTTGCCAGCGCGGTGTTTGTTCCTTTTTGCGCCAGCCCTTAAACCATAACCAGATGAGTATTAATAATCCGACAATCAGTGCGTGAGGAATATATTTCATTAAGTCGAAAATTCTGGCTATTTGAAGAGTTCCGAAACCTTCGAGCACCCAAACGCAACTATCTTTTAAGCTTTCGCCACCGGATTCGCCGGTTACTACAATTCCATTATTGCCTTTCGTCAGGGTTACGTTTTCCCATGTGGCAATTCCGTTTTCGGGTGTTTGGGTTCCTATTGTTTCTCCGTTTACTGTTAATGTAACCGACGGTAAATTACTGTAAACTTTTATCCCGGTTTTTTCTTCACTTCTAAAAATAAACCGGCGCGAAGCAATGTGTAAGACGGGCTCTGTGCTCCAATTGGCTTTAAAGAAATAGAATGCATCCTTTTTTACTTTGCGATCAAAGGTTACCAAACCTTTATCGTTGATGCCAAAGTGATCTCCTTCGCGGCGAAACTGTGAGCCAAAATCGAACATGTTCCAGTAAAAAGTTCCCCAAACGTAAGGACGCTCATTGTAAATTTTCATGTGTTGCTCTGCGTAGTACATTTGCCATTCTTCGGGATGCGGAGAACCAAAAGGATTTGGTTTTTCCAATTTTGCGGAATGCTGAACAATACTTGCTCCTGCTCCGTATTCGCTAATTCCGATACACCAGTCCGGATGATCTTCGTGTATTTTATCCAGAAATTTACCCATGTCTTTGGGTTCGGAATAATACCAGCCAAAATAGCGGTTCCAGGCAATGGCATCGGTTATATCATGAATGTTTTCTTTTGGATCGAGCATGCTGGCGCCAACGGTTAACCGCGAAGGATCTTCTGAATGAGCCAAATCATTCAATTCATGAATAAAATCAATAGGACTTGGTTCTTCCGGGTTTTGTATTTCGTTAAAAATGCTCCAGAAACAAATCGACGGATGATTAAAGTTTTGGCGGATGAGTTCTTTTAGCTGCTGTTTTGCATTGTTGTGAAAGGCATCAGTCGGTTCATATCCGTTGGAGCCGCCCATCAAGGAGCCGGGACCGCCAACCCAGGGCATTTCGGCCCAAACCACAATTCCGGTGCTATCGGCTAAGTCGTAAATTGTTTCCGAATGTTGGTAATGAGCCAGGCGAAGTGCGTTAATTCCCATTTCCAGCATCATGTCCATGTCTTGTTTATGGTCGGAGTAGGAGAGTGCATTTCCCTTGTCTTTTCGATCCTGATGACGGGATACTCCATGTAGCGGAATATGATTGCCATTCAGAAAGAAACCTTCATTTGAGTCAATCCTGAAAAAGCGCAATCCTAAAGGTTCTGATTTACTGTCGGTAATTTTACCGTTCTGAATAACATCAATTTTGACATGATAGAGATATGCATTTTTTTTCCCATCCCACAAATTGGGATTTGCTATCGTAAATTGTTGTGAAAATTCAGTTTCCCCGGCTTTAGCAGAGATATCTTTTTGCAAGGTTTCCAATGAATTTCCGGTGGCATCCATCAGGGTTGCTGATACGGTAATGTTTTGCGATTCAGAAGTTGCATTTGAAATCAGCACTTTTGCATCTACCGTTGCCGATTCTTTGGTTACCCGGGTTTGTTGAAGGTATATTCCCGGAGAGGCAAAATCCAAAGGAGAAATACAAACCTGCGGGGTTACCAATAAATTCACGGGTCTGTATATTCCTCCGTAAATATTAAAATCGCCAAACAATGGTAAAACTTCCAGAGAGTACGAGTTATCTGCAATAACTTTTACGGTGTTTTCCTGTCCAAAGATAATTTTGTCGGTAAGTTCAAAAATAAATGCGGAATAACCTCCGCGGTGTTCGCCAAGTAATTCATCATTCAAATAAACCTGAGCGATGGTCATAACACCTTCAAAACGAATAAACAACCGCTGGTTTTTCCATGCAATATCGGGAGTGAATGATTTTGTATAAACGCCTTCGCCCCGGAAATACGGAATTCCTTCCTGCGCATCTTTGGCATTCCAGGTATGTGGAATATCAACAATTTCATGAATTTCTTCACCTGTTACCGAACCGCCGGTAAATTCCCAGTTTTGTGTAAATTGAATTTCGGTTCGTTGCGCTTGTGAGGAAATAGCTGAAAGCAGCAGGATAAATAGGGAAATCAGGAATTTTAGGTCTTTCATTTTATTTGTTTTACAGATAACAATTTGATTTAGTTAATTAAAGGTAAAACTATAAAACAAGATATTTTTGAACGTCCCATCCGGTCCGTTGGGCGCTGATTGGCTTTATTTGAGGAAGTATTTTTTATCTTTTCCGGGAATATTTTACCGGAGGGCGACAAGAAGTCCCCCGGTGATAAAGGCAATTACCCACCAGATATATGCATAACGGGAATAGACATGTAACTGCCTCGGAACATAAGAATTCATACCCTTTTTTAGTCGTTGCTTCCAGATTAGAACAGCATCGATAAACATTCCAATCAGTGAGGAATACCCGATAAATCCGTGCAATGTGAAAGCGCCTTTTGTCGATCCTATAATCATAAATGTAGTTGCAGTTATATCAAGACAAACTCCCAACGTAAGAAAAATCAGCACTGTTTTGTTTATGGTTTTTTTAAACTGTTCGGAAATAATGGCAATTGAATAAGAAATCAGGGCTAATACTACAATGGAAGTTCCAAGAAGAAGATATGTATTCATTACATTCGATTTAGAAATGTGCGCCGAAAATAATACTATTTAAATTCCTTTCAAAATAAAAAGAATGAGTTTGTGTTTTTAAAAAAGTGCTTGTTTTACAGTTGGTTAATTTCATGATGCGTTTTTGTATTCAAAGGAGTCATCCAAATTGTTTCGGTTGGACAAATGGCCGCACAAGCGCCACATCCAACACATTTCGATAAATTGGCAACAGGTTTCATAACAACCGAATTTCCGGCGGGAACAATTTCAATTGCATGGTAAGAACAAACCGATTTACAACGGTCACATTCTTTCAGTTCGGTTAAAAGGCATTTTTCAAGCCCGATTTCAATGCTTCCAATGAACAGTTTCTTTTTTGCATCGATGCTAAACGGAGAGATAGAGCCGGTTGGACAAACAGTTCCGCAAAGGTTACAATCTTCCAGACAGTATCCTTTATTCTGAAACGTAACTTCGGGGGTCAACCACTTTGTTCGATCTTCTTTTCCGGTGTGGTGCTTAATAATGTTGGTAGGGCAGGCTTTGATACAGTTTCCGCATCGAACACATAGAATATTGAAAACATCTTCTGAAGAAGAGGCGGGTGGCCTGAAAAAAACGGATGAATTTGATTTGAGAACTTTCGGGATAAAAACACCTGCCAGTAACCCGGTTCCTGACGCGATAAAAATCCTTCTTCCAAATGCAATTTCCGATGAGGATCTTTGTTCTTTTTTATATTTTTTAAGAAGCCATTTCCGGAGTAAGGTCATTTCGTCAAAAAGGCCACCCAACGGACAAAATTTTGAACACCAGATTCCGGGTAAAAACAGATGAATAACCAATAAAAGAGGTAACCCTATCAATGAAAGTACAACAACGGGAGTGATTTCCGTTGTAAATGCTGCAAAAAATCCGTTAAATATTGCAAGTGGGTCAAGTAAAATAAAAAGCGGAATTCCGGTTAATGCAGCACTTAATGAGAGAATGGCCAGCCACTTTCCCAAACGTGGTATTTTTTGTACGGTTTTATGTCCTTCTCTACCCCATTTGGAAAAGGAATCACAACCTAATCCAACGGGACACATATAAAGACAGAACCATCGGTTTTTGAAAAATGAAATAACCAGAATTGTCCACCCAACCAGATTAAGCAAAACCATGGATTTAAGCATAAAGAGCGAATTCAGCATTACAAACGGACTCAGCCAAATCGATAATCCGGTAAGTAATTTCCAGTTCAGGGGAATTGCAAGGGCAACTGCCACAACTGTTGAAATTCTTCGGATATATTTTGGTTTTGCCAGGTTCATCTTGCTTTTAGGTTTCTTTCCTCAGTTTACCCAAACCAAACATTTTGCTCTTCCAGCGTTTTTCGAAGTTTTTTGCGATTTATTTCTCTTGGTGTTACCCTATCGTTTGCAGCAATTGCCGCAGCTGCGCCAGCGCCGTGGCCGGTAATCAAACATGTTCCAATAATCCGGGTGTCTTCCACTAAAGATTGTTCAAAGCAAAAACAGCGGCCGGCCACCAGTAAATTTTCTGTTTTTTTGGGAAGCAACGAACGGTAAGGAATTTGCCAATATGGGCGTTCATATGGCATTACTTTTTGTCCGTTATATAACATCGAGGTCCATGCGCCGCTAATTCCGATTACATCATCAAATTCCTTAAATGTCATTGAATCTTCGAGTGTAAGTTTGTATTCACCGTCGAGAATACGGGACATTCGAACGCCCATTTGCGATGCAGTGTCAAGCAGAAATACTTCTTCGTGACCGGGAGTTTGTTTGATTTTTTGAACACTTTCCCAAATTTCTTTCCGGTATTGGAGTTGCAGTTTTGATAGGTTTTGCATATCAATTCCATCCTGGTCGTCGAGGCCGTGCATGTTCACCCAGTTTACACTTGGGATTGGAGTTGGCTGGCCAAGTTCCATTTTCTGATATCCTGGTTTGTTTTTGTCTATTCGGTCAATATTTCCGAGCCGGTGAACCAACCCGATGTGATATTTCATGGTTTCATAATTCTCGCCAGCCCAGTGAAAAACATCGCCATCGCCGGTACAGTCGATGACTACTTTGGCGAGTACAGCCTGCCGTCCTGATTTACTTTCAATAAAAACTCCTTTAATGGTATTTCCATCCATAATGGCATTTACACCCCACGAATGATACAATATTTTTACGCCCGCTTCTGCAATCATTTCATCCAAAACAAATTTTCCGGCTTCAGGATCAATAATCGGGTTTACTTCGTGAATGGCCATTCCCAAATCGAAAAGACGTTGCGCCATTTCCCCGCCAAGTCCGTGAATGACCTGTTTTTTTCGTTTTTGTTTATCGATGGCATGCGTGGATAAAAGCGGAAGCACAAGTCCGCCTGTCCATAAGCCACCCAAATGATTATATCGTTCTACCAGGTAAGTTTCGGCACCGGCTCTGCTTGAAGCAATCGCTGCGGCAACTCCGGCCGGTCCTCCTCCAATTACAAGAACATCAGTTTCTGCAAGAATTGGAATTTCTTTGGCAGGTTCGGTAATTGTTTTTGAAGGTTCCGTGTTTTCAGCGGCGGGAATTACGTTCTCAGTTTTATCTCCTTCAATTTTTCGACCACAGCCAACACCCATCGATAGAGCGCTTCCGGCAACAATAATTCGGGTTACAAAATCTCTGCGTTTCATTTAGGTTGTTGATTTTTTGATTTGCAGCTAAAATTAGCAATAAATTGGCGTTGTAGAAATAGTCGGGATTTAGGTTTATTTTATTTGTATGATACAACCTTGTTACGAAAACTGGCCGAACAAAAAAAGCCTTTGCATCTCATAAAATTAAGATACAAAGGCCAGAATATGTATGATAGTATTTGTAGGTTTTATGAAGAAACCCCGAGCCAAACAAAAACGGCAATGCCTATCCAAATCAATCCTTTAATCAGAAAGAACATAAAACCGGCAATTCCAATTTTCTTTAGTAGTCCCGATTTCCCTTTCCAAAAATCTTTCTTCAGAATTTTCATCGGGCTAAAACTGTGTATGTTCTGAATTTTGAATGCATCGGTGGTTTTTTCCCTTCGCTTCTTGCTTTCGATAAATCTGCGAAACCTCGCTTGTGCCCTTCCAAAAACTCGGGTGAATTCGACCAGTTTCTGAAATGCTCTTCCGATTCCCAGAAACTTACGATCAGGTAGCTTTCGCCGGGAAGAGTAGGTTTTAACACCTGCATGGAATGAAATCCTTCCATTGTGTCAATAGCGCGTGCCCGGCTTTTAAACAGCATTTCAAATCTTTCGATGTACTCTGGTTCTGCATCAATGGTATTTATTGCAACAAAGTTTTTTCCTTTTTCCATAATCCTACTTTTTAGTGAATTAAATATTTGTTTGAGATTTAGCTTACTTAGCAAATTCTAATTTAAAATGAACTTCGGATTGTAATTCCGTTTTTCACCCTTTTCTGTTTGGGTTTATTACAAAAATAATTGTGTTAGGCCTATATTGAAATACCTATAAATGAGGATAAATTGGCTGCAAATGTTTCCAAAAATTGAGTAAAGACATAAGAATGTATGATAAAGTCAAATTATTCGACTGGATTATCGATATAGATTATTTTTTGCAACAGCGAAAATTGGTTAAACCCACATCATCAGCATTGGATCGGTTCGAATTTGAGGTTTGTAATAAATTGCCAATAACGGATGATAAAGTCACTCTTTTAATTATGATATTTCAGGAGTGATTTTAAAAATTCTTTTTCAGAAATTCATAAATATTGATTCGCATAAACCTTTCTACTATGTCGGCTGCTGCCAGTTTATTGTATTCTTTTAACGGCGCCGATTCGGGAGACTTCAGGAAATTGTAGGCGTGTTTTTCGAGGTAACTATCAAAAATTGGCATGTCTTCCGATGTCCAGAAACCATTTAGCGGGTTCACCATTCCATCGTTATCCGAACCGATACATTGAATTCCCCAGGCAAATTTTTCATGGCGATTTAAAACTTCGGCAATGTGCTGAATCTGGTTCCAAATCATTTTCGACTGGTTAAACAGCATTTTCCTCCTGTCAAGTGTCTTGCCGGCTTTTTTTAATTCCATTTCGCTGCCAACACGCCGCTCATCAAACTGAATTCCAAAAACACCTCCCGAATTGGCAATTTTTAGTATCTCA